>JAAFJY010000038.1 GCA_013299105.1 Chitinophagales bacterium | reverse complement strand
TGGTTATTCGATCTTTTGTCGAAACCCTGAGAAAACAGGGCAAAGATATTATGGTCTATCTCAACAAATTATTCAGGGATGAGCTCGATATTCACGAAATATTAGCTTTCAGCCCCTGAATAGTTACGATTCGATAACAAGAAAATTTGTTTTTGGTATTTACTATATTGACAAAGATACGGGTAAAAAAGTGTATCCATATGGCCCAGATAGGTTTAGAAACTAAATCTTGATATCTTGGATGATAGAGAATAAGAATCCCTTTGAGATTTTTTCTCTATCATTTCAAGAGAGTTGTATTCTATTTTTTAATCTTTAATAACTGTTACTATGTTTTCTGCGAATACTATTAGACTTGATAAACTAATGAGATGCATAAAATATGCTTCCCTTGGTTTCAAAGCATCGCTCACAAGAATTCATAGTGCAATATTTAAACAACCATTGTTGAAAATATTGAACTTGCAAAAATTCAATGCTGAGTTCTTTTTTTTGTTAATTATTATACCGATAAGCTCTTGCGGTGTAAACCATGAATTGAATGTAAATAAAAAATTTAAGAGGACAGCAAGCACTCTAGACCTAAACAGTAATAATAGATATAAATATGAGTTTTTGGTTGGCACTCAATACGAACACTCAAGTGGGGTATGGACAACTATTGGAAAGGATTCAATCATTTTAAACTCTGATCTTAAGACTAAAAATATCAGCCCTGAAATTGTTTCACTACATAAGCTGCCAATAGATGATAGTGTTGATGTTTTAATTAAAATACACGTCTTGGATAAAGTAGACGATTGGTTAAACAAATACCTATTTGCTGAACTACATGCAGGTGATAAAATATGGCAAATCAAAAACAATTCCAATCAAAAACTACCTAAATCCATTCTTAGAGACTCAGTTTATATAAATATCTTAGCAGATACTTTATCTACTCGTGTACAATCAAGAGAAAAATATATTAACACAACTACGTTAAATTTACTTAAAAGTGAGGATAACTTCTTTCAAATCACTATCAATATTCCTTTTACATGGTTTAACTACTTGATTTTTAAAAATGAATTATTTCTTTCAAAGCGTAAAAAAATCACATGGACTAGGTCTTCTGAGCAGTTTAAGCTCGTGAAATAAACCCTCTTTAGCGGCCCTCAACAAAAAAATAATTACAAAAATGCCAGCGCGATAACGTATAATCACCTAAATTTACCCACGCTGATCACGTTCAGCGGCAACAACAGCATCGAGTTTTTGTACGATGCCGCAGGCACGAAGCTGCGCAAAACGGTGCGAACCAACGGGACTGTTACTTATGTGCAGGACTACCTGGCGGGCGGCATTGAGTACCGCCAAAATGGGGCGGGCAGCAAAAGGGTAGAAAGCGTTTTTCACCCCGAAGGGCGTTATTTCAACGTCAATGCGGAGGTATCGACTACCATTTCCTGGCGGCGCGAGTACAACATCAAAGACCACCTGGGCAATACCCGCGTGGTGATCACCGATCGCGATGCCGATGGGGTACTTGACATCACGGGCAGCGCTGCTACGAACGAGGTCTTGCAGGAGCAGCATTATTACGCCTTTGGGCTGGGTTTTGAGGGGCCTTGGGTGCAGAATGACGGGGCGAGTCGGGATAATCGGTATTTGTACAACGGGAAGGAGCTCAATGATGACTTTGGGCTGGGGTGGAATGATTATGGGGCGCGATGGTATGATGCGGCTGTGGGGAGATGGGGAGCAGTTGATCCTTTGGCCGATCAAGATAATCAAATTGACAAGTCTGTATTTGCTTATGCATGGAATGATCCTATTCAACTTGTTGATCCAGATGGGCAAACACCGATTACAGGATTGATTGGTGCAGGTTTAGGTGCGGTAATTGGTGCTGCAGTTGAAGCAGGGACACAAATTGTCAAAGAAGGCAAAGTATCTGACTGGAAAGCAGTTGGTGGGGCTGCTCTTCAGGGAGGTATTACTGGTGGTATTGCGGCGCTTACGGGAGGCGCAAATCTCATAGTGGCAGGTGTAACAGGGGCCTCTGCGAATGTGGTAGGTGGTGCATTAAGTAATAGTTTTCAAGGCAAAGAGAACAATATTGGTACTGTAGCTAAAGATGCAGTGATTGGCGCACTATCGGCAGTTGGTGGAGTTGTCGTAAATAAAGTTTTAAAAGGAGGAAAAAGTGCTTCACTTTATGAAGATGTAACTACATCAAGTAGAGGTAAGTCTTCCGTTCCGAATAAGCAAACCGATGTTACAAAAAAAGAGTTTGAAAAGAATTTAACCCAAGAAGGTTATTCAAAAACAACTCACGGTGGTGGAAAAGTTGATGTGTATAACAAAAGTAACAAGCAATATACAGTGAGAGACAATGCAAAGTCAACTGGTGGACCTACTGCTGACTTTAAAAACACAGGTGGAACGGGTACTAAACCTGATTTAAAAATTAGGTTAAAAACTGATAAGCCATGAAAGTGGAAAACATCTATAATTTATCCAGCTTTCTCAAATGTAAAAGTAAGTTTGGGAAGATTTTTAATAATGATAAAGTCTTTCCAGCAAATATTTTTCAAAATCATATCAATTGCTACATTGCTTTTGAATATGATTGGATTGATAGCGAACTTTTTTTCGATGGAATGAAGAGTTTTTTAGGTAAAATGGGCGATGGAGAATTTATATATTACACTATTTCTCCATCGCCAGAAAAATATCTTTACCCCAAACTTAACTATTTTGGTGTAGCCTTAGTAAACAGGGAAGCTTCCTTTGAAAGTTTCTCTCATTTTTTGAATGGGGAAGGTAAATATCTTGACGCTCCTAAGTTTAACACTGATACCATAGCAATATTTTCCGATTCAATGGAATGGGGCATAATTGGGTCTAGAGATTGGGAACTTGGAATTTTTGGAGGCATTTCGAGAGAGATATTGAATACTTTTATAGACAGTTTTGAAGAAAATCGAGATATGTATAAATCAATTAAAGAGCAGGTAATGATCTATAGCGAAATGTTTCAGTTTGGTATAGATCAATGGGAGAATTATAGTGAAATTCTTTCAAATTATGAAGATAAATTGTAAGCAAATAGATATTGACTGGGTATTTTTAAAACATATTTGTTGAGTTAGAAAATTAACGCTATCACGATGTAAACAAACAATCAGTGTAGTTAGTATGATAATTGGTTTCTCACAGATAAATCTGATGCATATCGAGCAAGTTTCAAAATAATGATCGTGCCAAGGGGAACCCTGACACCGTAGTCGCAACGGTGCATCAACACCTACGCCAATAGCGCCACCGTGGGCGTGCCTGCCCTGTGCAGCCCCAGCATGCCCAACCCCGCTACGCCTACCCGCACAGTTTACAACGAAACCAGCGATGCCTTCTACATGGACATCCGCTATGACAACACCTTTGGCGGCGTAGCTGGCAGTATCCAAAAAGCAGGCAACATCGCCCAACTCGCTTATCGCATCCGGGGCCGCGAGACGCATATCTACAGCTATGCCTACGACTACCTGAACCGCCTAACGAGCGCCACCTTCAACGAATACAGCGACGCAGGCAGCATCACCAATAGCAACAAGTACAATGAGAGCCTCGCCTACGACCTGCGCGGCAACATCCAAACCCTGCAACGCACGGGCTACTACCAAAACGGCAGCACCTGCACCTACGGCCAAATCGACAACCTGACTTATACCTATACCAGCAATACCAACCGCGTACACCGCATCCAGGATGCCGTAACCACGACTGGTGCCACCGCCCGTGGATTCAACCCCAATGGGCAAGGTGCTACGAACGATGCCATGACCTACGACAGAAATGGCAACCTCAATAAAAATAACTGTAACTACATAGCCCAGTGGTTTTGAGTCAAAAAAGAAGACAATTTTTCGTCAGCCGAGCCTGCTTTTTGATGGCGATGCCCAAGCATCGGCTTCAAAAAGAGGCGAAGGATCACGGAAAATTGGCCTTTTTTGGCCAAAATGGAACGGGCTAGGTAGTTGCAAATACAAAAAAATGTCAGCACCATATCGTATAATCACCTAAATTTACCGACGCTGATCACGTTCAGCGGCAACAACAGCATCGAGTTTTTGTACGATGCCGCAGGCACCAAACTGCGCAAAACGGTGAGGACGAATGGCACCGTTACCTACGTGCAGGACTACCTGGCGGGCGGCATTGAGTACCGCCAAAATGGTACAGGCAGCAAACGGGTAGAGAGCGTTTTCCACCCCGAAGGGCGTTATTTCAACGTCAATGCGGAGGTATCGACTACCATTTCCTGGCGGCGCGAGTACAACATCAAAGACCACCTGGGCAATACCCGCGTGGTGATCACCGATCGCGATGCTGATAGGGTACTTGACATCACGGGCAGCGCTGCTACCAACGAGGTTTTGCAGGAGCAGCATTACTACGCCTTTGGGCTGGGTTTTGAAGGGCCTTGGGTGCAGAATGATGCGGCTAGTCGGGATAACAAATACTTGTACAACGGCAAGGAACTGAATGATGACTTTGGGCTGGGGTGGTATGATTATGGGGCGCGATGGTATGATGCGGCTGTGGGGAGATGGAATGGGGCAGACCTATTGGTATTCAAATAAAGCCCTTTTTCTTTTTTCTTGACCTCAGGTTTCGCGCAAAATTTTAACAAAAATGAAAATGACCGCTTCTTTGCACAATAATCAGGATAAAATTTCCTTATCGGGATTTTTAATGGTTGTTAAAGTATTAATGAAAAATTAAATTTCGTTTTACTCTATATTTTGAGTGCAAACGAAATAAAAGCAGGTTTTTACTTCATTTTATTGTTTTTTTTTTACGCGAAACGTCAGCTTGACCAAAAAAAGAAACAAAAAAGTCAAGGGCTGTGATCAAATCCTACGATTTTGCTTGAAAGTGCAGTTCCAAGGAACAACGGGAATCCACCAAACTCGCTCCTTCGTCGCTCAAACAGTGGTAGCTTCTGATCCATCGCGCTTTAAAGCGCCCTTTCGCAAAATCGGGATTTGCTCAAGGCCCATTTAAGCTCCGATCAAGTAGCTGTGAAAAAGCTTGACTTTTTACATCAGATTGGAGCTGCACCCCCTTATTCAGGCTGTACACAGGTTTTCGTACTCATGAATGAACTGAAAACCTTCTTTTCAAAGGCGAGTTCCGGATTGTGAACCTAACCATTAACAACTAACCATTAATAACTCCCCAGATACCTTCTTAGAAACCATTCTCCGCTGAGCATCAACAACAACAAAGCGAAGAGCCACTTGATGCTGATCAGGGAACGCGTGGTCGTATTTTGAAAAATAATAGGCTTTACTGTGCCCATGTCTTTGATCAATTTGGGTAAGTCATTCATTTGATCAACACTCAGCATTTTTCCGCCCGATTGCTCGCTCATCAAGCGCAGCAGGCGATGGTCGGCAGTGGTTTCATATTGCTCAAGTTGGATGGGCTGCACGCTGAACTGGCCGTTGTAGCTCAGTTGTTCGCCGCTGTAAGTCACTTTCCCCATAAATTTATAATTCCCAACGGGCAAAGTTCCGGCATTGAGGCTGTAAGCACGGCCTGATTTGTTGAACGTAAAGGTGTATTCCTTGCCTTTTTCGCTGGTCACGGTTAGGCGTACATCGGGGTCGTTGACCAATTCGTAGCTTTTGTTGTAAAGCTCAGCATCGAAAAATACCTGTTCATTTTCGCGGTAAATGTTTTTAGAGACATTGACCCTAAATTTGCGCTTGTCCTCTTTTACGCCCAAATACTGCACCACTTTGCCCATCCACGCGTCAAAAACTGCGTGGTTTTCGTCTTGCAGGTAATTGAATAAACGCCAACGCCAGATGTTTTCGGCCAATAACATTCCTACTCTTACTCCATCTTTTTCGCCAAAAGTAAGCAGTGGATACTGGGTATCAATCTTGCGTATGCGCTGATAAAGCATCACCTGGGCGCTACCGCCCGATTTAAATTCGCCGAACGGGGCCTGGATCGGCGGGTATTTGTCCAACTCGTTTTTGACTTCATCCTCCACAATAAAGAGGGAGAAATTGCCAGCTAATTTGGGTTGTACATCGTTGGTGTTGCGGCCGTCGGCTTGCAGTGTGACCAGGTTTTGCAGGCGATTAAGCCCCTGAAAATCACTTTGACTCCCTACGATGAACAAACGAGGAACCCGCTCGCGCTCTAAGGTACTCAAGATGCCAGATGCATCGAAACCCTTGCCGGGCAACTGGTGTAAAACCACAAAATCATAACCCGAAACGCTGCCTTTGAAATCGCGCACAAAAGCGACTTCAACTTCATAGTTTTTATTGGAAGAAATGGTCTGGCGAATGGCTGAAAGGTCAGGGTGAGGCGAAAGGGCCAACAACAAGATCTTCTGCCGGGCATCCAGCACGTCTACAAAAATATCCTGGCTGTTGTTCTGGGTACTGTTTTCGCCGTTGACCTTGTTCAGCACGATGCGGTAGCGTTGCACACCTGCCTGGTCGGCGTTGAGAATCACTTCTTTAGTGGAAAAAAAATCGTTTTTGTCGATTTTTAGCGCCTGCGAAGAGACCAGGCGGCTTTTGCCGTCTTCAATTTTATAAATTGAAAAACTGGTGCTGGCCCCTCCGCAATTCACCGCAGCTACATCGGCCAATACGCTGAACTGATCGCCCAAGTAGGCTATTTTGTTGTGAAAAACGCGTTTGAGTACCAAGTCTTTCTTGGGAGTAGTGTCACCCAATGCGATGGTGTAGATCGGTGCGGCAGTTTTTTCACTGAGGTACAATGGATTGTTGCCTTCGTTGTAAATGCCATCGCTGGCTAAGACAATGGCTCCCAGGTTATCACCTGCGAAATTATCGTAAGCGGTGTTGAAAACTTCAGCTAGGTTGCTAATTTTATCCTCGTACTTGTCGCTCAGACCTTCTCGGATGGTGCCGCCAAAAGAGTAAGTTTTTACGTCGTAGTCACCTTGCAAGTCTTTGCGGAGCTGGTCTATTTTTTGTTGATAGGCCTTGAGTTGGTCTTTTCCGATGCCATCTCTGACCGATTGAGAAACGTCTTGAGCCAGCACAATCACTGGTTTGCGAGACTCATTGCGGGTATAACGCAAGAGGGGCGAAAGTAGGAAAAAGGCGATGATGCTCGCTCCCAGAAACCGCAAACCGCTCATCGTCCAACGCAACCAGGAGACCTGGTCGCGAAAAGTGTTGTCGCGGTAGTATAATATTGCAGCATAAGCAGCGCCTAAAAGCAAACAAAAAAGAATAAACCAGGCTGGGTACGACAATGTTAGTTGATCCATTATATGGTGGTGTCGGGTGACAAGGAACGCGCAAAATAAGCAAATTAGGGGTTTTTGCAATCCCCCTTTTCGCAATGACAAGCACAATGATAACTAACGCAGGTGTTTTTCAGAAGTTGAGTCTAGGAAAAATTATTTGTAAAAGCAACCACAGGCTCAAAACTGGCGTTATTTTTAGAGCTTGAAATTAAGGTTCTGGAGCGTAAAAAAGCAAGGTAAACGAGTTTGGGTTTAGTGAAAAAAGATAAACAACTGGATGAAAGGAAGTTGTGTTCTTTTTTACTTAACGCCAAAAGCAAAGTTGTTTACTTTATTTTAGCTCAAATACTTAGAAATCGACTGTTATGAAAAAATGGCTATTACTCCTGGTGCTTTTTGCTGTATTTGCCCAACAAGGCCGTGCAGCTTATATTCTTTTACCCATGGAAGACGGTAAGCAGAAGAATCACCTCAAAGCATATGGAGTTACATATTGGGTATTGCAGGCCGGCGTCGAAGCTTGGTGGCTACTCAATTACCGGGGTGGGAGTTTTGCTTTTCAGCACAACAAGGCTTTTGAAAAAGAGTGCCTTACCCGTGGCGTGTCTTTTGAAATCATTCCAGATGGACAATTCAACAGTATTTTGAATGAAATAGCTGACCCAGAGACCAACATGGAGGCCATGAAACTGGAAAAAGCACCAAAAATAGCAGTGTATACCCCGGATTTCAAAGCCGACGGCCAACGCATTCAGCCCTGGGACGATGCAGTGACTTTGGTATTGACCAATGCGGAGATTCCCTACGATGTGATCTACGATCGAGAGGTGTTGGGGGATAAACTCGCACAATACGATTGGCTGCACCTGCACCACGAAGATTTTACGGGGCAATATGGTCGTTTTTACCAGGGCTATTCCTCCTTTGCTTGGTACCGCGAAAACCAACGCAAATCGGAAGAATTGGCCCGAAGTCTGGGCTTTAAAAAAGTATCTACCTCAAAATTGGCAGTGGTGAAAAAAATCCGCGATTTTATTGGCGGTGGAGGTTTCATGTTTGCCATGTGCTCGGCTACTGATACTTATGACATTGCCCTGGCTGCTGATGGCCTGGATATTTGTGCTGATATTTATGACGGTGACCCAGCCGATGCTTCGGCACAAAGCAAATTGAATTTTGCCAATTGTTTTGCGTTCAAAAATTTTACTTTGGTGCGCAATCCACTGGAATATGAGTTTTCTTCGATCGACATGACTTATGATCGACAAGTGCCGTCAGATCGAGACTATTTCACCCTTTTTGACTTTTCAGCTAAGTGGGATCCCGTGCCTACGATGCTCACCCAAAATCATACGAAAACTGTGAAAGGCTTTATGGGCCAAACCACAGCTTTCCGCAAGTCACAAATGAAAAGCAATGTTTTGGTTTTGGGCGAAAACAAACCAGCCAACGAAGCACGTTACATCCACGGCATCTTTGGCAAGGGGTTTTGGACTTTTTATGGCGGTCACGACCCGGAGGATTATCAACACCGCGTCAATGACCCTGAGACCGACCTTAATTTGCACCCCAATTCACCAGGTTATCGCCTGATTCTAAACAATATCCTGTTCCCGGCGGCGAAAAAGAAAGAGCGCAAAACCTGATTTTTCGTTCCCTGTTTTCGACCTTACCTTTATATACAGGATCACAAGACGTTCAAATCGCACCTTATGAAAAAATGGCTGATGTGTTTATTGCTGGCGGGGATTTGTTCCACCCAACTCAAGGCTGCCTATATTTTGCTCCCGATGGAGGAAGGGAAACAAAAAAATCACCTCAAAGCTTATGGCATTACTTTTTGGGTTTTGCAGGGGGGGGTAGAGGCTTGGTGGTTGCTCAACTACCGAGGCGGAAGTTTTGCCTTCCAACACAACAAGGCTTTTGAAAAAGAGTGCCTGACCCGTGGCGTGTCTTTTGAAATCATTCCAGATGGGCAATTCAACAGCATTCTGAACGAAATAGCCGATCCAGAGGCCAACATGGAAGCCATGAAACTGGAGAAGGCACCCAAAATAGCGGTTTATACACCTGATTTCAAAGCGGACGGCCAGCGTGTTCAACCCTGGGACGACGCGGTGACCCTGGTTTTGACCCATGCTGAAATACCTTACGATGTAATTTACGACCGGGAAGTATTGGGCGATAAACTCGCCCAATACGATTGGCTGCACCTGCACCACGAAGATTTTACCGGGCAGTACGGGCGATTTTACCGCAGTTATTCCTCTTACGCTTGGTACCGCGAAAACCAGCGCAAGTCGGAGGAACTGGCCCGAAACCTGGGATTCAAAAAAGTATCGACTTCTAAATTAGCAGTTGTTAAAAAAATCCGAGAGTTTGTAGGTGGCGGTGGATTCATGTTCGCCATGTGCTCGGCAACGGATACCTATGATATTGCTCTTGCAGCTGACGGCCTGGACATTTGCGCCGATATTTATGACGGTGACCCAGCGGACAACTCAGCGCAAGGTAAACTCAACTTTGCCAATTGTTTTGCGTTCAAAAACTTCACCCTGGTGCGAGATCCCTTGGAATATGAGTTCTCTTCCATCGACGTAGGGCAAGCACCTCGCCGCCAGGTTCCCGATGACCAGGATTATTTCACGCTTTTTGATTTTTCGGCCAAATGGGACCCTGTTCCCACTATGCTGACCCAAAATCACACCAAAACAGTCAAAGGCTTCATGGGGCAAACCACGGCTTTTCGCAAACAATTTATGAAAAGTAATGTCTTGGTTTTGGGTGAAAACAAGCCCTATCAGGAAGCTCGCTATATTCATGGCATCTTTGGCAAAGGGTTCTGGACTTTTTACGGAGGCCACGACCCCGAAGATTATAGGCACTTGGTCGAAGACCCTGAAACGGATTTGAATTTGCACCCTAATTCACCGGGGTATCGCTTGATTTTGAACAATATCCTGTTTCCAGCGGCCAAGAAGAAAGAACGTAAAACCTAATTTGAGTTGGTAGTTAATGGTTGAACGAACGCTTAATTTTCACCTAACAACCAACAACTTTTCATCACCTTAATACAACTGTTATGCGCGTCTTTTTTGCTGCTTTGCTGCTCATCGGCGCTTTTTTTGCAGGAGCAGCCTGGAAAAACAAGGATAAAGAACCTAATGCGGTTATTGCCAAAGCCGAATCTACTGCTGGAACCCAAGATCAGCAAACACAAACTGTTTCGAGGGGAGATTTAATGCCCAATGAACATCACACCATCAATTTGTTCAAAAGGGCAGCTCCCAGCGTCTGTTTCATCACTACCACTACTATACGTCGAGATTATTTTTCGCGCAACGTGATGGAAATCCCGCAGGGCTCAGGTTCTGGTTTTGTGTGGGATAAAAACGGCCACATCATTACCAATCACCATGTGATTCAAAATGCCAGTAAGGCCCAAGTCACCTTGGGCGATGGCTCTACTTGGGAGGCAGAACTGGTAGGCGATGCACCAGAAAAAGACCTGGCTGTTTTGCGCATCAAGACACCTGCGAATAAATTGATCCCTATTCCAGTAGGTACTTCGAATGATTTGCAGGTAGGGCAGTCCGTTTACGCCATCGGCAATCCTTTTGGTTTGGACCAGACCTTGACCACAGGTGTAGTAAGTGCTTTGGGTCGGGAAATTCAAACAGAGAGCGGTTACCCGGTACGCGATGCTATTCAAACCGATGCAGCGATTAACCCTGGTAACTCTGGCGGCCCACTGTTGGATTCAAGTGGTGAACTAATCGGGGTTAACACCGCCATTTATTCGCCCTCTGGGGCCTCGGCAGGAATTGGTTTTTCTATCCCCGCATCAGTGGTCAGTTGGGTCGTACCTGAATTGATTCGCTATGGAAAAATCAAACGCCCTACAATGGGTGTTGAATTGTTTGAAACAGAGGTGTCGCGCAGAAATCAACTGCCCGGACCATTGGTTGCCGACGTAGTAAAAGGTAGTCCAGCGGCAGAGGCCGGAATCAAACCTACACGGCGTGATGATTATGGCCGGATTTTGATTGGGGACATCATCATCGCAATGAACAATAAAAAAATCAGCAGCAAAGAAGAATTGGTGTTGGAACTCGAAAAATACCAGGCTGGTGATCGGGTCACTCTAACCTTGCTACGCAATGACCGGGAGGTAAAAACCCAGTTGACCCTAGCAGCTTCGAGATAAAATTTTGCAATATTTTAAAATGACTATTTTTTTTGTAGCAAAAGAGGCTCATCCCATACCGGAGATGGGCCTCTTTTTTCATGCCCAAGCAACTGGCTATCAGGCTTTATGTAGAAAAAATGGGGTGTTTTTTCAAAATTTACAACTGTATTCAAAAAAAAAATTGTAAACCGGAAAAAAATTGTATTTGGCGTTCTCCTCAAGTTGCACAATTTCAGATGGTACTCTGATTTGCAATTCCAAATCATGATTTTCTCAAACCTGATTTCTCAAGCACAGTCGATCGAATAATTTTTCGTTTTAGATAGTGAAAACGAAAATATTTTTGATTTCCCGTGTTACTTTCGAACTTTGCAGCGTCAAAAAGACAAATCGCAACCAAACGAGGGGCGATGCAGCAAAGACAGCAACTGAAAACTGAACTTTGCCTCAAGCGAGAAAAATCTTTTGACTGATCGAGTTGTTGGCAACTGGCACGTAGAGTCAGATAAATGCAAAAGTAAAAACCCAGTGGGCTAACAACCAGAAAAGTTATCAAAAGGTTAAACTGAAAAAAATGATTTTTTGAACGTGACTTTTTGAAACCAGTGCGTCAAAAAAGCGTGATTCAAATGAAACAATCATTTGATAAAGAGGCTTTAAAATATTTTATTTTCATGATAGGTTATGGGTTTAGGTGTTTTTTGAGCAAGGGAAGGATTCTTCCTTCCCTTTCTTCCTAACCTTCAGGAAAATCACTTTGACAAGACGAGCTCTTCATGATACTGGAATAAGTTGCTGATATATGAGACTCAAATTGTCTAGTTTCTCAGTACAAAAATTCAAGTTAGATTGAAAGAAAGTTTTCATGATATGAATATGGGTTTTAGGTGTTTTTTGAGGGGGAGTATAGCATTGCTCCCCACTTTTTTTTTGATCTGAATTGTGACTTTGTCACATCTACATACTTAGCGAAGAGCTTCAAGAATGAATATGGGTTTTAGGTGTTTTTTGAGGGGGAGTATAGCATTACTCCCCACTTTTTTGTCCTGAATCGTGACTTGGTCACGTCCTATATATGTAGCGGAGAGTTTCAAGAATGAATATGGGTTTTAGGTGTTTTTTTTGAAGGGAGCTTTTTTTTGCTCCCTTTTTGTTTGTACTTCCTGCTAAACTTTTTTAGTCTTCTAAAGAATCCTTTTTACTTTTGTGCGTTTTTTCAACATTCCATGAATCGGAATGAGGAAATCAATAAATGACAACAATAGTTCTAACATTCTAAAAGGACTGTTGCCATCACAATCAACTCCACTATGAAAAAGACTTTGCTGTTTGCATCGCTTTTCTGTTCACTCATCTGCGGCCTGAAGGCCCAAACTGCCAGTAAAATGGACACCATTAGTTACAATCTGGGCGTATTGATTGCCCAAAACCTCAAGCGCCAGGGCTTCAATGGCATTGATGCGGCTCAGTGCGGCCAAGGAATTGCCGACGTATTATCTGGAAAAGCCAAAGATGTTGACTTGAACAAAGCCAACCAAATGGTAACAGATTACCTGCAAACCGAACGCAGCAAAGCAGGCGAAAAGGAAATCCAGGTTGGAAAAGACTTTTTGGCTCAAAACAAAACCCGTGCCGAGGTAAAATCTACTGCTAGCGGTCTGCAATACGAAATAATCAAGCCAGGGGCTGGCGCAAAACCAGGGCCAAACGACAAAGTGACGGTGCACTACCATGGCATGTTGTTGGATGGAACTGTTTTCGACAGTTCGGTTGAGCGTGGTCAGCCCGCTACCTTTGGCGTAACGCAGGTTATTCAGGGTTGGGTAGAAGGCTTGCAATTGATGCCTTTGGGTGCTAAGTACAAGTTTTATATTCCTTACGATCTGGCCTACGGTGACCGTGGTGCAGGCGGTGACATTGGCCCTTACGCCACGTTGATTTTTGAGGTTGAGTTATTGAAAATCAACTAAAATACGCTAAGAAGGGCTTGGAAAAATCCAAGCCCTTCTCAGTTGAATCAAATCCAAATCATTATGCGCATCGACATCATCACCGTCTTGCCCGAATTGCTGACGAGCCCTTTTGCACACTCCATGATGAAGCGTGCGCAAGAAAAGGGCTTGCTCGAAATAATGGTGCACGATTTGCGGCCTTATGGTTTGGGCCGTCATCAGCAAGTGGATGATTACCAGTTTGGAGGAGGTGCTGGCATGGTGATGATGTTGGAACCAATTGTTACCTTGATCGAAAAGCTAAAAGCAGAGCGCACTTATGATGAAGTCATTTACTTAACGCCTGATGGTCAACGTTTTGACCAAAAAATGGCCAATCGCTTGTCACTGAAAGGCAATTTGCTTATGCTGTGTGGGCACTACAAAGGAGTTGACCAGCGCATTCGTGATCATTTTATTACCCTTGAAGTGTCAATTGGAGATTTTGTATTGTCTGGAGGAGAAATACCTGCCGCTTTGATGGTTGATGCCATCGGACGCTTGTTGCCAGGGGTTTTGAATGACGAAACATCAGCCTTGTTCGATTCTTTTCAAGATGATTTATTGGCCCCACCTGTTTACACTCGCCCCGCCGAGTTCAGGGGCTGGGGGGTGCCGGAGGTTTTATTGTCCGGAAATTTTGCCAAAATTGAAGATTGGCGCTACCAAGAAGCCCTGCAGCGTACCCGTGAACGCCGACCTGATTTGCTGAAAGAAGGAGAAGAATAATTTAGACTGATTATCTTGCCCTCAAAGGGCCTTTTCATGAATTTAGACATCATCCTTCCTTGTTACAATCCGATTCCCAACTGGGCTGAAAACATCGCAGCCTGCTACGGAAAACTTGTCCAATTGGCCCCCGATTGTACCTTCCGACTGATTGTGGTCAATGATGGCAGTTTGCGAAATGTGGAAAATAAAGATGTGGCCTTGCTCAAGTCCGCTATTCCAAATTTTGAATGGGTCTCTTATGCCGAAAATCGTGGCAAAGGTTATGCCATTCGACAAGGTGCTGCCTTGGCTACTGCGGAGCATATCGTTTTTACCGATATCGACTTTCCGTACCTGGAAGAAGACCTTTTGAGCATGTGCGAAGAGCTGAAAAGTAAAAAATCAGACCTGGTCCTAGGGATTCGGACGGGAAATTATTACGAGAAAGCGCCCTTGTACCGCGTCGTTATTTCCAAAATACTTAAAATTTTTATCCGCTTTTTGTTGCAAACCAAAGTGAGTGATTCGCAGGGTGGCTTGAAAGGGTTTAGCCAAAAAGGCTTGGCAATTTTGAAGTCAACCACGATTGACCGGTATTTGTTTGATTTAGAATTGCTTAAAAAGGCTTCTCACGAACCAGGGCTCGAAATTTCCAGTATTCCGGTGACCTTAAAGCCACATGTGGTTTTTGCACCCATTGGCTTGGGCATTTTACGCCGTGAGTTTATCAATTTTTTGAAGATATTGTGGATGTAAAAAAATTTTGACCATGATCATCAAAGAACTCATCAACTCTTTGCCTCAAACTGGCCGAATCGAATGGATCGGCCTGCGTCCGTCTTCCACTGAACCCATGAATTCGGTGCAAGAAGCTGAAATTCAATTGGGAAAGGGCCTACTTGGCGATCGATATGCGGGCTCAAGCGGGAAGCGTGAAGTGACCTTGATTCAAGCAGAGCACTTGACCGCGGTCGGTGCTATTTTAGGTGTCGGACCAGTTTCTCCGGCCTTGACTCGGCGTAATATTATGGTATCGGGGATCAATTTATTGGCTTTGCAGGATCGCCAATTTCGTTTAGGCGAAGTGATCTTGGAAACTACTGGCTTTGCCTATCCCTGCTCAAAAATGGAGACAAACCTTGGTGAAGGGGGCTACAACGCCATGCGTGGGCACGGGGGTATCACGGCAAAAGTGATCGAACCTGGCCGGATTCGGATCGGTGACGTAGTGGAATTGATACGAGAATAACTATCTTCGCCGCTCAAATAATAAACACATCGCTACTTTTTTTCTTATGGAAAACATGATCAAAGTAAGGGTCATCGACCGCGAAGGCACTCCTCACGAGTTGGATGCACCCACCGACATGAACATGAACCTCATGGAGTTGTGCAAATCATACGAGCTACCAGTAAAAGGCACTTGTGGTGGGATGGCGCTTTGTTCAACTTGCCATGTTTACGTGCTCAGTGACCACGAACTGCATGAAATGACGGAGGACGAAGAAAATATCCTCGACCAGGCTTTTTTTGTGGAGGACAATTCCCGCTTGGGTTGCCAAATCCATTTGCACGATGACTTGGATGGCTTGGAAGTAAAATTGGCACCAGATTCAGACAATTGAAATTTTTCCAGTCAGACCAAACTGATCTGACTGGAAATCAAGATCACTCCAAAGCCTGGTAAACCATTCTGGTAAACAAGGCCTCTGACCCTCCATCAGGTGCTCTTTGGGTTTGTTTCATCAACACTGCCACCACTTTTTCTTTGGGATCGGCCCAGTAGTTGGTGTTGAAATAGCCGCCCCAACTGAACTTGCCCATGCTGCCATTGCCTTTGTCTTGCCCAGCTTTGGTGACTACACTAAAGGCCAAGCTAAATTGCGCATCGCCCTTGTCTCCACCCCAAAGATCGCCGACTTGATTGGATTGGGTGAGCAAATAGACCGAATAAGGGCTCAAGAAACGTTTGTTGTTGAAGCTGCCATTGTTGAGCAACATTTGCAAAAACATGGCATAATCAACAGCCGTACTGCTCAAGCCTGCCCCGCCCGAATACCAGGTTTTGGCCCCGCTGATGGGGTAAGCAGGATCGTAAAAGGTTACGGGATAATGTTCCCATTTTGCACCGTTTTTTCCAGGTTGCAATACTGGAGCCAGGCGTTCTTTCTTGCTGTCGGGCAAATAAAAATAGGTGTCGTTCATGCCCATTGGTTCAAAAAGACGGCTGCGCAAGAACTGGTCAAAACTCATGCCTGACCAAATTTCAATCAAATATCCCATTACGTCTAGGCCCATGCCATAGGTGTATTTTTCACCAGGCTGGTGTTGGAGGGGCTGGGCGGCAAGTTTTTTGATGTTCTCAGCCACACTTACTTTTTTGGTGGTGTACAGGTCTACGATCCCCGCCTTAGCATTGATGGCGCTGAACCGCTCTTCATTGGCGATCACTCCATAGCTGATGCCCGAAGTGTGGTTGAGCAACTGCCGCACAGTGATTTCACTTTTGGCAGGCTCGGTAGTATAAGTGGTGTCTTTGAACGAAAAACTTTTGATTACCTTCGGATTTTTGAACTCCGGAATCCATTTGGAAATCGGGTCGTCCAGGGTGAATTTTCCCTCTTCGTACAGCATCATGGCGGCAGTGGCCGTGATGGCCTTGCTCATGGAAGCGATGCGAAAAATGTCGTCCACTTTGTAAGCACGGCCATTTTTGGGGTCGGCGGTGCCAAAAGCTTTATGGTAGGCAATTTGTCCATTTCTCACCACAATAGCCACCGCTCCAGGTAGTAGATCTCGTTTGATGAGGTCTTCTAATGCCATGTCAATGCGCTTGAGGCGCTCGCTGGACAAGCCCGCACTTTCGGGTGTTTTGGCTGGGCTCAATTGCTGTGGATACTGCGATTGCCAAGCTGGTGCTTGCGCCCCAATTGTACCGAATACAAACAGAAACAGGCAAAATGCACTTGTGATCTTTTTCATGTGTGATGTAGTTGTTGTTTTGCCGCAAAAAGTAACATTTTTTGCCGAATTGCAGTGATTTAACCTTAATTTTCGCTCCACATAGCTACTGATATGATTGATGCTGAACTGAAAAATAAAATCCAAAGCCATACGGCCCAGGACTTACCCCATCTCGAAGCGCTTTTCAAGCACTACCACAGCCACCCGGAAACGGGAATGGAGACCTTCGAAACGGCCAATAGACAGGAACAAGAGTTGCAACAAGTTGGCTACCGCACTGGTCGAAAAGCCCAAACCGGGGTAGTGGGCATTCTGGAAGGGAATGTGCCTGGCCCTACGGTGCTCTACCGCGCTGACATGGATGCCCTTGACATGAACGACGAAAGCGGCCTGCCCTGGGCTTCTCAAAATCTGGGCAAAGCACACACTTGTGGCCATGCGATGGTGAGCACCATTTTGATTGGGGTAGCCCGCAATTTGGCAAAGCTTCGTGAGCAATGGCGCGGCAAAGTAATGATCATCGCTCAACCAGGCGAAGAGGGCTTTGATGGCAGTGGCAAAATGCTGGCCGATGGCTTGTACCAGGACTTTGGGCGACCGGATTATGGTCTGGCTTACCACATGTCGCCTACTTTGCCAGTAGGTACTTTGGGGGTGGTAAAAGGACGGGCTCTGGCCTTGGCCCAGTTTGTTGACATCTGGATTTACGGGGTAGGGGGGCATGGCGGCAACCCACACACGGCCATTGACCCAGTGGTTTTAGCAGCTAGTATCATCATGCGCATCCAAACCGTGGTGAGCCGGGAAATTGCGCCCTTGGAACCTGCGGTGGTCACGGTAGGCTCGATTAATGGGGGGACCAAGCACTCAATCATCCCTGAAGAAGTGCATTTGCGCTTGACGATTCGTTGTTTCTCCATTGCAGTGTATGAGCAAATCATTGGCGCCATTGCCCGCATTTGCGATGCAGAAGCGATGGCCTCGGCCTTGCCCAAAGACAAATACCCTTGTATTGAAGAACGGCCTTTTTTGACCGAACCCCTCAACAATGACCCGGTTTTGACCGAGCGGATTGAGAAGGTATTTGTAGCAATGCAAGGCGAAAAACAAGTGGTGCAAGAAGAACCCTACACCTTCGGCGAAGACTTTTCCAGCTTTGGTTTGCGGGGCGAAATTCCCATTTCGTTGGTGTGGCTAGGGGCCGTTGACCCTCAGAAATTTGGCCCTGATGGCCATGTCAAGGGTTTTTTACCCGGGTTGCACCACCCAAAGTTCGCACCCGATTTAAGGGCAATCCCCGTGGGAGTCAACAACATGACTGCTGCGATTGTGGCGTTGCTGAATGAAGGATAGTTTCAAGGAAAAATATTCACCATGTTCAAGTTTCTGGCATTCTCTGCGACTTTGCTGTTGTCAGCTTTTTGGCTTCCCCGATCATCCAAGCCAGCCACCTCGCTTGAAGGGGCCTGGCAAAGTGCGGATGGGGTGGTCATTTGTACGCCCAATTACCTGGCTGCGACTGATTTTTCAGTAGCCAACAAAAAATTCAAAGGCTCTTGGGGTGGAACTTACCAAATTGTGAAAGACAGCTTGAAGATTAAAATGGAGTTTTCGACCTACAACAAAGGGCTGGTAGGCACGACTAAAGTTTTGTTGATCAAGCACAAAAAAAGTAAAATCCATTTGATGGACCCAATAGGCGAAAACGAAATGGATTGGAAACCAATGGTAGAAAAAGGCGAAATTGCACTGGCTGGACTTTGGCAAATCACTGCCCGCATGAACAACGGCCAACTCAGTGCGATGCCTAAAGCGGCGCGCAAAACGATCAAGATTTTTAGCAGAACCCGTTTCCAATGGGCGGCGATCAATACCCAGACTGGCGATTTTTCGGGTACTGGCGGCGGCATTTACACCCTCAAAGACGGCAAATACACCGAAACATTGGAGTTTTTCTCCCGCGACAGCTCAAGAGTGGGTGTTTCGTTGAGTTTCGATGCCATGGTGGAAGGAAACAAGTGGACGCACACAGGCAAAAGCTCAACAGGCAACCCTGTACACGAGATTTGGGAACGACAATGAATTTCACAGCTGGGTCAAAGATTCGGCATGTCCTTGTTGTTTAAGGCTTGCTAAACTTGGAAAATCCACTTTTTTACTTAATTTTCCCCCATAAACCATATTGTCTATTGGCTAAGCTCATTCACGACATCAAAGAGAACAGTTACACACCACACATTGCAGCCTTGAGTCGCTTGGGGCTTTTCGTGGGCTTGGATAGTTTTGCCTATGCGGTTTGTGACAACCAGCAGCGGGTACACTTGTATCGGGAGTACCATTTACCAGAGCAAAACGACGCCAATTTCGACTGGTTGGATTTTTTCCAAAAACTTGACCCTTTGGATGGGGCATTTCACCTGTCTTACCGCCAAGTGAAAGTGGTTTTTGCCAGCTCTAAATTTACCATAGTGCCTACCCAATGGT
Source organism: Chitinophagales bacterium (assembly GCA_013299105.1). Classification (GTDB taxonomy): domain Bacteria; phylum Bacteroidota; class Bacteroidia; order Chitinophagales; family Saprospiraceae; genus Haliscomenobacter. The sequence goes on along the minus strand of JAAFJY010000038.1, from coordinate 60,928 downwards.
ACCGCGAAGAGGAACGCAAAACTTATTTGCTGCACGTCAGTGATTTGAACAAGAACAGCCAGGTTTTGGCTGCTGAATACCCGGAACAATACGCTTATCAGGTATTCGAAACGCCGATAAGTGCCCATGAATGGCTTGAAAAAATGCCTGTCTCGCCTCAATATACCCACTTAGTGGGGAGTCTGCATGGTGCTTTAGCCGCACACTTTCGCGCACCGGATAATGTAGTGGTTTGTTTTGGCCTCCAGCGCATTTTTATTTTTTATTACCGTGGCAGTTCATTGATTTTTAGCAACTCATTTGCCTGTCACAGCCCTAAAGATGTACTTTATTTTGTTTTGCTGACTTTGGAGCAATTCAACCTGAACCCCGATTTTACCCCGGTCTGGATCATTGGGAAAATGAGCCAAGACACTGATTTATACCGAAATTTGCGCCGTTACATCCATTCCTTGTATTTTGTACCCGGTTTGACGCCATTGAAATTGGGCGAAAAACTTTCTCAGGTGCCTTTGCATTCTACTTTTGCCCAGCTGAGTAGTTTGATGTGAGCTCGGTACAGCTTGGTTTCATTTACGTAAATAATTTTTTTCCATGCGCATCATTGGTGGCAAATTCAAAGGCCGTCGTTTCAGCCCTCCAGCCGACAACTGGCCTACTCGGCCTACTACCGATTTTGCCAAGGAAGGTCTTTTCAATATCCTCAATAACCGCATTGACTTTGAAGAAACCAAAATGCTGGACCTTTTCGGCGGTACGGGTAGTCACGGGTACGAATTTATTTCAAGGGGTTGTACCAATGTGACTTATGTGGACAAATTTCCAGCAGCGGTGCAGTTTGTCAAAAAAACAGCAGCCTTGTTGCAAATCGAGAAAGAAATGCGCACCCTTCGAGCTGATGTTTTCAAGTTTATAGAGAGCAGCGGCGAGGATTACGATTACATTTTTGCAGGTCCGCCTTATGGACTGGACAAGCTTGATGCCATTCCTGATTTGGTGTTTAAGTACAAGCTTTTGCGCCCAGAAGGCTTGTTTGTGATGGAACACAATCCAAAGCACAAGTTTGAAAATCACCCCCATTTTTTGGAATCACGGAACTATGGGACCACTATTTTTAGTTTCTTTGTTTTAGAGACCGCCGAAACTGAATCTTGAAACTACTTTTCCCGTATCTTGAACAAAAATTCCCAAACACCCGAATCATGAAACACTTCCTGGTTTTCATCCTTTTGGCAACTCTTCCTTGCCTGTCTTGGGCCCAAAAGCCTGAAGAATTCTTGGGCAAATGGGTAGGAGAGTTGACCCAAAACGAAGGCGGTTTTCGCCAAAAATATTACTGTGAAATGGTGATCGAAAAACAAGGCAATCAATTCGTAGGCACCACTTACGTCAGCGTAGAGGATTTATCGGCAGAAATGGCCTTCAAAGGCGAGTTCAAAGGCAATACGTTAATTTTCAAAGAAGATCGTATTATTCGTTATTCACAATTAAAAGACATGGTCTGGTGCCTGAAATGGGGTGATCTGCAATTGCGGAAAAAAGGCAAAACCTGGTTTTTGGAGGGCAAATGGAACGGCCAATCGGTGTACGGACCTTGTATTCCGGGAAAGGTGCTTTTGCAACGAGAAGTGCCTCGTGCTTGAGAAGCTTGCTCCAACAGCTTTTAGCAAAGTAATTTTACCGCCATTAATCTCTTCCAGCTGCGAAAAACCCCCGAAAATTCCTTATTTTCGCGGCCTGCTTTTGTATTCGAGCTAAAATAAGGCACCCAATTTGCTTTAAAGTTTAGCAAAAAAAGAACACAACTTCCTTACAGTCTGTTGCTTATCTTTTTTCGCTAAACCCAAATTGAATCACCTTATTTTTTTACGCTCCCTAACCGATCAGTGCAAATGAACATCGTTGATAGCCTGGTACAAGCTGCGATCCAGGGCGCAAAACAATTATACGACATCAAGCTTGATCCAAGCGAAGTGACCATGAATGTCACCCGCAAGGAATTTGTGGGCGACTACACCCTGGTCGTTTTCCCACTGACCAAACACGTCAAAAAGAACCCCGAAGCACTGGGTCAAGAACTGGGCGAATACCTCAAAGCCAATACTCCTGAGGTCAAGGACTTCAATGTGGTCAAAGGCTTCCTTAACCTGGTGGTGGAAGACCAGTATTGGCTTGATTTTCTGAACAGCATTTACCAAAATCCCGATTTTGGCCGCCAGCCCCGTAATGGCCGCAAGGTGATGGTGGAGTTTTGCTCGCCCAATACCAACAAACCCCTGCACTTGGGGCATATCCGCAACATGCTTTTGGGTTGGGCTACCTATAAAATATATGATGCGGCTGGTTTCGACGTGGTTCGGGTCCAGATCATCAATGACCGTGGGGTGGCCATTTGCAAAAGCATGTGGGCCTGGCAAAACTATGGCCAAGGCACAACCCCGGAGTCGAGCAAAATTAAAGGAGATCACTTGGTAGGCGACTATTATGTGGCTTTCGAAAGGCATTTTCAGGAGGAGTACAAGAACTGGCAGGATAGTTCTGCTGGGCAAGTCGTCTTTGCCGAAAAGAAAAAAGAAGGCCAAGACGAAGCGACTTTTTTCAAAAGCTTTAAAGACCTCTATTTCAACGAGTACAGCAAAATTGGCGCGGAAGTACGCGCCATGCTCCTGCGTTGGGAAGCCAACGACCCCGCGACAATTAGCCTGTGGAAGCAGATGAATCGCTGGGTGTATGCTGGTTTTGAGGAAACCTACGACAAACTGGGGGTTGCTTTTGATAAACTCTACTACGAATCCAATACCTATCTGTTGGGCAAGGATATTGCTGAACAAGGCTTGGCTGATAGCGTATTTTACAAGCAGGAAGACGGCTCGGTATGGATCGACTTGGAGGATGCGAAATTGGACAAAAAAATCATCCTGCGCCGCGACGGCACCTCAGTGTACATGACCCAGGACTTGGGCACTGCGGAGTTGCGCTACCAGGATTTTGCCTGCGAAAAAATGATTTACGTGGTAGCCGACGAGCAAAACTACCACTTCCAAGTGCTTTTTGAGATCATGAAGCGCTTGAAAAGGCCCTACGCTGAGGGGCTTTTCCACCTTTCGTACGGGATGGTGGATCTGACCACTGGCAAAATGAAATCGCGCGAAGGTACGGTAGTTGACGCCGACGACCTGGTAGCGGAAGTGATCGAGGAAGCCAGCAAAAACAGCCATGAAAGAGGCACTTTGGCCGAGCTTACTGCGGCAGAACAAGCTGAGGTGGTGCGCAAAATCGGCCTGGCCGCTTTGAAGTTTTTCATCATCAAGGTACACCCGAAGAAGCGCATGACCTTCAATCCCGAAGAATCGGTGGACATGCAGGGCCAAACGGGGCCTTACGTGCAAAATGCTTACGTGCGCTGCAGTTCGATGTTGAGCAAAGCTGGAAACCCTGATTTGAGCCCAGCCGCCCAATATACCGCGCTGGAAACCCAGGAAAAGGATTTGATTTCGCAATTGTACCAATATCCCGAACTGATTGTGCAGGCAGCCAAGGAACACGACCCTTCGATGATTGCCAGCTACAGTTACGAATTGGCCAAAAACTTTCACCGTTTCTGGCACGATTTCCGGATTTTGCAAGCTGAAAGCGAAGCAGCGAAAGCTTTCCGCATCAAGTTATCAATGGCAGTGCGCCAGGTTTTGCGCAGCAGCCTTGATTTGTTGGGCATTGAGGCCCCCGAAAAAATGTAACCCCCTTTGCTACCCAAACGAACAAGAACCATGACAACGGAAAAAGAAGAAAGAACGCTCAATTTTATCGAGCAATTCATCGAAGAAGACTTCGCCGCTGGCAAATACCAGGGGCATGTACATACCCGGTTTCCGCCGGAACCCAATGGCTATTTGCACATCGGGCATGCCAAGGCGATTACGGTCAATTACGGCATTGCCCAACGTTATGGTGGTAAATTCAACCTGCGTTTTGACGATACCAACCCGGTTACAGAAGATACCGAATACGTTGACAGCATCCGCAACGACGTGTTGTGGTTGGGTGCAAAATGGGACAATGAGTGCTACGCTTCCGATTATTTTCAGCAGCTATATGATTTTGCCGAAAAACTGATCGAAAAAGGCCTCGCTTACGTCGATGACACCCCCAAAGAGGAAATGGAGGTGATGAAAGGCGACCCCAACCGTGGCAAACCTGGAACTCCCAGCGTGTACCGCGAGCGCAATATAGCCGAAAACCTTGACCTTTTCCGCCGCATGAAGGCTGGTGAATTCCCGGATGGTGCAAGGGTCCTGCGGGTAAAAGGCGACTTGGCTTCGCCGAACATGCACATGCGCGACCCCATCATTTACCGCATCAAACACGCTCACCACCACCGCACAGGTGATGCCTGGTGCATTTACCCGATGTACGATTTTGCGCACGGCCAAAGTGATTCGATTGAGGGCATTACGCACTCTTTGTGCTCATTGGAGTTCATCCACCACCGTGAATTGTACAACTGGTTGATTCAAAACCTGGAAATTTTCCCCAGCCGCCAGATCGAGTTTGCGAGGATGAACGTGGAATACATGCTCACCAGCAAGCGCAAGCTAATGAAACTAGTGCAAAATAATGTAGTCACTGCTTGGGATGACCCACGTATGCCCACCCTGGCGGGCTTGCGCCGTCTGGGCTATCCGCCTGCGGGCATTGTAGAATTTTGTGAGCGCGCAGGGGTGGCCAAACGCGACAACCTGATCAAATACGAGCTCCTGGAATTTTGTGTGCGCGAAATTTTGAACAAAAGCGCCACCCGCACGATGGCCGTATTGGATCCGCTGAAAGTGGTAATCACCAACTATCCAGCTGGCCAGGTTGAAATGCTGCCGATTGAAAACAACCCAGAAGACCCCAACGCCGGCACCCGTGAAATTCCTTTCGGCGCTGAGGTTTTCATCGAACGAGAAGACTTTATGGAAACCCCTCCACCTAAGTTTTTTCGCCTTTCGCCCGGCGAGCATGTGCGCTTGAAAGGAGCCTACATCATCCGTTGCGACGAGGTGATCAAAGACACTGGTGGTGAGATCACCGAGTTGCGCTGCTCGTATGTGACCAATAGCCGCTCTGGTTCAGATACTTCGGGCATCAAACCCAAGACCGTGATCCACTGGATTGCTCCGCAAGGTGCGGCCCAAGCTGAAGTACGCTTGTACCAGCGTCTGTTCAGCGACCCTACGCCTGATTCGCACGAGGGCAAGGATTACCTGGACTTCATCAATCCGAATTCTTTGCAGGTGATTTCCAATGCTTTGGTCGATGCCAAATTGATGGATGTAGCGCCTGGTACGCAGTTTCAGTTCTTGCGCAAAGGCTATTTTACGGTGGATACCGAGAGCCAGCCAGGCAAGCCAGTGTTTAACTTGACGGTTAGCTTAAAGGATAGTTTCAAGCCATAGAAAGCAGAAGGAATAGGGTTGAAACCCCGAAGCGTTTCAGAAAGGGTAAGCTGTTTGGTTTACCCTTTTACATTTTACAAGAAAAGCTTTGTGTTATTTTGATGGTCAGGAGTAAGGAATCGCAGAAATTACCAATAAATAATTGCGTGGCTTGTTACAATAACATAACTTGTCGTCAGAATCATTAAACCATTATTTAAATTATGAACCAAAATCCCTCGTTCCTTACGCAGGAACAAATTAATCTCGAGCAATCACGCTTCATTACCAAAGTGTATGGTTGGATGACCTTAGCGCTGGTGATTACAGGTGCCATTGCCTGGACGGTTGCTTCTTCACCTACTTTGATCAGCATTTTTCTAGCCAATAAGCTGGTATTCTGGGGCTTGATCATCGGTGAATTGGCGATGGTGTGGTACTTGTCCGCAGCAGTCCAGCGCATGTCGGCCAATACGGCGACTTTTGTCTTTTTGATGTATGCTCTTGTCAATGGCCTTACTTTGTCGGTCATTTTCCTGGTGTACACGCTGGGGTCTATAGCGAGTACTTTTTTTGTTACAGCAGCCACTTTTGGGGTGATGAGTGCCTACGGGTACTTTACCAAAACGGACCTGACCAAGATGGGAAACTTGCTGTTCATGGCCCTAATTGGCTTGATTATCGCCTCTTTGGTGAACATTTTTCTCAAGAACTCCACTTTGTACTGGATCATTACTTATGCTGGGGTGTTAATTTTTGTGGGACTTACCGCTTATGACACCCAAAAGATCAAGGAAATGAACATCATCGGCAACGAAGGGACTGAGGAGGACCAAAAAGAAGCCATCATGGGCGCTTTGACTTTGTACCTGGATTTCATCAACTTGTTTTTGTACTTGTTGCGCATTTTGGGCAACCGCGATTAAGCCACTTTTCGTGGAGGCAAATCAAAAACCCCCGCTGAATCATCTCAGACTCAGCGGGGGTTTTTTATTCGGATTCATTCAAATCGAAATGGATCACCTCAACAGCGCAACGTCCCCAGTTCGGGTTTCTTTGCGCCCATCGGGGAAAGTGTAGGAAATGCGGTACACGTACACATCTGTAGGTGCGGGTTTGCCGCTGATGTTGCCATCCCAACCTTTGCGGGCATTGGCGGGATCATTGAAAACGATTTGCCCGAAGCGGTTGAAGACTTTGAACTCCACAAATTGGATGTTCTTGTTCAGGGTCAAAGGCCGGAAGAAATCGTTACTGCCATCATTGTTGGGTGAAAAGGCATTGGGGATGGTGACCCTGGCTGGATTGACTTGAATGGTGATTTCCTTGCTGATCGCGCAGCCATTGGGACCTGTTACCGTCACTGCAAAGGTTTGGGTACTTGGCCTTGCTCCAACTTGAATCGTTGTATTATTGGCATTTTGTGGTGCCTCGTTGTTTACCCTCCACTGGTAAGTCAGACTGGGAATAGGGGAAGGTGTAGTGCGAAAACGCACGCCAACCGTGATGCGGTCGCCTTCTTGTGCGCCATTGGCAAGCACGGTGTCAGGGGTAAACACAAATACATCACCAGGAGAATTGGCAAAAGTTGGCATTCGGGTAACCCTTACCGTTTGGGTGTCCACTGCAGTGCCGCAGGTTGGGCCATTTTGTACGCCATAGGTCAGTACGGCACGCACTTGTGTAGTTTGTCCCAATTCGGCAAAACTCAAGGTATTGCCGGGGATAGAACGACCTGGAATTTGCCAAACCACCTGGTCTACCCGGCCATTGGCTGCTGGGGGATTAACATTGAGGGTCAAATTACCTGATTCGCCTTCGCAAATCGCATTTTTGCCTTGAATATCAATGGTAGGTGGGCTGATTACGGTGATGGTCACGTCCGAATTGACGCTGCACCTGCCCAAGGTTGCCGTCAAGCGATAAGTGGTGGTCGTGGTTGGTGCTACACTCAGGTTAGGGTCGGTAGAAGTAAGTGGAGCGGTCCAGCGATAAGTGGTATTGGGCTGTGCTCCTGCCAATAAACGCACACTGGTGCCAGGGCAGATGTTGCGTTGATTGGTGAAAATGACGGTGGGGTTGGGCAGTGCTATGATTTCCCTGCTGGCACTGCTTGGACAGCCTTTTTCTTCTACAGTAATGGTAAAACTTTGGGTTGCCATGATGCCAGAAACGGTAGGGTTGCGGCAATCGGTACAAGAAAGTCCAGAGGTTGGCGACCAGGATATTTTATCTTGAGCACCCTCCCAGGAAGCCCGCAATTGCACACTTTCACCAGGGCAAACTTCGGGTTTTTCAGGGGTAATGATGATGTTTTTGGGCTTGATTACTGGAATGAAAATGGCCGCACTGTCTTTGCAACCACCAATGTTGGTTTCGCGCAGCATCACCACACTGTCTTGCAGGGTCAGTACCATGTTCCACAATGAGTCAGGAGTTTCGGTAGTTACCCCTGGAGTAGTGCCATTGGTGCGCTGTCGTGGGCGCCAAAGGTGCTTGATGCCTGGATAGGCGGTGGTTTCAAAAATGTCCGATTTCAAAGTTACCACCTGGCCAAAGCAATAGGCTTCCTTTTTAGGGTCGATCGTAATCTCTTGCTTGGGCAAGGAATCGACTTTTACAAATATAGAATCGCGTATCAGGCATTGTTGCGAGTTGAAACTCACATAATATTTGGTAGAAACTCTTGGCGAAACAGTTGACTCGAAAGTATTGGTGCGGTTGAGACTTCCATCCGATGCTGACCAGGTGATGCCTTGGGTCAAACCATTGTTGGTGGTAGCGAAAAGCCGCACTGTATTGGTCTTGCCCTTACATACTTTGAGGGTGTCTCCATTGCCAATGTCGATTTTGGCGGGCGCAATCTCTACACTCACCGACCTTTCGACCCGGCATCCGGGAGCATTGCTCAGGTTGATCACGGCACGATAAGTAGCAGTATTGGGTGGTGTGGCAATGACAGCAGCACCTGTAGTTTTGTTCAAACCTTCTACAGGGTCCCATACGATGCTTTGCCCACGGGTATTTGAGATGGCCCGAAGGGTTACTGGGGTACCCCTGCATACTGCGGTACTATTGGTTGTAGTCAGTTGCAGGGTTGGTGTGACAATGGCCAGGTAGATAGAGTCTTTTTGCAAACGACCATTCACAAAGCCTTCTACTACTACCCAGGTGTTTTGAGTAGGCCGGGCAATTACGCTATTGCCATCGGTACGATTGAGGATATTAGCCGGACGCCAACTGTGATTGAAACCTCCAAGGACTTGTAAATCAATACCTTGGGGCCCACATACAAAGGTAGTGTCCAGGTCTGGGGCGATTTTAACCCGACTTGTCGTTTGGGAGAAGAGCGAGTTGAAAGCAGTAGCGATAAACGTACAAAAGAGGAAGGTAAAAAACCTGTGCTTCATAGACGGTGTTTTGTCGGCTGGGAAATTACGACCTTTTACCCAAAAAAACGGGCATCCGCAGATTTTATTGAGTTTTGCTTGTAAGCTTGGTGACTAATTTGATAAATAAAAGCACAACAATGCCGCAGTTGCATCAGAATTAGTTGAAACAGATAAGCCAAAAATAATTTATGTTTAAGGTGAGTCTCATCAATACACATTATTTTTATCGCAAAATTTTTCACACCTAAACTCCAACACACCATGAAAACCTTACAGCAAAATGCCAGTGGCCGCTTGGTCAAAGTCCTGCAATACCTGCTCAATAACGCGGGAAAAAATGGGGATGTACTCAAACTTGACGGCCAGTTTGGACTCAAAACCCAAAAAGCGGTCGAAGCTTTTCAGCAATCCCAAGGACTTCCTCCTTCAGGAATTGTGGAAGATACCAGTTGGCGTCCGCTTTTCCGATTGGGCTATCAATACCGCACAGGTATCAGAAATTGGGTGGCACCAGGTGCCCAAGTCAATTTTTTACCCGACAATGAGTACATCAAAGGTCAACACGAAAAAAAAACCATCATTTTGCACCATACCGCAGGCTGGCATTGGCCTGATCGGGTCTTTAGTTGGTGGTTACAGGATCGGCAGGACAACGGCGAACGCCGTCGGGTTGCTACCGCATTTACCGTTGGAGGAACCAGCCGAACAGGCAATGCCACACATGATGGGGTCATTTACCGCGGCTTTCCCGAAATCTATTGGGCTCACCACCTCGGCTTGAGAGGAGCCCGCAATACGCCCTTGAATCAAGCCGCTATCGGCATTGAAATTTGCGCTTTAGGCCCCTTGTTCAAAGGCGACGATGGGAAATTCTACCCAGTGATCCTGAAAGATGACTCCAAAATTAGCCAATACAGCATCCCAGAAGACCAAGTTTGTGACCTTGGTTATGAATGGCGGGGCTACCAGTATTTTTTGCGGTACTCGTCAGCACAGATTGAGTCGACTCGGCGCTTGATCCTGACCTTGGCCTATTTCTTTGACATACCTATTCCCAACAGGAAGTACGATGCAAAATGGTTCGAGTTGCAAAATGCGGCATTTACCGATCCGGGTGTATGGACTCATTCCAATCTTAGGCTTGATAAAACCGATTGCTTCCCTCAGCCGGAATTTATTGACATGTTGAATAATTTATACAAAGATTTTGCTACATTTGATCCATTCGCTCTTGAACTTGATGGAGATAAATCAGATCAGGACATGAATGACGATGACTGGATGGATCAGCAATTTGCAGTGACTGATCTTTGAACTACTATCAAGAGATTTAACACGCTCTAAAACCCTTTCAACAATGCCCTACTTCGATTTGCACTGCCACCCTTCGATGAAAAGCTTTTTGTCCAACAACGTTTCTCGGGAGCGACCTTCGTGTTGGTCGGCTTGCAATTCGATTGTGGACATGCTGGCTTCACAAAGCAACCTTACCCAGGCCCACCAGGGAAAATTGAATATTGGTGTAGCGGCAATGATCACCATTGAGCAAGCATATTCTACCAGTTTTATGTTGCAAAACATCGTGCCTGAGCTATCATGCCTTGACCGAGACATGCTCAATCGTCCCGAAGGCAACGATGGCTTGACTTATTTCACGGAAGAAATCAGGCACTTGCAAGCTTCATTGCATGGCCGTAGCAATGAAGCACGGGTGATCAAACACATGGGGGAATACAATAAAGATGGTGTAAACCTCATTTTGGCGATCGAAGGCGCACATACCATTCAAGGCGCGGGAATGACGCCTTCGGCAAGTTTGAGGGCATTAAAGGAAAAGGGTGAAAACCGTTTTTTGTACATCACCATTGTACACCAGACCAATTTTATCACCTGCAGCCACGCTTATAGTGTGAAAATGCTCAAAGGCAACAAGCAATTTCGGCCCCAGCGCTTTGGTTTGCAGGAAGAAGGGAGAAAACTTATTGATGTGGCTTACGACCGAAACAGCGGCGGACACCGAGTTTTTATCGACCTCAAGCACATGAGCCTGGTGAGCCGCAAGAATTTTTACGCTTATCGCAAGGAAAAAGGCTACGAAAACATTCCCATCATCGCCAGCCACATGGGTTTGGCGGGTATGAGTTGGAACCGAATTGATGACCACATCCGCAGTGCCGTGCGCGATGAAGAGTATGTACGGGTGAAATTTGACAAGCCCAAGGGGCTAGAAAATTCAGAATGGAAAAGTGAGTTTAACCCTTGGAGTGTCAACCTTTATGATGAAGAAATTCCGCTCGTCATCGCCTCGGATGGCCTGATCGGCCTCATCCTCGACCGCAGGGTCTTAGGGGCAAAAGGCGTCGCCGCTGAGTATTTTCATCCAGAAGAATTCAAAGCCTTGGGCCTTTCGCTCACCCGCGATGACGATGGATTCGTGGAAGAAAGTGATTTCGAGGGCGAAAAAGACGGACAAGATACCAGCAAGCCAATGTCCAGAATGAATGCCGAAAAAGACCTTTGGCACTTGTGCAATCAAATCGTACACGCCGTGCGCTGTGGCGGTCCTAAAACTTGGGAACACCTCTGCATCGGATCCGACTTTGACGGACTCATTTCACCGATCAAGGCCTGCAAAAACCTGACTGAAATGTTCGTCCTGGAGCAGGAATTGCCCAAAATGTTGCCCAGGGCACTGCAAGCAGCAGCCAAAAAATTCCCTGGATTTGATTTCAAGACGGGGAACATCCAGGATCGTGTTGAAGATATTATGTTCAACAATGCCCGTCGTTTTTTAGAGAAGCATTTTCAGGCCAGCCAACCTCCACAGGTATAGTGCCTCCGTTTGGCTTCACCTTGAAAAGCTGGTTTATCCTGACCGGACGCTGGTTAACGGTCTCCTGACCGGAACCTTCCCCAGGCCCGCAAAATCGATCTCAAAACGACCACATCCCAGCCTTTTGCTCATTGATGCCCACTAGCACTTTCACCCCATTTTTAGTCTGTACCAATTGTAAATCCCTAACATCCCCTCGGATATTCAGCCCCGATTTGGCATTGGAAACAGCCTTGAAAGCCCCTTGCCCATCGCCAAGCATCAGCAAACCGTGATTGGCTGAATAATGCCCAAATTTCACGCGGGTGTTGCGGTTATTGCCAGCTGCCAGTAGGTCAAGGTGGCCATCTTTGTTTACGTCAAGGGCTTGCAGGGCATAAATTGGCGAAAACTGGGCTTCAATGGGCAAAGGTCGTATTTTCCAACCCTTGCCCGTGTTTTCTAAGTATAGGCTAGCCAATTGCTCCACTTTCAAAGTTTGGGCATCTTTCAATTGCTCCGGGCTGAAAATGCTTTCCACCTGAGCATCTGCATAAGCTTCATAAGAGGTGTATTTTTTCTTCAAAAACACCAACTGCTCCAATAAATCATCCCTTGAGGCTGCCGGATAGCTTTTGTCCCCAATGTAGTAACTCAAAATTGGGTTGATTGCACCCGAGCCCATGAAGTCTTTGAAGGTTAAGGTCAAGGGTTTTTCTACCGAAGCCTTAAACTGTGCATTTTGTCCCAAATTACCCAATACCAGGTCCTGGTCTCCATCCTGGTCAAAGTCCGCTGCTTGGAGGCGGTTCCACCAACCACTGCTATTAGGGACGGACCATTGTTGATCGAGCTGCCATTTCCCATTTTTTTGGGAAAAAACTTGAATGGGCATCCATTCTCCAATTACAATCAGCTCTGGGCTTTTATCCGCATTTAAATCCAGCCACATGGCATCGCGTACCATCCCGATTTGGGCCAAGGCAGGAGCCAAAGTACTCGTTTGATCGCTGAATTTCCCCTTGCCATCATTGATCAAAAGGCTGCTTGGAGGAGCCAGGGGATACTTGCCAGGTTGTACATAGCCGCCCACAAACAAGTCCAAATCCCCATCCGTGTCAATGTCTCCTGCGCGCACGCAAGCTGTGCTGTTGCTTTCTTGCGGCAAGCTCTCGGCTTTCTTGCTAAAATTGCCCCGCCCGTCGTTTAAGTAAAGGCGATCTTGCAGGGCTGGATCATTTTCGGCAAATTCGTAGCCACCACTGCACACATACAAGTCCAAATCCCGGTCACCATCGGCATCAAAAAACAAGGCGTCACCATCTTCATTGCCTGCATCAGCAGCAAAGGCAGCTTGGTCTTTTTTGGTAAAAACACCACTTGCATTTTGCAAAAACAATTGCCCGCTGAAACCTTTGGCCCCACAAGCGTAAATGTCCTCCAAGCCATCGCCATTGACATCACCTTTGGCAAACTTAGGCCCGCAACGCGATAAAAAATGCGGCAGCAAAGGCTGGGTCTTGAAATCTTGAAACTTGTTTTCTTCGTGTAAAAAGTCAAAACCTGGGCTTGGATTGAAGAACTGAGGTGCATTTTGAGCCAAAATCACCTGATTTTCTGTTTTTTGCTCAATTTTTAAGGTTTGATTGGCCTTGGTGGCACCAATTTTTTGTTTTTGGCCATTGTTCCAAACCACCACGATGGAATCTACCTCATTTTCTTGCCCCAAACCAAAAACAAGACTCCGTTCCACCGAGGAAGCATAGCCTCGCGAGGGTTGAAATTGCTGGGTTTGAACGGACTTGCTATTGTAAACATACACGGTGGCACCGATTCCTTCGGGGTTTTGCCCCTGTCCTTCGAGCTGAACTTTGAGGTATTTGTTTTTTACCAGGGTTTCAGCATTGTTGCGGTAAATGCCCGCGTACTCGTCGATTTTGTTGACCACCAGGTCCAGGTCGCCGTCATTGTCTAAGTCGGCATAAGCGGCCCCAGCTGAAAATCCCGTGCCTTCGATGCCCCATTTTTTGCTGACATTGGCGAATTGGCATTGCCCCTGGTTTTGAAAAAGGTAGTTTTCGGTTTTAGAACCCGGCATTTTTTCCAAGAGCCTTTTAATCATTTCTTTTTCGGGCAATTGGCGCTCGGCGGCGTTGGCCAATTCGGCTGAATAGCGCAGGAAATCCATGTTGGTGTAGTCCTTCACATAGCCATTGCTCACAAACAAGTCTTTTTGGCCATCCAGGTCAAAATCGGCAAAAAGGGCGGCCCAACTCCAATCGGTATTCGATACGCCCGCCAACTGTCCGATTTCTGAAAAACTGCCGTCACCATTGTTCAAGTGCAGCATGTTGCGGCTGAACTGGTAGTGGAATCTGTTTTGAAAAAGCATTTGAACCTTGTCGTAGTTCTCCGCCCCAGAGTGCATTTTTTGGGTACGGTTGTCTTCGGGCAGCATGTCGAGGGTCATCAGGTCCATTTTGCCGTCGTTGTTGACGTCGGCGGCGTCACAACCCATCGAAAAGAGCGAAACATAGTCGAACGCCTCACGAACTTGCTCTTTGAAGGTGCCATTTTGTTGGTTGACGAAAAGGTAATCTTCCTCGTTGAAGTCATTACTCACGTAAATATCCGGCCATTGGTCGTTGTTGACATCCAAAATTGCCAGCCCCAAGCCAAAGCTCAACACATTGCTGGTGATACCTGCTTGTTCAGTAACATTGGTGTACTTTCCGCCATCGTTTCGGTACAATTTGCTACCGAAAAACTCATTTTTTTGGTTTTTTAGCCCGGTCATCTCTTTGCGAAATCCCGCGAACTCGTTGCTGGAGTGGTTGATTAAAAACAGGTCAAGGTCTTCGTCGCGGTCTAGGTCAAAAAAGGCCGCGTGGGTTGAATAGCCTGGGTCGTCGATGCCGTATTGCGCCGCTTTTTCGGTAAAAGTCAGGTCTTTGTTGTTGACAAACAATAGGTTGCGGCGGCGTGTAGGTTCCACATCCGCCGAGCGGCAAATGTAAATGTCCAGCCATCCATCCTGATTGATATCGACCATGGTCACGCCAGTACACCAGCCTTGTTGGTCGGCGATGGTGGATTGAATGGTAATGTCCTCAAATTTAAAATTGCCTTTATTGAGGTAAAGTCGGTTTTTGACCATGTTTCCTACAAAACACAAATCGCTCAGCCCGTCGTTGTTGATGTCCCCGACAGCCACCCCGCTGCCGTTGTAAAAATATTGGTAATTGAGCACATTGAGGTCCTCACTTTCGATCAACAAGTTGCGAAAATCTATGCCAGTTCGGCCTTTGCCCAATTGGGAAAAAAGCTGTTTTTTGGAATCAGAGCAAGCGCTGATGCCGCACAGAATCAAGGTATAAAGCAAAAAACCTCTCATGCGAAAAACGCGTTTTTAGATAAAAAACACAGGGACAACGTCCAACGTCGTCCCTGCAATATCAGAAAAATTCAAACTTGAATAAGTAGTACACTTAGTATTTGAGCTAAAATAAAGTGGACATATTTGCTTTTGAGGTTTAGTAAAAAAAGAACACAAATCCTTTAATCCAGTTGTTTTTCTTTTTTCACTGACCCAAATCCTCCACCTTCTTTTTTCTACGCTCCCTTAGTTTTTATCCCACCACAAAGGAGTGCTAGCCTTGTCGGGGCCACCCAATAAGCCTGCTGCTGCGTCAACGGCCGCTTTGTTGGTGTTTTTCTCCAAGTCCAGAAATGGAATTCGCCGCAGGAATTGACCCTGGGGAATATCGCCATTTTCACTATTGACAGGAGGATACAACTTGGGCATGCGCGTGCGGCGGAATTCGGCCCAGGCTTCGATACCGTCGGGGAATAAGGCCAGCCATTTTTGGGTGGCAATTTGCTCACGTTGTTGGGCTTCAGTGCTGCCAAATTTCACCGGAATATTGCTCAATGCAGGCGAGTTTTGCTGGTCGCCAGGGGCAATGGGTGTTTTGTCGCTGGCCACATAAGCTGCAATCGCAGCAGCATCGGTGATGCCCCATTGGCGCATGGAGGTTTCCAGGCCCTTTTCATATAAGTCTTTGGCAGTTCCGCCCACACTCCAGCCATTCAGTGCAGCTTCGGCGCGGAGCAGGTATGCTTCAGCAGCGTGCATTACGTTTTGAGGGTTGGTATTTTGCCCGGTCCATGCTGAACCCTTGCCACGTACCCAGCGTTCGCCAACGTTCGAGTTGTTGTCGTTGCTGTTGGCAGCGATACCCAATTGGGCTGGAGTCAAGCCATTCCGCAAGCCTTCGTAAGTGCCGGTGTTGCTAGCAGGTTGGAAGTAAACGCCGATGCGAGGGTCGGAGTAGCCTTTCAAAACTGATTCCATCGAAGCGCTCATGCGGAATTCATTCCACACCGAAATCCCAGACAGACCATTGAAGTCAGAGCCATTCAGTGACTTCACCATCAAGGCATCGTCAGCAATATCGGTCATCACACCGCCAGCTACCGCTGCTTCTGCTTCAGTTTTGGCTTTGGCTGGATTAACTTTGGAAATACGCATGGCCAGGCGCAAGCGCAGGGTGTTGGCGAACTTGATCCACTTGTTTACGTCACCTTTGTAAACCAGGTCAAAGTTACCATAAGGTTTCTCACTGGTTTTGCCCTTGAGGACCGTTACAGCTTCGTTGAGTTTGACGAAAAAGTCGTCGTAAATCTTGTCTTGTGGATCATAAGTCACCGTGCGACCTGGTTCACCCGCTTTGAAGTACGGAATGGGGCCATAATAATCGGTCACGCGGTGAAAAGTGTACACCCACATGATTTTGGCCAGTGCGTTTTCAGCAGAAGCCTTGTCGGTTTGGTCGAGCAAGGTTTTCAACTGTGGAACGGCCTCGGTGTAGATCGGTGTCCAGTGCCAACGCATCCAGTCCATGCGGATCACGTAACGATCCGAGGGGAAATAGGTGGCGCTGGTGGCATAATATTGGCAATACAAGTCGGCAAAAAGGTTTTGAGCCACCTGGTAGCGCCAAAATGCATAAGAAGAGGCCGATTGGGCCTTGGAAAACAAGTACGGAAACTCAGTTTTGGTGAGGGTAGTCAGTTTGGTCTTGTCGGTGTTTAATTCCTCGAAATCTTTCGTGCAAGACGAAAAGTAGACCGACGAAGCCACAGCCAGAACTGCCATGATACCCAAGGACAAAAACTTGGTTTTGAAGATTTTCATGGTATTCGACGTTTTAAATTTTTTAAAACAGGGTTCAAAGAAATCCTGTTGAGGTATTCAATTTAACCTAGAAACCCAGTTTCAGGTTCAGACCAATGGTGCGGGTAGACGGCAAATTGCCATATTCCACCCCTTGGAAGTTGCCAGCACCCAAATTCACATCTGGGTCAAAGCCCATGCGGCGATCAGGTAAGCCAGGAATGTCCAGAATAGCCTTGCCGCGATACAAGAACAAGAGGTTACGACCCACCAGAGAGATACGGGCATTGCGAATAAAGGTATTCGGAATGTTCAAGTCATACCCCAAAGACAATTCGCGGATGCGCACGTTGGTCGCGTCGTAAGTGAACAATTCACCCCAGCTGTAGCGACCACCCGAAACGGTGGTCCAGAAAGTTTCGGCATTGATAGCCTTGGTATTTTTTTCACCCGTTGCGGTTACTGCATCCAAAACCCAGCCACCTGTGCGATTGGCCGTGGTATAAGCAGCCGTGCCGTCAAATGCCAGGTTGGCCTCCGTGCCAGAAGTCATGACGCCGCCAAAACGGCCATCGATCAGGATACTCAAGGCCAAACGACCAATGCTGAAGGAGTTAGTCAAACCCAGCATGAAATCTGGATTGTAGTTGCCCACCAGGGTACCACCAGCTCCACTTCCTACAGGTTTGCCGTTGCCATCCACGATAAAGCGGCCTTGGGCGTCGCGCTTCCAACCTTCGCCATACAAGTCGCCAAACTTGCCACCTTCGCGCACGATGGGGCCTGCGGTGCGGCCATATCCACCCGCGAGGAAAGCTTGCTTGATGTCAGGGTGTAATTCGATGACTTTTGGAATGTTGCGGGCAAAATTCAGCATGATGTCCCAGTTAAGGCCTTTCTCAGACTGCACTGGAGATGCATTCAAAGCCAATTCAATGCCAGTGTTTTGGATATTACCTGCATTGATGAATTGGTCGCTGAAACCAGAGGGCGCGGCCAGTTCCAAGCGCAGCAACTGGTTGATAGAGTTGGTCTTGTACCAGGTCAAGTCCAAGCCCAAGCGGTTGCGGAACATTTTCCACTCCAAACCAAATTCCAAAGAAGTAGTCAACTCAGGCTTGGCATCAGGAATCGGCTGGGTGCCATCGCGGCGAACGAAACCACCAGTACCACCTTGCTCGAAGCTATAAGTTTGGAACAAAATACCCTGTGGTACGTCGTTACCCACCCGAGTCCAGGATCCACGTAATTTCATGAAGCTGATCCAATCTGGCATATCCATCATTTGCGAAAGGATGGTATTCACCCCCACCGATGGGTAGAAATAAGAATTGGCTTCAGGGGGCAGCGTAGAGGCCCAGTCGTTGCGGCCTGTCAGGTCCACGTTCAAATAACCTTTGTAGCTGAACGAAGCCGAAGCAAAAACCGACTGGATTTCACGCTTGGAAGTCGATGATCCCGTCGACAACTGGCGAGCAAAGCTCAAGTCGAAGCGATTGGGCACCAAAAGGCCGTTGGCATTGGCAAAGGTTGAACTGTTTTCGCGGCGGGATACTGCAGTACCTGCGATGAAATTGACGTTCAAACTGCTACCCAAGTTTCGATTACCTGTAACAAATGCTTCCAGGTTGCGCTCCAACACGTTGAAATAACCTTCCGAGTAAGAACCGCCTTGCTGTGCGAACAACAAAGTTTTGTCGTAAAATGAGCGCGTTAAGCGGTCAGTATAACGGTCAAAACTGGCACGTCCGGTCACTTTGATCCAAGAGTTCAGGTCATAACTGGCTGAAAGAAAGGAGGTGATTCGGTTCCGGTTTTCATCGTTCAAAACCCGATTCAAGGTCCAGTAAGGGTTCATGTAGATCGAAGAAGAAGTCCAGTATTGTGGATCTCCGTTGGCGTTTTCAAAAGTCCGCATACTGGCATCGCTGATGCTGCGCGGTACTTTATACAGGTTCATCACGATTCCACTTTCTTCGCCTACTTTGATCTTGTTGTTGATCACTTGGTTGGTGAAAGTGACCTTGGCATCGGTCGAGAAACGTTTGCTGATCTGGTTGCTGATGCGCAGGTTGATGGTGTTGCGGACCAGGTCATTGTTGGGGATGATCCCCTGATTCTGAGCATTGGTATAAGAGAGGTAAGTCTGCATTTTTTCCGTACCACCCGTAATCCCGATTGAGGTGTTACTAGAGAGCGCATTGCGGAAAAAGGAACTGATGTTGTCAGGGAAAGTGGCAGCGCTACCTCCCCAGCTGCCACTTGAAGTGGTGTTAGAAGTTCCTGCATTGCCCTGGCCGAATTCATTTTGTACCTCAGGCAGGATAAATGGCGATTCGGTTACGATCCCCGCGTTGACATCGGCGCTGAATTTGCCAGCTTTGCCTTTTTTGGTGGTGATCATGATGACCCCATTGGCTGCACGGCTACCATAAAGTACAGCTGCTGCTGCGCCTTTGAGGATTTGCACCGACTCAATGTCATCGGGATTGATGTTGGAAGCACCGTCGGAGCCGTTGTAACCACCAAAGTCGTTACCAACGTTACCTCCAACTACGCTGTTGTCCACTGGCACCCCGTCGATTACCATCAATGCGTTGTTGTTGCCTTGAATGGAACGGTTGCCGCGCAACACAAAGCGAGTTGCGCTACCAGGGCCTCCAGCGGCTTGGGTCACGGTCAAACCCGCAACCTTTCCCGATAGGGTGTTCATGAAGTTGCCGTCGCGAATTTCATTGAGTTGTTCGCCGCCAATTTTTTGGGTGGCATAAGTCAGGGCCTTTTGTTCGCGGGTGATGCCCAAGGCAGTGACTACCACCTCGTCGAGGTTGGCCCCCTCAGCTAAACTGATGCTAAAGCTAGTTTGGTTGCCCACTTCAATGTCTTGAGTGGTAAATCCAATCATTGAAATCTGTAGAACTGCTCCGGGTTTGACCGAAAGGCTAAAATTGCCGTCAAGATCGGTGACTGCACCATTAGTAGTCCCTTTTTCAACTACATTGGCACCCGTCAAGGCTTCGCCTGAACTGGAATTTACCTTACCTGTGACGCTGACTTGCGCCAAAGCAAAGGAAAATACCCCCAACAGCAAAGCGATGGTGAAGTAAAACCTTTTCTGTTTCATAAATAGTGCGTTTGGTTTTTAGTGAGAAAAGCACATTGATTCAAAAGTTGGATTAAACAGGGGGCAATGTCAATCAATTCATGGAATCACTAGTAGAGACTTTGTAAAATAATTCACTAATGTAATTGCTCTTTGCATTTTTCGCAAGAAACACCAATAAAAATTTCACAAAAAAAATGGAATGAGGAATATTTGATTGTAAAATTGTCAATCTTCGAATTTGGCTTCAAAAGGAAATTTGGAAATGAGTGGTTTCTTCTAAAAAATTGAAGCGTTTTTTTAGAAAGTTTTTGACGAAAATGAGGTTTTAGAAAAGCCGCAGTAGTCTCGAAAGTGCGATTTTTTCTTCCCTTGGAAAAAGATCGGCAAATATTACTTCAGGACCCTGTTTTTTACATCAGCCCTTTTGAACTTTACCCTCACCTTTATACTCAAGCATCCAAAGCAACCCACTGAAAACCAGGCACTAAAAGTACTTGCTCTTTTATCAAAACCCGCAGTTCATCGGCCTGGTGATTGGCGAGCAGCAGGCGTGTTTGGCCAGGTTTTTCCAAAATCAAAGCACTGCAACGCAGCTTGTCGCTGGTTTTCACCACTCGCAAGTGGCTTGGGGCAAAGGAATGGATGGTTTTTAGAAGTTCCGCACAAGGCATGGTCTTTTCGGCTTCGAACCAACAAGACAAGCCGCTGTGCCGAAACACAGTCAAAGTGGGTAGCCCCGTTTGTGCCAACACCGCCAAACTGCCCAAAAACCAGCCAGCGCCAAAACTACTGGCATAACGGGCATCGTTTTGAGCCGACAAAGGCACTTCAATGAAATGTTCGGACTGCCCGCGAGCATAAGGATTGAAGCGTTTCCATAGGTTGACCGGCGAAACGATGACCGACTGGGCTGGATACAAAGCTTGCGCTGAGGCAACCACATCGGCTTGGGATTCCAGGTTTTCGACCAGGCTCCGTAGGTCAAATGCGTGCTCTTGGGGGTGGATGCCGAAGCACACAAAATCTAAACCATTGGCCTCAAAAATATTCCTGCCCAATTCCGTGTAATTCGTCTGCACTCCGGCTCCGATTTTGGCATTCGGATAAGCCAAGCGGATTTGAGGGACCACATCGGCAATCAAAGCACTGGGTGTAGCGTAAGTGTTTTTTTGAAAAATTGAAAAATGGCTGGCGGGGAAATTGGCGAGCTTGGTCAGTAAAGTTTCCAATTGAACGTGAGGATTTGCCCCCAAAGTCATCGACACCCACAAAGGACAAGCCAAAGCCAGGGCTTCCGCTTTGGCATGTTCCAGCAGCGCGGGCCAACCTTTTTGCTCAAAATCCAACTCCACCCGCAAATGTGACCAGTTCAGGGTCTTGGCCAGCTTGAGTTGGGCTTCGCTGAGGCGCTCCGGGCCCAACAAAGTGCCGATTTCAGGAAAGGGTAGGAGCGTGTCGCCTATCTCCAATGCGATAGCTTGTCCTTGGTTTTCCGTCCCTTTGCCGATACCAAGTAGGCCTGAGAAGCTGAGTTGAATGGACTGCACCACTTTTTCACCCGCCTTCAACTCCACTGGAAAAGGGATGTTGAGTGGGGTACAAAAGGTTTTGTAAGAAGTATCGGTCCAGTTGCGGTGGTCTTCGGTTTCAAAGTCGTCGCCCTCCATTTTCAGGAGCGCCTGAATACCCGGAGAAACTTCCCACCTCATGCCCCTCAAATATGGAAAAGGCCGATCAGGGGCGATCAATTTGGGAAAAACTTGCTCGGTTTCTTGTCCATTGGGCTCGGTGATCCATACCTTTTGCCCCGCGCATTCTTCGATGGGGTGCAAAATGCAAAAGCCTGCGCGGTTTTTAAGAAAATCGGCCTTGGCTTCGCCTTCGATGCGGAACTTGATTTGGCCACTTTGGCTGCCGCTGATTTGCACTTGCCAAACAAAAAGGGTTTGCCCCTCGCGTTCATAACGGCAGGTGAATTTGCCCTTGAATTGGTCCCTGGCAATGTCCCAATTTTCGTTTTCGATAATGGGATTGAAAGTACCCCAGTTGTGGTCGCGCAGAGTCATGTACACGCTGCGCAACACTTCGCGGCCATTTATCCGTACATACCGCAAGGCTCCGTTTTCAAAACCAATGCTGACTGGCCCCGCGTTCAAAGGCTTCAGCATGGGCAAAACCTGATCCGAACCGTATAAATCTTTGCTCATGGCATGGGAATTTGGCATTAAAAAAACCCGGCAGCACATACGGCTGCCGGGTAATTGGCAGAAGAAACAAGGACTGTGTTTCTATTCTTGACCTGCTTGCTGGCAGGTTAACTCTTTGAAGTGTCGGTCTTTTCTTGGCGGAAAAATAGGGCAAAAGCCAGCAAAATGACAAAAGCCAAGCCCGCAGGCACCAACCAGATGCTGGTCCAATCGTGCCCGCCACTGGCCAATACGTACTTGTCCACTATGATGCCACTGATGTAGGCCCCGATGTACATGCCCAAGCCATAAGTAGCCAAGGTGATCAGGCCCTGCGCCGAGCTTTTGAATTTCTCGCCCGCTTTTTGGTCGGTGTAAATTTGACCCGTCACAAAGAAAAAGTCGTAGCAAACGCCGTGTAAAATGATGCCCAGGATCAGCATCCAGTAGTTGGCCCCAACGTCGCCATAAGCAAAGCAGATGTAACGCAACAACCAAGCCGCCATGCCGATCAGCAAAATGCGCTTGATGCCCCAACGGCTCAACAACACAGGTAAAACCAGTAGGAACAAAGCCTCACTCATCTGGCCCATCGACATTTTACCAGCCGCGCCAACCATGCCCGCTTCGTTGAGGAAGGGATTGGTGAAGTTGTAGTAAAAGGACAGCGGAATGCACACCAAAACCGAACCGATGAAGAAAATCAAGTAGGATGGGCTTTTCAGCAAACTCAGGGCATCGAGGCCGAGGATGTCTTTGACTTGTACTTTGCCGTCTTTGGCTTTGGGTGGAGGCGTATTGGGCAAGAAAAAACTCATGATGCCCAGGATCAAAGAAGCGCCCGCCGCCATGAGGTAGGTTTTGTCCAGTGAATTGCTGCCCTCCCAAGCCAGGAAACCGATGGTTAGGCCCGCCACAATCCAGCCAATTGTACCCAAAACCCGAACACTGGGAAACTCCGCCGATGGATTGAGCATTTGCTTGAACGAAACAGAATTGACCAAAGCCAAGGTAGGCATGTACAAAATCATGTACACCAATATATACGGATAAAACTGTGCAAAAGTACCACTCTGTGAAGCCATGTACAGGGCCGCTGCACCCAACAAGTGCAAAACCCCCAAAATGCGCTGAGCCGCAAAGAAGCGGTCAGCGATCAAACCAATGATGAAAGGCGCGATGATGGCACCAATACTCTGGGTGGCATAAGCCTGCCCCACCTGTACCCCAGAGGCCCCTAAATTTTTACCCAAAAAAGTACCCATGGTGACGTACCAAGATCCCCAAATGAAGAACTCCAGGAACATCATCACCGAAAGTTGCAAACGAATATTTTGATTCATGACCAGTTATGAGCTTGTTTGTGTTGGTTTATAGTTTGTTTGGATGAAAACATGAAAAACAGCAGCAGCTTGGTCAACGTATTGGTCAACATCACGCTGGAAATCCGTGTAAATCCGTCTCATCCGTTTCATCAGTGTTCCCAACCACAGCGCGCAGCGCTGAAAAAACCACAATCTGCGGCTAAAAAGCTACAACCCGTGGCTACCCCGGCAACAAAGATTGGCTAAAAGTAAAAAAGCCCGAACGAATATTTGGTGCATCAGGGCGAATAATTCTCAAAAAATTTGAGTCGAGCCTTTTTTGCAATTCCCAATTACCTTCTAAAACCTTGTTTATCTTTGTGTTGTCTAATGATTGGGCAAATAATGTAAAGCTTGCCGATGAAAAAATAAAGTGCAGAAATAAAGTCAAAATTGATTCCATTTCACTGGCTGAATCCCTTTCTCTTCAACATTTCAACCCTTCAACTTTTCAACTTTTCAACTTTTTTCAACTCACCTAACATGAACCTAGCAACATCCACACCTATCTACACCCTGAAAAACTGGCTGATCGTGATCGGCATCGACATTTTGGTCTTGTTCATCACCGTTTTTCCAGCCTACGAGCTTTCGCGGGGTAAGATCAGCTTGCTGGAAATTTCCCTGATGTTTTTTGCCGTTTCGCAGGTCAATTTTATGATTGGCCTGGGCATGTTGGTGGGCCGCAGGCCCTTGGGCAAGCTTTTTGGCTGGGCAGGCTTGGCGAGTTTGGGGGTGATGGGGGTGCTTTGGGTGATGATTTAGGTATGGGGGATGAATAATGCTAAGAACTTCTACGAAGTTTTCTGCAAAAAAGCTTTGGGTACCGCTAATTTCTTCAGCGAGCCCCCACTCATAACTCATAACTCACTCCACCCCCATGTCACAAACAATCTCCTGAATCTTCCATTTCCCGTTTTCCTTGACCATTTTGATCTCGCGGGCTGCGTCTCCTTCCCGCTGTGGCTCCACGGTGGCAGCGGTTTTTCCGTCCACTACTTCGGCGATGCTGATGGGGGCACTACGCAGGTAGTCGATATCCCAATCCTGGCCGCAGAAGTACTTGTCGGCATCCATGCAGGTGGGCACGTCTTCGATGTTTTCGTTTTTCCAATAGTTGGCGCATTTTTTGAAAAAAGCCAGTTCCTGGGCTACAAAATCGGTGCTGACGTAGCCGGATTTTTCAAAATAGGCATAATATTCCTTGAATTTGGCTTCGTCGAGCTTCAAATGTTCGCCGTCGGGTACGGCAAAGCTGATGCGGATCGTGGTGTCCATCACCAAGCCATCGTACCAACTGTAAAAACTGTGGATCACGGCGCTGATTTCGTCCAGATCGGCAGTAGATGTATCAGCGGTTTTGCTGCTGGATTTTGGGTTGCAGGCCAACGTAATGAGGGCCAGTAGTAGGAGTGTGAGGCTGCGAAACATTTTTTTTAGTTGTTAGTGGTTAGTGGTTAATGGTTAGTAACGGTTCAAAAATAAACCATTCCAATTTTCAACATTGCTAATGGTCAACATCATGGTCAACGTCACGCTGGAATCCGTGTAAATCCGCGTCATCCGTGTCATCCGTGTGCTAAAAACAGCCTCGCGCAGCGAGGCAACAAAGTTGCGAATTGGGCTTTTATTCGTGGCTCGTCACTTCGTGGTTAGGGATTATTTGCCTAAATATCGCAATTTCCCGGCAATTTCCTGGTAATTGGTTTCGGGGGAGTTGATGGGCTTGTTGGGGGCCAGGTTGAGGGTCTCTTTTTTTAGCAATTGGCCAGTGCGGGGATCGTACCATTCGAGGCTGTAACGGCCAGCGGGTAGGTTCAAGTTCAGTTGGAAAGGCTCGTAGCCGTCACAATACAGGGCATATTGGCCCTTGGCGTCGCGCAAGAGGTAGGGCTGGGCACCTTTGCTCCATTTGATCAGGTTGGGCTGTGGTTTCAGGGTGAGCAAGTCGAAGCCTTCCAAGAAAGTCCGCAAAAAGCGCAACTGGCTTCTGAAGCGCGGGCTGCCGTGACCGGGGGCGGTGGCCGTGGTATCAGTCCCGGCTTCGTTGCCAACGGTGTAGGAGTAGTCGAGGTTGTTGAACAAGGTTCCGCCGGAGAGCATGAATCGCCAGGCTTGTTTGCGGTAGGGATCGCCTTTCATTCCCGAAAATCCGGTTTCGTTGCAGCCTACGGCCTTGTTCCAGTGCAGGTTCCAGGTCGCGGCTTCGGGGTGGGCGTAGTGGAAGTTGATGATGTCGACGTTGGCATCTACTTCGCGCAGGGGCATTTTGAAATTGACATAGTTTTGCGAAATGAGGTGCTTTTTTGGCAGTTTTTGCTCCTCGTTGCGGACCACGGCTGCTACTTTTTTCTGCCAGGCCAGGGATTGGGGCGAAGCGACTTCGAGCCGGGTGCGCCATTGGTTGCCTGCGTCTTTGAGCAAATCGGCTTGCATGTTGTCGAGCCATTCACCAACTACCACGCCTTTGTCGGCCCAGGGTTCGTTTTGGATTTCAAAGTAAACGTTGTCAAACCCATTCAATTCCCTTACCATTTTGAGGATGTAAGCTTCCTGGTAAGCCCAGTAAGCGCCATTGTTGATGGTATTGACCGTGGTGTGCTCCATCTCCGGCGTGCCATTGGTATTGTTGGTCGGGTGCATGGGGTTGTTGGGCCACATGGCTCCATAATAGGCTGAAAAAAGGTTGATTTCGATGATGATGTCGCGGGCCAGGGCCTGGCTCACGAAGTCTTTGAGACGGGTAAAATAGGCTTCGTCCCAGCGATTGAGGTCGAATTTGTTGCCGCCGCCCTTGAATCCAGGCTGATCGGTACGGGCCCAGGCGCAAATGAAGCGGTCACCCGTAGGTCCCAGAGTATTGCGGGTAATGCCAAAGTCGCCGGGGTTTTCGCGGTGCCCGCCTGTAAACAAGCGAGTGGTGTTCAAGCCAGCGGCCTGGATGCTTTGGAGATAAAGTGAGTAGTTGAAATCGAGGTTCGACACCGCGCCATAGTGCTCGCCCGAACCGATGATGAGCAGCGGCTTGCCTTTGTACTGAAAAATATGCGGATTGGTTGGGTGCAAGCGCAAAGGCTGGGCTTTGGCCGCAATGCTGACTAAGCAAAGCAGAAAAAGAACGGTGTTTTTCATTTGTTTATGCAATTTTCAATGCTAACATAATGAAAAACGAGCGGAAGGATGGAATCGAGCTGGCTTTTTTGTCTGCAAGCTGGATTTTCAGGATTACCAAGACTGCTTCGCAGTTAAGCGGTCATTTACATATCACGGTCAAAGTCATGTTGGAAATCTGTGAAAATTAGTTGCATCCGTTACATCCGTGTTCCTATTTTCGGGCCGCGTAAGCGGACCACTTGCGAAGCAAACAAAAAATAGCGGTGCACTCTAACAATACTTATTCCGCAAACTCGTCCTCCAAAACCAACTCCGCGTCTTTCTCCCAAATCTCCATTTCGCAGGGCTTGCAATTGAATTTGAGTTTGTATTCCACCTCACCATGCTTGAGCGTGAGGGGCTCGGCCAGTTTGGTGCCCATCGTGGCGCGTTGGAAGCGGGGGCACTTGCCGAGTTCGTATTTCACACAGTACTTGGTGACCATCACCCTTGACTTGCCGGGGTCCCACTGCAATTCGAAGGCTTTCTCGATCTCGGTCACACCGTGGCGCTGGTAAAATTTGCGGGCCAGCTTGTTGGACACATTGTAGGTAAAATCCAGTTCCTTGACCGGGTATGGGTGATCGGTTTTGACGATGGGCTTTTCTTCGCGCTGGTATTCCTTGATGCGGGTTTCGATCAATTGTTCCAGGGCGATGCGGCGAATTTCGTTGACTTTCGAGTTGGGCAAAAACCAGTTTTGGGCAAAATCCACTTCAATTTCGTCCACCATAAAGGGCGTATTGCCCGTTTTGGCGAGGTTCTTTTTGACGTTGTCGACGAGGCCCTCGGTGTTTTTGGCTACTTCTTTGGGTGCATCCATTGAGGTGGTGCAGGTATGGCCGTCCTCGTCGATGACCTGGAGTTGGAAACCATTTTCGGTTTCACTGAAGTGCATTTTTACGCCAATCTTCCGCACTGCGCTGTTTTCGTTTTCCAAAATCCGGTTGTACTCCGCGTCGTAGTTGCGGTAGATTTCGGTGCCGATGGGCAGGGGCTTGAGGGTGTTGGGCACCACAATGTCGTTGACAATGATGTTCACATTTACCCCTTCTGCTTCGCCTTGTTCGTTCACAAAAAACAGGCCATCGCCGTTGTTGAGCTTGTCGTGGTTTTCGATCACGTAACCATTGGCTTTCATTTCCAACAAGTTACCAATGTACTGCCCCTTGGACTTGGGGCTTTCCCAGGACCCGATTTTGGCGTGGCGCTGGTTGACAAAATAGTCGGTATAGCCCCGGTTGAAACTGCGGTCAAGTTCGGGCTCGAAATTGTAGAAAGTGCGGCCCGAAGAAGCTTTTTCGTAAAGATCAGCATTGGACTCCAGAAAGGTATCCAATTTTTTACGCAGGTAAGAAGTGTTGTTTTTGACATAGACCACGTCCTTCAAGCGGCCTTCAATTTTAAAGGAAGAAACGCCAGCCTTGATCAAATTGGGCAGTTCGTCGCTCAGGTCCAGGTCTTTGATCGAGAGCAGGTGGCTGTTTTGGATCAGCACATTGCCATTGCCATCGATCAGTTGATAAGGCAGGCGGCAGTTTTGGGCGCAAGAGCCGCGGTTGGCCGAGCGCTCGCCATTGGCAATGCTCATGTAGCAGTTGCCACTGAATGACACGCAAAGCGCTCCGGTGACAAAAAACTCCAACTCCACTTCGCTGGCTTCGTGGATTTCACGCACCTGATCGAGGTTGAGTTCGCGGGCTAAAACCACCCGTTTCATGCCCGCGTCGGCAAGGAACTTAACATGAGCGGCGTCGCGGTTATTGGCTTGGGTACTGGCGTGGATGGCGATGGGTGGGAGGTCCATTTCGAGGATGGCCATGTCTTGTACAATGATGGCGTCCACGCCGATTCGGTACAGTTCATGGATGAGTTTGCGGCAGTCTTCGAGCTCGTTGTCGTAGAAGATGGTGTTCAAAGTAACCAAGACCTTGGCCTTGAACAAGTGCGCGTACTTGACCATTTCGGCAATGTCTTCCAGAGAGTTGGTGGCGTTGGTACGGGCACCAAAGAGGGGTGCGCCAATATAAACCGCATCTGCACCTGCATTGACGGCAGCCATTCCTTGGTAGAGGTTTTTGGCCGGGGCCAGGATCTCGATCTTTCTTCTCATGTCAAAAACTGTGAAATCGGGCGCAAAGATAAGCAAAAAGTATTGGCTTTTTGAGGCCTCATGGCGTTCAACTACAAGCATTACTGACAAAAGCTGTCAATTCTTGCGGCTCAAAACCTCTGACTTACCCTTTCAGGGGGCAAACAATGAATAAAATACCCAAATCCACTGTGCTTTGAGTTCAATTAGGCTACCTCTTTTCAACATTTCAACCCTTCAACATTTCAACTACAGTAGGGTTTTAGTGAAAACGAAAATATGCGCCCTGGGTATGTTTTTATTTAAATACTCCCTTCCCCCTTTTCTTTCATGAACGCTACGGCCCCGTCATCCGTTTTCCGGTTCATTATTTTCAGGATTATCTTTTTCAAGAAATTAGGCGGCATTTTATAGCCTTTGGCCATTCTTCGCCCCATTTCAGCATATTCTTCTTTTTTTGCGGGGGTGGTTCCCAAGCCATCCACATACCTGTTGAACATACAAAATGCGGCGGCAATTAATACTGCATCATGAATTTCTTCGTCGGAAGCCCCGCTCGATTTAGCAACTTCGATGTCTTGCGGGGTTACCAATTTTCCACTTTTTTGAACCTTTCCGGCAATTTTCAGCAGTTGTTTTAGTTTGTCTGAAATGTTTGCAGTTTCAAAGTTCTGCACTATACAAGTCACCGTTTCTCCATTGTCACCCAAGTGTGCATTGGCCGCAGCTGAATGAGACAGGTGACAAAATTCGCATTCATTCAAATACGAAACATAGGAAGCGATCAATTCGCGTTCGCCAGAACTAAGCGGTGATTTTTCAAGCAAAAGTGCATTTGCCAAGTTTGACAAAGCATTTCCGGTGCTGTTTTTGTAAAAAAGGAGCTCAACAATGCCTGGTTGATTGATCCCTGTTTCGATGTACGCCATAGTAGTGTTCTTTTGTGATTGGTTTGTAGAAAAATTATGCCTGAATCACTGCTTTGCGAAATTAAAAAAATCTGTATAAATCTGGTGAAAGATTTTGGAGGATAGTGGGAACAGAGTGAAGCGGCAATTCATGAAGCAAGAACCATCATTTTATCCTTGTTAATTGGCTAGCTGTAACATACCATTGGCTCTGCTCTTTGATATAAGAATTTGTGAATCTGCTGCGGAAAATAATCAATCCATATCGATCCTTGGTTTCTTGCACTTTTATGCCCGTTTGTATGGCTGATTTACCATCTTGATACACTTTGGTTTCACTGTTTTCTACAAAAATAGTGGTATTGGTATCGATGACCATACCCTTACTGAATTTGGCCAACAAATCAGGTTTGTTGAGCATTTTCCCATGTTCATCTACCAAGGTGAAATCTTCAACCAATAATTCTTTCAAAATAGTGGTATCGCCATAGAACAAGGCATTCATTTCAATTGAATCGAGCTGGATCAATTGGCTGGAGATCTTGCGGTTCCGGGCTTGGGTTTTGGTTGGGTCATTAACATTGCACGCCAGCAACTGCATAAGCGAAATGCCGGCAAAAATGAGTCCCATCATTTTGAAGGACTGAGAATATTTGAATGATTTTCGCTGCTGATGATGGTCCATGCTGGTATTTTTCAAAAAAAGTGTATTTTGATAGCCTATTTGGTAAAAGCACAGTCCGTAGTTCGAGACAAAAAAGTGGCTTTTTTGGGCCGAAATGCCAGCGACTCAAACTTTTACCTCATTTAGTATTTGAGCTAAAATAAGATGGACATCTTTGTTTTCGAGGTTTAGCAAAAAAAGAATACAACTTTCTTTCATCCAGTTGCTTTTCTTTTTTCACTAAACCCAAACCTGTCCACCATATTTTTTTACGCTCCCTTACCCACAAAGATAAAAAACACATGAAACCGTTTTTCACCTTTCTAATCTTGTTTGGCTGGCTTTTAACCAGTTCTGCTCAAAATGCCAATGCTCAGTTTTGGAAGCAGATGGAACAATTTGTCAAAGATAACTACCAAAAATATGAGTACAACATTCCCATGCGGGATGGAGTGAAACTTTTTACGGCAGTTTATGTGCCCAAAGATGCCTCGCCCGAAAATACTTATCCAATTATGATGAATCGGACTTGTTATTCGGTAGGACCCTATGGTGTTGACCAATATTCAGTGAACGATCTGGGGCCATCGCCTTATGCAGTTCGGGAAAAATACATTTTTGTGCACCAAGACGTGCGCGGGCGCTACATGAGCGAGGGCAAATGGACCAATATGACGCCCCATATCCCCAACAAAAAACCTGGAGATGTGGACGAAAGTACCGATGCCTACGACAGCATCGACTGGTTGCTCAAAAACGTCAAAAACCACAATGGCAAGGTGGGGCAGTGGGGCATTTCTTATCCGGCATTCTACACTTCAGCCAGCGCCATCGACGCGCATCCGGCCTTGAAAGCATCTTCGCCACAAGCACCGATTGCCGACTTCTTTTTTGACGATTTTCACCACAACGGGGCTTACACCCTCGGTTATTTGTGGAATACGCCCTTGTTTGGCATTCAAAAAGACAAGCCAACCAGCGAGGATTGGTTCAAGTTTTTTGATCGTCCAACTCAAGATTCCTACGATTTTTATCGCCGTTTGGGGCCATTGAAAAATGCCAGTAAGTATTACGGTCCGGAGAATTTTTTCTGGCAAGAGCTGACTGCCCATGTCAACTATGACGAATTTTGGAAAAAACGCCGCATCGTCGATCATTTGCGCAACCTCAAGCACGCTTTTTTGGTAGTTGGCGGTTGGT
Source organism: Chitinophagales bacterium (assembly GCA_013299105.1). Lineage (GTDB taxonomy): Bacteria > Bacteroidota > Bacteroidia > Chitinophagales > Saprospiraceae > Haliscomenobacter. The sequence continues at coordinate 29,458 of JAAFJY010000038.1, read as the reverse complement.
TTGACGCCGAAGACCTCTATGGTGCTTTGACCACCTACAAAGAAATCGAAAAGCATAACCCTGGAGCTTTTAACTCCATCGTGATGGGGCCTTTTGCGCACGGCGGTTGGTCTTACGAGCAAGGGCATCATTTGCACCACCATTTGTATTTTGGCGACAGCTTGGCCACTTTTTACCAAAAAGAAATTGAAGCGAAGTTTTTCAAGCATTTCCTCAAAGGCAGTGGCAGCAGCGATGCAGGATTAGCCGAGGCTTACATGTACGATACGGGGTCAAAAGAATGGAAAACTTTTGGCAAATGGCCTACTGGCACCAGCGAAAAGCGCAATTTATACTTGCAGGAAGGCGGAAAATTAGGTTTTACCGCGCCCAATAAACCTCTCTCTTTTTCGCAGTATGTGAGCGACCCCGCCAAACCAGTACCATACACCACTGATGTACCAGGCTCTTTTCAGATCACCCCGCGCAATTACATGTCGGAAGACCAGCGTTTTGCCTCCAGTAGACCCGATGTTTTGGTTTTTGAAACGGATACCTTGACCGAAAACCTGATTTTGGGCGGAGAAATCACCGTAAAACTCTGGGTCAGCAGCACTGGGACTGATGCGGATTGGGTGGTGAAACTTGTAGACGTTTTTCCAGGCCACGAAAAGAACAGCCCTTATACGCCGGCTGGCATCAGCATGTCGGGCTATCAAATGATGGTGCGCAGCGAGGTGATGCGCAGCCGTTTCAGAAATAGTTTTGAAAAACCCGAACCCCTGAAACCCGGTGCCCTGACGCCGATTACGTTCAAGTTGCAAGATGTGATGCACACTTTTAAAAAAGGCCACCGAATGATGGTACAAGTGCAAAGCTCCTGGTTCCCATTGATCGACTTGAATCCACAAAAATACGTGCCCAATATCTTCCAAGCCAACCCCAGCGATTACATCAAAGCTACCCAACGTGTGTACCACCAAGCTGGCAAGGCCAGTTTATTGGAGGTGGAAGTGATGAAGTAGCCTTTTGGTTGAGGAGTTTAGTTGTTGATGGAGTTGAGGAGAAAAGCAAAAGCCAGCTACCGTTTTGGAGCTGGCTTTTGCGGTTTATTTAAACAGTTACGCGTATTCATCGCCTATTTTGCAAATTCCGCAGCCAAAGCTTCCATTTCCGCATCGCTCAAATGGTGACTGGCAATGACCAGGCGGTAGCGAAAAGTGACTTCCTGCCCAGGGGACAGGCTAAAATTCAATACATCCTTGCCGTTGGAAAAAATCTTGGCACCGAGCGGATTGACCGCAAAAAGCCCATAGCCCCTGGCGTGCCAGTAAGATGGGTAGCTCAGGTTTTGTGGATGATCGATGATGGCCACTGAAATGTCTTCCTGGCCAATGCGGCCTCTCAAATTCATCCAGCGGGCGCGGGTACCCCACACGGCTTCGCCTTCGATGCCCTCGCTGCTGCGGTAATTGCCCGTGATTCTTGAATTGTCCAATTTTTCAAGCTTGGTTACAATGCCCCTGGAGTCGGTGAAAAAATCGGCTTTGTCATTGGGGTGCTCCAATTCGCGGGCAACCCGAATGGCGAAGAAACCATCCTTGACGTCTTTCAAGTGAACACTGTCTTTTTGGGCTTTGATGGTCGTTGTGCGGTCGATGATGCGCCACTTGGGCTGGGCCTGGAATTTGAATTGAGTGATTTCGGTGGCGACTTTGGCCCCTTTTCCATCGTTGACGATCCAATCGGCTGTGGTTTCGATCAGAGCTTGGTTATTTTTGGCCTTGCTTTTGGTGATGGCTACGTGTTTGATCGTCCCATACTTGCTGCGGTCCTTGATGGCCGTAGAGTTGTTCCAAAAATCGTATCCATTGACCGATTCATAGTTTTGCCAAACGCCCACATGGTGCGGATGATCCACCCTTTCGCCGTCGCGGGGTTGCATAGGGTATCCGCGTGTCACCATCGTGCCTTTGGGGCTGGCCACTGGAAACAAAACTGGTTTTTTCATCACTGAATCATGCGGATAACAATAAGCCGTGAACAATTGGCCATCTACCAAGACCTCTACTTTGCGTTCTTGTGGCAAATTGCGCAAGCTTATTTTGGGCATTTGGGCGCTCAAAATGAAGGTGTTTACAGTAAAAATAAGCAGCAAGCGTAAACGAACCATGTTTCAATTTTCTGAAAAGACGTGTTCAGCGCAAATCTTCCCTGACTGGATTGAAAACATCGATCACCTCACAATCCGTGATTGCTACGGCATGGTGGGGCACGTTGGATGGGATGACGACGATGCAACCCGACTTGCACAGGTAAGTTTCATCCCCTACCGTCATTTCCAATTCGCCTTCCAAAACATTGGTGATTTGCTCATGCGGGTGGTGATGCAAAGGCAGGATAGCGCCTTTTTCCAAACGTACATAATTGACGGTCATCTGCTCACTGTGCAGCGGGCGGCCAAAAATACCTGGGGCCATCTGCCTTTCCGCTAAATCGCGTGATTCGATAAAGTAAGCCATGTGTTTTTTGTGGCAAGATAAACTTGATGTACCTGATTTGAGCGTGAAACGAAAAAAAAGTTCGTGCAACGCTTGCGTGGTATTGAAAAATGCTTCATTTTTGTGAGTAAGTACTTACTTACATGACTGAAAACAAACTCAAGATACTGCAAAGTGCCATGCAATTGTTCGGTGAAGCAGGTTATGATGGCACTTCGACCAAAACAATTGCTCAACACGCTGGGGTGTCCGAAGCCTTGATTTTTAGGCATTACGACAGCAAGGTGGGTTTATTAACGGCGATCATGCAGCTGGGATTTGAGCAAATTGCCAGCAGCATGGAGGCTTATCAGCAAGACCTGGAGCCCCGGCAAGCTATTGTCGAGCACATCAAAGCGGCTTTCCAAATATTTCAAAAAGAACACGTTTTTTGGCGTTTCGCCACCCAGATGCGCTTCCACAATAGCGTCCAGTACAATGGTGCTGAACTCATTGAACAAGTAAACAGCTTTGTTTTGCAAGGCTTACAGTTCAATTTTGAACGTTTGGGGGCAAAAAACCCTAGGGAAGAGGCCCGCATTTTGTTCGCGCTCATTGACGGGGTCTGCTTGCATTGGCTACAGACTCCAGCACAATATCCAATCGCAGCAATGCAAAACTTCATCATCAACAAGTATCAACATGCAGAATTTTGAATGGGTAAACCGCGATTTGTTCCCTTTCCAATCGCGCTTCCTGGAAATTGATGGTCAGCAAATGCATTATGTTGACGAAGGAGAGGGCCCTGTCATTGTTTTTTCGCACGGCACCCCGGAGTGGTCTTTTGGCTGGAGGGATTTGATCAAGCCATTGAGGGCTCATTTTCGATGCATTGCACCTGACTTATTGGGCATGGGCTTGTCGGACAAGCCCCAGGATGCAGATTATACGGTTGAGGCCCATGCTGCTCGTTTTGCCCAATTCATCAATAATTTGGACTTACAAGCCCCTTTCAATATTGTAGGAAACGATTTTGGCCTGGCCATCGCCCTGTCGTATGCCATTGAGCACCCCGAAAAAGTGGCTCAAATCAGCATTTTTAATGGCTGGATGTGGCGTTTGGATACTGATCCGCATTATGCTATGGGGATTAAGCTTTATCGTGGGGCTTTGGGGCGGTTTTTGTACAATAAACTCAACTTCCCCGTCAATTTCATTATGCCGATGGCTTTTGGCAATCGCAAAAAATACCTGACAAAAGAAATCCATCGACATTACAAAATGGCTTTGCCCAATGCCGAATCACGGGTCGCTGCTTATACTTTCGTGCATGAACTAGCCAACGCAGGTGCTTGGTGGCAGCGTTTGTGGGAAAAAAAACAAGTACTGGCGTCGAAGCCATTGCTGATCTTTTGGGGCATGAAAGACATTTTTGTACCCAAATACGAGTTGGACAAGTGGATTGAAGCATTCCCCGATGCCCAAGTCATCCGCTGTGAAGAAGCGGGGCATTTTGTACAAGAAGAGGCCGCCGAGCGCATGGTCGGCAGCCTCATGGCCTTTTTCCAGGAGAAAAAAGTGTTGATTGATGTGTAACGCCAAGTGGAGTCGAACCACCATCACAACCTTCGCAAAGTTGCATCCTTCCATTGAACGATGGCGTTAGAAAAAGATGTACCCAAGGTGGGACTCGAACCCACAAAATGCCGTTTCTGAGACGGCCGTGTTTGCCTATTTCACCACAAGGGCATGTTTTTAATTTTGCAACGCCGACTGGAATCGAACCAGTATGCCTGGGGTCAAAGTCCAGGGAATTACCATTATTCTACGGCGCAGTTTGAAAATGCTGTGCAGAAGGCCGGAATCGAACCGACACCGCTTGATCCCAAATCAAGCCTACTACCATTGTAATACTTCTACAAAAGTTTAAAAAATCGTACCCAGTGAAGGACTTGAACCTCCAATCTCCACGTTATCAGCGTGACGGCTTAACCAATTCGCCTAACCGAGTAAATAGAATTTGGGTAACCAGGGGATTCGAACCCTCGCCTTCGCTTTCACAGAGCGCCATGCTGCCAATTACACCAGGGCTACCAGAATGGTTATGAGTTATGAATTATGAGTTATGAGTGAGGGGCCTTGGGGCTCCTTCTCAAGTAGCTGAAAAACAAGCTGTTTTCCAGTGTCTCAGCTGATTGGTTCTTGAAAAGGGTAAAATCAAAAACCCGCCAGTGGATGCATCCAAGCTGGCGGGTTTCTGCTTCATTTGCGTAAGAAGAGCGCTATACGCAGCGAAGTTGAGGACCATGCTGAATGCAATGAATTCGTGGCATACGAATATGTCGCTGCGGCTGGGCAGCGGGTCGTAGCGTATGGACTTGAATCATTTGAGTTTGCATGAGCAGAAGAATTTGTGTTTTGAATAACAAATACAAAAGCAATAACCAAAACTTGATCGGGGAAGTTCCCAGAGCTTGAAAAAAAGTGAATTTTTTTCAGCCACTAGTAGGCAAAGAACAAACCAACCGTCTATGTTCCTGGTGAAACCCTACCAATTCGCGCCTTCATTATCTGGGCCTAGACCGCGAAGCGGGTCAATTCAAAAATTCTTTGAAATTCTGGTTTGGTCAATATCACGCAAGAAATGCTGCAATTCTGAAAATCCTGGTTTAGACAAAAAAGTCACGTTGCTAATGGCTTAATTATTTCGTTTTCGAGGAACTTGTGCATTGGGAACGAAATAATAAGCCATTAATAATTTACGGTTTAAAGCATCCCGAATGCCCAGCTTCGCAAGAAGCACAAGATTTGTAGCATCGATCATTCCCTCCCCATTTCCCAACTTCTGGCTTCGCAAGAAGCCTAAGATTTTTGATGCCTTAGGCTTCTTGCGAAGCCAGGACCTGCCCTTGGAATCCAAATTCTACAAAGCTCTTGGCTTCTTGCGAAGCGCGCTCGCTAATGGGATTCCAAGGGGAAAATGGATATTTCGTTACACGTTTGGGTAACTGGGATGGTTTTAGACTTCAATCGAAATCAAGCATTCATTCACCAAGTATATAGACATTTATTTTGTTCCTGACCCACCCATCAAAAAAAAGATGCCTGGGATCAAGCTCCCAAGCACCTGCGTAACCAAAGTGTCGTTCCCAGTTCACCTTGGATTTTCCAACCCTAAAAAAATTAGTATGAATGAAGACGAAACAATCAAAAATCAGGATGAGCGATAAGCCATGTCGTACTGCGATTTCACATGTGGCCCCAAGAATACCCGGGCGTAGATGCGAATGATCGCCAGGCCATCCAAGATCAAACTCAGGGCCGTAATGAAGGCGAGGGTGAGCTGGTTGGCATGGATATGGCTGAATACAAGGTCTTCGCCAATGAAAGCCGGGGTAATCGGGAAACCCGACAAGCCCAAACTGCACAGCAAAAACCACAGCGCGATGCGCGGATGGATGTAAGAATTGCCGTGAAAGCGGTTGAGGTCGATGTCACCTTCCAGCCTGCGCAAGCGTTTCAGCACGATGATGCCTGCAAAACCCGCCAGCAAGATGCCACTCAGGTACAAGCCAATTTGGTGCATGGTCACTTTTTCGTTGAAGGATATGGCCAGTGCCACCCAGCAGTGGTTCATCATGACCAGGGTCCAGCTCAGTTCTACCCGACGTCGCTCGGTAAATGCCTTGAGCACCAACAAGAGCCCAATCAATGAAAATCCAATGGGCAAGTAGTGGCTGAACTGTTCTGGCAGGTGCGCATTAAAATACTGTGCCATAAATCCCAATACGAAAATTGGAGTGAAAATGTAGAAAGCCCGATCAACCGTTAAATAATCGAATTGTTTGCCCGCTAACTTCAATGGATTCCAAAGGTAGCGGTACATAAAAGCGTCAAGGTTACCTTCTTTGAGGCAAAAAGTGTAAAATGTATAACGGAAGCGCTTGGGCCATTTTCCTTCAAAAGCAGGTACGCGAGGTACAAAGTGATAATATTGCTGGCGGATCAGGTAGCTCACCACCGATGGAGAAACCAACAATTGATAGGTACGCAAGAAAGCATTGCCAGCGAAATGGATCAAGGCCAAGGTGTTCAAACCGAAGGCAATTTCAACAAAAATCAAGCCAATTTGGGCAATGGAGGCGTAAGCAATTTGGCTTTTGACCGAAGACTGTACCCTGGTGATGCCCGACGCCAAGAAACTGGTGGTCAAGCCCATCAACCCAATCATGATACGAACCGACAATTGGTGTTCCCAAAACGGGAATGTACGCAGCATTAAAAACACCCCAAGGTGTACCGATAAGGAACCATAAAAGATAGCACTCGATGGGGTAGGGCCTTCCATCGCCCTGGGTAGCCAGGAAGAAAAAGGCAATTGAGCCGATTTAGCAGCGGCAGAAACTAAAATCATGAGTGATACAAAAACACCAATCAAGGTATGGCGCTGCAAGTGTTCGCTGACTAGCTCGTAGTTGTTCAAACGGGCGAAAGTGATGTTGGCGTGCCACAAGTGGTGACTCATCCACATGGCTAGGATCAAACCCACGTCGCCAATGCGATAAATCGAAAACACCTTGACCGCGTTTTTAACAGGTACGTAGCGATCGCGGTAAAATGCAATTAACAAAAAGGACGACAAGCCCAGAATTTCCCAACCAATCAGCAAAGTTTCCAAATTTCCGGATAAAATGACCAGGTTGTAACCCAGGAAAAAGAACAAAATGGTATTGAAAAAGCGCTTGTAACCCGATTCGCGGTGCAAATAATAGCGGCTGTACAAAGTGACCAGAAAGGTTAAAAATGAACCCACTAGCAAGTACACGGCACTGATGTGATCAAAGTAAAAAGCAATGAAAAAATCGTAATGTGGGTTTTTGTATAAAGACCATTCGCGCAAATTGATTGAAGGCAAACCTCGGCTCAACCAAAGACCTACAAATCCCAGACTACTGAACAGGTGCAAACCCATAGTGCCGAAGGCAAACCTAGAGATAAATGTCTCATTCTTAGCCGGAATAAATAAGCTAATGACATAGCCTAAGAGTGGCAGCAAGAGAAAAAATGGCAATATTGAAGTCAGCATAACTGGGGATTAAGCGATGAGATAAACTGGTAAATTTTCAGGATTGCGTTGCAACACAGGCACTACATCTGTAACGGTTTGCAGTGTTTTCGCAATCGGCTCATATGGCTTAAACTGCTCTTGGGTACCATCAAAAATCATGGTACTGCGGGTTTGAGGATCAACACAAGCTAGGCGCACCCACTGGTTTTTGAACCACTCATAAGTGGCGGCATCGCGCTGGATGGTGTTCAAAATTACTTGCGGATAGTGTTCGACAATGACCAAAAGCCGCACCGGATCGTGTACTTCGATCATTTGACTGGGCAAACCTGGGCGCAAATCGCCATCAATGCCGTTGGCTACACCAATCAGGCCCATTACGTTGTGGGGAAGTTTGGTGCCAGCCCCTAGCTTGTTGTTGTCAACCCTGGAGAAGAAGTATTCCAAATTGATCCCGCCACACACTGGAGCCACTGCTTTGAGGATATTGAACAGGTACTTGCCCTCTGGGTCAACCCGATAATCAAAAGAGTTCAGGAAGGAGCGGCGATCCAGGAACAAACCCTGCGACAAAGACCTGCGACCCACGATGCACAAGGCGTTGGTCGCGTGATTCAGTTCGGGGCGTGGTTCAAAGACGGAAACTGAACGGATTTTGATTTGCTCGTGAATCTTGTCCTCGCGCTGATTGGTGTTGATCGACTCAAAGCGACGGGAGCGTTCCTTGGCGTTGAGGTCTAAGGCTTGTTGGAATACCGAAAGGTTGTGCTGGTGGTGGTTGAGATTGATAGGTGCCAATTCTTTTTCATCAAAAAACTGAATCTCATCGCGGGTAGTATCGTGCAGGCCACCCATGAATTGGGTAGTGATGGGAATGTCGATGCCTCTTTTTCGCAGTAAGGTCCTTACTTCAGGATGGTTGGCCATGAAGCAAATTACCCTTGCATTGACCGAACCTGGCCGACCTGAACAAGCGCCACAATCGTAAGCCGAATAGTGAGGATTATTGACACTGCTTGAGCCGTGGCCAACTACATATACGATTGGTGCAAAATTATGCACCAAGCCTATGCTTTTGAGTAACCCTTCAACCCTATCGGCCATTTCGCTGATTTGAAAACCTACTTGCAGGCCGTGTTCGTGGCGTTCGGGGCTTTCATTTACAATACTGAGCTGCGATTGGTGATCCATCTGACGGAAGGAAGAAGCCATCGTCGCGCTCATTTGAGGGCGGAAGATGTTGCCAATCAGTCGAATTGCTGCCCAGAAACCCAGCGTTTGGGACGCCAGCCAACCCCTTAAAAGCGTAGAAGTGCCTTTGTTGAAGTGGATGTCGTTTTGCTCCTTGCCTTGGCCACCTTGTTCTTTGATTAGGAATTTAGGCGTTACTGGTGCTGGACAGAGTTTGGTCAAATATTTGGCATGTTCCGGCTGGAAATAGAATTCTACGCCAAAGAAACCAGGGGTGCCGAAGGTCTCTGCTTGCGGGTCCAGTTTTTCGATGTAGCGACGCAGTGAACATTCCCGGTCATCAATACAAAACATGGCTTGCAAACTTTTTTCATCTGTTTTGGGGGGCTTGCTTTTGCTCATTTGAATCCCTGCCAATACCTGGTCGTAGTAGCTCCATTCAAAGACCTCCTGCCAGATTTCCAGTACTTCTTGCAAGTCACTTTGCTGTACTGGTGCAAATAATTCCCTTGGTTTGGCTTTCAATTTTGGACCGAGAGGGGACCAAATTTCTCCAAAATGGGTATCCAAGGCATCAATTTCCAATAACAGCTCAAAAATGATCACATCGTGTAGCGAAATCTTCTTGCGATCGATCATGGTTTCAGGTTGGTCTTCTACCGTAGAGACCATACCAGACCAACCCTGGTGAGCAAATTGTTGATCAAACAAGTATTGCTCGTATAAGCTTTCGTCAAAAACCAGGATTTCGAGCAAATTGGCAATGCTGCAGTGCTTACTGTCTCGCAACAACTTACGCGCTCTTTTGGATTGGAGGAGGCTGAAATAGCTGTTGATGTCCATTTCTCGCATGGCTGCCAGAAAACCCATTTCGCCAACTGGGAAATTCCACATCGAGATGCCTTGGTCCAGGTAAGCACCTAAAACCCGAAACAGGGTTGGGTGTACCAAGGAGTCCATGTCAATTTTGAATTGCCTTTTCCAATGTGAACGCAGGATGCCAATGCGGGGTGAGCGCTTTTTGGGAAGGGGCTCGTTCAGCAATTTGTTCAACCAAAGTGGGCTGAGAACCGGGCCTTTACGGTCCATCACTACTTTGCGCAGCATATCTTCACGGATGCGTTTGTCTTGGAAAAGTTGACGATACTCTTCAAGTGACAATTGCACCTTGTAACCAAAGATTTCAGAGGCAGTGTTCAAGCCTTCAAAGAAAGGCTTACTTTGAAAAGCATGCAAGGTATTGTGGTGGATGAAGTCTTTGAGTGGGGCTTGGGCAGGAAGGTAATGCTTGAGATCATGCAAAACCTTGTGCTCGTCAAAAGCGCGTTGGCGATTCAATGGGGCGATGTGTTCATCCAGAAAAGGATGGTTTGGTTGTACGCCATTGAATGGTATATCAGTATTTGAATCACGCATGGAGAAAGAAATTAGCAGCATTTTAGTGGAATTGAGATTGCTGCGGGTGTGACTTGCTTTTTGAGAAAATCACTACAAATTTACGGATTTTAACTACGAGCTCCTAATTCAGAAAGTAGGATAAAAATATCGAGAAAGGTAATTTTTTCTTAATGATTTTGATTGTTTTATCAATTGTTAATCTATGTAAATGAGATAATTATTTGTTTTTTTTGACCAATAGTAGGAGCGAGAGGGCAACTTTGTTTTTCTCCTTGCTCAAATTGAAACGGGCATTTTTAAACCTAAAGCGGACAAAAATTGAATCCATTTTTCTTGAAAATTTAAGGGGGCTTCGATTTTGATTAATATTTACGTGTTTTATTTATTTAAAATATTGACAATCAATTTTTTATGTAAATTTTTTCAACCCTTTAGTGCCGTTGCTAAAAACTTCCTATTCAAGGTGTGCTCCTCAACCGGACAGAATCGTGGTTCAAGCGGGCAGATTGCCAAAACAGTATTTATCAAGTCCCTTCAACTTTGTGGCATCGAAAGACAATTGCGCAAAAGTACAACTTGTAATTGCTTTCGCTTGCTTCATCCAAAATTTTTAATCAACATGGAAAGTCAACAAAGCAAACAAATAGGAAGCTTCCGCACAAACTGGACAAAAGACTTACTTTCTGGTTTTTTGGTTTCATTGATCGCCTTGCCATTGTGTTTAGGTATCGCTGGTGCCAGCAACTTCCCGCCAATCATGGGTGTGCTTACTGCAATTATTGGCGGCATGTTGGTTGCCCCATTAGCAGGTTCTGAATTGACCATCAAAGGTCCGGCTGCTGGCCTTATAGTTATTGTAGCGGGTGCGGTTGAAGAACTAGGCCGTGGAAACAACGAATTGGGTTGGAAGCTTGCCTTGGGTGTGGTTTTGGTTGCTGGCGCGATCCAAGTTGTTTTGGGTTTGCTAAAAGTGGCCAAACTCTCTGACTTTTTCCCTCTATCAGCGGTGCACGGTATGTTGGCGGCCATTGGTATCATCATCATGTCCAAGCAAATTCACTGGGCACTGGGCGTAAATCCAGCCCTGACCAAAGGGAAAGAGCCACTGGAATTGCTGGCGCTTGTTCCGCATAGTTTGTCTCATCCCACCGTACCCATTGCGATCATTGGTTTGATCAGTCTGGTTATCCTCTTTGGAATGCCTAAGATCAACAACCCGATCGTTAAAAAAATCCCACCGGCCCTGATTGTACTGATCGTTGGCGTGGTCCTTGGTCAAGTAATGGGCTTGAATGGCGCACAATATGCGGATGTAAAACCATTGGTGAACCCTGGGGATTTTGCCTTGGGCTTCAACGTCAGTTTTGCGGGCATGACAGGTGACTTACTGCCCATTTTTCTGAAATACCTGCTGATGTTTGCACTGATTGGTTCCCTTGAGTCTCTGTTAACAGGTAAGGCTATTGATATTCTGGATCCAAAACAAAATAAAAGTAACCTGAGCAAAGACTTATTTGCCGTTGGGCTTGGCAACATGGCATCGGGGTTATTGGGCGGTTTGCCGATGATCTCGGAAGTAGCGCGTAGCTCGGCCAATATCAACAACGGTGGTCAGAGCCGCTGGGCCAACTTTTTTCATGGGGTCTTTTTATTGATTTTTGTTTTAGCCCTTACCCCCATTATCAAAATGATCCCAATGGCCTCGCTGGCAGCAATGTTGATCTATGTAGGGTTTCGCCTGGCCAATCCCAAAGAATTTGCCCATATGTGGCACATTGGTAGGGAGCAATTGGCCATTTTTATGGTCACGATCATCGTTACCCTTGCTACTGACTTGCTCATCGGCATTGGTGCAGGAATTGCACTGAAGTTGGCAATCGAATTGATCAATGGTGTGCCACTGAAGAACCTGTTCCGGGCTGATACCGAGATGAAATATGAAAATGGACAATACCTACTGAAAATCAATGGTGCAGGTGTTTTTAGCAATTATTTGGGGATCAAGAAGACCTTGGAAAAACTACCCAAAGAAGCTCAAGTGGTGATCGACGCCAACAACACTTATTATGTAGACCACACGGTGATGGAAAACCTTCACCATTTACAGAGAGAGTTCCAACAGAGCGGGGGTAAAATGATAATGGAAGCTTTGGTCAACCACAAACCCGTATCAGATCACCCGTTTGCCGCGCTTAAGAAATCGAAGTAAACCCAAATCTAATGTACTTGTTTTTTTACGCTCCCTCACCAGGCTGATTCAGACCTGTTAACCATTCACATATGGCATCTCAAAAGCATTTCCTGCTGTGCTTCCGTAGCGCGGGTACTATTCTTATGCCCTTATTTTTGCTGGTTTTATTTTTTTTCAACACCAGCAATCTGGCTGCCCAGAAAACAGCAGTCAATCAAGGCAATTGGTTTACTTACTTTGGGCAATACAAGTTCACCCCAAAATGGGGCATGCACCTTGATATGCAATTTCGCATGGATGGTGAGGCTGCCAGAGCCAACCAGACTTTGCTGCGTTCGGGTTTGCAATATTACCCGGGCAAAAATACAAGTATTACGCTGGGTTTTGCGGATATTCATTCCTACAACAAAGGATTGAATGCTTACGTTCCAGAGAATCGCCTCTGGGAGCAATTGCTAGTCAACCATACTTTGAACGAGCGCATTACCATGACTGAGCGCTTTCGCCTCGAACAACGTTTTGTGGGACACTTGGTGTCAGAAAACAACCAGATCAATCGCTTGAATGATTTTTACGGCAACCGGTTCCGATATTTCAATCGTACAGTCTTTAACTTGTCTGATTTGGAAAAAAAGAACATCCTTTACTTTGCGCTCCAAGATGAAGTGTTCCTCAATTTTGGTGCTGAGGAAATCAATCCCCATTTTTTTGACCAAAACCGTTTGCTTTTAGCCCTGGGAGTATGGACGAGCAAGCATACCCGTTACGAACTTGGCTACATGAACCAGTATTTACATACAAAAACGGCCCCTAATGCGAAAAACAACATTTTCCACCTCTCCATTTTGCAGAACGTAAACTTTGGAGCAAAGTAGAACTTGCTTAGGGAGCGTAAAAAAATAAGGTGGACGGATTTGGGTTTAGTGAAAAAAGATAAACAACTGGATGAAAGGAAGCTTTGTTCTTTTTTTTTTGCTAAACTTCAAAAGCAAATACGTCCATTTTTTTTGGCTCAAATACTCAGATGCCGATATGACCAAAAAAAATTGTTAAATCGCTTTCCGCTGTAGGTTTTTTGACAAAATAGTACTTACATTTGAGTTGTTCGTTGCTTTTTACAATAAAAGTAATGCTATTTTTTAGCAAAAGACCTTGGTGTTCCCTGTTTAGGCTACAAAAGACCTCAACATCCGGCCAAACTTTTGCCAACACAGCGTAGATGAAATCCAACCCATTAAAAACCCTGGGGCAGGACCTTCCTGCTTCAGTCGTAGTATTTTTAGTCGCTCTGCCTCTTTGTATCGGTGTTGCAGTGGCTTCTGGAGCGCCAGCCATCAGCGGAATCGTCGCTGGCATTGCCGGCGGCATTGTAGTAGGAGCAATATCTGGCTCGCAATTGAGCGTAAGTGGTCCCGCAGCTGGCCTTACCGCTATTGTAGCTAGTGCTCTGGCACTTTTGCCTTCCTTCGAATTCTTTTTGATTAGTGTGGTCATTTGTGGCGTTCTACAAGTAATCCTGGGCTATTTGAAAGCCGGTATCATTGGTGAATTCATTCCCAATGCTGTAATCAAAGGGATGCTCGCAGCCATTGGTATTATCTTAATTCTCAAACAATTGCCACACTTAGTAGGCTTTGATAAAGATCCTGAAGGAGATGAGTCTTTTTTTCAAATTGATGGTCAAAACACTTTTTCAGAAATTTTCTTGTCCTTGAATTACCTGGCTCCCACCGCGATCATCATCGGGGTGGTATCATTGCTTATTTTGGCAATTTACGAAACCAGTTTTTTCAAAAAGTCCAAGTTTTTACAATTGATACCCGGTCCTTTGGTTGTGGTAATGACTGGCGTTTTGATCAATCATTTGTTCGATCTACAAGACCACAGCAAAACTTTAGGTGGAGATCACTTGGTTGACATTCCCATTACCTCCAGTCCAGTTGATTTTTTTCGTAGCCTGTACTTCCCTAATTTCCAGGGCTTGGTCAATCTTCAGGTTTGGATCAGTGGTTTAACGTTGGCTTTGGTGGCCAGTTTAGAAACCTTGTTGAGCTTGGAAGCAGTGGATAAATTGGATACCCAAAAACGCATCAGCCCAACCAATCAAGAATTGAAAGCCCAAGGGGTAGGTAATATTGTTTCCGGTCTTTTAGGAGGCCTACCAGTTACTTCAGTCATCGTGAGAAGCAGTGCCAATGTTGCTGCTGGTGCACAAAGTAAGTGGTCTGCGATGTATCATGGTATTCTGCTTTCGCTATCCGTGCTGTTTATCCCAACTGTTTTGAATATGATTCCTAAAGCAGCGTTGGCAGGGATTTTGATTTTTACAGGATATAAGCTTGCTAAAATATCTCTGTTCAAAGAATATTGGAAGAAGGGCTTGGACCAGTTCTTACCCTTTATCATCACCATTGTGGCCATTTTGCTCACTGACTTGCTGATTGGCATTTGCATCGGCATCATCAGTGGCCTGTACTTTGTGTTGAAGAGCAATTTTCATTCGGCAATCACCATTACCAAGGACGAGCAACGTTACCTGGTTAGGTTTAAAAAGGAAGTTTCTTTCATGAACAAAGCTTACCTCAAACAAGCTTTGTTGAAAATTCCAGACAACTCAGCGGTCTTGCTAGATCCTTCCCGATCCGATTTTATCGATCGCGACATCATTGAAATGGTCAATGACTTCATCGTCAATGCCGAGATTCGTGGTATCCGGGTGTACGTCAAACCTGGTAAATCGGAAAACCAACCTATTTTCACTGATACCCAACAAAGGATAATGGTGTAGTTTCATTTTCATGTGTTCATTCGTGGCTGCAAAGGTCCGTTTCCAATTCAAACTTGTTGGCTTTTGTAGTCCGTCAAAATAAAATGTCTATGCGTTCTTTTGAAAAACTGTTGCTAGAAAATAAGGCTTGGGCCCATGAAAAAGTGGAGGAAGATCCCGACTATTTCAACCGGTTGGCAAAAATTCAAACGCCTGAATTTCTTTGGATTGGGTGCAGCGATAGCCGTGTCCCTGCTAACGAAATAACGGGGACCCAACCTGGTGAAATATTTGTACAACGGAACATCGCCAATATGGTGGTGCATACTGACTTTAACCTGCTTAGCGTACTGGAATATGCTGTTGAACACTTACATGTCAAGCATATTATTGTCTGCGGACACTATGGCTGTGGTGGAGTCAAAGCCGCAATGGGGCACCACAATCTCGGTATTATCAACAAGTGGGTACGCAACATCAAAGACGTTTATCGGATTCACGAACAGGAATTATTGGAAATTGAAGAAGAAGAAGAAAGGGTAAATCGAATGGTAGAGTTGAATGTGCAGGAGCAAGTATTAAACCTGGCGAAAACCTCCATTGTACAAAAAGCCTGGAAATATGATCAGCGCCCACACCTACACGGTTGGGTTTATGGTTTAAATAATGGTATATTGAAGCCAATTTGTGACATGCATCCAGGTACCCATATTGATCATATTTATGAGTATGATGACCTTTAGGCACAATACTGATTGGTTTGGATTTCAAATACCTATTTCGTAGACTGGCTTTTTGGGCCACTTTAATCATCACTTTCTTGTTTGTGCTATTACGCGAAACAAGGCATGATTACATTGATCTTTTGCACAGGCTTGCAGATCTACTGGTGCTGATGACTTACGCGGGGCTAATTTGGGCGATTAGCTTTTGGCTTGATCGCAGAAAGCCACTATTCAACAAATTTTCCAGTGGTAATAAGCGCTACGAACAAATCTGGAAAACCAGCATCTCGGTTTTTGTGGGGGTAGTATTGGCTGTCGTTATCGAGTTACTCGTGTTCAGCGCAATCAATGAAGAAACAGGGCCACTGTTTTATTTTGTGATTAGAGGCTTGTTGATCACTGCCATCATTCAAGTATTGTTTTATAGCATCAGTGCCGTGTATCAAAACCGGCAAATGGAAGTAGAAAACTTGCGGCTAAGAGAAGAAAATGTCCAAGCCCAACTCGATGTATTCAGACAGCAGGTCAATCCTCACTTTTTATTCAACGCACTGAACACTTTGCGTTCTTTTGTGCAATTAAAGCACCCTGAAACGGGCAATTTCGTGGTTCAACTGTCAGAAGTTTATCGTTACTTGCTGCAGAATAGCCAGGAAAACAAGGTGACTTTGGAGCAAGAATTGAGCATGCTGAAAGCGTATTCCTATCTGCTTCAAGCCAGGTTTCAAGACAATTTCAACCTCCACCTTAATATCCCTAATGCGTTGTATCCTCGCATTATGCCGCCTTTGACTTTGCAGTTGTTGGTGGAAAATGCGGTAAAGCACAATGTAGTGTCAAGCGAAAATCCATTGCATATCTGGATTGAATGGAAACCTGATCAACAAGCCATTGAAGTGCGCAACAACCGACAGCCTAAGCGCTCGACCAGCACCTCAACTGGCATTGGTTTACCTAATATTGACCAACGCTATAAATTGCTCTGTGGGCGCGGGATCAATATTGAGCAATCGGATTTGTTTTTTTCGGTCAGTTTGCCAATCATTTCCAATGGGACTGAACCTTTGATAGGGTAAAAAAAGAAGCACATGAAAATCCTGATCGTTGAGGACGAACCTATTACTGCTGTTTATCTACAAAATACGCTCAAAGAAATCGACCCAGGACTAGAAATCCTGCGCATCATCGACACTGTGCAGGGGGCAATCAACTGGTTGAAAGCCAATCCAACTCCTAGCCTAATTTTTATGGACATTCAACTAGCTGATGGGCTTAGCTTCGACATTTTTGAGGAAGTGAAAGTCGAAAGCCCGGTGGTGTTTTGCACCGCTTATGACGAATATGCAGTGAAAGCCTTTCAAACTAATGGGATTGATTATGTGTTGAAACCCTTTGATCGGGTTTCTATTGAACGCGCTTTGGAAAAATCCAAGCGTTTACAAGTGCATTATGCCCAAAATCAAGTCAATATCCAGCAAAATTACCACGAAACATTTGCTGCATTGAATAAAAAAGCCAAAACCAGCGTATTGGTACCTTTTCAAGACAAATACCTACCCTTGGCGGTCCAGGACATTGCTGCCTTTTACCTGATTGGAGGAGCTACATACTTGCGTACTTTTCAGCAAGAAGAGTACTACTACCCACATTCACTTGAAGACATTGAACAGGCCCTTGATCAACAACTATTTTACCGCCTCAACCGACAATTCATTGTCAACTACAAAGCCATCAAACATGTAGAACACGATTCAGCGCGCAAACTTTTGGTCGTGCCTTGTTTGAAAATGCCTGAACAATTGAAAGTAAGCAAAGAAAAAGCAGGTGCTTTTTTGAAGTGGCTAGAAGAGCGGTGATGGGCCCATTGGTGAAGTTAGTGCTTATCGATTTCGTTCCACTAGTGGTACGAATTACAAATACCCCCTAGGTTGAAGGCAGGCTATTTGGCTTTGTAGCAAGGCGAGAGGAGGGAAAATAGTGGACTATTTGACCGACGAACAACGCAGCTACGGATACAAATAGCCCGTGGAACTTGGGGCAGATTTACAATTTGGACCACTAGTGCTCCGCTGTGCAGTGCGAAGACTTTTGGCGTAAAGACCAGGTACAAATAGGTGTACATTCTCAAAGGGTTAACCAGGATTTTGCGAAATTGGATTTAAAGCCGTTTGTGATGAGCATTGTGTCTTCGCGTTGCAAAATTTGGGTGATGGCTCCAATCGAAGACCATGATAGCAAATATGGGTTTGGTTCAGGGCATGGTGGTTTGAGTGTGTTGAGCACAGTAGAGGCTCGGGGACTTAATACGCTGAACATGGCTTTCTTAAAAAACTTGGCATTGACATGGAGCAGCAACGCTGCTCGCTAAGAGGATGTTTAAATTTAGAGTTGAAGTCAAAAATGAGCCAGTTTTCGACCAGAAAATCACAGTTCAGACATTTTTAAAACAAGACCTCAAAGCCTTCTCCAACATCTCTCTTTTCAAATCTTTCCCAATGACCACAATCTTCGACTTGCGAGGTTCAATCGTTGTCCATTCGCTGCCACGTGAAAAAGCAGCCTGGCCCCGCACCGATTGGAAAGTCATTTTTTGGGCTTCATCTGGCCCCAGGTCGAGGATGCCCTTGATGCGGTAGATGTTTTGCCCTTGGATCAGCAGCAAAACCCTGCTCCAGTGCATGAATTTAAGGAAATCAAAAGGCCATTCGAATTGAAAAGTATGGGCTTTGACGCCCGGGTGCTTGGCGGAGCTGGTATCTATGGAAAGCGCTTGAATTTTGGCCTCTAAGTTTTGATTCTGGTAGGCATTTAGCTGGAGCAAATCGGGGTTTTGGCCTGTAAACTCGCCTTTATTGGCCTCCAAAAGCTCGGCCAAGGGGTTCATTTCAGCCAGTCTTGTCTTCAATTCCAGGAGGTGATTGGAGTGTACTTCGGCAACTTTGTTCAAGATCAACACATCGGCGAAAGTAATTTGACGATGGGCGCTGGGACTGTCGTCCAGGGCATCAGCCAGGTTGATGGCGTCTACCAAACAAATCACTCCATCCAGTTGAAAGGCCGATTGAATGGCCGGATCGCTCAGAAAAGCGGCGGCAATGCTGTCAGGTTCTGCGATGCCTGTGGTTTCGATGATGAGGTGCTCAATGGGGCGTTTCTGGGCGAGCAATTTGCCCAGGGTATCGATCAATTCACCATTGAGGGTGCAGCAAATGCAGCCATTGCTGAGTTCGAACACGTCTTTGTCAAGGGCCACAAGCAGGTCGCTGTCGATGCCAACTGCCCCAAATTCGTTTTCGATGATCGCCAATTGCCGATCTTGGTATTGTGCAATGAGGCGGTTGAGCAAGGTGGTTTTGCCTGCTCCAAGGAAACCAGTTATAATGGTGACTTTGATCAAAATAGGAAATAGATTTTTTTTGGACTCGAATCAACTAGCCGCCCGCTCCTTCATTTTAGCAGCTAAGTTAGCACCCAAATACTTTTCAATAAAATGGTGCGCCAAGTAAATCGCCGGGGTCAACACGATGGCCATGATCAACTTGTAAGTGTACTGAACGGTAGCTACCGCGAGCAATTGATTCCAAGACCAAGGCTCAAGCGTGCCTGTGAGTTCTGGGCCACCTTTGAAGGCGATGTAAAGCACTACCAAGCTATCGAAAAGCTGAGAAACTACCGTAGAGCCCGTTGCCCGTAGCCAAATGTACTTTTCTCCAGTACTCTTTTTGATGCGGTGAAAAATGAAAACATCAACCAATTGGGCCATCAAAAACGCCGCGATCGAGCCCACGATGATCAACATGCCCTGGCCAAAAATCACGCTGAAGGCATTCTGCATATCGGGAATACCTTGGGCTTGGTTTTGGGTCACCCACCAATCGGCAGGAGCGAGGTTGATGGCCGCGAAAATCATGATGAAGGCATAGGCGATCAAGCCCATCGAGAGAAACGACAACATTTTCACCCCACGACGTCCGTAGTACTCGTTGATCAGGTCGGTCATTACAAACACAATCGGCCACAGCAGCACGCCTGCCGAAAATTGCAAGGCACCTTTTTGGCCAAACAATTCAATGTTGAAGGGATTGATCCCCAGGGTTTTTTCTAGGGCAAAAATTTTCACCCCGATGAACTCAGCCACTAGTGCGTTGGCCACGAAAAAACCACCCAAAATGATGAACAGCCGAGAAGCGCGGTGCTTGATGACATCGACATTGCTGGTCGTTGAAAGTTCGGGATCTTCCTGGTGAATAGGAGTATGTGATTGCAAAGTCTTCATGCAGTTTTGGCTTAAGGAGCTTAAAAAAATGAGGTAAACGAATTTGGGTTTTGAAAAAAGATAAGCAGCTGACGGAAAAAAGAGTTGCGTTCTTTTTTTGCGAAACCTCAAAGCAAATTGGTCTGTCTTGATTTAGCTCGAACACTTGGTTGATCAATTTTAGCTTCTTACTAAATTGATCAAATGACTTGGTAGAAATAGCATTGGGAGAAAAAGGTTTAGTCAAAAGGTACAATATTTACGAAAGAGGAGATTATTTTGAGGCTGAACGCAGATTGAAAGCTGAAAAAACAAGCTGATATTTCAACAAAACATTCTGAACTCAAGTACTGTTTAGTTGGCGATAAAAAGAATGGGTAACCATCAGCTTGGTCTTCTTTTTTTATCACTACCTTCGCCCGCAAGAAGCGAGCTCAGTTCTCGGCACAAACAAGCTGAAGATCAAAATCCAAACGAATGGCCAAATTTGCGATAGACCTCAAAACCGGAAATCTCAAAGCCGATGAAACCCCCATCGAAGCACCAAAAGAATTGATCGTGGGCATTGATTTGGGCACCACCAACAGCCTCGTCGCCTATATCAAAGACGGGCTAGCAGTGGCGGTGAAAGGCACCAATGGCAAAAACACCCTGGTACCTTCGGTTTTGCACTTTACGCAAGAAGGTCAAATTCTGGTAGGAGACGAAGCCAGGGAAAAACTCATCAGCGATCCGGAAAATACCATTTTTTCGGTTAAAAGATTAATGGGCAAGTCTTATCGCGATATTCAGGCGGTTCATAATTATTTTGGTTACAAAATAATCGACGACGACCAGGATAGTTTGGTCAAAATCCGGGTAAAAGACAAATATTACACGCCAATTGAGCTTTCAGCAGAGATTTTGAAGGCTTTGAAACAACGCATCGAAGCTGAATTGGGCGAAACTGTAAACAAAGCAGTGATCACTGTTCCCGCTTACTTCAATGATTCTCAGCGCCAGGCGACCCGTGATGCGGGCAAATTGGCGGGTTTGGACGTGCTCCGCATCGTCAACGAACCTACCGCAGCTAGCTTGGCTTATGGTATTGGTCTGGATCCTGCGCTTTCACAAACGGTCGCGGTTTACGACTTGGGTGGGGGTACTTTTGACATCTCTATCTTGCGCATTGAGCAAGGAGTTTTTGAGGTGTTAGCCACCAATGGCGATACTTTTTTGGGCGGCGACGATTTCGACCGGACCATCATCGACCATTGGTTGAAGGTCCAGCAGATTGGCCCCACAGTTTTGGAACAAGACAAAAACTTCAATCAAGCTATTCGCCTTTTGGCCGAACAAGCTAAAAAACAACTCAGTACCCAAGCCAATTTCAATGGTACGATCAGCGACTGGAATTTTTCACTCAGTTTGGTTGAATTCGAGCAATTGATCCGCCCTTTGGTTCAAAAAACCATCAATGCCTGCCAAAGTGCCTTGCGCGATGCAGGTTTATTGGCGAATCAGGTAGAACAGATCATCATGGTTGGGGGCTCAACCCGCACGCCTTTGGTGAAAAAAATGGTGTCGGACTTCTTCGGTCGCTCCGTATTTGACGACGTGAACCCCGACGAAGTAGTGGCCCTCGGTGCAGCCATCCAGGCCGATGTTTTGGCTGGTAACCAAAAAAATATCCTGCTGCTGGACGTAACCCCACTTTCTCTTGGCATCGAAACCGTAGGCGGCTTGATGGACGTGATCATCCCCCGCAATTCTAAAATCCCGACCCGCGTGGGCCGCCGCTACACCACCTCGATTGATGGCCAACGCAACCTGAAAATTTCGGTTTTCCAGGGCGAACGCGATCTGGTGGAGCACAACCGCAAACTCGGCGAGTTCATCCTCAAAGGTATTCCGCCGATGCCAGCGGGTCTGCCCAAAATCGAAATCCAGTTTTTGCTCAATGCCGATGGCATCCTACGGGTCAAAGCCCAGGAACTGCGTTCAAATTTAGAGCAGGAAATCGAAGTAAAACCTTCTTATGGCATCAGCGAAGAGGAAATGGCTTTGATGTTGATCGACTCCATCCAAAACGCAGCCGATGACTTGCAAGCGCGCTCCTTGCTCGAAGCCCGCAACGAAGGAAACAATGTAGTCTTGAGTGCCGAACGATTTGTGGTGCAAAACCGCGAAATCCTCAATGAAGAGGAAATTGCCACCACCCAATCCCTGGCCCAAACCCTGCGCGAAGCTGTGGCTGGTAACGACAAAGATGCGATCAACCGCCACCTAGAGGAGCTGAACAACTACACTGGCCCACTGGCGCACCGCGCAATGGACCATGCGATTGTGGAGGCGATGAAAGGGAAGAGAGTGTAGAGAGACAGGGCATGCCCTGTCTTTTCGTCATTTTACCATATTTATACAAGCATGAGTAAGAAAGACAAAGGAAAGGACAAAGACAAAAGAATCGGCGTGGTTTATTCCACCGACCCCGACTTCAACTACGCATACGAAGAGGAAGAAGCAGCAGCCGAACTGCCAGCCAATCAACAAAAACTGCGCATCCAGATCGACCGCAAGCAACGCGGCGGCAAGGAAGTGACCCTGATCACAGGCTTCATCGGCCCCAATGACGCTCTGGAAGAACTCGGTAAATTCCTGAAAACCAAATGTGGCGTAGGCGGCAGCGCCAAGGACGGCGAAATTGTGATCCAAGGCGACCACCGCGACAAAGTCCTCAAGCTTTTGATCGAAAAAGGCTACACCCAAAGCAAAAAAGCGGGCGGATAGTCTGCACGTTTGCTAAACTTCCAAAGTTTGGTAAACGTGCAGACTATCCGTCAATTTCTGGTTCAGCCAAAAAATCCTCATCCATATGCTCTCTTGCCAAAAACACCTTTTCTCCATCCCCGAAGACATAACCTACCTCAATTGCGCCTACATGTCGCCCCAAATGAAATCGGTGGACGAGATTGGGCTGAGAAGTGTGCTGCGCAAAAACAGCCCCTGGGAAACCACCATCCCTGATTTTTTCGGCGCTCCCAATGAAGTAAAAGCCCGTTTTGCGGCCATTTTGAACATTTCGGATCCACAAAGGGTAGCCATTGTACCTTCGGTATCGTATGGTTTGGCGAATGTAGCCAGAAATTTGCCTTTTCGGGCTGGCCAAAACATTGTGCTGGCCGCCGAACAATTCCCCAGTAACTTTTACATTTGGCAACGTTTGGTGGAAGAAAAAAACGGCAGCCTCAAAACCGTCTCCGCTGCCCCGTCCAGTAACCGTGGACAGGCCCTTACCCAAGCCGTTTTGGATGGAATCGACGAAAAAACCGCAGTAGTCACTTTAGGCCATGTCCATTGGGCCGACGGCACTTTGTACGACCTCGAAGCCATTGGCCAAAAAGCCCGCTCAGTGGGCTCGGCCTTGGTCATCGACGGCACCCAGTCGATAGGGGCTTTATCCTTCGATGTAGCCAAATTCCAACCCGATGCGGTGGTGTGTGGCGGCTACAAGTGGCTGATGGGGCCTTATTCTTTGGGTGCTGCTTATTACGGTCCGCTTTTTGACCAGGGTACACCCATTGAAGAAAACTGGATCAACCGCCTGCACAGCGAAGATTTCCGCAATTTGGTCAATTACCAACCTGCTTACCAACCCGGCGCAGGGCGTTATTCGATGGGCGAACAAAGCCAATTTGTACTCGCGCCGATGTTTGCCGAAGCCATGCGGCAGTTGCTGGAATGGGGCATTGACAATATCCAGGCCTATTGTGCCAGAATTTCACGCGATACCATTGCGGCCTTGCAGGATTTGGGTTGCCAGGTCGATCCCTTCGAAAGCCGCGCCAATCACCTGATCGGGGTGCGCTTGGGTGAAAACATTGACCCTGCCGTTTTGCAACAACAATTCAGTGAAAAACGAGTCTTGGTTTCAGTGCGCGGCAATGCCATCCGGGTGGCACCGAATGTGTACAATGACGAGGGTGATTTTGAGGTGTTGTTGGGGTGCTTCAAGGCGGCAGCAAAGGCTAAAACCATGCTGCCAGTCTAGTTTTGGCCTTTGCGTTTGCTCAACTTCAAAAGTTTGGTAAACGTAAACTTCAAAACTGGTTGGCTGGAAACAAAATAAAATAAGGTCTATGTATTTTGATGAATGAATGCTTGAGTTTAATTGAAGGATAAGTAACGGTTCAAAAATAAACCTTACCAATTTTTTAATTGCCAGTTGTCAACATCATGGTCAACGTCATGCTGAAAATCCGTGTAAATCCGCTTAATCCGTGTCATCCGTGTCATCCGTGTTCCAAAAATGGCCTCGCGCAGCGAGGCAACGAAGTTGCGATTTGGTAAGGTTTATTCGTGGCTTGTCACTAAAGCCCAAACCAGTTTCAAAACGGGCAGCGAAATCCTAATAATTGACCTCGAAATTCCATTAGCGGGCGTGCTTCGCAAGAAGCTAAAAGCTTTGTAGCACAGGTGGGACCCAAAGGCGGGTCTGGGCTTCGCAAGAAGCCCAAGAAATCAAAAATCTTAGGCTTCTTGCGAAGCCAGTAGTTGAGAAATCGGGTCGAACATCGGGTTTCTACAAATGTTAAGCTTCTTGCGAAGCTGGGTATTAGGGGTGCATTAATGTATCAGTGCTAAAATGTGAATGTCTTATTATTTCGCCCCAGTCCCCCAGTTTTCCACCACTTTCCTTTTTTGTGTTCAAAACTTTCCACCTTTTCCACAGTCCTTGTGGATAACTCTTTTGCTTATCAACGGCTAGGGGAGGAGCTTTTACCTACTTTTGTAGGCTGGCAATGCGTCAGAGACGCGCCAATGTCGCATTCAAGTCTGGAGACTTGAACGAGCGACGAGCAACAAGCCCACTGTCTTGAGTTTTTACCTCAAAACAGAAAAAACCAGTAAGCACATGCGTTTGAAGAGTTTGGAAATCAAGGGGTTCAAGAGTTTTGCGAATCAAACCATCGTCAATTTCAACGAGGATGTGATTGGCATTGTAGGCCCCAATGGATCGGGGAAGTCGAATATCGTGGACTCCATTCGCTGGGTGCTTGGTGAGCAGAGCAGTAGGGAATTGCGCTTGGACCAAATGTCGAGCGTGATTTTCAACGGCACCAAAAAACGCAAGCCTTCCGGGATCGCGCAGGTCTCGCTTACTTTTGAGAACACCCGCAACCTGCTGCCCACCGATTACAACCAAGTCACCATTTCGCGCATCCTGTACCGCACTGGCGAAAGTGAATACCGACTCAACGGCGTGACTTGCCGTTTGAAAGACATCACCAGCTTGTTTTTGGACACGGGCATCGGCTCCAATTCTTACGCCATCATCGCCCTGGGCATGGTGGACGACATTTTGGAAGACAAGGAAGACTCGCGCCGCAAGATGTTCGAGCAGGCCGCTGGGGTGTCGAAGTACAAAATGCGCAAACGAGAAACCCTCAACAAGCTCCGCAGCACCGCCGACGACCTGGAGCGCATCGAAGACCTCTTGCACGAAATCAGCGGCAACCTCAAATCCCTGGAAAAACAAGCCAAACGCACCCAGAAATACTTTGAGTTGCGCGAGGAATACAAGCTCTTGAGCGTAGATCTTTCCCTCTTGAAAGTGGCCACGCTCAAAGACAAACACAAGTCTTTGACCGCCATCATCGAGCAAGACCAGGATGCTTACCGCAAAGTGGACGTGGAAAGCCGCCAGTTGGAAGCCGTTTTGGAACAAGAACACAAAACCCACCTCGACAAAGAAAAGGCCCTCTCCGAACGCCAACACGACCTCAACAGCCTGGTGGGCCGCATCCGTGGCCTGGAGAACGACCGCAAGATGATGGAGCAAAAGCAGCAGTTTGTGCAGCAAAACCAGCTCAAACTGGAAGGTGAAATCCGTGCCGCCCGCCAACGCATCGTGCAATTGGAGCAAGACGTGGAGCATTACCGTTCTGAATTGCAGGTCGAGAAAAGGGTGGAAGCCCGCTTGGAACTAGAACTGGAAACTGCCGAGCAAAACCTGGAAAAAATTCGCGGCGGCCACGGCACCATGAAGGCCGACCTAGACGCAGTAATGCAAAACCAGCAAGCCCTCGAACGGGCGGTGAACGAACTGGAGAAGCAAAAGGCCATCAGCCTCAACCAGATCGACAACCACCGCCGCAACCTGAGCCAAAGCGAAGCCGAAATTGAGCAACGCACCGAAGCTATTGCTGGCTTGCAGCAAAAAGTAGCCGAACTCGAAAAACAAGAAAAAAGCCAAGGCGATATTGTAAGCAGCCTGGAAAAAGCCGAAGAACAGCGCATCCAGGATTTGCAAAAAAGCGAGACCGAACTCAACGAACTCAACCAGAAAATGGCCAAGGTTCGCCGCGAACTCGATGCCAAGCGCAACGAATTCAAGCTGACCAAAAGCATGGTCGAAAACCTGGAAGGCTTCCCTGAGTCCATTCAGTTTTTGGCCAAAAGCAAGGAATGGAACAAAGACGCGCCCCTGCTTTCGGACCTGATTTACGTGAAAGAAGACTACCGGATTGCCATCGAAAACTACCTGGAGCCCTACCTTAATTATTATGTAGTGCCCAAGTTGGAAGACGCTTACCAAGCGGTTGAATTGTTGGGCAAAACCCAAAAAGGCAAGGCCAATTTCTTCGTTTTGGAGTCTTTTACCGACTACCAGCCACCGATGACCCTTTTGCCTGATACGCAAATGGCCATCGAATTGGTACAAACCGAACCTCAATACCGCAACCTCGTCAGCTACCTGCTCGAAAATGTGCTGATGAGTGAAAAAGACGAAATTTCCGGCACTTTGCCCGATCAAGACATCGTGTTGTTGTCGCGCAGTGGGCGCATCACCAAGCGCAGGTTCAGCTTGTCGGGCGGCTCGATTGGCTTGTTTGAAGGCAAAAAAATTGGCCGTAAAAAGAACCTCGAAATACTGGAAGAAGCCATCAAAAAAGGCGAGCAGGAAGAAAACCGCCTGTCCAGCAGCTATTTCAGCCTGAAAGAAAAGGTTGACCAGCTCAAAACCAAGCGCTCGGACCTCGAAATCCAGCAACAACGCTTGGTGCTCAACAAATTGGCCCAGGAAAAAGTAGGCTTGGCGACCAGTTTGCAAAACTTTGAGACCCTGATTTCGGAAGTCGCCAGCAAAAGGGCCGACCACGAGCAACGCATCACCGAGTTGAGCCAAAGCGTGGCCCAAATCGAGAAAGACTTGCAAGCGCGCTTGTTGGCTTTGGAGGAAGTAAAGGCCAAAATTTCCGAAACCGATGGCTCTTACCGCCAATTGGCCGATCAATTGAGCCAGGCCTCGGCAGCGTACAATGAAAAAAACATCCAGTTCATCCGCCAACAAAACAAGGTCAATACTTTCCAGCAGGAATTGAGTTTCCGCGAAAAACAAATTGCCGAGGCCAAGCAGTCGATGCTCGTCAACCAGCAAGCCATCGTCAACGCTGGCCAGGAAATCGACATCCTCAACCAGGAGCTCGATCAAATGACCGTGCAGTTGCAAAATTTTTATGGCGAAAGGGGCAGCCGCGAAACCTCCCTCACCGAGGCGGAGCAGCTCTACTTCCAAGCCCGCAGTGGCATGGTGGAAATGGAAGACCGCCTGCGCAAACTGACCCGTCAGCAACAGGATTTACAAATCAAAATCAATACCCAAAAAGACCAGTTCAACGATGTCAAATTTGAAATCAGCTCCATTGCCCAACGCCTGCGCATCGAGTTTGAAATTGGCATCAACGACATCCTGAACGAAGAAGTAAAAAGCACCCGCCCCGAAGCCGAGCTACAAGAAGAGGTGGACAAGCTCAAAAAACGCCTGGATACTTATGGCGAGATCAACCCCATGGCCGTAGAAGCTTACGACGAGATCAAGGTGCGCTACGACAGCATTTCGCAGCAAAGGGACGACATCGTGGCCGCTAAAAAATCCCTGGAGCAAACCATCCAGGAGATCGAAGAAACGGCAACCCGCCAGTTTTTGGAGGCTTTCGACAAGGCGCGTTTGTACTTCATCGACGTATTCCGCAGCCTCTTCACCGAAGACGACAACTGCGACCTGATCCTGCTCGATCCCGACAACCCGCTCGATTCCAAGATCGAAATCGTGGCCAAACCCAAAGGCAAGCGCCCGCAGACCATCAGCCAGCTCTCCGGCGGCGAAAAAACCCTGACCGCGACTGCCTTGCTGTTTGCCTTGTACCTGCTCAAGCCCGCGCCCTTCTGTATTTTCGACGAAGTAGATGCCCCCTTGGACGATGCCAACATCACCAAGTTCAACCGCATCATCAAGAAATTCTCGAAGGAATCGCAGTTCATTATTGTTACTCACAACAAGCTTACGATGGCTGCGGTGGATACGATTTATGGGGTGTACATGGTGGAGCAAGGTGTATCGGGTGTAATGCCCGTGGATTTTAGGGATTATGACAATGTGGGGGCTTTTGAGGTGGCTTTGAATTGAGTGGTGAGGGATTTGGTGCCTTTACAATTCAAAGCAAAGAAATTTGCAATGTTCATAGACCGAGCTTATCTTCATGTTCAAGATGTTTTATCTTATCAATATACGTGCTTGTATTATTTTTTTAAAAGCGAAAACCAATGGCTATGTTTCAACCTGAATTAGAAACTCAAATTTATTATCTAAACCGTATTTTTGAGATACTATCAGATGGGTATATGCTTTCAGTAATATCATTTGAGGAAACTGAATTAAAAGGTAACAAAAACTTATCATTCACAACAATTGATGATAACCTAAAAGTAAAATTGCAATTAGGAGAACTTGAAGGTGTTTTGGATAACATATTTGCCGAATTATTTAATCATACCAAGCAATTTACTTCTTCCCCCAAAATATTTACACAAGATTCGAATACTGCGTTCGTTTTGAAATCAATCGAAGAAACCAAAAATAATATTTTAGAATATTCAAATAACAAGGAAGTTATTATAAAAAATTCACATGATATATTTAGTAATGATTTTCAAGTAATTGAATTGATTTATGTTAGCAAAAAAATTAAAGAAGTGATCTTTTTCCAAAGATGGTTTCACTAATAGAATGAAGTTTTACAAAAAAATTAGGCAGCTAAAAAAGCAAAGTATGAAATATTTATTAAAATTGAATGCTTGGTTTTGATTGAAGCCTATAACCATTCCAGTTGTCCAAACGTGTAACGAAATATCCATTACACCCTTGAAATCCCATTAGCGTGTGCGCTTCACAAGAAGCCAAAAGCTTTGTAGAAAATGGATTCCAAAGACAGGGTCTTGCTTCGCAAGAAGCCTACGAAGCTGTTTAAAAATTCTGGGGCAGAATTTTGAGGATTTTGTAAAAGGGAATCGGCCTAGTAATTTGTGGTTTCAAAATCTAAATTACGATGGTAATCAAACGAGGTCACTTTTCCAAGGGACGC
>JAAFJY010000037.1 GCA_013299105.1 Chitinophagales bacterium | reverse complement strand
GCGTCCCTTGGAAAAGTGACCTCGTTTGATTACCATCGTAATTTAGATTTTGAAACCACAAATTACTAGGCCGATTCCCTTTTACAAAATCCTCAAAATTCTGCCCCAGAATTTTTAAACAGCTTCTTACTCAGCTATTTTATTGGGAAAACTTGAATCGTAAAATAATGATTTGATGCACCACAAATCTTCAATCGAAGCCCAATTTCGTAAGTCGTAAGTCGTCACTCGTAAGTCGTAAGTCAAAAAAGTCTTGGGGCTTGATGGCCAGAACAAACTCATTTAGAAATCACTTGAAACCCAATAAGAGCCTTAAAGTAAAGACAGGACACGCCCTGTCTCAAGTGATGCTGGGAAAAGATACTGCTGGTTCTGTCTGAATCTCAAACAAGCTTGAAAAGCCACCTGCGCACAGGTGGCTTTTCAAGCTTGTTTGAGTTTTGTGGGTTTCATGCTCAAGTTTTAATAGGAAATTCAAGTTTCGTACAAAACACTATTTCAAAATGGAACTTCCCTACAAATCGGAATGTTTTATCTCTTACTTGCTCTAAACCCCACCCAAACAAGTCCACATCACACTGCTTATGATTTCGAGAGCTTTTCACGCCTACCGCAACTCTTTCCAGGGTTTGAGCAGGGAAACCTGGCTATTGGCCCTGGTTTCATTCGTCAACCGAGCGGGTACGATGGTCATCCCTTTCCTGGGGGTGTACCTGACCCAGCACTTGCTTTTGTCCAAAACCCAGGCCAGTTGGGTGATCATGTCCTTTGGGGTAGGAGCGGTACTGGGTACTTTCATTGGCGGAAAATTGACCGACAAGTTGGGTTATTACCAGGTCATGTTTTGGTCTTTGTTTTTGAGCGGATTGGTGTTTTTTGCCCTGATTCCCCTAAAGAGTGTGGGTGCGTTGGTCATCGGTACTTTTTTCCTGGGCCTTGTTGGCGATGCCTTTCGCCCGGCCAACATGGCTTCTCTGGCTTCGTACAGCACTCCTGAAACCTATACCCGGTCCTTGTCTTTGGTGCGCTTGGCCATCAACCTGGGCTTTGGTTTGGGGCCGGCATTAGGCGGATTATTGGCCTATCAATTTGGTTATATCTGGTTATTCGTCATCGATGGTGCCACTTGTATTGCGGCTGCTTTGTTCTATCGGGCTTACTTGCCCAATCGGCAGGTCCAACCCAAAAAGGAAAGCCAAACTAAAGCTGTTGAAAACGCTCAATCGCCTTACCGCGATCGCCCTTTTCTCCTGTTCTTTGTGCTGATGATGTTTGGTGGGTTGGCTTTTCTGCAGTTTTTCACCGTTGTTCCGGTTTTTTTGAAGGAAAACTGGCATTGGCAAGAAAACCACATTGGCTTTTTATTGGCTTGCAATGGCTTGATCATCACCTTGATTGAGATGCCTTTGATTTATAAAATCGAGAACCAATTCAGTAAAATGCGCTTGGTGACACTTGGGATTGTTTTGATTGGTCTGGCCTTCATCGCCTTGCAATATTTTCCTTTGCAAGCTACCGCTGCGGTGCTTTGCATGATGGGCATCACTATCGGCGAGATATTCCTCTTGCCCTTTGCCAATAGCCTGGTAGTTGACCGGGCACCAAGCAGCACCAGGGGGCAATACCTGGGGCTTTACTCCATCGCTTTTGCGGTAGGGCATATCCTTTCGCCAGCCATTGGGCTCAATGTGGTGGAGAAGTGGGGCTTCGACTTCTGGTGGCAAATCGTACCGTTGCTTTGTGTAGTAAGTGCGTTAGGGTTGATTTTTTTGGGTAGAATTGGTTTTGGTCAGACCAAAAGTGTGAACGCGTAAAGTCAGACAAGATTTTGAGGAATGACTTGGTTGGGTGCTGGATTTAGCAGCGAGAATTCCCTAACTTTGCCGAGCTGTACCCACAGCACAGTCCTGACCAAGCTAAATATGCTTTTACCACAACAACTGCACCAGGTGATTCGCAACGCCTGGCAAGCCTACGATGCTTCGCGTACCATCCTGGAAATCAAAGACATCAGTGCTTTGGTTTCCACCAATCGGGTGTACCGCGTTCGATTTGAAGACAAGAGTTTTGTCATCGCCAAGCTTTCCCATTTTGGTCAACACGATCATTTCAAAGAAGACCACACCATCATCAATGTATTGGCGAATAACCTGCCTTCGCCTTATGAAAATCTATTGGCGCGTTCTTTGATGAAGGGAAATGAGCTGTTTGTACACCGTTTTATCCACGAAGGTACCGATGTTTGGGTAGTTTTTTACCGTCCAGTTTACAGCAAAAAACGCTTGCCGCGCCGCCTCAACGAGGAGGAAATTGAAAAACTGGCCCGCGAAATTGCCCATTTTCACAAAACCTGTCACAGCATTCGCCATACCTTGCCGACCAACTCCAAAACCATGCAGGTGGACATCGACAGCTTGCTGCAAGAGCTGGACAATCCCCGGAAAATCCATTTCTCTGCCGAAAAAACGGAAATCATCCGCCAACAGTGCGCCTTGTTTCAGCAAAATTCGGAAAAACTCAGCATGTCGCGTTTCGACCGCATCCCGGTGTTTGTGGACTGGAACATTGGTAATTTTTCGGTCACCAACTCGCTCAAATTGCATTCGCGTTGGGATTACGACTGGTTCCGCATGAGCACCCGGATGCTGGATTTTTACTTTTTCAGCCGGGTAGTATCGGACCGTGGCGACCGCACAGTGTTCACCTACAACATTGGTCCACTCAACGAGGAGCGCTTTCTTCTTTTTATCAAAGCCTACCACGCCGTTTTTCCACTCACCGAAAGAGAAATTCGCAGCCTGCGGGAGGTTTATCGCTTCTTCCTATTGCACTATGTGATCCACTTCGGCGAGCATTTTTTTGCCGAAAACTACGCCACTAAGCTACAAAATGAGGTGTTTGAGACCCATTTTGACAGCATTGAGAAAGGGTTTGACCCCGAAATTTTGCTACGAGCCTTGGGGATATGAAGGGTGATTTTTGTGATTTTTTGAAAAACATGATTTCCGCCGCTTTCTGCTTTAGTGTCCCAACCGCGAAGCGGCCTAATTCTGTAATTCTTTCAAATTTTGATTTAGAAAAAATTGGTCAAGGTCACACAAGTAATTCTGTATTTCTGAGAATTCTGGTTTAGACAAAAACATATTGACGAAGCTATAAACCCCGCTTCAGCCAATTTTTCCCTATCTTTCACCAATAAAACCCAAACCATGCCCTTCGAAGTCACCGAAATATTTTACCCCAAAAACCGCCAAGAATGGCGCGACTGGCTCATCGAAAACGGCCAGACCAAAACCGAAATCTGGGTAGAAACCTACATCAAAGCCAGCGGTAAACCCTGTATCACTTACGACGAGCTGGTCGAAGAAAGCCTTTGCTTTGGCTGGATTGATGGCGCAGTGAAGAAAAATGCCCCCGAAAGTTCGGTACAACGCGTAACGCCGCGCCGCAAGAAAACCTTCCTGTCTGAGCTCAACCGCCAGCGCATTTGGAAACTCCAGGCCCAGGGTTTGATGACGCCATTGGGCATTGCTCCCATCGCCAATCAAATCGGCTCACCGGATGATCCGTTTACCATTCCCGATTGGGTTGAGGAGCAACTAAAAGCCGATCCCCAAGTATGGGTTAATTTTCAGGGTTTTCCGCATTTGTACCAGCGCCTCAAGGTCAGTTGGATCATTGAATGTGGCCCCAGTCGCAGAGATGAATCTCAAAAACGCCTCAATTACCTGATCAAAATGACGGGGCAAGGCAAAAAGTACGGGACCATGCCCATTCCCTGAGCCCTCATTATCAAGGCTTTTGATTTGGATATGTCAAAAAATGGTTTATCTTTGGTTAACATTTTTACCCTAACCGAACCTAAAACCAATGAAATCCACTATCCTTTTTCTGCTGGCCATTGGTCTGCCCTGCTTGCTTTTTGGGCAATGCCAACAACTCACCCTGCCTTTTGGCCAAGTCAATTCCGATACCAATCGGGTATACAAAATGCTCACTCTCGCCGACGGTACTTTTGTGTTGGCGGGCGAATGGAATGGGCAAGCTTACCTGCTCAAAGTCAATGCCCAGGGCCAACAACTGGCTTTTCAGCGCTATGGAGCGGCCATTGGCGGCAAATCTTTTTTCCGCGATCTCGCCGAAAACCCTGATGGCAGCCTGGTCGTGACTGGCGAATGTAAAAACTGCGCTGCGGCAGGCGATGCTTTGCAAAAAGCAGTTTTGCTCAAAACTAAACCAAACTTGGACTTAGACCTTAGCATTGGGGTCAAAAAATTAGGGGCCTTCACTTATCCCAATGGCTTCGTTAGTTTGGCAGAGCAAAGTTCGCCTTGCTTATTAAAAACTTCTACTGGTTACACGCTAGCCACAACGGTCTCCACGGGCGCGGGTCTCAACCCTGGAGATCTGCTGGTGCATGAATTTGATGAAAAACTGGAATTGACAGCCAGTAAAGTCAGCAACAATGGCTTTTTTGAAGCGCCTTATGCTATCGCTGCTGGCAACAATACCTATTTCCTGGCCGTCAACCTGGCTTTTACCTCCAACGTACTCTTGCTGCACCTCAAGGCCGATGGTACGGTTTTGTGGTCTAAAACTTTTGCCGCCAATGCCATCCGGGGGCTGGCTTGGCAAGCAAAAAGCAATGAAGTTTTTGTGTTGGGAGAACGCAATACGGCCAATCAAGGCAGCAATGCTCTCCTCATGCGGTACAAGGCCAGCGATGGCGTACTGTTGGATTCTTTGCTTTGGGGTGATCGCCTGGCTGACGAAGGGTATGACTTGAAAGCCTTGAGAGACGGCAATTTGATGGCCGCAGTGCGGAGTACCCAGCCCAATATTTTGGGTACTTATACGAGCTCACGCATTTACCGCATTGCTGCCAATCCCCTAAGAATTATTGATGTGCAAAACATCCCCAACCCGGATGTTTTGACCAATATGAACGTCAGCAGCGTGGTGCCCTTCGATGATTCTGGTGAAAATTTTGCAGCGGCGGGCATCCGGGGTTTCTTCAACCGCTCGTTTTTTCACTTGCGCAACCAATGCAGCACCCCCAGTGCCAACACTCGCCCCCTGCGTGAAACTTATGGGGTGATTGGCAAGGACTTCAGTACGGGCCAAAAAATCATCCGCATGTCCAGTGGCAGCCAAATCGTGGGCGGACAATGGAACCAAGTCCCCATGCTGGTACAGTTTGATTGCGCAGGAAAAATCGAAAAACTGGCCAACTTACAGCCTTTGCTGGGTGATAGTTCAATCGTCAAAGACTTACTGCTGTTGCCCAATGGCGACTTGATCGTCAGTGGGACTTTAAGGCGTAGTGCGGCTAGTGGCAAACGCTACAACCGGATTTTCACCTTGCGCTGCGGCCCCGATTTGGTGCCAAATAACACCATTGGCTTGCGGGTTTATGCCGCCAGTGGCAATGGTGAATTCAACCACGACAGCCCCCAAATCAAGCCTTTTGGCAGTGGTTACGCGCTCAGTTTCAACGATGATTTTTTTGGTGGAAACCTGCACTTGGCCTTGCTAGACCAGAACCTGGTCTGGCGAGGGGAAACAGCACAAAACTTCTCCTTCATCGAAAGCAAGTCCAAGCTAATCGTTAGTGGAAGCAATCTATTTGCGGCGGAAAATGTGTTTTTGTTGGGAGAACTGCCCAAAGTTTCCATCTCTAAGTACGAGGACAAAAACAACGATGGCCAACCCGAACTGCTCTGGGAACGCAAAAAAACGGGAGCCGATCCACAACTCTTGCTCAGCTCCGATGGCAAGTTACTCCTGGCGAGCAGCCGACCAGCAACGCCCAATTGGGTTTTGGCCTTGTACCAATTGGACCTTCATACTGGCGTGGCCATCGACTCCCTGATTTTCCCATCGTCCATTGCCAATGTTTTACCCAACGACCTGCAAATCAGCAGCGACAGCACCCTTTTGCTCAGCGCCCGACACGATCAGTCTTTGTTTTTTCCAGGAGCGTTGCCCGTTTATCGCATTGCTTACAAACCCCGATTGAGCATCAAGTCGATTCTTTTCCTGCACAATGGGCAAGAATTTTATGCACAGAAGGTCAATAGCATAGTGCCGATCAACGGTGATGGTACGCAATTCATGAGCGTGGGCGAGGACAATGGTCCACATCCTCGCTTGTTTTTGTCGGGAATAACGGCCAGCGCCTGTTTACCCACCAGTGTGCCTTTAAACGCCTTTTCGGCTTGTGGGGCCAGTACTTTGACCACCCCTGAATGCCCTTCATACCCTTTGTGTGAACCCAAAATCTTGCAAAATATCGTCTATCGCCGGGCTTTGAACGCTAAAAACCAAATGACTGACCTGGACTTGGATGTGTACTTGCCTCGCAGCCTCGCCGACCAGCCTGCTACCACCCAAAAAAGGCCCCTGGTGATTTTGATTCACGGCGGGGGCTTTGTGTTTGGCAACGAGGATGTTTATAGCAATACCGCCATTTCTTTTGCCCAGCACGGCTTCATTACCGCTTCGATTTCGTATCGCTTGGGCATGCCCAAAGACTCGATTTGTGGCAATACCGTCAACGAGGCCATTCGCATGAATTACCGCGCCATTCAGGATGCCAAATATGCCTACAACTACCTCATCAATAATGCTGCACAGTATTATATCGATACCGCCAAAGTATTTATTCACGGCTTCAGCGCAGGTGGAGTACTGGCCTTGAGCACTCCATTCTGGGACAATGAAGACAGTGGCATTATTGCCCCGATCGTAAGTGATTTGGGGACTTTGCCGCCGCTTTTGCGCCCAGTCAAGGCGATAGTGCCAATGGGGCCTCCTGGTTTTTTGAGCGAAAGCATGGTAGATGCCTCTGAGCGTACCTATACTTACCTGATAGAAGGCACTTGTGACGAGGTGGCTCCCTTTTTAAGCCCAACGAACGCTTGCCCGACTTGGCCAGCAGGCCCCCCAGCCATTCAAAATATACAAACTTTGCACAAAACCGGACGCCCCCTCAGTTTGCATTTGTTCAAAGGAGCAGGGCATGGTTTTTTGGAAAAAGACGAGCCGATGATTTGGGACTTGATCCGTAAGGTCATCAAAAACAAAAGCCTTTGTGGCAACCCGCCACAATACGAGTGTCTGAGCACGGATTTTGACCTGAGTAAGCCCTGCGCCAACATGAACTGTCCCTTGATTGTGGCTACCCGCTCCACCAGTCGGGTTCAGCTTGAGCTAAAGGTTTTTCCCAATCCCAGCAATGGCTTTGTACAAATTGACTGGCCTGAAAACCTGCTGAAGAAAGACGCCGAGTTGTGGTTGCACGATGTAGCCGGGCGCTTGGTTTATCGGGGTGCATTGCCACCAGATGGGCGCTTGGATTTGAGCACTTACGCACCAGGTACATATTGGTTCAAGGTGGTTTCGGGCGAACATATGGCATTGGTCAAGGTATTTCGGTTTTGAGGAGTTGAGGCGATTCAGCACCTGACTTAGCGTATAAACCAGGTCTGTTTATCTTTTTTTGTCAAGGTTTGGTCTAAAATCCCCTAATCTGGGGTTGGATTACTGGGTTATTATTGCCTACTTTGATGTTCAAATTCTCCACCAATGAAACCATATTTGTACCTTTTTCCGGCCCTTGCGCTATTCACGGCATGCGGCCCCAAAAACGATACTCAATCCATGCAGGCTGAAAGCATCAAAGTCAAAGCATACCCGACTACCGACACCGTTGATCAGGTCGATGATTACCACGGTACCAAAGTACCCGACCCTTACCGTTGGCTCGAAGAAGATACTGCTGCTGCAGTAAAAGGCTGGGTGAAATCCCAAAATGACGTCACCCAGGATTATCTATCGCAGATCCCTTACCGCCAGGCCATCGCCGAGCGCTATACGGATTTGTTCAATTTTCCCAAGGTGAGCGCGCCCTCGCGGGCAGGTGAGTATTTCTTTTTTTACAAAAATGATGGCCTGCAAAACCAGTCGGTCATTTATGTGCAAAAAGGACTCAAAGGCCAACCCGAAGTATTTGTCGATCCCAATGCTTTGTCGAAGGAAGGCACCACGACCGTCAACCTTCTGGGCTCGGACGAAAGCGACAAGTACATGGCCATCACCCGCTCAGTGGCAGGCTCGGACTGGGGCGAAATCCGCGTGATGGACATTGCTACTAAAAAAGAACTCAAAGACCAACTCAAGTGGGTCAAGTTCTCTGGGGCAGCCTGGTACAAGGATGGCTTCTTTTACAGCCGCTATCCAGCACCCGCCAAGGGCCAAGAGCTGTCGGGCAACAACCAGTACCATTCGATTTATTACCACAAATTGGGTGACGACCAAGCGAAGGACAAACTGGTGTACGAAGACCGCAAAAACCCCAACATGTACCACAATTGCGGCGTGACCGAAGACTACAAATACCTCGTGATGTACGCCGCGCCGGGTACCGATGGCTATTCGACCTACATCAAAGACCTCGAAAAAGATGGGCCTATGCAACTGCTTTTTCCAGGTACTTCCAACAAAAGTAGCATCGTGCAGCACTTGGGCAATGGTCGTTTTTTGGCCCAAACCGACATCGACGCGCCCAATTATCGCTTGATCGAAATTGACGCAGCCAAGCCCGACAAAGCCAATTGGAAAACCATCATCGCCGAGGGCAAAAACCTTTTGGAAGGTTGCAGCACGGTGGGCAAGAAGCTTTTTGCCAGTTACCTGCAAAATGCCACGACCCGCATTTACCAGATGGATTACGATGGCAAAAACAAGAAGGAAATCAAATTGCCTGGCCTGGGCTCGGCGGGTGGTTTTTATGGCGAGGAAAAGGATGATTTTACTTT
Source organism: Chitinophagales bacterium (assembly GCA_013299105.1). Lineage (GTDB taxonomy): Bacteria > Bacteroidota > Bacteroidia > Chitinophagales > Saprospiraceae > Haliscomenobacter. The sequence goes on along the minus strand of JAAFJY010000037.1, from coordinate 74,973 downwards.
TTATTCCTACTCCAGCTTCGTTTATCCGGGGGCCATTTTCAAATACGACCTCAAAACGGGCCAGTCAGAGGAGTTTTTTGAAACCAAACTGAAGTTTGACCCTGCTGATTATGAAGAAAAGCAAGTGTTCTATCCCAGTAAAGATGGCACCAAGGTCTCGATGTTTGTGGTGCACAAAAAAGGCTTGAAACTGGATGGCAAAAACCCGACCTTCTTGTACGGTTATGGCGGATTCAACATCAGCATGACCCCAGGGTTCAGCGCATCGCGTTTGATTTTGTTGGAAAATGGCGGCGTTTTTGCCATGCCCAACCTGCGCGGCGGCGGCGAATATGGCGAAAACTGGCACCAAGGTGGCATGTTGCTCAAGAAGCAAAACGTATTTGATGACTTCATCGCCGCAGCCGAATACCTGATCAAAGAAGGTTATACCAGCAAAGACAAATTGGCGATCTCTGGCGGCTCCAACGGCGGCTTGCTCGTGGGCGCGGCCATGACCCAACGGCCCGATTTGTTTGCGGTGGCCTTTCCAGCGGTAGGAGTGATGGACATGTTGCGTTACCACAAATTCACAGTGGGCAAGGGCTGGATCCCCGAATATGGCTCGGCTGACGATCCCAAGTATTTCAGCTACCTCAAGGGCTATTCACCTTTGCACAACCTCAAACCCGGCGTAAAATACCCCTCCACCATGGTCACCACTGCCGACCACGACGACCGGGTAGTACCCGCCCACTCCTTCAAGTTTGCGGCGCAATTGCAAAAAAGCCACCAGGGCGAAAACCCTGTTTTGATCCGTATCGAAACCAATGCGGGTCACGGCGCAGGAAAGCCTACATCTAAGATCATTGAGGAAGTGGCCGATCAGTGGTCCTTTTTCTTTTACAATACCAACTCGCCCGTGAAGTATTTGAAAGGGTGATCGTTAGGGAGCGTAAAAAAATAAGATGGACAGGTTTGGGTTTAGTGAAAAAAAAGCAACTGACTGGAAGGAAGTTGTGTTCTTTTTTTGCGAAACCTCAAAAACAAAGATGTCCATTTTATTTTAGCTCAAATACTTATTACTTGAACTGTATTTTGAGATAAACATGATGGGCCTGATTGTACTGTAAAAACTAAAATCAGGCCCATTGTTTTGTCCACCAATGAAGCGGGTAATTTCAGAGAATGCTGCAAAGAAGTTTTCAGCGAAATAATAGCAATGTTGTGAACGCTGACCCGGAGAAAAATCTCACTACTTGTGAAAAAATTGAACAACTGTTCAAAAATATCGAACTTTCACCCTATTTTGCCCTGAAATCCTTCCAAACCAGATCGTATGAACGCCAAAATTGACACCAAACTCCGACAACTCGACACCGAATTGGAGCAATTGCTCAAAACCCTGATCAATTACCCCCACGAAAAACTGGCCCAACAACCAGGTCCGGGGCGCTGGTCGGTGTATGAGGTGATGCAACACCTGATGCTGGCTGAAAAAGGAGGTCACAACTACCTCAGTAAAAAAACCTTGTCGATGAAACTGCCACCCAAGCTGGGTTTGGGCTCCTGGTTTCGACGCACCCTTACTAAAACTTATCTCAACACCAGTATCAAATTCAAAGCCCCGGCAGGCGCAGCGGAAGCAGCCTTTAAGCCCATTGCCAGTTTTGCCCAAATCAGCGGCGAGTGGCAGCAGAACCGCAGCAACATGCGCATGTTGCTGGAATCACTGCCTCCAGGCTGGGAAAAAGTTCAAGCTTACAAGCACCCCGTCGGTGGCCGCATGGGCTTGCTCGGCATGCTCGACTTTTGGGAAGCACATTTTCGGCGGCACAAAAAGCAGATTGAAAGAACTTTGGCGGAATTGGGGTCCAAGTAAGGTTTACCAAATTTCAAAAGTTCAGTAAACCGTCTAAACGAGAACCTAAAAACACGACAAATTTCCCCAGCGAGCCCCCAAATCATATGTCGTATGTTGTATATCGTCTCTCGTATGTTGGAAAATATGCCAAACTAACCAGAACTCAAGTTAAACTAACTTACAGCTTCGTCCTTCCCTTGTTCTCAATCTCATAAAAACCCCGCTTCGGATCATAAGGCGCAACCTTGGCCAGGCGGGTAAAATCAGCATATTCGTACAAAGCCTCCCCCAATTCCACTTGCTTCCACGACCTGAACTCAATTCCGCTACGGGCATAATTCATCTGTACTTCAATGAGTTGTTGCGAATCCTCATCCAGCACCAACTGACGCAAATAAGCGTTTTGCAGGTGCCATTTGCCACGGTATTCCTGGTAACTGATTACGAACTGGCGGCTTTTAAAACTCAGTTTTTCCAGGCTTTTATTGGCCAAGTTCAAGGCCGAAGGGCTGAGTGCATAAGCTGCTTTCACAATGGCGAATTTTTCGCTGTCAATGTAAATTGTGCCTTCAAAAATGGCCTTTTTCACTCCTGCCAAGGGCTTGAATCCAATAATGAATACTCTCCGGCCCGCTGAAGTATCCTGGCCTTCAAGTTGGAAAAAATACAGTTGCAAAAGCTCGCGGTTAATGGGCAATTCGGGTGAGCTGCCTAAATCGGCCCGCAAAGGCAAAAAACAACCCTGGATGAAACCTGGCACCGGGTAAGAAAAACCATTCGCCTTGTAAAACTCAGGCAGGGCTTTTTTGTGGGCTTTGAGTATGCGCACAAAATCTTTGGGTCGTTCACCCTGGAAGGGGATGATCTGGTTTTTGGCAATTTCTATTTCGCCCTCCGAAAAGAACAAGGGGCATTTGTCCTCGAAAAGGCGGGCATTTTCGCCGTACCAGCCTTTAACCAGGTAAGGATCCGCATAGCGATGGTTCTCCGCAAACTGTTGGATTACTTTTTGCATCAAGTGATTGGCATCGTACTGGATACTTGTGGAACTGGGGATTGTTTTTCGAGCCAAGGGGACATTGAGCACAGGATTGTTCCAATTGATTTTTTCCAATTGAATGACTAAGGGCTGGTAACCTGTAATGGAAACCTTCAATTTGCTTTTGCGCTCAGTTTCGGGCACTGCAATGTTGAATCGCCCGTCGCGATTGCTAAGGGCAATTTCGGGGTGCCCTTCTAGGCTGATTTGTACAAATTCGAGCTTTTTAGTCGTCAATGAGTCGTAAACCAGTCCGCGCAGGTTTGTTTTTTGGGCATGCAGCAAGGTGCAATACAAGAGGAAAAAAGGCAAGTACAAGTGTTTCATAGGGTGTTTTTCTTATCAAACCTCTTCGGTTGTCAATTGTTCTCTTTTTTGCTTTCTCTTTCCAAAATGTTGAAGCCTTTGAAAAAGTCTTTCGGTGCTGCGTACAACAGGCTGGTGAAATTGGTATTGATCCCCACACTTTGGGCTTCTTCTTGTCGGGTCCAACTGCGGAATTCCAGTTCAGTAGCCACATAGTCCATGATCGCCTCGAAGGTTTGACCAGATTCTTTGTCGAAAACCTGGTTCTTCAAATGGGCATTTTGCAAAAACCAGCGTCCCTCGTATTCGCGGTAGTTGATGATGTACTGGCGCTTGGTGATGTCGATCTTGGGTTGAGCGATGTGGAACCTTTCAGTACCAGTATCACTCAGGGTATATTCAGCTTTGACGATGGCATAGGAGTCGAGGTCTACGTACAATTTACCTTGAAAAAAAGCCTGTTTGGTTTTTCCTTTGGGGTCAAAACCAATGATCATCATGGTTTTACCTGCATAATGGTCGCGGCCCAGGCTACTGAATTGGTAATGCTTGAGCAAGTTATTGTGAAACATGAACTCATCTGAGCGGATGATGTCCAAAAAAACGGGTAAATAAGCGCCTTGGGTGAAATTCGGCATGGGGTAAGCCTTGTCTTTGACCCAAACTACCTTGGCAGTCACTTGATTGTACCCCTTGATGATGCGTACCCGGTCGAATTCATCACTCAGGTATTTTTTGCCTAGTTTTTCTTTTGAAATCTCCAAAACGCCTTCGGAGATGGCCAATTCCTGTCGATAATCTTTGAGCAAATACGCCGCTTCGCGGTAAAAACCTTTCATCAGGTAATGCTCTAGAGGGTAGTTTTCAGGAATGCGCTCGGCTACTTTTTGCATCACCTCAAGTGGATCAAGTGGGGTCACTTCAACGCCTTGCAATTCAAAAACAGCAGGCTTTAATTGGACTTTGAGGTCCTGGTTTTCCCAATCGGTTTTTGCCAGAGAAAGCGAGTAAGTATCGTACCCCATGAAAGTGAAAAGTACCTCCTCGTTCTTCAATTCAAAGGGGAGGTTGAAGCTAAATCGGCCATCGGCATTGGTAATCGTACCATAAGATTTGCCTTTTAGAGCCACATGGACATACGGCAGTTTTTCGCCTGTACTTTGGTCGGTTACCACTCCTCGTAGGACCAATTGCGCGTTTTGGGCGGCTAGAAAAGTGCATATCACCGTCAGTCCGATGCAGAGCAAAGAATGTTTCATGTTGGGTGGATTTTGAGTTGTACATCATAGCCTTTTTAATCAGCAACTTTCCACCAACTTTTGTTCGCAGTAAAAGAATTTTTAATTTTCTTTCCCCTTCTCCCGCTCCAGCACGTTGAAACCCTTGAAAAAATCGTCAGTAGCCAGGGTGGCTAGGTTGGTGAAATTCTCGTTTTGTTTGACTTGTTGCTCTTGTTCATCCTTGGTCCAGGTTCTGAACTGTATTTCGGTCGATACAAAATCCATGGTCACTTCGATGCTTTGTTTGGAGCGTTCGTCGATCATGACTTGGTTCAGGCGGGCATTTTGCAAAAACCAATGGCCTTCGTATTGGTAATAATTGATCACATAATTGCGGTACAGCATGTCCAGGGATTTATGCTGCTCATTGTACAGCTTGCGGGTTTCATCCGACATCCTGTACTCAGCTTTCACCACCGCATGGGTTTCCACGTCGATGTATAATTTTCCCAAAAAATACGCGCTGCGGGCGTGGCCTTTTTTGGGTTCAAAGCCAATGATCAGGATAGCACGGTTGTTGTAACGGTCGCGACCCAGGCTTTTGAACTGGTACAGCTTGAAAGGGTCTTTGTCAAAAAAGAACTCATCCGAGCGGATAATATCCAGGATATTGGCCAGGTAAGCACCTTGGGTAAAATTAGGGATTTCAAAAGTTTGACCATCGACAAGCACTGTATTGGGCAGGTTGCGCTTGTAGCCTTTGATGATGCGCGATTTGTCGCGGTCGTAGGTGAGTTTTTTAGGTCCGGTTTGGGCTTTTGACAATTCTACTACGCCTTCGGCAAAGAACAAATCTTTGAGTTTGGCCTCCACATGTTTACCTGCTTCGCGGTAAAATCCCTTCATCAGGTAGGGTGTCATGCGGTAGTTCTCCGTGATCTTACTCAATACCTTGCGCATTTCCTCGTTGGCGTCAGTGGGTTTGATGTCAATGCTGTTCAGCTCAACGACAGCAGCCTTGAGCGGGATGTTGACAAAAGGCTTCTCCCAATTGACGCTCGATAGTTTGAGCCGATAGGGATCGTAACCCATGAACGAGAAAAGCAGAGTTTGATCTCGGTATTGGTCTTCAATGCTGAGCGAAAAACGGCCCTCACCATTGCTAACCGTTCCTACCGACTTGCCTGCGATGCTGATGTGCACAAAAGGCAGGGGCTCTTTGCTGTTTTGGTCCAAAACCAAACCACGTAGGATCAAAGGGTCGTTTTGGGCAAATAAGTGGAGGCTGATGAGCAAAAATACAAATAGGAAAGCAAGTTGACGGATCATGTTGTGGGTGATTTTCATGAAAAAATGCAATTAGAATGATAAATTGGGCCTTGAAAGGGTTGCTTTGACTAACAAATAAAAACATAGAAATGCCTACAACTCGCCGCCAATTCATCCACGATGTCGCTTTAGGAACCACCGCCTTCGGCATGGGTTTGCCCCTTTTACCTAAAACCAAAGATCGACTAGGGGTAGCCTTGGTTGGCTTGGGGTACTATTCTCGCGACTTGCTGGCTCCGGCCCTGCAATTGACCAAATCTTGCTACTTGGCTGGAATTGTCACGGGCAACAGCCAAAAGGCCGATGAATGGATGAAGAAATACAAAATTCCAGCAAAAAATGTGTACAACTACCAGAATTTTGATGAACTAGCCAAAAATCCCGACATAGATGTGGTGTACGTCGTTTTGCCCAATCACCTGCACCGCGAATACACCGAACGCGCCGCTCGTGCAGGCAAACACGTGTGGTGCGAAAAGCCGATGGCTCCTACCGCAGCTGATTGTGAAGCCATGATCAAAGTTTGTAAAGACAACAAGGTCTCACTCAGCATCGGCTACCGCATGCAGCACGAGCCAAATACCCAGGAGCTGATCCGTTTTGGCCGCCAAAAAACCTACGGTAAGGTAAAAATGCTGACGGCTTCTGCTGGTTTTGTGGCGGGCGATAGCATTTCACAAGCTTGGAGAGGCAAGCAAAGCATGGGCGGCGGGGCCTTGTTCGACATGGGCGTGTATTCACTCAATGCTGCACGTTACGCAATAGGGGAGGAGCCCGTCGCAGTGAGCGCCCAAAAATTCACTACCCGCCCAGCGGTTTTCAAAGAAGTGGATGAAACCACCCTTTTTACTTTGGAATTTCCGGGAGGGGCGGTGGCCCAGTGTTCTACCAGCTTGGGCATCAACATGAACACCCTGCACGTAACCGCCGAAAAAGGTTGGTACCGCCTGGAGCCTTTTCAGTCCTACAACGGCATCATGGGCAGCACCAGTGATGGCAAGCTCCTGAATATCAAAACCGAAAACCAGCAAGCCTTGCAAATGGACAATGATTCCAAAGCCATCATGGCTGGAAAAGCCCCTTTGGTACCCGGAGAAGAAGGCTGGAAAGACATCAAAGTGGTGGAAGCCATCTTCAAGTCAGTCGCCTTGGAAGGAAAACGCATTTCAATTTAAAAACAAGCCCTGAAAGGGCGAAATACATCAGCAATGGGTGCAGCCCATCGTGGTCGATCATACAGTACAGAAAGCGAAAAAGCCCTGAAAGGGCGAAATACATCAGCGATGGGTGCAGCCCATCGACAGATAAGCAACACCCCACGGCATCAATCAATCGCCCGATCCAAATGCACATACCCCCCATCTATGTGCAACAATTGCCCGGTGGTATGACTCGATTTTTCTGAAAGCAAAAAGGCCACCATATTAGCGATTTCCTCGCTGGTGGTCATGCGGTTTTCGAGTGGGATGCGGGCGGTAATTTTTTTGAGCATGGCCTCGGGCTCATCCAAGGTCTCGATCCATTTGGCATAGAGCGGGGTCCAACACTCGGCTACAATCACTGCGTTGACGCGAATGCCATATTTCAACAGCTCTACGGCCCATTCGCGAGTCAGGGCATTGCGGGCTCCGTTGGCAGCGGCGTAGGCCGAGGTGCCACCCTGGCCTGTCTCGGCAGTTTTGGAGCCAATATTGACGATCGCACCTTTGCTGGCTTTCAGGTGAGGCAGCGCGTGCTGGGCCATCAAGTAATAATGCACCACGTTTTTGTGCAATGAGGCCATGAAGTGCTCGTAATTTCCGTGCTCCAGGCTCACCCCATCATTTACGCCAGCGTTGTTGACCAAGCCTTCGATGCGGCCATATTGGGTCAAGGTTTTTTCTACGGCTTCCTGGCACTGGGTGGGGATACTCAGTTCAGCTTCAATAGCAAAGCCTTGCCCCCCTTCGGCTTCGATCGTGCCCAATGCTTTAAGGTTGTCGCCCTGGTTGCGACCAACGATTACTGGGATAGCTCCTTCGCGGGCCAATACCTGGCAGATGCCTTCGCCGATTCCCTTGGCACCACCGGTGACGATGATGACTTTGTCTTTGAGTTGGAGATCCATTTTGCTTATTTAGTATTTGCAAGTTTACAAAACTCGGTGGGAATTATTGTAGATTAAGCTCCATATGGTACAAACGATTGATTATAGTGCCCCGGATTACTGTTTTTCAATAATTTACTCCTAAGCGAATGTAACTTTTGAGGTTTTTCGACGTTTTGCGTGTCAGCTACTTTACACAAACTACTAGACTTTAAGGACATGTTCATAAAGTCTATTTTACTCCATCTACTTTATCAAGCCATGTTGCGTTTTTTCTTGCCTGCCTTGTTTTTGTTGGGGACTCTACGATTAGAAGCTCAATTTAGCATCACTGCTACCGAAGTGGAAAACTGGGTGACACCTTTTCCGGTTTCTACTGATTTCAACCTCAACTCTTCCTACGTTTACCTGATCAATCCAACTGCCTTGCAGAATGTTTTTGAAGGCGAAGGTCTCAATCGGGGGGAGAAAAAAGACGTGGGACTCAAAAAAGGAGACTATCCGCAATACATGTACTTGGGGGTCAATATCAAAGACCCTAACAACGAAGCCAACATGCTCAGCATCCCGCTGATGATCCACGATGTACGCGATCCGTCGATCAGCTCGCGCTTAGTGGAATATGGTGGCCGTTTTTTGGAAAACATTCCCGACGATAACCTCAAAAGTGATATTGTCGCCAAAATCAAGTTTGAAGCCTTCAAAGGCAACAACAGCAATGAATTTTGGAAAAAAACCGCCGAAATTTCGCTCAACCTCGGTCGTACAGCCACTAGCATCCTCAAAAACCCAATCACAGGCGCAATCGGAACCTTGGGTGAGCAGATCATCCCGCAAGTAGACAAGGGTATAAAGTCGATGGGCAATCTGGATGATCCTAAGAAAATTGTCAGTGAGTTTTACATTAAATTACTGGGTAAAGAACTCAGCTCCCTCTTTGAAGAACGCGTAGTGTCAGCTACCTTGTACCGCATCCATTGGGACATTGACAAACCCATCCGAAGCAAGTTTTTCAACAATGCCAACCCTAAAAAAGTAGATGATCTGCGTAAGTTGATCAACACCACTGCAGCCCCTTTCTTGTTGGTCATCAATACCAAATCCGAGTACAATACTGACCACTCGCAATTGGTTTACAATCAAATTTACATCGAAAGGAAGGCCCGTGATTTTCGTAAAATCCAGAATGCCAACAAGCGGGAGATCGAAAAAACTTTCCTAGAGGTTTTGAAACAAGCAGTAGAGTTGCAAAACCAGATGAATATTTTCCAAAATAGCCTCAATACCAAGTACCCTGATTGGTTGGCTTATTCCAAAACAATCGAGATCTATTACCAACTGCGGCAGATTAAAAACCAGGAAGCACTGAAACTCAGTGCTACAAACGATCCATTGATCCGCGACAAGTACCTGCGTTTGTATAGCAATGTGCAAACCGATGTGGACCTCTGGTTTGGCTCTGAATTGCTACAACGCGCTAGGGGAATTGCTTCTTACTTGATCAATAACCCAGGACCCTACCAAGCTTCAGGCAAAACGCCGCGCCAGTTGTACGAAGACATCGAAATGCTGGATTATTACCGTGATCGCCTCAAACAAACCGAAAACCAGGGCCGTCTGCCCAAAGAAATTGAAGGCCTTTTAACTTTTGATTTGGCCACTCGCAAACTCCGCGAAATTGAAACAGCGTTGCTGGAATTGGACTTCACCCCCGATCCGAAACTGGACATTGAGAAGAAAAAAGCCTGGTTGCTCAATCGAGTGAGCCAGGTGTATCCCCTGTGTCAGGTGTGCAGCCAGCGGGTAGGTGAAAAAATAACTGCCTTAGAAAATGCAACTGCCGAAGAAAACCTACGCAAGTACAAAGAACTGTCGGCCGCTTACTACGCTAAGTTGGAATGTTTTGAAACTGTGCTGCAAGGCATCAATGGTTTCATCAAGTCCAACAACGACAGCCTAAAGGTATCCGAGGCTATCTTTAATGGTGTAAAAACGGACAAAGAGGAGTTTACACGCCTGATCAACAGTTTCAGCGACATTGCGAGCAAAGATTACACCCAACTGAGCGGCAAAGAAGTATCGGATTTGATCCGCCGGTATCAAATCAATCGCGAGAAAATGTCCGGAATCATCCAGCGTTTGAAGAGCTTATCACTGGGCAATGGTGGCATGAGTTGCCTTACGGACGATGCACGACCTTAGAGCGGCAAGGTACAGGGTAAAAAAAGAGATGGGGCCAATTAGCCCCATCGTCCAAATTAATAAGTTCCCCCTATAAAAATCTTGACTCGGATGACCGAGATAATGTCTTGTTGAGCTTTTAAGCGCTTTGGTATTGCAAATGTTCAAAATCTTACTGAGATTTCCAAATATTGAAAGACCAAAGGTTAAAATTTATTGGTGAAGATACGAAGTAAAAGTGAACTTGTCAATGATAAATGTCAATGAAGGTCACTTTTTTCACCGTTTTTGGAAAGGAAGTTGTTATCTTCTTTAATAACTATCTTTTTGACTAGAAGATGCCTCAAAGGTAACAGAATTCCGCGATAATTTTTTCAAAAAAATGCATTTTTTTTTAAGCTGCTGAAAAACAAACGTTTGGGGGTGCATTTTTTTCGTCGGGCACAAAAAATGTGCACCTCAAGCTGCTCTGGGTAAAACAATATTTGGTTTCAGGACAAGCAAAAAAACCGCCCGGAAACAAATGATCCCAAGGCGGTTTTTGACATACATCCAGCATGCCCTAACCAGAAAAAAAATTGCTGAATGCTTTTTGTTTGTTAATCATAGTTGACAGCGAAGAGTAGAAAAAACGCTTCTGTGAATATTGTTTGGGTTATTCATGTTATTATTGGGGCTAAAATAAGATAAACAACTTTGCTTTTGAGGTTTAGCAAAAAAGGACACAACTTCCTTTCATCCAGTTGCTTTTCTTTTTTCACTAAACCCAAACTCGTTTATCTTGTTTGTTTACGCTCCTTTATGCCATCAGTAGCGCATCACCAGCAGTAGGCTTGGTGAAGAGGTGCTGATGCAGGCTGCGCAAGGCAGTATCTCTTTGATCACGTGCCACTAGCAGTGAAATATTGTTTTGGCTGCCTCCATAAGACACCATGCGTAAGGGTACATTTTCCAGCGCTTCAAAAATATGACGGGTGACCTCGGTATGTTCAGCCAATAGATCACCCACAATGCATATGATACTTTGGTCGCGGTCAACATTTACCTCACTGAATTTTTCCAACTCAGCTACAATCTGTTTCAATTGCGAAGATTGATCAATGGTCAGCGAAACCGAAACTTCAGAAGTGGTAATCATGTCGATGGGGGTACGGTGGCGCTCAAAAACCTCGAATACCCGGCGCAAAAAACCATAAGCATGCAACATGCGCCCCGATTGGATGCGAATGGCGGTAATCCCATCTTTGGCGGCAATCGCTGTAACGGCCAGTCCTGAAGACTCTTCAGAAATCAGGGTTCCATGCTCTTTTGGTTTGAACGTATTTTTCAAACGGATAGGAACCTGGCGCTCTTCGGCGGGAATGACACAGGTCGGGTGCAAGATTTTTGCCCCGAAATAAGCCAATTCTGCTGCTTCGCGATAGGAAACCTGTCGGATTGGGCGGGTATTTTGTACTACGCGAGGGTCATTGTTGTGGATGCCATCGATATCGGTCCAAATCTGGATTTCACTGGATTTCAGCGCTGCCCCAATCAAAGTAGCAGAATAGTCGCTGCCCCCTCGCTTGAGGTTGTCCACTTCCCCTTGGGCATTGCGGCAAATGTAGCCTTGGGTGATGAAGTAAACCCCATGCTGCTTGTTGTAAGGTGCCAATTCTTGTTGCAGCCTTTCTCCAATCCATTCGAGGTCCGGCTCATCGTGTTCATCAATGCGCATGAAATTCAAAGCGGGCAAAAGCACTGAACGCATAGATAGGGTTTCCAGGTAAAGTTGAAACAGCTTAGTGGAAATCAATTCCCCTTGGGCCAGGATCCATTTTTCATGACCAGCGGCAAAAGAATTTACCCACAAAAGGCGCTCCATCTCGTCAAAAATACTTTTGCAGATCGAATACCCTTGTTCAATCAAATGGCTACCAGCCAGTAGCGTTTCTACAAATGCCCTGTATTCTTCCCGCAGCGCGTTGAGTTTGATCGAAGCCGATTCGATTTGTTGTACCCGAATGGTTTCACCCAAGTCTAATAACTTATTGGTTGTGCCCGAAACAGCGGATAAAACCACAATTTTGGTTTGCCCATCGTCAATCAATCGGGCAACTTCCTCCATACGCTCTGGGCTGCCCACCGAGGTGCCCCCGAATTTCAAAACTGGAATGCTCATTGAAAAGTACTTGTTTGAGATCTGCATTGTTGTGACTGTCACAAATGCTGATTGTTGGAACAAAGATAAGGGCTGTTCAAAGATTTGAAAATTTCTCCATTACATTGTACAATTACCGTTATCTTTGTGAAAAATATCACAAATGCAGAAGCTTTCTGAAATCATCAGTGACATCATTCATCAATCACCCTTTTTAAGTGAAGCCCTGGCTGAAGGTTTGATCAACGTTTCTTCACTCGCCAGAAAAATCGGTCCAGAAGTAGAAAAAGCAAGTGGCAGGCCAATTAAAGAAGGTGCCATCATCATGGCCATCAATCGGATGCCCGTAAGTGAGGTCTTTCACATTGATAAAAACCTAAGGCAATTTTTTAAACAACTCAGCGACATCAGCGTGCGCTCAAGTCTATTAGATTACACTTTTCTCAATACCCCTACTTTACTGGACAAGCAAGCCCAATTGCTGCACCGGATCAGCAAATACCCCAAGGTTTTTTATTCTTTTTCGCAAGGGGTTTCGGAAACTACAATTTTGATCACAGATTCTTTGGAGGCTGAACTAGAGGATATTTTCAAAGCGGAACGTTTGCTCAATAAGGAAAAAAACCTCAGCTCAGTGACACTCATGTTGCCAGAGGAGAACAGGGCGATTTATGGTATTTATTATTACATCACCAAAGAATTGGCCATCAACGGCATCAATATTGTAGAGTTGATCTCGACCTCCAACGAATTTACAGTGGTATTGGCCAACAAGGATTTGGATCGTGCTTTTTCGGTGTTGATGGGCTTGCGCAAGCAAAATTGAGGCTTCTTTTTTCAGTTGTTTGTCCAAAATAGCTACTTTGCTGTCGATCACAACTAGCAAAACATGTCTATTCGTACCTTTCTCCTAATGCTGGCAATGGTTTGCCAATCCCAAGCATTTTTTGCACAGTCGCCCGGTGCTTTGCTGCATTTTCTTCAACAAGCAAAACCATTACAACAAGTAGCCATTCCCGGTTTTGCTGGAAAAACGATTGCTGTTTTTGATGCCAAAGGCCGTGAATACACCCGCAGTCAAGGTCAAAATCCCTTTGTTTTCAAGGTGAGTGGTGCGCTTGGCAAGCACGAAGTCTGGCTTCTGGAAGCCAAAGGCAAGAAAACTTTACAATTTACTTTTGAGGTCGATACGCGCACTCAAATGTCGGACAATGGGCCCTATCAAGAGCTGTTCAAACTTTGCTATGATGGCATGAACAGTGCAGGTGAACTGGGCTCCGTGACCTGGAATGGCAAATCTTACCGCTACCTGGTGCCCTGGATGCTGGATCATGGCCACACTTTGCGCGGACAGAAATACTTTGTGGACTATGGGAACGAATTTTTGGAGCTGCAAAAGGCTGCCCAGCGCGCCGATGGCATGATTTATAGTTTCATCGAGCACGGCACCAACACCGACTATTTTTTGACCCGCGACAAGCATACTGGTTATACCATTTGGCAAGGTGACAAAACCTTTACCCGCCAGCCCACCGAAAACCACCCGGAGTACATGTATGTCAACACCATTTACCAGTGTTGGAAAGCCAGTGGGGATCAAAAATGGATGCAAAGTTTTTTGACTTCGGCTAGCAAGGCACTCGATTATACGGTCAATGACCCGGCCCGTTGGTCGCAGCGCTTTCAGTTGCTCAAGCGGGTTTACACCATCGACTCCTGGGATTTTGCGGTGGAAGATGAATACTTGCCCAACCTGGGCTTGACCAATAGCATGATCATCGACCCTCAGCGCTCCAAGTTTGGAGTGTTTTTTGGCGACAACACGGGTTACATTGCCGCTTGTATGGAATTGGCTGAAATGTTCGAGGCTACGGGACAAAAAAACGAGGCGCAAAAATACCGACAAAGGGGCCTGGATGTTCAACAGCGGCTCAATGACTTGTGCTGGAATGGCCGTTTTTACACCCATTTCATCGATGAAGACCCACAAGTAGTGCGCAAATTGGGCGTGGATGAAAAAACACAAATCGCCCAGTCGAACACCTACTCGCTTAACCGCCACCTCAACCCTGGACAAGGCAAAGCCATCCTGGAAACTTACCTGAACCTCAAACAAAACCTGCCTCCAGGCTCGCTGGGCGAGTTCTATGCCATTTATCCACCTTTCGAGAAGGGTTTTGAGCAACACGGAGCCAAGTGGCAATACATGAATGGTGGCGTAGGGGGGCACGTTGCAGGCGAGTTGGCCAGAGGCGCTTTTGCCTGGGGCTACGAAAAATACGGCATCGACATCCTGGACCGCTTATTGGCTTTGGGAAAAAAACACGACAACAAGCTTTACTTTGCCTATACTGGGGCGTATCCTGCCGGGCCGCCGCCAGCAGTTTTTAACCCGATCAACCTCAAACCTTTTGCCAACATGGATTTTTGGACTTTGCCACAGCCAGTAGCAGAATCCTGGATGCGAAGCAAAAGGGTAGGGGATGACCTGCGCGAATTGCCCACCGGAGCGCAGACTTTTGCGGGCATCAAATTTCAGGTGATCGATCCGGCACAGAACCAACGCAAAGCAGTGCTGGCGGTGTCCCGACAAGCAGGCTTGCCCGCAAAAGTTGAAATTCCGATCAATCAAAACGCTGCCTCAATTTACCTGCTACACACCTCCTCCAAGCCAGCTTCCGAGCAAGTGGTGGGAGCCCTGAGCCTGGTGTACGAAGACGGCAGCAGCAAAGTGCAGTATTTGATGGCCGAAAAACACCTGACTTATTGGTGGTTTTCCAGCCTGAAGACCGAAAGATCAGGAGTAGCCTGGTATGGCAAAAACCAGGTCAGCGAAGGGGTGGGGCTTAGTTGGTGCGCGATTGACAACCCTTTTCCCCAAAAGAAAATCAGCAAAATTGTCTTTCACGCCCCTGAAAGTGACGGCATTTATACCCTGTTCGGCTTGAGCCTGGCCGACCAGAAACACCAAGTTCCAGTGCCCGAACCTTCTTATGGTGGCCCGGACAACTGGTCAGCGGCCTTGATCATGGCTGCTTTGGTGGAGGGGCTCGCAGGCATCAACGATGGCCCCAATACCCAGGCCTTCAGCGCTCCAGTGCTGGCTCCACGTTGGGTGGAAACCCGCTCTGACAGTGCTGAAGTACACATCAAATACCCCAGTTCAAATGCTTACCTGGCCTATCGGTTTCGGCATGTACGTGAAAGAAAAGAATACCAACTGCAAGTAAGTGCTAGTGGAGATCAGGTACATTATCACCTGCTTTTGCCTGCAGGATTGAATGCTTTGCGTGAGTTGAGGGTCGATGGCAAAGTAGTTTCGCCCAAGCTTGTAAAAATCGAAAACTCTACTTACGTTGACCTATCGAGCAAAAACACAGGGCAAGTTCAGGAAGTAGTCCTTAGGTATTGAAGTAAGGGTAAGTTGCGTTTTTGCACATAAAAAAACAACAAAGCCAGGGTCAAAAAATTGGAAGTGATGAAAAGGTTGTGGAGCGGAATGATGAGCATGTTGAAGAACACTACCAAGCTGAGTTTGAAGGTAGCCAAACCAAACAACAGGGGATCAAAACGTTCACGGTAGCGCCAGTACAAGCCCACGCAGGCCAATGGTACACCAAAGGTAAACCCAATTTGCAAGTGGGTCAACTGGGGCAAATCATTCCGGGCAAAAAACTTGGCCATCCCCAAGCTATTTTTGATCGTGGGCTCAAGTTTCCAGTAATCTTCAGGCTTAAAAATGGCCTCCATGTAGTGCTTAGGGAGCCCGATGAAGGTTTGTAATTCGTAAATGGCACCAGTAATGTACATCAAAAAGAGAGAAAGCGCCAGGCTGATGCCCGCCATTTGAAAAGCTGCTGCCCGTTTTTGAAAAAGCAAAACCCAGAGGCCAAATACAAGAATCCAAGGGGCCAGGCTATATCGCGTCAGTACACTCAAAGCCATGCAAATGCCAATGAACCAAGCGTTGCCCTGCCAAATGGCCCAGGCCAGCAGGATGTAAAAACCTACCACCGGACCTTCATCGGCCATGCTGAAATCATTGCTGGATTTGTGCAAAAAAGCGTAAAAAAGCATGGCTGTGGGAATCCAAACACTCAGTGAATACCAGCTGAGTGCCCTGCCACGCGGTGTTGGCAAGGCCACCAGTAAAATCGAGCCTGCAAAGAAAAACCAGGTGATCCAGCGCAAATCAAAGCCCCAAATCACTGCCGGTATGTAGGGCAACCACATGGTAGGCAAGTAAATGGGCAACATGCCATCCCAAATCTCCATGATCGGTAAATACACATTGCTTCCACCCATGAACCGCTGGCACATGACCTCCATGATGGGCAGCATATCGGCAATTTTATAGTCAACAGGTACTTTATCCATCCAAAACAAGGCATCGGGGACGAAGTACACCATTAAAACGAGGAAGGCAGTCAGCATTCCCCACTTTAACCAAGAAGGACCTGCAAGGGAACTGCGATCAACTTTGTGCATGCAAACTACCCCAATGCCCAAACCACTGAGCAAATAAAGCCAGGAGTTGAGTCTCTTTCCCACATAATCTTCGCCATAGGAATAACAGAAAGCTTCGATCAGTACCAGGCTGAAGAGCGCCAAAAAATTGCGAAGAAAAGCGGAAAGGTTCATGCGTGTACTTTGCCACAAAATAGCAGCTTAAACAGGAATTTTGAGCAATCTTCCAAAAAATGATGTGTTTTCAGTGTTTATGTTTTTACTGACACTCCAAAGCAAACTTGAAACGCACGTTCAAGGTTTTTTGGGTTTCCAACTTCTCATAAGGTTCCGACCCTTCCCCAGAAAACTCAGGGTTGTAATAGGTAGGGCTTACAACGGGGTAGTCCAAGACGTCAGTACTTTCCAGGAGTTTGCCTAAATTACAGCCCATCATTTTGGCTCTTGCTGTAGCTTGTTTTTTAGCCCGCTGGTAGGCTTTCTCGAATAATTTTTCGTCACAGTCCAGCGGCGTATCATACTCAATCTCGCCAACATAACCCTCGATGTAGTCGAGTTGACGGACCTGGGTCAATATTTTTTCCAATTCTTGTTTTGAACTACAGGTCAACTCGAAGTAAGTATTGGAAGGCGCTGTGCTGACATTAAATGGATTGAGATTCTTGTACTGGAAAGCGATTTTGTTTTCCGTTAGAAATTGTTTGACTTGGTCCTCATTCTGTCGGATGGTCGTTTTCATGCGCTTTTCACGTTCCCGAAAGTCAGTACCTTCCATGTCCAGTTCGTCCATGTTTTGCAAAGAAGCCCGGATTTGATAAGTGATTTTTTTGGCGTGAAGGGTGATTGTTTCACTCACCGAAAACTCCAGCGAAGAGGGGTTTTGGGCCAAAACAAAAAAGGGTGTGAGCAAGAGACAAATGCTCAAAGAGCGGTACTTATCCATGATTTAGGGTTTTGAGAGCATAACGAATTGGCAATCAATTTAGGTATGTTGATCCAAAATTGCAAGTTATTGCCCTTGCCTTCGATCAGGAAGCCAATTTTCAAGCGACTTCAGCCTGCAATTTTCCCGCCCGCCAACTCCAAAACATGCCAGCTATTGCCACCAGCCCCAATGCCGCTGGCAACGAAAATGCTTTGGCCGTAAGCCCAATGACCGTAGGGCCGCAAAGAAACCCAAGCATGGCAAAGGTATTCATGGTAGCCAATCCAGCACCCGGAACCATGCCCGGAGTACGCGAAGCCGCACTGTATAAAATGGGGGCGCCCAAAGATACCCCGGCACCAGCCAACGCAAAGCCCAACATGGTGGTGATCGTGAATGGTAAGAGTATGGCGATGGCCAAACCGATGGCAGCAACCAGTCCTCCGATCCGCAAAATGCGACCCTCGGGGTATTTGGTCAGCAGGGCATCGCCAAAAAAACGACCACTGGCCATGCAAAAAGCATAGGCTGCAAAGCCCCAACCCTGCAAAAAAGCGGGCGCTTGGACTATCTCCCGCATGTACACTGCGGTCCAATCCGCCATCGCGCCTTCGGTAAAGTTGGTACACAAACTGATGCTGATCAATAGCCACAAAGCTGGAGTAGGCATCCCAAAACCGCGCTTAGGGGCCTCATTTTGCACTTGGAGTAGGGGAGGAACGTGTTGCAAACCCTGTCGCAAAAGCAGGGACGACACCAACAAAACCAAAGCCATTGTACCTACAATTTGCAAAGGTAAAAACCCCAAGCTCAAGGCCAAACTCCCTAAGGCTGAGCCACTCATGGCCCCAGTAGACCAAAGCCCATGACAGGTGGACATGATGCGCATGCTTTCGTGGGTTTCTACTTGCGACGCGCAGGTATTCATGGTCACGTTGGTAGCCGAAAAAGTCATGCCCATCAGGATCATGCCCATGAACATCAATGGGATGTTTGGTGCCAAAAACGGTAAAATAAAAGCAAACCCACAAATGGTACGCGCCCAAAGCGCCCCTTTAACCGGGCCCAATTTTTTGATGATCACCGTAGAAAATGGATTCATGCTCAAGGCCCCAATCGGTAAACCCAAGAGCAAAAGCCCAAGCTGAGCCTCATCCAGGGCATATTTTTCTTTGATGCTTGGAATCATGGAGGCCCAAAACCCAAAAGTCAGGCCCTGACCAATGAAAACCGAACCAATGGCCCTGCTGGCCCGATGGGAAAAGAAAGTAAACAAGTGAGCTGCCATGAATGGAAGTTTCGAGAGCGGCAAAGTTAGTCATATATTATGGTAGCATAAAAAAGCCCTTGCCTTAAACTTTCAGCAATTTTTGTAGTTCAAGATCAGCATTCTCCTTTTTAGACTTTTTTAGGAAGTCAAAAACTGGCATTTTCACATCTTTGTGCAAAATCAAGGACAGTAGTTTTTATGCAAATTGATTTCAATCCGATTGTATTGGTTCAATTTCTGGTTTTGGTACATGGCCTTACCACAGGAATTTTGTTGCTTAGTTCCAGCACTGAGGCCAGGCACAATTTCTGGTTAGGCTGCCTGGTATTGGCCATGACGGCCCAGACATTGGATAGTTTTTTTACCAGCACAGGCATTTACCGTGATCACCACCAACTGTATTTTGCCCCTTTGTTCTACTCCTGGGCTTATGGGCCATTGTTGTATTTTTACCTGAAGCGTTTACAAGACTCAAATTTCGTTTTTGAGCCAAAACACCGTTGGCATTTTTTACCTGTGTTGATCCAGTTTTTGTTCTACAGCCTGATTGTGGCACAAAGTCTGGATTTTAAAACCTGGTTTTGGTTCAATGTGCACAAGCCCTTAACCCGTTACTTGGATGTGTATGTTGGGATCATTTTGGTGTTTGTTTACCTGTACCGCAGCAATGAAGCCCTTCGTTTGGAACAACTGCGTTTGCGTCGATTTATCTATTTTTTAGCAGGGTTTTTTATCCTGGCTTTCATTGATCCACTGATCAATTTTTTGTACCTTCCCGCTACCGCACCGCGTTTTTACCTGATCCAGTATGCGATTCCCATTTTCACCTATTGGTTGGGTTTGAGCGCCTATTTCAAAGAAAAAAAGGCCCAGCAAGTCAAAATTGCGCGCAGCGAAGTCAATCCTGAGCACCTAAAGGCCATTGTTAAAGTAGTGGAAGAAGAAAAGCTGTACCTCGACCCCGAACTGAGCCTGGCCGATTTGGCCCAACAAGTAAAACTCAATACCAGCGTAGTATCCCAAGCGATCAATGCTGGACTGGGGCTCTCCTTCAATGATTTTGTGAACAAGTACCGGGTGGAGCATTTTATCCAACGTTTGCAAAAGGGAGACCATCTGCAACTCACCTTTTTGGCCCTAGCCCTGGACTGTGGATTCAATTCCAAAAACACCTTTAATCGCGCCTTTCGCAAAATCACCGGAAAAGCACCCAAGGATTTTTTGGAAGAAATGGCGGAAATGAACTAAAAATACTTAAAAACGCCCCACTCTTTGCCCCAAATTATAATCTGGGGCGCTGGAGGAGCCCGATTTGTTGAGTTTTGCCCCATAAAAACACACGAACATGAAATCACCGCTGTTATTTTTTGCTTTGCTTTTTGCAAGCTGCCTTTCTGCTCAAAATGTGGAGAACCGCATTCTGGCCGTCGAAAACAACCTCATCCCTTACGTGGAGGCGGAGGGATTCAAACCTTGGAATCTTCTTGAGCGCATGAAGTACCACAAGGTACAGGGCGCGTCGATTGCAGTCATCAATGACTTCAAGGTAGAATGGGTCAAAGCCTACGGTTGGGCCGATACCCTGCGCAAAGTGCCGATGAGCACCGAGACCATGCTTTCAGCGGGCTCTATTTCCAAAATGGTCATGGCTGCGGCAGCCCTGCGCATGGTACAGGATGGAAAACTAAAGCTTGACGAGCCCATCAACAACTACTTGCAGTCCTGGAAGCTGAAGGACAACGATTTTACCAAAAAAACACCCGTGACCCTGCGCATGTTGCTCAGTCACACGGGCGGGACTTCGCAATCGGCTTATTGGGGTTTTCCGGCTGATCAAAAGGAACTGCCTAGTATCGTCGACATATTATCCGGCAAACCCAATGCAGGTTCCAGAGGGATAGGGGTGATCAAGGAACCCAAAACGGGCTTTCAATATTCAGGGGGCGGTAGTTTGATTGCCCAAATGGCCATGATGGACCAATCAAAGCAAGCCTTTGAGCCATTGATGCGCAGAATGGTTTTTGACAAACTGGGCATGCCCAACGCCACTTTTGAGCAACCTTTGTCGGCCAAATACGCTGCCAAGGCATCTTGGGGATATTCTGGCGCGACTTGGTACGCGGGTACACCTTATGTTTATCCACAACAGGCAGCGGCAGGTTTGTACACCACCGCTGGTGACTTGGCCAAGTTTTTAATCGACTTACAGCAGTCCTATCGCGGCAAAGGTCAAATTTTGTCCAAGGAAATGCTGCACGAAATGATGCAACCCCAGGCCCAAGTGAGCGAGGGGGAGTTCAAAGAAGAAATTGCAGTGGGCCCTTTTTTGCTGCAACGCAAAGACAACAAAAGTGACAAAGGTATTTACTTTATGTTTGACGGTGTCAATGCGGGCTTTACTGCCTTTTCGATCGGCAACCTGAGTGAGGGTTATGGTGTAGTTGTACTTCTCAATTCAGGTGATGACTTCAATGCCTTAGGCAAAGAAATCATCAGGGCGGTGGCCAAGACTTACCAATGGCATAATTTTTTGCCTACTCCGGTTAAAGTAGCCCAAGTGGACGATCAAACCCTCAACGCATACGTGGGCCGTTATCGCCAAGACAAAGACGTGGTCATCAGCATTCGCCGCGAAGGGCCTTACTTGGTAGAGCAATTCAATGGTGGCAAAGACATCCTTTGTTACCCGATTGGCAATGACAGCATTGTTTTTTCGGATTATAAAATCAAGGGTTTTTTCAAGCGCAATGAAAAAGGTGAGGTCATCAGCTTGCAAAGTATTTATGCAAAAGAACCCTGGTTGCGTATGCAGGACAGCGAGCTGAGTTTTTCAGAATTGCTGACCGCCCGCCGCATGGACGAGGCAAAAAACTTGCTCCGCAAAATGGAGCTTGATGAAAGCCAAATCACTTACCTGGCTTATGAGCGGGTCAAGGACCTGCCCGCCGCCAAGCTTATTTTAGAAGTCGCGATCGAAAAATTTCCCCAATCGGCCATTGTGCTCACTCGTTGGGGAGATTATTATGATTTGAGTAATGATAAAAAGCAAGCCAAGGCATTTTATGAAAAAGCCTTGGCCAAAGCGCCCAATGACGAGTACTTGAAGGAAAAATTGAAGGTATTGAAATAGCACAAAAGTAGATTGACAAAGCTTCCGAAGGGTCTTCTTTTAGGAAGCATTGTTCGCTTTTGAACGTTTTTTTTGAAAAAAACACACATCGAATAGGGGTAAACACTGGTCCATTTCATCCTTCAAATATCCTTGTTGGTAGATTGAAAACCGGAACTTACCTAAGTTAATGTGTCGTACTATTTTTTAGTGCGATGTTTGCACAACTGATTTTCCTACAAATCACCCGACTGTTATATGAAACATTTTCTGACCCTTGGCAGTGCACTCCTGCTATGCTGTTCTCTTTTTTCCCAAACCAGCAAGGTAGAAGGAAAAATTCTCGACGAAAAAGGCCAAAACCTGGCTTACGCCAACGTCCTGGTACTTAAAACTACTGACTCCAGCTTGGTCAAAGCGGCCATTTCGGAAGACGATGGGCACTTTGAAATGGCCGAAGTACCCAATGGCGCATACCTGTTGAAAGTAGTAATGCTGGGATATGGCGACCAGTTCCAGAACCTAAACTTGGATGGCAGTATCAAAACCTTGCCCGATATTCGCTTGGAAGTAGCGGCCCAGACCCTGGCCACTGCTCAAATCGTAGCCCGCAAGCCCTTCTTGGAGCAAAGAGCGGGGACCATGATTGTAAATGTGGCCAATAGCCTGACTGCTCAAAGCGGCAGCGTACTGGATGTTTTGCGCAAAGTACCTGGCATGATCGTGGTCAATGACCGCATCAGTCTGGCAGGGCAATCGGGCCTGACCATTCTCATTGATGGTCGTCCAACCCAGTACATGGATATGCAGAGTCTGCTGCGCGACATGCCCTCGGCCAACATTGATCGCATCGAAGTTATCAGCCAGCCTGGCTCACAATATGACGCCCAGGGTACTGGCGCGGTGTTGAACATCATCCTCAAGCGCAACATCAAGTTGGGCACCAATGGCAATATTACCCTGGGTGGTGGAGTAGGCCGTTTTTGGAAATATCGCGCATCGGGTTCGATCAATTATCGCAAAAACAAGGTCAACCTGACCAATTTGCTGGCCTTTAACCACCGCACGGGCTTTGAGCGCTTGTTGCTCGATCGCCAGGTAGGCAATGAGTTGTTTCGCCAGTCCAATGACCAGCCCTTCAAACCCTATTCGCTCAATTTCAAAACAGGTATCGATTATTACCTGGATCAGCGCCAAACCATTGGTGCTTCAGTCAATACCCTCGGTGCCTCGAACCGGGTGGTAAACGAAAATTTGACCTCCATTCTGGCTTTGAACGACCTGGAAAAAGCCCGTGCTGAATTGTTGACCACCAATACTGTGCGCCGCCGCAGTGGGTTTGTGAATGGTGATGCCTATTACGAATTCAAAATTGACACTTCCGGTCAAAAATTGAGCGCCGACTTCAGTATCAATCGCTACGGCCGGAATGTGCAAAACACCCTGGAAACCAAGTTGCAAGCAGGAACCGGGGATTATCCCAATCGCCTCCAAAAGCAACCCGGAAAAACGGGTATCGAAGCTT
Source organism: Chitinophagales bacterium (assembly GCA_013299105.1). Taxonomy (GTDB): domain Bacteria; phylum Bacteroidota; class Bacteroidia; order Chitinophagales; family Saprospiraceae; genus Haliscomenobacter. Next base: position 51,533 of record JAAFJY010000037.1, on the reverse strand, counting down.
ACCGCTTGGATTATGTGAAGCCTATCGGCAAAGCTTTGAAATTGGAAACAGGCCTCAAGTACAGCCACGCGGTGGTAGACAACGACCTGCAAGCCACAGTTTTTCTGGAAAATGTATGGCAAAACGACCCTAAGTTCTCTAACTACTTCATTTTTACCGAAGAAATCTCGGCGGCCTATTTGAGCGGAAACCTCAAAATCAACAAAATTGAGGCCCAATTTGGCCTGCGCTATGAAAACTCTTTGTCTTCGGGCTATTCAGTGACCCTGGATTCAACTCAAAATCGCCGCATTTCCCGTTTGTTTCCTAGTTTGAGCATTTCCGCCCCAGTAGCAGGCAAACTGGGTGCAAACCTTGCTTACAGCAGCCGTATCAATCGCCCCAATTACAACTCCCTCAACCCCTTTGTGCAGTTTTTGGACCCCTACACTTACCGCAAAGGGAACCCCTTCCTGCGGCCTGAGTTGACGGACAGCTACAAGGCTTCCTTGACTTACGACAACCAGCCTTTCTTTAGCCTGGAATATTCCAAAACCAATAACGTCATCCAAATGATTACCCAACAAGATGTGAGTACGGGCATTGGTTTTGGCATCGACGACAACCTGGCCACTTTTGAGCGCATCGGAGGTAGCTTGTTTTTTCCTTTGAGTTTTGTGAAAAAACTGGACGGTTACGGTGGCGTGATGGTGTATCACAACAAGTACACTTCAGAGGTATTCTCTGAGCTGTACGACCAAGGCCGCTGGAATGTTACGGCCTTTTTGCAAGGCACCTACACCTTACCCAAGGATTGGAAAGTGGAAATCGGTGGCTGGTACAATGGCCCTGGGATTGAAGGTATTCAAAAATCAGAACACCTGTACAGTGTGAGCATGGGTGTACAGAAGAAGTTTTTTGACAACAAACTCAACTTCAATTTCAGTTGGGACGATATTTTCTTCCGCTATTGGAACGGTAAAATCAACCATGCTGGATTCGTCGCTGACATCCAGTCGCAGTGGGAAACGCGCATTGCAAGCTTGAGTTTGACTTACAATTTTGGCAATCAGTACCTGAAAAAAGGTGATCGCCGCAGGAGTGGTGCCTCCGAAGAGCAGCGCAGGACATCTGATAAGTGAGAAGGAGTTGAAAAGTTGAAAAGTTGAAAAGTTGAAGAGAACGCCCTACTTTTCAACCCTTCAACCTTCAACATGTCAACTAAAATAAAAAAACCAAGCATCCACAATGAAGGGATGCTTGGTTTTGCTGTTTTTTGCCTTAAGTATTCAGTGCAAAAGAAATAGATTTGTCATCAGCTAGCTTAAGGCGAGTAAGAGAGCGTAAAAAAATAAGGTGGACGGATTTGGGTTTAGTGAAAAAAGAAAAACAACTGGATGAAAGGAAGTTGTGTTCTTTTTTGCTAAACCTCAAAAGCAAATTTGTCTGCCTTGTTTTAGCTCAAATACTAAGAGGAGGGGACGCAAGTAAATTTCTTTATCTGCGTACACTTCTAGGAGTGGCTTGATTCAAAGACGAAATGATCAAGGCTCCAGCAACGAATGCGACGGCGGTAACGAGTAAAATAAGCATGACCGAAAGATTTAGAGGATTTTCTCAACGAATAAAATGCTACTACACCAACAGGGATTTTAGCGTCGGTATGCTCATGGGATGGGACTGAAAAACTATTTGGTATGGGAGGCATAAATGAGGTCTAAATTTGCTGTTAGACCTCTATGAATTGTGTAGCGCTAAAGTCTGAAATTTCTGTGACAATTCAGCAAGTTTTCGTGCATTTTTTTTTGACTTTAACAGAAATAAGGTTCATGGCTTAGTAATTTGTTTGTTTAAACGAGTTTTTAAGCAAAATCTGTACCTGATTTACTTGCCAATCACTCGTGTTCCCGGGTTTTATGCCTGCCCAAGTGCTTGGTTTCGCTGACTAGGCTGTCTGCCGTATGCAATTCAATTGTTCGTTGTTTCCAGGCTGTCCAGGCGGGTTTTCCGGCGTCCACCCAAGCGGTATACCAGGTGCTGGCCAAAGCTCGGATTGCTTTTTGCATTTGGGCTTCCACCATGCCATCAAGGGCTCGCTCATAGGCTGCTGCATAATGACGGCTTTGGGTTCGGATGCTTTGCCCATTTTTTTCCTCCCAAGCATATTGTTGAGCGGCGGGAAAAGTTTTGCTCAACCGCTGTTCGATGTGCAATACAGAATCGACTAAATGGTGACTATCTAAAATGGTTTTCCAAAAAAAAGTTTCGGGATCATGCAAATACTGGGCCGTACCTACCCAAAAATCGTAGTGTTCATCGGCAAAGAGTTCAGGGATGCGGCTTTCCCAAAAAGCATGGATGCCAACTTGGTTACTGAGTTGGCCATTGTAGTTGCGGGTGGTGTGCAAAGGCACATGTGCGTCGCCAAGGTAGTGACCCATTTCAGCTGAAAGGCGCAAAACGCTGGCTTGGTCGTGTCGTTTGAAGGCGGCGCTCAGGGCTTCTTGCATTTTGCACAAATGAAAAGGCAAAATGCCATGCTGACTCAGGTGTTCTTCGATGTGCAATTGGCCGCCGAGCAAAGGCCACTTGAGCCGAGCAGCCAATGAATCAAAGGGTAGCACCCAAGCTTCATCGCCGTAATTGGGAAGGCAGTATTGTGCAAAAAGCTTGAATAAGGGCAGTGTATCGTAGTGAATTGCGCTCGTTCTTAGGACATTTCCTTTGCTGGGATACCATTTTATTTCGCCTACCCGGTGCAAGATACTGGTATCTCCAGCCGCTGAAACCCAAGTGAATTGACTGTACTTCAACAGGGCTCTGGACCAATTGTGGGGCAAATCATCGAAAGGGGAGGAGCCATACTGGTCCAAGTCGATGAAATGCCTAGGACCTTCTAGCTTGACAGCATAGCGGCGTTTGTCAGGGTCCACTGCATGAGCGCAGATGTACTCCAGGTGTGACTTGTAAAAGCCAATCAAGTCACGCGGCAAGGCATAGACCGCCAACTGGTTGATGCGGCGATGGCCAAAAAAGCCCCATTTGGGCTGGATGACGGGTTTGGATGCGCACAAGCACAGCACTCCCAGCAGGCCGCAAAGCGGCACAAGGCGAAGGTTCGACATGGTAAAAAGGATTTGCTGGGTGCAGCGGAGATTCAAAGATAGATCTATTTTTTTATAAAAATCAAGCAATTACACTTTTTGAAACCGAAATTCTCAAGAAACTACCCAAACATACCATCGAAGCCGCTGGTACGAGTCTCCAGACTCGTACTATTACATACACGTCTCTGACGTGCTTTAAAACCCTGACTATCACTCAAAACTAGGCACATAAACATAGCCACTATTCGGCAAAAAAGTCGCTAACAAGTCCACCTCTAACAGGCAGTCTTGGTTTTCAGAATAGTAATTTTGAGCACTACTGTAAAGATTCCTCTGGTGATTTCACCGATTTTGCACGCACTGGATTGTTGTGAACATACCTTACTTTTTGCCAAATCACTTCAGGTGAAACCAACTCAATTGGATGGTTGTTATTTGTCCAAATCTGGTATTCTCGGTTATTGGCATTTACACGTGCATAATGACGAAACATGTGCAACATCCACTCTTTTCTGGTTTCATTACCATGTTCAACGATATCGAGTATTTTGTTGGCTGTAAACTTTTTGAAATCTCGCAATATGGCAGATAACTCCTGATTTCCATCAGCCTTCGCGATCAGGTGCAGGTGGTTGCTCATGAGCACATAAGCGTAAATCCGCAGACCTTTGGATGCTTGGCAATACTTCCAACTATCGATTATAATGTCGCGGTATTCTGCTCTGGTGAAAATGTCAATCCAGCCTACGATGGTACAAGTAAGGTAGTTCAATCCATGTTGGTCATTGATACGATAACGTGGCATTTGAGTGTGTTTTTAGGTGTTTAATAAGGTTGATTTGTTGGTTTAAGCACGTCAGAGACGTGTACATAGCGGTACAAGTCTGGAGACTTGTACCAGCAAACAGCCTGGATGTACACAAGCATAGCATTCCCAGCAGGCCGCAAAGCGGCACAAGGCGAAGGTTCGACATGGTAAAATGGATTTGCTGGGTGCAGCGGAGAAGTTCAAAAGTAGCACCTTTTTACCAAAATTGCAAAAAGCAGTTAACTTTGGCTTGAATTTGTAAAAGCTTAGCCTGCTCCCATTTCGGCCAAAAAAGGTCGTTTTTCCGTGATCCTTCGCCTCTTTTTGTGAAGGTAGCACCTGCTACCCTCACAAAAAGCAGGCTCGGCTGACGAAAAACCGTCATCTTTTTTGTCTCGAAACCGCTAGGATAAGCTTTTACTTGAATTTACAGCCAAATGAACAAGCTCCTGCGCATTCTACCTACCTTACTATATGGTATCGCTTTTTCGGTGGTGCTGAGTGGACAAAATGCCACTGTACCCGGTGATAGCATCGTGCCGATTCAAAACCTCGCCGAGCAATTGGGCAATGCGGAGCTGTTTTTGCGCAATGATTTCAAACCTGCCCTTGATCGGGGCTTCATTCTTGATGAGGTTCGCAACTCCATTGATACACTCAGGCATACTTCGGATAGCCTGCGCCGCATCAGCAACTATGTGCTGGAGCAACAGGTGGCTACCCGCATCAGCGCCAGTTTGGCTTCGCGTTGGCGTCGTTTCCTTAGCCTGAGCAGAGAAGATGAACGCAAACTCAACAACTATTCCCGACAGTTGACAGATTTACGTGACCAACTGCTCCTGCGCGAAAAAATCTGGAAAACAACCAGTCTAAGTCTTTCTAGTGACATCCCTGAGCAAGTACGCTTACGCATTGATACCTTGCAACTCAACCTCAAACAAAGTGCCAAGGACCTGGACCGCCGCATGAACGAAATCTTGGCCTTACAAAACGAAGTGGTCAACCAAAAACTACTCAGCCAAACCCAAGCTGCACAGTTGGAAGACCTGGAAAAACCAGCTTTGCAAAACCTTTTGAGCGTTAGAAAACCCGTGCTTTTTGACCTGCCTTTGTTTGAAAATTCGCCCGCTGCGGACAGTTACCGCAAAGTTGCACTGGACTATTTCCGCAAAGAATTGAGAGAATTTTTCCGCAACAACCAGGAGCGCATGGTTTTGCACTTCATGCTGTTTTTTGGTTTGGGCTTGTTGCTGTTTCTGGGGCGTTCTTTGCTCAAAAAAGAAAACAAGGCCCCTGGTCGCAATCCTGAATTCAACCTTGCCACCGAGATCGTATTGGCGCAACCCTTGACTACTGCTTTTTTGCTCACCTTGCTGATGACACCTTTGATTTACCCCAATCGCCCTTCGGTTTTCAGTGAGTTGATCGTGATGGCTTTGGTGGTGCCTTTTTTGGTCATCGTGCCACGTTTTGTGCACCAGGGCATCCGCTGGAGTATTTATGTGGTAGGAGCCTTGTTTTTTGGCCATTTGATGCTCAAGACCATCATGGTCAGTCCAGTATTTTTCCGTTGGTTCATGCTTTTTGAAAGCCTGGCCCTGGCTTTTGTGGTTTTTTCGGTGGGCTTGCGCGACCGCCAATGGTTTCGCGAAGCGCAAACCAGTACAAGTTTCGGGGGCATTATGCGTTTGGTTTCGCCTTTGTTGTTGGTGGTAAGCACCATATCGGCTTTAGGCAACATTAGCGGATACGATAACTTGGCGGATGGCTTTAACCTCAATTTGGAGCGCATCTTCCTCACTGGAATCATTGTATTCAGTGCCATTTTACTCATTGACGGCCTGTTGCGCTTTGGCATCGGCTTGCGCAGTACTGATTTGAGTGCCGATCAATACGCTGATCGCCAAAAATTTGTGAGTGGCATTGGCAGATTGCTGCGTGTACTGGGCGTGATCGTTTGGGTAGCTTATGCCCTTGGGTTTATGCGCTTGTACAAACCCCTAGAAGATGCTTTCGGACTGGTGTGGGGCCTGGGTTTTTCGCTGGGGCAAATTCAGGTGAGCATTGGTGGAGTCATTGGGTTTGCTTTAATCCTGTTGGCCGCTTGGTTATTGGGGCGAATCATTCAGTTTTTCTTGGCCGAAGATATGCTAGCATGGCTGCAACTTGAAAAAGGCGCACCACAGGCTTTGGGTACCTTGGCCCGTATGGGCGTCGTTTTTTTAGGGGTTTTATTTGCGTTGGCCTATGCTGGGTTTAGCTTGCAGAGCCTGGGTTTGATTTTGGGCGCTTTGGCTTTTGGGCTGGGTTTTGGCCTGCAATCCTGGGCCGCGAATTTATTTGCTGGTTTGATCTTGATTTTTAAACGCCCCATCAAAACCGGAGAAACCATTTCTCAGGATGACTTGGTTGGGGAAGTGATTGAAATAGGGCTGCGCAGTACCAAGGTTTTGCGCAAAGACGGCCACATGGTGCTGGTGCCTAACGCCGACCTGATGAATCGCCGGGTAGTGGCTCAATACGGTGCGGATGGTACACGCATGCAGGAACTCATTGTGAGGACTTCTTCCAAAGCAGACCCAGTGAAAGTCTTGTCTTTACTGAAAAATTGCGCCATTCGCCAAGAAGGTGTGCAAATTGATCCCGAAGCCAAGGTGATTTTTGAAGGAAAAATGCAAGATCAGTTGCAGTTCAAGGTCATCTACTGGTCACAAAAACGTCACGAACAAGTGATGGCGGATTTCACTACTTTGATTAATCTCGATTTAAGCAAAGAAAATTTTTTATAAACTGATTTTCAATTTTTTACAAAGTTATGTATTTTTATACTTATTAATTTTGCTAAACATGCCTACTACTTATTTTAAGGATTAAAATAAGGTCTATTTCAGTTTTGGTGGTAACAAAACCAGAGATTTTTTGGCCACAATAATGGACCTCTGGCCGCAACAATTTTGAGTCTGTATTCTACATTTGCAATTAACATTAACACAGAACTACTTCGTTCAACTAAAGCAGAAAACGGTATGACACAGTTGATTACCAACCGGCCGATGGCCACTGTATTTTTTTTAATCTTGCTACTGATCTCGGTGGTAGCGGCTTTTTACCCAAGCTCTTTCCCAACCCAAGCTGAAGGAGTAACTTATGAAGCTGGCGATGTTGCCTGGATTCTGGTTGCTTCTTGCTTGGTATTGTTGATGACACCTGGTCTTTCTTTCTTCTACGGAGGGATGGTAAGCCCCAAGAACGTCATTTCAACGATGCTGCAAAGCTTCATTTCATTGGGCATCATTTCGGTTCTTTGGTATGTGGTGGGCTTTTCCTTGGCCTTTGGTGATTCTATTGGTGGGTTTATCGGTAATCCCATGACCCACTTCATGTTCAATGGGGTAGGTACAGCTCCAGCGCATCACCCAAGCATGATTCAAGGTATTCCCTTTGTGCTTTTTGCTGCTTTCCAATTGAAATTTGCAATCATTACTCCAGCCTTGATCACGGGTTCATTTGCTGAACGCGTACGTTTCTGGAGTTACATTATTTTCATCAGCTTGTGGAGTTTGTTGGTGTATTCGCCATTGGCCCACTGGACCTGGCACCCTGATGGCTTCCTGTTCAAGTGGGGCGTGCTCGACTTTGCGGGTGGTACAGTTGTACATATTTCAGCTGGTGTTGCTGCTTTTGTTGGCGCTTATGTACTGGGCCGCCGCAAAGCGCACGTGGAAGGTAGCGCCCACACGCCACTTTATACGCCTTATGTGATTTTGGGCACTGGTTTGCTGTGGTTCGGATGGTTCGGCTTCAACGCTGGTTCTGCCTTGGCTGCCAATGGTACTGCAGTAACCGCTTTCTTCAATACCAACCTGGCTTCAGCTGCGGCTGCCTTGACCTGGATTTTGGTGGATACCATGCGTGGTCGCAAGCCTTCCGCTTTGGGTGCTTGTATTGGCGCGGTTGTCGGTCTGGTGGCCATCACGCCTGCTTGCGGTTACATCGAATTTGGTCCAAGTTTGATCATCGGTACTGTTGCTGCCGTCATTTCTAATTATGCAGTGGTGCGTAAGACCCGCAGCAGCATGGACGACACCCTTGATGTATTCCCTTGCCACGGTATTGGCGGTATGGTTGGTATGTTGATGACTGGTTTGTTTGCAACCAATGGAGGCTTGTTTGAAACTGGCGATCCAAAGTTGTTCATCAACCACATTTTGGCCATGTTGATTGTAGTGACTTTCACGGCTGTCATGTCTTTCGCCATCTACAAGATCACCAATATCCTCTCTCCACTGCGCGTATCTGACGAGCAGGAAGAAGAAGGTTTGGACATCAGCCAGCACGATGAGACCATCATCGCTGGTTCGATGGATGAAGAGAGTGGGGAAGCTACCCGTCACGGTGGTTTGAACATCGCAACGGCTTAATCGCAATTTTTGCCATTCGATATAAAAAGAGCCGGGTGATTGAGTTCACTCGGCTTTTTTTGTGTGGATAGATTTGGAGGAATGAAAAATGCTATCTTTGTAACATGAAATTTCTTCCAATCGGCATACAAACCCTGACCGAACTACGGGCTTTCGACGGCATTTACGTGGACAAGACCCGCATGATCAAGGATTTGCTACTTACCGGGAAGTACTATTTTATGGCCCGCCCTCGCCGCTTTGGCAAATCTTTGTTGGTTTCTACCTTGAAAGAGATCTTCAAAGGCAATAAAGAACTCTTTGCAGGGCTCTGGATCGAAAACCAATGGGACTGGTCGCAGCAATACCCCGTGGTGCATTTGTCTTTTGATGCAATCCAATTTAAGGAGATGACTTTGGCCGAAGGAATAGGTCACGAGCTACAATTGATTGCTGACCAATATGGGTTCAAATTGGAGGCTTCTGACCTTAAACTTCGATTTAAGGAGTTGATTCAAGAACTATACAAAGCACATGGTCAAGTAGTTTTATTGATTGATGAGTACGATAAACCTATATTGGATTATTTGGAAAAAAGCAAAACGGAGAAAGCAAAGGAGAACCAGGATACCCTTCGAGAATTTTATGCAGTAGTGAAAAGTGCAGACCAATACTTGCGTTTTGTATTCATCACAGGCATTTCCAAGTTTTCGCGGGTCTCCATTTTTTCACACCTCAATAACCTGATAGATATTACGCTCAATGCTAAGTTTTCAACTTTGCTGGGCTATACCCAAGAGGAACTGGAACACTACTTTGCAGAATATCTGGAGGAGATTGCTGAAGAATTAAAGCTCAGCAAACCTGAATTAATGGCCGAGATCAAGACCTGGTACAATGGCTATTCTTGGGATGGGCAACAGAGGGTGTATAATCCTTTTGGTACCTTAAATTTTTTATACAATAAAGAATTTCAAAATTATTGGTTTGCCACTGGAAGCCCCAAATTCTTGATTGAGCAAATGAGGGATAAGCAGTTTTATCATTTTGAGAATCGAGAGGTTGACAACACTACATTTGAAAGATTCGATGTTGAAAATGTAGATTTAGTCTCTTTGTTCTTTTTAGGTGGTTATCTCACCATTAAACAAAGAGACCGCTTTACTGGACTTATGCTTTTGGACTACCCAAATAAGGAAGTAAGAGAAAGCATGTACAGATGGGCAATAGATGACCTTACTAAAAATCCCAATCGAGAGAATATTGGTAGGACTATTGGAGACTTGAGAGATGCTTTACTGCAAAATGATTTGAAAAGAGTGCAAGTCATTCTAAACGCAATCTTAGCCGATTTGCCAGCTGAAGTTTTTCAAAACCAGTCTGAGGGTTTGTATCATGGCCTTATTCATGTACTTTTCAGCTATTTGGGAATATTTGTACAAAGTGAAGTACATTCTTCACAAGGTAGAGCGGATGCGGTTGTTCAAACTCCAGATCGTATTTTTGTTTTCGAGTTTAAATTCAACCAAAGTGCAGAAGCAGCTATCGAGCAAATTTTTGAAAAGAAATACGCTGATAAATACTTGGCTTCTGGAAAACAGATTACTGGTATTGGTATCAATTTCAGCACAAGTACAAGAGGGATAAACGAATGGAAAGAGGTTTCACTGCACAAATGATGGTAAAACATCCTGACGTTCATTCATGTCAAGTGGTCACTTGTTAAGTTATTTGATTCGAGTATTTTTTAGCAACGTATTTACGTCTTTTCACCCCTGATCTCACAAAAAAATAAATGTATCCCCAGCTTAACTTTTCGTCAGAAAAAAGCGTATATTAGATAGGTCGAAATAAACCAAATCATTATACCGTTCTTTTTCACAAACAAAGTAAACTGGGTGGTTTTGTGCCGGAATCTAATTGTATTTTCTGCACCACACCACAAAGCCAACGCATCTCAAAACACCAGGCCAACATGCACTACATCAAGCCAAAAGCCCTGAGCGCTTCCTACGCGGGAGCTGCGCTGCTTTTTATTGCACTCCTCTCACTGAATGCCTGCGGGCGCAAGAACAAAGACCTCAATTCCGTTACCGAAGAAAACCCTTTTGTGTATGGCTACACCTCCGGGGTGATTTCCAAAGCCGACCCGATTCGGGTACGCTTCAACGCTGATGTAGCTACGGCTAAAGATGTAGGCAAAGAAGCCCCCAGCGGACTCTTGAGTTTTTCGCCCAGTATTCGTGGAAAAGCGACCTGGGAGGACCGCAGTACCCTGCGCTTCACGCCCGACGAACCCCTGAATTCAGGAGAGACTTACTCAGCCAACCTAAATGTGAAAAAAATCTTGAGCGAAGCCAGGGGCGAGGATGCTGACTTCGCTTTCCAATTCCATACCCGTGAGTTGCATTACCAAGTCGATTTGGACGGTATGAGGCCAGTGAATACCCAGGACTATGCCAAGCAAAGCATCAAAGGGGCCGTTTATACCACTGATGTGGCCGACAATGCCGACGTAGAAAAAATTGTAGCGGCCAAACAAAATGGTGACAAGCTCGATATTCAATGGCAACACAATGCGGCCAATTTGGTACACAGTTTTACTGTCAAAGCAGTGAGCCGGGGCTCGCAACCCAGCGAGGTTAAGTTGGCCTATGATGGAGGATCAATTGGTGCCAAAGAGGAGAAAAGCGAGGTGTACAAAATACCTGCGGTGTCGGAATTTGTGGCAATGAGCGCTGAAGTTGTACAATTGCCGGAGCAGTACGCCATCGTCACGTTTTCAGATCCTTTGAACAAGAGCCAAAACCTGGACGGCTTGATTAGCATCGAAAATTATGCGGGAACCTTGCGCTTCATCATCGAAGAAAACACGGTGAGGGTGTATCCCGAACAGGTTTTGCAGGGTGACTACCGCATCCAGGTCAATGCGGGCATCGAAAATACCCAAGGCAAACGGTTTAATCGCCCTTCGGTGTGGGATGTGACCTTTGAAGACCAAAAACCCCAAATCAAACTAAGTGGCAAGGGGGTGATCTTGCCCAGTACCGATGGCCTGATGTTTCCCTTCGAAGCAGTAGGTCTAAAAGCCATTGATGTAGAGATTTTCAAAATTTACAACGACAATATTCTCCAGTTTTTGCAAGACAACAACCTGGATGGCGAATACGAATTGCACAAGGTAGGTAAGATCCTGGTGCAAAAACGCATCGACCTGCAAAGCCTCAGCCCCAACGCCAAGGCGGGCCGCATGAGCCGTTATGCCTTGGACTTGAGTAAGCTCATCCAAAAAGATGAGCAAGCCATTTACCAGGTGCGCATCGGATTCCGCTCGGAGTACAGCAACATGGCTTGCGCCCAAACCAACCAAGACGCCGACTTATTGGGTGATCCTTTCGCCCGCGACCCCGAAAGCGACGAGGAGGAAGCTAGCATCTTGGACAGCTATTATGGTCCCGATGGCTATTTTGAAGACTACGATTGGGAAAAACGCAGCGACCCTTGCGCCAGGGAGTACTACAATTCGGAGCACTTTATCCAGCGCAATGTAATTTCCTCCAACCTCGGTTTGATTGCCAAGCGCGGTGGTAACCGCAAGGTCATGGTCGTAGCGACTGACTTGCGCGATACGGACCCCATCAGCGGTGCCGAAGTAGAGGTTTTTGACTTCCAGCAACAATCCATTGGTAAAGGCAGCACCAATGGCGATGGCATTGCCGAAATCGAGTTAAAAGGCAGCCCTTATGTGGCCATCGCCAAGCACAACGGCCAACGCGGGTACATCCGCATGGCTGAAGGCGATGTTTTGTCTTTGAGCCGCTTTGACGTATCTGGCGACTACATTCAGAAGGGTTTGAAGGGCTTGATTTATGGCGAAAGAGGGGTCTGGCGTCCTGGCGACTCCGTTTTCCTCAACTTTATGGTCAATGACCTGGAAAAACGCTTGCCATCTGGTTATCCGATCAGCATGGAAGTGTACAATGCAAGGGGTCAATTACAAGAAAAACGCACTACTTCGAAGTCGGTGGGGGGCATTTATCCCTTGCATTTTGACACCAAAGACGACGATCCTACGGGCAACTGGAGTGTGAAAGTCAAAGCAGGTGGTGCTAATTTTGAACGCATCATAAAAATCGAGACCGTCAAGCCCAATCGCCTGAAAATTGACCTCAATACGGGCGGAGATGGCGAGCGCTTGCAGGCCAGCGAAGGTAGCGTAAGGGCTGGGATCAAAGCCGATTGGCTCACGGGTTCGCCTGCGGGAGGCCTGCGGGCGGTGGTGGAGGCCCAAGTGCGCCCGATGGGGACCAGCTTCAAAAAATATCCGAGCTACGTTTTTGACGACCCTGCTCGAAGGCTCAAAATGGGCGAGCCCAAAGTGGTTTTTGACAGTGAACTGGACGGCAATGGGCAGGGTAATTTCAGTGCCCTGTTGCTCGAAGACGCGATGGCTCCAGGTATGTTGCAAGTTTCTTTTCAAACCAGGGTCTTTGAAAAAGGTGGTGATTTCAGTACCGACAATGTAAGTCTGCCTTATTCACCTTACCCGGCTTATGCAGGCATTGAGGTACCAAGCAATCAATATGGTGAACCAAGGGTAGAACTTGGGAAAAGCAAAGCGATTCGCCTGGTTTGTGTAGACCAATATGGTCGCCCTTTGGCCAATCGCCAGCTCAAACTCGGCCTTTATCGCGTAGAATGGCGCTGGTGGTGGGACCAATTTCAGGAAGACCAGGCCAATTACAACTCTGGCGAGCACGTCAATGCCCTGCAAACCGCAGACCTCGTGACCAATTCCAAAGGCGAAGCCACATGGACGATGAAACCCGACAAATGGGGCCGCTACCTGATCCGTGTTTGCGAACAAGGCGGGCATTGCAGCGGAGCTTACGTGTATTCTGGCTACCCTTGGTACGACGAAGAAGGCGAAGACGGCGGCCAAGCCCGCGAGTTTGCTAGCATGTTGAGCATCAGCAGCGACAAGGAAAAATACAAGGTGGGAGATATGGCCACCCTGGTTATTCCGGGCAGCAAAAAAGGCCGGGTATTGGTGTCCTTGGAGAACGGCACCAAAATCGTGAAAACGTTTTGGGACAAAACCGACGAAGGTGAGCACAAAATAAAATTCAAGATCACCCCAGACATGGCCCCCAATGTATATGCCAATGTAGCGCTTATTCAGCCACATGGGCAAGTGTTCAACGACCTGCCGATCCGCTTGTACGGCGTGGTGCCCATCGAAGTGGAAGACCCTGGTACGATTCTGGAGCCTGTGCTGGGTTCACCCGATGAATTCCGCCCCGAAACTACAGTGGCGGTAGAAGTAAGTGAAAAATCGGGCAAAGCAATGGCCTACACCCTCGCTATCGTTGATGAAGGGCTGTTGGGATTGACCCGTTTCAAAGTACCCAATCCGCACAAGAGTTTTTACGCCCGCGAGGCTTTGGGCGTGCAAACTTGGGACATTTACGACCTGGTTTTGGGCGCTTTTGCAGGCCAGTTGGAGCGCATCCTGAGCATTGGTGGCGATGGTGCCATTGACCCCAGTGCCCTGAACAATACCGCCAACCGCTTCGAGCCAATGGTACGCCACTTAGGCCCTTTCCAACTCAAGGCTGGGAGCAAAAACAAGCACCAGATCGCCATTCCCAACTACATCGGAGCCGTGCGGGTGATGGTGGTAGCTGCGGGCGCCGCCGCTTACGGAGCTGCGGAAAAGAGCGTTCCAGTGCGCAATCCGCTGATGGTCCAGGCTACCGTGCCGAGAACCATTTCGCCGGGCGACCAGTTTGAACTGCCCGTCAATGTGTTTGTGACCGACAAAAAAATCAGCGATGTGCAAGTCAAAGTGGTGGAGCAAAATGGCCTGGCCGAGGTAGAAGGTACCACCCAAAACATGAAATTCAGCCGCAGTAACAGCGACCAAATCACTGGTTTCAAAGTAAAAATGAAGGAAAAAACGGGTGTTGCCAAGTTCCTGATTACGGCCAGTGGTGGTGGTATCAACAGCCGCCAGGAAGTAGAAGTCGATGTGCGCAACCCGAACCCTTACCAAACCCAGGTTTTTGCCGAGGTTTTGGAGGCTGGAAAAGCTTGGGAAACCGATTTCACCCCCTTGGGCACCGCTGGTACCCGCGAAGCGGTGTTGGAAGTATCGAATGTGCCGCCGCTCAACTTGGGTGACCGCCTCAGGTACTTGCTCGGCTATCCTTATGGTTGCATGGAGCAGACCACTTCCACAGCGTTCCCGCAATTATATGTAGAAAAACTCATGGAACTGACGCCTGAACAGGTGAAAAGTACCAAAGAAAACATCGTCGGGGCCATCAATCGCCTCAAATCCTTCCAAACGGCGGAAGGCGGCTTTGCCTACTGGCCTGGCCAGCCTACGCCCGACCATTGGGCTACGAACTACGGCGGTCACTTCTTGCTCGAAGCCAAGGCCCAGGGCTATGATGTACCCGAAAACCTGTTGAAGGATTGGGCCAAATTCCAGAAAAAAGTATCCCGCATGTGGGATTCTAAGTTGCCGAGCTATGGATTTTGGAGCCAGCAAGGGCACGAACTGAACCAGGCTTACCGCTTATATACCCTGGCTTTGGCGGGCTCGCCCGACATGGCCTCGATGAACCGCTTGCGCGAAAGTACCACTTTGACACCAACGGCGCGTTGGCGTTTGGCTGCGGCTTATGCCCTGGCTGGCAAGGAAGAAGTGGCCAAAAAACTGATCGAAAGCGAAAGCACCGAAGTAAAACCTTATATCGAAATGAGCTATACCTACGGCTCTGACACCCGCGACCGCGCAATGATCCTGGAAACCCTGGTGTTGCTCAACGAACAAAAAAGAGCTGCTTCGGTGGTACAGTACATTTCCAAACAACTGAGTGGCAATGGTTGGTACAGCACCCAAAGCGTGGCTTATTCACTGCTGGCAGTGGCCAAGTATGTGGGTGAAAACAAGGTCAACCAAGCCTTTAGTTTCGACTACGCCCTGGCGGGAGGACAAAGCACGAGTGGCAACTCCAAAAAGCCCGTGATGCAGATCCAATTGCCAGTCAACACTGGCGGAACCCGCAAATTGAGCTTCAAAAACACCAGCAAAGGCAAGCTTTTTGCCCGCCTGATCCTGCGCGGACAACCTTCGGCAGGCCAGGAACAGGCCCAAAGCAATGACCTGAAAATCACGGTGACTTACCTCAGCACCGATGGCGCAAGCCTGGACCCCGGCAACCTGCCCCAGGGCAAAGACTTCGTGGTGGAAGTAAAGATCATGCACCCGCGTACCCGCCCCGTGCCTTACGATGAGTTGGCCCTGACCCAAGTTTTCCCTTCGGGTTGGGAGATCATCAACCAGCGCATGAGCGATGTACAAGGGGCCAGTTCCTCGCCCTTCGATTACCAGGACATCCGCGACGACCGGGTCAATACCTTCTTCGACTTGGGTGAGGGCAACGCTAAAAGCTTCCGCACCAGGGTAAATGCGGCTTATCCAGGGCGTTTTTACCTGCCTGCGGTGAGTTGTGCCGCCATGTACGACCAATCGGTGAGTGCCAATACCAAAGGCCAGTGGGTGCAGGTGACGGCGCGGTGATGAAATAAAATTCGGTGAATAAAAAACAGGCGTGTGTAGGGAGAGGTGCCCTGCTCACGCCTGTTTTGTTGCCGCTGGTGTATGGTCTCATGACCATCTTCCAAACGTTTGTAATGCTTAACCGAGGACTCAGACTTGAAACCCGGCTTCTCAACCTCTCAACTCCTCCACCTCTCAACAACAATCAATTCCAAAGCATATTCCGCCCAGCCTTGATGTATTTTTTTACATTCAGCCAAAAAGCCACAACAAGGTAAATGATCAAAGGAGAGCCGAGGGTAACGAAAGATGAATAGATAAAATACAGGCGTACCCGATCAGGCGAAAGCCCCATCTTTTGCCCCAAATAAGCACAAACCCCAAAGCCTAAGCGGCGGATACTCGAAAACATACGGTTCATGATTGCGTTTAGCGTATAAAATCAGGAAGATATAGCTTATAAACGAAAACGGGTGCAATTGGTTGCGTTGGGGGTGAAAAAATGGGGAGGTAGGCGTTCACAAGTGTCCAAAAGCAGTGAAATGACCCGTCCTGGAACTTTTATCCAATCATCCCCTTTTTACCTATATTTGAGCAAAAGAAAAAGCTAACCTTATGGAAATAGACATACCCAACATTGTGGACGTAATTGCCTTTGGAGATGGTTTTTTCTTCAAGTACTGCTCTGAAAACGTAAACAACAGGTATGCTGTTGGCTTCAAATCGCTGAAGACAGGGCAAATTCAATATTTCAACGATGTAAAGGATGGAGAGCTGGAATATACATTGGTGTGGATGCGTAAGTTGAGTGATGATAGCATTCTGCTTGATGATCATGATAAAAGATGTGTGAAAATCATAAAATGCTATGAAGAGGCTTTTTTTGTAGTTAAAACACTTAATGGTTTTAACCATACTTGTAGATATAATTTACTTGATTCAAAAAAGCAGAGTCGTCCCATCTTATATGCGTATGATAAAGATGTAGACGGAAATCCCTATCCAGACAGGAGTAAGAGTTCGGATTTTTTGTTGTCTTTGAATGGGAGCATGATAGAGATTGAATTCTTTGGATTTGCTCCGCTTTATGGATATGATCTGTTGCCGATGGAAAACATGTTCATTGAAGTAAAACACTATAAAAATGTAAGCCGCTGGGATTTTAATGAAGTCAATTTTAAACAAATCTGGACATTTTTAGTCGAAGATTGGATATATGAAGGTGTTTACGATAGCGATTTCGATTACATCAAAACTGTACAAGCTGTTAAGTTCCAAAATTGCTTAGCAATCAAGTTGAATAGTGGACATGTCGTATTGCTAAATGAACAAACTGGTGAATATATCCATCATTATGATTACACCTTTATGCCAAGATCGGACAGATTTACGATCTGTTTTTTTCATAAGTTACCATTTTCCGAAAAACATCAGGCATTGTACCATTTCATGGGCTACGAATTTCATTTATGTAAATCCGTAGAACCCTATCTGCTTGATTTTTCACACTTGATAGAAGGCTTGAAAAAATATGATGATTGCTATTATAGAGGTTCGATTATCCACGGCAATCGCGTATTCGCGACCTATGGTGTTAACCGAGAAAAGACTTTTACGGTGTTGATTGTGATCCATTTAGACGAAATGGAGCTGTTGGTCTTTCAGGAAATACACGCTGGTTATGAAAATTCAGCAATGGAGCCTGTAGGAGTCATTGATGATAAATTGTTGTTGCTCGATAAGGACAACAAGTGCGCTCACCTATTGGACATTGATACTTTGAAAATCCAGAATTAGGTTCACTTAGCCCTTCCCTGTCTTAATCACCCCCACCATATCCGCCGCCGCCCTTACCGCTGCGCCCGCATTCCCCAATCGCCCCTTCAAAGCCCGATACCCCACCTGCATGTGCTGGTACTTACCGGGTTTGAGCAATTCATCCAGCGCAGCGCGGATGGTTTCGGGCGTACAATCGTCCTGGATCAATTCTTTGACCAGCTCGCGGTCCATGATCAGGTTGACTAGGGAGATGAATTTGACCTCCACCAGGCGCTTGGCGATGGCATAGGAGAGGGAATTGCCCTTGTACACCACCACTTCGGGGATGCCAAAAAGGGCCGTTTCGAGCGTAGCGGTACCAGAGGTGACTACGGCTGCGTGCGATTGGGTGAGCAGGTCGTAAGTCTGGTTTTTTAAGAGCATGACATTGCCCGTTTGGCCCTTTTTTTCGATGATTTTTTCGTAAAAATCTGCTGGAATGGCCGGAGCACCAGCGACCACAAACTGAAACTGCGGGAATTTGTCCACCACATCAAGCATCACCTCCAGCATCCGGCTGATCTCCTGCCTACGACTGCCGGGCAACAGCGCAATGATGGGGTCTTCGCTCAGGCCATTTTGCTTGCACCAATCGGCTGGCGTGCGGTGCCGATTGACCACATCGAGCAGCGGGTGGCCTACAAAAACGACTTGGTAATCGTGTTTGGCGTAAAATTCTTCCTCAAAAGGCAGGATCACGTACATGCGGTCCACGTCGCGCTTGATGGCTTTGACTCGGCTACTGTGCCATGCCCAGACCTGCGGCGAAATGTAGTAAAATACCTTGATGCCTTGTTTTTTTGCCCACTCGGCCATGCGCAAATTGAATCCCGGATAGTCGATCAATACCAAGGCATCGGGTTGGAAGGCCAGGATGTCTTTTTTGCAAAAATCAAGGTTATTGAGAATGGTGCGCAGGTTTTTGACCACCTCCAAAAAGCCCATGAAGGCCAGATCGCGGAAGTGCTTGCGCAAAGTGGCTCCCGCTTCTTGCATGAGGTCTCCGCCCCAGGCTTGGATTTGGGCCTGTGGGTCTTCGGTTTTCAAGGCTTTGATGAGGTTGGCTCCGTGCAAATCACCGGATGCTTCGCCCGCGATGAGGTAATATTTCAAAATTACTCCATTATGTGTTTGCCAAAATAGACCAGCCAGGCCAGACCCAACAACAAAGTGGCCAGCATTACCCCCCGCATGGACCTAGGCAGGCGATTGCGGTCAAAGAAATGGAAAGGCAATAAGTTGCAACACACCGCTAGTAAATAAACGGTGCGGGTGTTGATCACCGATTCGCCGTCTTCGGTGAATTGAGGCAGCCATACGTCCAGGCGTTCTGACAACATGAGCAGGACAGCATAACCCACGAAAGGAACCAAAAGCCCCGCGAATACGCCGATCAAGATGGTATTGTTTTTTAAAAATTCCATGCGGAATAAATTAATTTTGTCTAAACCAGAATTTTCAGAATTACAGAATTGCCAGAATTACTTGCCTGACGTTGAACAATTTTTTCTAAACCAGAATGTGAAAGAATTTTCAAAATTGGCCCGCTCACGCCAAGGCGTGACACGCTTCACGGCCATGAACTCTTTTTAGTCATCACAAAATTCACAGCTACTGAAAATTCGCCGAAGTTTTCAGTATAAATCCTGATTTAGACAAAAATGTTGCTCACTTCCCAAGATAATTCTCCGGGCTGATGGCTTTCAGTTCTGCTTTGATCGCCTCGCTGACCTCCAACTCGTCGATGAATTGGTGAATATCCGCAGCACCGATGGTAGTTTTGCCACGGGTCAGGGCTTTCAGCGCCTCGTAGGGTTGGGGGTAGCCTTCACGGCGCAAAATGGTTTGGATGCCTTCGGCCACCACCATCCAGTTTTCTTCGAGGTCTTGGCGCAGTTGTGCTTCGTTCAGTAACAACTTGCTAAGACCCTTGCTGATCGACTGCAAGGCAATTTGGGTGTGCGAAACTGGCACACCTAAGTTACGCAAAACTGTGCTGTCGGTTAAGTCGCGTTGCAGGCGTGAGATGGGCAATTTTTCGGCCAGGTGGGCGAAAATGGCGTTGGCGATTCCCAGGTTGCCTTCGGCATTTTCAAAGTCGATGGGGTTGACCTTGTGGGGCATGGCCGAAGAGCCGACTTCACCAGCCACCACTTTTTGCTTGAAATACTCCATCGAAATGTAGGTCCAGGTGTCGCGGCACAAGTCGATCAAAATCGTGTTGATGCGCATCATGGCCTGGCATTGGGCCGCCAGGTTGTCGTAATGCTCGATTTGGGTAGTAGGCTCTGAACGATCGAGATTGAGGTAGTCTTGCAAAAAGTGGCGGGCAAAATCGTGCCAATCTACCTGAGGGTAAGCCACAAAATGGGCATTGAAATTGCCCGTAGCGCCGCCAAATTTGCCCGAATGTGGGATGTTTTGCAACTGCAAAACCTGTTGCTCCAGGCGAGCAGCGTAAACTTCGATCTCCTTGCCCAAGCGGGTAGGGGAGGCGGGCTGGCCGTGGGTGCGGGCCAAGAGGGGGATCTCGTTCCAATTTGCGGCCAACTTGCGCAATTCAGCGATCAGTTGCTGGTATTGGGGCAAAACCACCTGCTCCAAAGCATGGCGCAAGGAGAGGGGAATGGCCGTATTGTTCACGTCCTGTGAGGTGAGGCCGAAGTGAATGAACTCCTTGTATTGGTCCAAGCCCAACTCGTCAAATGCTTCTTTGAGGAAATATTCAACTGCTTTGACGTCGTGGTTGGTTACTTTTTCGATGTCCTTGATGCGTTGGGCCTGCTCCAGGTTGAGCTGGTTGCTGATGCGGATCAGGTCGGCAATTCTTTCCTCCGGAAAATCGGCCAATTGTGGCAAAGGCAATTTGACCAAGGCAATGAAATACTGCACTTCGACCAATACCCGGTAACGGATCAAAGCGAATTCCGAAAAGTAATCGCTGAGGTTTTTGGTCTTGTCGGCATAGCGGCCGTCGATGGGTGAAATGGCACTTAGCATATAATTATGGTAGCAAGCCCTGCTCACTTATTTTTTAAGATTCGCAATGTTGAGTTGGTCCAAAATGCGATCGAAGCGCACGTGTTCGCCGAAGAGTTCGATGGCCCTTTGGGTTTTCCAGGGGGTACGGCTGTTGATTTTGACCTCGATCCGGCTGATTTTGACTACCGAGCCATAGGTATCCAAGGTGGTGGTAATCACTGGGATTTGGTGCCGCAGCAAGTAGGGGTGGTTCAAGTCGGCCAAGTCGAGCCAGCGGTGGTGCCGCCCGTCGCTGGTGACGATTACCCCAGATAAGGGCGAACGCTTCAGGTTTTTGATGCGGCTAACCGACTCTACCTTTTCAATGGCTTGGTTGAGGCGCATGGTGCTGGTGACCAAGAGGATGTTTTCAAAAGAGTTCAGCTCCTCCACATCAATCAGCGAGCCAGCCACAATGTCCTCGACCTTGTTGTTCATGAATTCCTCGTTGGCCAAGACCCGCCCCTCCACTGCCTGGCGAATCATCTCCATGATTGGCAGGGACAGCGAATTTTCATACGGCAAGCAACCCAGCAAGGGCAAACCCATTTCCTGGAGTTTTTTGGACAAAAAGAACTCGACTTGTTCTAGTTTTTCGGGGCGAATTTTGTTGACAATCACCCCCAGCATCGGTACTTTTTCCTCCCGAAAGAGGGCCAAGCACATGTTGAGCATGTCAATGGTGCTGCCAATTCCGCCTTCGACCACCATGATTACCCCCGCGCCGAGGATTTTGGCAACGCGGGCATTCGAGAGGTTGACGATGCTGCCTACCCCAGGGTGTCCAGTGCCTTCGTACACGACCAGGTCGTAGCGTTCTTGCAAGGCTTTGCTAGCCGACATCAGCCGTTCTTCAAAGTTGAATTGCTCTGGGTGTTCCTGGAAAGCCTTGGTCACACCCTGCCCGATGATGACTGGGCTGTGCAAGGACGGATCAATTTCAAAACCAGTCACTTCTGAAAACAAAACGGCGTCCTTGTCAGCAGTTTTGCCATTGATGGTCACGTGTTGCTGGCCTACAGGTTTGCAGTAACCCGTGTTAAAACCTTTCCCAATCAGGTTGGAGACCAAGCCAAGGGTGGTGGTGGTTTTGCCCACATGTTGGCTGCTGGCAGCAACATAAATGCTTCTCATTGGCGCAATTCTAGGTATTTGAGCTTACGCTCCCTTGGCCGCAAAGATAAACGGGTTACTGGTTTTTGTGGGGCTGAATTTGGATGATTTTGTACAACCATCTGTGAACACACTAAAAGCCCTGACCTGGAATCCTGTCAAACCCTTCACTTTTTGCCTTCATTCCTTGTGCATTGCCTGGTAATGTTCCCTTAGCAAATCCCGTCCAAAATCGCCTTTGAAATCGCGCCACACGGCGTGGATGTGGTTGGCATTGTTTTGGGAATTGTCGAACTCGATCAAAAAGCTTGGGCCTTGGATGCGGTAATAATGCCCACTGGAGCGGTCGAGGGTGCCTGTCCAGGCGAAAGTAAGGTTTTGAAAGCCGTTTTTATCGATCAAAGCGTGCCGAGCTTTGGCCAAATCATCGGGCATAGAAGCCAGGTAAGTGTGGATGATTTCAACCAATTGTTTTTGCTGGACACTGTTGAGCAGGCCAAAATCCAAGCCTGAAGGCTCGATGGGTTTGATCTCACTGACATCACGGGTGGCAATCTCATTGTCGGTTTTGGGTTTCAAGATGGCTACTTTGCGTTGTTGTTCATCCAGGCCATTCACCAAGGCCAGGGCCAGGTCTTCTTCTTTGGCCAAAACCCTGGTGCCTTTTTGCACACCTTGCCTTACTTCTGCGGGATTTGCGCCAAAAAACCAGGGTTCGCAAGCGATTTTGCCATCTACAATCGTAAAATTGAGGGAGATGTGGTGGCCTTCAAATTTCCAGCCCCAGAGCTCGGAGCCCAGGTTGCCGAACACCGCAATGCAATACTGATCGGGGTCGCGGCGGGCGGGGCCTTCCATTTCGCGCAGCACGTTTTCGAGGGCCACAATTTGCTGAAGCTTGAGGTAGCCCAACTCGCTGCACCAGGAATGCAGGACTTTTTCCAAGAGTTTGCGTTGCTTTTCGTTCATGGCTTTGATGGCCAAACCAGGGCGGGCCTTGTCAGCAACGGGCAGGATGTTCCAATCCAGGCGTTCCACATTTTCAAAAGGGTAAAAAACCTTGGCTTTTTGGTCTTCATCGAGCGAAGAGGTAAATTGCCGCAAGGTCTTGACCGAATGCTCGCTGGGCGCTTGAGCAGTCAAGTTTTTACCCAAAAATAACAGCATGCAAAGCGAAAGTAAACGTAACATAGCACATGGATGGTTGAAAATGGACGAATGAGTCAGGGCATTGATCGAAAACTGCCCTTCAAGGTAGCTTTTTTACTCAGTTTTACCTAAAAAATAGACTGTCAAAACCAGATTATCCCCTATCTTTGCACGCCTGAAAGTTAATTCAGAAATAAAAAGGGTTTTTTCTTCCCTTCAATACACCGACATACATGTTTCAGAATTTAAGTGATCGTTTGGAGAGCGCCTTGAAAGTGGTCAAGGGCGAAAACAAATTGACGGAAATCAACGTCGCAACTTCCATCAAGGAAATCCGCCGGGCTTTGGTGGACGCTGACGTGAACTATAAAATTGCCAAGGACTTCACCGACCGGGTGAAGGACAAGGCCCTGGGTTCTGAAAACGTACTCAAGGCCGTTTCCCCAGGCCAGTTGATGGTCAAAATCGTATCTGACGAGCTGACCGACCTCATGGGCGGCCAAGCTGCGGGGCTGAACCTTACTGGCAACCCTACAGTGATTTTGATTGCGGGTTTGCAAGGTTCTGGTAAAACTACGTTCAGTGGTAAATTGGCCCATTGGCTGAAAACTACCAAGAAAAAGAACCCAGTATTGGTTGCCTGTGACGTGTATCGCCCGGCGGCGATGGACCAGTTGACGGTGGTAGCCGAGCAAGTAGGTGCAAAGATTTACAAAGAACCGGAGAACAAAAATCCGGTGCAAATCGCGCTCAAAGGCATCCAGTTTGCCCAAGAAAACAAGTGCGATGTGGTGATCGTGGATACCGCAGGTCGCTTGGCAGTGGATGAAGAAATGATGAAGGAAATTGCCGACATCAAAAACGCTATCCTGCCTCAGGAAACCCTGTTCGTCGTCGATTCGATGACTGGCCAGGATGCTGTAAATACCGCCCAAGCCTTCAACGAAACCATCAATTTCGACGGCGTTGTACTCACCAAACTCGATGGTGATACCCGTGGTGGTGCAGCCCTTTCGGTCAAATATACAGTAGGCAAACCTATCAAATTTGTCAGTTCAGGCGAAAAGATGGATACCCTCGACGTTTTTTACCCCGATCGTATGGCCCAACGCATCCTGGGCATGGGCGATATCCTCAGTTTTGTAGAAAAAGCCCAGAACCAGTTTGACGAAAAACTGGCCAAGGACCTGGAGCGCAAAATCATGCGCAACAAGTTCGACTACAACGACTTCATGGCCCAGATCAACCAGATCAAAAAAATGGGTGACTTGAAAAGTTTAATGGGCATGGTGCCCGGCATGTCAAAGATAACCCAAGATTTAGAAATCGACGACAAGGCTTTCGTCAAAGTGGAAGCCATTATCCAGTCGATGACGCCAAAAGAACGCGCCAATCCTGACCTTTTGAACATGAGTCGCAAAACCCGCATCGCAAAAGGTTGTGGCCGCACCCTGAACGACGTGAACCTCTTCATCAAGCAATTTGAGGAAATGAGCAAGATGATGCACAAAATGAGTAAAATGCCTGGCTTTAGTGGCGGTGGTGGCCA
Organism: Chitinophagales bacterium; assembly: GCA_013299105.1. Lineage (GTDB taxonomy): Bacteria > Bacteroidota > Bacteroidia > Chitinophagales > Saprospiraceae > Haliscomenobacter. The sequence goes on along the minus strand of JAAFJY010000037.1, from coordinate 27,019 downwards.
AATGCCTGGTGGGCGCTCACGCTTTGGCAAACGGTAAGAGAGTTGAGGAGTTGAGTGGTTTAGGAGACCTCAAAACGAGAGGCTACTCAAAAAAGGCAATTCTGAGTCAAAAGCTAAATTTTTACCACAATACTCAATTTAGCCACGTATATTCAAGGGTTCAAATACCCTGACCATGAAGCGGCTACCATCAAATACCTACAACAGCATACCGGTCCTCGTGATGGGTATGCTGTTGTCATTTTCCAGCCATGCGCAAATTGATTGGAAACAAAGAATACCCTCTGACTCTACGGTGATTACGGGTAAACTACCCAATGGCCTGACCTATTTCATCAAAGCCAATCCCAAGCCGCACAACATTGCTGAGTTTCGACTCATTGTCAAAACGGGCTCGCTGCAAGAAAGCGAGGAACAACGCGGATATGCCCATTTTGTGGAGCACATGGCCTTCAATGGCACGCGCAATTTTCCCAAAAATGACCTGATCCACTATTTGGAAGGCACGGGTATGCGCTTCGGGGCCGACTTAAATGCCTACACCAATTTCAAGGAAACGGTTTATCAACTGCAAGTGCGCAGCAATGACACCACCCAACTGGGCAACGGCCTGCTGATCTTGGAGGATTGGGCCTATGGCTTGACTTTCGACTCATTGGAAGTTGAAAAAGAGAAGGGCATCATCCTCTCTGAATGGCGCAATCGCCTGAACTACACCCAACGCATGGAAAACGCTTATTTTCCAATCGTGTATTTTGGTGCCCGCCACTTGCAGCGCATGCCGATCGGGGATACTGCAATCATCAGAAAAGCTACCCGTAAATCGCTTCAGGATTTTTATTTCAAATGGTACCATGCTGAAAACATGGCCCTGGTGGTAGTAGGCGATTTTGACCCCTGGCAAGTGGAGAAAAAAATCATCAGCCAGTTTTCAGTACTCAATAGTTATTTGGAGCAAAAACCCCAGCGCCATGACGTTCCTTTGCGCAAAGAACGCAAAGACGTAACCGTAACCGACCCGGAAGCGCCTTTTACCCAAGCCTATTTGTATGTCAAAAACCCAGCTAAACCTTCACAATACCGGCTACGTGACTTGCGCCAAAACCTGATCGAGAGCCTGTACAATGGCATCGTCAATCGCCGCATGATTGATGTGCAACAACAATCCAACCCGCCATTTACTTTCGCTGGCTTGGGCTTGGGCAGCGATTGGGGCGAAAACGAGGTGTACTCCATTTCGGTGTTCACTACCTCAGAAAAACTGGTGCCGGCCTTGGAAAGTGTGTGGACTGAAGCCATCCGCGCTCGACAACATGGTTTTCTGCCGGGTGAACTGAAACGCCAAAAAGAAGAAATTCTGCAAAACCTGGGCCGCGAAGCCAACGCCCCATTGACTACCAACTCCAACCTCATCGCCGACCGACTGGTACAGGCCTTTTTGGAGAATCGACCTTATCCTTCCGCCCAGCAGACTTACAGGTTGAGCAAAGCGGTTTTAGAAAAGATCAATTTGTATGAGCTCAATGAATTTACCAAAACTACATTTCGAGGCCGCCAGGAAAACTTGGTTGTGACGGGTCCTCACAAGGAAAAAGACCGTTTGATCCAGTTGGACTACATCCGCAAGCGCCTGGATAGCTTGTCCAATACGCCGATCACACCCTACACCGAGGATTTTAAGGAAAAGCCTTGGCTTACCCAGCTGCCTCTGCCACAAGCGCCCATTTCCAGGAAAATGTATGCAGAATTTGGCGTTACGGAGGTCGATTTCGCCAATGGGGTGAAAGTAGTACTGCGCCCAAGTGGCTTCAAAGAAGACCAGGTTTTGATGCAAAGCAGCAGCCCTGGTGGGCATTCACAAGTGTCGGATGAACTGTATCCCAACGCCATCTACTTGTCAGAAATCATGAACCAAAGCGGCGTAGCAGAATACAACCAGGTCAATTACCAAAAGAAGTTGAGTGGAAAAAGCATGATCCTCAGCCCATACTTGGGAGAATTGGACGAGGGTTTTACGGGCTCTTGTTCCCGGAAAGAACTGGAAGAACTACTGACCCTGACCTATTTGTTTTACACCAAACCGCGTTTTGACAGCATGGCTTTGCATTCTTTTTTGCAGCGCCAAGAAGGGGTCTTGCGCAACATGCTCACTAACCCATATTATGCTTTTGCCGATCAAAAACAAAAAATAAAATTCCAAAATAACCTACGCCGTCGCTTGCCTACCAAGGAAGATTTGGAAAAAATCAGCATCGGAACCATGTCCCAGGTGTACCGGGAGCGCTATGGAGATGCCAATGGCAATGTGTTTGTGCTGGTGGGGGATTTTGAACTGGAAAAGGCGATTGAACTGGCAGGCCGCTACCTCGGCAATTTACCCACCCAACAAAGAAAGGAAACTTACCGCGACCTGGGCATTCGCATGAGAAATGGCCAGATGGATACGGTTTTGCAAGGAGGCATGGCACCCAAAGCCTATGTTGAACTGACTTATCATGGCAGAATGACGACTGATGCCCGCAGCCGTTATGTGTTCAACGCTTTGATGAGCGCCTTGCAGATCAGCCTGCGCGAAAACCTACGGGAGGAAGAAAGCGGCGTGTACAGCCTCAACCTCACGGGAAGCCCAGAGGTTTTGCCGGATTCTACTTTTCGCCTGACTTTGACCTTCAACACAGAGCCTGGTCGCTGGAAAGAACTGATCGACAAGGCTCTGCAAGTGTTTGAACGCTTTAAAATGGTGGGCCCAGACCTGCCCTTGTTAGAAAAAATCAAGTCGACTCAATGGCAAAATCGCCTCAAAGCCGAGCAAGAGAATTCCTTCTGGCTCATCCAGTTGCTGACCCGCTACAAAGAAAATCGGAATTTGGATGGCCTGCGCCAGACACGTTACAAAGAGCTGATTGACAGCCTCAAAACCCAGGATTTGATGGACGCTGCAAAACGATATTTGAGCGGCGAGAACCGCATGATTTTGGTGTTGAAACCTGAGGGCGGAGGGTAATGGTTAATTGTTAATGGTTAGTTGTTAATGGTTAGTTGTTAATGAGGAGCTCAGGATAGTGTAATGAGAACTATTGTTCAGTCATTGTCACTAAGTTCTTTTGGCTCTTTTGTTTCCTTTGCCTTCTTTTGTTGTTCAAAAAATACGCTTTGTCATTTTTACAAAACTTTTGCTTTTTTGCACAAAATCTCCAGTGATTTGGTATCATACGGCCAAATTTGACCCTGTATCAAAGCATACTAGGGAGCGTAAAAAAATAAGGTGGACAGGTTTGGGTTTAGTGAAAAAAGAAAAGCAACTGGATGAAAGGATTTGTGTTCTTTTTTTACTAAACCTCAAAAGCAAATACGTCCATTTTATTTTAGCTCAAATACTAACTAGTCTGTTTTTTAAGTTCGCTAAACCATCGTAGATGAGTTTTTGCATTAAAAAGTTAAGCAACTCAGCCCTTTTGCGGATTCACCTCCGCCAATCAGCAGGGGAGATAATTACAAGAACTTAAAAAACGCTGTACTAACTGAGGAGTTAAAAATAAAGCTTACCGTTTTTTCACGCATACAAAGCGCAATGCTTGTCAAAATCATGGTCAAAATCATGATGGCAATCCGTGAAAATCCGTGCAACCCGTGTAATCCGTGTGCTAAAAACACCTCGCATAGCGAGGCAAGCTAGGGCAACGATGTTGCAAATTGGTATGATTTATTTGTGGCTCCTTACTAACCGCTGCTCTGGTTTATTGTCCATCAAAAAAAGCTGTGAAAGCCATGAAAAAAACGTTCGTTCTTTTGACCTTTTTGTGTTTGAACTTCGCCTTGTTGGCCCAAAATGCTGCCATCGAAAAAGTGCGGCAATTCCGCAAGACCAATGAGCACGCGATCCTCGACGAGTACTTCGAGTTCTTGGCCATACCCAACTTTGCTTTCGACAAAAAGAACATCATGCGCAATGCCCAGTTCATTGCGGCGATGTTGGAAAAACGTGGCATCAAGGCCAAACTTTTGCCCTCACAAACCTTTGGCACTCCGCCCGCAGTGTATGGCGAAGTGCTGGTACCCGGAGCCAAGCGCACCATTGTGCTTTACGCGCATTACGATGGTCAGCCCGTGAATCCCGACAAATGGGCTCCACACCTGCCGCCTTACCAACCTTTGCTGATGAATACTTCGCTGGAAAAAGGCGGGAAAATCATTGACAAGCCTACACCAGGCACGCCTTACGACCCCGAATGGCGCATATCCTGCCGCAGCAGTTCGGACGACAAGGCGGGCGTGATGCTGATTATCAATGCTTACGATGCCCTAATCAAAAGTGGCCAGAAGCCCAATTGCAACCTCAAGTTCTTTTTTGAAGGCGAAGAAGAAATTGGCTCCTTGCACCTGGGCGAAATCCTGGACCAACACCAAGGACTGCTCAAATCCGACCTCTGGGTCATCGCCGACGGTCCGGTACACCAAACTGGAGCACCCAAAGTGGGCTTCGGTGTGCGGGGTGATGTGAACATGGACATCACCGTCTTTGGCCCCAAACGCCCCTTGCACAGCGGCCATTATGGCAACTGGGCTCCCAACCCGGCCCACCAACTGGTGCGCCTGCTGGCCAGCATGAAAGACGACGAAGGCCGGGTGCTGATCCAGGATTTTTACAAAGACGCAGTGCCCCTGAGCGCCAGCGAAAAAGCTGAAATTGCCGCCGTACCACCCGTGGACGAGCAGATGAAAAAAGAATTGGGCTTCATTCAACCCGAAAAAGTGGCCCCAACTTTGGTAGAAAGTTACGGCATGCCCTCGCTCAACATCAACGGCATTCGCAGCGCAGATGTAGGCGAAAATGCCCGCAACGTGATCCCCACCGAAGCCAGCGTAACCCTGGACCTGCGCCAGGTGATGGGCACCGATTACCTGCGCCAAATTGAAAGGGTGAAGGAGCATGTGCGCAAGCAGGGGTTCTACGTCATCGACCGCGAGCCGACGGATGAAGAGCGCCAAAAGTATGCCAAAATCGCTAAAATCACAGCGGGCAAAGGCGGCTACAATGCCCAGCGCACCCCCATCGACTTGCCCATTGCCCAGGACCTGATCAAGGCGGTGAAACAAACGACCAATAAGCAAGTGGTGATTGAACCTACTTCGGGCGGCAGCTTGCCTTTGTTTTTGATCGAAAAAATCCTCAATGCCCAAGTCGCCTGCGTATGCCTGGTGAACCACGACAACAACCAACACGCCGAAAATGAAAACGTGAGGCTGCAAAACCTCTGGGATAGCTTGGAGCAATTGGCAGGGGTGATGTTGATGAAGTAGTTGATGGGTTGAAATGTTGAAGGGTTGAAGAGAGGGGCTTTGTTTTAGGCTTTGTGAGGCATCGTACCAGTGAACAAGGAATGCAATAGTTTCTCCATGTTTGGTAAATTAATGCCTGAGTTTGATCGAAGTATAGCCCCCTCCCAAATGCCAAAACGTGTAACGAAATGTTGACGCTTACGTTGAAATCTTCATAGCGAGCGCGCCTCGCAAGAAGCCCAAAGCTTTGTAGAGACTAGAGGCCGATGGCGAGTTTGGGCTTCGGAGAAGTGTAAGCCTATCCAGTGGCAGCTCAACTTGGACCATAAAGAGGATGAAAGCGGGCTTTGTGATAAAAAAGGCCGCTTTCATTCCCTTGTACTTGATTGTAACAATTGTTTGTACTAATTTTAGAGCAAGGTATAGGCATTTGACAAAGGAGCGAAAAAAATAAGGTGGACAGATTTGGGTTTAGTGAAAAAAGATAAACAACTGTATGAAACGAAGTTGTGTTCTTTTTTTGCTAAAGCTCAAAAGCAAATACGTCCATTTTATTTAAGCTCAAATACAAAGTACCTGCCATTACCAAATTCAAGTTGACATAAATTTCCAACCAAAAACTCTTACTATGAAGCGCATCATCCCCGCTTTTCTACTTTTTATTTCATTTACCAGCCTCATTCAGGCTCAAATTCTGACTTGGCAGCCCGAAAATCCTATTCCTGGAGAAAAAATCCGCTTGCAGTTTCACATGCAAAACAGCATTTTGGCGGGGGTGGAAAAGCTGGACGCGCTGGCTGTTGTGTTCAATGATAAAACAATTCCTGGACCATTTCAAGTGATGGATCTGGATTTTGTACCCGATAATGCTGGTTTCTTTGCAGAATTTGTTGTGCCGAAAGATGCCAACTTGCTTCAAATAGGATTTCAGAACAAGATTGGAGAGAAGAGAGAAAACAATGAGGGTAGGGGATTTTCTATCCCAATTTATAAAACGGATCGTAAAACGCTGGCTCCAGGAGCCAAAGTAAGCGAGATCATTGCGCTATCGGATGCGGCCAGCATAGTGGGCCTTGAAAGGAACCTGGATAAAGCATACTCAGGTGCCAAGAGTTTGTTTGAGAGCGATGCTTCGGTACAGAAAGATCCTCGCTTTATGCCATACTTCAGCCGAATGGCCGTGCAAAAAAAAGATGAAAAATTGATCCAACAGTTGAGTGCTCATGCACTGGCTTTGCAAAACGACAAAAAAGTAGATGAAGAGCAGATGAACCTGGCCTACAATATGCTTGAAGTTTTGGGAAAGAAGGAAGAATCAATGGCTTTACTGGAAATCGCCAAAAAGAAGTACCCCAAAGGCAAGATTGTCAAAAATGATGTTAGGGTTCGATTTAACAAGGAAAAAGAGTTGGACAAAAAACTGGCTTTGTTCAATGAGTGGCGCTTACTGCCTGCTTTGCCGACTGAAAGTGTTGATTTGGGCAACATGGCCATGAGCCTTGCCAACCTTTATGCCAAACAAAAGGATTGGGCGAACTTCGACAAGTACTTCAGCCTGATGAGCGACAAATCTCGACAAGCTGGCATGCTCAATAGCCTCGCCTGGTCAATGTTGGGCGAAGGAATTACCAATGAAGTAAAAGTAGAAGACCTGGAAAAAGGTTCCGCCATGTCTAAAAAGTCTATTGATTTGTTGCAAGCTGCACATAAAGATGCAGTTGCCAGCAAACCATATTACAGTACCTTGAAAAATTACCAGCAAGGCTTGGAAGGCTCGATCGATATGTTCTCCGATACCTATGCTGTAGGCTTATACCGCCAAGGCAAATATGCCGAAGCCTTGAAATACCAAGAAGCAGCGTGCGAAAAAAACAAGTTTTCAGACCCTGAAATGAACGAGCGCTATGCCACCTATCTGGAAAAAGCCGAGGGAGGACCCAAAGCCGAAATGACACTGGGCCAAATGATTGCCGATGGGCATGCTACCCAGGCCATGAAGGACCAGTTCAAGCGCCTATTTGCCGCCAACAACAGCCCCGAGGCTGCTGCCGCCAAGTACCTGAGCCGCTTGGAAGACATGGCAGTGGCCAAAAAAATCGAAGAACTCAAAAAGAAAAAAATCAACGAAGAGGCCCCCGATTTTACCCTCAAAAACTTGAATGGCGAGACGGTCAGCCTCAGCAGCTTGCGCGGAAAAACCGTGGTGCTCGACTTTTGGGCAACCTGGTGTGGCCCCTGTATCGCTTCGTTTCCAGGGATGCAAAAAGCCCAGAATGAGCACCAGGAGCAAAAAGACGTGGTGTTCCTATTTGTGAACACCTGGGAAAACGGCGAAAACAAAGAAAAACTGGCTGGTGATTTCATTAAAAGCAAGGGCTATTCTTTCCAGGTTTTGATGGACAATGACAATAAAGTAGTGACCAACTACAAAGTGTCCGGCATACCCACCAAGTTCATCATCGGCCCCGATGGCCGCATCAAGTTCAAAAGTGTAGGCTACACCGGCAGCACCGATGGCGTGGCGACCGAAGTAAGCCAGATGATTAAACTGGCGGGCGAGGTGAAGCCCTAAATTGGTCAATCCCCTCTGAATTGCAGGGCTATGCCTTACATTTCAGAGGGGATTGATTTGATTTTTTTTTGAAAAGTACTTATCTGTATCCAAAATAAAGCACGATGAACACCACAGAATTGCGTGAAGACTTACATAAACGCATTGATGATATGGATGAACGTTTATTAAAAGCCATTCATACCATTTTACATTTGCAGGAAGACATGCAGTTTTTCAAGAACTTAGTGACGAAAAACGCATCATTCGACGGGTGCTAAAATGGTCCTATAAAATCATTTTTTCGGTCAAAGAAACACGAGAAGACTATTTGACAGTAAGCAACACACTGATTCGATCAAATGATACAAGCACCTTGTGACTTCCTTTCAACTCATGCGAATAATCCTCCAAAAACTATTCTCATGAAGCAATCACTCGTTTTTACCATTTTTTTGATTTGTACCAGTTTACCAGCCTTGATGGCCCAAAGCATCTTGGAAATGTACCGAGGCAACAAAGACAGCCTCTTGCGCGATGCTCAATTTCTCTTGCAGCAACCGGAGCCGACATTCAAAACCAACGCAAGTGTAGCTGCGAGCGCTCTCGGCACAGCAGAAAAAAACTTCAAATCCCGCTCCAGTTATTTTCGGGCCAGGGATGGTGTCGTACTTTTTGCATACTACTTTCCGCGAGCCGATGCTCGATATTCTATTGTTTTACTGCATGGAGTAGGTAGCAATGCCGCAGAGATGAAACAAGCTGCTAGCCTTCTGCAACAAGTTGTGCAAGCTGAAGTGTACGCCCTCGACTTAAGAGGTCATGGTCGCTCGCAAGGTCGGCCGGGGGATATCACATACACCCAACAGTATGCCGACGATGTAGCTGATGTGGTCCAGAAAATTCGCAAGAAAAAACCCTCCACTCAGCTCATTTTGGCAGGCCATTCGATGGGCGGGGGTGTTCTACTCAATTACAACTTGAGGCCAAATGCGCCGGTAGTAGATGCCTATGTTTTGCTCGCACCACTGATCGGGCACGACTCTCCTGCAATCATTATGGAACAAGCAAAAGAGGGAAAAATCGACGCTGAGCCCGCTATGAAACTGCACTTTGCCCGCATCATTGGCCTCAAGATGCTCAATGAACTGGGTAATTACGAGCAAGACCACTTGCCTGTGATTTTTTTCAATGCTCCTGCTGGTAGCCCTCTGAAAACTTATACTTATCGCGCCAACCAGAGCATGGCTCCAGAAAGCCATGCACGAGGCTTACAGGCAGTAAAAATTCCAATGTTGGTTTTGGCAGCGGAAAAGGATGAAGTGTTCTCAGCTCCCATCCTAACCCAAACCGTGGAAACGCACAGCAAGGCTAAAACCCTGGTCATCCCAGCTGCCACCCATGATGGCATTTTGCAGCACCCTAAAACTTTTGAAACCATTCAGGCCTGGCTTGCCAGCTGGGCAAAGTGAGCAGGCTTTTACTCCTACTTTCGAGTGAAAAAACAGCTGAAATCCCGATTCACACTTTCGGGTGATGCAGTGAATGTGCGAAAATGCTTGTTTTGTGGCATGGTTTAACACAAAAAAAGTATTTTATGCAACGCCATGTACTCAAGTACGGCATCATCGCCGGACTCATTCTCACTGTCATCGGCACCATCAACTACGCTCGCATCAGTCAATCCAGTGATTTCTCTGGGGGCGAGGTACTGGGCTACCTGAGCATGATCGTGTCCTTGTCTATGGTCTTTTTCGGGGTGCGCTCTTTTCGGGATCAGCACTTGCAAGGCTCAATCAGCTTTGGTGAAGCTTTCAAAATCGGGCTGATGATTACCTTGATTGCGTCGGTATTTTATGTAGCGGGCTGGATGATATACTATCAGTTTTCGCCCGCATTGCAAGATTTTCCCGACAAGTACCTGGCTCACTTGATTGAAGAACTCAACAAAAAAGGTGGTTCGCCACAAGAAATTGCACGTAAAACCGAAGAGTACCGCCGCAACATGGAATTGTACAAAAATCCCTTCGTGATGATCGGCATGACTTTTTTGGAAATCTTGCCAGTAGGCTTGGTCATTGACCTGATCAGCGCTTTTATTTTGCGCAAAAAACCACAGGGGAACTGAAGAGTGAGGAGTTGAGGAGTTGAACGCTACGCAGGCAACTCCTCAACTTTTACTGTTTACCTAAAATCAACGAGTTCGATCTCAAAAATCAAAACTGAGTTGGCGGCAATGCGGCCTTGGGCACGCGCACCGTAAGCTAGGCGTGAAGGCAAAATCATCGTCATTTTGCCTCCTTTTTTCAGCAGTGGAATGCCAATTTTCCAACCTTCAATCAAGCCACTCAGGCCAAATTCTGCGGTGTTGGAGCCCGTCGTTTGGTCAAATATCGTTTTATCGGTCAAAGTGCCTTTGTAACGCACCGTTACTACCGAACTGGCATTCGGACTTCCGCCCGAACCAGGGGCCGTGATCTCGTAGTACATGCCAGAGCTGTGTTTTTGCATGGTCAGCTTGTTGTCGGCGATGTACTTGAGGATGATGGCTTCGTCCACCTGGTCGCGGGTTTTGAGGTCCAGAAGTTCAATATCAAAGGCCAAAACGGAATTAGCGGGGATGCCTTGGGGTGGGCTGGCACCGTAGCCCAGGCGCGAAACCATGAAAATGCTGGCCTTGGAGCCCTTGTTCATTTTGCTCAGGCCGATTTGAAAACCAGGGATCAAGCCTTGCAGCGGGAACGTAACCGGAGTGCTGGATTGGTCAAAAATTTGCTTATTGAGCAAGTAACCTTTGTAGTTGACCGTAACTTCCGCAATGGAGTCGGCACGGGCAACCCGGCCAGTACCCGCTTGGGTGATGACATAATAGACCCCATTGTCGTCTTTTTGCGCCGTGAGGTTATTGTCCTTGAGGTATTTTTCGATTTCGCCGATTTCTTTCTCTTCCCGTTCAAAGTTGGTTTCGCCCAAACAGGCACTCAGAAAAAGCAAAGCCATGAAGCTAAGCATAGAAGCCAATGTAAGTTTCATGCAGTTGGTGATTATTTAGAAGTATAGACCTGGAATGATCCCAGGAACAAGTTTTCAACGTATAAGACTGGTGAAACGTACCCTAGGTTTGCTCCAAAAAGTACTTTTCTGTCACTTGGGCGCGAAAATAGGTCTAAAGTTTGAGTTTTTGCAAAAAGTCATGCGATATGCATCGGTGAAGTGGGGATTTGAATAGGTAAAGGAGGCCCTTATTTAAAAACCGATTCCAAGTCCAACTCAATGTTAAGTTTCGTATCAATCAGCATCCCTTTTTTTACATAAGCTTCATACTCATTGGGTGCGCTAAACACATAAATGGTCATGAGGTCGGGCAATACCAACCAGTAGGATTTTACCCCAGCTTCAAAGTAAAGGTAAGATTTGGCAATCAAATCGGCCAATTGCTGGGTGGGGGATAGAATTTCAACCACTGCCAAAGGCATTTCTTTGACTTTGACCTCATCATTGCCAGGCCTAAATTCAAAATCTTGGTAAATCAATACATCGGGCACCCTTTCAGTCCCTTCGATGATGAGACTCAGTTCAGAAATGCCTTCAAAGCTTCCTGCATATTTTCGATCCAATAATTTGATGATCTTTGACTGAATATAGGCATGATTTCGGCTCGGCATAGGTTTACCTCTTTCAATTTCGTATCCGGATTGAACCAAAGTTGCATCCATAATTCTCTTGTTTTTGATACTGAACAAATATAAGGTAAAATTCGTTTCGCTGCGGATTTAATGTGGAAAATGTAAAAATCCCTTCCCTCAATAATTAAGCTTCAAGTCAGGCTCAACCCCAACATTTTCCTTACTTTCGCGGCATTGATAACCTCTGGGCTTACGCAATTCATCACACAGCCCAAACCTAAACCAAAACACCATGAAACAGACGATAAACCTGTTCTCTTGTCTCTTTTTTTTGTTGATCCTGGGAGCTTGTAAGCCAGAAAAAAAAGCCGAAGAAAAAGACCTCGGTCAAACAGCCCTGAGCAATGACCAATACGCTTATGTACAACTCAAAGGCGAACTGGCGGGCAAAAAAGCCACCCTGCACCTGATGCAAGACCGGGGTTATGACAACCTCGCTTTTTACCACGGCAGCATGGTGTACGATGAAACCAAGCTGCCCATCGGCATTTTTGGGGGTGCCGATACCACGGGCACAGTTGTGCTGAGTCTAGCCATCTATGACCAGGAAGAAACGCCCAACCTGGCCGGAAAGTTTGTCAACCAAGGCTTTGAAGGAGAGTATTACGACCCCGCTACCAAGCAAAAAACGCCATTCCGTTTTGAGCGCTCTAAAACAGACCAAGGAGTGGCGTTCAGCGGACATGTTTTGCAAGACTCGGTTTTAGGTAACCCAGACCTCGTCAGCGGACCACGCGCCAAAGTTCGCTTTGAATACCTCAAAGCCAAAAACTTTCCGTTTCTCAATGACCTGATTCTCAAAGGCTACCAGGGAGATTCGATTAAAAACCCAGCAAGCAAATGGGAGAATGCTTTCCAAAGCGAACGGGATACTTTTTTCAGCATGTTCAAAAGGGATTTTGCTGAAAATGGCGTAGATGCGGAGTTCGGCAACATGATGATGATGTACGAAACGGAATCGAGCATGGAGGTACTTTACAATTCGCCCGATCTATTGAGTTTAGCCTACACCACTTACGCCTATACGGGCGGCGCTCACGGCAACTACGGTTCGAGCTGTGCCAGTTATGACCTGAAAAAACAAAAACGCATCACGCTGGACGACCTGTTCAAGCCCGGCTACAAGAAAACGCTGGGGGATGAGCTGACCAAGATGGCCAAAAAGCAATTCAATACCGACAAGCTCGACAGTGTACTTTTTGTGGATCGCGTGGAGCCCAATGGCAATTTTTTCCTCACCCCGAGTGGCATCAGCTTCAATTATGTGCCCTACGAAATCGGAGCTTATGCAATGGGCGAAATCAAGCTTTTTGTACCTTTTGAAAATCTGAAGGCGATTAGGAAGTAAGGGATCAGCCACGAATGAGATGTGCCTAATGGCAACTGCGTTCGCCCCGCTTCGCGGGATAGGAACACGGATGAAATTGGGTTTGGGTGTGCGTGTGATGGGACACCGTTTCCAAACAGCAGAGGCGAAAGATTCTGCTCGAAGCCACCCTAAACTCACACCTACACACTCCACACCCATTCTTGCGGATCTTCACTGATTTCCAGTATGATTTTGACTGACCAACATTAGGAGCCTACAGTCCCCGCAGCATGGTGATTTTGTCCGTTCCATGTAACGTAAGTAACGGGTCAAAAATAAACCTTTCCAGTTTTTAAGATACACGCATGTCAACGTAACGGTCAACGTCGTGTTGGAAATCCGTAAGAAAGGGTGTGGAGTGTGTACGTGTGAGTTTGAGTGTGGGGGCTTCGAGCCGAATCTATCGACTCAGAATTGGAAATGGGGTTTATGCACACTCACACCCAAACAAACACACCCAAACCCAATTTTATCCGCGTGCTAAAAACAGCCTCGCACAGCGAGGCAACGCAGTTGCGATTTGGTAAGGTTTATTCGTGGTTTGTTACTAAGGCATGAAAGTAGGCCTCTCCTGAAAAATTCTCCGAAGTTTTTACTGAAAACTTCGGAGAACTTTTCAAAATAAGCCAACTACGAGTCAATCGACATCATACTAGCGGGGCTGTAGGCCTACCGTTCCCGCACAAGTTGAATAAACAATAATCACCATTTATTCGTCCACCCCTCGGATCATCCTCAAGGCCTCGACAATGTTGTCAAACTTCTCCAATCCTCTTTTCATGGTAATCGGCCCCGGGGGCCGCTCCGAAAAAGACCCTTTCCATCCACCCATTCGAGCAATGATCCAAGATGCCCAACTAAGTTTTTGTCTAGGGCAATGATTTTTCAGCTTTTCGGTTTTTCCTTCGTATTTGCGATTGAGTAACTCAAGAGTCTCCTGTTCTTCTTCATCAAAAACCTCTTCAATCGGCTGAGCATCGATCTTGTCCCGGGCATAAACCAGTTGAAGAACCCTTGCAGCAGAGCGCAAAACAAGTATTGTTTGGCGTTGAATGGCTTCAATCGTTTCTAGCTCGGTACCTTCTATATTGAACCCTTCTTTTTTGATCGTTCGGAACAGTTGTTCAATCACCCACCGCAGGCAATAGTACTGAACGATTTCCTGGGCCTGCTCAAAGCTTAATACGGGATGTGAGGTGAGCAATCGCCATAAGATCGGGCCTTCATCCTCCGGTCCAGTATAATTCAGCTCCCGAGCTTCTACTACATACATCTCAAAGGGTTCACCTCCAGGATGATCCGTCGTTTTGGGAGGAAGCATCTGTATCGGAATAGCCCTTAACTCGATAGTCGCTTCACGTGCTTTGCGCTTGATGCGTTTGCTGTTGGTAAAAGAATAGTGATCCAATGGGGGCACTTTGAGTGTATACGTGCCCAGAACTGGACTTTTCTCTAAACTCTGGCTGATGGTCTGCTTTTCCCCTTCATACGATACCGTCCTGTCATGCTTGGCTCGGATCACAAAATTGTTATCAACTGTGTTGCCGATAGTGCTGAATAAGTCATAGTTGTCCGCATCACTGTCCAATACAAATGTCCTCATCCGAGCCGCCGCCAGTACTTTTGTGGAATTGTCTATCCCCAAGGTCCACTTGTAGGACTCTTTATCTTCTGCTTTGAGCTTATAACAGATCGCTTTAGGCCCTTCACTTTTGGGCCTGTTCCAAAGCAACGTATCACACAAGCCCAATACATTCTCGCTCTTCGCATCAATGCACACACTAGCGTGACACATGAAGCCAGGCGTCTTATTGTCTTCCAGAACCCCAATCTTGTCCAGGTTCTGAATACGGCCCACATGGTTTTTCAAGTTAATTGAGCTGCTATCTGATACAACCAGTAGATGCCTATCGCTTATTTGAGCATTGATTTTACAACTCATTTGGATTAACTCTCCCATATCTATCTTTTCGTTGCTCAAAAATCGATAAAATTGTTCACTTTCTGCTCTGTCCGAGGCCAACTGCCGGATCACACCACTCACTTTTCCCTCTATGCGCTCCACCAGATTGGACCACACGGCATGAATGCGCTTATCGTTGAAGGGATGGCGCTTGCGCCTCACGAATTCACGAGTTACGGGCTTAAACGATGAGGCATTTAATGGGTTGAATCGCTTTTCCATGCTGCAAAATGATTTTTTTCACATACAACATTGTTTGCGTACATTTTGTGCGGGAACGGTAGGGCTGTAGGCCCCTAACGTTGGTAGCATAAAGGTCAACACCATGTTTGGTGGGGCTGTAAGTCCCTAACGTTGGTCAGCCAACGTCACGCTAGCAACCATTATCATCACAAAAAGTGCCGCTGCTGAAACTTTTCCGAAGTTTTCAGTTTTTAGTAAAATCGAAAAGGGCTCAATTCGACAATGAATCGAATTGAGCCCCTTCCGCAAGATGCCAATATTTAACCATTAACCACTAATAATTAACCATTAACCATTAACCATTAACCATTAACCATTAACCATTAACCATTAACCATTAACCATTAACCATTAACCATTAACCATTAACCACTCATCGTATTTCCTCCGCCTCATCCAAAATAAAAAACATCTCATTTGGGTCCTTGTCGTTGAGGCGCAAAACGCCCTTGATTTTGAGGACATCATCCATCTTCAGGGGCCGGATTTTGCCTTTGAAATTGATGCGGGCTACCGTTTCGGGGCCTGCACCTCCACAAAAGAAGCAGGATGAATTGGGCAAACGCGAGAGCATGATCGTTTTCCCGGTTTGCACGTCGGTGGGAATGTAATAACCAATCAGCACGACTTCCTTGCCTGCGGAGAGTTTCATTTGCCAGTCGAACTGCGGCATCAATACCTCAATTCCGAATTCGGGGAAGGTTTTTTTGCTGAATTTGGTGCGGGCAAAAGCATCCCAGGCACCACTTTGGGCCGCAAGGGCCATGCTCCACAGCATCAAAACTACACACAAAAGGGGTCGAATCATCCGATCTTAATCTTTCAAACCCTGGACAATAGTAGCCTCGTCCAGGATAAAATTTAACTCATCCAGGTTGTCATCGTTCAGACGCAGTTTGCCCTTGATGGTCAACACTTGGTCTGTTTTGAGCCTTGGGGGCTTGCTTTTGGTGTATACCATTACAATCGACTCTGCCCCGGCACCACCACAAAAGAAACAGTTGGCCATTGGTACCTTCGAAATGATGATGAATTTACCCTCCATATCGGTCGGGATGTAGTAACCACGAAGGGTGAACTCCACGGTTTCCAGGCTTTTGATTTTTTGGTCAAAAACCGGAGTCATGATGTACAAGCCTTCATCTTTGTAGAATTTCTTGACGAATTTGACCTGGGCAAAGGCATCCCAGCCCAAGCTTTGTGCTTTTCCTTCACGCGGCAAGCAAAAAATCAGAAGTAGTACAGCTAGCGCAGATAATGTGCGGTTCATTGGTAAAGTTGTGTTTTGGCATTCTAGCATGGACAAAACGAATGATGCAATGCACATGGTGTTCATCATGTCCAGTTTTTTGTGCAGAATAAATAAATCATGCTGCTGAAATGTTTTGACTTGGTCTCGAAAGTGATTTTCAAAACAGAACAACAACAGGCAAGGGAGCGTAAAAAAATGAGGTGGACGGATTTGGGTTTAGCGAAAAAAGAAAAGCAACTGGATGAAAGGAAGTTGTGTTCTTTTTTTGCAAAACCTCAAAAGCAAATATGTCCACCTTATTTTAGCTCAAATACTAATGATTTGAAAAGATGGGTGTAGGGATTATAAAACAATCAGTGAGGCAATCTATCAGCAATGTAAAAGTACATGGGTAAGTGGATGGGTAATTCATTAGGATGAGGGCAAGGTAGAGCTTTGTCATGGAAATGTCAAATGGTTTATGCTTTTTTTTGAAATCTTTTGCGTCGCAATGCCGCGAACGCTGTTCATTTGTGTACGATGAATGTACGGAATTGGACGTTTTTTTCAACAAAATTGATTGTAAAAATTTGTAAATCAATAATTTAGAAAAAAGGCATGAATCTTGATAGCAATTTCCCAGGTGGGCATTCATTTGACATTTGATGCAACTGCTGGATAGATTTTAGATGAGATTTGGGGGAGCGCTTTGTCCCCGGACTGAAGTCCAGGGTCACACGATTTTAGAGGTGGTTCTGAATACTGATCTGGAAACCAGGAAATCGTGTTCATAAAGTCTATTGATCAATACTTTTAAATGAACCCAAAGCCACCTTTGAAAAAACGACTTGTCATTCTCCCTACAACGCCTTCTTTTCGATCAAAAATCACCCGCAGATGTTGAAAAATTACCTCTTGGTCGCCTGGCGCAATTTGGTGCGCAACAAAACTTACAGTCTCTTGAACATCCTCGGCCTTTCGGTAGGTATGGCGGTTGCGGTGCTGATCATGTTGTGGGTAGTGGATGAAATGCAGTTTGACCACTTCCATACCAAGATCGAAAACCTGTACCAACTCCACCAAAGCCAGCATTACGAAGGGGAAACTTTTACCTTTAATGCCATGCCACCACCCCTGGCCCAGGAGTTGGAAAGCAAGTACCCGGGGGTAGTAGATGTGATCCGAAGCACCTGGGGTGGCGATGAGGTATTGTTGAACGTGGACGAAAAGCGCTTTTACCAGAGATTGCTGGCCGTGGATTCGAGTTTTTTTGAGGTCTTCAGCTTCCCTTTGATTGCTGGTGACGCCAAAAAAGCTTTGAATGAGCCTTATAACATCGTTATTTCCGAAGAAACAGCCCAAAAGCTTTTCGGCACCACCGATGTCATCGGCGAAAACATCCGCTACGAAAACCGCGACAACTTTCGGGTGAGCGGGGTTTTGGGCAAAATACCTAACAACTCCAGCTTGCGTTTCGACGTCTTGATTCCTTACCGCACTTACGCGAAATTCAACAGCGCTTGGTTATCCGAAACCGAATGGGGCAACAACAACACCCCCATGTACGCTGAAATCAAAGCAGGCACCGACATCGCTGCACTGAACAAGAAGATCAACAAGCTGCTGCAAAAATACCAACAAAACGGAGGCCCTGGCCAAAGCAAACCTGAGGTTTTCTTTTTTCCTTTGGCCAAAGAACGCTTGTACAGCAAGTGGGAAAACGGGAAAAACGTGGGCGGTCGCATCAGTTACGTGCGCTGGTTTTCGATCCTGGCCTTTTTTGTACTGATCATCGCTTGTGTCAATTTCATGAACCTCTCCACGGCGCGGGCAAGTAGGCGTTCGCGGGAAATTGGCATCCGCAAGTCGGTAGGTGCGCCGCGTTTTCGCATCATCAGCCAGTTTTTGGGCGAATCGGCGCTGATGGCCTTTTTGGCCTTGTTCATTGCGCTGGGAATGGTGCTCTTGTTTTTGCCTGCATTCAATGAATTGACGGAGAAAGAACTGAGGTTTCAGTTTTGGCAACCCCAAATTGCGGGCCTTTTGCTGCTTTCTACCTTGCTTACGGGCTTGCTTTCCGGGCTTTACCCCGCCATTTACATGTCGGGTTTTCAGGTCATCAAGGTGCTCAAAGGGGCTTTTCGCAGCGGCAGCATGGCCGTCAATTTCCGCAAGGGCCTGGTGGTTTTCCAGTTTTCCCTTTGTGCTTTGCTGATCGTAGGTTCGATCATTGTGTACCAACAGATCCAACATTTTCAGAACATGCCCTTGGGTTTCAATCGGGAAAATGTGTTGCGGGTGCCCATCCGAGGCGACCTTGCCGAGCGATACGATCCAGTCAGGAACGAGCTAAAACGCGTCAAAGGCGTAGTCTCGGCCAGCACTTCGGGCATGAACATCACCAGTATTGGCAACTCGACCAACAATGTGAGCTGGCCGGGAAAAAAACCTGAAGAACAAATCCTGTTCGTCAACATGAATGCAGACGCCAAATTATTGGAAACCTACAAAATCAAGTTGATCGAAGGCCGCGATTTCCAGGAAGGTAACGCCAATGATACCCTCAGTATTCTTTTCAACGAATTGGCGGTAAAAAGAATGGGATTAAAAGCGCCGGTGAGCGGCCAAACCGTCAACCTTTGGGACCAAGATTTTCGGATCATCGGGGTGATGGAAGATTTTCATTTCAACTCCCTCAATACACCGATTGAGCCCTTGTTTTTCGTAACGGGCAGTTGGAGGGGGCAAGCCTCCATCCGGGTGGACCAAAGCCGCCCTTTGAGCGAAACCATTGCTGACATTGGTGCCGTTTTCAAAAAACACAATGCTGCGTATCCCTTTGAATATGAGTTTGTTGACAAGGACTTCAACGAGCTCTTCAAGTCCGAGCAGCTGATTGGCAAGTTGGCCCGGGTCTTCTCGTTTCTGGCCATTTTTGTGGCTTGCCTGGGCTTGTTTGGCTTAGCGGCCTTCAGCGCCGAGCAGCGCACCAAGGAGATTGGGGTACGCAAGGTCTTGGGGGCCAGCTTGGGCAGCATCATCGGGCTGATGTCGCGAGAGTTTTTGATCCTGGTTTTTGCAGCCCTGCTCATCGCTTCGCCCCTGGCCTGGTTTGTGATGAACAAGTGGCTGAACCAATACGAGTACCGGATCGAAATTTCCTGGTGGGTCTTTGCTTTTGTAGCGGTCTTGACCCTCAGTGTCGCTTTCTTGACCGTGACTTTCCAGAGCCTGAAAGCGGCCCTGATCAACCCCATCAAATCGCTGCGCAGCGAGTAAATCTTTTCAACATTTCAACCCTTCAACCTTTCAACTAAAAATACCCGACTGATGAAACAAATTGCTCTTTTCCTGCTCCTGTTCACTTGGGTCTCCACCACCTTTGCCCAAGGCGAGAACGACACCCCTTACCAAACCAAAAAATTCAGCAACACCGGCTTGAACTTGGTCAAAGTCAAAACTTCGGGCGGAGCCATCCGCGTGGAAGGCGGCAGCAACGAAGGCATCACCGCCGAGCTGTACGTGAAGCCCAATTCCTGGCCCTCCAACCTGAGCGAACAAGCAATCGAAGATCGCTTGAAAGGCTACGACATCGTGATGAAAATCGAGGGCGAAACCTTGATTTTGAGCGCCCTGCGCAAAAAAGAACTCAGCAACGATTGGAAAACCACCCTCAGCATTGGTTTTCGGGTAAAATGCCCCGCCCAACTCAATACGGACCTGCTGACCAGCGGCGGCTCGATCAACCTCAGTAACCTCGATGCCCGGCAGCATTTCGTTACCAGCGGGGGCAGCATTCATTTGTACAAGGTGAGTGGGCACTCCGAGGGCCAAACCTCCGGGGGCAGCATCCATGTAGAGCAGAGCGGTGGCGACATCGACATCGCAACCAGTGGTGGCTCGGTACATGCCGACCGGGTCAAAGGCTTGATAAAACTGGTCACCAGCGGTGGCAGCGTTCACCTCAACGACATCGACGGTACCCTCGAAGCGGCAACCAGTGGCGGCAGCATTCGCGGCGAAAACCTGAGCGGAAAAGCCGACTTGCGCACCGCTGGCAGCTCAATCAACCTGCTCAACATCAAAGCCAGCCTGAAAGCCGTAACCGCTGCGGGCTCGATCACCGTAGAAATCGCTGAAATGGGCGGCTACCTGGAGTTGAGCGCCAGTGCTGGCAGTGTGCGGGTGGACCTACCCATGCAAAAAGGCCTGAACCTGGACCTCCACGGCGATTCGGTGAACATGGACACCAGCAATTTTTCAGGCACCAATCGCAACGGCGACCTGGTGGGAACCCTCAATGGCGGTGGCGTTCCGGTGAAAATCTGGGCCGATTCTGGCCGCATCAGCGTGTACTGATCTCCCCGCTGCGGACATTTATCCCTCCACGTTTGCTAAACTTCTAAAGTTTGGTAAACGTGGAGGGATAAATGTCGAACGGTATTAGCGGGCTGTAGAGACAGGGCACGCTCTGTCTAACGCTATGCTGGAAAAAAGCCTCGGATGGATTTTGCTTGCTTCGCAAGCTTTTGCCCGCTACGCGAGTTTTTTTTAGCACACGGATTACACGGATTACACGGATTACACGGATTACACGGATTTTCACGGATTGCCAACATGATTTTGACCGTGATTTTGACCTATGCTCCAAGTGGAGACTAATTCGTTGCCCGTACCAGGCCGCGAAGCGGACCAATTCTGAATATTCTTTAAAATTCTAAATTGGTCAACGTCACGCAAGTAATTCTGTAATTCTGCAATTCTGAAAATTCTGGTTCAGACAAAAATTCTGGTTTACACAAAAAAGTATTGCTTGAGTGTTGAGACCACCTTTTTCCAAAGCCCTCAGAAGGTCAAAAAAAACAAACCCTGCAAACAGAATTTAAATATCCCCCAAATCATGTCTCGTATGTCGTCTATTGTATGTCGCATGTAAAAAACAACTTGGATGAAAACCTCATTGGCATCACTCTTCTTGATCAGCACCCTGTGCCTCAGCCATTGTCAGGGCGAAAGCAAGTCCCTTTCCCAAAACCTGGTCACCTACACCATCCAGCCCATGCTATCGGGTACGCAGCAGGTATTGCAGGTGGAGGTGAAAGTGGCCGTGCCCAAAGGCAGCCAACAATTTGACTTTACCTACCTCAACAACTCCTGGGGGCAAAACGACTTGTACCGTTGTTTGGATACCATATTGTCGGCCCACCGCAAATTGAAAGCAGTCAAAATGCCCGGAGAAAACAAGATTTCTTTTCAGGGCAAATTGCCCGCTGAATTGAAGTTTTCGTACCACATCAAGCAAGATTTTGAGGGCGAAATCAAACACGAAAACAGCTACCGCCCCATCATCCAAGCGGGTTTTTTTCACGTTTTTGGGCACAGCTTGTTCATGGTCCCCACCAGTTTTCAGGCCGAGGGCCATCCTTTTGAGATGATCGTCAACTGGAAAGGATTTCCCAGCAATTATGCCATCCACAACAGCTTTGGCTCGCAGGAACGCCAGCAAAGGTTTACCATCAAAAACTGGGGAGAAGGCACCGTTTTTGTAGGCGGTGATTTTCGCTTGCACCCTTTCAAAGTGCAGGGCAAAAACGTGGTCTTGGCCATGCGCGGGCAGTGGCCTTTGTTCAGCGACGAGCAGTTGAAGAACAACCTGGAGAAAACAGTCCAAAGCCAGCGGGCTTTTTGGAACGACTACTCGCAAGCCTATTTTACGGTGGTCATGATGCCCATTGAAGGGGAATGCACCAAGGTGGGCAACCGTTATTCGGGCATGATCAGCGTGGGGGGCACGGCTTTGGTCAATTCCTTCTCCACTTTTTGTACCAATAACCAGTGCACCGACCTCTCACAATTCGACTACTTGTACAACCACGAATTGATGCACAATTGGTTGGGGCACACCATCCACACGGTCGGCGAAGAGGAATACTATTGGCTGCGCGAGGGCTTCACCGACTACTTTTGCTACCAAAACCTCTTGAAAAACGGCTTTTTCAGCCCCGAAAAGTACCTGGCGGAGGTCAATAGCAGGGTTTTCAAGCCCCATTACACCAACCGGGTCAAAGAAAGGCCCAACAGCGAGATCACCTACAACAACTTTTGGAAAGACCGCGATTTTGAAAAACTGCCCTATCGCCGGGGCATGATTTACGCCTATTACCTCGACGGCAAAATCAAGCAGGCCAGCAAAGGGCAATCGAGCCTGCGCAACCTGATGCTGGACATGCTGGAAATGGCCCAAAAAGGCAAAGTGATCGACACCAATGATTTCCTGGCTTTGTCCAAAAAATACTGCGGCAGCGACCAAAGTGAAAGTTTCAAAACCTACATTTTGGAAGGCAAGCTCCTCCAACCCGAAGATTTTGTGTTGCCCCAGGGCCTCAGCATCGCCTGGAGCGAAGACAAAACCTTCCTGAAACTGAGCAAAGAACCCGCAGCCGATGAAGCCACTTGGCAGCGCTTGACGAAGTAGGCCGCTGATGATTTGCGATACTTGCCCAGCTGCGCTGGGCTGCTTTTGAAAACGGATGAACACGTTTTTCCAACTTGCGTTGGCCCTTGCTGCGCAAGGTGGTTTTCAGCACACGGATTACACAGATTACACGGATTTTCACGGAACCAGCATGACGTTGACCATCTTGAACCAAATTCTTCACTCATACGCCCCCAGTCCCCTCTTCTCAACCCCTCAACTTCTAAACTTCTAAACTAAAAAAACCCTTAAACCAAATTCGTCACTCATACGCCCCCAGTCCCCTCTTCTCAACCTCTCAACTTCTCAACTTCTAAACTAAAAAAAACCCTTAAACCAAATTCGTCACTCATACGCCCCCAGTCCCCTCTTCTCAACCCCTCAACTTCTCAACTTCTAAACTAAAAAAAAAACCCTTAAACCAAATTCGTCACTCATACGCCCCCAGTCCCCTCTTCTCAACCCCTCAACTTCTCAACTTCTAAACTAAAAAAAAAACCCCTTAAACCAAATTCTTCACTCATACGCCCCCAGTCCCCTCTTCTCAACCCCTCAACTTCTAAACTAAAAAAACCATGTCCTACATTGCCATCCCACTGCCGCCCGGTCGCGGCAAACAAGAAGTAGAAATCGAAGTGACCATCAACGGCCTAAAGCAGCAAATCCACTACCGGGTGGAGCTGTTTTATTGGGAAGACTGCGACATTCCCACGATTGACCGCGCTGAGTGCATTCGCCACATGCTGTCCGCTTACGACCAGGATTGGACCCTGTACTACATCGGCTCGCCCACCGAAGAGTTTGTACCCATCACCTTTGTGAAAAAGGAAGACATGAAGCTGCAAAAGGCATTGTATTTGAGTTAGGGCCTGAAATGGTAAGTTCTCAATCCATAAATATCCGTTTACGCGTTACAAACGCGTGGAAGACGGTTCCGGTCAGAGACCGTGAACCAGCGTCCATTGAGCGTTGTGCTGGTGTCAGGTCTCCTGACCGACACCGGGCATTTGCACGTTTGTAACGTGCTTACGAGTACTTTCCTTTGAAACCTTAGCCAGCGTAAGGTCCTTGTAAAACACGGATTGAGAACTTACCTGAAATGTAGATTAATCACTGAAAATCAGTGAATTACGCGTATTGTAGAGACAGGGCACGCCCTGTCTAAGGCAACGCTCGTGGGTGTTTTTGGCTGGATTCTCTGTCTCGGCTAATTGAAACTGGTGTTCCCTCACACCCACACCCAAACCAACACACCCACACCCAAACCAACACACCCACACCCAAACCAACACACCCACACCCAATCTTACCTACTCACCTGGCATCAGCCAAGTTTTTATCAGTTGTAACTTGTATGTCCCTAACCCAATAGAAATTACTTATTCCTGATCCAATACTTCCAATCGGCGATTGCTTGGATCGTTTCTGCACCTGCCTTGGCTTCTAAAATATCGCCTACTGGGACATTGAAAGACAAGCCAGTATCCTCGACTTGCACCTGGACCCACATGTTGTACAGCGAGCACAGGTTCCCGTCCGCCATGCCTTCCACTGTCACCAAGATGCCTTTGGCTGCATCGTCTTTGGGCTTTTTCGCTTTGACGTAAGCCTCAAAAGGGAATTCGAGGGTGTCTAGCAAGTAATAAAACCAGCCCATCTCAGCTTCGTCGTCGTCATTGGAATCTACTATGATGTCATCGAAGATGCGCCTTTCTCGTGCGTTATCTTTTTCACGCGTTGGGGTAGGGATGGGTGTAAATGAACTTGGCATGGTGGGTGGATTTTGTGGATGCTGGTGGATTTGGGGGGAATCAGGAGATACACAGGCCGGATGTCAATTGCTCAATGACCATTTTTAGCCGAAAAAGTAGGTGTTTTTCAGCTAAAAGTGGTAAAAAATGATGGATTTTAGCTGGAAATAAGGAGTTTTTCGGGCTGGAGTGGCTTCATTAATTGATTTTTGGGGTTTTTGACTTGGCAAAAGGAGTTTTTATCCTTCTTTTAGTGAAATGGCCTCGTGGGCAAAAACGCGAATTGACAACTGAAAATCAATATATTACGCATATTGTAGAGACAGGGCATGCCCTGTCTAAGGCAACGCTCGTGGGTGTTTTTTGGACAGAGGGACGAGGGCCAGTAGCTTACATCCCACTACAGGGCATTGAAAAGCTGCGAAGCAGTCCAATCCTGGAAATGCTAAAGAATGTATGCAAGGTCAAGAAAGCAATCCTGACAATCCTGATAATCCTGCTCCATACAAAAAAATCCCGCTCTCCCCTTGAATACCTGAAAACCAATGCTTATATTTACAAAATCAAATCCTAATGTTCTTTGACCAGGCTGGAAAAACAGACTCTATATACAGTATGTTTTCTGTAGATAAAGTCTAATGCTGAGGCAGCAGCACAATCGTCCAATGATGGGGACACCACTGCTTTTTTTTAAAACTGTTTCTTACAGTCGCAACTTTCCTGCAAAAGCAAGGCAAAGCCAGGGCGAAAAACCAATCAATCCATGCAAAAAAATACATATTCTTGCATACCCGGATTTGTTTTTTGAGTCATTTGTAACATGTATCACGGCATCAATCTGCACGATACACATTACGATTTGGACCTAAAACAAAAAAGGTGGGGAAATGACAATTCTCGTGGCAAATAAAATTTGGTGGATTTTAGAAAACATTGAAAATGAACGTATTAGATAACACATGTGCTCCAATTTGCAAATGATGAGCAGCCGGAGATGCGCAAAATTTTCAATTATTTATGTGTAATGGTTTTTTATATTACATGTAATATGACAATTCTCAGGGTTTTGTTTAACGACAATTGATTGGTTTTTAGTTTCTTACGAAATTCAAGGGTAGGAGAGTAGTCCAAAAATGATGGGGACTGCGACGCTGGTCTTTTTCTTCGCCCCCAAGCTCGTCGAGTAGGAGAGTAGTCCAAAAATGATGGGGACTGCGACGATTCTCCCGCATTGGGGTCGGCACTTGAAAAATGTAGGAGAGTAGTCCAAAAATGATGGGGACTGCGACTTTTTTTACTGCTTTCCTCCAGATAGGATTGATAGTAGGAGAGTAGTCCAAAAATGATGGGGACTGCGACAATTATTTGATATTCAGCCTCTAAAACTTGATTAGTAGGAGAGTAGTCCAAAAATGATGGGGACTGCGACTGCTCATCTTTGTTTTTTTTAAGTTCGCCAATCGTAGGAGAGTAGTCCAAAAATGATGGGGACTGCGACATTTCCGTTTTTTCTTTGGCGTAGTTAGGACCCCAGTAGGAGAGTAGTCCAAAAATGATGGGGACTGCGACGCGATGGCGTCAACATTAAGCCTCGCCTTTTCCCGTAGGAGAGTAGTCCAAAAATGATGGGGACTGCGACTCGCTTCCTTGTGTGTATCGATCCTTCAGCAGTATGTAGGAGAGTAGTCCAAAAATGATGGGGACTGCGACAATAACCCTTACGAGCACCTTGTTGATTTATTATTGTAGGAGAGTAGTCCAAAAATGATGGGGACTGCGACGTTATGGTGTCATCTTTGTGGTTGTATTTTGTACGTAGGAGAGTAGTCCAAAAATGATGGGGACTGCGACCAACATAGCTGTCATAACCGATATTCACAATTTCGGTAGGAGAGTAGTCCAAAAATGATGGGGACTGCGACCCTTCCTAACGCTTCACGCCAATATGATTGGCGAGTAGGAGAGTAGTCCAAAAATGATGGGGACTGCGACAAAATTCGCAGTCTTCATCTTAAAATTTTTGTGGTAGGAGAGTAGTCCAAAAATGATGGGGACTGCGACTCTTCAGGCGTCCAGCCCTGAAAGGCCTTCCAAGTAGGAGAGTAGTCCAAAAATGATGGGGACTGCGACATAATCGACATGCGGCTGACTGTCGCCGCACATGTAGGAGAGTAGTCCAAAAATGATGGGGACTGCGACCGTCTGTGGAAATTTATGATTCTTCATAACCAGTAGGAGAGTAGTCCAAAAATGATGGGGACTGCGACCCTGTATCTTTTTCATGTGGGATGTTTTGGCAAAGTAGGAGAGTAGTCCAAAAATGATGGGGACTGCGACCGAAGAGGTCTGCCCTGCTTAGGTCTGCCCCGCTGGTAGGAGAGTAGTCCAAAAATGATGGGGACTGCGACTATCGTCTCCTATCCAGAACTTACCGTTCCAGGTAGTAGGAGAGTAGTCCAAAAATGATGGG
>JAAFJY010000036.1 GCA_013299105.1 Chitinophagales bacterium | reverse complement strand
GTTACAGGACCCATGCTTGATAAATGGCGATCCGAAAATGTCTGCAACAACCGATTCGGGGTGCGGCGAAGAATGGAAAAGGAGCTAAAAAACGCAGGGGAGTAATCGTGCCAGATTACACACCCTAGAACTAGTAGGCATTTTGAAGCTTAGGGGTGCCCTAAATTCAAAAACGCACTATTTTTCTTATGGCATTTACAAATAGTTTTCTGAGTAGAAATAACAATAAACTCAATTTGCCGACCATTGAACGGTTTTTAAAGCTCCAAAGTAAGAAAAATCTGGCTTTTTGGAGCCTTTTATTAATGTGATCTTCTAAGGAGCGCTTTGTTGTAGTCGGTTTACCCTGTCCTAACCCTAGCTGTTGCTGTTCATGAATCCGATAAAAAATGCAAGGTTCAGATATTGAGCGTAACTCGCCCAATGCCGCAGCACAAATCCCTAGCCAGGCATCATGCCATAAGTCCAAAGATTCAAGATCAGGGGTAGGCTTTGAAAACTCAATTAGCTGTTTTTTGATAGCTGAACAGGCTCCTGTGATATAGTTCTTTCCAAAAACCATACTCTTTAAAGACAGTGTATTATTTACATTCCAAGAATTAGACATTTCAATAGTGTACCCAAATGCGTCCCAAATTGTTTTAGTGCTTTCGAGATCGGAAATATTAATCATTTTAGCATTACTAAACAACATTAAACAATTGGGATGTGATTCAAAGTAGTTAAAAAATGTCATAATCTTATGGGGCATCCATATATCATCTTGGTCTGCAAGAAAAATTAGGTCACCATTGCAAAAATCTATTGCTTGAAAAAAATTAGCTCTTGCGCCCAAGTTCCTGTTATTTATATAGATTTCTACTTTGAACGGAGCAATAGTTTTAAATTCTTCTAAAATTGTAAGGGTATTGTCACTCGATCTATCATCACAAATGATTAACTCATCTGGAAGTTTAGTTTGTGACAAAAAGCTATACAATTGTTTATGCAAGAATTCACCACCATTGTAAGTACACATTGCAATACTTGTTTTCATAATACCTGTTCTAAACGCTCATAATCGGCGAAAATATTTTGAAAAGTTAATAACCTATTCCTATCTATTCAATGCCAAAAGTAAGTTTTCCTCTAAATAATTCCCCATGACCTCTAAACTCCATTCTTTTTCTACGAAAGCTCGAGCTTCTTTACCAAATCGTTTGGCAAAGTCCAGATCGTCAGAAAATTTAGATATGTATTCTGCCAATACAAAGGGATCATCGTTTTTAGCCAAAAAGCCATTGATGCCATGTGTAATCGTTTCACGCACGCCTCCTTCAGCAATTCCAACTACGCCAGTGCCTAGAGAATTTGCTTCGAGAGGAGCCAGACCAAATGGTTCAAGACGAGAAGTATAAATCATTGCAGCGGCTCTAGCAATAAGAGGGTATAAATCTACATCATTTAAATTAATTCTTACATCAAGATCAACTTCAAGTAAGCTGGCCAACTTATTCATTTCCTCAAAATAGGCATTGTCCTTGCCATTAGAAACCCAGATGAGTTTTGGTCTTTTCGGTTTTGGTATTAATGCTATCGCTTTTAGTGAACGGTCAACACCTTTGGGGTAAGCAAAATAACCTAATCCAACTACATATGTTTCTTTAATTTCTATTTCATATTTAAATTGCTCAGTATTTACACCTAAATAACAAGCCCTAGAATCAATACCATAGGCCTTTTGAATGCTTTCACGGCTAAAAATCGAATTAGCCAAGACTAAATCATATTTTTTTATCGCTTTAGTATCTTCATTGACCTGAATGCCTTTTGCAAATCTAATCAATTGATTATTAATAGAATACAATGAAAAATAAGGATCCTGAGCTCTTAACCAATGATTAGGCCATGCTTCAAATAATTGACGATTTGGTTCTTGAAGATACAATACACTAGGGATTTTCAAAAAAAGAGACATATAAGAGACAGAAAAAGTCGCACAAGGGTTAATCAATGCGATGTCAAAATTACCATTGTTTATTTGTTCAGCACAATCATGACAATGATCTTGCATTAATCTAATTTTCTTAATGGTGCGAAAAATTAATCGATGCCCATATTTACTGTTCCTAATACTGTTAAATTTTTCAGCCAGTGGTAATATTTTCTCTTTAACTGGTAGTTTCATTTCCATATGGTCCTTATCCAGCACCGTATCAGGTGCCCAAACTTCAATTTCATGCCCTTTTCTTACCAAACTTTCTAAATGTGTTGCAAGTGCTCTTTTTGCTCCACTAAAAGGTAAGTTATACCAAACTGCAATTCTCATCTTCTAAACATAATTTTAAACAAGCTTTTCAAACCCGATCAACCAATCAGGCCTAACCACTGAATTATAAGTCGAATACCCTCGCAACAAATAACGGTCCCCTTGGTTATCAGGATTACCCAGTATCTCGAAACCTAAACTCGATAAATTGGAGTTTAATTGTTTCACAAAAGGCAAAGACACATTAAACTCCAATCGATACCCACCTGGTGCCAAAGTAAATGCCGGAATCCGAAACTTTGCCTGGTAAGTACCCGGAGAAATCGGCCCAATATCGCGGAAATCGTTGTAAAACACCGTGATCAATTCGCTTCCTTGCGGACTGAGGACCGTGAAGGTCAACCAGAGGTCTGGAATATGGCTCTCAGCGTTGAAAGTAAGTCCTATTTCAAGTTCCTCTCCACTCACAAACTGACCACTACTGGAAGCTGGTTGAACGTAAGTTTCGGTGATGACCACCTGCCCTTTTTCTCCATCTTGCCCCTGCCAGTGGCTAAGGTTATTCGATTTGTCGAAATACTGGGCTAAAGTATCTTCAATCGTCCCGGAATACCGCAGGCCACCCTTTTCCAAAAACAAGCCCTTGTCGCACAAACTTTGAATTGCGCCCATATTGTGACTCACGAAAAGCACAGTGCGGCCATCGGTCTGGCTCACGTCCTTCATTTTACCCAGGCACTTGTTTTGGAATTCCACATCACCTACAGCCAGCACTTCATCAACCACCAGGATTTCGGGTTCCAAGTGAGCGGCTACCGCGAAGGCCAGTCGTACATACATGCCACTGCTGTAACGCTTCACAGGAGTGTCGAGGAATTTTTCCACCCCACTAAAATCAACAATCTCATCAAATTTACGACGAATTTCAGTTTGGGTCATGCCAAAAATTACGCCGTTGAGGAAAATATTTTCCCGGCCCGTCAGCTCAGGGTGAAAACCCGTGCCCACTTCAAGCAAGGAAGCCACCCGGCCCGTCAATTCCAGGCGGCCCGTGGTAGGTTCGGTAATGCGCGAAATCAATTTGAGCAGGGTACTTTTTCCCGCTCCATTGCGCCCAATAATGCCCACCACATCGCCTTGATTGATTTCAAAATTGAGGTCTTTGAGCGACCAAAATTCTTCTTTGGCATCTCCAGGACCACCCGTTTTGGAGTTTTGCAAACGCTTGGGCAAGCCCTTGACCGTTTTGACCAGTTTTTCTCGAAAAGTTTGGTAACTGGCCCCCTGTTGGTGCGCAATGATGTATTTTTTACCCAAACCCTCGCCTTTGATCACTACTTCACTCATGCCTTTATATGATATCAGCAAAACTGCGCTCCATGCTGCGAAAAACCAGGATGCCCATGCTCAAGATGATCAATGTAACCCCAAAAGAAATCAAACAATAGGGCTGAAGTGGGAATTTATCTCCACCGATTACTGCCCAGCGGAAACTATCAATGACCCCAACCATTGGATTGAGGGCAAAAAATGGGCGCATCGCTTCACTTACCTTGGTTGTCGGATATCCCACAGGCGACAAATACAAACCAAACTGCACGATGAAAGGCACAATTTGGCGAAAGTCACGAAATTGGATGTTGAGTGAGGAGAAAAATAAGCCCGATCCAACTGCCACCAAAAAAGCCCAGAAACCAAAAATTGGGATAAAAATCACATTCCAACTCGGCACAAATTGGTAGTAAGCCATCAATCCAAACAGCAACACCAGATTGATGGCAAAATCCACCATCGCCGTGAATACTGAACTGAGCGGTACGATCATCCTGGGAAAATAGACCTTCGTCACCATTCGCTCGTTGGCGATCAAACTACCACTGGAATCGGTCAGGGCATTCGCAAAAAACTGCCAGGGCAACATGGCCGCAAATACAAAAATCGGATAAGGCACTCCTTCAGGCGGTTTTAAACCAGCCCAACGGCTAAATACCAAGGTCAAAATAATCATAGTGAGCAAGGGGCGCAGTACTGCCCATGCAACCCCCAGCATAGTCTGGCGGTAGCGTACCTTGAGGTCACGCCAACTCAGCATGTACAACAGTTCCCGGAATCGCCAGAGGTCTAGCCAGTAATCTTTGACACTTTTGTTGGGCTCAATGACGATCTTTTTCCTCGCTTCGTTCACTTTATAGGACTTTCGCACCTTGGTTTCTCCAAAAGCAGCGCAAATTTAGCATTTATTGGCAATTTTGCTTCGTTCGCAAAAGAGACTTTGAGGAAGTTTTTTTCCAATTTATGTCCGCATCTGGACAATCAAAATTGTGGCATTGCAACAAGTATTGCGTCAAAACAGTTAAACTGTCAAAATTGTTAAACTGTCAAAACAGTTAAATCACTGCAATCCAAACCAAAAAACATGACCAAGCTTCTGAAAAACACCATCACACTATTGCTATTGTTGGCTTTTATTCAGGTCAATGCAGCCACCCCCAGCCATGAAGTATTGGATGCGCTACTCAAAAAATACGTCAGCACCACTGGAAAGGTTAACTACAAAGGCTTGAAAACTGAAGCAGCAAAACTAAACGAATATACTACGTTGTTGGCCAAAAACCATCCTGAAAGTGCCTGGAGCAAAGAAGAGCAGATGGCATATTGGATCAACGCCTATAATGCTTTTACCATAAAACTGATCCTCGATAATTACCCGCTCAGCAGTATCACCAAGTTGCACAAAGGCAAACCCTGGGATGTGAAATGGATCAAATTGGGTGAAAAAACCTATTCGCTCAACAACATCGAAAACGACATCTTGCGGCCCCAATTCAAGGACGCCCGCATTCACTTTGCCGTAAATTGCGCTGCACGTTCTTGCCCGCCATTGCTCAATCAAGCATTTACAGCCGCTAACCTGAACAGCAACCTGGATGCCTTGGCCAAAAAATTCATCAACAACCCTGCTTTCAACAAACTAGGAGCTGACAAAATCGAAGTGTCAAAGATATTTGATTGGTATGCTGCCGATTTTGGCAAGCTGGTCGATTTTTTGAACAAATACAGCAGTTCCAAGATTAATGCCCAGGCCAAGTTGAGTTTTATGGAGTACAACTGGGCTTTGAACGAGTAATCACCCTTTCTCTTCTTCCCCCAAACCTACGTGCTCGTGCCAAAAAGCCTGAAAATCATCGTGTACACGCAAGAAGGCAAGCATTTCATGGCTCAGGATGGTATCCATGTGGGGGTAACCTTTTTTAAGGGCTTGTGAAAGGGCATTGAATGCTTCTTCACTTTTTTCCAAAAGCGCATAAGCACATGCCAAGTGAAGGAATACTTCTGCATCGTCTTAGTCATATTTTGCAGCTTCTTCGAGCAGCAATGATGCAGCTTCAACTTCATAAGCATGCAATTTTTTGATGCCCTCTCTTTTGAGCTTTGAAGTCAATGATTTGGGCTTATTCCCCGATCCAACCGCGATCCTTTCCGTGTATTTTCTGTTCCTGTAAATCCTCAGAATCAGCTTCCCATCATTCCTGAACCTGGCAATAAAAGTATAAAGTACATCCTCACCATGTTCATAAACCTTGAACCGATGGGTGTTGCCCATAAAAGAGAATTGCTTGGATACTTTCAGGCCATTGACAATTACGGTTTCTTGTCCATACTCATTGACATAGAACTCC
The DNA here is from genome assembly GCA_013299105.1 of Chitinophagales bacterium. Classification (GTDB taxonomy): domain Bacteria; phylum Bacteroidota; class Bacteroidia; order Chitinophagales; family Saprospiraceae; genus Haliscomenobacter. Next base: position 81,347 of record JAAFJY010000036.1, on the reverse strand, counting down.
ATGTCATATTTGCCGGAGACGTACTTGTGGTAATACATTGGGTTTCAGCATTTCCCAAAGATGTTACTTTTTCTCACTTTTCTTTTTCTTCTCTTTCTTTTTTTCACTGTGCTTCTCCCAAAATGCCTCAAAATCATCGTGCATCCGCAAAAAAGCCAGCATGTCGTGGTCGAGAATGGCTTCTCGATTAGGCAGCCCAATTTTCAAGGCTTCTTTTAGCGCTTCAAAGCCTTCGGCAGGTTTTTCAAGGATAGAATAAGCACAAGCTAAGTGAAAATAAGCCTCGGCATCATTTTTATCTTTACTAATGGCTTCTTCGAAAAAGGGAATAGCTTCTTCCACCGCGAAGGCATTTAGCTTAGTAATGCCTTCTTTTTTGGCTTTCAAGCCTGGTGGTTTAGGCTTAGAGCCGTATTTGAGCGGTACATTTCCTTCAATGAGTTTTCCGTTCCTTCGCAAGTGCAATACTACACTCCCATCATTCAGCATTTCGGAAGTCAACTCGTACATGACGTCCATGCCCTTTTCATATACTTCGAATGGGTGAGTGATCCCCATAATCGACGACTTCTTGGAAACCTGTTTGCCATTAACGATCACCGTCTCTTCTCCCAACCAATTGTTATGAAATTCAATAATCGTTTTTCCAAGTGTAAATTTGTGGTACTGCATAGGATTTACAGGTTTTGAACAAAAACGAAGAAGCAAGCGCTTTGTTCATCAAAAATGCCAGCTCAAACCAAAACGAGGCACCAAGGGCGATACCAGCGAATTGGCGTTAGGTGTCAGGTTATACAAAATCATGATCTCACTTTTGAACACTCCTTGCCCTTGGCTCAAGCCCGCACCGATGAAAGTATTACTTTGGTTGATGCGAAAAACCTCCAATTGATTACCGTTGTTGAAGACTTGAGCCTGGTTTTCAAACTCATATTCCGCTTGAAAAAAGATGCTGCGGAAAGCTTTGTAGCGCGCAAAAACTCCAGCGTGCCAATTGATTGGTTGCGCACGGTCGACAGTACCATTGCTGGTGCGAGCTGAGAAAAAATTGTACAAAAACCCAACCCTAGGTCCTAGTGAAAGTTGTGGAGTGAGCTTGTATCCAAGCATTGGGCTGGCTCCAAGTTGCAATTGCGTACCACCAAACAATCCCAAACTCAGGGGCACGCTGCCGCCAAACCAATAGCGCTTTTCCTGCGAGCTACGGGTCTTGGTCCGCTCTTCTTGGGATTGACCGGGGCGGATTTGCGCATTTATTTGGCCAATACAGAGGCAAAGGCAAAAAAAGAAAAACAGTTTTTTCACAAGCATATTTTTTTGTAGTGAACAGTCGGATTTTCAGTTGTACAGATCAAAAAACGAAGGTAAAAGAACATAGTTTATAGTATCCAAAAATATACCCAGGTTTTGTTGTGAAAAACACCAAGTCCAAAATCTTATCATCAAAATGGTAAAAAATTGACCCTATTTGTAAAAAATTAGGTAGTTTTATGGCGAAAAATTGTTTTTTTACACCTCCATGATCCAGGTTCAACTCATCTTCTCCAACCTGTAATACCCTTGATTTTAAGGGATAGTATTTTCAACTACTCCTTCTAGTCCCCCAATAATCATCGCGTTGTTGTTTTGAAACCAATGCTCAAAAAAACAATGCATTCAAAATGCCTTTTCCCACATAACTTAGTTCACTAGCACAACGTTAAGAAAGCGGGAAAAGATGGTAACAGGGGGTCCACATGAACATCAACAACGCTACATTGTATTTGTCACATCGGCTTTTTAGTCAGTTTTTTGCTAGCTTGCTTTTGGTATGCTTTGGAAGTTTATTGATTCCTCAAAAAGGCAATTCGCAAAACTGCCCCATTGAAACACCACTTGTCATCCCATACAACGTCGACTCCACTGTCTATAATTTCCAGGTTTTTGACGTCATCAACAACACCTTGGGCAGTGCAGGCCAGGGGGTCTGTGGGGTGGGCATCGACTTTCGCCACAATTCAGTAGGTAATTTTGAACTTTGGTTGGTTTCACCCGCCGGACAAAGGGTACAATTGATTGGTCCCAATGCCACCGCTGCCCCTCCTACCCTTTTTGGGCGCTGGCAAGTAAATTTCGTGCCTTGTAGCGTCACCGCCCAGCCCGATCCAGGGCTTCAGTCCCAATGGAACAACAGTACCAACCCCTTTGGAGCCAGTACTTATCGTGGTTCCTATTATCCTTTCAAGGGTTGTTTGGGCGATTTTAATCGCGGCCCCGTAAATGGGACCTGGAAACTCATTCTATTGACCAATCCCACAAAAGTAGAATCCAATGGGCGTTTGATCTCACTCAATATCCTGTTTTGTGACCGTCGGGGCCAAAAATGTTGCTTTGCCGAAGCTGGTGACCTAGCCCCTAGAACCGTAGCCGTTTGCGAAGGCGACGAAGACTTAAACCTTCGACCAAGCCCAACTTTTTCGGTCCCCAAAGCCGATTCCACCCGTTATCGCTACACTTATGCCATTGGCCGAGGCGTGACTTTGTTCAAATTCGACAGTTTGGCCGACTTGCGCAGCTTGAGTCCTGGCAATTACCAAGTATGTGGATTGTCATTCGCCCGCCGGGATTCGGCCAAACTGAGGCCTTTGATCAGCACCAATCTCAGGCTCGACACCCTTCGAGAGCGCTTGAAGCTAGAAACGGCTCCTTTTTGTGGCGAAATGACCCCTACCTGCATCAATGTCAACATCGCTCCGCGCACGGACTCCACCGTTTTGCCCTTGCGCAACATATGTGAAGGCGACTCCCTGGTAGTCAATGGGCGGGTATTGAAACAAACTGGGCGTTACCGGATCAATTTTGCCAATCCAGTGCGTTGCGACAGCTTGGTCATCGTCAACCTCCGTGTCAACAGCACCAAAAGAACCAACGCCAGCCAGACGATTTGTTCTGGCGATTCTTTGCGTTTTGGGACCCGCACCTTGAAAACCGCAGGTGTTTTTACCGAAAAACTCCAGGCACGGTCGGGTTGTGACAGCATCGTTACCTTAAATTTGAGCGTTAGACCCGCACCTAGGCAGACTGATACTACTATCGCCATTTGCCCAGGCCGCACAGCTCGATTTGGCGGACAAACTTTCAGTACAGCGGGCGTTTTCGATGTCCCCTTGAAAAATGCCAATGGTTGCGACAGTATTGTGCGTGTTACTATTGATGTCATTCGGGTAAACCCCGTCATTCGCGCCTCGGATTCTACCATTACTTGTACCCGCCGCTCAGTAACGCTCGACGGAAGCTTATCAGAGCCCAGAGGGGCCGTCATTTACCGTTGGGAAGAAAGCAATGGGAATCCAATTGGCAAAGATTCAGCACAATTTCTAGTGACCCGAGCGGGTACTTATTTTTTGCAAGCCATCACCCGTCGGGGCTTGTGCGCTCGCAGGGTTCGCATCGACATCCGCTCGGACACGCTCAAACCTATTCCAATCATCGGCGATTTGAACAAACTGGATTGCAGCCGCAAAACCGTCACCATGAGTGTGGCAGGTAGTCAAAATCTTTTTCAGCCACGTTTTAAATGGTCAACAGCGGGTGGAAAAATCGAAGGGGCCGATACTTTGTCCACCGTAACGGTGAGCAGGGGAGGCAATTACAGCGTTCGCATCACCAATGGCCGCAATGGTTGCAGCGAAACCGCTTTCCCATCCGTACAACAAGACACCCTAAAACCAGTAGCCAATGCCGGTGCTGGCGGTCTTTTAACCTGTAGCCAACCTAATCTTCGTTTAGATGGAACCGGATCTTCAACTGGGCCCGACTACGATTATTTTTGGGTGGGCAACGCCAATCAAGTCCTTGGCAGCCCTAATTCTCTGCAACCCGAAATTACCCAGCCCGGAGTTTATCAACTGCGCGTGCTGGATACCAACAACGGTTGTTCGGCCCTTGACACGGTTACGGTAAAAACTGATTCGGCTCGAATCAGCGTGAGAATAGATCCTCCTGGTAGCTTCAATTGCCAGGTCAAATCCCTAACGCTCAGATCCAGGGTACAAACCAACGGCAGACCTGTTTCAATCAACTGGTCTGCCTTGAACGGCGGAATTTTAACTGGCCCCTTGAACCAAGCCACTGTTGACATCAATCGGCCAGGCACTTATGTGGTAGAAGCAACCGACCAAATCAGTGGTTGCAGGGTCAATGCCTCGGTTCAAATCAGAGATACTTCCACTGCCATCAAAGTAGTTATTGCAAAACCCAAAGATTTGAACTGCTTTGAACCTGGTGTTGAAGTAGATGCGACGGGGTCCAGTGTGGGCCGAGGTGTAGTATATCAATGGGTCAGCCTCAATGGAGGGCGCATTGAAGGGCCTTCCAATCAATTGAAATTGAAAGTTGTTTCGCAAGGCAATTTCAAGCTCATCATTCGCGATACCCTGACCCGATGCCGCGATTCGGCGGTAGTAACGGTCAACAACGATGCCACTTATCCCAAATCTGATGTGGACATTGCCCTCGACATCCTGACTTGCCAGCGCACCCGCTTACGCATCAATGGCTTGAATTCTTCGGGCGGAGCCGATTACGAATACAAGTGGACCGGACCGTGTATCATTGGCAGCTCTTCAACTCCGATTGCGACTGTAAGTTGTGCAGGGAATTATGTACTCGAAGTACGCAACAAAACCAATGGCTGCTCTTCCCGCGACAGTGCCACCATTCTCAGCAACCAAGTAAAACCGCGCCTGTTGGCTAGCGAGCCGCAGGTCATTGACTGTACCCACCCCACTCCTACCCTTTCTGCTAAGCTGGATTCGGCTGGCGCGCAGTTTATTTCAATCAAATGGACTGGTCCTGGGATCGTAGGCACAGATACTACACTCAACATCAAAGTCAACAAACCCGGACAATACCTGGCCAGGGCTGTGAACCGCCAAAATGGGTGCTCTTCTGAAGCCCCTATTGATGTAACCATCGATACTGCCACCATTACTGCAAATGCAGGCTTGGATTCTGCGCTGACTTGTATCCGTACCCAGCGTATACTAGGTGGTAATGGTAATTCCAGCAGTGAGCGCATCATTTACCGCTGGACCACCCGCAACGGGGCTTTCCAAGCTCGCAGTGATACTTCTCTACAAGCCATTGGAATCAAATCTGGCACATATCGTTTGGAAGTAAAAGATACGGTCAATGGTTGTTTTGCTCGCGATAGTGTGGTTTTGGTTGATCAACAAAAAGGCCCCAGGGCCAACATTACACAGCCTTTGCAGCTGAGCTGTGCCCGCACTAGTATTCAACTGGATGCCCGCAATTCGGAGCAAGGACCTGGCATTCGTTATGCCTGGCGCGGTGCTTGTCCATTTAGTGACAGCACCTCGCTTTTGCAACAAGTAACCTGTGAAGGCAATTACATTTTACGCGGCTTCAATGCCAATACGGGCTGCCAAAGTTTGGATACGATTTTGGTACAAAAAGACCCCGAAACGCCCCGGGCAGTGGTCAATGCCAATACTGCTGACATCAACTGTACGGCTGGTGTAGCTATTCTTTCGGCTCGTGGTTCGAGAGGCGGCACGCTCCGCTGGATTAGGAATGGACAAGTTGTCGGCACGGACAGCACTTTGCAAGTGCGCGAGGCTGGTACTTACGGTTTGGTGATTGACAATACTCGTTTGGGTTGCAAAGATTCTGCAAGTGTAGTGGTTAGCAAAGCTTGTAAACCAACGGCCAGCTTAACTGGCCCCACTATTTTGTCCTGCAAACAGGACGTAATTCGCCTCAATGGCTCTGCTTCTACTTTTAATCCGGCTATCCGTTACCGCTGGCTTGCACCTGGTCCGGGTTGCATTGCCACCGACTCTACTTTGCCGTCAGTAACTGTTCGTTGTGCAGGTGTTTATCAATTGATTGTCCAAAACATTGTAGCCAACGAAAGCGATACCGCTGTCATCACCCTCCGCGAAAACAAGAATATACCAATCGCCAATGCAGGACCAGGCGACACCCTTTCTTGCTCGCAGCCCAATGCCAATTTGAATGGCAGCAGCTCTAGCGTAGGCCCAAATATCCAATACAATTGGCTAGATGACCAAGGGAACATCATTTCCCGCAACAACCAGGTCAATGTAAGTGCCCCAGGCACTTACGCCCTTGAAGTACGCGACACCAGCAGCGGTTGTTTGGCGCAAGATCAAGTGACCATCGCCAAAGACCAATCCTTTCCAGCCATTGCTTTTTCCCGGCCACAACAACCCTGCAACCAAGATACTTTTGTATTCCGCACCGTCATCACTCCAGCCAGTGCGCCCTACCGATTCAGTTGGACAGGCCCGGCCATCGTGCGCAATGCCGATTCGTTGAATGTGGTGCTGCGGGGCCCAGGTCAGTATATCTTTGAAGTGGTCAATACCCAGAACAATTGCACTGTCAAAGACACCGTTGAGATCACTGCAGCAGCCAACTGCGCCCCTTGTTTAAGTGCAAATGTAGCTCCTGCAAAAATCACTTGCACGGTTTCTCAAGTGAGGCTACCAGCCAATTTATGCCGCCCTTGCCGGACTTGCAGCGTGAACTGGACCACCAGCAACGGTCGTTTTGTGTCGCGTACGGATACATTACAACCTTTGGTCGATCAACCAGGGGATTACTTGCTGACAGTAACTGATTCAGCTGGAGTCAGTACGACATTGAATGTCCAAGTTTTGGAAGATCAAGAGCCCCCACAACAACCTAGAGTGAGAGATGGCAATTTGACTTGCTCCATCCTCCAACTACCCTTGCCTACCCCAGACTCTACCGAGAGCAATCCGGTGCGGTTCCGCTGGCAAACCGGTAATGGGGTGATCACTACCGGCCCCATCCGCAATACCTTTTTTGCAAATGCTGTTGGAAATTATAGCCTCACCACCACCAATGTCAACAATGGCTGCCAAAGTGTGCTCAACATTCGAATCGGAAAGGACAGCATTCCTCCCAATGCCAATGCTGGCCGTGACCTGGAACTGGACTGCTTCAGCCAACGCCTCACGCTCAATGGCAATCAGTCCTCACTAGGGCCAGGCATTTCTTATGCCTGGGAAGCCATCAATGGTGGTCGCATTGTATCGGGTTCCAATTCCCTAAACCCAGTCATCAATGCGATGGGGCAATATGTGATCATCGTGCGCGATGCCCGCAACGATTGTACGGCCCGCGACACCATGCGGGTATTGCCCAATTCCGACCGACCTGCCATTCAATTGATCCCAGATGCAGCCTTGAACTGCCGCGACACTGCCTTGACCTTGCTGGGCAATGCTCCTACTACTGGTAATTTCAGTTTCAACTGGTACGCTTTGGGCGAAAGAGGAGATACCACAACCCGTACCCGCAGCCGCGACTTGAGGGTCCGCAAAGCTGGCAATTACATCTTTGAAATCACTGATTTGCGCAATGGCTGCAATTCATCAACCCGTACAACCGTCAAAATCGACACCATCCGCCCAATGATTGATGCAGGAATTGGCGATACCTTGAACTGTCGGGAAACCAGTATCCCGCTCAAACCAAGTGTTTTTACTGGACATGCAGGGATCAGATTCAAATGGACCAATCGCCCGGGCAGTAGCATTAGCAATGATACTTTGTTGGCTGCCCGTGCGCTCAACCCTGGCATGTATTTTTTGACCGCAACTGATCCACTCAACTTTTGCTCTACAGTTGACAGCGTTCGCATTTTTGCCGACAACAACCTGGTACAAATCAACCTCCAGCGCGATACCATCCTCAATTGTTCGCCTCGTCAAATTCAATTGCAAGCCGGTGTGAGCCCGAATTCAAATAATTTACAGTTCCGCTGGACCACCACTGGCGGGCGAATTGTGCAAGGCAATACCCGACTTGATCCACAAATTGACCGCCCAGGCATTTATACTTTGGAAGTAACCAATCCCAGCAATGGCTGCCGCAGCCAAGCGCAAATTGAGGTCAAAGACCAGACCCTGCGGCCCAAAGCGACAATTGGGGGCAAAAACATCCTTACTTGCCGCGAGCCCATGATTGCTTTGCAGGGCAAAAACTCGGTTTCGCCCTTCAATCGAACCCTGCGTTATTTCTGGTTGCCGCTCGAAACCAATGGCCGCTTGCAAGGCAGCCCAGCCAATGATTCTGCATTAGTCAGCGCGGCAGGCACTTATCGTTTGATTGTGACCGACCCCCTAACTGGCTGCCAGGATTCAACCCAAATCAACGTCAGAGCGGATATTGACCAGCCCAAAGTAAGCATCAGCGCCCCTGGCAGCATCAATTGCCAGCAAAATACTGTGAGGCTTGACGCTGGCAACTCGGCATCCGGCCCCAATATTCGCTACGCTTGGTTTGGCTCGGACGGACGAGCTTTGCCTGATACCACCCGCTCTGCCAACGTGACGCAATTGGGAACTTATCGTTTGCGGATCACCAATAGTTTCAGCGCTTGTTCTGCGAGCGATTCAGTGACTGTAGTTCGTGATACTACCGCCCCCAAACCTCGGATTCGGGCTTTGGATGTTTTTGATTGCAACATCACAGTGATTGACCTGGAGGCGGGTGGTTCTCAAGGCTCTAATTTGCAATACCGCTGGACCACAACCAATGGCCGGATCATCGGTCCCAGCAATGGAGCGATCATCAAAGCAGGAACCGCAGGTACTTACCGCTTGGAATTGACCGACGGAAAAAATGGCTGCCGGGCCAGAGACAGCATCGTGATTGACAATGCCGTACAAGGTATTCAAAATGTAATTTTTAGCCTGAAACAACCTGGCTGTGGGCCTGGCAAACGGGGTGAATTACGGATTGATGCCATCCAGGGTGGTCGTGCTCCTTATCAAATTTTGCTCAACAACCAGGCCGTTGGCCCCAACAACACCTTTGGCAACTTGGGCCCAGGTGAATATACCCTACAGATCAATTACCCTGGAGGTTGTGGATGGTCGCAGAAAATCATCCTGAATACACCTAAGGCCCCTGATCTTGAATTGGGTCCCAATCGGGAAATCAAATTGGGTGACAGCGTTTTGGTAAAACCGATCCGCATCAGCGACAGCATTGCCCTTTACCAATGGGCCAGCCCGCTCGACCTGAAGCGCCCGAACGACACCTTGCAATTGCTGCGCCCTTTCAAAAACACCAGCCTGGAGTTGTTGGTGATTGCTGAAAATGGCTGCCGCACCAGTGATTTTGTGCTCATTACGGTTTTGCAAAACCTGCCAGTGTATGTCCCCACGGTTTTTTCACCCAATGGTGACAATGTCAACGATAAGCTCACTTTATTTACCACCAAACAGATCAAAAAAGTACTGATTTTGCGAGTTTATGATCGTTGGGGCAACCAACTTTTTGAGCAGCGCGATTTCCAGCCCAACGATCCCAATCAGGGTTGGGATGGCACTTATCGGGGCAAAATGATGAACCCTGGTGCTTATGTTTATTATGCTGAGATAGAATTGCCAGACGGCAATCGGGAAATGATCAAAGGAGAGGCTGGGCTGATGCGGTAGCGCATAATATCTAGTTTTTTTGGCTCTTAATGGGTTTCAAGTGGTGCTTCAAAACGAGTTGCTTGCGGTCATCAAGTTCCACAACTTTTTTTGAGTGACGACTTGCAAATGACGACTTACGAAGTTGCGCTTCGATTGAAAATTTGTGGTGCGGCAAATCATCATTTTTACGATTCAAGTTTTCCCAATAAAATAGCGGAATCAATTTTATTGCATCTTTATCTGATGCGGATACTGGTTGTAAATCATTGTTTTTCAATACTTTACAACCTTATCAAAACCGAGATCAACTCGAAAATACCAAACCGTGAAAATGGGAGCCTAAGAACCCTAAAATCTTGCCAGCGAGCCCACACTTCGTAAGTCGTAAGTTGTCACTCGTAAGTCGTCACTCAAAAAAATTTTACAAACCCAGAACCCAAGTTATTAAAACAAAGGGCCAAAGACGATGTGTCTTTGGCCCTTTGTTTGGTTTCGCAAGTGGTACGAGAACGAAATAACAGGCAATTACGAACGCGATTTTTTTCTCTAAATCAGAATTTGCAGAATTACAAAATTCCAGAATTACTTGCGTGATGTTGACCAAAACAAGAATTTTAAAGAATTAGAGAATGGCCCGCTTCGCGGTCTAGGGTTACGAATTACAAATGCCCCCTAGCAGCAAGCCCCAACTCATAACCCATCATTCATAACTCATAACTAAATCCCGCCGCCCACCGCAGTAGCAGCGTCAATTGTTCCGTATCCGAATTGCGAGCTGCGGGCACTTGGCCAAGTACTGGCATTGCGCATCCGGGCATAAACCTGCTCACGGGTTTGCGCAGGATTGGTTGCCCAAATCAAGGCCGCAATCCCAGCGGTAGTAGCTGTTGCGGCTGAAGATCCACCCACATTGGCCGGGGTAAAGCCCGTTGGGGCCAAAGTGAGTGCGGTGCGATTGTCGTCGGTACGGCGCTGCATCACCGCTACAAACTCTACATCGCCCCCACTGTGGCAGGTGTTGCACTTGATGAAAGGCTGCCCGCCGTCTTTGATGCCCGTTACAGCAATGCATTCCGACATCCAGGCAGGAAAAATCACGCCATACCAAGAAGTCCAGCTCAAGGAAGTACCCGCTGCGGCCAACAGCATTTTACCTTTTCCATACGCAAAACGCACCCCATCTTCCACTTGTCCACTGGAGATGACATCGCCAATTGACATGCTGATGATTTTAACTGAAGTGGTGTTGCCAGCGATCACCAGACCATCAGCGAAGCCCTTTTTCTCACTTGATCCATTGACCACTACGTCGCTGGTGACGCGAATCGCGAGCAAGTTGGAATTGTAAGCCACCCCTGCAGGCGTACCGTCGTTCCCGCGAGGCGCAGCGATCAAACCCGCCATTTGGGTGCCGTGGCCACAGCCGTCATTGGGACCATCCGGGGTGCCGCAGAACCAACAACTCACGTAAGTACCAGCGCGCGTAAGGGTGCGGCCAGTTGACAAACCAGAGTTAAATTGTGACCCTAGCTTGGGTTGATTGGTCGATGTTGGCGTTCCAGTATCGAGTACAGCTACGGTGATTCCCCTTCCCGTTGAAGTACTCCAGGCAGTGCCGATGCGAGGCACCCCATGGTGCCAGGATTGCTTTGCTGCCGGGCTGATGTTGGTAAAATCCGCCGCAGGGATGCTAGGATTGCCCGAAACGCCACAACCCGAATCGCTGCGCAAGCGCTGATGTTCTTCGTCAAAAGTATAGCCCATTGGCTCCACGTACCGCACTTCGGGCATTTTGCGCAGTTTTTCAATCAAGGCCAGGCTCGAAACTTTAATGTCAATCACAGGTAAAACCTCTTCTTGTCCAAATGGCATCAGGTCTTTGGCCGTAGCCACCTGGTCAGGGTTTTCCAAGTTGGTTTGTTCAACCACCAAGTCGATCAATGCTTCGCGCACCTTGCGCCAGGCAGCTTGCTTGATGTCGATTTGGTGCATTCGCTTGTTCAGGTTTTTCTCGTTGGCAGGCTGATAACCGATGCACATGATAGAGTCGCTCAACAGATTGGCGCTCCAAACGGTACTTGCATCTACCATGTTCCAAGAGAATTTCTTTTCGGTTTCCAGTTGTTCGATGATTTTGCGATTGATGTCGCGGCGAGTCAGCATTTTACCCTCAGTTGCGATGGGTTCAGCGGTTTCCAGTTGCAAGGTTTCAGGGGTGCAGGCTCCTAGTGCAAGAATCAGCATGAGCAGCCCTAGTGGCTTTTTCATCATTGTTAGCGGGATTTTGGCGTGAAAAGTAAAAAATTTGGTTACGCGGTGAAATTAGCGAATTTTCGCAAAATCAAATACCATTTCTCCAAAATAAACATCAATAATAGGGTTTATTTGAAAAAATCACGCCAAAAGCAAAGCCCCCAAAGCCAAAGCCGCTGGCAAGGCTTGCACATACAAAATCTTCCTGCTGGCAGTCGTTGCTCCGTACAAGCCAGCCACCAATACACAAATCAAAAAGAACAAAGCCACATTTTTAGCCCATTCGGCATCCTGGATCAACAAACTCCAGACCAGGCCCGCTACCAAGAAGCCATTGTACAAGCCCTGGTTGGCGGCCAAAACTTTGGTGGGCGTAAAGAATTCAGGCTTGAGCGCCCCTTTGAAGGCACGTCGGCCTGCGGTTTCCCAGGCAAACATTTCGAGGTACACGAAATACAGGTGGATCAGCGCCACCAACGCGATGAGGATTTGGGAGACGAGGTGCATTGAGTTGAGGAGTTGAGTGGTTGAGGAGTTGAGAAGACTAGCGCTACTTATCTCCTCAATTCAGTTATTTAGGAATCGAAAATAAATAAAGTTCTGAAAAATTCTCCGAAGTTTTCAGAATAAGCCAACCGCGAGTCAACAACATCATACTAGCGGGGCCGTAGGCCCCTAACGTTGGTAGCATAAAGGTCAACACCATGTTTAGCGGGGCTGTAAGTCCCTAACGTTGGTCAGTCAACGTCACGCTAGCAATCATTTTCAGCACAAAAAGTGCCGCTGCTGAAACTTTTCCGAAGTTTTCAGAAAGTAAGTAACGGGTCAAAAATAAACCTTTCCAGTTTTTAAGAGAAACGCGTGTCAACGTAACGGTCAACGTCATGCTGGAAATCCGCGTCATCCGCGTCATCCGCGTACTAAAAACAGCCTTGCGCAGCGAGGCAACGCAATTGCGATTTGGTAAGGTTTATTCGTGGCTTGTCACTAAGCATTTTTAACTTTTGATCAAAGCCTCGGCGGTGGCAACGTCCTGCTGGAAATCAGTGAAAATCAGTTTTATCTGTTACATCCGTGCCCCCAACTTGAAGCCGCAAAGCGGCTAAAGGCTTTCGTCAACTTGTTTACAGTATTTAATCAGTGGCCCTTACTAAGCATCAGTTTCGTACTGGCCCGCTGGCCACTTGCAGATTCCAACCGCAGCAAAAACAGGCCATCGCTACCCAAGTCACTGGCATTCAAATCGAAGGTATTGTAGCCTTGTACACCTGCAATCTTCAACTGCTTCAGGACCTGCCCCTGCAAGTTGAGTACCGTTATTTGGCATGTTTCGGCTTGGCCCAAAGTCCAGGCGATGCGGGTTTGCTCCTGAAACGGATTGGGCGTTGGCGCAAACAATTGGAAATCAGTTGAGCTGATGCCTTTTACCACCAAGCGATGGATTTGTTCGTTTTGGGTGCTGTAAGCTTCGGGAGCCAAAACCCTGGGCGATAAGCGGAAAAACTCGGTACTCAAAACCCTCTCCCTTGGCCTGACCCGCAAAACCAGCAAAGGTTCATCGGCACTGATTCCGCTTACTTTATTCCAACTCAGGCGCAACTCACCATTGCTGAGTTGGGCAGCATTCCAATGCTCTGCTTTGGCCAGGCCAGGAATCAATTCCAATATTTCCACCTGCTTGGGGTCAAATTGCAGGCCAAATTGCAGGCCTTCTACCTGCGCTATCTTGGCCACTGTCAAGGGCAATTCGTATTCTTTTCCGGCCTCCAGGTTCATCACTGGCACTTGCAAATCCCAAGTTGGGACTTGGCTGCGCAAGACTCCACTGCTCTCTTGTACCAGGCTGCCGTTTACATCGCCCAATTTGATGGCGGTAAAATCCACTCCAGTTTTGGGGTTCACCAGGTTGTTGAACTGAATTGACTGGGGCAAGGGGTTGGCCCAAGGGTTTTGCGGATTGTTGAAAGTATGTTTCGCATCAACAAAACGCCAGCTTTGGTTGCCAATGAAAGTCAGGTCGATGTTCAAAATTACCTTTCGGATGCTGATCAAGTCCAAAGTAGTGATGGTTCCAGAGCCGTTCACGTCGGCGGCCAGCATTTGGTATGGATTGTCCAAGGGTTTATTGCCCAAAATGTGTTTTTGAACCAATACCAAGTCCAGGGTAGAGACTCCAGCATTGCCGTCGCCCGATTTATTGGCTACAATCGAGTAGTCATAGCCAGGATTCAGTCGATTCAGCAAGTACTTGCCGCCTACACCCGTAGTTGCCGTTTTGGCCAATTCACCACTGGTACTGATTTGCACCCCTTGCAACTCAAGCCCCGCGTCGGTGCGCACCTGGCCTTCGATGATCAGGGTATCGGGCTCCTGATCGCACCATTTGTACTTGTTGTCTTGTACGATGATGAAGGTTTCGCAAAAATCGTGGTTGGGTCCATTGTTGTTGCGCGGATTCTTGGCGTTGTCCCAGGCGTGAATTTCTACTTGGGTATTGCCAATGTCGTCACAAGTAAGGGTAATGGCCGTTTTTTTAATATCTGGTTTTTCCCCTTTGCGGTTAATCGACAAAGTGACGGGACCAGAGCAGGAATCGTAGGCCGATACCACCATATCTTTGGCCCACACTACTGCTGCAGCCTGGTCAAAATCACCGTCGCCGTCAGCGTCGGTGCGAGGAGAAACCTTGCTTAGTTCCGCCGACAAACCATTGATACACACCAGAGCTGGAGGCTTGCAATCGACTACTTTGATGCGCACAGTTTCACGACCAATGTTGCCACATTCGTCAATGGCTCTGATCTCTACTTCATATTCGCCAATTGGTACTACTCCTGTAAACAAGTACTTGGGGTAACGACCAATGACTCGCCAATTGCGTTCGCCCGTAGTAACACGCTCAGTGATTTCGAGCTTGGTTTCGGTAATGACCCGGATATTGTCTTTGCCACAGTTTTCAAAAATGCCAGCCGAAATGAAAACCTCGGCCTTACAATCGGAGCGCGTAGAGCAAAACACCAATTCTTTTTCCACTGCGATCACTGGGGGTACGTTGTCTTGCACGCGGATAACCTGGGTATAGCGCCAAAGACCAGTTGAGCGAATCGAAGGATCGCTGATGCTGTTTTTCCAATAGCCAGCAGGGTTACCTCCACAGGGGCGCAGATTGAGGCGGGGAGTCGAATTATTTTCGTTGTTGTCTGAATCGTAATAAACCGTGCCATCGGGACGGCGCAGAACCCAGCTGTCGTTGTTCCCTTCGATGCCATCGCAATCCTCGTCGCGGCCTACTGTTACGGCTAAGTCGCCTTCCTTGTACTCGCACCAGTTGATCACCTCAAAGGTGCGGTGAATGCGGTAGCAATCTTTGCCATCGCCCTGGTATTTTTTGTCATAAATGTTGATGGCCAAAACATCACAGCCGATTTCGTCCCAAAAAACAGTATCGGGTTCGGGTGTTTTACAAAACTCAGTATAGTCTTTGGGGAACTTGATGGCGTAATTGTGCCGGGCTTTGAGGGTAATGGTCTGGATACAAACCTCTGGCGACCAGTTGCCAGCACGGTCTCGCACGCGAAACGAACGCTCAATGAAACCAACCCCGCAGTTGTTGATCTTGACCCTGGGGCGGTATTCGATCAGCTCGGCCTGGCAGTTGTCACCGTATTCAGGCAGGCCAAACCAGGTGCGCAGCTTGGTAGAGTCTTGGATGTCCACTCCTGGCGGCAGCAAGTCGCAAAAAACCGCCGTATCCTTGGGCGATTTGCACCAGGGCGCAACTTTGTCTTCCACCAGCACCGATGACCAGCAAGTATTGGTATTTCCTGCAGCGTCGGTGGCTCTCAATTCAACTTTGACTTGTTGGCCTGCTTCACAGCAATAAAAAGCCACATGGTCGGACCAGGCGGTGGTATCGGGCTTGGTCAAGGTTTTGCAGTCACTGGGATCAAAAGTGAGGATGCGGCGTACCTCCAGTTTTTTCAATTCACAATTGTCGCGGCTGCCTTCGTTCACATCGACTGCTCTCAAAAAGGCGATGCCATCACCACCCAGCGACACATTGATCTGGTCATCACAAATGGCGATGGGGTTGATTTTGTCCACCACACACACGGTAATCTTGACCTGAGTGGTATTGTGGCATTCATCGCGCACGGTGTAAATCAGGGTATGACAGCCCATCGGGATGTTGGCGATCAACTTGCTGCGGTCTTTGGATTGCACCGCTCCCAGTGATTTGTTGCCCGATTTCAACTCTGCACTCCACTCATAAGCCGAGCAGGAATCGACCACAATTGGAGCCCTTACATCCATGATGCCTGTACAAGCGAAAGGCGAGGTCGAAACCTGGAGGGTATCGTTGCCATAAGGCAGCTTTACTTCAGGAGCCACCACGTCGCCAATTTTGATCACTTGCTCCAGCACGCGCTTGCTCTTGCGGCACCAGTCCCATACCGTCCATTTGCGCACCAACTTGTAAGCAGCAGGGCAAATGTCAAAACGGGTATCCTCATAGGCCAGGGTAAAGCCACAAGTCGAGTCTTTGACCAGCGGGTAACGCTCAGGAATCCCTACATTGTGCACATAAGGATAGCCCGTGATCATGGGGTGAACATTGCCGTTTTTATCGAGGGGAAAAGATTTGTTTTTGGCACAACCTGCGTCCAAAAGAAACAAAGTATCGATCAAAACCGAGTCCAAAGGCGGACGTACCAGGTTAATCAGTTGCGAGGCGCTGTTGATATTGCCCAATTTATCGGTAGCGGTATAGGTCCGGCGGATCACCAGGCTATCACAAGTTTCTTTCCAAATCTCATCTTTAAACGAGCGAACCGTATCCCTTGCCCAACGCGAACAATTGTCATAAGCAATGGCGTAACCCGTCCATTTTTGGCTTTTAGGGTTGTTGAAAACGCGTTGCAGGCCATCACAATACCAAGACAGGGTGGCATCGGGGGCAGTTTCGATAAAGGGTCCACTCTTGTCTTCAGCGATCACCACTCCGCTGCACTCCACAAAGCTGGAGCAGGAAGAAGGGTCTTTGAGGGCCATTACATATTTATAGGTACCCGCCAAATCCACTACCGGACCATTACCAGGATTGTGGTCGCCGACTACGATGATCAGGTCTTCGGGTTTGAGACAACCAAGACTACCGTCCATCAGCATATCAGCGGTCACCAAAAACTGGCAGTGAGAATTGAGGGTAATGCGGATGGTATCGAAACAAGCGACACCTTGAGTAGATTCAATCGGTGGGACAGTCGCAGGACCATGCGAAACTGCCTCTTTGGGGGTAAAAAGCTCCCCCAAGGATAGGAAGATGCGCAACGCCAAAGCGAATGGCATCAGTTGATTCAGTACAGTTGCACCCATGCTCGTCAGAATAAATCAATTCAAACACAATGAAGTTGCTCAAATTTGAACTTCCTCTTAGAGACTGGCAGGGGTGTAGAGTCGTCGTTATTTTTCATGGACCAGTCTATTCAAAAAAAGTCATGGACCTTAAGTTCTCATTCAAGAAGCCAAGGACCCAAAAAGCTTGTTGTACAAAGACCTAGTATCGGGCAAAATACAATCCGCAAAAGCTGGAAGGAGGGTACAAGTATGCAGTATTCCTTTTGGCATGTTTGAATCTCAGTTGAGCCTGGAACTCAAACATCCTCTTTCTGAACGGATTGTGTAGTTTGTTGGTAGCAGATAACAGCTATTGATCCTCAAAGGTAAGCAAAGCTTGAAGTAAAATTCCCCATTTTTTCACTTATCTTGTTGATCAACGGGATAAAAATAGAGAAAAAATCTTTATCAGGTAAAGAAAAATGTTTAACAAGGCGGGTAAACGGTTGGTTTCATTGAGAATTGTGCTGTAAATACCAGGTTTGGGGTAGCGTCGTTTTTCAATTCGACCCACTACTAGCCTTGCTATTCTTATCGTCCTTGTTGTCAAAACTCAGGGCGCGGCGCATTTTTTCGTGGATCGCGGTATTTTCGTAAATGCCTGCAAATTTTTTGGCTTGGGGCCCAAAGGCAAATACGGGAATCAGGCTAGCGGTGTGGTTGATGGTCGTAAAAGCACCGTCAACGCGGTTCATTTTGGAGCCTGGATTGAGGGCCAAACCGCCGCATTCGTGGTCGGCGGTGACAATTACCAGGGTATTGCCCCGGTTTTTGGCAAAAGTCAGGGCTTCGCCGATGGCACGGTCCAGGTCCAGGGTTTCTTTGATGGCCAGGCGGTAATCATTGGCGTGACAAGCCCAGTCGATTTGCGAGCCTTCAACCATCAGGAAAAAGCCCTTGTCACCCGATTTTTTTTCGAGGTATTCCAATGACCTGCGGGTGGCATAACTCAGGTAGTCGCGGCCCGCTTCTACATTAAGCGGATGCTTGTCGGCGGTCAGGTAAAGCAAATTTTTGTTGGGATCGAAACGCAAACTGCCGATCTCTTCGTAGCTGTAATCGCTGACGTAATAGCCTTTTTTCTCAAACTCCTTGTACAGGTTGCGCTCATCCATATCGCGGCGGTCAAAGTATTTTTTGCCCCCCCCGATCAGGAGATCAACCTCGGTTTTGGCCATGTCTATGGCAATTTCCTCGTATTGCTCGCGCGAAACGACATGCGAAATAAAAGCAGCTGGAGTGGCGTGAACGATGGTAGAAGTGGCGATCAATCCCGTAGCCAAGCCTCTTTCTTCGGCTTCTTCAAGGATGGTTTTGCAGGGAATGGAATCTTTGGTGAGGCCAATGGCTCCATTGAAGGTTTTGCAGCCACAAGCAAAAGCCGTGGCTCCGGCAGCCGAGTCAGTGACCAAATCGTCGAAAGAATATGATTTGTGTAGGCCCGTAATGGGGAATTGCTCCAAATTCAGGTGCCCATTGTTGCTGTAAAGGGCCGTGCTGATTTGCGACAAACCCATGCCATCACCAATGATCAAAATGATGTTCTTTGGTTTTTCAGATTGTGGCGTTTCCACTACCGTTGTCAATGGCGTTGGCGATCCACAAGCACTCAAAATGATGCAAAGGCCGATTGCCCATGCTGAATTTTTCATACCAATTGCTTTCCTGGTTGTTTCCAAATTGCAGTTTACACCTAAAAACGTGTCCAGGGCGAAAAAATGACTACAAAGATAAGTTACTGATCTGGCTCTTTTGCAATTTAGTGCAAAAAGTCGAGTTTTGGTAACCCATGGCGTACAAATTCGCACATTAATGTCCAAAAGTGGACAGAATGGCCCAAGTTACATTTTTACAGCCACTTGATTGTCAGTTAATTGGTAAGCTGGCATGATTTTAGCTTGAAAATTAGCAAGATCTTTGTGTCTACACTTTCCAAATATAGTCGAGATAAATTTTCTAATTAAACATAGCCATTGGTTTCTCATAGCATGGGCGATAGACTCATTGTTAAAAAATAATCAACATGTTATCCAACTACTTTATCCTGGCTTATCGCCATCTCGTTGCCAATAAGTTGACTTCGCTGATCAATATCTTTGGCTTGTCGATTGCGGTGGCTTGCTGCATCACCGTTTTTTTGGTCTTGAAGAACTTCTGGACCCTCGATGATTTTCACAGCAAAGGCGATCGTATTTACATGCTTGAATACAGCAAAACAGAAAACGATCAAACTCGAAACTATGGCGATGCGCCTGCACTAATGGCTGAGGTATTGGAACGCGACTTGCCACAAGTCAAGCGCTGCGTCAGAATGGATCGGGATGGCATCACCGTTTTTCACAAAAACACCCTTATCGATGAATTGATGACCTTTGTGGATGCCGATTTTTTTGAAACCTTTGACTTTCCTTTGCAATACGGCTCGGCCAATGATATCCTCAAAGACCCCAATGCCTTGATTTTGAGCCAAAAAATGGCAGATAAATACTTCCCAGGCCAAATGGCCATAGGCAAAACCTTGAATTTGTTGCTCAGCAATCGCGAACAAAAACAATTCACTGTTCGTGGAGTTGCTAGCGAATTCCCCGACAATACTGGATTCAAATTTGAGTTCCTTTGCAGTTACTTACCCATTTATGCCAATTTAAAAAACCAGGACTGGACTTCACATGTTTCAGCCGTTTTTGTGGAATTGAACGTTTCAAAAAACGAAAAACTGGTCCAAAAACAGTTGTCAAATTACCTTGGCGTTTACAACAAAAGCAATCCTGCTTCCCCCATCCAGTCTTTTCAGCTCGATAATTTGCGCAACCCCTCTCCCACTGCCCATGAGGTATCGCGCCGACCAGCCGAAGCCAACCATCCCATGATCAGCATCATATTTGGGGGCATGGCTTTGATGATGATGGGCTTGTCTTGCTTCAACTACATCAATATCTCCTTGGGCAGTGTCAACCGCCGCCTCAAAGAAATCGGTATCCGAAAAGTCATCGGCGGCACGAGAGCTCAACTCATTGGGCAATTCATGGCCGAAAACCTGCTTTTGTGTTTTGGTGCCTTGTTGTTGGCCTTGCTGGTCACTGCTGCATTTTTGGTGCCGCTTTTCAATGACGTAATGACCATGACCATTTCCCTTGATTTTGGAAAATATCCACAATTATGGCTCTTTTTGCTTGGCATTTTGGGGTTCACCGCCCTTGCTTCCGGGGCTTATCCGGCTTTGTATGTTTCTTCATTCCAGCCCTTGGCGGTTTTTGCAGGGCGATTGAATGTTACGCACAAAAGCCTTTTCAGGAAAGTTTTACTCACTACCCAGTTTATGCTGGCATTTTTGGCGGTTTTGGGTAGTGTGCTTGTTTATGGAATGGGAAAAGATTGGAAAAAACAAGATTGGGGTTATCGCCCCGATGGTTTACTGGCAGTCCGCTTGACCGACACTTTGCAATATGGCAAACTCCATGCCGATTTGATCAAAAATCCCCAATTCAAAGCGCTCACTGGGGCCGAAATGCACATTGGAGAAAGCCTCTTGCCCGAAAATTTTGAAATTGAAGGCCAGGAGATACGCGCCATGCGCTTCAACATTGGCCCCGATTACCTCAAAGTCATGAATCTGGTGCCCTTGTATGGCCAGCCGCTTGAAGGCATTGGCAGATCCGAAGCTTCACAAAATGTAGTGGTCAACGAAACTTTTGTAAATAGCAAAAACTGGGGCGAAACCGCGATTGGAAAAACCATCAAAGCAAATGATCAGGTGTACACCATCGTTGGGGTGGTCAAAGATTTCAAATTTTTTGGCACCGGGGTAAGCCGTCCCTTGGTGTTTTTTGCCGCAAAAGCCAACAATTACAACTATTTGCTCGCAAAAGTTGACCCCAATTCAGTTTCAAGTGGCATCAAAGACTTGGAAAGCAGTTGGAAAAGCCTTTTCCCTTATGCTGGATTGAGCTATTTTCAACAAAATGAGGTCTTTGACAACTTCAATTCAAGTGTTTTAAAGCTTGCCAATGCTTTTGGCTACATTTCAGGATTGGCCTTATTGATTGCTTGTATGGGTTTGTACGGCTTGGCTGCGCAGCATTTTGCCCGCCGCTTGAAAGAGATCAGTGTGCGAAAAGTATTGGGTGCTTCCGTCAAGCAGGTTGTGCTGCTGGTAAATCGAGAGTTCATTATCCTACTGGCCATTGCAGGAGTTTTATCAACTGTGATTTGTTTTTCTATTGCACAATTGGCCATCGGTCAAGCCCAAGAATTCATCGGCAACTACCAGCCTAAAATCTTGTCTTACGTTTTGGCCAACCTGATTGTGGTTTTCACCGCAGCCATCGCCGTTGGCCGCCAAAGCTGGAAAGTGGCCAATGTGCAGTTGAGCCATAGTTTGAAAAACAATGACTAGGAATCAACATGAACCTCAACCAAGTCACCGTCCCCTGTACCAACCTCACCCGCAGCATCGCTTTTTACAAAAACCTGGGCCTAAAGCTGATCGTTGAAGCCCAACCCAGGTACGCCCGCTTTTTGTGTCCAGAGGGCGATGCTACGTTTTCGCTGCACCTGAGCGATGCGCCAATTCAAGCGGGTGTAGTCGTTTATTTTGAATGTGAAAATTTGGATGAGCGCGTGAGTGAGCTCCAAGCCAAAGGCATTGTTTTTACGCTGGAACCTGTGGACCAGGCCTGGCTCTGGCGCGAAGCCCACTTGCCCGACCCGGATGGGAACCAATTGATTTTGTTCTATGCTGGAAAAAACCGCAAGGATCCACCTTGGAGGTTGGATTAGGCACCTTCTCAATTCCTCAACTTTTCAACATTTCAACCCTTCAACTTTTCAACTACAATGATCTTTTGCCTATCTTCCGGGCTCCTAAGTATTTGAGCTAAAATAAAGTAAACAAATTTGCTTTTGAGGTTTAGCAAAAAAAGAACACAACTTCCTTTCAGTCAGTTGTTTATCTTTTTTCACTAAACCCAAATCCGTTTACTTTATTTTTTACGCTCCCTAACTGAATGATATGCAAAAGACCCAAGCTTATATTCAAGCCAACAAGCAGCGATTTTTGGATGAACTGCTTGATATGCTGCGCATTGCATCGATCAGCGCAGATCCGAAGTACAAAGAAGAAGTGAGCCGCAATGCCGATTTTGTGGCCGAAAAACTGCGCCAGGCAGGTGCCGACAAGGTAGAAGTGGTGCCAACGGCTGGCCATCCGATTGTTTATGGCGAAAAACTCATCGACCCGACCAAGCCCACCGTTTTGGTTTACGGTCACTACGACGTGCAGCCTGCTGACCCGCTGGACTTGTGGACCTCTGGGCCATTTGATCCCGTGATCAAAACCACTGACTTGCACCCCGATGGTGCGATTTTCGCCCGCGGTTCAGCCGACGACAAGGGGCAATTTTACATGCACCTCAAGGCATTTGAGGCGATGTTGGCCAGCGGAGAACTGCCTTGCAACGTCAAATTCATGATCGAAGGCGAAGAAGAAGTAGGCTCTGTGAATCTCGGCACTTTCCTCAAGGCCAATAAAGAAAGATTGGGTTGTGACGTGATCCTGGTATCCGATACGGGCATCATTGCCAACGATACGCCCTCAATTACCATAGGCTTGCGTGGCTTGAGCTACGTGGAAGTGGCCGTCACTGGACCCAACCGCGACTTGCATTCCGGCGTGTATGGAGGGGCGGTAGCCAACCCGATCAACATCTTGAGCAAGATGATCGCCTCAATGCAGGACGAAAACAACCACATCACCATCCCAGGCTTTTATGCCGATGTGCTGGAAGTGGACACCCAGGAACGCAGCGCGATGAACGAGGCACCCTTCAGCGAAAAAGCCTATTTGAACGACTTAGGGATCGCCTCCATCCACGGCGAAGCGGGTTTTACCACCTTGGAACGCACCTCCATTCGCCCAACCCTGGACGTGAACGGCATTTGGGGCGGCTATACTGGCGAAGGGGCCAAAACAGTTTTGCCTTCCAAGGCTTTTGCCAAAATCAGCATGCGCCTGGTGCCCAACCAAGACCCCGATAAAATCACCGAGCTTTTTGCCCGTCATTTCAAAGCCATTGCGCCGCCTTCGGTTCAGGTGGAAGTACACGCGCACCATGGTGGGCTCCCCGTAGTGACCCCCACCGACACACCAGAATACCAAGCAGCCGCCGAAGCCATGAAAACTACTTTTGGCAAAGACCCCATTCCCCAACGCGGCGGGGGCAGCATCCCGATCGTGGCTTTGTTCGAGCAGGTGTTAGGGGTAAAAACTGTGCTGATGGGCTTTGGACTCGACAGCGACAGCATCCACTCGCCAAATGAGCATTATGGCCTGTTCAACTACTACAAAGGCATCGAAACCATTCCTTATTTTTTCCAAAACTACACGAAGTTGAAGTAGGGTTGGTTGAAATGTTGAAATGTTGAAGGGTTGAAAAGATGGGACGCTTTGGGTATTCCAGGGCTTTCATCAGTAATCAAGCTTTTCTAATTTGGCCATTTCAAACCCGGTTCAAGACATTTTTTCCTAAACTTATCGGATCTGGACATGAAAAAACTATTGTTAACACTTGCTTTGGGCAGTCCATTCGCACTTTTGGCCCAAACCAACCTGTATGCGCTCATCGACAAGCAAGCCGATGCCATCGAACAACAAGTGATTACTTGGCGCAGGGACATCCACCAAAATCCTGAGTTGAGCAACCGCGAGTTCAAAACCGCTGAAAAAGTGGCCGCCCACTTGAAAAGCCTGGGTATTGCTGTGGAAACCAAAGTGGCCCTCACCGGGGTTGTGGGTATTTTGAAAGGCGACAAGCCAGGCCCAGTGGTGGCATTGCGCGCCGACATGGACGCCCTGCCCGTGGTAGAACGGGTAAACCTGCCTTTTGCTTCAAAGGTAAAAAGTGACTACCGCGGCGAGCAAGTAGGCGTGATGCACGCTTGTGGACACGACACCCATGTGGCTATGCTGATGGGTGCAGCCAGCGTATTGGCGGGTATGAAAAAGGACCTGCCTGGGACCGTAATTTTCCTCTTCCAACCCGCTGAAGAGGGCGCTCCTCCAGGAGAAAAAGGCGGTGCCAAACTGATGGTAGAAGAAGGCGTTTTGAAAAGACACGGGGTATCTGCCGTATTTGGCATCCACATTGGCTCGGCCAACGAAGTAGGCACGGTGCGCCTCAAAGCGGGCAGCTTGCAGGCCTCTGCCGACCGTTTTGTGATCAAGGTAAAAGGCAAACAAACCCACGGCTCGATGCCTTGGGGCGGCATTGACCCGGTAACGGTTTCGGCTCAGATCATCTTGGGCTTGCAAAACATCGTGAGCCGTCAGGTGGATATCAGCGAGGCTCCAGTGGTGATCAGTGTGGGTAAAATCAGCGGCGGGGTGCGCAACAACATCATCCCTGAAGAAGTGGAACTCGAAGGGACCATCCGCTGCCTCGACCCCAAAATGCAGGACGAAGTACACGCCCGCATGAAAACCACCGCCGTAAACATCGCCGAATCGGCTGGCGCTACTGCCGAAGTAGAAGTAGTAAAACACGTACCCATCACCGCCAACAACCCAGCCCTTACCCAGCGCATGGGGCCCACCCTCAAGCGGGTAGCAGGCGAAGACAACGTGATCGTGACCAAACCCATCATGGGCGCAGAAGACTTTTCTTTCTTCGCCAATGAAGTGCCCGGCGTGTTCATGTTCCTGGGCGGCATGAAAAAAGGCCAGGACCCCAAAACCGCGCCGCCGCACCACACACCTGACTTTTACATCGACGAAAGCGGCTTGAAACTAGGCGTGCGGCTGCATTGCAACATGGCGCTGGATTACTTGCGGGAGGGAGCGCTGAAGTAAGTGGAATTTATCCGCGTTCTGGGTATGTTGGACTTTTTAACATACAATAGACGATAGATGATATACGATATATGATTTGGGGGCTCGCTGGAAAGTCCTGTGTTTGAGGAGGAATTCGGTTTTCCGATTTGGATTTGGATGCGTATTTGGGAGCCAAATCTAAAACCGTAAACACATTCTGCATCGTGTAACCCTGGACTTCAGTCCGGGGACAACCGAAGCCCACACATTCACATCTTGCATCTATCCATCAGCTGCATCTTAGCTTTAGTGTTGAAAAAACCTCTTTGGACTGATCCGTTCAAAGAGGTTTTTTATTGGCCAAAACTTGTAAAGCGCGACATTCCAAGCGGGCTTATCTTTGTTGGCAAAACCTGACCTCAATGATGAAAAATTACTTAATTCTTGGCTTTCTAGCCGTGCTTTGGGCTTGCAATTCCAACAAAAGAACCGATTGGGCTGCGCTGGCAGAAGAAACCCAAGCTGAAGTGGTCGATTCAAGCCAAAAAGAGTATGTGCTTCCACTGAGCGTTGATAAGATAGATTTTGAGGTGCTTGCGCCTTATTTTAGGTATCGGGATGTTGAAGACCTGGAGTTCATTCTTTCTCGTTTAGATTCAGCCTACCTATATAAAGAGCACCTATTAAAGGTTGATTTGGGAAAAGACAAAATTCAAACGCCCAATATGGCCGAAAGTGCCATTCTTTTTGATGAAGTCTTTCTGCTTGGCAGTCTCAAAACCTCAACAGACATGCCCAAGGTGCTGATTTTCTTGAACTATCAGGAATCTTGGTGTCAAAGTGTTCTATTGGCTTCTATTGGGGGAGATAAAAAAGCTATTGCATTCCACAATGCCTTTAGTTCATGTGGCGACGCTGGTGATTTTGTTGATCCTTTTGTAAAAAAAGTAGACCAGTATCGGTATCTATCTTCGCACATTTGGGGCGAAAGCTTTCTCAGCAATGGAACGCACGACACCACTCAATACAACATCAAAGAAGGCTATTTCAGCATCCTGAAAAATGGTATCTTTAAAGAAGTTGTTACGCGGGTTGACAGCAATCTTTATGAGATCAATGTGATCAAACAGTAAGAAATGGTGGTTCTTTGACAAAACAGCTGACCAAGTAATTTGATCAATGCTAGTTTTGCAAAACACTTGTTTCACTCAATCAACTATGAACTCAAAGAATAGACGTAGTATCCGTTTTCGTTGCCAAGTCGGCATTTTAACAAACCCAAAACGGAAAACCGTATTCCCCCTCCCACCCCGACAAATCTCCCTAGCGAGCCCAATAAATCATATATCGTCTATTGTATGTCGTCTATCGTATGTTTACTAAACACTAAACTCCCTCCAAACTCTTCCAAACCTGGTACAAAGCCCTCGGCACATGAAAACAGCCCTTCCACTTCCCTCCTTTCAGGGGTAAAAGCACTTCTCCCCGGCGATTGAGGTAACCAAACCATTCGTTGTATTCGGGGTCTTTGAAATGCTGCCAAGTGTATTCGTGCAGGGTTTCAAACCAAGTTTTGCAGCGTTCGTCGCCCGTATAGACGTAGCCCCGCGCCAGGGCTACCAGGGATTCAACGTGTACCCACCACAGTTTTTGGTCCCATTCCAGTTGTTGGGGCGGGTGGCCGTGGTAGTCCAAGAAGTAGAAAATACCGCCGTATTGTTTGTCCCAGCCGTGCTCTAGGGTGCGCAGCATGATGTCCACGGCGCGTTTGACCAAAGCTTCATCGCCGATGCGACGGCCCAGGTCCATCACAAACCACATGGCCTCGATGGTGTGACCCGGATTGAGCAAACGGCCTTCAAAAGAATCGGAAAAGCTGCCGTCGGGTTGTACATTTTCCAAAATCAAGCCTGTATCCGACTGATAAAACACTTCCATTACCTCGTGAATCACCGTGGGGATGAATTCATCGACTTTGTGGCTACCCAGAATGTGCTCGGCCTCCAGGCTGAGGTTGCAAAGGATCATCGGCAGGGAAAAGTTCTTCAAGGGGCGGGTGCTAGGGTAAGCCTTGCTGTAGGTGCCTTTCCAGTCGTTTTGCCTGCGCAGGATGTTAGCAAAAGTATCGGCGGCGATCTTGCGATAAACATCGTTAGGGCTTACCTTATCCAAAGCAGCGAAAGCCATCACCGCAAAACAATCGCTGAAAATATTGTAAGGTTGGACCAAGGGGCGTCCCTCGGCGGTGGTGCTGAAATACCAGTTGCCTTCGGCATCACGGCCGTATTTTTCCATGAATTTTGCCCCGTGGGTGGCCATATCCAGCCATTCTGGTCGCTTTTCGACCTTGTCGTACAACATGCTGAAACACCAAACTTCCCGCCCTTGCAGCCACATGAACTTGTCATGGTCGAAAACCTTGCCATAGCGGTCCAAGCAGGTGAAATAGCCCCCATTTTCCTCATCTCGGCTGTGTTTTAGCCAAAAAGGGATGACATTTTCGAGCAGTTCGTTTCGGTAGAGTTCTGCATACTGTTTCATGATCGTTTGTTTATAGTTTCGGGAAAAAGACTAAAGGGACGGGTTTTCGCGGTAGCGATTGTACAAGTGTCCCGCCTGCAAATAAGCACTTTGGGGACTCATAAAATGGGAGAATTCAAAGGTGATGGCTTTTTCGTAGCCAGCACGGGCCGCAGCATCAAGTTTTAGTTTCAGTTTCTCAAATTTGATCGGCAAAAACTTGATCGGCATGTCGCGGTCAAAAGTCTCGGCGTTGGTCCAGCATTTTAAGCCGTAACGGTCGGCCATTATTTTGTTTACCCGAAAGAAATCATCGAGTTCATAGTAGTCGATGTGGCCATCCTGGAATGCCACCGCATCAACCGCGCCTTGCACTCCGGAAAAAATCTCGCTCCATTCCCGCTCGTGGACCTCCAACGAAACAGCATCTTCTTTTGTCAATTGATCTGAGACCGCCATTACGGCCTTTTTACCGTCGATCCAAGGAGAAATGAAGGTTGGCAAGCCTCCACTCAGCTCTTTGCATTGTAGGCCCAGGGTCCGAAAAGCCTCGACTGCGCCAATGGTGCGGCGGCTGATCTCCATGCTCAGGTACCAGCCTTTGAAACTGCTAAAATGACCGTAGTTTTTCCAAACCTCGTCAATCACAAAGCGATTGCTCTCGATTTCGTGGCGCAAATCACCCGTATCCCAGTATTTCCCGCTGTCGTACAAGCCAAAGTAAAAGCTCATGCTGTATTTTTCGGCCAACTCCAGGAACATCTGCACCAAATCCACAGGCGGCTGATAGCAGCCGTAATGACTTTGCAAATAAGCAGATGGATAGGTCAAAAAACGCCGATACCCGCTGCGGATGAGGATCACGGTGTCAATGCCAATGGCCCGCATGTGGGCAAAATCCTGGTCCCACTCTACCCTGCCCCAGTTTTGGTGCGGAATGTCGTGTGAGATTTCATCCAAAAATGTACCTGTGATGGGCAACATGTGGTTTTTCGTTGAAATGTTGAAGCGTTGAAATGTTGAAAAGTGTGGGTTCTCGTCGTTGTCCCTTAGCTTTCTGCCAAGCGATCGTACCAGCGCAATTTTAGCCAAATTGTAGTAAGCACCAAAACCAACAAGGCCCAAAAAGTATCCTGCCAGCGGTGGAACACCAAGAACAAGGGCAATGCGACCATGCTCATTTGCCAGGAAATGCCTGCCAAAACGTTGACAAAATCGGCCCAAAAATTCTTATTGGGTTCAAAATCGGCTTGTTCCTTCATCACCGCTGCCTTGATTGGCCCCCAAAAGCCCCAAGGTTTGGTTTTTTGGTAAAAATCCTTGGTGGTTTGCCAGTCTACCGAGCTCAACAAGCAGCCAATGATACAGCCAATTGTAGAAACCAGCAAAATGATGAAGAATCCATAAAGTGGAGATGCGGCGGATTTTACGATGTCAGCATGAGCTGGAAAAAAGGTGTTGACCAGCCAAACCAACATGTCAGGTGCAAATACAGCAGCCGCCATGCCACTCACCATACCGCAGAAATAGCCCCAACCATTGAAGCGCCACCAAATCCACTTGAGTACATTGGCAGCAGCGTAACCCCCAGCCAGAGCCGAGGTGATCCAAACGGTGATGCTGTTGAGCGATTCTACGAACAAACCTGCAATCATGCCTACAATAACAATGATGATTGAGCTGATGTAACTCCAGTTGACGTAATGCTTTTCGGATTGGCCCCGGTGGAAGTATTTTTTGTAAAAATCGTTGATCAAGTAGGCCGGAGCCACGTTGACAAAAGCGCTGAACGTACTCATGAAAGCCGCCAACAAGCCCGCAATCATCAATCCCTTGAGCCCCAGCGGCAGGTATTGGCTGATGACGATACTGAGCACTTCTTCAAAATTGGGTTCAGCTTGGCTTTGCAGCATCGGCATCACAAATTTGAAGGCCAGGATGGTCAGCCCACCCACCATCAAATACAGCGGAATGAACAAAACCAGGATGGTGAATGCGGCCATTTTGGATGCGTCTTTGGGGCTTTGGGCGCTCAACACGCGCTGCATATCGAAACCCGGCAGCGGGCCTGCGAGGCTCGCCAGCACGCCTTTGGCAATCATCATCATTACCAGGGCATTGAAGGCTTTGAACCCGTCTTTGAGCATTTGGGTATTGGCATAAGGCAGGCTGTTTTGCCAGTCGATGCTGATTTGTTTTTCCGGCCAGAAACGAAACCAACCTTTGGGTAAAAGGGCCGTTATTTCAGCAAAATCAACGGTTTTTACACAAAAAAAGACGATCAAAATACAGCTGAGTAACATGAGGAAATACTGCATGACCTCGGTGGCAACCACGCTGTACAAACCGCCTTTGATGGTGTAAAGCGTGGTCAAAAAGCAAATCACAATGGCATAAGCTTGTGCCGAACTGAAAGAAAAACCCACCAGGGAAAAGCTCAAATCCCAGGGTAAAAGCTGGGCCGCAAACGGTCCAATGCCCTTGAAAAAATAAGCGATGTTGGAAATTACCGCCAACACCGCAAACAGGACCACGATGATGTGGCTCAATTGCGCACCCAAACCTTGTCCGAAACGAAAACCGATCCATTCCGCCCCCGTCATGGCACCACTGCGCCGGATCCAGGCCGCTAAAAAAACCATCACGAATACCTGGTTCCAAACTGGCCAGATCCAGGGAATCCATACACTTTGCATCCCATAGACCATCAACATAGCTACCCGCCAGGCCGCCCCGTTGATGTCGAACATACCTGAACTGTTGCTGAATCCCAACCAGTACCATTTCAGACTATTGTTGCCCAAGAAATAATCGCGCAAATGAGGGGAAGCTTTTCGAGAAATCCAAACGCCTAAGAAGACGCTGAACAAGATGTAAGCAAAAATGATGATCAGGTCGATCACTGCGAGGCCCATACGTTTGTTTTTACCGATGACATTGTTTCTGCTGGAATCCTAAAATTATTCATAAACTTAGTAAAAGTATTTCTAAAACTTAAATAATTTCATTCTACTTTTACTTTGCCATGTAAAAGACGGCGATCGCACAAAAAATAGAATATAATTTGCGAATTGTTTATAAACTTGTAAACATCTAGCCTGCAAATTACCAACAAACGAAAAACATGATTTGGACTTTCTTCGAAAACCCAGATGACAGCGCAACCCACGTCAAGCAAAAAAAGATTAAAAGGGCCATGATTCGGTTCTTGCTCAATGAGGGGGCCAAATCTATTCCTGAATTGTGTACACATACCCGCTTGAGTGTGCCTACTGGTGCAAAATTAGTCGAAGAAATGTTGGCACAAAACATCCTGGTTGACAGCGGAAAACGCGATTCTTCTGGCGGCAGGCGACCAAATATGTATGCACTCAATCCCAACCAGGGCTACGTGATTGGCGTTGAGTTGCTGTTGCGCTCTTTTCGACTGACCATCGTCAACTTGTTGCACGAAGTCGTTTTTGAGTACGAAAACGATGATTTCAACATTGCCGACAAAACGGAATCCTTTGCCTTTTTGACCCAAAAAGTAAGCCAAATCATCCGGGAAAAACAACTGCCAAGAGAAAAAATTCTGGGTATTTGCATCGGCATCACGGGACGGGTTGACCCCAAACAGGGCATCAGTTATTCCTATTTGAATTTTGCAGAACCTTTGTCAAAAATGCTCTATGACGAATGGAAAATCCCGGTTTTCCTGCACAACGATACCCACCTCATGGCCAGGGGTGAAAAAGCTTTTGGCCTGGCCCAAGGCAAGAAAGATGTGATCTACCTCAACATTGGTCGAGGGCTCGGAGCGGGTATTTTTTCCAACAACCAATTGCACCAGGGGCATTCGGGATTTGCGGGTGAATTGGGGCATATTTTTGCTGCCAACAATGACAAGCGTTGCGTTTGTGGCAAAAAAGGCTGCCTGGAAACTGTGGTTTCCGGTCAGGCCCTGGAAAATGCTTACCAAGCTTTGCGTGGCGAGCGCCTGCATTACCGCCAGATCATTCACCTGGCCGAAAAAGGCGATCAAGAACTGCGCGAAATCATGGCCGCGATGGGCGAACAATTGGGACGCTCCCTGGCCGTTTTGATCGACATTTTCAACCCAGAACTGATCGTAGTAGGAGGTGGCTTCAGTACTGTGGGCGACATCGTGCGTTCGGCCATTGACAAGGGCATCAGCTTGCACAGCCTGCCGCAATTGGCCACCGATTGTGAGATCAAAGTATCAGAACTGGGCGACCGGGCCGAAATGCTGGGGGCTTTTGCGGTGGTTTTTGAGCAGGTGTTTCAGCCGGAGGAGGGGTAATTTATGCTCGTCCACTACTGGTTTTGTGCAAATCAGTAGTCAAAATGAGCTCTGGCTTGTTGGGCATATTTTTTTGACATACGATAGACGACATACGACTTACGAAATATGATTTAGGGGCTTGCTGGGGAAATTTGACATGTTTTAGGTTCTCGTTTGCACGGTTTGAGATTTTTTCAAATTTAAAATTGATTAGTTCTCGCTTGTTCTTTGGAGTAAACTCTTGAGAAACAACCTCTTTTTCTCAGCATTCGCTTTAGTCATACTACCATGCCACCGCTCACGCGCTGCATGGGCCATGACATTAGAAAGGTAGTCTGAAATGCCAATAACCTAAAGTGGTTGAGTATAGCACTCTTCCCTCTCAAATCAAGCCTTTCCGTGGCATTTTTTGTATTTTTTGCCGCTTCCGCAGGGACAAGGGGCGTTGCGGCCTACTTTGGGCTCGGCTTTGATGGGGCTGTGGCTTGAGGCAGAATTGTTACCATTAGACTTTGAAGCAGCCGCAAGTTCACTCTTTTCAATTGATTGAGCCCATGATTTCCCTGTCCCCTGATACCAATCATAAATGTCATCATAGGACTTGATATAGTGGATTTTATTGAAGTTTTTTCCATAATCTTCCCAAGTACCATACATGGATGGATCTATCCAGCCCTTGTCATACAGCATTTTTACTTTTTCTAAAAAGCGCTGATCTCCGAATCCTTGGACTACGCCAGTCAAATCAGTACAAACAAAGATAAAATCATCAGTTTCGATCAAATTTTCGTCATCCTGTGACAATACAAAATCGAATAAATCATGGATTGCTTCTTGGATTTCTGATTTCCTATCCGGATTTTTTCGGGCTGTCAATATCATAGCATCGAGGACCGCACTTTTAGAATATACGTTTTTAGCACTGAAATCTTTGATATATGCCGTTAAAGCTGGGACTTGATTTTGGCCACAACAATAAAATACTAGCGGCATATCTTCTGTAAGAAAATCGTAAATCAAATGCTCTATCCAGTCATCACCTTCATGAAAAAGCGCTGACAGAAAAGGCAATTTTTCTTCTGCCCTAAAATATGATAATAAGAGTAAGGCATGGATCACTGAAAAATCATATCCCCATTCTTTACCATTTTTATCGAACTTTCGAACGCTGAATTGAATAACTGTTACAAGGTCTTCTATCGCCGATTCTCTCGGCAAGTCGAGTAGCTTTCCCAAGATTTGGTCTGGCAGCGATGGGCCATATTCGAAGAGAGCTTCCAAAATAGGATGCTGCAAAGGTTTTATCTTCTCTGGTCTAAGTAAATCTACCATGATTTTCCTTGAATTTTACGCCCCAATGTTACTTAAAAATCCGAAAACATTGGTGAATTTTCTTGTCCCGAAAATCCTGCGGCACGCTTATATTGCTGATGTTCTGGATTTTGGAAGCGCGGATTTCTTCCGTTTGCAATTTAAAACTGCGTTGGTTGGTTGAAAAGTAAATGATGCCATCAGGCGCAGTGAGGCGCAATACTTGGTTCAACAAGCCCACGTGGTCGCGCTGTACATCAAAAATGTCATCCATCATTTTACTATTCGAAAAAGTAGGCGGATCGACCACCACCAAGTCAAAAAGACCTGGATTGGGGCCAAAAAGGAAATCCTTCACATCTGCTCTGATGAAATGGTGTTTTTTGTCGATGTCTTTGGCCCAGCCATTGGCGGCCAAGTTGGATTTTGCCCAGTCCAAATAAGTATTGGAAAGGTCCACGGTGACCGTTTCGCTGGCCCCGCCTGCAATGGCATACACCGTAAAAGAACCTGTGTAGGCAAAAAGATTCAAAAATCGCTTGTTCTGGGCTTGATCGCGTACCAATTGACGGGTATTGCGGTGGTCGAGAAACAAACCAGTATCCAGGTAATCGCTCAAATTGACGAGGAAACTCAAGTCATTTTCTTGCACCAAAAAGCGGTTTTGGCTGGCATCTACTTTTTCGTATTGGCTCAAGCCCTTCTGTCGGCGGCGTTCTTTGAGGTGAACGTCCTGGGGCTGTACTTCCAACACTTCGGCCATCACAGCCAGGCATTGCTGGATTTTGAGTTCGTGTTCTTCTTCACTCAGGTTGTGCTTGCGCTGGTATTCGGCCACGTGCAAGGCGTGCTCGTAACGGTCGATGACAAAGGGGAAGTTGGTCAGGTCGTCATCGTAAATACGGTAGCAAGTGATGCCTTGCTTGCGGGCCCACTTGCTGACATGGCGATTGACCTTGTTTAGGCGATTGATGAATTCTTCCATACCTATTTATATACTGATCTTCCGCTTCCTGGCAATTACCTGCCAGTTTCCCAAGGCACGCTTGTTCTCCACCAGCACCGCTTCTTCATACAAATTGATGGTAGGACAAATATGATAGGGCACTCCATACCAAATTTCACCAACTTTATGTTTCTCCCAATCGCTGACCTCCAAAACCAGGTGCTCCTCGCTTTGAGAAATGAATTTGTAGTCACTACGGTCCAAAAAACGCACCCTTTTGTCGATTGGGTTTTCGGAAGCGATGGCTTTGTGGCCCAAATCCAGGGTAATATAGCCCGTTTTGGGTTTGGAAATGATGCGGGTCAGCACCAAGCCCGCCCATACAAAAGGCTGATCTGGTAGGCCGTCGCCATAGCCATAATCCCAAATCAGGCAAGTGCCCGGACTGCAAATGATGCCTTTGCGCAAACGGTGTACTGTGAAGGCAGGCGAACCACCAGCCACCACTTCGGGCTTGGGCAAACCTGCTTTTTCGATTTGATCAATTAAGGCAAAAACACCCTCGAAAGCGGCGTCGCTGGCTTTTTTACGGGCTTCAAAATCGGTTTGGCGAAACCCACCATCGTACACATGTAGGCCCCGGACTTTGAGGTTGGGCATTTTACTCGCCGCCTGGTAAAATCCAAGCAATTCGCCATCCATCGGATGCCCGGAACGGTCCATTGCGTTGTTGACGTCGATCCAAACCTGGCCTACCAAGCCGTAATGCGCATACCAATCCTGGTGCCACTGGGCCGAATCGAGATTGTCGATGAGCGAGCAAAAACGAGTGGTCGGATAAGCATGGATCAACTTTATCAAGCGCTCAAGCTTAGGCCCAACCAACTGGTGGGCCACCAAAACCTGGTCTACCCCAGCCATGCCACAAAGCTCTGCTTCGGCAATTGTGGCTGCTTTGAACTGGCGGATGCCCGCTTGTAGCATCATTTCGATCACCTCCTGCATTTTGTAGGTCTTCACGTGCGGCATCAAACGGGATGCTGAACCAGCTAAATCCAACATGTGCTGGATGTTTTGGGCAATGCGCTCAGGATAAACCAGCAAGGAAGGCGAATCTACCTGGTTTTCATTGCTCAGTTGGTACCAATTGTTTGAGCTCATGTTTACTTAGGTTAAGGCTTGAAGCTGTTGATGATCGGGTGCAAGATAAGGCGGTAGTTGAAAAAAATTTCGATCAAAGTATACATGGTTCAAAATTACTTTGTATATTTGCATTATACACCTAATTTCATCTCCACTGATTTCAGTTCGATCTTGCATGTCGAGTTGTGACTATTGTTTACAACTAAACCACATTTCATGCAACGTTCATTGATCATTGCTTGCGTTTTGGCAAGCTTCAGCACCATTTTTGCCCAAAAAAGCCTCGATGCAGGCTTGTTTCTCTCCAGCACCCATTATTTAGGCGATTTGGCACCCGATTTGCCCGTTTTAAGCCAAACCAAACCAGCTTTTGGTTTGAATTTACGTTATTTCTCTTCACCCAAAGTTTCGTTTCGAGCGCAGTTGATCCAAGGAAGTCTTTCGGGTTCGGATCAATACACCCGCAATCAAACGCGCAATTTTAGTTTCAACACCCAGTTTACTGAATTGAGCACCCAACTGGAGTGGCATCCTTTTGCAGGGCCGCGCCGCAGCTTCACTTACCTGGAACGCAATGTTAAAGAGCCTTACTTTTTTGGCGGCATGGGCTTTTTGAGCAGCCGTTCCAAAGTGGGGGTGCACTTGGAGAAAAACAAAGTGCCCCAATCTCACCACAATTTGATCATGAGTTTTGGAATGGGTTATCGCCGAGAATTTGGCAAACGCATTTTGTTTGACGCCGAATTGGGTTTTCGTCCGGCTATGCACGATTACCTTGATGGGCTGATGACTGCCACCCCCGTTGTACGCATGGATTGGTACGCTTTGGCAGGATTGCATGTCAATTACTTAATTTTTGCGCAGGATTAAGCTGGTAAAATACCATATGCCTGAAAAATTATTGGGTAGGAGGCCATTCTCCTACCCTTTTTTTACTGAAAATTTCAGAGAAACGTAATCTCAAGAGTCGAACAAGGCATTTGTTTGTCTAAACCAGAATTTTCAGGATTACAGCATTACAGAATTTCTTGTGTGATTTTGACAAAACCAGAATTTGAAAGAATTAGAGAATTGGCCCGCTACGCGGTCGGGGCATGGATGCTGAAGTTCTGAATTGGTAGGATTTCACCAAAAATATTGACAGTTGTTTTGTTCTTAGTCTACTAGTTCATGTTTTTCACTTTTTTAGTTACATTTTTAAAATAGAGAAAATTAAGTCTGAGTAAAATCAATCCTAACATAAGTTTTATTATTTTTTGACCAAAACATTTGCTTTTTTCAATATTACCCTTTAAATTTGTACCTACCAGATAAACAAGCAACTATGAAGAAGCAATCTTCTCAACGCCAATACAACTTTCCCGATGCCGACTTGTATGTGTTGTGTATGGAACGCATCCGCGATGCACACCGGGATCAAAAACTATTTGAACAATATGGTTATGATTTGCACCGCTTGCAGGGTTTTCGCCAGCAATGTGAGCAATTCAATCGCCTGCCCGACGACGACGAACTGGTGGGTGACCAAATGTTGATGACCGAAAAAAAGGACGAAGCAGCTGAAAAACTGAAGACTGCCATCCGCAGCCTAATGACCCGTGTAGCCCTCAAATACAGCGACCGCACGGGCCGCTACCGCAAGTTTGGCACCGCCAAAATGGGCGACATGAGTGATCCACAGTTGCTGTTTTGTGGCCGACGGGCAGTCAGGGTAGCCCGTCAGCAAATCGACTTTTTGGCCGAAGTGGGGGTGAATGAAACCTTGATCAAAAGAGTGGTGGATGCCCACCAAGACTTTGAAACGGCCATGAACATCCAACAAGACAAAGTAGCCGACCGCGACATCTCAGTAGAACGCCGCATTGAGCAGGGCAATAAATTGTATGCCGAACTGATCGTGCTTTGCAACATTGGCAAAGACCTCTGGGCCGAAAAAGACCCTACCAAGTACGAAGCTTATACCATTTACGAAAGCAACAACGACCAAAAGATTGCCCGTAAAGAGAAATTGGCTGCGGACCAAAAAGCTTTACAAGGAAGTGAAAAATAAGTCATTTGATCCAATACCGGGGCTTGATCGTGCTGCGATTCACCCCCTGGCAAGGTGCACAGCCAAAGGGCTGAGGGATTGGGTATGGTTTACAACTCAGCAAAGCTGGGCCTGGGGCAATTCGATTCAAAAACAATCCTACTTCAACCACATTTGATACTTCAAAGTAGCCATATACCTTTTTATTGGGCTCACTCAAATTGCGGATATTGCTTCGAACGGCTGCTGGCGCTATATCAAAAACCCCGCCCGTATTGGCACTCAATTGTGCTACGGCTTTCCAATAATCATAAGCGCCTTGATTGATAGAGCGCTGCTGGACTTCGATATAATATTCAATGACACAATGTGGAATGGTTTGGATAGGGATACGCGACAGTTTTTTGCCGTTGAACAACACATCGTTACCAATGTTTACACAATTTTGAGTGCAGGCCTGTTTTTCGTAACAAGGCTGCTGGCAACAAGATATACCATTAAGTTGATCTGGGCCGCCTCCGAAACCTCGCCCAAAATAGGTGTCGCAGAAGGGAGTAGTTTCATAATGCACCCAATCCCAACGGTAATAATTTCCTAGCTCCACAGGGTCTTGAGTGTCCAATAAAACATCCCAAGCAGTCTGAATTCGCCCTTCCACTATTCTGTTTTCGTACCTGGGTTCGTAATAAACTTTGCTGATGGGGATGGAGACTGGCATATTTTCAGTAGATGACCGATAGTTTTGACCATCACTGGTACTGAAACTCAAAGTGTATTGTTCATCTGATTTTGCTATGAAATCGGGGTCAATGGGGAAATAAACACCACGTTCTTTTTCCAAAAAATTGATTCTTTTCCCTGTTAGATCACTGACCCAAACCTGGGCTTTTGCCTCCCCAATCAAAAGCGCATCGACCGTGTATGGGGCGATTCGTTGTAAAATCACCTTACTATCACCCGATATATTACTCAGATAAGCTTGTACACTCAAGCTGTTTTCAGCAAAAGGTACTTCTGCTTCAAAGGGAGTGACGCAAGCATGAATACTGACCAATAAGACTACACCAAGCACAAGTGGAATTAGAATTCTTCTTGGCACATTGGACACACAAAAATATTTAGATCTGAACATTGATTAAGATTTGTAATAGCGTTTTAAAAACTTTGGCAACACGGCCAATGACAACAGAATCACTTGGTCCAGTACCGAGGCTTGACCGTACTGCGATTCAAACCCTGGCAGGGAAAGCAGCCCAGTGGAAAAGGCGTCACCGTGGGTCCACAAAACAACAATGCAGCCCCCTGAGGAGTGCGGTCTAAAAATAGACCTACTTCTGCCACATTGGATACCTCAAAATACCCGTATACTTTATCCTGTGGGTCGCTCAAATTGCGAATATTGCCTCGCACCGCAGCTGGTGCCACATCAAACATGCCCCCGGTATTGGCGCTCAATTGTTGTACCGTACTCCAATAATCATATGCACCCTGCGAAATGGAACGCTGCTGGACCTCCACATAATATTCGGTGATGCAATGGGGAATGGTTTGAATAAAGATGCGCGATAGTTTTTTGCCGTTGATGAGGGCATCCCGGCCCAAGTTGAGGCAATTTTGCGTACAAACAACTTTTTCATAACAGGGCTGATCACAGCAAGGGTAACCATTCAGGCGGTCAGGGCCACCTCCAAAAGGAGGGCCAAAAACGATTTGACAAAAAGGTACGGTGAGATAATGCACCCAGGACCAACGGTAATAATTGCCCAGCTCAACTGGATCTTGGGCATCTAGAAGCACATCCCAGGAAGTTTGGATAAGGCCCTCCACTATCCGGTCTTCAAACCTTGGCTCTCGGTACACTTTTTCGATGGGCACAAGTGTGGGTAATCGTTCCGCAGTTGACCGATAGCTTTTACCATCTCTGGTGTTGATGTTAAGGGTGTATTGCCCATTTTGCAAGGCCACAAAACCTGGATCAAGCGGTAAGTAAAGGCCCCTTTCCACCTCTGAAAATTCAATCCTTGAGCCCTCTAGGTCACTGACCCAGACTTGAGCACCTATTTCCGACACCAACAAGGATTGGGTTGTAAAAGGGGCCGCCCGCTGTAAAACCACCCTGGTATCGCCCACAATATTGCTGAGGTAAGCCTGTACAGTTAAGCTGCGCTCATCGTCAGGCACTTCTGCTTCGAAAGGAGTGATGCAGGAAACTATTCCGATCAATAAGCTGGCGTACAACAAAAAAGGTAAAAACTTCTTCATCATGGCAAGCAGTGAGCCAGGTGAGCAATTACAGCACAACAAACTGGTAAATGAATTGTTTAAGCATCATGCAAGCATCAACTTAAAAAGCAAAAAAGCAGTTATCGCAGCTTATTTCGTCCAGAACTTAGGCTTCACCTTGGTACGAAATGCACTTTCGATACAAGGGTAACAATCCAGTGGCTCCACAAAAATTGGCGGTGGAGTGCAACGTTGCAAAGCAGGCACGTTGATGTTGCTGCGATTGATATAAACCCCTACCTCGGCTACATCCGAGGCTTCAAAATAGCCATAGACTTTTTCTTCGGGATTACTCAAACTACGGATATTGCCCCGGATCGCCGAGGGGGCTACGTCGAATACTGATCCTGAGTTCGCGGACAATTGGTCCACGGTGCGCAAGTAGTCATAAGCCCCTTGTGAGATGGATCGTTGTTGTACTTCGATGTAATAGTCCTTGTTGCAATGTACAATCGAACTAATGAACTGCCGACTGATTTTTTTACCATTGACCAGGCGATCCGACATTACGTTCACACAGTTTTTGGTGCATGCCTCAACATCCCAACAAGGGCGGTCACAACAAGGATCGCTAATGAATTCTGGTTCTCGCCGAAAAAGTGGAATGCGGTAGCGCACCCTACAAAAGCTAATGTCGTTGAAATGCAGCCAAGACCAACGGTAATAATTGCCGGTTTGAGCAGGGTCTTGAGTATCCAATAATACGTTGTAGCCATCTAATACCCGCCCTTGCACGGGGTCATTCACAAAGCGCTGCTCGGTATAAATGCGATCAATCGGTGCTACTGGAGTAATGGTTTCTGGATCAGACTGATAAGATTCGTTTTCGGCAGTATTGATGTGTAAGCGGTAGGTTTTGCCCACTATCGCCACAAATTCAGGGTTAATGGGGAGGTAAAAGCCCCGATTGACGGTGTCTTCCTTGAAATCGAAGCGTTGTCCATCTTTGTCACTCACCCATACTTTGGCATTGCGCACGGCCACAGTAATGGACTTGGTTTCAAACACTGAAGGGCGGGTCAACTGGATCAATTGCAAGCCCTTTTTGGTGGTAATGCTGCTTTGCACAAACAGGCCACCTACCGATTGGGGAACATCGGCCTGGAAAGGGCTGATGCAAGTACTCAAACTTAGCAACAAGCCCAATAAAAAGGTAAAATTCAAAAAGCGTTGTAGCATTGGTTTGTTTGTTGGTAAAAATTTAGCACTAACGGTTCCAAAATTTGGGTTTAGCCTTGGTGCGGATATTCGATTCTGAGCATGGTACACAGGTCAGAGGGTCGGCACTTACCGCAGGCGGGCAGTTCAATATGGCTTGTGCACTTCCCGGGTTTCGCTTCACAAAAGTGCCAATCTCTTGCACTGCTGACACTTCAAAAAAGCCCTGGACCAATTCCTCTGGGTCGCTCACACAAACCAGATTGCCCCTGACCTTGGAGGGAGCCACATCGAACATGCTGCCTGTATTTTTGGACAAAGTGACCACTGAATTCCAAAAATCATAAGCTTCTCGGGTAATAGACCGTTGCTGCACTTCGATGTAATAATCCTCAAAGCAATAAGGTATCGTGGTGATGAAACGCCTGGAGATTTTTTTTCCGTTGATGAATGCATCGCTGCCAATGTTGGTACAGTTTTGCAAACAACGCTCAATGAGCCAACAAGGCTGCTCACAGCAGGGAATTCCAATGAAACCAGCCTGGTTTTGACCAAATGGCGTGCCATAATAGATCTCACAATAAGGTGTATTGTAGTAGTGGGTCCAGGTCCAGCGATAGTAATTTCCCTCCTCAAGCGGGTCTTGGGCGTCGATCATCACATCAAAACCCGTCAAAATCTCACCAAAAGGCACCTGATTGATGATTTTTGGCTCAGCATAGACCTTTTCTACTGGTGCTACGGCTTTCATGGTCTCAGTTTGCGATTGGTATTCGCGGCCATCAGCAGTTTTGATGTGCAATACGTAAGTTTGGCCAATTTTACCCACAAAATTGGGGTCAACTGGTCCATAAACTCCAATTGGGCCACTTTCAGAAAACTCGTGGCGCTTGTTGTCAGCATCGCTGATCCAAACCTGGGCATTGCGCACCGCCAAGTTCAGGGCAATGGTGTTGAACTCGGCCAGGGTGCGAATTTCGATCCTTTGCTCTTTAGGGATATTGGTCAATGTGGCCAATACCGCAATGCCTTTTGAAGGCTCAGCTACTTCAGCTTCATAGGGCTGGATGCAGCCGATCAAGCTCAAAAACAAAAGGAATCCCCATCCCAGGGCCGATTTTATTTTCATCGCCCACCAATTTTAAAATTATAAGTCAGCGATGGGAACACCGAGCCAAAAATGGCCAGTTTATAAGAATTGGTTTGCAACGCAGGATTCAGGTCAAAAAAGATCGAATAGGCGTTGTTGCGGCTGTACACATTGTAGATACTGATGATCCAACTACCTTGGATTTTTTTGACGCGATCCGGGTTGGGATCGATGATCAAGGCCAAGTCAAGGCGATGATAATCTGGTATGCGTTGCAAGTTTCGGTCAGGGAAAATGGGTACTATGTTGCCATTTACTTCAAATTTCCCAGCTGGGAAAGTACCAGGGCGGCCCGTGCTGTATGTAAAATTTGCAGAAAAAGTAACGGTACGCGACATGCGGTAATTCATCATCGCGTTTACGGTGTGAGGTTTATCATAATTGGCGGGATACCAGGCTCCTGCATAATTGTGAATGGGTTCAAAACGCTCGTCCACCTTAATCAAGGTACGGGCGAACGTATAACTCAACCAGCCCGTGAGAAAACCCGTGTTTTTGCGCAGCATCAGCTCCAAACCATACGCTTTGCCCTGGCCTTGGATGACTTCCTGCTCCAGGTTGCGTGAAAATTGCAAATCAGCGAGGTCTTTGTAATCAGGAAAACCCTCAGTCAGTTTGTAATATACTTCAGCAGAGGTTTCCCATTTGTTGTCCTTGATGTTTTTGAAAAAACCCAAGGTAACCTGGTCTGCCACTTGTGGATTGATGTTGCGGTCGCTGCTGCCCCAACGAGCGGTAGGTAAAGCTGCGGTAGTGTTGGAAATGAGCTGAATGTATTGTCGCATCCGATTGTAGCTCATTTTCAGTGAGGTGTTGTCGTTTAGTTCGTATTTGAGCGAAAGTCGAGGCTCCACACCACTATAATTTTGACTGCTTTCCCCTTTATCAATGAGTGTGGTTTCACTTACATTTTCATCCCTGCGAATCGCATTTTCACGATAGGTGAAAATGGTGTCTGGCCCAAGGCGTTGGAAATAAGAAAAGCGCAAGCCCGCCAACATGGAAAAACGCTTGCTTAGTTTCCACTCATCCTCTATAAAAACCCCTAGTTCTCGTGCAAATTCTTCTTGAATAGTGATGGGCCTCAGGTTAGAAAAAGGACCCGGCACCAATTGGTTAGGGGTTATCACATAACTATTCGCTTCTGCCCCAAAAGAAAAGCTGTTTTTATCCGTTTCGGAAAAATACCGCCCTTTGAGCGAACGCAGGCGAATGCCAGAATCCATGTCAAATGCAATGGAGGAATCCTGGGCCGCAGTATTGGCCAGGTAGCGGCTTTGTACCGCGCTAAAGGTCAGCGAAG
The DNA here is from genome assembly GCA_013299105.1 of Chitinophagales bacterium. GTDB lineage: Bacteria > Bacteroidota > Bacteroidia > Chitinophagales > Saprospiraceae > Haliscomenobacter. The sequence goes on along the minus strand of JAAFJY010000036.1, from coordinate 38,280 downwards.
TTTTATCTTTTAAAAACCAGTTGAAACGCAGGGTCTGGTTAAATGTCCGGTACTTGAAGGTCGAAGAGCTGGCGTTCACATCTACACTACTCAGCGAATCAGAGGGCAATTTGAACACATCGTAGCTGTAATAACCAGTGTAAGTCAAGCGGGTTTTTTCACTGGGCTTGAACAACACTTTACCTGTAAGGTCATAAAAATTAGCTACTGTATTCTCGATGGAACGCGGGCCGAGTTTGAACAAAAAATCATTGAAAGAGCCCCGGCCAGCCAATGAAATGGCCAATTTGTTCTTGATCAGGGGCATTTCGATGCCAAAACGATTGGACACCAGGCCTATCCCCCCATAAATTGAGCGTTTGTCAAGGTCGGGATCTTTAAGCTTTACATCCAAAACCGCGGAAGTACGGCCTGCGAATTGTGCCGAAATCCCTCCACGGTAAAGGGTCACATCGCGCACCGCATCAGGATTGAAAACACTGAAGAAACCAAATAAATGCGAACTGTTATAAACAGGTGCATCATCCATCAACACCAAATTTTGGTCGATGCTACCTCCACGTACATTGATGCCCGTGGTACCTTCTCCCACCGAACTCACCCCTGGCAACATTTGCAAAGAGCGCACTACATCAATTTCACCCATAAATGCCGGGATTTTGCGGATGCTGCGAATACTCAACTTTGACACCCCACTTTCGGTACTTTTGATGTTTTCCTCCGGGCGGGAACTGGTGACTGTTACCTCTTCCAAAAACTTTTGGTCTTTGATGATTACAGCGTCTAATATCTTGTTCTGATCGACTTTGATCGGCAAGCTTTTTGCGTTATAGCCCAACAAACTGATGCGAATGGTAAAATCACCCGGCGGTACACTAATGGCATAAAAGCCTTTTTTGTCAGTATAAGTCCCAATTTTCTTTTCAGGAATAAAAACCGCTGCGCCATCCAAGGGCTCGCCACTGATGGAATCGCCGATGGTGCCATAAATGGTGAAAAACTGAGGCCGATTGCCCTGCGCGCTAAGATCAGCCATGAAAAGGCTGAGTACACACAGCAGCAGTAAAAATTTAAAGTAGCGATGCTTCATGATATGGTACAGACGGATGTGGCTTGCGTAAATGTTGGGTTAACCAATGAACCGCCCACAAAATATGTATTCACAGCTTTTGTTCACATATTTTTCCACTTTTGTCGACTGATAGGCCAAATAAGTCGGTAAAATGCTTGCTTCAAAAGAATTTGGCCTAAAAAGTCGATTAAAAAGTTATCCACATCAATACTCCAAAAAAGCCCAAAAACCACTTTCTTGTGGATAAGTCAAAAAGTTTTCAACATTTTCATCATTTTTACTCACAGTTATTAACATTCAAATTCAGGTTATTAACAGCAGATCATCTTTGACTATCAGTATTTTACAAACGTTTTCCACTTAGTGTGAATAACTTTTCCACCATTAGAGCTGATCGCAGGACTAAATTTGCATCATCTCTTCGCAAGAAACATAATTTTGTGTCAAGATACAGGGGTAGTTGAACCCCTCTTTGTTGCTTACTGGTACTGGGGTGAACCGTTTTGGTTCACCTTTTTTGTTTTGTACATCGAGCTGCACAAAAAACCGTCTTCAGCTTGCAATTCAATAAATTTACTATTTTTGCTAGCGCTTGCAAAAGTCTAATGCACAACTTCCTGACACAGGCTTTGAGATTGCTTCTTTTTTACCTCGATCGACCTTCACAAATTCAAATTTTGGCTCGGATTTCCTGCTCATCATGGCTTTATCCTTGAGTCCTTGTAATGGTACTACTGCTTGTTGAGGTCTCCTAAACAATGCTAGCGTTTTCCCGACTTTTTCCAAAAACCTCTGTTTCGACAAACATACATACTAACAATGAGAAAAACAGCGTCCCGCAACTTGGCCAAGGCCATGATTCGCTTCATTTTTGCCCTGCTATTTGCTTGCGCACTGTACTTGCCCATGAGTGCCCAGCGCAATATGACCTTGTACAACATGTCCAATACCCCATTGGCGTATCAGTTGAATGTGGGTCGGATGCCTGATCGCAGTTTTCATTTGGGCTTGCCGCTGATCAGCAACTTCAATTTTGGCGTAGGCTTGAGTGGATTTCAACTTAAAAATCTCCGCAACATCATCGATGTACCTACCGATCCCAACAAACCGGAAGAGTTTTTTGAGCGTGATTTTTCCCAAACTCTAAGCTTGTTGAGCCCCAAAAACACCATCAATTTCGACTTCAACACCAATATCCTCGACCTAGGGTTTCGGGTACGAAAGTTTTATTTCAACATCACTTCGACTGAAAACATTCATGGGCAGGCAACCTTTGCAAATACCTTGTTTGAAACAGCCCTAAGAGCCCAAAAAATGACTGTGGACAGCTTCTACGCGGGCCCACGCCGTTTTCCGATCAGCAATTCAGCCGACGATCTAGGTTTGTCTTTGAATCATTTCCGTACTTATGGTTTGGGTATGACTGTTGACGTAGTTCCTCAGAAACTTTCGGTGGGTGCAAGGGTCAAAGCCCTGTCGGGCATCGGTCGGGTCATCACCGAAAACAAAGGCTTGGAAATCGTTGGCGACCTTAGCCAAGGCATTCTGGGCATTGAAGGTGAATTGTCTATGACCCTTGCAGGCATCCAAAATGCTTTTGATGGCGGCAGTGTAGGCAATTACTTGTTGGGCAGCGGCAACAATGGCCTCGGTTTTGACGCTGGAGTGCAGTTCCGACCGACTAAAAACATTGAGCTCTTGGCCAGCTTTGTCAATTTTGGCAAAATCACTTGGGGCTCTGGCGTGCAAAACTACAGCTACCGCACCAAGTATCTGGCCTTTTCGCTCGAAGACAAAAATGCAGCCGACAAAGCGGTCAGTGGCTTGATTGAGTTCGCAACCAAACCTGAAAAGAATGAAACCGCTGGTGAATTGGTCACTTCTCTGCCCATGAATGCTTATTTCGGTGGTAATTTTTTGTTGGGCAGAAAATTCTCCGCTGGAGTTTTGGTAAATACCCTCACCATCAATGGCAATACCACGGCAGCTTATTCGGCCCAAGCCACTTTTAGAGCGGGTCGGGGCTTACAAACCTCGCTCAATGTGTCAAAAGCAGCGGGCGAAAAAATTAAACTGGGCTATGGCCTGGTCTCTCAAGCCGGCCCCGTGCAGGTTTTTGCCGTTACTGACAATGTCTTAGGTTTGTTTGGCAACTCTGGAACGATTCGCTTCCAAATACATTCTGGTATCAATTTCACTTTCGGCAGAGGGCCTGGGCAATCCAAAAAAGACCTCAGCGAAGAAGAAAAAGCCAAGCAGGAAAAGATGCAGGCAGAAAAAGCCCTCGCTGATGCGCAAAAAGTGCAAAAAGATTCTGTTTTAGTAGCCGAAAAACCAGCCAAATCAAAGATCGAGCCCAAAGAGCCTGATTCTGATACAAGAAATAAAACAAACAGCAAACCCAATCGCCCCGCCGATGAGATGCCTGATCCGAAAGCCCGCAAATTGTCAAATCCAAGTACTCCAGAAGCCATTGCCGCAACCTTACGCCCCAATGTAAACTTGCACGGTTCCGCCTTTGTGAAGGAAAGTAAGGAGCAACTAAGAGGTACTGTGATTGAGGTTTTTGAAATGAAAGAAGGAAAAGACCGCATGGCCTTCATCCGCTCCAACCCCAGCGAAAGCATTAACCTGGTACTTGATCGAAACAAAAATTACAAAATTGTGGTGCGTAAACACGGTTATCGCTCTGTGGAAGCCATGATTTTGAGCCAAAACATGCAAGGTGTTTCTGAAGTAGTACAGGATTTTTACTTGCCTACCGGCGTGGCTGATCCAGAACCGGTGGCTATTGACAAACCCCAAGTAAGCGAATTGCAAAGTACTGCCCCTGATAAAGCAAAAACTGCTACTCCTGAGCCTTTTAGCGATCAGCCCAGCGCTACCCCGTTCGCGCCAAGCACGCAACCAAGCAATACAGGATCGCCTACTTCAAACAAGGTTTCATCTGAACCTGCCAAGCCCAATCCCATACCAAATGCCTCGAACTTGAAATCACAAGGTGTATTCACCATTGTTTCGGCCTGCAATTTGTTGAGTGAAGCCGATGAAAGTGCAGCTACTTTGCTGAAGATCAACCCTGGTTTCCGCGTGGAGTTACTCGACAAATCCAATCCTGAATGGTGGATGATCCGTTTCCGCGGCGAAACTGGTTATGTAAAAGCCAAGCATTTGGTGAAAGAGAATTGAGACACAGCAAAAAGGGTGGTCAAAATGGCCACCCTTTTTGTTTTTTACCCCTGAACCGTACTGTTCAAATCAAACCCCGCATAATAATTGGTTTGCAGGTCCTTTGCAGCCTTGACGATGTAGGTGATTTGGCCCGTGTGGTAAGAAAAATGCTCGACCACATGCACCAAAATGCTCAAGCCAGTTTCCTGAAAACCCTGCACTAGGACAGGTCGTTCTAAATCGGTGGTTTGTAAGTTTTGCAACACCACCTCGATTCTTTCTTTCAAATTCACTACTTTTTGCCACAGTTCAGCCTTGGAAATGGGGCCTCGTTCGTCAAATTCACTTTGGCGGTTACGCTGGTCAAGGGCCTCACCCAAACCAGCTACAATGTACTGCTGCGCATTGCCGCAGAGGTGCAAAATAAGGTTGCCAATGCTATTTGAATTGTCATTGGGACGGTACCAAACCTCCGATTCGTTGAGTAAAGCCAAGCATTTTTCAATGCGTATCATCGACTCGTCGTACAAGCGACGGCGAAATTCAGTCAGAAAAAACTGAAGAAAAGATTGGTCAACCATTTTTAGTTGAGGAGTTCAAAAGTGAGAAGTTGAGGAGTTTAAATATTTAGATCAAGAGCTCGAACAGACCCCGGTTTTCCTCTAAAATTTGGTAATTGTAATTGGCAGCCTTCATGCGTTCGAGCAGGCCATGATAGTCCTCTTTTTTGCGTACTTGTATGCCTACCACAGCCGGGCCGTGCTCGCGGTTGTGTTTTTTGGTGTACTCAAAGTCGGTAATATCATCATTCGGCCCCAAGACGTTGTTCAGAAAATCGCGCAAGGCTCCGGCTCTTTGTGGAAACTGGATGATGAAGTAGTGCTTCAAGCCCTCGTACAAGAGCGAGCGTTCTTTGATTTCCTCGGTGCGGGTGATGTCGTTGTTGCTGCCACTCACCACACACACGATGGTTTTGCCCTTGATCTGTTCGCGGTATTGGTCCAACACAGCAATGGTCAGGGCTCCGGCAGGTTCTACTACGATTCCTTCTTCGTTGTACAATTGCAAAATGGTGGTGCAAATTTTTCCCTCATCCACCAAAACCACTTCCTTGACCACTTGCTGGGCAATCTGGAAAGTGATCTCCCCTACCCTTTTCACCGCCGCGCCATCGGCAAAGCTGTCAATTTTGTCTAGGGTCACCACTTGGCCTTGCTTCAGGGCTTCTTGCATGGCCGGGGCTCCAGTAGGCTCTACGCCGATGATTTTGGTATTGGGGCTGATCTGTTTAAAACAAGACCCTAAGCCCGCCAACAAGCCGCCACCGCCAATTGCAACAAACAGGTAATCAATGGGTTCCAAACAGTCTTCCAATATTTCCAAGCCCACCGTGCCCTGGCCTTCGATGATGCGTTCGTCGTCAAAAGGGTGAATAAAAGCCTTTTGATTTTCCTCACAATAGCGCTTGGCTTCGGCAAAGGCATCGTCGAAAGTATCCCCTACCAAAACAACCTCCACGTATTCCTTTCCAAAAAATTTGACCTTGCTGACTTTCTGTTGGGGAGTTACCCTGGGCATGAAAATTTTGCCTTTGACCTTCATCGAGCGGCAAGCAAATGCAACCCCTTGGGCATGATTGCCCGCACTGGCACATACCACTCCTTTGGTCAGTATCTCCTTGGATAAAGTAGCCATTTTATTGTAAGCTCCCCTAATTTTATAAGAGCGTACTGGTTGTAAATCCTCGCGCTTGAGGAAGATTTTACAGTCGTATTGCTCCGAGAGGTTTTGGTTGAACATCAAGGGCGTGTGTTCAGCTACGCCTTTCAGTCGCACTTTGGCCTTGTAGATGTTTTCTACCGAGATGAGTTTTTGTTTGGCGATCGAATCTTTGGTCATGGTCAGGGAAATTGTCCCCAATAGTACAGGTTTTTTGGGGATAAAGTCAATTTTTTTCTTTCTTGTTGGCGTAAAAAACCGAGTTTTATGAAAACAATGTTCGAAGGATTTTTTCAAAAAAACCGTCTGATTCCACAGTTTTTGCCCTTTCTTTGCGCCCTGTTTAGCCTGCAAACTCACGCAATGTGTACTGAAAAATACCTCGAAATTAAGTCCCAACACCTACAAAGAACGGTTAAAGTGACGGTTATCCTGCCGCCTGCTTACCACTCTTCTTTTTTCTTCAGCCGTTACCGGGTTTTGTACCTCAACGATGGCCAAGACCTACCTGCACTCGGACTCAATGCTACGATGGATCGCCTGATTCGGTCCAAAGTGGTCAAATCCTTCATTTTAGTGGCCATACATGCCAATGAGCAACGTTTGCAGGAATACGGCGTGGCAGCCCAGGCTGATTATGTAGGTCGAGGGGCCAAAGCAGGGGCTTATTCACAGTTTGTGCTCGAAGAATTAAAGCCCTATATCGATCATCATTTCCGCACCAAACGCGGCCCGGAGTTCAGCAGTTTTGCGGGTTTTAGCCTGGGTGGGCTTTCGGCCATCGACATGGTATGGAATCACCCCAACCATTTCCACCAGGTCGGCGTGTTTTCAGGTTCTTTTTGGTGGCGCTCCAAAGGGTTGGATGATGGCTACAATGACGATACCGACCGCATCATGCATGCCCAAATTCGACAAAAGGCTTACCAACCTCAACTCAAGTTTTGGCTGCAAACAGGTACTGAGGACGAAACCGACGACCGCAACCACAACGGCATCATCGACTCCATCGACGACACCCTGGACTTGATCAAAGAACTGGAGAAAAAAGGCTACCAGCGCGAGCGCGACATCCATTACCTGGAAGTACAAGGCGGCCAGCACAACCAAGGCACCTGGAAAGTAGTGATGGAAGATTTTTTGCGCTGGGCCTTGGGGAGATGAGGACTTTAGGGGAGAAACAAAAAATAAGCTACCCAAATCCACGATGCTTTGATACCGTCTTGGTGGACTCTTTTCAACATTTCAACCCTTCAACTTTTCAACTACCATAGGGTTTTAGTGAAAACATGAACTTACGCCTTGGGTATGTTTTTATTTACTCACTCCCTTAAATGGCCTCAGCCTTCATCGTTTTGGCGGGGATGCTTGAATTTGCTTTACTGACCTGCTTGCGCTTGCGCCCAAAATAGATAATGACACCCGTAACTGGCAAACTGGCCACAATCAGACTGGCCAAAAAGACCAATACCTGTCCAGGGAAGCCCAGGATCTTGCCAATGTGAATATCGTAATACATGCTGCGTACTTGTTGCCCCGTGTTCATTGCTTCGAACTTTTCCTCACCCAAAGGCTGGGCATTACGGGCATCGTAATAGTAAGTTGCACTGCGATAAAAAGTTTTGGCCGAAGGGTTGATGTAGCAAGAAATCGCTGATTTGGCGTCATTGGGGAAGTACAAACTCAGGTTGGCGAAAGGTTTCCCATAAGCTGCAAGGGCTTGTTCGTACACCCGATCTTCGATATTGGGTAAAACGGCAAGATCCTTTTTTGACTTTGAACGCACTTCCATCCATTCTACGTAATCGGCCCCGCCACTGAAGGTGTAATAAATGGCTTTGTTGACCCAATCAAAGCCCCAAGCCAAACCAGTAAGGGCAATAAAAATTGCGATCCAAGAGGCATAAAAGCCTAATACATTGTGCAAATCGTAATTTTTGCGCCGCCATTTAGTACTATTTTTCCAATCAAAGCGAAACCTTTGTGAGCGAGCTTTGCGGTTTTTAGGCCACCATAAAACGATTCCGGAGATGAGCATGACAACAAAAATCAAGGTCGCATAATCTACAATTTCTCTGCCCACATTGCCCAAAAGAAGGTTGATGTGCAAGTCGATGACTATATCAAAGAAGCCTCGCCCTTGTTTGATTTTCAACAAAGTGCCATCATAGGGGTTGAAATAAGCTGAGGTGGGAATGTAACGATCTCCTTGTTTTTTCCAAGACCTGACGATGGCAGCCCGATTTTTACCTGCGTACTCAATGCCATCAATGTGCTGCTTTTTGAAATATGGTTGAGCCAGGACTTTGAGTTGACTGGGTTGTACGAAAGCTTGCTCGCGTGCAGCCACCTTGCGGTAAGGTTGCAGCAAATCAGAGATTTCGGACTCAAAAGCCCAGATCGCCCCAGTAATCGCCACAATAAAAACCACCAGGCTGGAAGCCAGCCCTAAAATCAAGTGAATTTTACCCATTAATTTTTTGATACGCATGGTATTGTATTTGGAATTAGCGGGAACTTACCCCTTCAAAAGGCGGTATTGAAACGACAACCTGAAATTGAAAGGTTGATTGGGCGTGAAGTTGAAGTAGCCCTGTTCCCCCTCTTCAGCAGCTGAATTCCACCAGGCATTGTCCATAAATTGACGATTGAAAAGGTTAAAGCAATTCAGGCGAATGGCCCACTTTTTAGTTTCATATGCTGCATTAAAGTCGAACAGGGTATAAGCAGGTGCACTTTTGGCCTTGTCTTCGGGATTGGTCCAACCCGCCCACACTGCACTGCGTGGCCCCATGAATTGAGCGCCCAAACCCAGTGAGAACCCTTCTAATCTGCCCTTGGTAAAGCGATAACGCAGCATTGCATTCCCTGCGTGTGGAGCAACCGCATAATTGGGAAAACCTACCAAATTGGAATCCGCGTCTTGGGTAATTTCAGCCAAAGTATAGGTGTAATTGGCGCTAATCAACCAATTGGTCCCCAAATTACCCATCAAATCCACTTCAAACCCCTGGCTGGTGATTTGGCCGCGCTCTTCGTAAAACTGGGTTTGGGGATTCTGGACCAGCACATTGTTTTTGATGGTGCGAAACAAAGCAGCGTTCAAGGCGAGTTTTTGGCGCATCAATTGTGCTTTGAAACCCAATTCCAGGTTGCTCCCCGTCAGCGGGCGGGCATTGGTACGGTCGGCTTTGCGGCCCGTTTGCGGCAGGAAAGCTTCGTCATAAAGGGTGTAAATAGAAGCATTTTTACCCAATAAGTAGGTCAAACCCAAGCGCGGTGTGAATTTCAAATCCACCACTGTGGTGCTGTCATAAGAGGCCCAAGCGCGGGTGCGCGACAAGCGTCCAGCTAGGGTCAGCACTACCTTATTGAACATTTTCAAGTGATCCTGGGCGTAAAGGGCCAGCCATTCCGTCCCCCAATCATCGGCAGGGTATTGAATAGTGTCGGCAAAAGCTTGGGGTTCGAGACTGTAAATCGGGTTGTTGACTGCAATGGGGAATTGATTGCCCCAATCGTCAGGGTTCAGGTCGGCGTAGGCTGAGTTTACCGAGGTTTTTCCATAATCAAGGCCGATCAAAATGCTGTGTTCTAAATGCGCACCTTGCTTGATTTTGCCATCGATAAAAGACTGGGCAGTGCTCAATTGATTGCGCCAATTGGTGTACCAATATTCTCGGTACAGGGTGTCTAAATTGGGCGTAAATCGGCTAACGTACATCCCATCCCCTCGGAAAATACCGTCCACTTGGGCAAATTGTGATTTGAGTTGCCAGCCGCGTCCCAATTGGTGTACGTGCGACAGTCGAAAGTATTGATCGTCGGTCTCTACACCTTGTAGCGCTTTGGGGTCGCTGGCGTTGAAGTGGCGTGGTAAAAGGGCCTCGTAGCCATCGCGACTGATGTTGTTGGCATTGTCGGCCAGAACATGACCGTCCATCCTAATCATTTCGGCTTGGAGGTAAGAGCCCGTTGCATACGTGTAGCGCAAAGACGGCAGTACATAAGTTCGGTAGGAACGGTAAAAATCAAAAAAAGAATTGGTGTGTTGCCCACCTGCAACAAGGCGATAACTGAATTTGCTATTGGCGCTGAATTTCCCGCCCAAGTCCACACCAGCCCTGAATAAATTCCAGGAGCCTGCTCCCAATTCCAGCTCACGGACTTCGCGGCCATCGGCCTGTTTGGTCACTTCATTGAGCATGCCGCCTGGTTCGGCATTGCCGATCATGAAACCCGCAGGACCTTTTACAAACTCTACCCGGTCGAGCATGAAAGCATCTGCTTGTTGATTCCACCAGTAGCCCCCAACTCCGTTGCGAAAGTTGTTATTGGTGGCATCGGTGCCCCGAATGTTGAAGGCAAAATCGTTGGCGCTGCCATACCTTCGGGTTACGCCACTGGTCATGCGAGCCATTTCGGCAGTTCCTAGCACCCCAAAGTCTTGCATCATTTGGCGATTGATCACTGCGATATTTTGCGGCACTTCAATCAAAGGAGCGTTCAGGCGCAAAGATTGTGATGGCAAAACACTGACGTATGATTTTTGTCGCAAGTCATTGGCGTTGACCACGTACGCTGCAAGTGCAGCGGCATTTTCAGTCATTTCAACCACTACTTCAGCCGCTTGTTGAGCCTGGACCTCTAAAGTCAATTCCTGGTCTTGGTATCCAATACTGGATATTTTCACAATCACTTGCCCAACAGGTACTTTCATGCTAAAATAGCCTGTCTCATTGCTAACTGTTCCGATGGAGGTGCCCTTTACGATCAGGTGGGCGTAGGGCAGCGCATGACCTTTTTGGTCGTTGACTTTGCCATTGATCTGCCCGGTAGCTAATTGGGCCTCAAGGTTCCAGCAGCACAAGGTAAATAAGAAGCTGAGAATAGGTTTCATCACTTTTACTAGTTTTTGAGCACTTACACGATTTCGTGGCTCAAAACTAGGGCTACAGGAGCAAAAACAAAAGCCTATTTAGACTAAATACAAATAAATACCTAAAATTCGTATCTCCCTCACTACCCTGATCCCTAATATTAGGTATATGGCTTTACTGGAATTGGTTACTTTAAATGAAGCAGGTGAAGAATCGGACAAAAACCAAATCCACAAACATTGCCATTTCCGCCTTTAGTTCGTAAGAAAACACTTCACAAACATCAGATAATCAATTTTTTATTCAAAAAACATCCAAATTACTGAGTGGTAAGTTCACTGTAAATAGGTTTAGCAGCATAAGACCTTATACCATATCTTTGAAACAATTCTAAAGTTGGGCTAAACTTTATCGTTCCAATTTCATTGGATAACTAGTTAAATGTGCAGTCCGCTAACCCAAACTTTTTCACGAAGCACCGTATCCTTTTTCAATGGAGTTGAACAAATACAGCAAAAGGCTGACCCAAGATCCTACGCTACCAGGAGCACAAGCAATGTTGTACGGCCTAGGACTTACGACCGAAGACTTACAAAAAGCACAAGTAGGAATTGTCAGCACGGGCTGGGAAGGCAACACTTGCAACATGCACCTGAATGGCTTGGCCGACATCGTAAAGCAAGGCGTAAAAGAAGCCGATTTGGTGGGCTTGATTTTCCACACCATCGGCGTGAGCGACGGCATGTCGAACGGAACCGAAGGGATGCGTTTTTCCCTGCCCTCCCGCGACATCATTGCTGATTCAATCGAAACAGTGGCTGGAGCACAGTTTTATGATGCGATAGTGCCCGTAGTGGGCTGTGACAAAAACATGCCTGGAGCTATGATCGCCTTGGGTCGATTGAATCGACCAGGTATTGTGGTGTATGGCGGCACGATCAGCCCTGGTTTTTACCAAGAACAAAAACTGGACATCATTTCTGCCTTTGAGGCTTACGGCAAACACAGCACTGGCCAAATTGACGACGAGGAATACCAAGGCATCATCCAAAATGCCTGCCCTGGCCCCGGTGCCTGTGGAGGTATGTATACTGCCAATACGATGGCAACGGCTATTGAGGCGATGGGCATGGCCCTACCTTACAACTCGTCAATTCCTGGCAATCACCCGGAAAAGCTGAACGATTGCCACAGCATTGGCAAAGCAATCCGCAACTTGTTGGCTAAAGACATCAAGCCCCGTGATATCATGACCCGCGAGGCCTTCGAAAATGCCATCATCACCATCATTGCCTTGGGGGGGTCTACCAACGCAGTTTTGCACTTGCTGGCCATTGCCCGCTCGGTAGGGGTTTCTTTGACCATCCAAGACTTCCAATACCTCAGTGACCGCACGCCTTTCATCGCCGATTTGAAGCCCAGCGGCAAATACGTGATGGAGGACCTGTACAAAATCGGTGGCGTGCCTGCGGTCATGAAAATGCTGCTCGCCGAAGGCATGTTGCACGGTGATTGCATGACATGTACAGGCCAAACCCTGGCTGAAAACCTAGCCAGTGTGCCTGCCCTGCACGAAGGCCAGGCCATCGTGCGCGACTTGAGCAATCCGATCAAACCCAGTGGCCACATCCAAATCCTTTTTGGGAATTTGGCTGAAAAAGGTTCGGTGGCCAAGATCACAGGCAAAGAAGGTGAATACTTCAAAGGCCCTGCCCGAGTGTTCAATAGCGAGGACGAAACCAACGCAGCCATTCACCAGCGTGAAATTCAAGCTGGAGATGTAGTGGTGATCCGTTACTCCGGCCCCAAAGGCGGTCCTGGTATGCCTGAAATGCTTAAACCCACCTCCGCCATCATGGGCCAAGGCTTGGGCGACAAAGTTGCACTGATTACCGATGGTCGTTTCTCTGGTGGTACACATGGCTTTGTAGTTGGCCACATCACCCCTGAAGCAGCCGTAGGTGGCAATATCGCGCTGGTGCAAAATGGCGACATGATCACCATTGATGCCAAAAATAGAGTCCTACATTTGGACGTCGATGACGACGAATTGGTGCTGCGTCGAAGCGGTTGGGTGGCTCCTCAGTCCAAAGCGACATCAGGTATCTTGCGCAAATACGCTTACATGGTCTCATCGGCCAGCGAAGGCTGCGTGACCGACGAAGTTTAGAATAAGAAGTTGAAAGCTTGAAAACACTGGGTATTTTGGCCCAGAGCATACCAAATAATAAAACCATGCACAACACGAATCCATCTCCCGAACCAATAGCCCCAGCGGTGAACAACCACATCACTGGTGCAGAAGCCGTGATGCGTTGCTTGTTGGAAGAAGGTGTTGACACTATTTTTGGCTACCCGGGGGGGGCCATCATGCCCATCTACGATGCGATGTACCACTACCTCGACCGCCTCAGGCATATCTTGCCGCGCCACGAGCAAGGTGGTATCCACGCCGCCGAGGGCTACGCCCGTGCTACCCGTAAAACTGGGGTAGCCTTCGCTACTTCTGGTCCCGGTGCCATGAACCTAGTGACTGGCCTGGCTGATGCCCTGCTGGATTCAACCCCAGTGGTAGCAATCACTGGCCAAGTGTTTTATCACCTCCTAGGCACTGATGCATTCCAAGAAACCGACGTGATCAATACCACCATGCCGGTTACCAAATGGAACATCCAGGTGACGCGTGCCAATCAAATTCCTGAAGCCATCGCCAAGGCATTTTACATCGCCAACTCTGGTCGTCCGGGTCCGGTATTGGTGGACATCACCAAAAACGCCCAAAACGAGTTTTTCGATTACCACTACGAAAAAGTCAACCACATCCGCAGCTACCATCCACTTCCAAAACCAGATATGGATGCCATCAGAGACGCAGCGGACTTGATCAACAATGCCAAAAAACCCATGATCTTGGCAGGGCATGGCATCCAAATTGCCCACGCACAGGAGGTGTTTAAGGCTTTTGTTGAAAAAACAGGTATTCCAGTAGGTTGCACTTTGCACGGCCTTTCCTCACTGCCCAGTGACCACCCCATGAATCGGGGTATGCTGGGTATGCACGGCAATTATGGCCCAAATGTCAAGCAAAATTCCTGCGATGTACTCATCGCCATCGGCATGCGTTTTGACGACCGGGTAACAGGACGCCTAGACAAGTACGCCAAACAGGCCAAGGTCATCCACATCGAAATTGACCCCTCCGAGATCAATAAGAACGTACACGCAGATGTGCCTATCCTTGCTGATGCAAAGGCTGCTTTGACCAAGCTCCTGCCACTGGTAAACGAAAAACGTTACCCGGAATGGCACGCCGAGTTTGACGAATGCGACCGCATGGAAAAGGAAAAAGTCATCGACCGCGACATGCGTGCCAACGACAAGGGCGAAATGCGCATGGGCATGGTGGTGCGTGAGATTTCACGCCAAACCCAAGGCAAAGCCATCGTGGCCACCGACGTGGGACAGCACCAGATGGCCGCAGCCCGATACTACGAATTCCAGGATACCAACCAGTGGGTATCCTCTGGTGGTGCGGGCACAATGGGCTACGGTTTGCCCGCTGCTATCGGGGCAAAGTTTGCGCAGCCAGATAAAGAAGTAGTTACTTTCATCGGCGATGGAGGCTTCCAAATGACCTTGCAGGAACTGGGCATGTGTACCCAATGGGATGTGAGGGTCAAAATTGTGATCCTCGACAACAACTTCCTGGGCATGGTGCGGCAGTGGCAGCAGTTGTTTTTTGACCGTCGCTACTCCTCAGTGGAATTGCAAAATCCTGATTTTGTGAAAATTGCCGAGGGCTTTGGCGTAAAAGGCAAGACCATCTCCAAAGCGGAAGAACTCAAAGGTGCAGTATCCGAGATGTTGAACTATCCGGGTGCTTATTTGCTCCACGTTCGGGTTGAAAAAGAAGACAACGTTTTCCCAATGGTACCAGCTGGTGCTGCGGTGGATGAAATCAGACTCGAATAAAAAACCCCATCATCATGGATCCTAAAGTATATACGCTGACGGTTTTTACCGAACACACCACAGGCATGTTGTCGAGAGTAGTTTCGGTATTCACGCGCCGCTACATCAATATCGAAAGCTTGACGACTTCCAAGTCTTCCATGCCGGGGGTACATCGTTTCACCATCGTAATCAAGACGAATGAGGAAACAGCCCAAAAGCTTTGTGCGCAATTGGAAAAGCAAATTGATGTGCTCAAAGCTTTTTACGATGAAAACGATGCACTCGTTTATCAGGAAATTGCCCTTTACAAAGTGCCCACCAAGTTCTTTTGGGAGGGCAACAAAATGGAAGACTTGATCCGAAAGCACAACGCCAGGGTTCTGGAAATCGAAAAAGAGTACATCGTGATCGAAAAAACTGGTCACGCCGAAGAGACTGAAGCCTTGCTGAAAGAATTGGGCCCAAACATTTACGAATTTGTGCGGTCAGGCCGGGTAGCCATTCCAAGGCCGATGGAACGACTGAATAAGTACCTGCGAGACCTTGAAAAGGAGATGCAGGAGGCGTAAGTCTTCTTCTTTTCTTTTTTAACCGATGAAAAAGGGCAAACACGCAATCGCGGTTTGCCCTTTTTTGATCAGAAGTGGTCCCAGCGGGAATCGAACCTGCATCTTAGGTTCCGGAGACCTACGTAGTATCCATTCTACTATGGGACCAAAAGAAATTTGATTTCCGGGCTGCAAAGATACAAGGTTTTTTTGGGAAAGAAAGTTCCATACCTAAATTTTAGCCACATTTGCCATTACTTTTGTCCAAATGCAGTCTCGTTTATGTTGCCATTTTTTTCTTCCAAAACGGTCCATGATACATTAAATGCTGAGATTCAGGTGGCTTGGCAGCGGTTTTATGCTTCCAACTATTACGTTTTGGGAACAGAGGTCAAAGCATTCGAAGCGGATTACGCCTCGTGGATTGGTGCAAAACACTGCATCGGTGTCGCCAACGGATTGGATGCCTTGCACATCAGTCTGCGGGCACTAGGCATTGGACCTGGCGACGAAGTGATTGTACCTTCCAATACTTACATCGCCTCTTGGTTGGGTGTTTCGCAGACGGGGGCCAAACCGGTGCCCGTCGAGCCCGATTCCCGAAGTTGGAACCTGGATCCCCGGCGTATTGAAGCCGCCATCACCCCACAAACCAAGGCCATCATGCCTGTACATTTGTATGGCCAGGCTTGTGAAATGGGATCAATCATGGAATTGGCCCAAAAACATGGCTTTAAAGTGGTAGAAGACAATGCCCAAGCCCATGGGGCTACCTGGAATGGCCAAAAAACGGGCACCTTTGGCCAAATCAACGCCCATAGTTTTTACCCCACCAAAAACCTGGGTGCTTTGGGCGACGCGGGCGCGGTGACTTGCAACGAGGAGGATTTTGCCGATTTTGCCCACACGTTTCGCAACTATGGCTCCAAAGTGCGGTATTACAATGAAATGCAAGGCACAAATTCTCGTCTGGATGAATTGCAAGCAGCTATTTTACGGGTCAAACTTCGCTACTTGCACCAATGGAATGAAGAACGGAGCATGTTGGCCCAGCGGTATTTGGATGCACTTGCCGATCTTGATGCGATCCAATTGCCGCATTGCCAGGAAGGCGCTACCCACGTTTGGCACTTGTTTGTGATTACAACACCCAAACGCGATGCTTTGCAAGCTTTTTTGGCCCAAAAAGGCATTCAAACCCTCATTCATTATCCCCTGCCGCCTCATTTGCAAAAAGCATACCAAGATGTTGGCTATCAAAAAGGCCAATTTCCCCTGGCTGAAAAAATGGCCACTGAATGCCTGAGCCTACCTTTGTTTCCTGGCATGGATGCCGCTCATCAAGCCCAGGTCATTGAAGGGATAAAGGCATTTTTTGGCCAAAAATGAACCTGAATGAGAAATATGGTTTATCTTTTCGGGACATCTAACCTCCCGCTATGATCGAGTTATGCTTTTCGGCATTGGTAGCTTTGTTTTCGGTGGTCAATCCGCTTGGCGCGGTTCCCGTTTTCTTGGCCATGACCCCGGAATACACTGAGCCAGAGCGCCGCCAGACCGCCCGCAACACGGGCATCTATTTCACCCTCATTTTGTTGGTTTTCTTTTTTGGTGGCGCTTTGATCCTCAAGTTTTTTGGCATCAACATCGACGCCATGCGCATTGCAGGCGGCATGATGGTATTGAGCTCTGGTTACGGCCTGATCAGCGGAAAATTCGCCGAAAACCGCTCGGTGAATCAGGAAGTGGAAGAGGAGGCCCGGCAAAAGCAGGACATCTCCTTTGCCCCACTGGCCATGCCTTTGTTGTCAGGACCGGGTTCGATTTCGTATTTGATCTCGCAATACAACGAGCACCCTACATGGGAAGCGCGGCTGGCCATCAGCGGCGTGGTGGTGGTTTTGGGGATCATCGTTTACCTGATTTTGCGTTCGGCACCCTTGGTTTACCGCATTTTGGGCGAGGCGGGCTTGAAAGCCCTGTCGCGCATCATGGGCTTCATCGTCATGTCCATTGGCGTGCAAATGATGATTGGCGGAGTGATTGAGTTGGTTGAGGCCATGAGCAAATAAGGCAACGGATTTTTTCAGCAGCTTTACAAATCGTAAAAAAGTCCAAAAAATTAAACCCAGTGGCTTGCATTTCAATGCGCAATTGCCTACGTTTGCATCAACACAACAGAAACGTTATGTCTTTTAATCGTTCGTTTTTCTATTTTGGTAGCTTTTACTTTTACGGTCAATCGTAAAGGGACTCTATCATTTTAGGTTTTCAGAACAACTGAAGATGTCAAAAATAAAGGGTCCCGCCACGCGGGACTTTTTTTTTGCCCCAACTTTTCTGCACTTTTTTGCCTAACCAAATTATCCAAGTCTGCGGCAAAGGGTTTAGCCACTAAACAAGGCTAAATCTTTTCGGGAAACCTCATTTTCACCCACTTGTCAGGGGCGAAGAGGGTATGTATTTAATGTGAAGAACAAAAACTACAGCAAGCATGCAAGCTTTAATGAGCGATACAGCATCGGATAGTGGGCAAACCCAGAAAGCCCTGCGCATTGGTATTCAGGGTTATCCGGGGGCCTTTCATGAAATTGCGGCCCGTCAGTGTTTCCAGGACAGAAAACTCCACATTGTTCCAGCTTTGACTTTTGAGACCATGATCCAACAATTGGTCGAAGGAAAAGTGATGGATGTAGCGCTGATGGCCATCGAAAATACCCTCGCGGGCAGCTTGATGGGCAACTACCGCTTGCTGGACGAATACCCGGTGCAAATTGTAGGTGAAGTTTACCTGAGGGTCAAACAAAACCTCATGGCCCTGCCTGATCAGGGCATCGAAGACTTGCACGAGGTGCACTCTCACCCGATCGCCATTGAACAGTGCCTGGATTTTTTCCGGGCCTACCCGCATATCCGATTGGTGCAAACCGAGGATACTGCGCTGGCTGCTAAAAAAATCCAAGAATTGGGGCTGAAACATATCGGTGCCATTGCCAGCACCTTGGCTGCTGAGATGTATAAATTGCCCTTGTTGGCAAAAGGGATTGAAACCAACAAGAAAAACTATACCCGTTTTTTGGTGATTCAGCCTACCGAAAAAGCAATCGCGGTGCCCAAGCCTGACAAGTATTCGATCAGCTTTGATGTGGACCACGCTCCTGGAAGTTTGCACAAGGTTTTGGCCATTTTGTCGGCCTACAATTTCAACATGACCAAAATCCAATCGGCCCCCATCATTGGCCGTCCTTGGGAATACCGCCTTTTTGTGGATTATGTGGCCGAAGGCAACGTGCCTTGTGAACAAGCTTTTGAGGCCATTCGGCCCATTACCCACGACCTGAAACTCCTGGGTGCTTACCGCCAGGGTTTGATGGTGGATTAAATTTTGACGAGTTACCCATTGATTATGCAAACGATCATTCAACCAGCCTCTAGGCTTGGAAATGTTGAAGAATACTATTTTTCGATGAAACTGCGGCAAATTGCTCAATTGCGTGCCGCAGGCCACAAGGTATTGAACCTGGGGATCGGCAGCCCAGACTTGCCACCCAATCAGGGTACTATCGACGCCTTGTCTGAATCCTCGCGCCGGACCGACACCCATGCTTACCAAGGCTACCAGGGTATTCCAGAATTGAGGCGAGCTTTTGCCGATTGGTACTGGAAATATTTGGGTGTACAGCTCCATCCAGATGACGAAATCCTGCCCTTGATGGGCTCAAAGGAAGGCATCATGCACGTTTCGATGAGTTATGTAGAGGCCGGCGACGAAGTACTGGTTCCCAATCCAGGTTATCCCGCCTACAGCGCAGTGACTCTGTTGACAGGTGCTGGGGTAAGATCATATGAGTTGAAAGCCGAGCGCAACTGGCAACCCGACTTGGATGAATGGGCCAAAAACGACCTGAGTAAAGTAAAACTCATGTGGGTCAACTACCCCAATATGCCCACCGGAGCGCAGGCCGATGCTGGTTTTTTCAAAGACCTAATCACTTTTGCCAAGCAAAATAATATCCTGATCGTCAACGACAACCCCTACGCTTTTATCCTCAACGAGCGGCCCCAGAGCCTGTTGGCCCAGCCTGGAGCGATGGAAGTAGCCTTGGAGTTGAACTCGCTCAGCAAATCGCACAACATGGCAGGCTGGCGCGTGGGGATGCTGGCTGGAGCTAAGGCTTACCTGGAGCCTGTGATTCGTTTCAAAAGCAACCAAGATTCGGGCATGTTCAAGCCCCTACAAGTGGCTGCAGTAAAGGCACTAAATAATCCTAAATCTTGGTACGATGAATTGAACAGCATTTATGCCGAGCGCCGCCGCGAGGTATATGGCCTGCTCGACTTGCTGGATTGTAGCTACGACCACAATCAAGTTGGCATGTTCGTTTGGGCCAAAATTCCGGCTTATTATGCAGATGCTTACCAATTGTCGGATGCGATTTTGGAGGCAACAGACGTGTTCATCACACCAGGTGGCATTTTCGGCTCCAAAGGCAATGCTTACGTGCGCATCTCCTTGTGCAGCGAGGTCGCTACCTTTCGTGAGGCTCGCGAACGGGTTGCGGCTTACAAGGCTAAATCTCCTTTCAAACCTCAAAATGCCTAAAAAATGACGATTAGTATCATCGGTTTGGGTTTGATTGGCGGCTCTTTGGCCATTTCATTGCGCGAAAATGGTTTTGCTAAAAAAATCATCGGGGTGGAAGCCAATGCGGACAACGCGGCCAAAGCCATGCACCGCCGCTTAGCCGACGAGATTCTGCCCCTGGAAAATGCCGTTAACCAGTCGGACTTGATCATCATCGCAACTCCGGTGGATGCCCTGACCAAAGTGGCCCCCCAGGTGCTGCACCTCATCAACGATCAACAAGTAGTGATTGACGTTGGTTCGACCAAAAGTGCTTTGCTCGAAGCGGTGAAAAATCACCCCAAGCGCAATCGTTTTGTGGCCACTCACCCAATGGCTGGAACGGAGTATTCGGGACCAGAAGCGGCCATCCCCAACCTGTTCGACCACAAATACACAGTCATTTGTGACCCAGAGTCAAGTGACGCCGATGCAGTGGAATTGGTAGAAAAAATGTACTTGTCGATCCCCATGAAAATCACCCATTTTGAGGGTGCAACGCATGATGTACACACGGCTTACGTGTCGCACATCTCACACATCAGCTCTTTTGCACTGGCCCTTACGGTACTGGCCAAAGAGCACGACGAAGAGCGCATTTTTGAGTTGGCCTCCTCGGGTTTCGGCTCTACAGTGCGCCTGGCGAAGAGTTCGCCTGACACTTGGGTTCCCATATTTCGACAAAACCGCGACAATGTGCTGGACGTTTTGGATGAGCACATCAACCAATTGTCCAGGTTTCGCAGCTTGTTGATTAAGAAGGACTTCGAGACCTTTTACCAGCTCATTGAAGAAGCCAATCAAATTCGTAAAATAATCGCTTGAGCCTGGAAGAGCTGTCCCTAGGTAAAAGCCCAAAAATTGACTGCCATGTCCATGACGTTTAAACCCATTCTGGAGCGCGAAGGCAAAAGACCCATTCTGATTGCTGGTCCATGCAGCGCTGAATCAGAAGAACAAGTAATGCAAACCGCTCGTGAACTAGCGGATGCCAAACAAATCGACGTATTCCGTGCTGGAATCTGGAAACCCCGTACCCGACCAGGAGAATTTGAAGGCGTAGGGGCCATCGGTTTGCCTTGGTTGAAGCGCGTGAAACAAGAAACAGGGCTGAAAGTGACCACTGAGGTGGGCAACAAGGACCACGTTTTTGAAGCCCTAAAAGCAGGCATTGACATCCTGTGGATCGGTGCCCGTACCACCGTTAACCCATTTTCGATCCAGGAAGTGGCCGACGCCCTCAAAGGAGTTGACATCCCAGTGATCGTGAAAAACCCGGTCAACCCAGACCTAAAATTGTGGATGGGTGGCATCGAGCGTATCTACAAAGCTGGGATCACTCGTATCGCAGCTATTCACCGCGGCTTCTCTTTTCATGGCGATACCAAGTACCGCAACGTACCCCATTGGCAGATCGCCATCGACCTGAAGCGCAACTTCCCTGACCTGGAGATCATTTGCGACAACAGCCACATTTGTGGTCGCCGCGACATCCTGCAGGATGTGGCCCAGAAGGCGATGGACCTCAACTTTGACGGCCTGATGACCGAAGTTCACCCCGATCCTGACAAGGCTTGGAGCGACGCCGCTCAGCAAATCACCCCAGCCCAGTACACGGCGATGATAAAGTCCATGACATTCCCGGCAGCTGATGCAGAGGTCCCTTCTTCGGTTGAAGGCATAAGCCACTTGCGCGGTGACATTGACGAGATCGACCAGGAATTGATCAATTTACTCAGCCGCCGCATGAAAATCGCGGAGAAAATTGGCGAGTACAAAAAGGCCAATAACTTGCCCGTTTTGCAAACCACCCGCTGGAATGAAATCCTCGGCAAGTCGGTGGAAATTGGCAGCAAAAAAGGCCTTAGCGAGGAGTTTGTGACCGTAGTTTTGAAAGCCATCCACGACGAGTCGATCAACCACCAGATCCGCATCATGCACGGGGAGTAAGTTAAAGTTGAGGGGTTGAGATGTTGAGGAGTTGAGAAGGGGGACTTGTGCGAATGGTTAGGGTATTTAGCTTTGCAACATGCTTAAACGGTCAAGTAACTTCGGTTTCAAGACTAAAAGGCAGATTGAATCAAATCCTTTTCCTCTTTTGAACCTCTATACACAGCCCTGAACTCGCATACTTTTTTTGCGTAAGCCTGCCTGGACAAATGTCGAGGCAGGCTTTTTTATCTTTACTGGCAGTAGTTTGTAAATTTTATATTTCAAAAATCCAAAACCGTGCAACCAGATGCTCAAGAAACCTGAAATCTTGCCAGCGAGCTCCACTTCGTAAGTCGTCACTCGTCACTCGTAAGTCGTAAGTCAAAAAAACAACCATCCACAACTCAGCTTATCTTACCTAATCATGCCAACCATTATCCGCATCCAATATCCCGCCCAAATCCCCGTGCTTCAGCGCGTCATCCAGGAAACTTACCTAGCCAATTTCAGCCATTACTGGTTCGATGGTGGTGAAATGTACAAGGAACGGATCAGCAACACAGCTCATCTTGAGGCCGAGTTGGCCAATCCCAATAGCCATTATTACCTAATTTACCTGGATAATGGTGAAATCGCAGGGTTCATGAAGTTGCTATTCGATACTCAAGTGCATGGTCAGCCGATCCATCATGCCGTTTGCCTAGACAAAATTTACCTGTACCCGCACTTAAAAGGCCAAGGGCTGGGCCGCATGTCGATTGATTTTGCCAAAACAACCAGCCTTGACGCAAGTGCAAAACACCTCTGGCTCAGGGTCATGGTGCAAAACGCTGAATCGCGTAGGGTTTACGAAAAAGTTGGTTTTGTGGCCCTGGAATCGGAAATGCTGCATTTCCCGGAGATGAAACCGGAATTCGATGGGATTACAACCATGCTTTGCACCTTGGAGTAATCATTTCCCAAAATGCACCAGTTGGTCTTCCCAATACGCCAACTTTTCCAATACCGTGACCTCATTTTTCATCAAATTTTCCTGCGCCATGAGCATCATGCCCTGGGCTTGCAAAACCTGGGTGTAAAAAATGCCAAAATTGTAGTTTTGGCCAAAATTCACTCTTTTGATGGCCTCATTTAAGGCACTTACCTTTTCCTGGTATTGTTTGCGAAAAGACAACAGCAAAGGATTCATCTCGCTCAGCATGGCTTGGGCCAATTCGCGGTGCTTGACCAGAGCTTCCTTTTGAATAACTTTTACTTTAGCTGGATCGTGGTCGCGCCCATACTCCCCCTGCTGGATCAGGGGGAGTTTTTTGATCGCTTCGTCGGCCCAGGTTTGTACAGCAGCGTGCTTGTTTTCGTAGCGAGATTCAATGGCTTCTTGGGCTTCCATCCAAGTCAAATCCGACAAGGTTTGGGAAACATTGGTGCAAATTTCGGCCCAATTTCTATCCATGCCTGCGGGAGCATTCGAGGGCATATTGGGCGTTCCCTGAGCAGGTTTCAGGCCCTGATTCGCCAATTCTTTGGCGATAAAAGCGTGCTGTTCTGATTCCGACATGTTGGCAATTTTTTGGGCAAAAGCTGGGTCGCTCAACATTTTTTGGGCCAGGGATGCACTTGCAGCATGGATCTCTTTTTCTTGGGCAGCATTGGCTTTGGGACTTAAGTTGGTGCTTGCAGTTGGCGCATAACCCAGCGGATTTTGCTGGTAAAAACTAGCATTGAGTTTTTGAATGGCCTGCACATGTACTTCTAGCTGGCTGGTCCATTTTTGGTAAAAAGGCTGGGGATTTACACCTTGCCCTTTGACCGGATAAATGCGTTGATGTGCTTCCGCCAATTGGGTACTAGGCGCAGAAAGCTGGTTCAAAAAAGCCACTGCGTCCACCTGGACCAGGTTTTGGGCGTGGTTTTTTGGACAAAAAAACAAACAAGCTAGAAGGCTCAATAGGGTGATTTTTTTCATGATGTCTTGTATGATGAGCATCTTTAAAATTTTTTGTTTGTCATAAAACGGCCCAATTTCGACTACTCTTCGTTAGGAAAATGCTCATTATGCATTGCATAACTCCGCTTTTCCTGCCTTGATTAGTCAAAATTCGACACGTTTTCTGCCTAAACCTCCAATATTTAAAAACGCTCTTAGGTGTGTTTGGCTTAGACAATATGCTAAGACTTTAGGTGGCAAATGAGCAATTGGGAGTTGGTTAGTGTTTTGATTTCCATTCAAAATCCATTATTTTTAGCCGCAACTTTCCAGCAGAGCGGTTTTGAAGCCGCAAACCTTCAACCTATGACTCCACTTTTCAAAAAACTGCAATACAAAAACTCGCCAGTCATCCTGATTCAAAAAGCGCCAATTGAATTTGATGCTGAAATGCAGGAGCAAGGGATGTTTTGCAAAATCGACCTCAAGCCACAAGAAGGTCAGCAGTACGACTTCATCCTCAACTTCGTGTACGCTTGTGCAGAAATCGCGACTTTGGCGCAAGCAACGGCCCCAATCCTGAGCGAAGACGGCGGGTACTGGTTTGCTTATCCCAAAAAATCTTCCAAAAAATACAAAACTGATTTGGGGCGCGACGACAGTTGGCAAGCCTTGGGAGATTTGGGCTACGAAGGGGTTCGGATGATTGCCATTGACGAGGATTGGAGTGCCCTGCGTTTTCGCAAAATCGAAAATATAAAATCACTGCAAAGGGACGTGAAAAGAACGATGAGCGCAGAAGGGAAAAAGAGAAAGCAGTAAATTAAAGTTGAGGAGTTGAGAGGGAGGATTAGTTGGCTGGGAATAAAATAAACGTTTTATATTCATTGGTGAAAATTCTAGCCAGTCGCGCCTTCATTATCTGGTCCTAGACCGTGTTTTGTTACGCGCGCGAAGCGCGACAATTCTCTGATTCTTTTAAATTCTTGTTTTGGTCAACACCTTGCAAGTAATTCTGGAATCCTGCAAATTCTGATTTAGACAAAAATTCGCGTTGGCAATGGCCTATTATTTCGTTCTCGTTGAAGTTTCCGATACTTCCGGTTGGGCACAAAGCCATAGCCCTAAACTTTCACAATTTTTCCCAATTTTTGACACTTGGGGAACCAACCGCATGCCAGATCGGTTTGGCATGGCATTCAAGTGTACTAAACCCTACACAAAACAAAACCAATGGCAAAACCACACATCAGCGGCAAAGACCTCCTCAAAATGGGCTACCCCCAAGGGCCTGCGATCGGCTTGTGCATCAACCTGATCCCCAAGCACTACAAGCGGGCTAGCCAGGAAGAAGTACAAGCCCTGCTGGAGTCTATCTTGGCCAATCCTGCCGACTTTTTCGAAGATCCGGTATTGAGCCGTATTGCCGAAGCCCTGATCGAGCCGCAAAAACAGGAAACCCAAGAGATTCCATTGCTGCCCCAGGCCCTGGACTATGAAGTATATGGTGCCAACCGCATTGAAGCTGGCGCAATGACCCAAATGCAAACGGCTATGCGCCTGCCCGTGACCCGCGCTGGAGCCTTGATGCCCGATGCCCACCAAGGCTATGGCTTGCCTATCGGCGGGGTTTTGGCTACTGAAAATGCGGTCATCCCTTATGCGGTAGGCGTGGACATCGGTTGCCGGATGTGCTTGTCGGTGTATGCCGTTGAGCCTCAAATATTGGAAGCCCACCGCAGCCAATACAAAAAAATGTTACTGGACAACACCCGTTTTGGCATCAGCGTCTTCAGCGACCCGATGGACGATGAAGTACTGGAACGCTCCGAATTTCGGGAAGTGTCGCGGATCCGTAGCTTGCACGACAAGGCCCGGGCCCAAATCGGTTCCTCAGGTTCCGGCAACCACTTTGTAGAATTTGGCGAGGTCGAAATCATGGCCGAAGACTCCCAACTGGGCCTGCCAGCAGGTAAGTACCTGGGCATACTGTCACACTCTGGCTCGCGTGGCCTTGGTGCGCATTTGGCCCAGCACTATACCAAATTAGCGATGGAACAATGTCACCTGCCCAAGGAAGCACAGCACCTGGCCTGGCTGGGGCTTGACACCGAAGCCGGGCAAGAATATTGGCTGGCCATGAACCTGGCTGGCGATTACGCCTCGGCTTGTCACCACCACATCCACCGCCGCCTGGCCAAAGCGATGGGTGAAAAGCCCTTGGCGATGGTAGAAAACCACCACAACTTCGCCTGGAAAGAAACCCTGGGCGATGGCAAAGAATACATTGTACACCGGAAAGGGGCTACTCCGGCGGGCCAAGACGTTATGGGCGTGATCCCAGGCTCGATGACCGCTCCAGCTTTTGTGGTGAAAGGCAAAGGCCAATTGGCCTCGCTTAACTCGGCTTCGCACGGGGCCGGACGTTTGCTCTCGCGCCGCAAGGCATTGGAGAACATCACCCATGCTCAACTGCAAAAACACTTGCGCTCAATGGGTGTTGAGCTGATCGGCGGCGGCTTGGACGAAGCGCCATTTGCCTACAAAGACATCCACCAGGTGATGGCCGCCCAAAGTGATTTGGTGGAAATCCTGGGCTCCTTCCTGCCGAAGATCGTAAGGATGGATGGCAATTGATAAGATCGGAGTCTCTGCTGGGGCTCCGATTTTTTTCTACATATACTCGTCCGCGACTGGTTTTGTGCAAATCATTGGTAAACGTGAGTCCTGGTTTGTTCGGCATGTTTTTTGAAATACGATAGACGACATACGACTTACGATATGTGATTTAGGGGCTCGCTGGGGAAATTTGTCATGCTTTAGGTTCTCGTTTGCACGGTTTGAGATATCTGAAATCTTTATTTTATACGTTCCTGCCGTGAGCCATGACATTAGAAAATTAGCTTGAAATGCACAAAACCTAAAGTGGTTTAGTCTAAAAAAAAAGGAAAAGCCATATTTTGCCCCAAAAAGACATGCTTCCCTTCAAAATTGCCTTACATCAAGCCTGTTTAGACCGTCTGGCCCAAGACCTCGACCGATTACAAAAAGCCATTGACGCTGTACAAGAAGACGCAAACAATGAAACCAAAAGCAGCGCTGGCGACAAGTACGAAACCAGTAGAGCCATGCTGCAAATGGAAAAGGACAAGTACAGCCTGCAACATGAGCAGTTCCAACAATTGTATCAGCAATTAGAAATTTTGGATCCCAATCAAGCCTCTCCTTTGGTCACTATCGGCAGCCTGGTTAATTGCGGCAATGATTGGTATTACCTTGCTGTAAGCCTGGGAAAAATGCAGGCGGAAGGCAAAACGGTTTTTGTACTTTCCCCTGAATCTCCCCTGGGGGAAGTTTTGATGAAAAAGAAACAAGGCGATAAATTCGATTTCAGAGGTAAAAAAATAGAGATTTCAGGGCTTTGGTGATTCTTGACTTTTTCCTACGAAGGCTTTTACTATTTTAGCGCTGCCTAAAATGGCTACCCCTCTTCTACTCAACTCATATTTGAAATGAACAAAAAGCATTACCTCTTCGCCTTGCTTTTGCCCATCATAGGACTAGGTCTGCTCAATATTTCGGCACCACCCGAAGACGTTGACTGGGCTCATTTTGGTCATGATCTGAACCAAAGCAAGTACTCGCCTCTGGATCAAATCAAGCTCAGCAACGTACAACAACTGAAATCTTCCTGGAAATTTGAAGAAACCCAGGCCGATGGCGGCAGCATTTTGTTTAATCCCCTGGAGATCAAAGGCAAAATGTATGTGGTAATGCCTTCGCAAAAGTTGGTTGCCCTGGACGCTACCAGTGGCCAGGTCCTCTGGGAATTCATGCCCGATGCCCCGGACAAAGACATCAGTTGGACCAAAGGAGTAACTTTTCATCCCGGCAAAAATGGGCATCCTGACGCCATTTTCTATGTTGCGGGCTCGATTTTATACCGCGTAAATGCTACAAATGGGGCTTTGGTGCCAGGGTTTGGCAAAGGGGGTAAGCTCGATTTTTATACAGGTCTTTCAGTGCCCAAAAAAATGCGCAAGCACGTAGCCGTTACTTACAACACCGGAGGCGTGGTTTACGAGGACTTGCTGGTCATTGGTTGCAAAGTGCCAGATGAGTTGCCTTCCACTTCTGGTGATATTCGGGCTTTTAATGTCTATACAGGCAAATTGGCCTGGGTTTTTCACACCATACCAAAGCCTGGCGAGTATGGCTACGACACCTGGCCTGCTGGCGCGAGGGAGAAAAATGGTGGTGCCAATTGCTGGGGCGGCATGGCCCTGGACGACAAACGAGGCATTGTTTACGTCCCCACCGCCTCACCTTCCTTCGATTTTTACGGCGGTGATCGCGAAGGTCAAAACCTCTTCGCCAACTGCCTTTTGGCCCTTGACGCGAAAACAGGGAAGCGACTTTGGCATTTTCAAACTACCCACCACGACCTTTGGGACCGCGACAACGGCTCTGCCCCCAATCTTTTGACCGTCGAACAAAACGGCAAAAAAATTGATGCGGTAGCGTTGGCTACAAAAATCGGCTATGTGTACACCTTCAATCGGGAAACTGGCGAACCCATTTTCCCCATCGAAGAAGTGCCCGTTTCGACCAAAAGTGAAATGCCGGGCGAAAAGCCTTGGCCGACCCAACCCTTTCCCACCAAACCAGGGCCTTTTGTGCGCCAAGGTTTTAAGCCAGAATATTGGAGTACCGTTCGACCAGAAACTGAAAAGTTTGTGAAGGAGGAAATGGCTACCAAAAATTACCTGACTGGGGTGTACGAACCGCCTAATCTCAATGGTTCGGTGATTGTGCCCGCAGCACATGGCGGCTCCAATTGGGGCGGGGCTGCGGTCAACCTACAAAGCAATGTGATGTTTGTGAATGCCACCGAGTTGCCCTGGTTTTTGAAATTGGTCGAAACCAAAAGCTTGGCCCAAAACAACAACAAAACAGGTGCCGACCTCTATCAGCAATACTGTGCCAGCTGTCATGGCGTGGATAAAAAAGGCAATTTGATTGGCCCAGACATTTCTACCAAAGCCAAAAATTATGCCGCAAAAAAGCTAGAGGGCATACTGCGACGAGGCGTAGAGCCCATGCCCTCGTTCAAAAACCTGCCACAGGTACAATTGGACGCCATCGTCGCCTACCTCAAAGAAGTGCCAGTTGAACAAGTGGCGAACAAAGGTAAAACGGTGAAAAACGCCCTCCCTCCTGAACCATACACCTTCTCAGGCTATGGATTTTGGGAGGACCAGGACGGGTTCAAAGCCATTCAACCGCCTTATGGCACCTTAAATGCGATTGACCTGAACAAAGGCGAAATCCTTTGGCAAGTACCTTTGGGTGAAAATTCCAAAGCAGCCTCACTTGGCCTCAAAAACACGGGCGATTTTAACCGGGGTGGCTGCATTGTCACGGCTGGTGGCTTGGTTTTCATAGCGGCTACTTACGACCGCAAGTTCCGGGCTTTTGACCAAAAAACTGGAAAAGTAGTATGGGAAACTACCCTTCCCGGCGCGGGCACTTCGACTCCTGCCACTTATTCAGTGCGTGGCAAGCAGTATATTTGTGTGGGTGTTAGCCCAGAACAAAGTACTGGTTTCAAAGGCGGGTATGTGACTTTTGCTTT
Source organism: Chitinophagales bacterium (assembly GCA_013299105.1). Lineage (GTDB taxonomy): Bacteria > Bacteroidota > Bacteroidia > Chitinophagales > Saprospiraceae > Haliscomenobacter. The sequence goes on along the minus strand of JAAFJY010000036.1, from coordinate 8,818 downwards.
GGATTAAGCCCAACCCACTTCAATACTTGTACATGACTTATCAGGACATCCTCAAATCGCTGGACCAGAAAAAATACCAGAACCTGTACTTTCTGCACGGGGAGGAGTCTTTTTTCATCGACATAGTCAGCGATCGACTCGAAGCGGAGGTCCTGGATGAAGGCGAACGCGCTTTTAACCAAACCATTGTGTATGGTAAAGATGTGGATCACCTACAAGTACTCGACATCGCCCGCCGCTACCCCATGATGTCGCGCTACCAGGTCTTGATCATCAAAGAGGCGCAAGACATGAAAAGTCTCAAGGAATTGCAATCTTATGTTGAAAAACCAGCCGATACGACCATCCTGGTGATTTGTCACAAAAATGGCAAGTACAATTTCAACTCCAAATTTGGCAAAGCGGTTCAGGAGAAAGCGGTGGTCCTGGAGTCTAAGCGCTTATACGACAACCAGGTTCCGGATTGGATTCAGACTTATGTGGTAGAGAAAAAACTACGCATACGCCCCGATGCGGCCAACTTGATGGCTGAATATTTAGGTACTGAGTTGAGTAAGGTCGCCAACGAACTCGATAAAATGGCGATCAACCTGCCCCCAGGCACCGAGGTCAACACCAAACACATCGAGGAATTCATTGGAATCAGCAAAGACTACAATATTTTTGAGTTGCAAAAAGCCTTGGGGCAGCGCGATGTGTTGAAAGCCAATCGCATTGTGCAGTACTTTGCGGCCAATCCCAAGCGCAACCCAACGCCAGTGGTTTTGTCTTCATTGTACACCTTTTTTAGCAAGATTTATTTGCTGACTTATTGTCAAAATGCTCCCGAAAAAGACCAGATCGCAACCCTGGAACTGCGCTCGGCCTATTTTTTGAAAGATTACAAAGAAGCGCTGCGTTTTTTCAACCGCGAGCGCGCTGAAAAAGCCCTCAACCTACTCAAAGAATACGATTTAAAATCCAAAGGTGTCGATTACAACTCGACAGGTAAACCGGAGGGAGAATTATTGAAAGAATTGGTATTCCGGGTTTTGCATTGATGATTCACCAATGTAGGACCGCTCAAAGCGCATAAAAAATCGTATCTTTGCCAAATGGAACGTTTTTTCAATACCGCTGGGCCTTGTAAACCCGATATTCACTACACGCTAAACCCTATGAGGCGTTTAACGGGCGTGAGGGAATTAGTGGAACAACAAAAGTATTTCATCCTTCACGCACCCCGCCAAACGGGTAAAACGACCACGATGATTTCCTTTGTGCAATCAATAAACAAAGAAGGAAAATACATCGCGGTTTATGCCAATGTAGAACCTGCCCAAGCGGTGCGGCACAATATTGTGCTGGCCAACAATGCTTTTGTCGATGCAGTTGCTGAAAATGCCCGTTTTTTTCTTCCAAAAGAGTACTGGCCATCCAAAGACGCATTAGGCATTGAGCGTGGTGCTGAAAAGTTTAGAAAATTCCTCCAACGCTGGTGCGCGGAACTCCCCAAACCCCTGGTATTGTTCATTGATGAAGCAGATGCCTTGATTGGCGACTCGCTGCTCTCCCTATTGCGGCAATTGCGCAGTGGATACGCGCTTCGTCCTACTGGTTTTCCCCATTCAATCGCACTGATTGGTCTACGCGACATTCGGGATTACCGCATCTATTCGGAGAATGAGAAGCGTTTTGTAATCGGCGGCTCGGCTTTTAACATCAAAGACGAAAGCCTAACCATGGACAATTTCACGCCTGAAGAAGTCCGTGAATTGTATGCCCAACATACCGTCGAAACAGGTCAACAGTTCAGCGATGAAACCCTTGCCATAGTTTTTGAACAAAGCCAAGGTCAACCCTGGTTGGTAAATGCGCTGGCCAAACAAATGTGTTTTGGTGAATTCAAGGTTCAGGACAATGCGACTGTAATGCCTGCGGATGTTTACCGTGCGGTTGAAACGCTAATCCTGCGTCGGGATACGCATCTTGACCACTTAGGTGACAAACTCTCTGAACCACGCGTAGCGAGGGTAATTGAACGCATCCTTGCAGGCGACCAAGCTTTTGAAACCCCTGATGAGAGTTATGATGATGATGTGCGCTACCTCAAAGACCTGGGGCTGGTCAAAAAAACAACCCAAGGCTTGGCCATCGCCAATCCCATTTACCGGGAAGTCATCCCCCGCCACCTCACTGATGCCCAACAAATCATGTGGGCCTCCAAGCCCGAATGGTACATCGGTGCCGACGGCCGCCTGAAGATCGAAGCCGTATTGGAGCGTTTCTTCGAGTTTTACCGCGAAAATGGCGAGCTGATTACCAAACGCAAAACTTACACTGAATCGGCCCACCACCTTACTTTCATGGCCTGGCTGCAACGCATTGTCAATGGTGGAGGCTACATTCGCCGCGAATATGCCGCTGGCTTGGGTTTCATCGACTTGGCGGTGGAATTTGGGCCAGACAAGTTTGTTTTTGAGCTAAAAACTGAAAAGAACTACAAACCAGCCGAAGCCCTCGCCCAAATTGCCGAATACGCCCAACGCATGAGCGTGAAAGAATGTTACCTGGTGGTTTTTCGCCGCAAAATGACCAAGCCTGGAAAAGTAGGTGAGCGTTCGATCATTGAGCACGATGGATTGAAGGTGCATTTGATTTGGATTTGAAATCACATTAGACAGTAAGGACAAGCCACGAATAAACCTTATCAAATAGCAACTTTGTAGCCACGAATCCTTTTTGCCCCGCTTCGCGGGATGGGAACACGGATGACACTGATTAAACGGATCTACACGGATTTCCAGCATGACGTTGACCATGATGTTGACCCCCAGCAATTAAAAAATTAGAAAGGTTTATTTTCGAACCATTACTAAACAGCCCAAACACCGTCAAAAAACCCTTATCTTTGTCCACATGGGACGTTTTTTCAATACCGCTGGGCCATGCCAACCTGAAGACCACTACACCATCGACCCGATGAGTCGCTTGTCGAGTGTCCAGGGTTTGGTCGAAAACAAGCGGTACTTCATCCTCCACGCTCCTCGCCAAACGGGCAAGACCACCACGATGATTTCCTTCGTACAGGCCATAAACAAAGAAGGGAAATATGCAGCCGTTTATGCCAATGTAGAACCTGCTCAAGCTGTTCGGAATGATCTTGTAATGGCTAACCATGCATTCGTGAGAGCCGTCGCGGGCAATGCACGTTTTTTTTTATCTAAAGAATATTGGCCATCTAAAGAAGCTTTGGCAACGGAACCAGGTGCGGAACAATTCCGGGATTTCCTACAAAATTGGTGTGCAGAACTCCCCAAACCTCTGGTTTTATTTATTGATGAGGCCGATGCTCTCATTGGTGACGTTTTGCTCTCCCTTTTGCGCCAATTGCGCAGTGGGTATGCCTTGCGGCCGAATGGCTTCCCACATTCTGTTGCCTTAATCGGTCTCAGAGACATCCGCGATTATCGTATTTTTTCTGAAAAAGAACAGCGATTTGTCATTGGAGGATCGGCTTTCAACATCAAGGATGAGAGCCTGGTCATGGGGAATTTCAACAAAGATGAAGTTGTCGAACTTTATGCCCAACATACTGCCGAAACGGGTCAGCAATTTGCGCCAGATGCCATTGACCTGGTTTTTGAGCAAACCCAAGGCCAACCTTGGCTGGTCAATGCGTTAGGTAAGGAAATGTGTTTTAAAGACTTTAAAGTCAATGATAAAGCAATCATTATACTCGATGATGTAAAACGCGCAGTTGAAACCCTCATCCTGCGCCGCGATACCCACCTCGACCACTTGGGTGATAAATTGTCCGAACCCCGCGTGGCCAGGGTCATTGGCCGTATTTTGGCTGGAGACGAGGCGTTCAGCCCCCCCGACGAAACCTACGACGACGATGTAAGTTACTTAAAAGACCTGGGGCTGGTGAAAAAAACGCCCCAAGGCTTGGCCATCGCCAATCCCATTTATCGGGAAGTCATCCCCCGCCACCTCACTGATTCCCAACAAATTATGTGGGCATCCAAGCCTGAATGGTACATCGGCACCGACGGCCGCCTGAGTATCGAAGCCGTATTGGAGCGTTTCTTCGAATTTTACCGTGAAAACGGCGAGCTGATCACCAAACGCAAAACTTACACCGAATCAGCCCACCACCTTACTTTCATGGCCTGGTTGCAGCGCATTGTCAATGGTGGGGGCTACATTCGCCGTGAATATGCCGCTGGTTTGGGTTTCATTGATCTGGTGGTCGAATTTGGGCCAGATAAGTTTATTTTTGAGTTAAAAACTGAAAAGAACTACAAGCAAGCTGAAGCCCTCGCTCAAATTGTCGAATACGCCCAGCGCATGAGCGTACAAGAATGCTACCTGGTGGTTTTTCACCGAAAAATGACCAAGCCTGAAAAAGTAGGTGAACGTTCGATCATTGAGCACGACGGTTTAAAGGTGCATTTGATTTGGATTTGAAAAATTTTCGTCAATTTCAACAAATTATTTTCGTCGAATAAAAACGCTCTTCCAAGGATAGAAAACGGTCCTTCGTCCATTAAAATGGCTCTTTAGCACAACAATTTCCGGTTTTCAACTGTCCTAGTTGGCAAAAGGTAAATAGGGGGGTGACCTTTCATTTGCATCTTATTTTTGCCCTAACAAAAACCATATCCATCTTTTTGAACACCCTTCTTCGTACTTGATTCATAGCTCATTTCACCCGATTTACAAAACAAACAAACTTGTAATGACACAAAAACTACTCGCACTGTTGGTCATGTGCTTAAGTTTAAGTAGCCTTTGGGCTCAAGACAAATTGACCATCAGTGGTTATGTAAAAGACGCAAAAAACGGCGAAGCCCTGATTGGTGCCGCCATTGCAGTACCTGCTATTGGCGGTGGTGTGGTCACCAATGATTATGGATTTTATTCCTTGACCTTGCCTAAAGGGAACTACAAACTCATCTTTTCATACCTGGGTTATATCAACCAGGAAAAAGAAGTTGCCCTGCTCAATGCCGATTTGAAGTTAAATCTAGAGCTAGCTGAAGAAGCCCAAGAGTTGGACGTAATTGAGGTAAAAGCCAAGCGCGAAGACGAAAACGTGCGCAGCATCGAAATGTCGGTGAACAAAATCGAAATGCGAACCATCCAAAAAATGCCTGCTTTGCTAGGCGAAGTCGATGTGATCCGCAGCATTCAGTTTTTGCCGGGTGTTACTACCGTTGGCGAAGGTGCAACGGGCTTCAACGTGCGCGGCGGAGGGGTGGACCAAAACCTGGTCTTGCTCGATGAGGCCCCAGTTTTCAACTCCTCCCACTTGTTCGGTTTTTTCTCGGTGTTCAACCCCGATGCGGTCAAGGATGTAAAACTGGTCAAAGGAGGAATTCCTGCTGAATATGGGGGCCGTTTGTCTTCTATTTTGGACGTGCGCATGAAAGAGGGCAACTCCAAGGAGCTGGATGTAAGTGGTGGTGTTGGCACCATTTTCAGTCGATTGGCCATCGAGGCACCCTTGTTCAATGAAAAAGGGTCTTTCATTGTAGCAGGGCGACGCTCTTACATCGACGTTTTGGCCAAACCATTCCTCAACAGTGATTTGCGCGACAGCCGTTTCTATTTTTATGACCTTTCGGCCAAAGCCAACGTTCGGATTGATGACAAAAACACCTTTTTCTTGTCCGGCTATTTCGGGCGGGACGTTTTTGGTGCTCAATTTGGCTTTGACTGGGGCAATGGCACGGGTACCGCCCGCTGGAACCACGTTTTCAGCAACAAGTTGTTCCTCAACCTGACCGCTTTTTACAGCAACTATGATTACCGCATTCAAACCGATTTGCAGGATCCCAATCCGCAAGACGCCTTCCGCTGGAATTCCAACATCAAAAATTACAGCGTCAAGCCCGATTTTACTTGGTATGTGAACGCCAAGAACAAGGTATCCTTTGGTGGGCAAAGCATTTATTACACCTTTGAGCCAGGCAACGCCACAGCTATTTCTGGTGGAGAGAGCCGCAACCTGGGTTTACCGAAAAAATATGCCATTGAAAACGCGGTTTACATCTCGAATGAGCAAAAACTCAAGCGCAACCTGACCATTCAATACGGCATTCGCTACTCCTTGTACGACTATATTGGCCCAGGTAGGGCTTATACCTGGCCAGCCCAAACGGGAGAGCGCCGCAGCCCATTGACCACTACCAACTACCAATCTGGCGACCGCATCGCCCGTTATGGAAACTGGGAACCGCGTTTTTCGGCCAATTGGGGTTTGGGTAAAGCCACCTCCATGAAGTTCAGTTACAACCGCATGGCCCAATACCTGCACTTGCTGTCAAACACTGCCGCAGCGTCGCCCCTGGACGTATGGACACCCACTACGAACAACATCAAGCCACAAGTAGCCAATCAAGTGGCCCTGGGTTTGTTCCAAAACTTCAATGACAATACCTACGAGGCGAGTGTAGAACTTTACCACAAAACCATGAGCAATCAGGTGGATTACATTCAAAACAGTGACTTGCTGCTCAATGAACTGGTGGAGGGTGATTTATTGATCGGTGAAGGCAGGGCGTTTGGTGCCGAGTTTTACGTGCGCAAAGCAAAAGGAAAACTCAATGGTTGGATCAGTTACACTTTGAGCCGTAGTGAGCGCAAGGTGCTCGGTATCAACAACTCAAATTGGTTCCCCAATCGTTTTGACAAAACCCATGTGCTCAATGTTGTTGCCATTTATGACTTAAAGCCCAGGGTTAGTTTCTCAGCCAATTTCACTTACAGCACGGGCACCCCGGCTACTTTCCCCAACAGCAAGTTCGTATGGCAAGGTTTTGCCCTGCCACACAATTTCAATGATGAGCGCAACAACTCTCGGATTCCTTCTTATCACCGTTTAGATTTGGCCGCTACCATCAAACAGAAAAAGAAGATTTTTGGCAAAGGCGAAGGCGAATGGGTGTTTTCGATTTACAACGTGTACAACCGCAGGAATCCTTTCTCGGTTTTTGTACGTCAAAACGAGGACAATCCAAGCCAAACCGAAGCGGTGAGGTACTCCGTTTTTGGGTCGATCATTCCGGCGGTGACTTACAATTTCAAGTTCTGATTCCTGTAAAACTTCCAAAAGCAAATTCAACATGAGAAATATATTCTTCTTCCTGCTCCTCGCCAGCGTATTTTTTTCCTGCGAAGATGTCATTGAGCTGGAAACCGAAGCCGCTCCCGGACAATTGGCCATCGATGCCTGGATCACCGATGAATCCAAGCCTCAAACTGTAAAGTTGAGCCTGACGCAGCCCTACTTCGACAAAAACCCCATCGTGCCAGCCAAAGGAGCCACCGTTTTTGTCGTTTCGGAAGACAGCATCCCTTATGCTTTTCGCGATTTGAAAAACAATGGGGAGTATGTTTGGCAGCCTTCGTTTCCTGGAGAAAAAATCCTCACGGTAGGCAAGGAATACCTCTTGTATGTGCAATACGACAAGCAAGAGTACATCAGCATCAGCAAAGTCAATCGGGTGCCACCGATTGATTCGATCAATTATTTCAAGGAAAAATTGCCAGTTGCAACACCCGATAATCCACGCAAAGAAGGCTTTCAAGCCGATTTTTATGCCCGTGATTTTCGGGGGGAGGGCGATTGTTACTGGATTCGCACTTACCGCAATGACACTTTGTTCAACAAGCCTTCCCAAATCACCGTGGCTTACGATGCGGGATTTAGTGCGGGCGGCAGATCCGATGGTTTGTTGTTCATCATTCCTTTGCGGGCCAGCATCACACCTGAATTGTACCGCGAAAATGAGGAAGTAAAAGTGGAATTGTACTCCATCCCGCAAGAGGCATTTTTCTTCCTGCAAATCGTGCGCACCGAATCCACCAACGGCGGCATTTTCGCTACCATCCCCAGCAACATTCCCAGCAACATCCGCAACCGCGACGAGAAAAGTAAGATCCAGCCTTTGGGCTTTTTTGGGGTATCGGCGGTATCGAGTATGAAGGTAAAAATTGACCCGAAAAAGGCGATTCCCAAACCAATGGGGAGGTGAGGGTAAAAAATTGGACTATGGGCGGGGGTGTTTAGTCTCTCGCCCATGGTTCTTTAGCTGTTTTGGAGGAGGGGGGACGTGGTGGGCTGGTGCTAGCTTTGATTAAGGGTTGTTTTTTGGTATGTGGCTTGTTTTTGTTAAAGAAAGGGGGTATCTTGCAAGGGTGGTGAAGGGTTAAGCGATTATAATCGTTTAAAGCGAAGATGATGCGGAAATACACGCAACTAACGAGTATATCAAACACGCAATGCGGGTTTTGGATAGTTGTTAGTTGCGGTAGTACGGTTGTTCGTGGCAATCAAAAAAATGACAAAAATGATTCAAACAATTGTAATAACAGGTGAACAAAAAGAAAAGATTCTCACCTTAAATGAGAATCATTTTAACGATTTAAAATCTAAAGATATATCTCCAGCAAGCCTAACTAAAACAATTTCTGCATTTTCAAATGCAGTAGGTGGCGAGCTTTATATTGGCATTGATGAAACTGGGAATGATGGCACCGTAACTAGAGAATGGAGAGGATTTTCTAATGAAGAAGAAGCAAATGGGCACATTCAAATTTTTGAAAAATTATTTCCTGTTGGAGATTATTATTCGTATACTTTTTTGGCTCATCCCAATTCAAAAGGATATGTTTTGCAATGTTCAATAAAAAAGACACTTCATATTAGACTTGTTCACCCTTGATAATCAAATTTTTAGTATCTTTGTGTAAAAAACATGATTGACTACAAGTCGATACGAACCGACCGACAGTTTAAGGGCGCAACAGGGAAAAGTAAATCTAAATT
>JAAFJY010000035.1 GCA_013299105.1 Chitinophagales bacterium | reverse complement strand
TATAAAGATAAGTGATGAAGAATTAGGAAGAGTAAACATTACACCTCATGAATTTCATGGAGAATGGAATTATAAAATTAAACCCAATACTTAATTCAATAGGATGTTATTCTTGCGAAAACCCTTAGATCACTGCAAGAAAATGGGGCAAAATCGTAGCCAAAACGTGCTTTGGCTGCGGTTTTAGATTGTGGTACTAAATCTATGAGCAAAACAAAACGTGAATACACACGGAAAAATGAGCATAAAAATTCGATTTGTTAAAAATTAAACGTTTTTCAAGAAATAGACCTTAGTGACAAGCCACAAATAAACCTTACCAAATCGCAACTGCGAACTTTATAGATTATGCCCCCGCTGCGCGAGGCTATTTTGAGAACACGGATGACTACGGATTAAACGGATTTACACGGATTTCCAGCATGACGTTGGCCATGATGTTGACAACTGGCAATTAAAAAAATGGTAAGGTTTATTTTTGAACCGTTACTTAGTTGTGGAGGTTTTTGAGACAATCCCTCGAAGGGCGAGTGTGAAACGTTTGCTAAGCTTCCAAAAGTTTGATAAACGTTTCGCGCTCGTCCGTTACGATGACCACACCCCTATTTTGGCCTTCCCAACGTGGCATTAGACAGGGTGTGTTCTGTCTCTACAGGCCAGCATGACGTTGCGGGTCAACATCATGCTGGCTCCGTAAAAATCCGTGTAATCCGTGTGCTAAAAACAGCCTGCGCAGCAGGCAAAAACCTTTCCGTGGCTTCCTAACCTTGCATTAGACAGGACATGTCCTGTCTCTACAGCTCCGTGGCAGGTCTGCGGCGTGGGGTCAACGTCATGTTGGAAATCCGTGAAAAATCCGTTTTATCCGTTTCATCCGTGTTCCCATTCCAGCCTGCGCAGCAGGTAAAAAACCATCCGAGGCCATTTGCGAAGCAATCAAAAAATCATCCGAGGCCTCCCCCGAAACGGGAAAAGGGGCGCAAAAAACTTGCGCCCCTCTCCTATCGAATCAATTGCGTCAGGGTTAAACCCTAGAAAACTTATCTCGTCATGTTCATCTTCTTGGCGATCACCTGGCCGTTCACTTCGAGGGTGTAGATCAGCAGGCCGCTGGCATTTTGCAGGTCGCTGCGGGTGAGCAGGACTTTGTTCATGCCAGCTGCGAACTCGCCTTTCACCTGGCGGAGCAACTTGCCTGTGGCATCGTAAATGCGCAGGGTAGCGTTGCTGCTTTCGGGCAAGCGGAAGCGGATCATGGTCTCCTCATCGAAGGGGTTCGGGCTGTTCTGGAGCAGTTCGATGTGGGCAGACATTGCTACCACTTCGTTGAACTCCAGGGCGATGCCTTTGCGGTTCAAATCCTGGTCGTAGGCCTCGGCGCTGGTGATGCGGGAGTTGAGCTCCAGCAAGTCGCGCAGGCGGCCATCGGCGGTGGCTTTGAACTTGATGCGGAACAGTTCGGTCTTGTTGCCAATTGCGGCAGCTATTTCGGCAGCGTTCCAGCTCAGGGTGATCAAGCCCTCCTGTGCGTAGCGCAAGCCAATGTTCTGGCGGCCAGCTACCCCGTACACCACATCCTGGAAGGCCAGGTTGCGGGCGTTGAACTGGAGCGTGAACTGGTAGCCGAACAATTCAGCCAAGTCCTCAGAACTGAAGGCCACTTCGTATTCATTGCCTGCTACGATCTCGCGGTCGAGGGTCTTGATGCGGAGGATCGTGCCCGCGCTGCGTGGAACCACCACCGTAGCGGTATTGGCACGCACCGATTGGTTCACGTCACCGATCTTGACTCCTACAAAGTTGAGGTCGCGCATGGTTCTGGTCAGTACGTCGATGCCGATCACTTCTGGGTACGCGTCTTTCCAAGGCGCGTGCAGGTTGTGGAAGCGGAAGGTCGAGTCAACGAAGCGCCAGCTGGTGTTGAACTGCAATTGGTCAATTTCACCGAGTACCAGGCGGCGCAGCTCGACGATGTCGGCGCTGGTGATGGTGCCGGAGTTGTTGACGTCGGCAGCCAAGAGCTTGTATGGCGTATTCAAGACCGGATCACCGAGCAAGTGACGCGAGATCAGGTAAGCATCGAGGGTCGAAACCCCGTTGCGGTGATCGTCGTCGAGCAGCGGCGTGATCGTGTAGCGACGGTTAACTTCTAGCGGATTGAATTCGTAGTTGCCCTTTTGCGTAGAGCGCGTTTGTTTCAACGCGTCGCCGCTCAAGTGCATTTGTACAAACTCAACTGGTTCGCCCCATTCGGTGCGTACTTTACCCGCCATGAACACGCGGTTGTCGCACACGCCACACAAAGTACCGTTGGTGGTGGTGATCACGATCCGCTGCTTGAAGGTATCGACTGATACGTTTCCAGCCAAGTCGCGGGCCACAAAACGACGGGTGATCTGGCAGTAGCCTTCCTTCGTTTTGGTGATCACTGGTGCCAATTCGCGGGCCAGGCCAGCGCAATTGTCTACCACGTGGGCAGTGCCGAAGGTACGCTCCAATTGCTTGATGTCGATCGGATCGAAGGTCGCTGGCAAGCTTGCGCAAGCCACTTTTTCGTCCACCAAACCAGCGCAAACTGGTGCGATTTTGTCTTCCACGCGGACGTTGGTCCAACACATGTTGGTGTTGCCAGAAGAGTCGATCACTTGCAGTTGTACTTCCACCAATCCACCATCCTGTGCGTCGAAGCAGTTGAAGTCAACATAAGGACCCCAGGCGGTGTAGAACGGTTTGGTCAACTTGGCACCCGTCTTCTCATCGTATTTCACCAGGCGGCGTACCTGAATCGAAGCGATGCCGCAGTTGTCGTAGCTGCCCCAGTCGATGTGGCGTACCAAAGCGCGAGCGCGGCCCGAAGAGCCAAGCGAGAAGTTCGGCGTTGGTGCACACACGGCAATTGGTGCCTCCAGGTCGGCCACGCGGAAGCGGCAGAGCTGTACGGTCTTGTTGCCACACAGGTCGCTCACGGTGTAGCGGAAGTAGTAGTCGCTGAACTTGAGGTTCTTCAAGCGGCGGTCTTCTTTCGCTTTGATCGTGTCGATCACTACGGTCGTTTCGATGGTGTCGATTGGCGTACCCTGGCTGTTGCGGATGATGCGGCGGTCGATGCGCAGTACCTCGGTCAGGATGCTCAGGCTATCGGAGCAAGCATCCCAAGCCTTTGGCAGCGGAGCCTCGATGGTGCCAGAACAATCAAACGGATCGGCGCTGTACAGGATGGTGTGGCCATCATCTGCTACTGGGCAGTTGTGTCCGCCAGCTACACATTCAACGATTGGTGCGGTAAAGTCACCGATGTTGATGCGTTGCTCGTAGCGGCTGCTGGCGTTTGGTACACACTTATCGGTCACGGTCCAGATACGGCGGATGGTATAGCTTCCGGCGCACTTGCCCTTGATGATCGAGTCGCGGTAAACGGCCTTCAGGTTGCAGTAGGTGCTGTCGAGGTTGTGCGAAGCAAAGGCGCTCACCACCAGCGGGTAACCCGTTACTTGTGGGTGCGGACGGCCTTTTTTGTCCAACTTCATGTCGGCTAGGTCACCACACTCAAAGTCGTAGTTGCACAATGGCTGGCTCACGTGATTCAAGGTCGGCTTGCGGATGATGATGCGTTGCTTGCAATCCGTAGTTGACTTGTCGGCCAAGAACACCGTGAATTCGCGGTAGATGGTATCGGCTTTACACTCGCCACCCGTTGCCAGGCGGTCCTTGATGGTTACGCGGTCGATTGGCATGCCATTCGCCAGGGGTTTGCCCAGCAAGTCCATGCTTTCAGCCACGTTCAGGATGTTGTTCACATCGCTGCACAGCAGTTCGCGTTCGTTCACTACGGCTTGAGAAGCGTATGGACGGCGGGTTGTTGGGTTGATCACGAGGCGTTTGCCATCGGTTTCGTGGTAAACCACCCAAACATAACCTGCGGTCTTCTCAGCGCTCAAGGTCGTGTTGAACAAGGTGTAAACTTTATTCGAGTCGAGCTCGGCGCTGAATTCCATCGCCACTTTCCAGGTTTCGGCTGGGTAGTTGGGTACGATGAGGCTCATGCCGTTCTTGTTCACTTCGTAAGCCAGCGGGTTGTTGCAAGGTGATGCAACGTCGCCGCATTCGATGGCCGTGCCCAATTCGCTGCCGAGGAACAGCGCACCGTGTGCGTCTGGCGTGCCTTGGGCAGTGCTGGTGTTGGTCAACAGTACGAAGCTGTATTTCTGCTTAGGCAAGGAATCCGTGCGGAAGCTTGCCACGTCGTAATAGCGTTTGCCGTTGGCCAAAGTGGTGTTTGGCAACCAGCATGGGCGGTTCGGCTGGGTGAAGGACTTGTCGGTCGTTTCGAGCGAGCCTGCAAACAGTTGGGCTGTGCGGGTGCGCTTGATGGTCGAAACAAGGTCTTCTGGGCACTTGGGCGTGTTGTCCACGACGCCAGGTGCTTCAGCTTTCACCGTGGTGCGGCAATCTGAATCCAAAGCATCGCTGAAGATCACGGTCTTAGATCCACCACTTACGGGGTATGGACCAAAGCTTACCGTAGTGCCGTAGAAGCCACGGATCGGGTTGGTTCCACCGTCGCTGGCGGTCCAGGAAGCCGAGTTGTGGCGGCCTTCTACTTTCACCGTGAAGGTGAAGGTATCGTCAGCCGTGCTAGCGGTGCCTTTGGTATCGCGTTTCACCTCAACCACAGTGGCCTTGATGGCGCAAGTCTTGGAGCACTCGTCGGGTACACCAACCAAGAGGCGGGTGCGGCAAGTGGTATCCTGAACGTCCACGATGTTGAAGGTCACAGCTCCTGCTGAGATCTTGAACGGTCCAAATTTCACTACTTCGCCGTACTTGCCAGTGGTGCCTTTGCCGTCGCGGGCTACCCAGGTAGCGCCAGTGTTTTTGCCTGTCACTACGATTTCGAAGGTGAAGGTATCGTCCGTTGGGTCATCAGCGGTGCCGTTAGAAGAGCACTTGGCATTTTGAACCTTGGTCACGATTTCACACTTGGCGATGTCAGAGCAAGCTTTTGGTGCGGTCACACTTACTTCGGTAGCACAAGCGGTGAAGCGAGCCTGATCGAAGACCCCAAACTTCAGGCTTGGGTTCGTCTTGATCGAGTATGGCCCCATCACCACCATCTTGTTGAACTCACCCGTTGAGAGTTTTGGATCGTTGGCAATCCAGGTCTTGCTGGTATTGTTGCCCGAAACAGTCATCTCGAAGGTGTAAGTATCGTCGTCTGGATTCTCTGGCGTACCGTTGTCGTTGCACTTCACGTTGGCAACAGTGGCTTTCACCGCGCATTCGTTAGAGCAAGTCTTCGGAGCTGGAACGTAGATGGTCAACTTACACTCTGGGTTGCCAGCATCGCGAACGATGAAGGTCACGTCGCCGTCGATGATCTTGTATGGTCCAAACTTGGCGATTTCACCGTAGTTGCCCGTGGTCTTCGGTCCGTCTTCGGCAATCCACTTATTGGTAGAACTGCTGCCGTTGATGCGAACGGTGAAGGTGAACACGTCGTCGCTTGGATCGCTCAAGGTGCCTTTTGGATCACAATCCACGCTGAGCAGGTCAGACTTGGAAATGTTGCAAGGCACCGTGGTTTCAGAGCAAGTGCGTGGCGCAATTACGCTGATCACCTGGCTGGCACAAGCGGTATTCAAACTGTCGGTTACGGTAAACTGCAAGCTGCGGTTCGATACGATCACGTATGGTCCGAGGATCGCCGGCTGGTTGTACTTGCCTGTCACGGTTCTGCCCGCGATTTGGGTTTTCCAAGCCTTGCCAGTTCCCGTTACCAGGAGACGGAAGGAGTAGATGTCGTCCAGGGTATCCTTGGTGCCTTTGCCATCGCAAACCACGTCGCTCACAAGTACTTTCAGGTCACAAGCAGGAGTGCTTGGCTTGAAGCCTTCGTCGATGCTGTTGTTGGTATCGCCGTTGTTGACGGTGAAGCAGGCAGTTTTGCCAGTTTGATCGGCATTGCTGTCTTTTTCACGGTTGGTGCCAACGTTGGCAGGTACCGCGTCGAATCCGGCTGGCTTGCTGAAGACCACATAGTAGTCTCCCGCAGGCATACCCATGAACATGTAGTTGCCCTTAGAGTCGGTGGTGGTACGATCCACTACTGAGTTGTCGGAGCAACGGTGCAAGGTCACGCTTACGCCAGAAATGCCCGTTTCGTCGTCGTCCTGAAGGCCATCGCCATCCTTGTCGTTCCAAACGTAGTCACCGATCACGTTCTTCAGCGGCAGGTCGTCGCAATCTACCGAGGTTTCATCGGCAGTGCCGTCGTTGTTCACGTCCAGGCGGGCTTGGTTGTACAAGCCTTTGCCTGGGGTTGGCGTACCACCCGTACCCTGTCCGCAAGTTTCGTAGCGGTTGTCGCCTACTCCATCGCTCAGGTTGAGGGTAACTACCACCGTCAAAGTATAAGTATGGGTCTGACCGCCGTTGATCGCCTGGTCATTGGCCAGGGTCCAAGGACCGCTACCCGTCAGGGCACCACCTGCGCTTACAGTGCTGGTGAAGCTGGCTGAGTTGATGATCAGGTCGTTGTCGAAGGCTGGAGCATCCACCAGGTCGTAAGCGGTGCTGGCCGAACCAGCAGGTGAACTTACGGTGATCGAGTACTTCACTTCGAAGCGGTTGTCGCCCAAGCTGCGCTTATCGGTCAACTTCTTCAGTACAGCCAGTTTTGGCTGGGTAGAACATGGCGCTGGTGCGGTCACCGTCAGTTGTTCAGTGCTGCAAGCTGCGTTGTTGGCGTCGCGAACGGTGAACTGAACGTTGCCCGCGCTGATCAGGATGCCCGATACCGTCACGGTTTGACCATAAGTACCTGTCACGGTCTGGCCGTTGATGGTGGTGGTCCAACCTGTGCTGGCATTGGTGCCCGTTACGGTCAGTTTGAAGCTGTAAGTATCATCGGCAGCAGTGGCGGTGCCTTTGTTGTCGCAAGTCACTTCGGTTACCCGTGCAGTGATGGCGCACTGTGGCAAGTCGCCGCAAGCCGTGGCGCGTTTGTCAGCCGTACCGTCGTTGTTCAGATCGAGGCGAGCCTCATTGAACAAGCCCTGGCCTGCTACCGGAGTAGTGCTGGTGCCTGCTCCGCAAGCGGTGTAGCGGTTGTCGCCCGTTGCGTCCGTCAGGTTCAGGCTTACGTTCACCGTCAGGGTGTACGTGTGGGTCTGACCCGCGCTGATGGCCTGGTCGTTGGCCAGGGTCCAAGGACCGCTGCCCGTCAAGGCAGCTCCTGCGCTCACCGTGCTGGTGAAGCTAGCCGAGTTGATCGTCACATCGTTGTCGAACGCTGGTGCATCCGCCAAGTCGTAAGTGCTGCTCAGTGAGCCCGCTGGTGAATTCACCGTGATGGTGTATTTCACTTCGTAGCTGCCGTTGCCTTGCAGGGTTGCGCTTACAAACTGCTTGGTCAAGCCAAGGTCGGGGCGCGTAGAGCAAGGTGCTGGTGCAGTTACCGTCAATTGTTCAGTACCGCAAGCCGCGTTGTTGGCGTCGCGAACGGTGAACTGAACGTTGCCCGCGCTGATCAGGATGCCTGATACCGTCACGGTTTGACCATAAGTACCTGTCACGGTCTGGCCGTTGATGGTGGTGGTCCAACCTGTGCTGGCGTTGGTGCCCGTTACGGTCAGTTTGAAGCTGTAGGTATCGTCGGTTGCGCTGGCGGTGCCTTTGTTGTCGCAAGTCACTTCAGTTACCCGTGCAGTGATGGAGCATTGTGGCAAGTCACCGCAAGCCGTAGCGCGTTTGTCAGCCGTACCGTCGTTGTTCAGATCAAGGCGAGCCTCATTGAACAAGCCCTGACCAGCTACCGGATTAGTGCTAGTGCCTGCTCCACAAGCGGTGTAGCGGTTGTCGCCCGTTGCATCGGTCAGGTTCAGGCTTACGTTCACCGTCAGGGTGTACGTATGGGTCTGACCTGCGCTGATGGCCTGGTCGTTGGCCAGGGTCCAAGGACCGCTGCCCGTCAAGGCAGCTCCTGCGCTTGCAGTGCTGGTGAAGCTAGCCGAGTTGATCGTCACATCGTTGTCGAACGCTGGTGCATCCGCCAAGTCGTAAGTGCTGCTCAGTGAGCCCGTTGGTGAATTCACCGTGATGGTATATTTCACTTCGTAGCTGCCGTTGCTTTGCAGGGTTGCGCTTACAAACTGCTTGGTCAAACCAAGGTCAGGGCGCGTAGAGCAAGGTGCTGGTGCAGTTACGCTCACTTGTTTTTCACCGCAAGCGGTATTGGTAGCGTCAGTTACGGTAAACTGGCGGTTGCCAGCGCTAATGAGCAGCGGACCTACCGTTACCGTTTGACCATAAGTACCTGTTACGCTTTGGTTATTGATCGTCGTCTTCCAACCTTGGGCGCTGGCGTTGGTGCCAGTCACCGTCAGTTTGAAGGTATAAGTATCGTCGGCAGGATCAGCCGTTCCTTTGTTGTCGCAAACGATGTCAGTTACCTGGGCATCGATCTTGCATTCCTGGGTCACTGGCAAGTGGTAACCTGCGTCTACAGTGAGTTCTTGTTCACCACTGCTGAGGTTGTAAATGCCCGTTTCACCGCTAGCGTTGGCGTCGCTGTCTTTGGCGTCGTCGCTGCCTGCATTCTGGGTAGTGCGAACCATGCCACTCACTGCACCGAATACCACTTTGTAGTCGCCGGGGCGGAGTTGGGTAAAGAGGTATTGTCCTTGAGCTCCAGTGATGCGTTGTCCAACTTGTTCGCCCGCCGCGTCGAAGAGGGTTACGGTTACACCAGCGATACCGGGTTCACCTTCATCCTGGATGCCGTCGCGGTCTTTGTCTTCCCACACAAAGTCGCCCAAGCGCGCCAGGGTCACGATACCAGCATCCCAGCTGAGGTCGGTTTGACCACTGCCGAGGGTGAAGACTGGCGTCAAGCCTGAAGTATAGGCATCGCTGTTCTTCTCTTCATCGCTTCCCTGACCAGGCAGGGTAAAGGCTGCATCGATACCAGAGAGTACAAACTGAACACGGTAGTTGCCAGGAGGTACATTGGTGAATTCGTAGCGGCCACTGCCGTTGGTGGTGGTGGTGCGCAAGGTATTGCCATTGGCGTCGAGCAGGCGTACAGTGATGTTGCTGATGCCTGGTTCGCCGCTGTCCTGGATGCCGTCACCATCACGGTCTTCCCATACAAAATCGCCGATTTTGCCAGGGAAATAAACGCCCGCGTCGAGGGTGCGGTTGCTTTCACCGCTGGCCAAGGTCACTTGTGGGGTGCGGCCAGTAGTGGTGTTCGCGTCGCTGTCGGTTGCATCGTTGCCACCGCGATCAGCAGGGCTGAATACGCGGCCACCGGACAGAACGAATTCTACGCTGTAAGTGCCTGGAGGCAGGTTGGTGAACAGATAGTCGCCATTGGTACCAGTTACTTGGGTACCGATGACCGATCCACTGGCATTGAGCAAGCGTACCGTTACACCCGCAACTCCTGGTTCGCCGCTGTCCTGGATACCATCGCCATCCTGGTCTTCCCATACGAAGTCGCCCAATGAGGCGGCGCGGGTAAGACCTGCGTCAACAGTTGTATTGTTGTCGCCAGAATTCAAGACGATGTTGTTCACTTTGCCCGTTGCGTCGATGTCGCTGTCGATGGCATCGTTGCTGCCAGCATTCGACAAGGTTGCACTCAGGCCCGAAGGCAGGGTAAACTGCACCATGTAAGTACCAGGCTTGATGTCGGTAAATTCGTACAAGCCATTGCTGTTGGTGGTCGTTGTAGCTACGGTGTTGCCGCTGGCGTCGAGCAGGCGTACCGTTACACCTGAAATGCCAGGTTCGCCGCTGTCTTGCTTACCATCACCATTTTTGTCTTCCCACACGAAGTCACCCAAGCGAGCTGGCGTGTAAATGCCAGCATCCAAGGTCAGGTTGCTTTGACCACTGGTGAGTGTCACTTGTGGGGTACGGCCTGTGGTGGTGTTTGCGTCGCTGTCGGTCGCATCGTTGCCACCTTGGTCGGGTGAGCTGAACTTGCGGCCACCAGGCAGTACGAATTCTACGCTGTAGGTTCCAGGGGTCAGGTTGCTGAACAGGTAGTCGCCATTGGCACCCGTAGTCTGGGTTGCTACTACTGCTCCGCTGGCGTCGAGCAAGCGCACGGTTACGCCACTTACCCCGTTTTCGCCACTGTCCTGGATGCCATCGCCGTCTTTATCGTTCCAAACAAAGTCGCCAATGGAAACTGGGCGGTAAATACCCGCGTCAACCGAGGTATCGTCTTCGTTGGATGAGAGGTTGATGGTGCTGGTTTTGCCGCTGTTGTTCGGGTTGGCGTCGCTGTCGCTTGCGTCATTGCCACCCTGGTCGGCTTTGGTAATGCTAAAGCCACCTGGGGTGATGAACTGTACAATATAATCACCAGGGGTGAGGTTGTCAAAGATGTACTGGCCGCCATTGGCAGTGACTGTAGTGGCCAACTCATTGCCATTTTTGTCCAGTAATTTCACCGTCACACCATTCACACCGGGTTCGCCGCTGTCTTGGATGCCATCACCATCGAGGTCTTCCCAAACGAAGTTGCTGATGGAGCCTTCGCGGTAGAAACCTGCGTCGATGGTCAGGTCGCTGGCGTTGGCTGCCAAAACAATGGCTGGGCTGCGGCCATTCGAGCCTGCATCGCTGTCGATGGCGTCGTTGCTGCCCTGGTTTACGGGGCTGCGCTTGTAATCACCCGAAGGGGTGCCAAACTCAACATAATAGGTACCGGCGGGCAAGTTCTGGAACAGGTAGCCACCGCTTGAGTTGGTGGTTTGTGTCCGTATTTCATTGAAGTTTTGGTCCAACAAACGTACCGTTACCCCAGCAATGCCTGGCTCGTCACCATCCTGGATGCCGTCGGCGTCTTTGTCTTCCCACACGAAATTACCGATGGAGGAAGTCACTTGCAGCAAGCCTGCATCGACCGTAGTGTTGTTGTCGCCAGAGTTCAGGACAATGATCGGCGAATTGCCCGAAGGATTCGCATCGCTGTCGTTGGCGTCGTTGCCACCCTGATCGGCGGGCGAGAACGTATAGCCACTCGGAGCCGTGAACATGACATAGTATGCACCTGGTGTCAAACCCGTGAAGGAGTAAGCTCCGTTGGCATCCGTTACGGTTTGACCAGCCGGAGTGTTGTTGCTGGTGAACAGTTTCACCGTTACTCCTGCAATGCCCGTTTCGGTGCCACCGTCTTGCTGGCCATTGCCATTGCGGTCGTTCCAAACAAAGTCGCCCAGTGAAGCCTGGCGGTAAATACCTGCATCTACGGTGAGGTTGTTTTCACCACTTTGCAGAGTATAAGTACCCGTTTGGCCTGTGCCGGTGCTGGCATCACTGTCAGTTGCATCGTTGCCACCCTGGTCCACTGGTGAGCGGAAGAAGTCACTTGGCAAGCCGAATTGTACCCGATAAGCACCAGGAACCAAGTTGGTAAAGCTGTAAGCGCCGCTGCTGTTGGTCACTGCGGTTTGGCCAGTTGGGCTGCCGTCGCCTTTCAACAAGGTTACGGTAACTCCAGCAACTCCATTTTCACCTGAATCTTGGACGCCATCGGCATCCTTGTCTTCCCATACGAAGTCGCCCAAAGAGGCTGGTGCATAAATACCTGCATCTACACTGCGATCGGTTTCGCCGCTTTCGAGGTTGTAGGCGCTGGTTTTGCCGCTGTCATTTGGATTCGCATCGCTGTCGCTGGCATCGCTCCCCACATTGCTGGGGGTAAAGCTGCGGCCACCAGGCAGTACAAACTGGATCACATAGTCACCGGGTTTGAGGCCCGTGAAGAGGTATTCGCCATTGGCATCGGTGGTCTTGGTGTCCAATGTTGTGCCTGTGGTGCTCAACAGGCGTACCGTTACACCAGCTACCCCAGGTTCGCCGCTGTCTTGCTGGCCGTCGCCATCTTTGTCTTCCCACACGAAATCACCAATGGCTGCTGGCGTGTAAACACCTGCGTCAACCGTGCGGTCGGTTTCACCACTTTCAAGGTTGATGGTGCTGGTTTTGCCGCTGTCATTTGGATTCGCATCGCTGTCGCTGGCATCATTGCCCGTATTGGCGCTGGTGAATTGACGGCCACCTGGCAGTACAAATTGGACCACATAATCACCAGGCTTGAGGCCCGTGAAGAGGTAATCGCCGTTGGTACCCGTGGTTTGGGTCGCCAAGACTGTTCCAGCAGTATTCAAAAGATTCACGGTCACACCCGCTACTCCTGGTTCGCCACCGTCTTGCTGGCCGTCACCGTCCTTGTCTTCCCATACGAAGTCGCCGATGGAAGCTGCGGTGTAAATACCTGCGTCAACGGTACGGTCGGTTTCACCACTTTCGAGGTTATAAGTACCCGTTTTGCCACTGTCGTTGGGGTTGGCATCGCTATCGCTGGCATCGCTACCCACATTGCTGGAGGTAAACGTGCGGCCACTTGGCAGTACGAACTGGATCACATAATCGCCAGGCTTGAGGCCCGTGAAGAGGTAATCGCCGTTGGTACCCGTGGTTTGAGTGGCCAAAGTGGCACCTGCGGGGCTGAGCAAGCGTACAGTCACACCAGCCACACCGGGTTCACCGCTGTCTTGCTGGCCGTCACCATCCTTGTCTTCCCATACGAAATCGCCAATGGCAGCAGGCTCGTAAATACCTGCATCCACGCTGCGGTTGTCGTCGCCAGCGGCCAAAACGATGTTTCCGGTTTGACCCGTAGTCGTGTTGGCATCGCTGTCGCGGTTGTCGTTGCCACCTTGGTCGGCAGTGGTGAACTCAAACCCACTTGGCTTACTGAAACGTACAGTGTAGGTTCCTGGAGGCAAGAGGGTAAAGAGGTAGTCGCCATTGGTGCCAGTAGTGGTGGTGGTCACGGTGTTGCCGTTGTTGTCGAGCAAGGTCACCAACACACCAGATTTGCCTGGTTCACCAGTATCCTGAACACCGTCGCCATCTTTGTCCACCCATACGAAGTCGCCGAGTTTGGCAAAACAGTTGGTCACCGTTACAGTGATCGGATAAACGCGGTTGTTGCAGTTGCCAGTGCCAGGTCCATCCACACCAACGATGGTGTAGTTGAAGGTGATGGTTTGGCCAATCTGTCCTGCCGTAGCTGTGAAGGTAGAACCAACCAGGCTCACTCCACTGGCAGTGGTTGACCAAGTCCCGTTGGTAGCACCCGATACAATCAGGGTATTGAGGTTCAAAACGTTCTCAACTGCGGTGGTGTAAGGGCTGTTTTCGCCACAAACTTCGCCGTTGCGCAAGGTAGCCGTAGGCGTAGCCGGACGGATGGTCAGGGTTACACTGGTGCGGGTTGCGCTCTTACAGTTGGTGATCGTGTTGCGGGTTTCGGCAAAATAAGTACCTGCTACGGTTGGCGTAAATGAAGTGGTACCAGTTGCTACCTGGGTACCGCTGGCATTGTACCAGTCAGCCGTTTCGTTGGCACCTACGGTTACGGTCAATGCAGGGATGGTTTCACCCTGGCAAATGGTCCTGTCGCCGCCGCTTACTGGTGCGTTGACCACTGGGCAGTTGCAGTCAGGAGCGCTTACGGCTTCTACCTTGCTACAAGTAGTGGTAGTGTTGGTAGCCGTAATATTCACTGCTTGTCCGGATGGGATACCTGTTACTTCAAAGTTTCCGCTGCCCAGGTTGCTTACTGTGCCGAAGTTGGCCGTTACCGAAGTGGCATTGGTCGTGAGCGTCACCTTGTAAGTGAGTAAGTTCGGCGCACAAGATTTACCAGTAACAGTGAGAGTAGGCAGTGGGTTAACGGTTACATTCAGTTCATCAGTAGCGATACAGCCGTTGGCATCTGTTACCGTTACCGAATAAGTGGCATTGGCAGTTGGGTTAACGGTGATCGAACTGGTGGTTGCGTTGTTGCTCCAGGCGTATTTCAGGGTACCAGTGCCACCAGAAGCCGTAGCGGTCAGGGTCGTATTGTCGCCGATGCAAATTGCTTTGTCCAGACCGAGGTTAACCACTGGGTTCGGATTCACGGTGATGCGCACGCTGGTTGAGCCAATACATTGCTTGCTATCGGTAACCGTTACAGAATAAGTAGTAGAAGTCGTGGGGCTAACGGTCTGCGAAGAAGTCGCAGGCAAACCGTTGCTCCAGCTATACGTATATGGTGCCATTCCTTGTGCCACATTCACACTGAAGGTGCTGCTGCTGCCCAAACAGATCGAATCGTTAGAGCTTGGAGCAATCACAATACTGGGCACTGGCTTCAGGTTGATCGTTACCTCAACCGTGTCAGCAACCTTACAGTTGTTGGCATCGGTCACAGTTACACGGTAAGAAGTGGTAGCACTTGGCGTAACAGTAATGGTAGAGGTAGTGGCGTTGTTGCTCCATAAGTAGGTATATTGTGGGGTGCCACTGGTTGCTACTGCCGTCAGTTGGATCGAAGCACCTTCGCAAATGGCCTGGTCAGGTCCCAAAGTAACGGAAGGTTTTGGACTTTCCGTTACAGTTTGCTGGGTCGTTGCCGTACATCCGTTCGGGCCAGTTACCGTCAAAGTATAAACTCCAGGCGTACTTACCGAGGCTGTGGCAGTGCTGGAAATCACCGTACCACTGGCATTTTTCCACTCGAACGTTGCACTTGGTGTGGTTGACGCACCCGTGAGGGTTACGCTGGTCTTGGCACAAGTCAGCGGGCCATTGTTGCTGGCGCTGATGTTCGGAATGGTCTTGTCTTCGGTAACGGTAGTCGTAGCGGTAGCCTTGCAGCCGTTTGGACCCGTGATTTCGAGGGTGTAAACACCTGGAGTGCTCACCGTGGTGGTAGCCGTAGAGGCAATGATCGTACCAGCAGCGTTTTTCCACTGGTAAGTCACATTTGGCGTAGTCGAGCTGCCAGTTAGGGTCACGCTGGTCTTGGTACAAGTCAGCGGGCCGTTGTTGGCAGCAGTAATATTTGGCGCGGTCTTGTCTTCGGTCACAACTGAAGTCGTGGTAGCTTTGCAGCCATTAGGACCAGTTACTTCCAAAGTATAAGTACCCGCTGTACTTACGGTAGCCGTTGCAAAAGAAGAAATCACCGTACCAGCGCTGTTCTTCCAGGTGTACGAAACGCCCGGAGTAGTCGAGTTGCCAGTCAAGGTAACAGTCGTCTTCAAGCAGGTCAGCGGGCCATCGTTGTTGGCGCTGATGTTGGGTACGGTCTTGTCTTCGGTAACGGTGGTCGTAGCAGTTGCTTTGCAACCGTTCGGGCCAGTTACTTCCAGGGTATAAGTACCAGGGGTAGTAACGCTAGTCGTAGCAGTAGAGGCAATCACCGTACCAGTGCTGTTTTTCCAGACATAAGTTACTCCAGAAGTGCTCGAAGCACCCGTCAGGGTCACACTGGTTTTGGCACAAGTCAATGGACCATCGTTGCTCGCATTGATATTGGGTACGGTTTTGTCTTCCGTTACCGTAGTCGTGGCAGTAGCCTTACAGCCGTTAGGACCCGTGATTTCCAGGGTGTAAGTACCCGGAACGGTCACTGAAGTAGTAGCCGTAGAAGCGATTACGGTGCCTGTGCTGTTTTTCCAAACATAAGTAACGCCAGGCGTATTCGAGCTACCAGTCAGGGTCACGCTGGTCTTGGCACAGGTCAATGGACCGTCGTTCGCAGCGCTGATATTGGGTACAGTGCTGTCGAGTACCACGGTGGTGGTCATTGTAGCCTTGCAACCGTTAGGCGCAGTTACTTCGAGGGTATAGATGCCCGCAACAGTCACGGTGGTAGTAGCCGTAGAGGCAATCACCGTTCCGGCGCTGTTTTTCCAAGCGTAGGTTACACCTAGAGTAGTTGAGCTACCCGTGAGGGTAACGCTGGTCTTGGTACAAGTCAGCGGGCCATCATTGGCGACGCTGATGTTGGGCACTGTGATGTCCTGTGCAACAGTAGTGGTCGCAGTAGCCTTGCAACCGTTGGGCCCAGTGATTTCCAGGGTGTAAATGCCTGGAGTAGAAACCGTAGTGGTTGCAGTAGTTGCGATGACGGTACCTGCGCTGTTTTTCCAAGCGTAAAGTACCCCAAAGGTAGTAGAACTACCCGTAAGGGTTACATTAGTCTTGGCACAAGTCAGCGGGCCGTCGTTGATGGCGCTGATATTGGGTACTGTTTTGTCTTCAACAACAATGGTAGTAGCTGAAGAGACGCAACCGTTTGGTCCAGTTACTTCCAAAGTGTAGGTTCCGGGAAGCGTAACGCTGGTGGTAGCGGTAGTAGCAATCACTGTACCAGTGCTGTTTTTCCAGGCGTAGGTCACATTGGCAGTGGTTGAAGTGCCAGTCAAGGTAACGCTGGTCTTGGTACAAGTCAGCGGGCCGTCATTGGCAGCGCTGGCATTGGGCTGCGCTTTGTCTTCGGTAACAGAAGTGGAAGCACTTGCCTTACAGCCGTTTGGACCAGTGATTTCCAGGGTGTAAACGCCTGGTGTGCTCACTGAAGTCGTAGCGGTAGTTGCGATAACGGTACCTGCGCTGTTTTTCCAGGCATAGGTCACACCTGGGGTAGTCGAGCTGCCCGTCAGGGTTACGCTGGTCTTGGCACAAGTCAAGGGACCATCGTTGCTGGCGTTGATGTTGGGCAAAGTGCCGTCCAAGGTTACGGTCGTAGTGGCAGTGGCCTTACAACCGTTGGTTCCGGTTACTTCCAAAGTATAGGTTCCAGCAGTGCTCACTGTAGTAATAGCCGTGTTGGAAATGGTGGTTCCCGCAGCATTTTTCCACACAAACGTAGCACCTGGAGTAGTTGAAGCTCCGGTCAGGGTTACACTGGTTTTGGCACAAGTCAGTGGACCGTCGTTGGCCGCACTGATGTTGGGCGTGGCCTTGTCTTCGGTAACGGTGGTGGTAGCAGTTGCCTTGCAGCCGTTTGGTCCAGTAATTTCCAAGGTATAAGTACCTGGAGTAGTCACTGAAGTGGTAGCAGTGGTGGCAATTACCGTACCTGCGCTGTTCTTCCAAGCGTAGCTTACGCCAGCGGTAGTTGAGCTACCAGAGAGCGTTACGCTGGTTTTCGCACAAGTCAATGGTCCATCGTTGGTTGCATTGATGTTGGGTACGGTCTTGTCTTCAGCGACCGTAGTGGTGGCCGTAGCCTTACAACCGTTAGGGCCAGTCACCTCCAAAGTATAAGTACCTGCAAAAGTCACACTGGTGGTAGCCGTAGTGGCGATCACCGTACCTGCGCTGTTTTTCCAAGCGTAAGTTACATTGGCGGTCGTTGAGGAGCCCGTCAAGGTCACACTGGTCTTGGTACAAGTCAATGGACCGTCGTTGGCCGCATTGATATTTGGTACGGTCTTGTATTCGGTGACGTTGGTAGTGGCCGTAGCCTTACAGCCGTTTGGACCAGTGATTTCCAGGGTGTAAATGCCTGGTGTGCTTACTGAAGTCGTGGCGGTAGTTGCGATGACGGTACCTGTGCTGTTTTTCCAGGCATATGTCACGCCTGGGGTAGTTGAGCTACCAGTCAGGGTAACGCTAGTCTTGGCACAAGTCAATGGACCGTCGTTGATCGCGTTGATGTTAGGCAGGGCACCATCCTGGGTAACGGTGGTGGCAGCAGTTGCTTTGCAACCGTTCGGGCCAGTTACTTCCAAAGTATAGGTTCCAGCAGCACCAACTGTGGTGGTAGCAGTGGTAGCGATGGTCGTACCTGCGCTGTTTTTCCACACAAAAGTGGCACCTGGTGTAGAAGAAGAACCAGTCAGGGTCACGCTGGTCTTGGCACAAGTCAGCGGGCCATCGTTGGCGGCGCTGATGTTAGGCGTGGTCTTGTCTTCCGAAACGTTGGTGGTAGCCGTAGTCTTGCAGCCGTTTGGACCAGTGATTTCCAGGGTATAAGTGCCTGGAATGGTCACTGAGGTCGTAGCGGTGGTAGCAATGACTGTACCTGCGCTGTTTTTCCAAGCATAGGTAACATTGGCGGTCGTTGATGAGCCAGTCAAGGTCACGCTGGTCTTGGCGCAAGTCAGCGGGCCGTCGTTCGTTGCACTGATATTTGGTATGGTCTTGTCTTCTGTAACGGTGGTCGTCGCCGTAGCCTTACAGCCGTTCGGGCCAGTTACTTCCAAGGTGTAAGTACCTGGAGTGGTAACGCTGGTCGTAGCGGTAGAAGCAATGGTCGTACCCGCGCTGTTTTTCCACACAAAAGTTGCACTTGGGGTGCTTGAGGCACCAGTCAGGGTAACGCTGGTTTTGGCGCAAGTCAATGGGCCATCATTGCTGGCGTTGATGTTCGGCGTGGCTTTGTCTTCGGTAACAGCAGTCGAAACGCTGGCCTTACAACCGTTCGGGCCCGTGATTTCCAGAGTATAAACATCTGGGGTATTCACAGTCGTGGTGGCAGTAGTAGCGATGACGGTTCCTGTGCTGTTTTTCCAAGCATAAGTTACTCCTGTGGTCGTTGAGCTGCCAGTGAGGGTCACGCTGGTCTTGGCACAGGTCAGCGGGCCATCGTTGATCGCGTTGATGTTGGGCAGGGCACCATCTTGGGTAACGGTGGTCGTAGCAGTTGCTTTGCAACCGTTCGGGCCAGTTACTTCCAAAGTGTAGGTTCCAGCAGCACCAACGGTAGTGGTAGCAGTGGTAGCGATGGTCGTACCTGCGCTGTTTTTCCACACAAAAGTGGCACCTGGGGTGGAGGAAGAACCAGTCAGGGTAACGCTGGTCTTGGCACAAGTCAGCGGGCCATCATTGCCAGCACTGATGTTAGGCGTGGTCTTGTCTTCCGAAACTGTGGTGGTAGCCGTGGCCTTACAGCCATTTGAGGCCGTTACTTCGAGGGTGTAAACACCAGGAGTGTTGACTGAAGTCGTAGCGGTGGTGGCAATTACGGTGCCTGCACTGTTTATCCAGACGTAAGTTACATTCGGAGTAGTAGCAGATCCCGTTAAGGTCACGCTGGTCTTGGCACAAGTCAGCGGGCCATTGTTGGCAGCACTGATATTTGGTATGGCCTTGTCTTCTGTAACGGTGGTCGTCGCCGTAGCCTTACAGCCGTTCGGGCCAGTTACTTCCAAAGTGTAAGTACCTGGGGTGGTCACGGTCGTAGTGGCAGTAGAAGCGATGGTCGTACCAGTGCTGTTTTTCCACACAAAAGTTGCACCTGGGGTGCTTGAGGCACCAGTCAGGGTAACGCTGGTTTTTGCGCAAGTCAATGGGCCATCATTGCTGGCGTTGATGTTCGGCGTGGCTTTGTCTTCGGTAACAGAAGTCGAAGCAGTGGCCTTACAGCCGTTTGGACCAGTGATTTCCAGGGTATAAACGCCTGGAGTGCTTACTGAAGTCGTGGCGGTAGAAGCGATGACGGTTCCTGCGCTGTTTTTCCAGGCATAAGTTACACCTGGGGTGCTTGAGCTACCAGTCAGGGCCACGCTGGTCTTGGCACAAGTCAAGGGGCCGTCGTTGGTCGCGTTGATGTTGGGCAGGGCACCATCCTGGGTAACAGTGGTGGTAGCTGTTGCTTTACAACCGTTCGGGCCAGTTACTTCCAAAGTGTAGATTCCTGTAGCGCCTACGGTGGTGGTAGCGGTGGTAGCAATTACTGTACCCGCGCTGTTTTTCCACACAAAAGTGGCACCTGAAGTAGTGGAAGAACCCGTCAAGGTCACGCTGGTCTTGGCGCAAGTCAGCGGGCCATCATTGCCAGCGCTGATGTTAGGTACCGTGATGTCCTGAGTAACATTGGTCGTAGCCGTGGCCTTACAGCCATTAGAGGCCGTTACTTCGAGGGTGTAAACACCAGGAGTGCTCACTGTAGTCGTAGCAGTGGTGGCAATGACGGTACCAGCGCTGTTTTTCCAAGCGTAAGTTACATTGGGCGTGGTAGAAGAGCCCGTTAAGGTCACGCTGGTTTTGGTACAAGTCAGCGGGCCATTGTTGCCAGCGTTGGCATTGGGTGCAACTTTGTCTTCCAATACATCGGTGGTGGTGGTCGCTACGCAACCGTTGCCACCCGTTACTTCGAGGGTATAGGTTCCGGCAACGGTGATGGTGGTAATTGCGGTATTGGCGATCACCGTACCAGCGGCGTTTTTCCAACGGAAAGTTGCGCCTGGGCTGGTAGAGGTGCCCGTAAGGGTCACACTGGTTTTGGCGCAGGTCAATGGACCATCGTTGCTGGCCAAGAGGTTCACCCCTTTGTCTTCAGCAAGTGCCGTTGAGGCAGAGGCGTTACAGCCGTTGGTGCCAATGACAATCAGGGTATAGGTACCTGGTGTATTGACTTGAGTGGTAGCGGTGGTAGCGATAACGGTACCTGCGCTGTTTTTCCACTGGAAGCTTACCCCAGTTGTAGTGGAGCTGCCTGTCAAGGTCACCAGGGTTTTGTTACAAGTCAATGGGCCATCGTTGGTAGCCGTAGCATTGGGTACGCTGTTGTCTTGCGTAACAATGGTGGTAGCAGATGCCTTACAGCCATTGGGTGCAGTTACTACGAACACATACGAGCCAGTAGCACTTACAGTAGTGGTCAGGGTAGTAGCAATCAAGTTGCCACCTGCGTCTTCCCAGCGGTAAGTTGCTCCAGGGGTGGTAGAAGCGCCAGTGAGGGTCACGCTGGTTTTTACACAAGTCAATGGGCCATTGTTGCTGGCGCTAACGTTGGGCAAAGTCTTGTCTTCCGTTACCACCGTAGTGATGGTAGCCTTACAGCCATTGGGTGCGGTTACTTCAAAGGTGTAAGTGCCAGCATCAGTGACGGTAGTAGTAGCTGTGGTGGCGATTACAGTACCTGCACTGTTTTTCCAGGCATAAGTTACTCCGGTCGTAGTTGAAGCACCAGTCAGGGTAACGCTGGTCTTGGTACAAGTCAGTGGGCCATTGTTGCTGGCGCTGATGTTGGGTACAGCAATGTCTTGGATAACGGTAGCGGTGGCAGTAGCTTTGCAACCATTGCCAGCTGTTACCTCAAGGGTGTAGGTACCAGGTGTTGTCACCGTAGTGGTAGCGGTGGTAGCAATGACGGTTCCTGCGCTGTTTTTCCAGGCATAAGTCACACCTGGGGTAGTCGAACTACCTGTCAGGGTCACGCTGGTTTTGGCGCAAGTCAGCGGACCGTCGTTGTTAGCCGTGGCATTGGGTACGGTCTTGTCTTCACCAACGGTAGTTGTGGCAGTGGCTTTACAGCCGTTCGGGCCATTTACTTCCAGGGTGTAGATGCCTGCAACGGTTACAGTAGTAGTGGCAGTGGTAGCGATGGTCGCACCAGCACTGTTTTTCCAGGTGTATGTAACTCCGGTCGTGGTGGAAGTACCAGTAAGGGTAACACTGGTTTTGGCACAAGTCAGTGGGCCATCATTGCCGGCGCTGATGTTGGGCAAAGTGATGTCCTGGGTAACAGTAGTAGTGGCAGTTGCCTTGCAACCGTTCGGACCAGTGATTTCCAAAGTGTATGTACCAGCCGCAGTAACGGTAGCCGTAGCAGCAGAGGCAATGATGTTTCCGGCTGCGTTTTTCCAGACATAGGTTACACCTGGTGTTGTCGAAGAGCCAGTCAAAGTCACGCTGGTCTTGGCACAAGTCAGCGGGCCGTCGTTGGTAGCGCTGATGTTGGGCGCGGTCTTGTCTTCGGTAACAATAGTGGTGGCAGTGGCCTTACAACCGTTAGGGCCCGTGATTTCCAAGGTATAGGTTCCAGGAATGGTGACGGTGGTCGTAGCGGTAGAAGCGATGGTGGTGCCAGCGCTGTTTTTCCAAATATAGGTCACATTGGCAGTCGTGGATGATCCGGTCAAAGTCACACTGGTCTTGGCACAAGTCAGCGGGCCATCGTTGGTAGCGTTGATATTCGGCGTGGTCTTGTCTTCCATTACTGTAGTATTGGCAGTGGCCTTACAGCCGTTCGGACCAGTTACTTCCAAGGTATAAGTGCCCGTAGCCGTAACTGAAGTGGTAGCCGTAGAAGCGATGGTCGTACCAGTGCTGTTTTTCCAAGCATAAGTTACCCCAGCAGTAGTGGATGAACCTGTGAGGGTAACACTCGTCTTGGCACAAGTCAGCGGGCCGTTGTTGCTTGCGCTGATATTGGGCAAGGCCTTGTCCTCTGTAACGGTGGTGGTAGCAGTTGCTTTACAGCCGTTTGGACCAGTTACTTCCAAGGTGTAAGTACCAGGAGTAGTTACTGAAGTAGTAGCCATGGTGGCAATGGTGGTACCAGCGCTGTTTTTCCATACAAAAGTTGCACCCGGAGTAGTTGAAGAACCTGTCAAGGTAACAGTGCCATCGGTACATGTCAGCGGGCCATCATTGCTGGCGCTGATATTAGGCGTGGTCTTGTCTTCAGTAACGGTGGTGGCGGCAGTCGCTTTACAACCGTTAGGGCCAGTTACTTCCAAGGTATAAATACCAGGAGTAGTAACCGTAGTAGTGGCAGAAGAAGCGATTGTTGTACCAGCGCTATTTTTCCATACATAAGTTACACCGGGAGTGGTTGATGAACCCGTCAAAGTGACACTGGTCTTGGCACAAGTTAGCGGACCATTGTTGCTGGCACTGATGTTGGGTATGGTCTTGTCTTCAGTGACGTTGGTGGTATTGGTAGCTTTACAACCGTTTGGACCAGTTATTTCCAAAGTGTAGGTGCCAGGTGTGCTTACGCTGGTGGTAGCGGTAGTAGCAATCGTAGTGCCAGTGCTGTTTTTCCAAACGTAAGTTACGCCAGGGGTAGTAGAAGTTCCCGTGAGGATAACGCTCGTCTTGGCACAAGTCAGCGGGCCATCGTTGCTGGCGCTGATATTGGGCGTGGTCTTGTCTTCGGTAATGGTCGTGGTAGCAGTCGCTTTACAGCCATTGGGAGCCGTTACTTCCAAAGTGTAAGTACCAGCAGTAGTTACCGTAGTGGTAGCAGTAGTGGCGATGGTGGTGCCAGCGCTGTTTTTCCAGGCAAAAGTGACGCCAGGAGTAGTTGACGAGCCCGTCAGGGTAACCATACCGTCGGTACAAGTCAAAGGACCGTCGTTACTGGCACTGACATTGGGCAATGCCTTGTCTTCCGCAACAGTGGTGGTGGCAGTTGCCTTACAACCATTAGGCGCAGTTACTTCTAAAGTGTAGGTGCCAGGTACTGTAACGGTAGTGGTGGCGGTAGTTGCAATGGTCGCACCTGCGCTGTTTTTCCAAACATAACTTACACCCGTGGTAGTAGATGAACCCGACAAAGTAACGGTACCATCGGTACAGGTCAAAGGACCATCGTTGCTCGCACTGATGTTGGGTGTAGTCTTATCTTCCGTAACGGTGGTGGTAGTCGTTGCTTTACAACCATTGGGCGCAGTGACTTCCAAAGTATAGGTACCAGGTGTAGTCACCGAAGTAGTGGCCGTGCTGGCAATTATCGTACCCGCGCTGTTTTTCCAGGTGTAAGACACCCCTGAAGTAGTGGAAGAACCCGTGAGGGTAACACTGGTTTTGGCACAAGTCAGCGGGCCATTGTTGCTCGCGCTGATATTGGGCGTGGATTTGTCTTCGGTAACGGTGGTAGTGGCAGTAGCTTTACAACCGTTAGGGCCAGTTACTTCCAAGGTGTAGGTACCAGGTGTAGTCACTGAAGTAGTGGCGGTAGTGGCAATTACCGTACCAGCGCTGTTTTTCCAAGCATAGCTTATGCCAGCAGTGGTGGAGCTGCCCATGAGAGTCACACTGGTCTTGCTACAAGTCAATGGGCCATTGTTGCTGGCGCTGATGTTGGGCAAAGTCTTGTCCTCAGTAACGGTAGTGGTGGCGGTAGCTTTGCAACCGTTCGGGGAAGTTACTTCCAAAGTATAAGTACCCGCTGCAGTAACCGAAGTGGTAGCCGTAGTAGCAATGGTGGTCCCAGCGCTGTTTTTCCATACAAAAGTTGCACCTGGAGTGGTCGAAGACCCCGTCAGGGTAACGCTGGTCTTGGTACAAGTCAAAGGACCATCGTTGCTGGTGCTGATGTTGGGCAGGCTGATGTCTTGGGTAACAGTTGTGGTGGATTTTACCGAACAACCATTTGGTGCGATTACTTCCAAAGTGTAAGCTCCAGGAGTAGTGACGGTGGTAGTAGCGGTATTGGCGATAGTGGTGCCTGCGCTGTTTTTCCACTCAAAAGTCACTCCAGTGGTGCTTGAAGAGCCCATTAAAGTCACGCTGGTCTTGGTACAAGTCAATGGACCATCGTTGCTGACGCTGATGTTTGGATCGGCTTTGTCTTCGGTAACGGTGGTAGTGGCAGTTGCTTTACAACCATTCGGACCAGTTACTTCCAGGGTGTAAGTACCCGCAGTCGTAACCGTAGTAGTAGCCGAGCTGGCGATGGTTGTACCCGCGCTGTTTTTCCAGATGAAGCTTACGCCACTTGTGGTAGAACTGCCCGTGAGGGTCACGCTGGTTTTGGTACAGGTCAATGGGCCATTGTTGCTGGCACTGGCGTTGGGAAGCGTTTTGTCTTCCGCAACCGTAGTGGTGGCCGTAGCCTTACAACCGTTCGGGCCAGTTAATTCCAAAGTATAGATTCCAGCAACTGTAACGCTGGTGGTCGCAGTAGTAGCAATGGTAGTACCATCACTCTTCTTCCATACATAGGATACCCCTGCGGTGGTGGAAGAGCCAGTCAAGGTCACGTTGGACTTGGTACAGGTAAGTGGGCCGTTGTTGCTTACGCTGATGTTGGGCAAGCTGATGTCCTGGGTAACGATTGTGGTCGCGGTTGCTTTACAGCCGTTAGGGCCAGTTACTTCCAAAGTATAAGTGCCAGCAGTAGTTACTGTGGTGGTGGAAGTGGTGGCGATGGTAGTGCCAGCACTGTTTTTCCACACAAAAGATACTCCTGAAGTCGTAGAAGAACCAGTCAGGGTCACGCTGGTTTTGGTACAAGTCAGTGGGCCGTTGTTGCTGGCGCTGATGTTGGGCAAGCTGATGTCCGAGGTAACAGTAGTAGTAGCCGTAGCAACGCAGCCGTTAGGGCCAGTTACTTCCAAAGTATAGGTACCCGCAGCAATTACCGTAGTGGTGGCAGTGGTAGCAATGGTCGTACCAGCGCTGTTTTTCCACACAAAAGATACCCCAGTAGTGGTTGAAGAACCCGTCAAGGTAACGCTGGTTTTGCTACAAGTCAAAGGGCCATTGTTGCTGGCGCTGATGTTGGGCAAGCTGATATCCTGGGTAACGGTAGTAGTGCTAGAAGCTACACAACCGTTAGGACCAGTAACTTCCAAGGTATAAGTACCCGCTGTGTTTACCGTAGTAGTGGCCGCAGTTGCAATGACTGTACCCGCACTGTTTTTCCAGGCAAAAGTTACACCAGTTGTAGTGGAAGAGCCCGTCAAAGTAACGCTGGTTTTGCTACAAGTCAGCGGGCCATTGTTGCTGGCGCTGATGTTGGGCAGAACCTTGTTTTCGGTAACGGTGGTAGTGGCGGTGGCTTTACAACCATTCGGACCAGTGACCTCCAAAGTATACGTACCCGCAGTAGTAACTGTAGTCGTGGCATTGGTAGCGATGGTTGCACCTGCACCGTTTTTCCACACAAAAGATACACCTGAAGTGGTAGAAGAACCTGTCAAAGTAACGGTACCATCGGTACAAGTCAGCGGACCATCATTACTGGCACTCACATTGGGGGTGCTGATGTCCTGGGTAACAGTAGTGGTAGCAGAGGCCACACAACCATTAGGACCTGTTACTTCCAAGGTATAAGTACCAGCAGCAGTTACGCTAGTAGTAGCGGCAGTAGCGATGACCGTTCCCGCACTGTTTTTCCAAGCGTAAGTAACACCACTGGTGGTTGAATTGCCAGTAAGGGTTACACTGGTTTTGCTACACGTCAGTGGGCCATTGTTGCTAGCGCTGATGTTGGGCAGAACCTTGTTTTCGGTAACGGTAGTGGTAGCTGTTGCCTTACAACCATTGGGCGCACTTACTTCAACAGTGTAAGTACCTGCAATAGTGACGGACGCAGTGGCAGTGGT
Organism: Chitinophagales bacterium; assembly: GCA_013299105.1. Lineage (GTDB taxonomy): Bacteria > Bacteroidota > Bacteroidia > Chitinophagales > Saprospiraceae > Haliscomenobacter. The sequence continues at coordinate 61,504 of JAAFJY010000035.1, read as the reverse complement.
AGAGATGGTAGTGCCAGCGGTGTTTTTCCACACATAAGTTACGCCAGTTGTAGTGGAGCTAGCAGTCAACGTGACGGTGCCATCGGTACAAGTCAATGGACCATCGTTGCTGGCATTCACGTTGGGTGTGGTGTTGTCTTGGGTAACGGTGGTGGTAGCCGTAGCAATACAACCGTTAGGACCAGTCACTTCCAGAGTATATGTGCCGGGGGTAGTGACGCTGGTGCTTGCAGTGGTGGCAATGACGGTTCCGGCACCATTTTTCCAGGCAAAAGTTACACCCGTGGTGGTAGAAGAACCCGTCAGGGTAACGCTGGTCTTGGTACAGGTCAGCGGGCCGTTGTTGCTGGTGCTGATGTTGGGCAAGCTGATGTCCTGGATAACGGTGGTGCTGGCAGTCGCCTTACAACCGTTCGGACCGGTCACTTCCAAGGTATAGGTACCAGCAGTGCTTATTGTAGCAATATTGGTGGTAGAAATCGTGGTACCAGCGCTGTTTTTCCAGATATAACTAACCCCACTGGTACTTGAGCTGCCAGTCAAAGTGACGCTGGTTTTGCTACAAGTCAGCGGGCCATTGTTACCGGCCGAAGCGTTGGGCAGGGAGGTATTGCTGATAACGGTGGTGGTAGCAGTGGCCTTACAACCGTTAGGGCCAGTTACTTCCAGGGTATAAATACCCGCAGTGGTAACGGTTGTTGTGGCGGTGGTAGCGATGGTCGTACCAGTGTTGTTTTTCCACACATAAGTTACACCAGGGGTGGTAGAAGAGCCCGTCAAAGTTACAGTGCCGTCAATACAAGTCAATGGGCCATCGTTGCTGGCGCTGATGTTGGGTACGCTGATGTCTTGCGTAACGATGGTGGTAGTGGTAGCTACGCAACCATTGGGCGCCGTCACTTCCAAGGTATAAGTGCCTGGAGTCGAAACGGTAGCAGTGGCCGTAGAAGAAATCACGGTTCCAGTGCTATTGGTCCATTCATAGCTTACACCAGCAGTAGTTGAGCTGCCCGTTAGTGTGACCGAAGTTTTGCTACAAGTCAGTGGGCCATTGTTGCTGGCGCTGATATTAGGAGGTGTGGTGTTGCCCGTTACCGTGGTGGTAGCCGTGGCTTTACAGCCGTTGGGGCCAGTTACTTCCAAAGTATAAGTACCAGCGGTGTTTACAGTGGTGCTAGCTGTAGAAGCGATGGTCGTACCAACGCTGTTTTTCCACACAAAGCTTACGCCAGTGGTAGTGGATGAGCCCGTCAAAGTAACGCTGGTCTTGGTACAAGTCAAGGGGCCATCGTTGCTGGCGTTGATGTTCGGAACGCTGATGTCTTGCGTAACGGTAGTAGTAGTCGTTGCTACGCAACCGTTGGGGCCAGTTACTTCCAAAGTGTAAGTACCAGCCGTGGTAACGCTGGTAGTTGAGGTAGTAGCAATGGTAGTGCCAGCGCTGTTTTTCCACACATAGCTTACACCAGTGGTGGTAGAGCTACCCGTCAAGCTAACGCTGGTTTTGCTGCAAGTCAGCGGGCCGTTGTTGCTCGCGCTGGCATTGGGCACACTTAGGTCTTGGGTAACGGTGGTGGTGGCCGTAGCTTTACAGCCGTTGGGGCCTGTTACTTCTAAGGTATAAGTGCCCGCAGTAGTAACCGTAGTAGTAGCAGTAGTGGCGATGGTGGTACCAGTACTGTTTTTCCAGATGTAACTTACCCCAGTGGTGGTCGAAGAGCCAGTCAAATTGACGCTGGTCTTGGCGCAAGTCAGCGGGCCGTTATTGCTGGCACCGGCGTTGGGGAGGCTGATATTTTGAGTAACGGTGGTAGTAGCAGTTGCTTTACAACCGTTTGGACCTGTTACTTCTAGGGTATACGTACCCGCAGTTGTAACAGTAGTAGTCGCGGCAGTAGCAATGGTGGTACCTGCACTGTTTTTCCAGACAAAAGTAGCCCCAGGCGTAGTAGAACTACCTGTCAGGTTTACGGTGCCGTCGGCACAAGTCAAGGGGCCGTCGTTGCTGGCGCTGATGTTGGGTACGCTAATGTCTTGCACAACGGTAGTAGTCGTGGTAGCCACGCAACCATTGGGCGCTGTCACTTCCAAAGTATAAGTGCCCGCAGTAGTGACAGTAGCCGTTGCCGTAGAAGAAATCACGGTTCCGGCACTATTGGTCCACTCAAAACTTACGCCGGTAGTAGTTGAGCTACCCGTCAGCGTGACCGAGGTCTTGCTACAGGTCAGTGGGCCATTGTTGCTCGCACTGGCATTGGGAGGAGTAGTGCTCCCTGAAACGGTAGTAGTAGTGGTAGCTTTACAACCGTTGGGGCCAGTCACTTCCAAGGTGTAGGTACCAGCCGTAGTGACGGTCGTGGTAGCGGTGGTAGCGATTGTGGTGCCAGCGCTATTCTTCCACACATAAGTAACTCCTGAGGTGGTTGAAGACCCCGTCAGGTTCACGCTTGTTTTGGTACATGTCAGCGGACCGTCGTTGCTTGCACTGGCATTAGGAGGCGTAGTATTGCCCGTAACCGTAACTGTAGCGGTAGCTGTACAACCATTTGGTGCAGTTAATTCAAGGGTGTAGGTTCCTCCGGTATTTACTGTAGTAGAAGCGGTAGTAGCAATAACAGTACCTGCGCTGTTCTTCCAAGAGTAGGTCACTCCTGGCGTGGTTGAAGAACCATTTAAGCTGACACTGGTAACAGCACAGGTAAATGTACCCGATGCAGAAGCAGAGATGTTAGGTACTGCGATGTCTTGGGTTACGGTGGTAGTAGCGGTCGCCTTACAGCCATTGGGGCCAGTCACTTCCAGGGTATAAGTACCCGTGGTGTTAACGGTCGTAGTAGCGGTAGTGGCAATGGTGGTACCAGCGCTGTTTTTCCAGATATAACTTACCCCCGTAGTGGTCGAAGAGCCCGTCAGCGTAACACTGGTCTTGGCACAGGTCAGCGGGCCATTGTTGTTCGCACTGATATTGGGCAGAACCTTGTTTTCGGTAACGTTAGTAGTAGCGGTAGCTTTACAACCATTCGGACCCGTTACTTCCAGGGTGTAAGTACCCGCAGTGGTTACCATAGTGGTAGCAGTGGTAGCGATGGTAGTACCTGTACTATTTTTCCATATAAAGGTGGCACCAACTGTAGTGGAACTGCCCGTCAGGGTAACAGTACCATCAGCACAAGTCAAAGGACCATCGTTACTGGCGCTGATATTGGGTTGGCTGAGGTCTTGGGTAACAGTGGTGGTAGTGGTAGCTACACAACCATTCGGGCCACTTACTTCCAAGGTGTAAGTACCCGCAGTGGGAACTGTGGTGCTAGCAGTAGTGGCAATGACGGTTCCAGCGCTGTTTTTCCAGGCATAAGTAACTCCAGAAGTAGTTGAGCTGCCCGTCAAGGTTACGCTGGTTTTGGCACATGTCAATGGACCATTGTTGCTCGCATTGATGTTGGGTGCACTGTTATTCTGGTTAAGCGTAGTACTGGCTGTGGCCGTGCAGCCTGAACCGGTAGCCGTAACGGTAACAGTATAAGTGCCAGGCACCGTGGTGCTGAATGAAGCTACATTGCCGGGATTGGTAGCGCCGGTCGGAACTGTCCAAGCATAGGATACACCAGTAGTCGGTGTAGCTGAAATGGTGGCACTAGTAGTAGCACAAGTCAACGGGCCGTTGTTGCTGGCCGAGGCGGAAACACCATTGGATACTGTAACAGTCACATTATCGGTAGCCGTGCAGCCTTTAGAATCCGTAACAGTTACGGTATAAGTAGTCGTTGCGGTTGGGCTCACCGTTTTGCTGGCACCTGCACCCAAGCTGTTGCTCCAGTTGTAGGTGTATGCAGGGGTTCCACCTGATCCCACTGCGGTGATGGTCGCTGGCGAGCCCGCACAAATGGTTTGCGGAGCACCCGCATCCACGGTGGGTTTGGGATTCACTCGCACAATGTATTCTACAAAAGGCTGGCAGTAGCCAGGCTGTGGATCGGGTTTGGTACAAGCATATACATAGTACACCTGCTGGGTGGTGCCTGCTGGGAAATCCGTGGAGGTCACCGATCCTGCACTAGAGGTAGGTACAGGAAAACCGCCCAAATAGGTTTTTGGCGCAGTAGCTGTGTATGGATTGGATTGTTGTGTTGAAAAACGAACAAATTCAATATCGGTATAAGGGCTGGTAGCATTGGTGGTGGCCGTAAAAGTTACGCTACCACCTGCACAAATCTCGAAGCTGCTGGAGCCAGAGAGGGTAATCGTGGTATTGTCCAAAACCACTGTGGTAGTGCGGGTGGTTTTACAGCCGTTGGGAGCTGTTACTTCCAAGGTATAGGTACCCGCTGAGGTAACTGTAGTGGTAGCTGTAGTAGCGATGACCGTGCCAGCGCTGTTTTTCCACGCAAAAGTAGCACCTGTAGTGGTTGAGGTGCCCGTGAGAGTTACACTGGTTTTGCCACAACCCAAGGGGCCGTTGTTGCTGGCCGTAGCATTGGGAGCAGTCGTGTTGCTGCCTACTGTGGTAGTCATGGTGGCTTTACAGCCGTTGGGACCCGTTACTTCCAAGGTATAAGTACCCGCAGTGGTTACGGTGGTGGTGGCAGTAGTGGCGATGGTGGTGCCTGCACTGTTTTTCCACACAAAAGTAGCGCCCAAGGTAGTGGAACTACCCGTCAAGGTCACGGTCCCATCGGCACAAGTCAGCGGGCCATCGTTGCTCGCGTTGATGTTGGGCAGAGTGGTATTGCTTGTAACCGTGGTGGTCATAGTAGCTTTACATCCATTCGGACCCGTTACTTCCAAAGTGTAAGTACCTGCGGTGGATACAGTGGTGGTGGCAGTGGTGGCGATGGTGGTACCAGCACTGTTTTTCCACACAAAAGTAGCGCCCGAGGTGGTCGAAGAACCAGTCAAGGTCACGCTGCCATCAGTACAAGTCAAAGGACCATCGTTGCTCGCATTGATGTTGGGAGCGGTAGTATTTTGGGTAAGCGTGGTACTGGATGTTCCGGTACAGCCTGATGTGGTGCTAGTTACCGTTACCGTATAAGCTCCAGGAGTAGTAGAACTGAATGAAGCTACATTACCAGGATTGGTCACGCCAGTCGGAACCGTCCAGGCATAAGTGACGCCAGTAGTTGGTGTAGCGGAAATAGTGGCACTGGTTTTGGTACAAGTCAGCGGGCCATTATTGGCAGCAGTGGCACTGATCCCCGTTCCTGAAACAGTAATGGTGACATTATCGGTAGCTGTACAGCCTTTAGAATCCGTAACAGTTACGGTATAAGTAGTCGTTGCGGTTGGGCTCACCGTTTTGCTGGCACCTGCACCCAAGCTGTTGCTCCAGTTGTAGGTGTAGCCTGGGGTTCCGCCTGATCCCACTGCGGTGATGGTCGCTGATCCGCCACAAATAGTCTGTGGAGCACCTGCATCAACTGTGGGTTTGGGGTTCACCCGCACGATGTATTCCACAAAAGGCTGGCAGTAGCCCGCCGTTGGGTCGGGTTTGGTACAAGCATATACATAATATACTTGCTGGGTGGTGCCCCCAGGGAAATCCGTGGAACTGACCGTACCGACCGCAGCAGTAGGTACATTGAAGTATCCCAGGTAAGTTTTGGTGGCCGTGGCAGTATATGGATTGGCTTGCTGCGAAGAGAAACGAACGAACTCAATGGCCGTATAGGGGCTCGTTGCATTGGAGGTAGCCGCAAAAGTCACGCTGCCCCCGGTACAAATTTCAAAGCTGCTGGAACCAGAGAGCGTGATCGTGGTATTGTCAACTGTTACTTTTACTGCATCGGTAGCAGTGCAACCTTTGGTGTCTGTTACCGTAACAGTATAAGTTGTAGTAGCAGTTGGGCTCACCGACTTGGAAGCTCCAGCACCCAAACTATGACTCCAGTTGTAAGTATAGCCCGGTGTACCACCCGATCCTACGGCAGTAAGGGTGGTACTGGTTCCGCTACAAATAATACGGTCAGCACCTGCATTGACCGTAGGCTTGGGATTCACCCGCACGATGTATTCCACAAAAGGCTGGCAATAACCAGGCTGTGGATCGGGCTTGGTGCAAGCATATACATAATACACTTGCTGGGTAGTGCCAGCTGGAAAATCCGTGGAAGTGATGCTGCCCGCACTGGAAGTTGGTACGGGGAAGCCTCCCAAATAGGTTTTGGGTGAACTTGAAGTATAAGGATTCGACTGTTGGGTCACAAAACGCATGAACTCAATGTCCGTGTAAGGACTTGTTGCATTGGTAGTAGCCGACAAGGTCACACTACCGCCTGCGCAAATTTCAAAGCTGCTGGAACCAGAAAGCGTGATGGTCGTATTGTCCGAAACCACAGCTTGAGTCACCGTTTTTTTACAACCATTCGCAGGGTCAGTTACCTCCAGGGTATAGTTACCCGCCGTTGTGGCCGTAGCTGTACTGGTGGTGGAGATAGTGGTACCCGCACTGTTTTTCCACACAAAGGTAGCCCCAGGGGTGGTGGAGGTGCCAGTCAAAGTGACACTGGTACGCCCACAACCCAAAGCTCCATTCACCGAGGCGCTGGCATTGGGCAAGGTGGTATTGCTGCTCACCGTAGTGGTGGCAGTGGCTTTACAACCTTGTGCACTGGTCACTTCCAGGGTATAAGTGCCTGCGGTAGTGACGGTGGTGACTGCCGTAGTTGCGATGGTGGTACCCGCACTGTTTTTCCAAGCGAAACTTACACCAGTGGTGGTCGATGACCCCGTGAGTGTTACGCTGGTTTTGATACAGGTCAGCGGGCCATTGTTGCTGGCACTGGCATTGGGCAAACCATTTACTGTAACATTACTAACCGCCGTTGCTGTGCGATTGGCTGCATCGGTCAGGGTAACGGTATAGCTGGCATTTGCAGTTGGGCTAACCGTAATGGCAGAAGTGGTCATGCCATTGCTCCAACTGTAGCGGTAGGGGGTGGTGCCTCCCGAACCAGTAGCTGTAATGGTTCCGTTTGTTCCCGCACAAATGGTTGGATGGTTCACCGATACCGTCGGGTTGGGCGTATTGGCTGTTACCGTAATGGTCGTGACATTACTACAACCATTTGCATCGGTCAAGGTTGCAGTGTAAGCTCCCACTTGAGCTGCGGTAATGCTGCTGGCTATGAATGCATCGTTGTTACCTGTCACTGAAAAGCCATTCGGACCAGACCAATTGACAGTGCTGACTTGTGGGTTTACACTCAAAGCGACATCATTGCCCAACTGCACTGTAACGGCACAACTGGACAAAATGCTCCAGGTCCCATTCACTCTCGCTTCGCACTGGAGAGTGGGTCGTGGATTGACCGTTACGTTGCTAACCGCAGTAGCTGTTCGGTTAGCAAAGTCCGTAACGGTGACTGTATAACTAGCATTGGAGGTAGGATTGACCGAAATAGAAGACGTAGTAGCACCTGTGCTCCAGTTGTAACGATAAGGAGTAGTGCCCCCCGTAGCAGTAGCCGTAATGGTTCCACTGCTGCCCGCACAAATCGTTGGATGATTGACCGAGACACTGACCCCAGTGATGGTCACTTGGATGGTTTTAGTACCCCGACAGCCTTCCTCGGTAGTCACTGTTGCCACGTAATTACCTGACATAGCTGGTTGAACGGAGTTGGAGATCAGCACGTCGTTGCCCGTACCCGCAAATCCATTCGGCCCGGTCCAAGTCACGGTAGAAACGTTAGGGTTGACACTCAGGTACAGCGATTGGCCTTGATTGGCCGTAACTTGACAGGTGGAAATGACATTGTAGCCCGCACCGTTGACATTGGCTTCGCAATCAATGGAAGTCGATGGCAGGGTACAGCTACAGCTCAAATCGCCTTCAAAGTCGGTCTGGCTGCTTTGACCAACTGGCTTGAAATACATTTGTCCAGCAGTAGGCCAAGCATTAACGGTAGCTACTGACCAAGCAGCAAAGCCTGGTGTAGTGGGATCACCAGCGGTACTGCCGCCATTACCAACGTGAAAAGGTGGATAGCCCCCTAAACTGATGCTGATGCGTAACCCGGCAAGTGCCCCGGTACCAGTAACACTGCCACTGAAACTGGTGTAATACCGCCAGCCAGTGGTAGAGCCCCCACTACAAGGCCCTTCGTGAGGGGTACCCGTAGTAGAACCCCCAGAAATGCTCAAGGACACATCAGCAGTATTGGTAGAGACACCCTGCTCCCTAATCCTCATGGTGATGCTGCCTGAAGTGGGGCTGTAGTTCATGGAACCACTGACCATGTCAAAGGAGTGCATGGTACCATCCTTGTCAAAATAGTACATCACCGCATCACCACACGCCCCATTGGGCTGGCTGATCGAGCAAGTATAATTTTGGCTAAACACCGGACTGGACAAAGCCATGCCCGCTAACAAAAACAAAAACAACCCTGTTCTTTGCAAAAAAGAGATTTGACCAATTGGCAAAGTCCTGAAAACTGGACTCCATCCACCGCTTTGGGCATTAGTAGCGGCATTCGCTCTTGCATACATCGAGCGAGTCGATTGAGTTGGAATAGGCGTAGCATTCATGGCATTCATCAAATTTGCTAGTTTACACTGTTGTTGTTCAAATTGGTTTTTGTTGCAGGTCGCATTGCTTTCATTCAAGCTTGCGGAAAAAACATGGCTTAGCTTCATTGCACGACAAATAAACTGGAAGAGTGAACCCCTCCTTCAAATTGTAAACCCAATACATATACCCCAGCTGCTAAAGCTTGCACATCAAATGTGCTGGAAAAAGCCCCCGCTGCTGCGTTTGCCTGGGTTTGATTCAATAATATCTTGCCCCGCACATCTGCCACATAAGCACTGACGCGGGTTGATTTTTTTAGTTCAGCTGAGATTTGCACCCATTCGGTGCTAGGATTGGGAAAAACCTTCAAGCTCGAATTTTCTAGAAAGTCATTCACCGAAACGGTAGGCGAGGACAAAGCAACTACTTCGCCATTGGGGCGTACTGCCCACAGGCCGGCTGCTTTTCCTAATGGATTGCGGGCGGTGAAAATGAAAAGACTTTGACCCGCATAGGCTCCGAGGTCCAAATTGAAGCGGCCCAGTTCGGCATTGTTGTCGCTGCGGCGCAACACCAGGTTGAGACGCTGGGCATCAACGAGCGATTCGGCAAAACCACCGTAGCGGAGTGCTGAACACAAGGTTTGATTGTTGTTGCTATTGGAGACGTTTAAACCCGGCCATTCATAATTACCCTGAAAAAACGCAAGGTTGATTTTCTTTTCATCTGGTGATTTTTCACGGGCTTGGTCATAGAAGAACATGCTAAGTGGGTAAACCGGGTTGTTCAATTCCCCTCCAGTTACGGCCAGGTAGGTTTTCATGTTCTCAAAAGTGAATTTGAATTGTGCGTAAGGATTCTGGGCATTGATGCTGGTGGCTGCACTGACCGCAATGTTCATGTTAATGTCGGCAGGCATGTACTTGTAAGGCATTGCTGCGCAAAAAGCAGCGTCGTTTGAAAAACGAGTACCGTTTTTAAAAACATCCACTACCATTGGCAGCAGATTCACATATTGAACCCTGGCAATCGGGGCCACATTGAGGGCCACTTGCGAGCCGTCTTCCAAAAACCCATAAAATTGGAACAAATCGGGGCGGGAGGTTTCACCAACAATAACAACTTTGAGTGCTTTACCCTTGTACGCTTGCAAATTCATGCGGTAAGTGCCAATGATATCGCTAGTGCCGCTAACTTTTACATCCAGGAAATTTTCATCCGCGTCAAATTCAAGGTAATTAGAGCCTTTGCTGTATCCAAGGTTACCCAGGATCATTGGACCCACCCTCAACACCACGTCAATCGCTTGTGCTCCAGGGGCAGCGTGAACAAAACTGGCCTCCGTTCTTTGGGTATTTAGCGCAGCCTTACGCGCCAATCCAATGCTGCGTCCATACGGGAATGCGGTACCTGATTTGGCGTTTCCGAGCAGGGTGATGGTATAAAGGCTGTCTTTCTTTGGAGAGAATAAAAAACTAAAAATACTATCTTTTAGTGCTGTGCTGCGGTGTGGTAAAACAGTAAACCTCTGGTTATTAATACTTGAAATTGAGAGAAATGTACTCGCTTGCGAGAAAGGCAAGTCATTTACCAGTATGGTGTTTTCGAGATAAATATCAATAGAGTCCACGCTTGTGCCTTTACAAGCGTGAATAAACTGTAATCCGGTATTCTTTTCTTGTGCGGATAAAGTCCAAATTGAGCATACTAAGCAGCACAAAAAACTTATCCCCAGTTTTAAATTGTAACAATTGCCCATGCGCATGTTTTTCGGGATCAGAAATTTATAGGCATAAAGAACTTATTCGGCATAAAGTGCAACGCACTTTAGCCGTGATTTGAATACATAGGCCTGAAAGGATCGCGCAAGTAGTAAACACAATGCAATGCAATGAGCAAAGCAGCGTGCAGACGCTTGGCTGTAATGGAGACTAAATGGTTGTTAGAAAGTATTACGCGTGCAAGTGAGGATAGAGTAAGGGACGACTGAGTATTACGCGTGTAGTGTCAGATAAAATGAGGGACAAAATATAAGCGGAGGGAGGAGATCGAATTTTAGGTCCGACCTCTTGCTACATTTTTATGTAGGGCAAATGTATTCGCCTCTCACTTTATATCCAAATTTTTTACAGTCAAATTCATTTGAATGGCACGAAAAACTACTGAATCTTATTGTTATTTTATTTTTCGGTTCTTTCATCCTGAAAATTGAGGCACTTTAAACTATTAAAGTAAGGATAACTATCCAAAAAAGGATCGCCCCTTCTTCTTCTAAGCAAAAAAGAGGTGAACAAGTAATCACCTATCCGCCCTCTTCTTTGAACTTGAATCCTGTCGACCAGCATTTACTTGATCGGCGAATAATCAGTTGGAAAAAGATAAATCGACTCCAACTTGGCAATGATTTTTCCACCTGCCACCTTTTCAGAATTGGCAGCGACCTCCTTCCATTTAGGATCCTCCACAAAGGTCCTGAATGCTTCCTTGGCTGCGTCCGCTGAGGGGTGGGTCAAAAAATAGTAGAGCATGTTCTTCGCGCCCTGCTTCTCCTCAGTAGGCGTCCAGTAAATAATGTTGCGCATGCCATGATTCTTGAACAACTTCATGGTGTGATTTTTGAAGCGATTGTTCAGATGGCTCAACATGCCCTCATTGGTAGTGTAAATACGCAATTCCCAAATGCGGTTACCGTCCGATTTGAGGTCCAAAGGTGAATAATCGGTGGTTTTCAAGTAGATACTTTCAACCTTGCTCACCAGTTTTCCATTGGCTTCTGAGCGGTTTTTGGCACCTATCCAAGCAGTATCGGCCCGAAAAGCTTCCCAAGCAGCATCGTGCGCAGCCAGGTTCGGGTAAGACAAAACGTAGTAGAGCTTTTCGTCAGGGTTATCAAGTGGCACCCAGTAGCCCACGTTGGTCATACCATGTTTGACAAATAACTTGGTGGTGTGTTCCCGAAAACGCTTGTGCAAATCATTCAAACGGCCTTTTTCAGCGGTGTAAATGCGCATTTCATACAAACGGTTGTCTTTTTGAGCAGCAACAAAAACGCTGCACGCCAAAAACAGCAAAAAAATCAAAGAGTAGTGTTTCACAATCATAGCTTTTAAAAGATGAAAAACGGCGTGTAAGATATAAGGAATTGCGAAAAAATAAAGTATACGCTTTTGGCCATCTATTAAAGCTGCTGTGGAAGGCAACGTCATGGTCAAAATCACGCTGGAAATCAGTGGAAATCCGCAAGAATGGGTTTGGGGTGTGTAAGTGTGAGTTCGGGTGTGTAGCTTCGAGCTTAAACTTTCGCCGCAGCCAATTGAAATCGGGGTTTCCTCACACCCAAACCACCACAGCCAAACCCAATTTCATCCATGTTCCCAACTTGAAGCCACGAAGTGGCTAAAAGCTTTGGTCAACTTGTTTACTTCATTTAATCAGCGGCCCTAAGTACGGCGTTTTTTAAGTTTTTGCAATTATCTCCCCTACTGATTGGTAGAGGTAATAGGCTGAAAGGCTTTACGCGCTTAACGCTTCAATTCAAAAACTCATTCTCGATGGTTTAGCAAACTTAAAAAACAAACTACTAGGTATCTGAGCTAAAATAAGGTGGACATCTTTGTTTTTGAGGTTTAGCAAAAAAAGAACACAAATCCTTTAATCCAGTTGCTTAAACTGGTAGTGACCTTTTTTCACTAAACCCAAAACTGTCCACCTTATTTTTTTACGCTCCCTAAGAAAAAATTTGGGGCAAAACCTAAACCATAGATTTTGCCCCAAGACATCGATCAAAAATGCAAAAAACAATTAAAATTCACCGCCGCCACCGTCTTTCTGGTCGTCATTTTTGATCTTGGTATTGCGCTGGCGCTGCTGCTTGAAGTCCAGTTTGCCAAAGCGATAACTGAAAGTCAAACCATAAGAGCGTTGGGCAAAAGCGAATTCACTGTTTTGCGTAAAATTAACCCCCTCAAGGCGACTGGGGAAGCGCAAATCGCGGCGGAAAGGTTGTACAGCGATTAGACCCACACTACCTTTCTTTTTCCAAATGTCTTTGCGCAACCCAAAGGAGCTACGGGTATAAGCCGAACGTACCCCTTGGATGCCTACCCTTGGTGAAACATAAAATCCATTGGCTTCGAACTTGAGGGTTTTGCTCAAAGTAAAGGTAACGTTGGCGTTGCCATTCCAGAAGAACCCAGAATTGCTAACCCGACGACCGCCTAAAACGCCCTCGCCTTCGTAATGGGAAATGGTCGCTCCACCCCTCAATTGGATTTTATCCTTGGCCACATTGGCCGAGGTGAAGAAGTTGAAACCCAAGGTGCGGCTTGAACCAATATTTTGGAAAGTCGTCAAACTCACCCCGCTGTCGATATTGGTCAAAAATGCCCTTACGCTTTTTACCAATTCCTGCTGCTCGGCAGGAATATTGTTGGGGTCATTGATAACCGTAGTAAATGGCTCAATGATCTCACTGGTGAAGCGCGAAAACAAGCCCGCATTGATCACTACCCCACCCTTGAGGAAAGTATTGTAGTTCAACTCCAACTGATCAGTCAACTCTGGCAACAGCGTTGGCGTACCCACGGTGAGGTCGCGGGGATCACTGATCTCGATGTAAGGATTGACAAATTGCAAGCTGGGGCGTTGGATCCTCTTACCATAACTCAATCGAATGGCCGACCCTTGCTTCAAAGTACGGCTGAGGGTCACACTGGGCAGAAAATTATCGTAATTGAAATCAAAGGGGTTACGTTCGGTATTGCGGTAGCTGCCTCGGATCCCCGTGTATTCGTAACGGGTACCCGCGATCATACCCCATTTCTCACCCATCTTGATGTTGAACGAAGCATAGCCCGCTACTACATCCTGGTTGTAGGAAAAAAGATCGGAGCGCAGCGGATCCACCACAAACTGGTTGGTACTGGTATTAAATGTACTGTAAGAGAAGTCACTGTTGATGTCACGCAAAACGGACTTGGCTCCCACTTCCAGCTTTACTTTTTTGCTGAAGGGATGGGCGTAGTCGAGTTGCAAGGTACCTTCCAGGTTGACCCCATTGTTTTCATTGCTTTCGTTGCGACTCAGGCTCGCATCGTTGCCTTGCTGGCGTAGGAGGTTCTCAGTCAAAGTATTTTGCCCCGTCAACTGAAACGAGAAAGAGAATTCTTTTTCCGGTGTTTTGAAGGTCCGTCGATAATCAGTATTCCAGTCAAATCCGCCCCTCAGAGAACTGACTTCGGAGTAACGGGTGTAATCCTGACGAAAATTAGCAGCCGGATCCACAAAACTAGAAGTAGTATTGTTTTCGTTGACCCTGCCAAAACCATTGAACGTCAGTGAAGAGTTGATGCTGTTGTAGGCATTGAGATCGTAAGTAGCTGACAAAGTACCGCGAGGGCCATAAAAACTACTGCGGCCATCGGTGACTTGGTTGAGGGTGCGAGTCCCCGTGCTGAGCAAGTCCTGGCGCTCGAAGTTGGCGCTGGACGGGCGCAATGGCGTGAGAAAACTACCGCCATTGAAGTTCAGGCCAAAACGGCCGCGTACATAGTTGAGCGAGAGGTTGGCATTGTTGGAGCGCGTACCCCCCGAGCCCGATACCGAACCCGTAAAACCTTCTGCCGATTTTTTCTTGGTGATGATGTTCACAATCCCCGCACTGCCCTCACCATCGTACTTAGCCGAAGGACTGGTAATCACTTCTACACTTTTGATCTGGTCAGCAGGGATTGACTTGAGGGCATCTGCTATGCTGCCTTGAAAAATAGCCGAAGGCTTGCCATTGATCAGAATCTGCACGTTACTGGAACCCCGAAGACTTAAGTTTCCGTCGCCGTCAATGGCCAACAAGGGCACACGTTGCAGCACGTCAGAGGCATCGCCAGCAGCGGTGGCGATGTCTTTTTCGGCGTTGTAAACCAGTTTGTCAATCTTGTTTTCGATCAGGGCTTGTTGGCCTACTACTTCGACTGTTTGTAGGTTGAAACTTTCCGAAACGAGGTAAATATTACCGCCATTGTAGTCGGGTTTTTCGGGGGTTAAGTTCAAACCTTTAATGGTCTTGTTGCGGTAGCCTAGAAATGAGATCAGGAGTTCATACTTGCCTAGTTTTACCTCAGGAAAGCGAAAAACACCTTTTTCGTCGGTCACCAGCCCATCTTTTTGCTTTTGCGTACCCACTTCCACCAATACGATGGTAGCAAACTCCACAGGTTTTTTGGTCAAAGAGTCGATCAACACACCAAACACTCGGCCCGTAATGCTGCTGGCGCTGTTGCTACCGCCCCATCCGCCTGGGGCACCAGCGCCAGGTGCGCCACTTGGGCGAGCGCCTTGAGTAGGTGGGTAAGTCCCTTGGGCAGGTTTGCCCGTAGCTGGTTTTTTCAAAGTATCCGACTGAGCTTGGGCAGCTGGTTGCTGGGCATTTAAGGCACCTAAAAATAAAGTAAAACAGGCAAGCGCCGCGATTTTTTTCATCACATTTAAATTTGGGCCGCAAAATTACGGATTTATTACCCCAAAAACAGTGGAATACTATTAAGGTTGCAAAAGCAGTTCCTTTTACCAACAAATGGCGCTACTTGCCCATTTTTCATCGACCAACAGTATAGTAAGCACGGCAAAATGCAAGTTTTCTTTTTACGCTACTGCGGCTTAAAAATCATCAGTACCAGAATCGACAAGGCTAAACCAAAAAGTATCAGACCCAAGATGGTTTGACGGGCATTGACCTGCTGGTACGCAGGCGAAGACATGCCCTGGGTTTCCAATACTTTGATTTGTTTTCGCAAAGCGGGGGTGTATAATCCAAATCCAACGATGCCCATTCCACCAAATATGATCAAGGCATACAAAATCCAGCGCGTTTCCAGAATAGGATACCCCGCGAGATAGCTCATCGCCAGCCCAGTTGCTAGCGATACCAGGTAACTCGGATTAGCAGCATAATCATCCAAAAATTTGATGCCCTTGAGGGTAAACAAGAGGTGTTCGGGGGTTTTAGCCCCGCGTGCGGTCCAAATGGCGTAAGAAAAATTGAAGCCCAGGGCTACAATGGCGGCCAGGATGTGGACCAACTTGAGAAAAAAATAGATACTCATGATTGTTTGATTTTTCTGCAAAGTTCATCCGCATTCACCTTCTACGCATTCACCTATGTTACACTTTTCGGGCCAGGGCTTGCGCTTTGATGCGACTCAGGCTTTGCGGCTTGACCCCCAAATAGGAGGCGATGTAATGCTGGGGAATACGCTGAAAAAGCTCCGGCTGCACATTGAGCAATTTCAAATAGCGGGTTTCCAGATCATCCTGGTAAAACTGGATCATGCGCTCACTTAGGCGTAGGTATTCTTGCCGGGTCATGGCCAGGTCAAATTGAAAAAACGCAGGTCGCGTCGCATAAACGGCCATCAACTCTTTTTTGGGCAAACTGAAAAAAGTACAATCCTCAATGGCTTCAAAAAACAAAGCACTTGGCTCGTCGGTGATGTAGCTTCGAAAATCGACCGTAAAATTTCCTTCGGTGAAAAAGTAAATCGTTTTTTCTTCTCCGTCTTGGATCAGGTAACAGCGGGCAATGCCTTTTTCCAAATACAACATTCGGTCAAATATCTCTCCAGGAGAACTGAAAACTTGGCGCCGCTTGACTTGGAAGGTACGCCCTATTTTGCACATTTGGTCCCAAGTTGCATTGTCAACGGGAATGTATACTTCGATTTTTTCGCGTAGCATCGGTGTGGGTTCTAATTGTTTGACCAAAATAGGAATCTCTGATCGTATTTCCCATTGGCTTGCTGTCGAATTTTCTGCTAGGTATCCTTCTTTTCAACCTTTCAACGCCATCCTACATATAATAAGGTATTGTTCCTATTTTGCAGCAAAAATGGCCATCCATGACTGGACAAGTAGATTTTGACCTAAAAAACGGTATTGGTTTCATTACCTTCTCACATCCAGCCCACAACTCCTTTCCTTCCACACAATTGAAAGCATTGAAGGAATTGATTCAAAAAAAGGGGCAGGATAGTACAGTGAAAGTGTTGGTCTTGCAAAGTGCTGGCGAAAAAAGTTTTTGTGCCGGAGCCAATTTTGAAGAAATGCTGGCCATCGAAAGCCTGGAGCAAGGCACTGCTTTTTTTGGAGGATTTGCGGGCGTGATCAATGCCATGCGCCAATGCCCCAAGTTCATCATTGGGCGAGTGCAAGGCAAAGCCATTGGTGGCGGAGTAGGCTTGGCAGCGGCTTGTGATTACACTTTGGCCACCCGGCAAGCCGCCATTCGACTCAGTGAACTAAGCATTGGCATCGGGCCTTTTGTGATTGGCCCGGTCGTAGAACGCAAAATTGGTGCTACTGCCCTGGCCGAATTGAGCCTAGATGCCGAAAACTTCAGGTCGGCGGAATGGGCTT
The DNA here is from genome assembly GCA_013299105.1 of Chitinophagales bacterium. Lineage (GTDB taxonomy): Bacteria > Bacteroidota > Bacteroidia > Chitinophagales > Saprospiraceae > Haliscomenobacter. Next base: position 44,583 of record JAAFJY010000035.1, on the reverse strand, counting down.
TGAGTAAAGGTTTTTATACATCTCTCTTTGAAGACATTCCCGGCTTGGACGCTGCAGTGTTCAGTTTGGCCGAAAAACTCGCCGCTTACAGCCCCGAAGCCATGCAGCAATGGAGAAAAGTGCTTTGGTATGGCACTGAAAACTGGGAACAACTCCTGGCCGAACGCGCTGCCACCAGTGCCAATTTGAACTTGAGCGAGGCTGGTAAGAAAGCATTAGAAAAATACCGCTAAACCTCTAACATGCCCATCGTTCACCAGCGACAACCCAACCGAGGCAGTACCCTGGCCATCTGGAAAATCACTGAAACCGAATCTTGGTTTTTGGAAAAACTCGATTTAAGCCCAAGTGAGTGGGCTGAATTGGAGCAGATCAAAGGAGAAAGGCGCCGTGAATGGCTGGCCGCCCGCCAACTGGTCTGGGAATTGAGCGGACACCACGCTCGCCCGGCCTTGTTCAAAGACCAATATGGCAAACCCCACTTGCAAGGTTTGCCCTTGCACTTTTCGCTCAGTCATTCGCACCAATTAGCCGCAGCGATCATTTCTGATCAAATCACAGGCATCGACATCCAGGTTTTGGTGGCCAAGATCGAGCGCATTGTCCCCAAGTTTTTGAGCCTTGCCGAACAGGATTTTATTTCAAAAAGTAAGCGTTTGCCCCATTTGCACGTTTGCTGGGGTGCCAAAGAAGCCATGTACAAAGCCTATGGTCAACGCGAATTGGACCTGATCCGGCACATCCAGCTTCAGCCCTTTGAGTACCGTGAACAAGGCGGCATTTTCCAGGCTTGTATCGTAAAAGATCATTTCGAGCGCAATTTTGAAGTTCATTTTGAGCGCTTTGATGAGGCTATTTTAGTAGCTGCTTTGAGTTAGTAAACATCCTTATCACCCCCTTTTTTTAAATAATCTGCCTCCTATTTCTCCTGCTTCGGGTAAAACAGACCATCCTCTGCCTCTTTTTTGCTGCGAATTTTCGCTGGCAATGTACCTTCGAATACCGCTGAATTGAATGGCCCAGATTGTCATTTTTGTCAGCTTATTGTAAAACTTGCGTCATGTTTAGAAAAATAGTATATTTGCAGAAGCGTTGAATAACTACCCAATCCACCATCCTTTTGGACTTTACAGACGTCTTATTTTTTCAACGCACTCCCAAAAACACGATTGTACATTTCCTGCCTGGAGACGGAAGCAGTACCTATGCTTGATTGGACTCAATGCAGCCCTAAACGCCTGTGATATAAGGGCAGTAGCGGGCTTGTGGCAGGTTTTTCCATCGGCTTTAGCACACGCTGTTAAGGCGTGAATTGTTTTTTTAAGGTTACTTTTCTGACGCCTGGCTTTTGAGCCGGGCGTCATTTTTTCGAGGCGTATCAAATGTCATTTTTTTACTTACTATGGTTTCCCCTAGGTATTGTCTTTTTGAGATTCCTGCTTATCTTTGCACAACACAGCGAGAAAAATAGTATATTTTGTTTGCCGTGTACAATTTGATTCCACGATTGTAAGTTAAAAGAAACAGGTGCCAAAATTATTCGTAATTTTAGCATTTGTCTAAGCGGGATAATAAATTCCTGCACCTAAGTCTGAGCCAGGAAAGCAAGCACACCAAGCGCAAAAATTCACGCGGAGATTTTTCTCCGGGCTTGTTTTCCTTCCAGCGCTCTACATTGCGCACTAGCAAATCATAATCACACACAAATTTGACGCTGCAGTACTAAGAACCTGTCATGCATAGTCATTGCCAAGTGCTGGTCACTTAGCACGGCATGCTGGTGTTCCACCTATCTTCTTCCTTGTAGGAGAAAATTCATACTGAGAGAAAACTATTCGCTACGACGCAAGTCGCTGCACTTTGCTGGTATTATCGGCAATGCGCTTGCTATGCTCGTTCCTGACTTGTCAGGAGAGGGTTTTGTAAACGTATTGCCCTAATACTAGAGCAAGTTTTACCTGATCAAGTGTTGACAAAGGCTATCTCAAAACCGATTTTACTTGGCCCACTTGAAACATAAAGCCGCTCGCAGCAACAAGTAACCTTAAATGTTTGACCAAAAACCGATTCACGCCATGAGATTTATGCTTACTTTAGCTACGGCTGTGCTTTGTTTTATAGCACCGCTAAACGCTCAATCTTCTTTGAAACCATCGGATGAAATTCAATCCCAAAGAAAAATCAACCCCAAAACGACCACTTTTGCGTTATTTGAACCGGCTCCAGCCTTGCGCGATGCCAAAGCAGTTGAAGCGACCTGGATGACCCTAAAAGCCGAGCCTTTACGCAAAATTTTGGAGCAAAAACCCGCCGCGCTGGCACTGCCTTTGCCAGCAACCGAACACGGTAATATGGAACTGGATCTGGTCCGCGTCAATCTCTTCAGCGAAGATTTCGGTGTGGTTATGGCCAGCAACCCCCAAGTAGTGCAAGAGATGTCGGAAGGCATTTTTTACCGTGGTGTGGTAAAAGGTCATCCGGGTTCCTTGGTCTCTATTTCCATTTTTGATGGGGAGATTGCAGGGATTATCAGCACCGAAGAGCATGGCAACCAGGTACTTGGCAAATATGCTGAGAGTGAGACTGGTCTGCATGTGCTCCATGCAGAAGACAAAATGGCTGACCGCCCAGAGTTTCAATGCCACGCCAAAGATGACAACCGCTCCTACACTCGCGAAGAGTTGACCAGTAGCAACCTGCGCAGCGCTGCGGGTTGTGTGCGGGTTTACCTCGAAGTAGACAATGATGTTTTTGTGGACAAAGGTGGCCAGGATGGCACCCAACGTTACATCACCGCAATGTTCAACGAAGTGGCAACGCTCTATGCCAATGAACGGGTGAACATCACCCTGTCGCAAATTTTCATCTGGAACACGACCAGTCCTTATTCAGGATCGGATACTTACGGATTATTGACTCAGTTTCAGCGCACCCGTACTTCCTTCAACGGTGATGCAGCCATGCTGCTGTCTTACCGCGGCAATGGTGGTATCGCGGTAGTGGATGGCCTTTGCCGCTCCTTCACCTCATTTAAAATGGGGTATTCGGGGATTGGCCGCTCTTTCTCCGCTGTGCCAACTTTCTCTTTCACTGTGATGGTGGTAGCCCATGAATTGGGGCACATACTGGGTTCTCAACACACCCACTCTTGCTCTTGGAACGGCAACGGCACTGCCATTGATGGTTGTCCTGGATTTACCGAAGGTGGTTGTGCAGTGCCCGGAGCTCCTACCGAAGGAGGGACAGTAATGTCCTACTGTCACTTGAATCGCGTAGGCATCAAGTTTACCAATGGCTTTGGCCAACAACCTGGTAATTTGATCCGCAACAAAGTCGCAGCTGCGAGTTGCTTGCAAGCATGTACGCCAACCAACCCTGGCAGCGGTAGTGGATCAGGCAGCGGTTCTGGCAGTGGCTCCGGTTCGGGTAGCGGCTCTGGCAGCGGCGGTAACGCAGCCACTTGCGGTAACGTAACTTTCAGCATGACCCTCGACTTGTTCGGCAGCGAAACAACCTGGGAAATCCTGAATGCAGCAGGCAGTGCGGTCGAAAAAGGGGGCCCTTACGTGGACAAAACATCCGGGCAAAAAATTGAGAAGACGGTTTGTTTGCCTTTCGGTTGCTATACTTTGCGCATTCTCGACCGTGTGGGTGATGGCATCTGCTGCCAATACGGCAATGGTACTTTCCGCCTCACCAATGCAGCTGGTGCGGTCTTGGCCTCGGGTGGTACTTTTGGTCGCGAATCAAGCACCCGTTTTTGCGTAGAAAACCCCAGCGGTGGCAGTGGCGGCAATGACAGTGGCAGTGGTGGCAGTGGCGGTACTTGCCTGAAAATCGACTTCAACCGCAATGTACCAGTTGCTTTTGGTGGAAGCCAGGACGCGGGCACTGCTCAGATTGCTGACAATGGTCAGACCCTGATCATCCGCAACAACGCCTGGAAAGCCGTCCAATTGAACTACAACCTCACAGCCAACACGTTCCTGGAGTTTGAATTCCGCTCCAGTACCCAGGGTGAAATTCATGGCATCGGGTTTGATGACGATGACAACATCTCCTCGCCCTTCACCTTCCAGTTGTGGGGAACCCAGACTTGGGGCATCGCGGACTTCCGCAACTACGCTGGCGGTGGAACTTGGAAAAAATACACCATCCAGATCGGCAAATACTACACAGGGGCCGCAACGCGCCTATTCTTCGCTGCTGACATGGATGCGCCTCCTTACAGCTCTGAATCCCAATTCCGCAACGTGCGCATCTACGAAACTACTCCTTGTCCGGCTTTTGACGGCCCCCAAGCAGAAGGACTCAAGGGCAGCAAAGCCGCTCAACAAGTAGGACCGGCTACCAATGTGTATCCCAACCCCACCAATGGCTTCACCCAATTGGAACTGCTGAACTGGCCAAAAGGTGCTTATCAATTGCAAGTACAAGACATGTATGGCAAAGTGCTGCACAGCCAAAAAGTAGAGCTCAATACCGACGGCTTCCAGCGCGTGGACATGCAATTGAACGAACTGCCAGCTGGCACCTATTTCTACAGCATTGGCAACGAAAATTTTGACAAAACCGGAAAAGTGACGGTGGTGAAATAGACCACCTGAACTTAACGTAAGATATTCTTGGCCTAATTATCCCAAAATCCGCTCAGGGCACCCAAAAGAGGGTGCCCTACGGGATGATTCTTCAGGGAAGTTGAAGGGTTGAAAAGTTGAAGAGATACAACCCCATCTTCGTTTCTGCTCAACTACTACTTTGGCCAAGACCTGGTTTTCTCTCGCAGAAAACCCACCACCACGACCGAGTAGAGGTACTTATATTTTTCATCAGCTAAGATGTGCTGCCTGGCCCTAAGTGGGGACCAGGCAGTTTTTTGTTTCTGCACATCTGAGCCGCGAAGGAGTAGGAGTTTGTGATTGGTGGTAAGAAGCTATACTCAACCACTTTAGGTTTTGTGTAATTCAAACTAATTTTCTACTGTTGCGGCTCTCGGAAAGAACTTATCAATTAAAAATTTCAAAAATCTCAAACCCTGCAAACAAGTACCTAAAATAGGACAAATTTCCCCAGCGATCCCCTAAATCATCTGTCGTATGTCGTATGTCGTATGTCGTATGTCGTATATCAAAAAAAATGCCGAACAAGCCAGGACTCACTTTGACCAATGATTTGCTCAAAACCATTAGTGGACGAGTTTAACTCAACGCTGCCAATACCCAAAAAACGCAGCGATCACACCCCCCATCACCCCTACGGTCACTCCGGCAGCCAACACGTCGGCCACCAGGGGTTTGATGCTGTTGAAAAAATGGGTGCTGGAATACCAATACGCGTTGGTCATCACTGCAATCAACATGCCAATCATGGCTCCTTTCAAAGCTCCCTCTTTAAAAACATAAACCGCTGACCATTGTCCAAAAAACAAGGACAGCAATAGCGCATATGCAGTGCAGGAAATCACCAACATCAACGTGCTACTGTTGGCTTCGTCTTTGCGGAAGCCTTCCACTTTGGTTGTGTTTTCGGACATGTACTGGCCAAGTATTCCCTCAAAAATCAGCCCGCCAAATAGAAAATAGACGAGAGTACCCAACAAAGTTGCCAAAAGAATTTTTACCATGACTAATGTTTTGCGCAAAGTTGCAGGTGTTCTTCCGAATTAGTATTGTACGATTCTGCTATTGTTGTACACTTGCGAAGGCTTGAGACCCATCATTGCCTTGAAATTACGTGAAAAATGGGCCAAGTCATAAAAGCCCGCCATTAAAGCAGCCTCGTTCAGGTTGCTCTCTTGTTGGATAAGGTATTTGACAGCATTTCTCAAGCGCACCCAAATGATGTATTTTTGAATGGAAAGCCCAATTTCAGCTTTGAACAAATGCGACAGCCGCCCTTCTGATAAATGGACTTGCCTGGACAGATCTTTCAGGGAAAAATGGGCCTGGTTTACCTCCAGACTTTCCTGCAACAAGATCATGCACTTCTCAATGCGTTGATCATAATGTTGTTCTCTCGCAAAACTGTCGAGCCAGTTTGGTATCATCCCAGCATTCAATTCACTTGGGAAATACTCGTTTAGCGCTGAGACCAAACCCAAATCCGTATTTTTACCCAGGGTTTGCTGGATCTGTGCAAATGTCAGATGACCGGGCTCCACCAAAATAATATCCATGGTACACTGACTTGCTTCAACCGCGTGTGCCACATTGGGTCCTACTACTGCAAGGCGCAAGTCATTCAACTGGGCATCTGAAAAGCGCAAGGAAAACCTGCCTTGCCTGGCCACCATCAATTCAAGCGCAGGGTGAGCGTGCAAGGCCGTTTGCACACCTTTCTCAGTGAAGGAATACAGGCCAAGTTCAGTGTTGAATTGTCGAATGATCATATCTCTTAGTATTTGAGCAAGTTGCTTAAAGTAAAAACTTACCCCCTACGCTTCGACCTAAAACTTTCAAAATAAGTTTTTACCACGCAGAAAAGGATCAAAATCGTAAGCAAAAAAGTAAATTTACCCCAGCAAAAAGGAAAGATGGGAACAAAAAGCAGGAAACAAGCTGAAAAAGAATCTCGGCGCGAAAGCATTTTACAGGCAGCAGAGGTCATCATGACCAAAGGTGGCTTACACAGCTTAAGCGTCGATGCAGTTGCTCAACAAGCCCAACTGGCTACCGGAACCATCTACCTTTACTTCAAAAATAAAGAAGAAATCCTTGCCACCCTTACCATCAAAGCAAGGCTACAGCTTTTGAGTGCTTTTGAGAAAGTTGAACAAAGCGATAGCACTCCACTGGATAAAATAAAACAAATTGTCCAAAAAAACTACCTTTTCTACCAGGAAAACCCACTTTATTACGACCTCGTTTCACTTTACGAAGCCAACAATACCCTAGTTGAAAGCGATGAAATGTATAAATCAAGTGAAAAAATAACTCATTTAGTGAGCCGCATGATCGATGAAGCAAAAAGAGCAGGCACCCTAAATGAAAACATTGATATACAAAATTTTACTTTATGCCTTTGGGGCATGACAACAGGTATTCTACAACTCATCAAAGTACGTGGAAACATCATCTACGAAAAAATGCAAATTGAGCCTACTCACCTGTTAGACACCTTTTTAGAAATTTTGGAAAATGGCATAAACAAGAAGCTCTAATTTTTTTAGGCAAAAAATGAACCAAGTTCATTTAGTCCTGTTCAAGGTACCGATTCGTGTTTAAACAAATGGGTGGCACAAGCTATCTTTTTTTGATTTCACGTAATGAACAGCATTCACTTTTTGAACAAAACTCAATTTTAAATGTCAAAACGATTAAATGGTCATTACTTTTGGGTGTTAATGCCATTCTTGTGGTACCAGACCATCCATGCCCAATCCTCTTTCTTGCTCCCTTTGGAACAAGCTCTAACCGAGGGATTAAGCCATAGCTCTCAACTAAAATCGGATGCACTTGCCCAAAAAATTGCCAGTTCGAAGATCGTCCAAACCCGACAGTTGAGCCTCCCACAGGTGAGTTTAAGTGCGAGTTACTTGCGCTTGAGCGACAACATTGAGCCTTTCAGGGTAAATTTCCCTACTGGAGAAGTGACCTTGAATCCCCAAATTTTAAACCAATCCTACAATGCCCTACAGGTAAGACAATTGATTTGGAATGGAGGCAAATTGCGGTATGCCAACGAACTTGCCCAGCTTGAGGAGAAAGTGAATTCAACGGAAACAGCACAGCACAAAAACCAAATCGAGGCAAACATCACCTCTATCTGGTACCAGTTGTATGCGTTGAGGCAAGCAAAAAAGCTGCTGCAACATAGCCTGGACTTACTCAACAGTCAAATAACAGATGCCAAAAACCGACTCGCACAAGGGTTGCTGCTAGAGAATGAGTTGCTGAAAATTGAATTGGCAAGCATGAATTTAGAGACGCGCCTTGCTGAAATGAAGCATACCGATGATTTGTTGTGTTTTCAGCTCAACACCCTACTTGGTAGAACCCAAGATTCACCTATTGAACTGCCTGTTTCACTACCATCAAACAATGAAGAAGACCAATCGCTCCAAACTTTAATCAGCAAAGCTCATGCGGATCGGCCTGAATTGTCAAATTTAGCGATCCGCCAACAACAGGTAGCGATCAATGAGCGCTTGACCCGATCCGATCGGGCACCAAGCCTCAGCGCAGGGTTCTCCTACAATTACGACTTGCCTAATCAGCGCCTTTTTCCCAATCAAAACGTATTTACTGGTACTTGGAACCTGGGTGTTTTTTTCCAATGGAACTTGAGCGAACTGTACCAAGGAAAAGAAAAAATCAATGAGCAATCACTGAAAAGTCTCCAACTTGAACAAGTTGTCAACCAAGCTAAAGAGGGCATTGCCATGGAAGTCAATGCCCGGTTTCGGCACCTTCAAAGCGTTCGAGAGCAGGTCAAGTTTGCTGAAAAAGCCTTGGTTCAAGCCCGTAAGAACTATGAGTTGGAAGAAAACAGGTTTCGTGCTGGCACGACTACCGCAACGGATTTCTTAGCTGCCAATACCCAATTTTTGAACGCTGAAGTTGACCAAGTCAATGCTTCAGCAAATGCATCATTGGCTTTCCGCCAATTGCTCCAATCCATTCGATAACCTTTAACACACCACTACAATGTATACTTTTCGAGTTATTCTCTGCCTGGCCTTTGGCGTTTTTATGACAGCTTGCAGTCAAGGCCCTGAAACAGACAATGCCCAACTAGACAGCGATATTAGCCCTGTTATTCCTAAAACCAACGGAACGGTGATCGAAATTCTGGTTGATGACAATCAAAATGTGGCTGAAGGTGACACCCTGGTACTTTTGGACGATACAGCTTATCGCATTGCCGTGAAACAAGCTGAGCTTGCTTTAGCCATTGCCCAACAAAATGTCCAACTTTCAAAAGCCAACAAAGGAACTACTTTATCAAGTGTAGCTACGGTTGCAGCCAACTCTCAAGCGGTAGAAGCCAATATGGCCTCAGCCCAAGCTGGCGTTGATGCGGCCAAAGTCCGCCTTGGTGCAGTCACTAAAGAATTTGAACGTTTCCGTCAACTCTTGGCGCAAAAAGCTGCTACGCAGCAGCAATTTGATGGTATTCAAGCGGAAAAAGAGGCTGCTGAGGCGCAACTCCAAATCGCTTTAGGTCAAGTAAGTGCCTTGAAACAACAAATTGCCGCCGCTAAAAATCAAGTTGAGACCACTCGCAGTAACATTGCGAGCTCTGATAATGGGGTGAGTTTGGCTGAGTTATCGGTAAAACAAGCTGCAAACAATCTTGAAAATGCACAACTCCAATGGTCTTATTGTGTGATCAAATCACCTTCCAATGGCGTGGTCAGCAAAAAGAACGTTCAAAAAGGGCAAGTGGTCTCTATTGGTCAACCTTTGATGGCGATTACCAACGATCAAAAAGTATGGGTAGTTGCCAATTTCAAAGAAACGCAGATTTCCGCAATCCGCAAAGGTCAAGATGCCGAAGTTGAAGTAGATGCCTATCCTGATCAGGTTTTTGAGGGCAAAGTAGCATCCTTGTCGCAAGCTACTGGTGCCAAGTTCTCACTTTTACCACCAGACAATGCCACTGGTAATTTCGTAAAAGTAACCCAACGTATTCCTGTTAAAATTGAGTTACAGGGAGCCAAAGATCCAAATTACCCCTTACGGGCGGGTATGAGTGTAAACGTCAAAATCAAAACCAAGGAGAATGAGTGATCTTCACGCAGCGGTTCCGACTTATGAAACGGGATTCCGAAAATGGCTGATCACCATTACCGTGATCACTTGCGCCATCATGGAGTTGATTGATACTTCCATTGTGAATGTAGCTACCAGGCAAATTGCGGGCAATTTAGGTGCTACCATCGAAGAAACTGCATGGGTAATTACGGCTTACGCCATCTCGAATATCATCATTATTCCAATGACTGGGTTTTTGAGTAATATTTTTGGTCGAAAAGTCTATTTCACTGCGTCAGTTGTCTTATTCACGATTACTTCTTTTTTGTGTGGTAGTGCCGGATCCATCTATGCGCTCGTCTTTTGGCGTTTTATGCAGGGCATTGGCGGAGGGGCGCTTCTGGCTACTGCACAAACTGTGCTGGTTGAAACTTTTCCACCTGAAGAAGTAGACAAAGCCAATGGCATCTTTGGGGCAGGCATCGTTATGGGGCCAACCCTGGGGCCAGTCTTAGGTGGTTTTTTAACCGACAATTACTCTTGGGGGTGGATTTTTTACGTCAATGTTCCCATCGGGATTATTGCCACCTACCTTTCCTGGAAATACATCAAAGGGGGTAAATCAAAGGAAAAAACCAAAGTGGACTATTGGGGTATCCTATTTCTGATCCTTGGAATTGGCAGCTTACAACTGGTTTTGGAAGAAGGGGAGCGCAAGGATTGGTTCAATAGCGATTTTATCCTTACCTTCTCTTCGTTAGCAGTACTGGGGATCGTCGCGTTCATCGTCCGTGAGTTCCGCATCGCTTATCCGGTAGTAGATTTGCGCGTGTTGAAAAACCGAAATGTCATCATTGGCTGCATGCTCAATATCGCTTTTGGCATTTCGATTTACTGCTCGGTGTTTCTCTATCCGATTTTTGTACAAGGCTTTTTGGGTTGGAATGCGACCCGCACGGGTTTGCTCATTCTACCAAGTTCATTTTTGACTGGTATGCTCATGGGACTCAATGCCACCCTTTTACAAAAAGGAGTCAGCCCTAAGGCTTTGGTCATTTTGGGTTTTTCAGCAGTGATTGGGTATGAAGTGATCACCTACTTCTTGGCCACTCCCGACTCTGGCGAATGGGATTGGTTCTGGCCTCAAATGATTCGAGGGTTTGGATTTGGGTTTATTTTTGTACCCGTTGCAGGCCTGACCTTAGCTGGTTTGAAGGGAAACGATCTTGCTCAAGCATCGGGTCTTTCAAATATGCTGAGGTTACTGGGCGGTGCAGTTGGGATCGCAGTAATGAACACTTTTGTAACTCATCGGTTTGCAATACACCGAAATGACCTGATCAGCAACATTTCCCAGTACAATCCGTCATCTAATGAACGATTTTATGGATTGGTACAGAGGTTTCAAGCACAAGGCAAGTCTTACGAAGAAGCTACCGCGATGGCAGCCGGGGCCATTGAAGGAGCAGTTTCAACTCAATCGGCCATCATAAGTTACGCAGAAGGCTTCTTACTAATTGGTATCATTTGTGCTTGTGTGTTGCCCTTGATCTTTTTTGCTCGTATCAAAAAAGGCCAAGTCACGGACATTGGCTCGGCACATTAAAAGTCAATCCAGTTGCTTCTTAATTGAAATTTACCCAATTGAGAACCAACTGGATTTTTGAATCAAACCAAGCACATGAAACGTTCCGGTACAGCCGACCTGGCACTGATGGGGGGCAGCATCCCCTCCTGGTTGTTCGAACGCATGGTCAAATTGAGTTTGCCCATTGTGGAGTCCATTGTCTTGCATTACGGCCAACAGGGGTTCTTGCAGCGCATCAGTGATCCATTCTGGTTTCAGAGCTTTGGGTCGGTGATTGGCATGGACTGGAATTCTTCAGGAGTCACCACTGCGGTGATGTCGGCCCTCAAAAAATCTTTGAATCCACATGCGGTGGATCTTGGCTTGTACGTATGCGGCGGCAAAGGCAAAGACTCGCTACAAACTCCCAATGAACTACAAATCCTGGCTGATAAAACGGGTTTGAATGGTACTGCACTCCAACGCGCTAGTCGCCTCTCGGCAAAAGTGGACAATACCGCCATCCAAGACGGTTTCCAAATTTACTTGCACAGTTTTCTGCTCAGCAGCGCCGGTGATTGGTCCGTGATCCAGCAAGGCATGGACCCTGACACCTCAACTGCCCGGCGTTATCACTGGCATTCGGGGGCTTTTCAATCTTTTACCGAAGAACCACATACCGCCATTTGTGGAGAAGACCAGGGCGAAATTCTCAATTTGGTGGACAAACGAGCCCTACCTGCCCAACAGGACATGCTCAACATTACCAGTGAACACCCCGATCGCGTGCTGAAAGAAATTCCCCACATGGATTTGCCCAAACAATATGGTGTCCTCCAAAAAGACGTGGACTTGAAGCGCCTGGGCAGCATTTTGTGGCTAGCTCAAGAATCGGAAACCCAACAATTCGACGAATTGCTATTGCTCAAAGGCTTGGGGCCACGTACTTTGCAGTCATTGGCCTTGGTCAGCGAAGTGATTCATGGCACCCCGACCCGCTTCAGCGACCCTGCCAGGTTCAGTTTTGCGCATGGCAGCAAAGGTGGAAGGCCTTTTCCAGTGCCTACCAAAGTGTATGACGAAAGCATCGAAACCTTAAAAAATGCGGTGGGAAAAGCCAAATTGGGAGAAACCGATAAAAGTGAAGCCCTCAAAAAATTGACGCTGATGGCCCAAAAAATCGAAAAAGATTACAAGCCTGGTGATTATTTTGAAGCCCAACTCAAAAAAGAAAACGACGAAGCCTGGAAACACGGTGGCAGGACCATTGAGGGCTTCTCGCAAAAACCTGAATAAACGAACATCCGTGATCAAAACAATGACTACTTACACTCGCTTCATTTTTGGGGCGCTCGCCGCCGTTCCCCTCCTACCCCTACTCTATTTTCAGGGCAAAAGAATCCGCCGCGAAGTGCCTACCCTTCCCGAAGCTGCCGACCCTCAAGGCATCGCACAGCCACAATTCTGCCAGCCCTTCAGCTTGCTTTGCCTGGGCGAAAGCACCATTGCCGGCGTGGGAGTAAGCACCCACCAGGAAGGTTTTTCCGGCACCCTGGCCGAGACCCTGGCCCAAGGGCTAAAACGCAGTGTAAACTGGCGGGTATATGCCCGCAGCGGCTATACCGCTGAGCGGGTGAAGACCAAAATTGTCTCCAAAATCAGTGAAAAACAAGCAGACCTGATCGTCATTGGTCTGGGTGGAAACGATGCATTTACCCTCAATCGCCCCTGGCGCTGGCGAGTCCAAATCCGTAGTTTGATTCAGGAACTGCGGCTGCGATTCCCTGACACGCCCATTGTTTTTGCCAACATGCCACCGATCAAACTTTTCCCTGCGTTCACCCCCGTCATCAAGTTCGTGATCGGCAATCTGGTCGAAATATTGGGCAAAACCCTGGCCGAGGAAGTAAAGAACCACTCGAATGTCTATTACCGTTCGGAAATCATCACCCTCGAAGGCTGGATCAAGCGTTATTCCATCCAAGCCGATCCGGCTGATTTTTTCAGCGACGGGGTGCATCCTTCGGGATTGACTTACCAGACTTGGGCACGGGATTTGGGGACTGGGGTGATGGGGGAGGTGGTGAATTGATGTTAGAGCGCTGATTTCCCCAAAAAATCAGTTGTCGGAAAAACGAAGTCGGTATTGTTCAATAATGGCCAAAGCCTCCTCCAAGGTATTTTCTTCTGTTTGTAACAAGTCAAGTAGGGTTATCAGCAATTGTTCTTCATCCAGTCCTACCATTGAGGCCATTTTTTCAATAGAAAACTCTTGTAAGGACCAGAGGTTGTGTACAAAATTGCGTTTTTCTAGTTCGATGCCTTCTTCACGACCTTTCTCGATGCCTTTCTCGATGCCTTCAAGATAAAGACCATCTTTTTCGATGTCGTAGTGGATATTCATGGTTTCCATTTGATTTATGACGATGAGTTCCATGTTGCGTAAACGTGATAAAGTTAACAATTGTTTTTGAAATTTTCTGAGTAAAGTTCCGAGCCACAGTTAGCTTTTTTGCCTGCTGCGCAGGCTGGTATTTGGAACACGGATGAGACGGATGAAACGGATGTACACTGATCGCTAACTTGATGTTGACCTTGCGCTAACCAATGGCCATGGCCAATTAATTCACTCCATTTTTATCTTCTTTTGCGGTCATTAGTGAGGATAATGCGCTCAAATTCCGGTTTTTTTCCAAAATTTAATACAAAACCAACTTCAATGTTAGTGGCTTTGAGGTAATTGAGCAATTGTATCTTGTGCTCATTAATAATGGCTTCACTAGCTTTCAGCTCCAAAATGATAGCATCTTGAACCAAGATATCGGCATAGTATTCTCCGATCACCAATCCCTTGTAATATACCTGGCAAAGTTGTTGGGAAAGAGCGGTGCAACCTCTCAATTGTAATTCATGCAACAATGCCTTTTGATAGACTTTTTCAAGAAAACCGTAGCCAAGTTCATTGTAAACATGGTAAAAGGAGTGAATGATCTCATCTGAAATGTTGCTGTGAAGTAACATGTTAGCTATTTGTTGAAATTAGTAAAAAAATAAAGAAAGCATTTCGAAGCTTGATTTGGTTTGCTTTTGAGGTCAACATCGTGGTCAACGTCACACTGGAAATCCGTGTTCATCCGTTTCATCCGTTATATCCGTGTTCCTAGCATAGCCTCGCGAAGCGGGGCAAGAGTCACACACACGAATAAAATTTGCCGAATTAAAGATCAGTGGCTTCTATGGCGCATTTTTATTCCAGCCAAAGATCAGCACAACATTTGACCCCTGAAAGGACAAAAAACCACTTTTGTCCCCTTAGGATTTGCTATAAAACCACTACATGCTCTTTTGTAATATTTTGTAAATCAATTTTTTGAATCAATTTGAAATTGCCTTAAAGTCCAAAACTGGCTTTGAATATGTACCCGCTTTTTTGTAGAAATTTGGTGCGTTTACGCCTAGGGTGGTTACACCGTCGAGCAGTTAACAGCACTGAGGTCACGCTCGAAGGCTGGATTACTCATTTGAACATCTAGGCCGATCCCAAAGATTTTTTCAGCGATGGGGTAACATCTATCGGGCTTGACTTACCAGACTTGGGCGCAGGATTTTTGGGGAGAGGGGGTTTGGGGTAGGTGTGATCAGGTCATCTGCCCATTTCTCAACACTGCCCTAAAACCATTTGGCTGGAGGCTTTCGCCCCCAATGCCAAATAGTCGGGAACCACCAAAAAGGGGGAACATGCATAAGCGCTTAAAACACCTAAAACTCAATCTTATAGCTCAAGTTAGGGATCAGCAAGGCGGGCAACTCCTGATCAACCTTATTTTCCAGGTAGTTGTAAAGGTGCCCCCTAAAATCAGCTTGCTGAGTCAGGTTAATTATTTTCAGCGCAATTTCACTGGACCTGTTTCGCTTGTTGAGCTTGTAGATGGCTGTAAAATGTACGTTTGTCATGGGGTCCGACTGCACCGAGTAAGCCTGGTTTTCATCGTACACCACCTCTTTCCGCAGCCTTGATGCCGCTTCATCAACTGGCGAGTAGCGATTGCCTCCCTGGTAGCTCAACCTTATATTCAAGCTCAGGGAGTTTTGCTTGTTCTGTCCAATTTGCCATTCCTTGCCTGCTAAAACATTGAAAACATAGTTGCGATTGAAGCGGGTGTCGCGCCAAACATGGTCGCCTCCTCTATATTCAGCATTGAAAACCGAACCAGAAAACAAATAATAGAACCCCTTCGACATGTATTTTTCCAACATCAGGTCGATACCGTAATTGCGGCCCAACCCAGTATTTTCCAGTTTTTCACTAAAAAATAAATCGCTTTGCAGGTTGATAAAGGAAAAAGAACTGTCTGGAATCACCGGAATCGAATAGAGCTGCTGGTAATAAGGCTCGATTTTGAGGTGTACCAGTTCAGAAATATTCCAATCATACCCCAATACAATATGGTGAGCCTTGGAAAAATCGAGGTTTTTGTTCACCGCTTTTTCGCCAGTGGCAAGGTCATTGTTGAAGTAATAATTCAACCTTTCCAGGCGGCTGTGCAGGCCATAGGCCAGGCCAAGAGACTGCCTTTCTGACAATTGATACTTAAAACCCAATCTCGGTTCGACCGTGTAGCGCTCATTCAAGGTAAAAAACTGCCCATTTACCCCTGCATTCATCAATAATTTATCGGTAAGCTGAATGGCAGAACTGCTATATGCCGACACCAGCAGACTTTCCCCATCTGCATTGACAATTTCTGTTGGGGTGGCCCCTGACTTGAGGGACTTGTTGAGGAGCATGTCATACCGCATACCAGTCAGGACTATCCCTGTTCGATTGATATGCCTGGCGTTGAATTTTTTGTTGACATAAGTGGACAAAACCAGGTTTGAGTTGGTGTTCGTGATTTTGCTAAAAGGCTTCAGCGCCAATTCAGCATTGAGTTTCTGCGCGGTCCAATCTACATCGTTCACGGTAGCGGCCAAAGTGGTTTTCCAGTAGGTGCTGTTGTTGAAAAAATACTTGTGCCCAAGGCCCAATACCCCGGTTTTTTGCTTGATCACGTTGTCTTCATTGTCATCTTCATATTCCCATTCTTTGCTGTCTTTTTTAGGTTTTGAACTGGCATTGTCGATAAAACTAATGCCCCAAACTGAAAATGTGCCAGCGTTCTTGGTAGGAAAGTTCAACTTGAATGATAAATCCTGGTATTTGATCGTGTTGGCGTCCTCTGGCAGTAAGCCTTCCAATAAAGCCAAAGTTGAATAACGGTAATTGTACAAGTAAGAGGCGCGACCACCTTTTTTGAAGGGGCCTTCAGAGGCATTTTCTAAGCCAATGAGACCTACTTGCAGTGTGCTTTCCCGTTTTTGGTTGTTTCCAGTACGCATGGCGATGTCAAAAACCCCTGACAAGGCATTGCTGTACTCTGCAGGAAAAGCTCCGGTAAAAAAATCAGAATTGGCCAACATCTGGCTGCTGAGCGCGGTCAAAACCCCGCCCCCCAAGTAGTTCAAATCGCCAAAATGATTGGGACTGGGGATTTCTACGCCCTCCATTTTCCACTGCATGAACTTTGGCGCATTGCCCCTGATGATGATTCCGTTGTCGCCACTATTGCTGGATGCCCCGGCAATCGAAGAGGCCAGTCTGGCAGGGTCGTCAAAACCACCCGCATAGCGTTTGGCCTCCTCCACGCTGAGCATTTTAGTACTCAAGGTGGCCATCTTATTCAATGGCAATGCTTTGTTCTCACGGGGCTTGACCAGCATTTCTGCTAACTGGGCAACACTTTCTTTGAGGGAAATGCTCAAGAAAGTTTGCTTTCCTGCAATGACCGTCACTTCGCGTACAATGCTAGTCTCATACCCTAGGTAGCTGACTTGCAGGTCGTAACGGCCAACGGGCACTTTTAAGATGGTAAAATTACCGAGTGAATCGGTGTAGGCCCCAATGGCGGGATTGGTGTTGAGAACGGTCACTGCGGCGGCAAAGATCGGCTGGTTGGACGCCTCGTCAATAACCACGCCTCGTATCGTTTGGGTTGCTTGTGAGTATAACTGCTGGGCAAAAAGCAAAAGGAATAAAAAGCATGCACTTCTAGTCATTTGTGATGTGTTTGAATGTTTGAGACAGCAAAAGTCTGCGCATTCTCCAACCATCACAATACTGATAAATTAGTACTGAACCCTGTAGATCAGTTCAAAAGCCCATATTTTGAAGCAAAAACCACCGCTTCAAAGGAGTTATTGGCCCCCAGTTTTTCTAAAAAGCGGTAACGATGGGTGTTAACGGTGTGCACGCTGATGGACAACTTATCAGAAATTTCTTTGCTCAAGTAACCTTCCTTGACCAATTTCAAGACCTCCAATTCCCGTTTGGTCAGCTCCAACTGGGGCTTTTCATCATTAGGCATTGGAATAATGTTTCCAGTTTTGTAATTGTATACCTGGCTTTTTACACTGCCATCCGATTCCTGATTGGGCGAAACGTCCACAATGCTCAGCATCAGCCAGATTTGTCCTTTTTTGTCCAACTCCAGCACCTGGTATTGCTCAACCAGCCGAACGTACTTGCCTTCAGCATTCAGCATTTTGTATTCATGGATTACTTTATGGTTGAGTTTCTCGTCGCTCGAAAGGGTGTTGAATAATTTCAGGGAAGCCAGCCCGTTCAGTGCCAACTGCCTTTGCTCCTCGTGGTGAATTTTACTTTCAAAAAATTGGTAGTTGAGCCTTTCATAATCCGTATCGGTGTACCCCAAAACCTTCCCGAAATTGGGTGAAAAAAAGATGCTTTGTTTCCTATTCAAGTCAAAAATTTGTGTTCCTGAGTTGCTGACATTGGTCAAAATACGCAATGTCTCAATGTGTTTGGGCACGAGCGAATAGTCTAGGTCAGCCTCATCAAATTTGCATTGATTGAAATACTGGAATACAATTTCCTGGATTTTGCTGATTTCTTGCATGCCTTACCTTTACTTTTGGCTTTCCTTCGCCCTCTCCACAAAAAACATCTCTATCACATCGCTATCCCGATCCGTAAAACTACCATGCTGCGCGTACTTAAACTCCCCATTCAGCATAACCAGGGTATCCTTCGACACATTGACCTTGCCCACTTCGCCGAAACTTTCCATGCGGGAAGCCACGTTGACCGTATCGCCCCAGATGTCGTAAGCAAATTTTTTAGCCCCTACCACCCCTGCCACCACGGGTCCGGAATGGATACCGATGCGGGCTTTGAAGTAGTTGCCGCCCATTAGCGAGCGCTCTTGGGCGGTTTTGGCCAAGAAGGTCTGGATTTCCAAGGCAGCCTTTACCACCCTTTCGGCACCATCAGGCCCTTGGGTGCCATTGTCCATGCACATGTAGGCGTCGCCGATGGTTTTTATTTTCTCCAAATCGTAGCGGTCGATGATTTCGTCGAAAGCTCGGAAGCAAAAGTCGATTTCTTCCACCAATTTTTCCGGGTCCATTTGCTCGGCAATCAGCGAAAAACCCTGGAAGTCGCTGAACATCACCGTTACATTTTCGTAGCGTTTGGCCCCAGCCTTGCCTTTTTGTTTCAGTTCTTCGGCGGTTTCTTCGGGCAGGATATTTAGCAGGAGCTGCTCCGATTTGTGTTTTTCGTCTTCCAGTTCCCTGGTGCGGATTTTGACCAGCCCTTCCAAGGTGCGTTCGGTGCGGCGAATGGTCCAAATGCGGTAGCGCAAAAAGCCATACACCCCAAGGACACCCAACAACAAAGCGATGAAAATGAACCGGGGCGATTTGTAAAAAGGCTGTTCGATGTACACATCTACCGCCAGTTCGCTGGGTTTGTCATTCCCTCCTTCGTGGTAGCCCCGCACCAAAAACTGGTAGTGCCCCTCTGGAATGTTATTGTACCGTACCGTGTTTTCAGGGCTCAATGGCGACCATTTTTCGTCGTAACCTTCGAGCATGTAGCTGAACAGGTTGTGGTTGGGCTCGTCGTAATTGGCCTGGGCAAAACTGAGGCTGAAATAGCGGTCGCGGTGGGTCAGGCTCACGGCCCGTTGGCGGTTGAGGCCCACATTTTGAGCAATGATGCTGTCGGCAGTCCCGTCGTAATGGGTAAAATTGGTCAGCAACACGGGCACTTGATAGGTCTTTTTTTCTCGTTTCCAAAGCTTGGGTCCAGGGTAAAAAGCATTGACTCCATTCAATCCCCCAAAGTACATCCGCCCGTCCCGCGCTCGCAGGTAAGCCATCCGGTTGAACTCGTTGTGGGCCAAGCCATCTGATTCGTAGTATTTTTCAATATTTTGACTGGCTGTACTCAGTCGATTGAGACCATAATCGGTGCTGATCCAAAAACAAGTATCGCCCTCCGATACAATGCCATTGACAAAATCATTGCTCAAACCTTCCTTGCTGGTAAAAACCTGGTGGTATTGGGGCTGGGCGACCTTGATTTTTTGCAAACCTCCCGCAGTGCCCACCCACAGCCAGCCATTTTTATCCTCATAAATACTGGTTACTCTAGCGTTGGGCAAAGTCAAAAGGCTGTTGCCCGTTTGCCAATGGGTGGGGGCACCCTTTTTCAAATTGATTTTGTACAAACCATTGTCATTGGTACCTACCCACAGGTGCTGACCATCGCGGCTGGGGTGCAAGTAACTGATTTGACCTCGGTATTTACTCCAAGCCCCAAATTGGTCGCGAAAAGCTTGCAATTGGTTGGTTTTGGGTGAAAATCGGACCAGGCGATGGTCAAAACCAAACCAGATGTTGCCTTGCTTGTCGAGGCAAACCACACCCAAGTCTTCGTCGGTGTTTTTCAGCAGGCGTCTGATCTTCTTGGTTTTCAGGTCAATTTGCAAGCCGTTGCCCGTATATAACTTGCCTTGATGGCACAACAATCCAAAGGGGTAAAAGAAAAAATGCTCGTCTGGAAACAACAACTGCAAGGAATTTGTGCGGGGGTCCAGTACATGAATCGAGCTGTAATAAGAAATGTAAATCTTCCCGTCTTCGTCCTCGGCCATGCCGCGAATGCTGCACAGGCGGTTGCCGCAGTTTTCGTTGCCATCGGTGAGGTAGCCTGTGAACAACTGGTCAGATTCGACCATTTTTACCACCCCATAATCGCTCGCTACCCAGATCACGCCCGTTTGATCGCGGTAAATTTGGCGGTAATTGGGCAAGGACTTGATCAGGATGCGAACCTTTTGGTTGTAATCCACCAGCTCTCTGGTATTGGTGTTGTAGTGCAGCAGTTGGCCTACGCCACAAACCCAAAAGTTGCCATCGTTTTCGGCCAAAAAAGCGTTGAATTGCTGCCCCGGCGGCAAAATGCGGTTGACCGGATGGGCAATCAGGGCTTCATCAGGGTTTTCGAGGGCAAAAAGCCTGCCATCCGACATGAATACCCAGAGGCGTTCTGCAGTGGCTTGAAATTGTACCACCCGGCTCTTGCGCCCAGCAAATGTTGGAATGCTGATTTTTCTTTTGACCAAACCTTCATGCACCGATAACAACCAGAGCTCATTGTCTTGCGCGCCACAGCAAATGTAGCCTTTGTACTGGATCAGGGGCCGACGAGGGTAACTGCCTTTGAGCTCGGCCAGGGTGCGTATTTTGCCGTCCACTTCTTGGCGTTGGAGCAAAGACGTGCTCTTTTTTTCGTCAAAAACCGCCATCCAGATGTTGCCTTGGGTATCCTGAAAAAGATTGTAAGGAATCCGCGCTTCACGCGCCAACAGGTTTTGGGGGTTGATTTTTATGGTTTGCAACTGGTGGTAATCCGTTTGCAAAATGCCCAGGTGGTCCCGCCCAGCCAACAAGAGCTCATTGTTGCGCCCAATGGCCAGGTCCGAAATGGCGTCAAAGGGCAGTTGGAAACCCTCCGAGCGCGAGTCGAAGCGAATAAATTGGTAGCCATCGAAGCGGTTGAGCCCGTTCATGGTGCCCATCCAGATGAAACCGCTGTTGTCTTGTACTATTTTGAATACATCGCGGTGGCTGAGCCCATCGCTGAGGGTAAAAACCTTGAGATCGTAGGAGCTGGATTGAGCCCGGACAAATACCAGTGACAGGCAGCACCAGAGCAACACTGGCCAGCGATAAAGTGCAATTTTGGGGTGATATGTCCGTTTTTTGGTCAATTAGTCGATCAATTAGTCGCTTGGTTTGGCAGAGTGAGCGTAAAAAAATAAGGTGAACGAATTTGGGTTTAGTGAAAAAAGAAAAGCAACTGCCTGAAAGGAAGTTGTGTTCTTTTTTTGCTAAACCTCAAAAGCAAATTTGTTTATCTTATTTTAGCTCAAATACATAACAGCTGCAAGCTAGGAAATTGGCGGCAAATTTATTTTTTTATACTGTTAAGATCGGCCGTAAAAGTTTACATCATTCGCATTTCGGACAAAAAGGCCGCTTTTCTTTCATCTTTTTTGGCTCGAAAACGCTGGGCTGAGTTTTTACTTTAACTTTGCGCAGAGTAAGCAGGGGAAAACTACCAATTGCTCGGTACCACCGTATGCGTCTGAACAGTATTGCATTTGTTTTGTGGGGCACTACATTTATGCTGTTGAGTCAGCTTGGCTGTACACTGCCTGGTGGTGACAAGGGCAGTAATGAGTACACTTTATCAAAAGTAAAAGCCCTACCCTACCGGGTGCCAAAGGACTCCATTGCCGCCCCGGTACAGTCTCAAATTGGCGTAGTTGGCGTGAGTTTGCCCCAAAGGCAGGCACCAAACATCATTGCTGGTCGCACGAATGTATTTCCGGCTCCTTTACCCGCAGCTATACCCGTAAAGGAGGGTTTGCTCCGCAAAATTCAACCTGGTCGGGGGCAATTCGCCAAGCCCCGTACTTTCAAGGCCGAACCGCTGGTGGTCAAAGTGGGCGTTCCAGCAGTGGTGGTGGCCAAAGAACGCGTCAGCAAAGACCAGAACCCATATAATTTCAGTACCCTGGGCAAGCTGCAAGGCTTACGCCACAGTGTAATCACGGCCGTAAGCGAAGACCAACGCGGCAACTTGTGGATTGGCACGCTGGGCAGCGGAGTGTGTAAGTTCGATGGCAAATACTTTACTTATTATACCAATGAAACGGGTTTGCCTAACAACAGCATCACCTGCATTTTGGAGGACCAGCGCGGCAACCTTTGGTTTGGCACCGATGGATCGGGTATTGTGAAATATGACGGTCGCCAATTTTCTTGTTTTTTATCGGCTGGAGAGCTCGACAACAGTTTGATCACTGCGCTGGCCCAAGACCAGCAAGGCAACATCTGGATCAGCAGCTACAGTGGCCTTTTAAAGTATGATGGGAAAAATTTCACCCAATATACCGAAAAAGAAGGCCTTGGGTCCAATGAAATCCTCTCTATTCTGATAAGTCGAACGGGCAACATCTGGTTAGGCACCTTGGGTGCAGGCGCATATTGTTTTGACGGGTTAAAATTCACCCACTACACCACGCAAAACGGATTGATTCATGACGCAGTGGCTTGCATTGCCGAAGACCAAGATGGCGATCTTTGGTTCGGAACCGAGCGTGGGCTTTCCAGGTACAAAAGTGGCGCTTTCTACAACTACGCAGCGCCAAAATATGGCCTCCAGGAAACTCCCATTTCTTGTCTTCGGGTGCTCCAAAATGGGGAACTCTGGCTGGGGACCCTCGGCAGCGGGTTGAGCAAATACGATGGCCAACAATTTACCCATTTCCGAGAGGCCGACGGGCTGAGTTACAGTGGGATACTCTCCATTTTTGAGGATTCCAGCAACAACCTCTGGTTTGGCACCGATGGTGGTGGCCTGATGCGGTAC
This sequence comes from Chitinophagales bacterium, assembly GCA_013299105.1. Lineage (GTDB taxonomy): Bacteria > Bacteroidota > Bacteroidia > Chitinophagales > Saprospiraceae > Haliscomenobacter. Next base: position 21,536 of record JAAFJY010000035.1, on the reverse strand, counting down.
AGCGGTCACCTCTTCACCCACTTGAGTGCGGCAGAGGGTTTGAGCAGCAATGAAGTATTCAGCATCTTTGAGGACCAACGCAAGCAATTGTGGTTTGGTACTGCAGGTGGGGGAGTAACGCGCTTTGATGGACAAAATTTTGTACAATATACTGAAGCAAGTGGACTCAACCACGACTTCATCTACTCCATTTTGCAAGACAAAAAAAACAATCTCTGGTTTGGAACCAATGGAAAAGGCCTGATGAAGTTTGATGGGCAATCTTTCCAACAGTACCTCGAAACAGATGACCTATTGAATCAAGTGCGTTGCCTCATGGAGGATCGCCAGGGCAATCTTTGGCTAGGCACCAGTGCGGGCGGCGCAATCCGCGTCGAGGGCGCTAGTCGCACTTATTTTAACCAGGAAACTGGCCTCAGCAGCAACAACGTTTTGTGCATCAGGGAAGACCGCAAAGGCAACATCTGGTTCGGGACCCTGGGCGGTGGGGTCACGGTGTACACCAAAAAAGGTTTCCAGCACTATCAACAAGGCAATGGCTTGAGCCACAATGATGTCAGTTCCATTCTGTGCGATCGGCAAGGGCGCATCTGGCTGGGCACCCTGGGGGGCGGCTTGAACTGTTTCGACGGGAAACATTTCATCCATTTTACCGAAAAAGAGGGCTTGTGCAACAACGCTGTGCTTTCCCTGCTCCAGGATCACTGGGGCAACCTTTGGATTGGCACCCGCTTTGGATTGTCAAAAATGTCAGCGGCCATGCTGGACTCGATCTTGCCAATGGGCCAAAGAAGCAAGCAGCCCATTGCCTTGAGCCCCTCGAGAGCTTTGTTCAAAAATTTCACCTACGAAGATGGGTTTTTGGGCATTGGTTGTTGGCGCAACAGCTTGTTCGAAGCCACCAACGGCGACATTTACATTGGGGCAAATGATCGGCTCACCATTTATCACCCCAATGGCGAACTTTCGAACAATAACAAACCTCAACTCAACCTGGTCAGCTTGGCATTGTACCATGAGGACGTCCCCTGGTCTGTGCTCCAATCTAATCCAGACAGCAATTTTGTGTTGAGCAATGGTGTCATCCTCAAAAATTTTCGCTTTTCCGGTTTATCCCCCTGGAATGACTTGCCCCAAAACCTCAGTTTACGCTACAACAATAACAACATCAGTTTCAGCTTTGTAGGCAGTAAATTGCAACAGCCTGAAAAAGTAAAATACCAGTACAAGCTGGAAGGCTTGGAAAACATCTGGAGCAACTTGAGCACAGCCAACGAGGCCGCATTTGGAAATTTAGCACCGGGTCGCTACACTTTTCGCTTGAGGGCCATGAGCAGTACTGGCGTGTGGAGCGATGAGTTGAGTTATGCTTTTACCATCCGTCCGCCTTGGTGGCGGAGTTGGTGGATGTACACCATCTATGCAGCTTTGGTGATTGGGATTATATTTTGGTTTCGGCGTCAGGAATTGCAGCAACAGGCCCGCCAACTGGCCCTGGAACGCCAAAAAACGGAACAAGAACAGCAAATCAACGAGCAGTTGCGAAGGGTTGACACGCTCAAAGACCAGTTTTTGGCCAACACCTCCCATGAGTTGCGTACCCCCTTGCAGGGCATCATTGGCCTCTCCGAATCGCTGGTCGAGCGGGTTGACAATGTGGCCCAACGCGCCGACCTGGAAATGATCATCTCCTCCAGCCGTCGACTCAATAGCCTGGTGAATGACATCCTGGATTTCTCCAAAATAAAAAACCAGGAGATTACACTACAAATCGAGCCCCTTAGTTTGTACGCCTTGGCAGACGTGGTCCTGCGCAACATTGCCCCTTTGGCACAGGGCAAAGCCCTTTCCTTGCGCAATGACGTGCCCAAAGATTTTCCCGCAGTGCTGGCCGATGAAAACCGCTTGCAACAGGTCATTTTCAACCTTTTGGGCAATGCCATTAAATTTACCGAAACGGGCCATATCACCATCCAGGCCCAGGAAGACCCCAAGCATCCTGACATGCTGACCTTGTGCGTGCAAGATACCGGAATCGGGGTCCCTGAGGACAAACGCGAGGCTATTTTTCAAGCCTTTGAGCAAGGCGATGGCTCCTTGATCCGCAATTTCGCAGGTACGGGCTTGGGCTTGTCTATTTCCAAAAAACTAGTGGAACTGCACGGCGGACAGATGTGGCTGGAATCGACCGTAGGACAAGGCTCCAGTTTCTATTTTACCCTGAAACGGGCTTCGGGTATTTCGTCAACCGAAATTCAGCGCAACCCTCAGTTGATGCAAAACACCCTGGCACAGTTAGCATGGCATCAAAATGAACCAACTCCAGCGCCAACCCTGGTCGAAACCAAGCCTGGCGGAGGCGAAAAAGTACACATCCTGATCGTGGATGATGAAGCTATCAACCAACAGGTTTTGAAAAATTTCCTCAACCATGACAGCTATCGACTCACCCAAGTCATGAGTGGCGAAGAGGCACTGCAAGTCCTGGAACAAGACAACACCCTGGACTTGGTGTTGCTGGATGTGATGATGCCGCGCATGTCGGGTTATGAGGTTTGCCAAAAAATCCGGGAGAAATACCTGCCCAACGAATTGCCAGTGATCATGATTACGGCTAAAAATCAGGTCTCTGATCTGATCACGGGCTTGAATACAGGGGCCAACGACTACATCGCCAAGCCCTTTTCGAAGGACGAGTTTTTGGCCCGCCTCAACACCCACCTGAATTTGCACAAAATCAACATGGCCACCCAACGTTTCGTACCCACCGAGTTTATCCGTTCGCTGGGGCACGAGAGCATCTCAGATGTACGCCTGGGCGACCACGTGGAACAGATTGTAACCGTACTTTTTGCCGATATTCGAGGCTATACGGCCCTGGCCGAGTCGATGACCCCAGAGGAGAATTTCCGTTTTGTGGCCGACTACAACCAACGCATGGGACCCCTGATTCAAAAAAACAAGGGCTTCATCAATCAATACCTGGGCGATGGCATCATGGCCATTTTCACCAACAACCCTGCTGATGCTTTGCAGGCGGCCATTGCCATCCAAAAGGAATTGAGCAGTTACAATGTCCAACGCCTCAGCCAGGGATTGGCAGCCATCGAAGTAGGCGTGGGCCTGCATACCGGACCACTCATCATGGGCATCATCGGGGATCAAAAACGGCTCGACGCTGCCACCATTGCCGACACCGTAAACACGGCATCGCGCCTGGAGGGTTTAACCAAGTATTACGGCAGCCACATTTTGCTCAGCGAAGACAGCTTGAAGCACTTCGAAAACCCAAGCGCTTTTCAGCTCCGAAACCTGGGCCAGGTCCAGGTCAAAGGCAAATACCAATCTACGCTGATTTTCGAGTGTTTTGATGGCGATGATCCCAGTGTTTTTGCCAAAAAACAAGCCACACAAGACTTGTTTGCCCAAGCGCTCCAAGCTTATTTCCAAAAATCATTCGCCGAAGCCACCCTGGGTTTTGAACAGGTAGTATTGCTCAATCCCCATGATTTTACCGCACAGTTGTTCCTCGAAAAAGCCAACACTTACGCCGTAAATGGGGTCCCCTCCGACTGGTTGGGCGTTGAAATGATGACCGAGAAGTAGAATCTAGTGGGTCAGAAACAAAATAAATGTCTATATTCTTGGTGAATGAATGCTTGATTTTGATTGATGCCTAAAACCATCCCAGTTGCCCAAACGTGTAACGAAATATCTATTTTACCTTTGGAATCCCATTAGCGAGCGCGCTTCGCAAGAAGCCAAAAGCTTTGTAGAACACGGGTTCCAAGGGCAGGTCCGGGCTTCGCAAGAAGCCTAAGGCATTATAAATCTTAGTCTTCTTGCGAAGCCAGCAGGGAAATGGGGACGGAATGACCGATGCTACAAATCTTGTGCTTCTTGCGAAGCAAGGCATTCGCGATGCTTTAAACCATAAATTACTAATGGGTTATTATTTTGTTCCCAATGCCCTAGCTTTTGAGTGCACATTGTGAGGTTTGTCAGTTCTGCCTAAAAAGTGCCTTTTTATCAAAATTAGTTAGGATGAATTACACTTTTTTACCCGATTTTCGTGCTACTCTGCTTGAAAAGTTTTAGATTGGGGTAAAAGATTCAGTCGTACCCATCACAACACCTAAGGGAGCGTAAAAAAAGAAGGTGGACGGATTTGGGTTTAGTGAAAAAAGAAAAGCAACTGGATGAAAGGAAGTTGTGTTCTTTTTTTGCTAAACCTTAAAAGCAAATATGTCCACCTTATTTTAGCTCAAATACTCAGCATACTATGAAAAAACTCTTGTTGATTGCATTTTTATTGGGATCAATCCTGATTGTATCTGCCCAAAAGCCTCAGTTGATTCCACCGATGAGCCATGCAACCCAAGTGGGGGCTCTGGCGGTATCACCCGATGGGCTTTACTTGCTGTCCGGAGCAAGTTATCAAGACAATACCGTTCTACTCTGGTCCAGCCAAGGGCAATTGCTAAAAGTCCTCGAAGGTCACCAAAATGACCTTATCGACCTTGAAATCTCAGCGGATGGTGCATACCTGCTGACATTGGAAAGTGGAAGTTGGGCCATGCACCTGTGGGACAAACAAGGTAAAAAATTACGCTCTTTCAAAGGCCGCACTTTTCACAACGCTTGCTTTTCCTCCGACAACCAGTACATCCTGGCAGGTGGTGAAGCAGGAAACCTCCAATTGCTTCGCCTGACGGGCGAAACCGAACGCACTTTCAAAGGCGGGACTGAATTGATCAATACCGTCGCTTTTTCCCCTGACGGTCAATTTCTGGCGGCGGGTGATGAGGCGGGCAAAATTCACGTATTTTCCACCCAAGGTGATTTGCTGCATGTATTGGATGCACAGCAAAGCAAACCAGTGCTTTCCATTGCTTTCTCACCCGATGGGCAGCGCTTGCTGGCTGGCCTTGCCGATAAAACTGCAGCCTTGTGGGATTGGAAAACTGCAAAAATTTTCAAACGCCTGGAAGGCCATCAAACCCCGGTGAACAGTGTTGCCGCCAGTTCCGACGGCAAATATTGGGCAACCGCTGGCCGCGATGAAGAAAAAATTTACCTCTGGGATGCGCAAGGCAAATTGCTGCGCAAAATCAACGCCGACTACACCAACGAAGTGGTTTTTGCAGCCGACAACCAATCCTTGTTTATCGCTCCCCTCAGCAAAGGCGTTCTGCGGTATTCGTTGCAAGGCGAACTTTTGCAAAGGTATGCCAACGATGCCTCTCCGGTGAGCAGCGTGGGTTTTTCGCCTTTTTCACCAGATTCCCTGTTCTTGCTGACTGGCGGTGAGGGCCAACACATTCGCCTTTGGGATGCGCTTACGGGCGAAGGTGAAGGTTTTTTGAATCAAACCGATTACAACACCCCCGTTGCTTTCAATCCGCAATATCCGAGCATGTTGATTGCCCAGGATGGCGACTCGCTCTACCAGTACCAGCTCTATGACGATTTGCACATCACCATACCCAAGCCCGAGATCAGTAGCCATACAGCAGTGGCCTACAGCCCGGATGGCAATTATTTTTTGATCAGCAATTTTACGGGCGGCATCCAGCTCTGGCAAGAAGGAGAAGAAGTATGGGAAGAAATTTGGAGTGAAAACTTACCCGCCAATACCGTCAACAGTTTGTGCTTTTCACCCGATGGCGAACAGTTCCTGGTAGCCACCAACAATGATTGGACCGCCGAACCGGCAAAATATAGTCCCGAAACCCGCCAACAACCCTACGTTGGGCAGGGGTTCCCAGCAGTTTTGTACAATACCGAAAACTTTTCCAAGGTAAGAAGCTATGGAAAAATGGCCAGTTTTGCCGTTTTTTCACCCGATGGGCAACTGGTAGCCAGTAACGAAAATTTTGGCCTCAGCGTGTACGAGCGCAATTCCGGCAAAGAAATTTTACATGTTTCTGCGGATCAGGTAGTAGGAAGTTTTTCACAGGTCATCTGCCTTGCTTTTGCGCCCGATAGCAAATCAATCCTCGCCGGATTCAGCTCCAACGAACTGAAGCAATATAATTTAAAAGGCCAGGAAATCAGGTCCTACCGGGGCCACTTGAGCGCCATCCGGTCCATTGCTTTTTCCAGTTCGGGAAAATACCTGCTGTCGGGCAGCAACGACAATTCGGCCAAAATATGGAACGCCGCAACTGGCCTTGAATTGGCTACCCTAATGGCCATAGGCAGCGAAGATTGGTTGGTCATCACGCCCAATGGTTTGTTTGATGCCTCGGAGGGCGCGATGGATAAACTCTATTTTGTGTCCGGGTTGGAGGTCATTGCCATGGACCAATTGAAAGAGCGGTATTATGAACCTGGCTTATTGGCCAAAGTAATGGGTTTTGGCAGCGAACCGCTGCGCAAAGTCAACGATTTGGATGCACAGGAATTGGCACTTTATCCCAAACTGATTGAAGCAAAACTGCTCGACGACCAAATCAGCGTCAAACTACAAGCACGCAGCGGAGGCATTGGCCCGGTAAGCCTACGCCTTGATGACATTGAAATTGCCCCCGATGTCAATCCAGGCCGCAAATCAGAATTTGTCATCGACCTGAGCCGTTTCAAGGGTTATTTCATCGCCGGAGAAGTGAACCAAATTGCCCTGGTTTGTTACAATGCCGAAGCCTGGCTGCCCAGTGCGCCACACCCATTGAGCTACACCCCTGGCGGAAAAGGCGAGGACAAACCCTCCAGTATTTCGCTCAATGACCGCACCGACCAAGGGCTCACCAACACCCTTTATGCGCTGGTGATCGGCACTTCTGATTACAAGGGCACCACCTTGGATTTGAAGTTTCCAGACACTGATGCCAGTGCTTACCGCGATATGTTGCAAGCCTCCGGCAGTGGATTATTTGGCAACCGCATGCAGATCAAACTATTATCCACCGCCAAAGGCAACCCTCCTCCAACCAGGACTGCCATTCGCAATGCCTTGTTAGAGTTTGCGGCCAAAGCCGAGCCCAAAGACGTACTGCTCGTCTATTTCTCCGGGCACGGCACCGCCTGGCCAGAAAACAGCCCCAGCAGCCAGTTTTATTACCTCAGCGTTGACAACGAAAATTTTGATTTGGACAACCCCGCCAACCGCAAGTTAGCGATCGCCCAGGACTCGCTCCAAGCTTGGATTCGAGGAGTCAAAGCACGCAAACGCATCCTCATCCTGGATGCTTGCAACTCCGGCGAAATCGTAAAAGCACTCGACGAAGGCTCAAAGGGAAGTACCCTCAGCAGCGACCAACGCCGCGCCCTGGAGCGCATGAAAGATCGGGCTGGCTTTTTTGTGTTGGCGAGCAGTTCCGCCGATAAAAAAAGCTATGAAGACCCCCGTTTTGGTCACGGCTTGCTCACTTACAGTCTCTTGAACAACATGCCCAAAGTGGCCGCATTGGACAAAAATAACTTCATCGACGTTGGGAAGTTGTTTCAGGAAGTAAGGGAAGATGTGCCCAAACTCGCATCCGCTGTCAACAAAACCCAGGAGCCCAAGCTGATCGGCATGGAAGACTTCAGCATCGGCATCATCAAAGCAGGTACCGCCATCAGATTACCAACGGCCAAAAAGATCGTGACGCGTTCCAATTTTTCCAATGAAAAACGCAGCGACCCGCTCAAGTTCAACACAGAATTCAATGCGCAGTTGGAAACGCTGCTGGCCAATCCGGCTTTGCCTTTGGCCTTTTACCCTACTGAAAAGGCGGTCGGTTTGTCGTATTACATCAATGGGGAGTATGTGGTCACTGGTAACAATGTGAAGATTACCGCTTATTTGTACCAAAATGATCCCGATAAAGAACTCGAAACTTTTCAGGTGGAAGGCCCTGGTGCGGACATCAAAGCCCTGGCTGCAAAGTTGTTGGACGCCATCAAGCCAAGCTTGGTAAAATTGTAAAAACATAGTAAAAACACGCTAAACTAGCCATGAGAAACACCATCATAACCCTGTTCTGGGGCTTGGGCAGCTTTGCCCTGCTCGCCCAAGAACCCAGTTTTCGAACCCAGTCCTTCATCAGCAAGCCGGCTGAAGCAAGGGCTGCTTTTGGAAAAAAAATCGACAGCGCGCAATACCGCCGCGTTTTGAACATCTACAACCGCTTGGTACAGGCCAGGGGAGATTTCCGCTACCCGGTGCCCAGTTTCAACCTGGTCGCTGACGAACAAAGGGTGGCTGGTATCGACTACGATCAATTGAACATCGTGCTAGAGGAAAAAGCCCTGGGGGTTTGCAATAGCTTCGGTGCTGACGCCGACGCTGCCATCGCTTTTTTGTTGGCCCACGAACTGACCCACTACTACGAAAAACACGCCTGGCGTCGTGGTTTTGCGGATGAAAACCGCGACCTGAAAATCTCCATGGAAATAAATAAGCTGGCCGATGATGCCGCCAACGAAACCGAAGCCGATTACCTGGGTGGCTTTTTGGCTTATTCCGCAGGCTACGGGGTGTTCAAACGCGGCGCAGAGATCATCCAAGGCGTGTACCGGGCTTATGGCTTGAAAAACGAGATCCCCGGCTACCCCAGTTTAAACGATCGCCAGACCATGAGCCAGCGAACGGCAGAGCGCTTATCGAACCTGGTTGACGTTTTTGAAATGGCCAATCTCCTGGCGGCCATTGGCAAGTACAACCTTGCCTACGATTATTACCGCTACTTGTTGACAACGTATCAAAGTCGGGAAATTTACAACAACCTCGGCGTTACGCTGGTCCTCGAAACCATGGATTTGATGGGTTCCCAAAAATACCGCTACCCCATCGAAATGGATTTGGAAAGCTCGGCGGAGAAGGCGGCGATGCTTGCTCCTGGCGATCGCAGGGTCAAGGAGAAATTTCAGCAGGCAATTTTACATTTTGATGCAGCCATCAGCCTCGACCCCAACTACGCCCCCGCTTACTTGAACAAAGCCACCGTTTATGCCCTGATGGGCGACCTCAATCGCGCAAGGTTTTATGCCAATGTAGAAGCCATGCAAGCCAGTAAAACGGGCAAGTACCCCAAAACGGAACAAGACATCAATGTATTACTGGGCATCATCGAAGCGCGCAGCAATGCGGTAGAGAAAGCCCGAGTCTTGTTTAAAAAAGCAGAAAGTGCAGGTAGTGCCCTGGCTAAATTCAACCTACTGGTTTTGCAAAAACAACCCTTGCTGAAAGAAATTCCAGCAGGAAACCTTTGGTTGGATCCTGAAAAAATCGAAAACAAAACCATCGACGAAATAGCTGCTGATTTACACGCTGACCCTAAAAAAACGGTTGTGATCAAAAGCAAAATGGAGTTTTTACAGACTCCAAGTATCGGCACAGCCTCCAACGTTTTCATCAACCTTTTCAACAATGAGCAAAAAGTGCTTTTTCACCTCACCAGCCAGGGTTATACCGGGAAAACTGCCCGAAAAATTGGCCTTGGAGACCCCCGCAGCAGCCTCGTGAAAGTGTATGGCGAACCCACTCGTAGCGTGGAAACCCCAAGAGGGCAAATCATGGTTTACCAAGACATCCTCTTCATCATTGGAAGGGACGGAAAAGTGGAGCGTTGGGCTACTTATCGTTAGGACGATGGTAGCGTAGTGACTTAACAAACATCTATCAAAACTCATATTTATGCACCGATTGATCATTCTTGCATTGTTTTTATCCCTTGGAGGCCTGGGTTTGCTCGCCCAGGACGACAACCCAATTGTGCTGGTGGCAAGCCAGGGAAAAATGAGCTACAAGGCTCCGGGTTACTCCAGCAATAAGTTAAGCCTTGGCGCAGTCCTTAAACCAGCGGGTACGCTAAGTTTGAAAGCCAAAAGCAGCGCCACCCTTTTTGCCGATGGAGCATTCAAAACGATACAAGGCCCCACCAGCCTTAGCCTGAGTACCGCTTTCCCAGCAAATGGCAGCGTTAAAATCAATTTTGAACGTGGTTTTACCCAATACCTTTATGCAGCATTGGACCTGGCTGCCAACTCCCAAGGCTCCAAGGATGCCTGGGGCACTGTAACCGGTAAAAAAGGCAGCGGCGACGGCTGGGGTACGGTAACTGGCAAAAAAGGCAGCGGCGACGGCTGGGGTACCGTAACTGGTAAAAAAGGCAGCGGCGACGGCTGGGGTACGGTAACTGGCAAAAAAGGCAGCGGCGACGGCTGGGGAGGTAAAGGCAAACTCATCAATGGAATTGCTCCTTTTGGAAAAATCCGCCCAGGTGCAAAAGTTTTCAGATGGTCGAAACCCAGCGGAGCCCAGCGTTTTAAACTGGAAATCAAAAACAGCAAAGGTGAGCTGATCCAACAGGCCGAAACCGCAGACACCATGCTCAATGTTGAGCTTGATCCCGCTAAATTCAAGGAAGGACAGCAATACCAATGGACCGTCAGCACCAGCACTGGGGAAATTCAATCCAGCCCTATGCTCTTTGAAATTGGCACCACAGCGGCACAAACCGCAGCCCGACAAAGGGCAGAAAACGCGGAATCCTATCCACAAGTACCCACCGCCATGCAGGGCTTGATGCGGGCAATCGCCCTAGAACAAGGTGAATGGCACGAGGATGCTGCTCAAACCTATCGGGAGGTACAAAGCAGCAATCCGAATAACCTCTTGGTGCAACTGATGCACGCTGCCTTTTGGATGCGCAATGGACCAAAACCAATGGCAGAATTGGCATTTAAGCAGCCTTAAAGCCTGACTAGCAACTCCCATTTCGGCAAAAGCTGAAATGGGAGTTATTGAGTATTTTAGCTAAAACAAGTTAAACATCTTTGACTTTTGATTAAAACCTCCGTGGCGGCAACTTCATGGTCAACATCATGCTGGAAATCAGTGAAAATCAGTTTTATCTGTTTCATCCGTGTTCCCATCCCGCGAAGCGGGGCAAAGCACCAATTTTGCAAGTTTTTTTTCTGCGGCCCTTACTTATTCTGTAGCCCTCACTTGAAACCAGCCCGCAGCATCACCACAGCTGTATACAAAATCACCACGATCACTACCCAGCGCAGGGTGTCAAGTGGTAGTGACTTTACAATAAAGGCCGCAATGAGAACTGCAATAATGCCTGGAATGGCCATGCCCACCGCAGCCTTGCGGTTGTACGCCCCTGCAAGAATGAAACGAATAGAAGCAGGTGGCATCAAAAATGCACACGAGCCCATCATAATCGGAAAAGCCACCTGGGGCGACATGCCCAGGGCAAATACCAGGGCCATACAGGGTGCATACAATCCTATCCCCACGGTCATCAACGCACCGAGGATAAAATTGACCGCCACCCCAATGATCAATTTGCTGCCGTACAAACCAATCGCAGCCCCACCGCCCTGGATCCACTCCATGTTGCGGGCCAACATAAAACCAGCGGTCACCAATAGCGCACAACCCATTACACGACGGATCGTTTTTTCGGGCAGTTTTGCCACCACCCCAACTCCTGATACCGCACCAGCCGCTGCGGAAACCAACATCAATACGAGGGTCAGCGCATCTACTTTGACCACCGTAATAAAAATCAGGGCCTGAATCAGAACCGGAATGGTGTTGGACACATTCATGGTGCCGGGTAAAAGTCGATCTTCGGTTTGTTTGCTGAATTTCAACAAAGCAGTTTGTGGAGCGAAGGCACCAATGCCCAAAACATCAAAAAAATTCACCACAAAACCAATCAAGCCCGTTTTGAGCCAACTGCTATTCTCCAGTTCATTTTGGTGCCGATAGACGTCTCGAATGAAAACAGCACTGAAGGCTATGGTGAAAATGGCCAGAAAAATCCAGATGAGTGTAATCATTTTTTGTTGGTACTTAAGGGTTTCATTTCTTCAAATTCCCAGCTCGCTAACAAAATGGTTTGAGGATCAAGCAATACTTTTTCCGGTTTGGTAGCTGCGGGAATACTGATTTCAAAATTGCGAGATGAAATTGGATGAACCGATATGCTGGGCAGCAACTCTCCCGCTTTATAGACGCCTACTTCGATGTTGCAATCAAAATGATAGGCCACTGGTTGGGTTTGTTGCAAGGAAATTTTGACCAGTTTGTTGGCCTCATCGTATTTCCAACTGCCTTTCAGCGCGATGTAGCCGCCCTGGTACAGCCATTGCTGGAAGAAGGTCTGCAGGTTTTGCCCGGAAGCCCTTTCCATAGCCAGGCGAAAATCCGTGGTAGTGGCGTTGGCATTGATGAAGCGTTGGTAATAATCGCGAATGCCCACATTGAAGGCATGGTCGCCAATTTTTTTGCGCAGCATGTGCAGAATCCAGGCCCCTTTTTGATAAGTCAATCCACTGGTCACCGAGGTTTTTTCCGGCGAACGATCGTCAATAATTTTGTAGCCTGGGTCTTTGGCCAGGGCCGCATAAGTCGTTTTTCTTGCACCCAGCAATTGCTGCACAAATTCCTCTCGGCCATAGGCATGCTCAATGAAAAGCATGGTGAAATACGTAGCAAAGCCCTCACTGAGCCAGGCGTCATCCCAGCTTGATTCTGTAACCGCATTGCCAAACCATTGGTGTGCTAATTCGTGAATGACCACGTTGCGCAATCGGATACTCCGTTGGCCATCGACCAACTCTTCACCGTAAAAAATGGCCGAGGAAGTTTCCATCCCTCCCTTCACACTGGGCGTTTCGATGTTGGCTATTTTCTCATACACGTAAGGGCCAATGTAATCGCTGAAGAAGCCCAACACCTGTTTGGTAGGCTCGGCAAAATCGTAAAACCCAGCTTCCCGATCCTGCATGTAAACCCAGGTTTGGATGGATTTTCCTTCAAACCAGCCCACATATTGTACTGCAAATTTTGCTACCCCCAATACATACAGCCAGGATGAAACGGGCACATTTTGTCTCCAATGGGTCAGCTTGGTTCGGGCATCCAGGGTCGTTTCCTCCATCAATAGGCCATTCGAGACTACTTGATACTGGATGGGCGCTTCTACTACAAATTCACTCGTTGCTTTTTCATAAGGATGGTCGATGCAGGGCAACCAATGACGGGCGCGGTTCGGCCAGTTTTCGTTGAAAAAACTGCGATCGCCATATTTGGTGGGGCCTATGCGCAGGCCGTCGGCGGGAATGCCGTGATAGACAATGATGAGTTGGGCTTCGGTATTGGCTTGTGAAGCTTGAGCAAGCTTGATCCACAATTCATGGTTGGTATGGGTATAACTCAGGTTTTGGCCCAAATGATAAACCGAATCAATGACCATTCCTTTGTTTTGCAAAGCTTCAGTTTGATCCACAAAGTCGAGGCGGATCTTGTCTAGGCCATCCTTTTTGAAAAAAATGCGGATGCTGGTTTTGCCCCTGATTTGGTTGGTATCATCCGAAAGTTCAAGTTCAAATTTGTAATGAAGTACATCAATATTGAGGTTCTTGGGGTAATTGTCGGCGTGTGCAGGGAGTGCTTTGAGGAGCAGGAGATACAGTATGGCGAGTAAGGTATTGGTTTTCATGGTTCAAGGTGGTGGCTAGGTTGATTGGAGTGCACTAAAATTAACAAAAAAATTGGGAGCGCTACTTATTTTCGTGTAACCACAAGCGTTCAGCATCACTTCAGCCCAAACAAATACCTGAAAAACCCAATCCGCCTCAGCAAAAACTCGTAAGTCAAAAAACTGCCTGCAAAGGTGCCCAACAAAACGCTGAAAAACTTGATCCAGGCATTCCAATCCAGCGGTACGATCCAATAAGCCAGCAAGTACAACCACGCCATGTGCAACAGGTAAATCGGGTAAGCCGCCTTGCTCAGGTAATTTGTCAAACGGTAATCGACGTTGAGGTATTTGTAGGCAAAGGCAAACAGGCTGAAAATCCAAAAATTGGACTCCAACACCAGCAAAAATAGGGGCACTTTCATTTGAACCTGCATCAAACGGTAGCCGTACAAGCCCAAGGCCAGCAGCAACAAAAGCCAACGCCAGCGCAGCAACATGGACCAAAATCCTGGCCCCGCCACACCAAAACAAAAGCCAAAAAAGAAGCCCAAGAGGCCTAGGAAAAAACCGTGCAAGCTCAGGGCATACATTTCATAAATCGGCGGAGCAAGTAGTTTTGCCTCCAACTGAAAAGCCAAGACAACGAATAGCAAAGACCAAGGCGTAGCCAGAAACCTGGCAAAAGCTTGTACCCAAGGGCTGTGCTGCTGCTTTTTCACCACATAAAAAAGCGGAGTCAAAAGCAGCACGTAAACAAAGATATTGCCCAAAAACCAGAGGTGTCCGAATCCAGGTTGATAGGACCAGTTTTGCTTAAAATAGGCCTGTAGAATCAACACATGTAGCGGAACAATAGCCAAGCCCCCAAATACAAAAGGCACAAAAATTCGGCGTGTACGCTCTAGGAGCAGTTGTTGCCAATTTCTATTTTGCAAGGCGAAAAAGACCCCCAAGCCCGCGATGAAAAACAAAAGTGGGATCCGCCACACATTCAGCATGGACATGATGGGCCAAAGTCCTGGCAAGGGCTCTGGATTGGTAATGAACCCCACCAGAAAACCCCAGGGCTGGAATACAATGGCCACGTGGTAAACCAGCAGCAAAGCAATAGCGATGATGCGCAGGTTGTCGATGTCGTGTCGTCTGGTATGTTCCATTTTTACTTCAGCATGGCCGCGATTTTCGGCCTGGTTTTTTCGATATAAGCCAGGTCCATTTTCACGCCCATCGGTTCCAGCATGGTACCCAGTTGTTGGTAAAAACCCTTGACTTCCGCAAAAGAACCACTTACGGTTTCACGGGGCGTTTGGCCATACTTGTTTTTGGTCATTTTGTCCGCGCCCTTGTTCAGCAGCATTTTGACAATCTCTGGGCGGCAAAAAAAGGCCGCATTGTGCAGGGCGGTGGAGCCATCGTTGTTTTGTACTTTCAAGTCAGCTCCTGCCTGGATCAGCAATTTGGCGATTTCGGTTTTTCCAAAAGCCGCCGCCATAATCAGCGGACTGGAGCCCCCGGATGGTTCTTTTTCGTTGAGCTTGCTCCCCACTGCAATGTGTTGCTTGACCACCTCAATGTTGTTGGTCATGACAGCGGTATGCAAGTCAATTTTGGGTACTTTTACTTGATTTTTGGCCGGGTTCTGGCCATTCAAAGTCATGGCGGAGCCAAAAATCAAGGCAATAAGCAGGCTGTGCCCGGCCAGGCCGGACATTGATTTGTGCTTGAAAAACATGGTAAAATTGGTTTTAAAACAGGCAGTATTTTTCTAAGCTTCAAAGTGATTTTAGCCACTTGAAGGTCAGTTAAAACTGCGTTTGGATGAATAAATGAATAGCACTGAGTTCACCTTGCTCAAAGTGCGGGCTAGGGTTTCACGATGCAAAATGTGATTACCGTATCAAATAAGCATTTCAGTAAATCCCAATACTAAGGAACAGGAAAGAAATAAAATGGACATCTATGACTTTAGAATAAGTCTTATGCGTGGCAACGTTATCGCCAAAATCACGGTCAAAATCATGCTGGAAATCAGTGAAAATCAGTTTTATCCGTTTCATCCGTGTTCCCAACTAGCCTCGCGCAGCGAGGCAACGAAGATGTCCAATTTATTTTATCTGCGGCCCTAAAACGGAAAAACGGATTCCCCTCATCTCGACAAAACTTTTCAGCGTGCCAAAAATCAAATGTCGTATTTCGTATGTCGTCTATCGTATGTTATTTCGACATACTGGATACATGATAAAAGGATCAGCTTACTTCGCACCCAACATTTTTTCAACTACTCTCCTCCTCCTCTTTCCGGAACTCCAAAATATCCCCTGGCTGACAATCCAGGGCTTTGCAAATGGCTTCCAGGGTGCTGAAGCGAATGGCTTTGGCCTTGCCTGTTTTGAGAATGGAGAGATTCGAGAGGGTAATGTCCACTTTCTCCGACAGTTCGTTGAGCGACATTTTTCGCTTGGCCATCACCACGTCCAGATTCACTACGATTGGCATGGCGATCAGATGGTTAGTTCGTTCTCTTTTTGCATTTCTACGCCCCTTTTGATGACCTGGGCAATGGTAAAAACCACCCCGGCCAGCAACAGGAATTCTTCGCCCCCACCTACAAATCGTTCAAGCTCCAAAGTCGGCATGTTGATGCCTTTTTCAACCAGGCGCTGATTGTAATCCTTAATCGAAATGGCCAAAAATCCTACTCCAGCCGCCATGTAGCTGATGTACAAAGTGAATTTGACAACACCCTCATCAAAAGGCATTCTCAAGCGTTTTTCGTGAAACATTTTGATGATCAGGTAAAAAATCACACTTTTCATCATGAACAGCGTGAGCAGACAAATGCCCATGAAAGCATACTCCAGGGCACTGTGCCGATGCAAGGCAGACAAATCTATCTCACGGTAAAATCGCTCCAGGTCATTGGGATAGAGAAGTGTCAGAAAAAAGGAGAACAAAATCATCCCGGTTTGCACACAAAGGGCAACAAAAACGATCCAAGCCAGGACCTTCAGTACATTGAGTACTTGCTGAGTGGTAGTTTTCATAACTTTGACTATTACATTGACGATGCAAATATCAACAAATATTTATTGAAAAACAATAAAAATTAGATTTTTTTCGGAAAAAATCGACTGATTGTATTTTTGCTTCGACGAAATGGCCGCTTCGTCTAGGCAAATAGAGCATCCAAGACAAGGTTGTTGTTCAAAGGTAAAAAAAGCCATTTTTTATTGCCCATCATCCAAATTGAAAATTCTATTTCTTGGCCTTTTCAAACTCAATGATGTGCTCTGAGCGATAAGCCCCCAGGTCCGAGTATTTGAAAAACAAACGGGCTCGTTTGCCCAAACGCAGGCAAGTGTGCTTGTTTTTGATGTCTTCGGGGGTATTCATTGGTTGCAAGGAAGGGTACCAAAGGATGTGCCCAGGTCGCTTGACGAGTAGTTGTGGTTTGCTCCAACTTTGGGAATTTTGGGCTTTGCCAAAGTCTTGGTTGGAATTAAATGAAATGTACAGTTCATCGCCTTCCCAGGATGGCCCTTCGACTTTGCCCATCAGCATGACCCAACAATTGAGGTAGGTGTTCCAACTCACCGAGGGCCCCCAATGAAAACCACCAGTGGGCGAAGAAGCGGGGCCGCCGCCAGCCGAGCGGGGGATCTGCAAAGAGGCCACCGGAGCGCCAATCCCATTCCAGGGCCGGGTAAAAGCTTGGCCGTCCCAGCGCTTGGCTTTGCCTTGAGGATTGTCGAGGTCGCTCAACTTGATCCGGGCTACACTGATGCATTGACCACTCCATTCTTTTTCTGCTTCGTAGCGCGTAGAGTCATAAACCCCAGGATAGCCGTATTCGCCATAAAAAAGATAAAGGTATTCACCGCTGGCTACTGCCGAGGGGTCCCCTACCCCACCCGCAAAAGTATTGGAAGTATTGAAGGGTTTGAGGATCATCCGGGCTTGCAGGTCTTCGAGAAAAAGCCCGCGATTGTCCCAACTGCGGCCTCCATCGGTGGATTTCATGATGCCAATGCGGCACACCGCCGCTGGAGAAGTGGGACCAGTCAAGCCCCTGGGCCAGCGGTAGTTGATGTAGCCCTGGCCGCTGACTGAGTCAAAAGGCAAGGTTTGAGGGTAGTTTTCGTTGTGGTAAACGGCATAAAGCGTGCGGCCACTTGGATCTTTGGCGTCCTGGTAAACGGTTTCAAACCAAGCTGCTCCGTGTAAGCCTGGGGTGCCGATCGGGGCATTTTTAGGCATTCGGGGCTCCGTAAAAGCTTCTTTTTTACTACTGAAAGCCTCGTCTGCGTTTTTTCCGTCGGCGAATTTCAGGTCGCGGGCATCGCCCCACAGCGGGTCTTCGCCGTATTTACCTGGGAAAATGCGGAAAGTGTCGCCCACCCAGGCTTCGGCCATGTTGCAATCCACAAAGTTGTTGAAGTAGAAGGTATCGGCAGAGAGCAATTTAAACTTTGGCGTCTCTTGTAGGGCTTGGGGCTGTTTAGGCTGACAGCTCATTAAGCCCAAAAAACAAATCCCGAAAATTCCGAAAAGCAGTAGCTGGCGCATGGTTGAAATGTTTGACAGAAAGATAGATGATTATGCTGAGAAGTAAAAGTAACAAGCAGCCGCCAAATCAAAGATTTGGTAAATTATTGGCTCTAACTCGATTTATTTACCACTTATAGCCAAATATGATTCTTATTTTTGGCTCCAACTCGATTTTTTTTATATTTACAGCCAAAAATAATTGAATCATGCAAAATATTATTGGTCGAAAGGAAGAAATAAAAGCGCTGGCCCAATTAAAAGAAAGCCAGCAACCTGCGTTTTTGGCCATCTATGGCCGTAGGCGTGTCGGCAAAACATATTTGGTCAAACAGTTTTTCAGCATGTCCTTTGGTTTCTACATGACAGGTGTTGCCAATGTGAGCACCCGACAACATTTGAGCAATTTTCATACTGCTTTGATTACGCGCTATCCTGAGGCAGAACGCTTTAGGCAACCCAAAGATTGGTTTCAAGCTTTCCAACAACTCACTTCGGTCTTGGAAACAAAAGAAGCAACTGAAAGGAAAGTTATTTTTTTGGATGAATTGCCCTGGCTAGATACCGCAAAATCCGGGTTCATTCCCGCGCTGGAGCATTTTTGGAATGCTTGGGCAAGTTCACGAAGCGATATTTTACTGATCGTATGTGGTTCGGCAGCTTCTTGGATGATCAACAATCTCATCAACCACCGAGGTGGATTACACAATCGCGTAACACATCGCCTAATTTTGGAGCCTTTTTCACTGGCAGAATGTGAACAGTATTTTCAATTTAGAGGAATGAATTATGAAAGGTATCAGTTACTGCAAATATATATGGTCACTGGTGGGATCCCATTTTACCTTGAGCAAATAAACAAGGGTTTAACTGCCACTCAAAACATTGATCGCTTGTGTTTCACCAAGAACGGAATGCTACGAACGGAATTTAATAATCTGTACACTTCGCTCTTCAAGGCTGCGGACAAACATGCCTTGGTCATTGAGACCCTGGCCCAAAAAAACAAAGGGATGAGTCGCGAAGAGTTGATCCAAAAAACTTCATTGTCGAATGGTGGAAGTTTGACCCGGATTTTGAATGAACTGGAGGAGAGTGGATTTATTAGGCGGTATAAATCTTTTGGGCATACAAAGCGCAATATCCAATACCAGGTCTCAGATTTTTACTCCTTATTTTATCTAAAATTCATCAAAAATACTGATTTAGACGACCAAAATTCATGGCTCGACCGCATGGACAATCCAGATGTGCGCGCCTGGAGCGGCTACGCTTTTGAGCAAATTTGCAGGGCGCATCTCAGGCAAATCAAACGCGCTTTGGGGATATCAAGCGTCCAGACTCAATCAAGTGTATGGCAAGGCAGTGATGGATTGAACGCTGCACAGGTGGACTTGGTGATTGATCGTCGAGATCATACCATCAACCTTTGCGAGATGAAGTTTTCGGTCAATCAATTTGTCATCGACAAAGCTTATGCTGATAACTTGCGCCAAAAAATTGGCATCTTTAAGACCTCGACTGCTACCCGTAAATCTATTTTCCTCACCTTTATCACCACCTTTGGTTTGGGGCAAAACGAGTATGCGGGGAGTCTGGTACAAAATTCGCTAACGATGGATGCCTTGTTTGAGGAATAAGGCTACCCCGGCCAGGCCGCCTCATCCACCCACAACTCCACTTTGGGGTGCAGCCACAAAAAGGAAGCGGGCAGGCGGCTACTGACCTGTTTGTGCAAAACCTGTTGCAAGATGTCCCTTTTGCTGGCTCCATTCACGATCATCACAATTTTTTGGGCCGACAAAATATCGGCCATGCCCAGCGTGAGGCCATACAACTGGGTATGGGGCATGTCCACCGCCATTGAATGTTGCAAGGATTCCTCGCTCAACCTGGCCAAGTGACAAAAAGGCTGTAAAAACGCTCCCGGTTCGTTGAAGGCCAAATGCCCATTGGCCCCCAAGCCCAGCACACAAAGGTCGATTGTGCCCTCCGCGTTCAGGGCTTCTTGCACCCGTGCGCACTCACGCAAGGGATTGACTGGGTTGCTTTGGAAAGCGATGCATTGTTCAGGCTTCAATCCCAATGGACCAATCAAATGTTGTTGCAAGTACGAAATGCAGGTGCCTGGATGCTCAGGTGGCACTCCACCCCATTCGTCGAGTTGGATCAACCTCAGCTCGGTATCCACAAATTCAGCTTTACGCAGCGCCAGTTGCTGGTAAAACAAAGTCGGCGAATTGCCCGTAGCCGCGCAAAGGCGGAAGACTGGCTGGGCAGCAATGGCACTGGCAGTTTGGGCGGCCAAGGTCTTGGCCAAGCCTTCAGGAGTGGCGTGGAGTTGGACTTGCATGGGCGGGAGTGTTTGGCAGTGGTAAGGTAGTAAAAAATGTGATGGGATTGGTTGTTGTCGGGGATTCATTTAGAGCTAAAAAGGCAACATGTGTAAAAAATAGTTATTTTAAGTTTCCATTCGGTTGTTGCCGCAATAAAATCGCTTTTCGGGAACTTTCCTCGAAAAAAATGCGTAATTTAGTGCTGTACAATTTCCAATATTCCCTTCATCCATAAAACCCAATCCACATGAAACAGTTGGCGCTGGAAAATACCACCCATACCCACTTGCTGAAAGCCGAAGAAATCGAAGTGATTCAAACCATCGGCAGCACCCAAGTGATTGAAGTGAAAGGCGATGGCCTGATCACCCACGGCGAGCACGGAACCATCAAAACCGAAAGCCCACACCTGATCAAGTACATCCAACAGGAGTTCAATCCGATTACGCGGATCGTGGAGGATGCTTATGATTAAGCCCTGTATTTACAAGTATTTAAGCTTTGGTAAAGTAAGTTCTCAATCCGCTAAAGATCCGTTTACGCGTTACAAACGCGTGAAAGATGGTTCCGGTCAGAGACCGTGAACCAGCGTCAATTTAGCGTTGTGCTGGTGTCTGGTCTCCTGACCGACACCGGGCTTCCGCACGTTTTTAACGTGCTTATGAGAACTTAGAAACTGTTTTAAAACACCCTATGGGCCATAAAACGCCATCTTTTGGCGTCATACTTCACCAATTTTTGAGCCAATAGCCAGGGCTATTGGCTCAAAAATTGCCTTCGTCTGACACTAAAACCTGACATTTTTTGTCATCCCCAGAGGTTTTAAAACGGTTTCTTAGAAAATCAAGGCTTTATTGTTAACCCCTCGCTCAGGAGTAGCCCTATCTTCAACATTTCAACCCTTCAACTTTTCAACTTCACATCACCTTCACATCACCTTTCCAAGTATTTCCGCCCACCTAAATCCACGCTATTCTCATGGTTCCATTTTACCAGATCAACACCTACGAAGATCTCGAAAAATTACCACACAACGAGCCGTTTCACGTTGAGATTCACCTCGAAGCGGCTGTTTTGCCCTGGAAAAAATTGCCAGGACTGAAGTACTCCCCAAAAACTGGACAGGTTTTATAGTGAAAAAAGGTCGTGTTATCTTCACCACCAAACATCAAAAAAATGGGACGGACACGCCGCAAATTTGGAGCCGAAGAAAAGTCCAGAATCG
>JAAFJY010000034.1 GCA_013299105.1 Chitinophagales bacterium | reverse complement strand
AATAAACATTAATTGTTTTGTCAGACATCTCTACGCTATCCACTTTTAGGTGAGCGAGATTTATCATTTGTTCGTATAGCTCCTTTTCCATTCTGTAAAGTTACCGCTAAAATTGTCACAGAGTCAAAAAAGAACCCGTGACTTTCTCCAAACAATCGTCCAATCCCCCCAACTACTCAATACAAAGCCAATCAGCGCGACTTGCAAGGCCCAAATCAGTTCCTATCAGGTGTTCAAACTGAAAAAAATGAAGCACCTGATTTTAAGCACATCCTGCCTGCTACTTCAATTAGTATTGATCCAGGGGAGATGCCTGGCTCAAACGCCGGATTTTGTAAAGGACAGTCTCGATGCCTATGTATCAAGAGCGATGAAAACTTGGCAAATTCCTGGCGTGGCCATCTGCATCGTCAAAGATGGCCAAATCGTCCATCAAAAGGCTTATGGAATAAAGCGCTGGGGCGAACCAAGCAAGGTCGATGAGCATACCGTTTTTCCCGTTGCTTCTATCACCAAAACCTTTATTGGCACTGCTTTAGTAAGCTTGGAGGCCGAAAAGCAGGTCAAACTTGATCAGGTTTTAGCGGAGCTTTTACCTTCCTTTCAGATGGAAAACAAAAGCTACAGGACTCAAATTACCGTGGCTGATGTGCTCTCTCACCGGTCGGGTTGGAGAACTTTTCAAGGCGATTTGCTCAATACAGAATCATCGTTGAGCGAGGAGCAGATGCTGCACAAATTTGCGTTGTTGGAGCCAGTTTTTCCCATTCGCACCCGGTTTGGGTATTCAAATTTTGGGTACATGCTGGCTGGTAAGGCCATCAAAACCGTTTCGGGGCATGAATGGGGCCCCTATTTACAAACCCGTTTTTTTGAGCCCCTGGGCATGAAACGAACCCTGACCCAGGTTCAAGCCATTCAAACCGAGACCAATAGGGTCAAGTTGCATGCCATCAAGGACCAACAAGTTCAGGTATTGGATGATGAAATTAACCCGCAAGCTTTCGGAGGCATCTATGCCTCGGCCAGCGACCTCGGTATTTGGATGAAAACCCTGCTTGAAAAAGGGAAAATACAAGAACGCCAGCTCATCTCCGAAGCAGCGATCCAAAAAATGTGGACTAGCCACACCATCATCGGCAAAGATTTTGCTGCTGATCGCAACCCTTATTTAAAAACTTATGGCTTGGGTTGGGAAATCATGCAATATCACAACCACGAGATTGTACAGCACAATGGGGCTTATGCGGGTACGCTTACCTGCATTGGACTGATCCCGTCCCTCCGCCTTGGAATAGTAGTGTTGACCAATCAAGATGGACATATGCTACACGAAGCCTTAAAATGGCAAGTCTTTGACGCTTATTTGGGAAAAAAAGCCCCAGATTATGTGCAAAACATCGTTGAAAGGCGGCAAAAGCGAAAACTTGCAGCGGCTGCAAACTCAATGGAACCCCCAAAAGCCTTACCTACTCCTTTGGAAACAGGCATGGATGCCTTGCTGGGCGTGTATGAGAACAAGGTTTATGGCTCGGTCTTTATTGAGAAACAACAGGGCTTGTATATCCTACGGCTTGAGCACCATCCCAAGTTGCGAGCCGAATTGACCCCCAACAGCACAACAACGTTGACCTGTACTTATAATCATCCTATGTTCGGAAAAACGAAACTACCCGTTGACATTGTGGAAGGACGTGTGAAAGGATTTACGCTTTTTGTAGATGCTTTTGTTGAAGCGGAGGGGTACCATTTTCGCAAAGTCAAATGAAATAAATTTACCTACCATGATCAAGTTAACAATACCAACTTTAGGGCTCTTCCTGTTTTGCTTTAGCCTGGTTTGGAGTTGTAACGCTCAAACCTCAAGTTCCAAGGCAAAACCAATGAACAGTACTGATCAACAAACCCAAAGTACAGACCCCGAACACCGCAAATACCAAACCCTGGTAGAATTGCTATTTGACCTTAAACTCAGCGCAGTCCAAAGGCAAAAACTGGATCAGTACATAGACACCTACCGCCACAGCCGGGACCCTCAACGACGCCAGGTTTTTGTCAACTGCATGGCGCTACACGATCAATTGATGTCCATGTCGCCAGAAGATCGCAAGGCCCAGGCCCTCATGTTGGGGCAAAGCAGCCTCCTCGAACAATGGAAAGATGCCCAAAAAGGCGACGAAGAAGCCAAGTTTATGCTTGAGGTGTACTACTCAGCCCATCCTCCTCTCACCCAAGGGAGCCTGCCTTTGACCCGCGAGATCATGGATGAGCTGATGGATTTTGATTACTTTTTCAACACGGTCATCAAAGGAGTCCAGGCCCCCAAGCCCGACGCAGCTTTCCGCCAAAAAATGTACGAGGAAACCATCAAAAGCTGGAATGGAATGAGCCAGGAACAACGCATGGACTTTTGGCAAAAAGCAGCGCAAGTCGGCATAAATCGCCTGAAATGGGCATATGCGGACCCCGGCACTCGCGCCATGATCCGCTACCATGTGGTGGGTGAACAAGGCTTGAGCCCCAATGAGAAACAATTGGTGATGAGCCAGCTCCAACAAATGTAGGGCCAAATCGGAGGTCTGCAAAATCAACAATGGCAAATGCTGCAAAATGAAATGCAGTACATGCGCCAAAACCAACAGACCATCATGGGCAATGGCACTTATTACAACCAAACCCTGCGCCGTTGGGAGCAACACGGTGGCATTGTCACCGAGTTTCATTGAGCATCCTGCGTCCCCAATCCCGCAAACCACAGCCCTTAAGCCCCCAATCAATAGAACTTAGGTTTCCTATTTGACAATATCCTTATCTTTGAGCAAGGGAGCGTAAAAAAATAAGGTGGACAGGTTTGGGTTTAGTGAAAAAGAAAAGCAACTGGATGAAAGGAAGTTGTGTTCTTTTTTTGCTAAACCTCAAAAGCAAACCTGTTCATTTTATTTTAGCTCAAATACCAAGGTAAAACCCTACACATGAAACACTGGTATGGATTGGTCTATTTCTGCTGCTTTTTTCACTTGGCATGGGCCCAGGTACCGGGCGGGAATTTCCAATCCTTTACCGACCGCCAAGGCTTGTCCGACAAGCGGATTTTCAGCATCGCTCAGGATCAAATGGGTTTTTTGTGGGTGGGCACCGCCAATGGCCTCAACCGCTACGACGGCTATACTTTTCGGCAATTTTTCCCCAAAAAAGGAGACAGCACGAGTTTGCCAGGCTCGATCATCAATCGCTTGTTGCTGGACAAACGGAGTGAATTGTGGATTGCCACTGACCAGGGCATTTGTCGGCTCCAGCGCGATGGCTATTTTTTCCAAAGATTCAACACCATTTTGCCCCAAGGAGATGTACGAGATGCCAGTATCCTCGATTTTTTTCCCGCGCCGGATGGCAACTTGTGGATGATCACCCGCGCCCAAAATTTGCTGGTGTTGGACCCCAATCGCGGAAAAGTAAAAAAAATAGACCTGCCATTGCCTGATGAACCCTATTCAGGTGATTTGCAGCGGAAGCAAGCTACCCACGCTTTTGACGTATGGATAAACGCCGATGGGGTGGTGTGGATCGGTGGGCGCAATGGATTTTACCGCAGCGATTTGCAGGCCAAAAACTTTGAATACTTTTCCATGCCCGAAGTGGACAATGTAGGTGTGCAGTACATTCGCCAAACGGAACCTGGTTATGTATGGGTGATGGTATGGCAAAAAGGTATTTACCGTTATGATTTGCAAAACAAGCGGTACAAAAAAGTAGAAAACCCGGCAGGTCTGCCTTTTTCCAACCTTTGGCTTGAAAAAAACAGCGACCTCACCCTGGGCGGTGGTTTTGGCCTTACTCGTTTGAACATTGCCAAAGGGCAACGCAGCGACTTGCCCTGGCCCAGCGATTTTCGGAGTGGCATCTCGGTCACCGCCCTCTGCCGAGACCGGGGTGGCATTTTGTGGATTGGCACCGAAACAGGATTGATCAAAAACGACCCGCACTTGCAAGGGTTCAAACTGGTAGCTACGCCCCAGCCTCAAAAAAACCTCTACCGCAACGACCTCGACGACCTTTGGGCGGCACCTGATGGCCAATTTATACTACTCTCAGGGGTGCAAAACCGCATCTTGAGCCTCAATGCCCAGGGGCAGGTCTTGAAATCAAAACTACTGAATGAAGCTCCCAAGCTTACTCGTTTTTTGCAGGACCAGCAAAAAAGGTGTTGGGTAGCTGGCCAAGATGCACTTTTGCTGCTCAATCCGAAAACGCTTGATTACCAGTGGGTGGCCCGTATTCCAGAAGCCAACCCAAGCAACGCTACAGTAGGACTCGCACAGGATCAAAGTGGAAAAATCTGGTGGGCCACCAGCCACAACGGCCTCTGGAGTTTCGACCCTAAAACCAAAAGAATACAGCAAAGTGAGCCCAAACCACCCGCCAAGGTGGATCGTATCTTGCGCATGGTGCTCGATGAACGGAGCAAATACCTTTGGTTGAGCACCGACAGCGAGGGCTTCTGGGAAATTGACCTGGAGCGTAAAAACTGGCGGCAATTTACCGACCAGGAATGCGATGGGCTTTCAAGCTGTCGGGGCTTGGTGCAAGATCAAAAAGGCCGGGTTTGGATCAGCAGCCTGGCGGGACTTTTGCAATATTCGCCTCAGACCAAGCGCTGTCGCCTGGCCCTTAGCCGGGATACTGGGCTGCCCTTGAACCTACTTGATGGGGGCATTCGAGGGCCTGAAGGTGAGCTATGGTGGGGCATGAACGACCGCCTGCTGCGCGTGGATCCCGAATCGCTGCGCTTCAAAATCTACGACGAACGCTATGCGGCTAGTCACACGCCCTTTGGTTATGCACAATTTGCAAAAAGTGCGGATGGGAAAGAATTGTACGCCTGTGCTTATGGTGGGTTTGTGCGGTGGCACCCCCTCGACTTGTCCAGCAACCAAACGCCGCCCCGGGTGGTCAATACCCGTTTGTTGCTTACGAACAAGGTCGTTTATCCCAATACGGATTCAGTCACCCAATTGGGGATAAGGCCCGCTGAAAATTCCTTCACCCTTGAGATGACAGCACTCAACTTCACGCTGCCCGAAGAGAACCAGTACCAATGGAAATTGCAGGGCTTCGACGAAGAATGGTCCAAGCCCGGTACAGACCGCTTTGTTCGCTATACCTTTTTGCCCCCTGGAAAATACCAACTCTTGGTGCGTGCCGCCAACAACGATGGGATTTGGCAAAAAAAAGCCCAGTTTTTTGAAGTAATCATCCTCGCGGCCTGGTGGCAGACGCTCTGGTTTCGTGGCTTGGTCCTGGCCTTGTTTTTGGGCCTTGCTTACGGAATTTACCGTTGGAGGATGAACCAGGTGCGCGAACGCGAGCGCCTGGAGCACGACTTCAAGCGCCGCCTGGGCGAAGTAGAAATGTCGGCCTTGAGGGCGCAAATGAACCCACATTTTATCTTCAACTGCCTCAATTCGATCAACAGTTTCATCCTGCGCAACCAACCCCTGGAAGCATCCGCTTACTTGAGCAAGTTCTCCCGCTTGATCCGTTTGGTACTCGACAACTCCAAAAGCGAGGTCATTTCGCTGGAAAAAGAACTGGAAACCCTGGAACTTTACATTGGCATGGAGGCACACCGTTTCGAAGGGCGCTTCAGTTACCAGATCATGGTGGATGAAGCCCTCGATCCCGGTAGCATTGACCTTCCGCCCATGTTGATTCAACCCTACATCGAAAACGCCATTTGGCACGGGCTTTTGCACCGCAAAGGCAACGATGGCTTGCTTACTTTGACTTTGCAAAAACAAAACGAACTGATGGAAATCCGCATCCGCGACAATGGCATCGGTCGTAAAGCTGCGCAGGAACTGAAAAGCAAGTCGGCCACCGAGCGCAAATCGCATGGCATGGCGCTGACCGCCGAACGTTTGCAAATCCTCAGTGACCGCTATGGGCACGACATCCAGGTCCAAATCCAGGACTTGTTCGATGAGCAGGGGAGGGCACTTGGCACGGAAGTGCTATTGACTTTTGCGATCAAATAAATTTCATCCTAAACCAAGCAAACATGACTGCTGCAATCCTGGACGATGAACCACACAATGTGCAACTTTTAGAGCACCTACTGCTCAATTTTTGCCCCCAAATCAGCGCCGTGCAAGGATTTACTGACCCCTTGGAGGCGGTTGAGGCCATTAGCCAAAATGCGCCGGATCTGTTGCTGCTAGACATTGAAATGCCCCAGCTCAATGGATTTGACGTGCTCAACCGCCTGATGCCCCTGCAATTTCGGGTGATTTTTGTAACTGCTTACGACAAATACGCAGTGCGTGCTTTTCGCTACTCGGCATTGGATTACTTGCTCAAACCCATCGACATCGAAGAATTCAAATCGGCGGTCAAGCGGGCCTTGGAGCAGGGCGTACCCGATCCTCAACAACTGGGTTTTGCCTCGCAGGTAAAGCAGACAATGAGCGAAGTCATTCCAGACCGAATTGCCTTGTCCACCCAAGACGGACTATTGATTGTAGACACCAACGACATCGTACACCTCGATTCAGAGAGCAATTACACCCGGATTTTTTTCAAAAACGGCCAAAAAGTACTGGTTTCGCGCACGCTCAAAGACTTGGAAGAACTATTGGATGCCCAAAAATTTTTCCGGGTGCATCACTCGCATGTGATCAACCTGCACTCGGTGCGCAAGTACCTGCGCGGTGAAGGCGGCGAAGTGATTTTGGAAAACAAAAGCCAGATTCCAGTGGCACGCAGCAAGAAGGAAGAGTTTTTGCGGCGTTTTGCCAGGGTATGAGGAGTATCATCTGTCACCGCTAAATACGCGTTCAAACCCACAAAAGGCTCGTACATCCCTGTCGAGTAAGCGATAGCCCCTGAAAAAACCAACTCTAGCCCCAAAAGCATGGTCTAACGCTGTACAAAACATCCAGACCATGAGACATTTGATCTTCAAAAATTGCTTCCTTTTCTTGGCTTTGACTTTGAGCTTCACAGCCTGTAAAGTGGAAGAAGACCCCAGCCCTGAACCCAATGTACCCGCTCAGACCAGCCCTTTGCCGAGCTATGCCATGCTCAAGTCTTTGAAATATTCGGACATTGACCTCCAGCAGTTCAACTACGATGCCAATGGGCGTTTGAACCAGTTGGTCTCGCAGTGGCAGTTCGTACAGAACGATCCGAGCCAGGTGCGCAAAGTGGTTTATGATTTCAAACTTGACGCCCAAAATCGACCCACAGAATTGAGTTACCATCCAGGCTTCAAAACCCAATTTGTGTATAAAAACGGGCTGATTGAAAGAACGCAGGAGTTTTTTCCAGGCGGCGCGGTGTTCAAAGACCGTCAATACCAGTACCAACAAAACCGCATCAGCCGAATCGTGGAAGTACGGGCCAATGTCTCGCCCGCAGAGGGAACCACGACCTACCGTTTTGATTACAGCTATGACCAGCGCGGCAACCTGAACAAAGTGCAGGAGTACGTGCTGTCAAACCCCAACACCCCACAGGAGAAAACCAAGCTCCTGCTGACCACTGAGTACCAGGACTTTGACGATCAGATCAATCCCGGCAGTTGGCTCCTGGTCTATCCTTACCTGCCACACTTGCGTTGGCAGATCAATAACCCACGCAAAGAGGTCCGTTATGAGGGCGATTTTAGCAAAACTACGCTTTACACCTATCGGTACAATGATCAGAAATTGCCCGTTTCGCGCACTGCCCAATCGGAAGGTGGCAGCCTGACTGCGCAGTATTTGTACCGTTGAGGGTATGATGCTCATCCCCCTATTTGTTTCGGTAACTAAGCCCGTTTTTTCAGGTGAACCAATAGGTTTTAGGTGTTCTTCGGCAAGTCAAGGTGGCTTGCCTTTTTTGTTGTGTAGCCCAGTTGATGGTTTCCCTTGTTCAACTTTTCAACCTTTCAACTCCACTCGACTTCTTTTTCTTTTTATCCCAAGTATTGCTATTTTTGCACCGTTTTTGGCCGAAGCGGCAAATTACAGGTGTTCGGAGATGCGTTTCCAGAGTGCCATCACCAGACAAATAATCGTTGACCATGCCTTATCTTTTCACTTCCGAGTCCGTTTCTGAAGGGCACCCGGATAAAATTGCCGATCAGATTTCCGACGCGCTGATCGATCATTTTCTGGCTTTTGATGCCAGCTCAAAAGTAGCTTGCGAAACCCTGGTGACCACCGGACAAGTGGTCCTAGCTGGTGAAGTGAAATCGAAAGTCTATCTCGACGTGCAGCAAATTGCCCGCGACGTGATCCGCCGCATTGGCTATACCAAGTCGGAGTACATGTTTGAAGCCAACTCTTGTGGCATCCTCTCGGCCATCCACGAGCAATCGCCCGACATCAACCAAGGGGTAGAGCGCAGTAACCCCGAAGACCAGGGCGCTGGCGACCAAGGCATGATGTTTGGTTACGCCACCAACGAAACCGACAACTACATGCCCCTGGCCCTGGATTTGTCGCACCGCATCTTATTGGAGCTCTCAGACATCCGCAAAAACCACAGTGACCTGATCGGCTACCTGCGCCCCGACGCCAAGAGCCAGGTGACCATCGAATATTCGGACAAGCACGAACCCCTGCGCATCGACACCATCGTGGTATCGACCCAGCACGACGACTTTGCCGACGACGCCACTATGTTGGCCAAAATCCGCAAGGACATCATCGAAATCTTGATTCCTCGCGTGAAGGCACAGTTACCTGCACGCTTGCACAACCTGTTCAACGACCACATCACTTACCACATCAACCCTACGGGCAAGTTTGTGATCGGTGGCCCACACGGCGATACTGGCCTCACTGGCCGCAAAATCATCGTGGACACTTACGGAGGCCGGGGTGCCCACGGTGGTGGTGCTTTTTCGGGCAAAGACCCCTCAAAAGTGGACCGCTCGGCGGCTTATGCCACCCGCCACATCGCCAAAAACCTGGTAGCTGCCGGGGTTTGCGATGAAGTGTTGGTGCAGGTGTCTTACGCCATTGGGGTAGCCAAGCCTACCAATATTTATGTGAATACTTACGGCACCGCTAAGGTGCAATTGAGCGACGGCGAAATCGCCCAGCGCGTGAACGAGATCTTCGACATGCGCCCTTATGCCATCGAAAAGCGCCTGAAACTGCGCACACCCATCTATTCCGATACCGCAGCCTACGGCCACATGGGTCGCAAGCCTGAAAACAAAAAAGTAACCCTGCGCGATGGCTCCGGCCAACTCGTAGAGCACCAAGTGGAGACTTTTACCTGGGAGAAACTGGATTATGTGGACCAGGTGAAGGCGAGTTTTGGTTTGTAGTTGAAGGGTTGAAAAGAGAGACTTGGAGACTGGAGAGAGCCCGAAGCGCGGAGTGTGCTTCGGGCTTTGTTTTTCAAGGTATTCTGAAAACTTCGGAGAAGTTTCCGTAGCTTAGAATTTTGTGATTTTCATATTGAATATGAAGCGTTTATGACCGCGAAGCGGGCCAATTCTCAAATTCTTTCAAATTCTAGTTTTGACAAAATTGGTCAACGTCACGCAAGAAATTCTGTAATTTTGTAATCCTGCAAATTCTGGTTTAGACAAAAAAGTCTCGATTGATTTTTGATAACGCCTTTCTCCGAAGTTTTCAGGGTATTATACCTTTCGCCACTATCCGACAACAAGTTTCCAGCTTTTTTCCTACTTTTATCCCAGCAGCCCGTTTGTCAGTTTGCGCAACCCAATCTTTTGCGTCATGACAAAACATGAATTGTACATTCGCTGGTCCCCCTTCGAGCCGATGATTGGGCTTCGAATCCCGCTCTGCACCGCCATTGCCCTGCTTTTCTTTGTTCAGACACTGCGTGGACAAATCCAGAACTTTCCTTGCGACAACAATTTTTACCTCGTCACTTTCAGCACTGCGGGCAGTGTTTTGCAAAAAATCAATTTTGACCCCAACACGGGTAAAGAAGTAAGTGAGCAAATTCCACTCAGCGAGCCCAAGCGCCGCATTTCTTGCTTGGGTTACAGCGTGCGCGATGGCTTTTTGTATGCCCTCGACTTCGACAGCCGCGAGCTTTTGCGCATCAACAACAAGGGAGAAATCAGCAACTTGGGCGTACCCGCCAACCTCGACAAAAACCTGCTCTACTTCGCCGGCGAAGTGAATGCCCTGGGCCGTTCGCTCACCGTGATTGGCCGCGATCCAGTCACCCAGGAAGACAAACTGGTGTACAGCATCAATCTCTTGCAAGCGCCGTATTATGCGGGCTCAGTAAGAATTTTGAGTGAATCTCCGGTGCAAATCAACGACGTGGCTACCCATCCCACCTTGGGCGTTTTGTACGGCTTTGACATCCGCAACCGCAAGCTTTTGTTTTTGGGCAATGGCGCGGTGAGTTCTTATGCTTATCCCAATATTCCCCAAACCTTTAGTGCCTTGACTTTTGACAAAAAAGGCAACCTCTACGGCTACGGCAACCCCAGCGGGGGCGAAACCTATGACACCTGGTTTCGCATCGACCGCTCTACTGGCAAGGCGATCAGCTTTGACAAGGGCCTGAGCGGCCGCGAAGCCGACGCGTGCTCCTGTGCCTATTCCCACCTTTTTACCAAAGAAATTACACCGCAAGAGGTGCTTCCATGTTCCGAAATCACGATCGAGTACCAGCTCTGGAACAGCACGGGCACCAGTTGGTTGGGCTTGCATTTTATTGACAGTTTGCCCAAGGGTTTTACCATCCAAAAAATCGAAAAAAAGAGCTCCACCCTCGGCACGGTAGAAAGTGCGGTGGGCAGCAACAAAATCGAAATCAGCAATTATGACTGGTTGTTGGACGAAAACGTGATCCGCCTCAAGGTTTTTGTGGACGATGTGCCGCCTGGCCTGTACAAGTCGCAAGCCGTTTTCAGCGGCCTCCCCAAAATGTTGGGTACTCGCCACGTTTCAGATGACAAGTTGACCATTGAGCCCCTTGATTCCAACAAAGTGGAGGTCAAAAGCGCCAAAACCCTCAAGCTACAAAGCCAACTGAAGTTCTCTTGCCAAGGCGATTCGGCCTTTGTGCAAGCGCCTTTGCTGGCCGATACCTACGAGTGGAGCAATGGGGCTACTACCCGCACTTTACGGGTAAAACAGCCGGGAGTTTATACGTTGAAAGCCAAAACACCTTGCTTGAATTATGTAGACACCGTAAAAGTAGGGGCCGCTCCGCCGCCCCTGGTCACCAGCATCAAAGCCCCCAAGGCCCTGGAAACGGGAGAAAAAGGGCAGGTGGAAGCCGAAATTCCCACCAAAGGTAAATATACCTACCTTTGGCAAAGCAGCGGTGGCCTGCAATTGGCCTGCAACACCTGCGCCAAACCCGACTTCACCGCCCTGCGCAGTGGGAGCATCACCCTTTTGCTGCGCGACGAACAAGGCTGCTCGGCCAGCGCCAGCGCCGAGGTGGAGGTCAATCAATTGCAAAATGTATATGCCCCTGCCGCCTTCAGTCCCAATGGCGATGGGCAAAACGAGCGTTTCTTTTTGCAAGGTCGCGAAGGCAGCCAACTGGCTTTTTTCCGCGTTCACGACCGCTGGGGGAATCTCCTTTACGAGCAAAAAGAGTTGCCCCTCAACCAATCTGAAACGGGTTGGGACGGCAGCAGCCGAGGCCACCCCCTGCCCCCCGGCCAGTATACTTTTGAAAGCAAAATCATTTTCGCCGACGGCAAAGAAAAAGTGCTGCTGGGCGAATTTATGTTGATTCGATAGTTACCTCAAAGACATGGTATGAAAAAAATGACCTACATCGCATTGGTATGCTGTTGTTTGCAGATTAGTTTGAAGGGGCAAAACACCGCCTCTGCTATCTCAACGGTGGGAGATAGCCTTCCTGTCCCAGTTACTCACCACAGGGTTGTTGGGGTTGTAGTTAGTCCGCCTTATAAGTCGCCTGAAAAATTAAAAGGGAATTTTCCCAATCCTCTTTTGATGATGCAGGGTTCTAGTCCGGGTCTGGTCATCGCTCGTCCAGGCGGCGACCCCAATGCTCCCATTGACGTACAAATCCGAGGCCTGCATTCAGCCCTTTACGCTGGGGCACAAAATTTACCCACGGCGGGGCGGTACAGCAAGGCGTTTGATTATACGGGGCCATTGGTGATCATCGACGGCATGCCTGGATTGGACTTGCAAAATGTGGATTTTAGGGATATTGAAAAAATTGAAGTCTTGCGCGATGCGGCATCGCTGGCCCAATATGGGATGCGGGGTGCCAATGGTGCCATTGTGGTCACCACCAAACCAGGCCTCAGAAAAAGTGGGTTTGAGTACCAAGTGGGTTTTGGCGTGGAAACCCCAGTGCGCACTTACGAACCATTGGATGCAGCTACCTACCGCAACTTGGTCAAATCCGGCGGAAAATACGCTGGGGCAGGCGTGGATCTGGGCCAAAATACCAATTGGATAGACCAAATCTCTCGCACTGGCTTTAACCAACAGCACCAATTGGCCTGGAACCAGGGCATCAAAAACGGCGGCATCAGGCTTTCAGCCAATTACCTCGACACCAAAGGCGTGGCCCAAAACTCCGATTACCAAGCGGCTTCCACCCGCTTGAGTTTCAATCGTTTTTTTGGCAAAAAAACCGTAGAGATCAGCGGCAACCTGGCCTACCAGTGGCGGCAGTCGAGCGAAATCAACCCCGATATGTTCCGCCAGGCAGCTTCCCTGAACCCCACTGCGCCCATTCGCAGTGACACCAGCACCCGCTATGGAGGCTACTTTCAGCCCAACGCATTTGCCCTGTACAATCCCGTAGCGACGCTCAATTTGCAAACCAGAGACCGCAACGTGGGTACCCTCAATGGGGTCTTTAATGCCAAGTGGAACCTCAACGAAAATTTCAGTGTCTTTACCCGCAATGGCTACCAAAACCAGCGAAGTACCTTTGGCTTTTCCTCTTCTCGCTTCCTCCCGCAACAAAATCCAAGTGCCTCCTGGGAGGACTTTACCCTTGGCCATTGGTTCAGTGAAAATGGCGTGCAATTCAACAAAACGATCAAGAAAAATCGCTTGAGCCTCGACCTGGGCCGCTCCGACCAGGGCTGGAATGGGGAAAATGAGTTTTGGGAGGCCACCGCTTTTGGCCAAGGCGATGCCGATTATGTGCCCCTCAAAAACCAAACCTTTGGTCAATTGGGCTGGAAAACCCAGGAAATTACCGAACGTGATGATGATCGCCTGGTCGCTTATTTTGGCAATGTCAACTACACTTACAACAATCGTTGGACCTTCAATGCCCATGTGCGCCAAGAAGGCTTCTCCCGCTTGGCGGATGGTAACAAATGGCATACTTTTTATGGAGCCAGTATTGGTGCCAAGCTTTTTGAAAACAAGGAAAATAACCGCTTGAATGTGCGACTCTCTTATGGCCGGGTGGGCAACATTCCACCCAAAAACTACGCCAGCCGCTTCGTGGTAAGTCCTGGCAGCACAGTTTTGCTCAACGGAAGCTTCCAAAGTGGAGTTAATTTTAACCATGAACCCAATCCGAATTTGGGACCTGAAATCCGACAGGAACTGGACCTAGGTTTGGACTTCGCAATTATTGGCGGCGAACTCATGGGAACCTTTAATGTTTATAACAGCCGCTCTAGCAATTTGCTTTGGCAGTACAGTGTCAACTCTTCTCAAAACACATTTAATCTGCGCTTTGAAAACGGAGGTGAATTGAGCAACCGTGGGGTAGAGTTACAACTGAAATACAGCACTGATTTTGACCTTGGCAGCGCGAAAATAAACTGGTCAAGCAATCTGATCCTGAACCACAACCGTACCATTTTTGGTCAGTTGCCGACCAATAACCCTGGCGAGCAGACGTCCATTACAGTTGGTACTTTGGGTAGCCCCGGTGCGTGCTGTGCCGCCGCCCAAAACCTGGTCAAAGATCAAGCATTGGGTACTTTCAACCTACCTGTATTCAACGGCATCAACCAGCAAGGGCAGTGGACCTTCAAAGACCTCAATGGCGACGGACGGGTGTGTACCGACTGCAAAGAAGACCGCAGCAACCAGTACAATGCCCAACCCGATCTCACCTTTGGCTTTTTCAACCGTTTTGCCTGGAAAAAATGGAAAGTCAATTTCCTCTTGCGTGGGACAGTGGGCCAGCAAATGCTCAACGCTTATGGATTGTTTCACGACAACCCCAATCGCTTGCGCAGCTACAACCAATTCAACATTCCCGCCGCAGCCGTTGGGAGTGACTTGTCAAGCCTGACGCAGGATTTTACCCCTGTTTCCGATTACTTCGTCGAAAATTCCTCTTTTGTACGTTTGGAAAACATCAGCCTGGAGCGAGAATTCAAGGTCCGTGAAATGAACCTGAGCGTGTATGTTTTGGCCCAAAACCTTTTCACATTGACAGGTTACAGCGGCCTTGATCCGGAACTGCGCCTGAGCAATGTGGGCAATCGCCTGGCTCCGGGCATTGATGCGCCCAATATTGCAGGTTTCAATCGCGACCTTACCCTGGTGGACCGCGGGCGTTATCCGCTCACGCGGGGTTTCATGTTGGGGATCAATGTGAAGTTGTAAAGATTGGTAAAAACGTAAGCACCTTTTATTTTAAGTGCCCAATAGGCTCACATTTTGACCGAAATGTGAGCCTATTCGGCATTTACCGTATTGACAATTTATGCTGGGACGATGCCATGTCCTCTATCTCAACAAAAAACACCCTGATTTTCGTCACCCTACTGACCAATTCCAACTTAGAAACTTGCACAAGTGCTGTTTTTTTTTAATTTTACATATTACCAAAATATCACTCACTAAGAATCAAACCTAAATTTAGTCCTTTTGAACTCATAATCAGCTACTCATCAAGTTATTGGAATAGTATGCAAGCAACAAAATCTCTATTTGCCTTTCTCTTGGTAGTGGCCGTTTTGGCCTCGGCCTTGTTTTTTTACTATCCAAAATGGCAAAAAGACCGCACGGAAGCGAGCATCAGCTGGGACGTATCGGGCTATTATTTTTACCTGCCCGCTATTTTCATTTACCAAGACTTGAAAGGGCTAGGCTTCAAAGACCAAATCCTGCAACAATACTACCCTACGCCTGATTTTCAGCAGGGGTACCAGTTGCCCAATGGTAATTTTGTGCTCAAATACTCCTGTGGCCAAGCCATTTTATACACTCCAGCCTTTTTGATCGCCCATGCCTGGGCCTCTTTTTCTGATCAGTTTCCCAACGATGGTTTTTCGCATCCTTACCAATTCATGCTCAGCCTCAATGGCTTGTTGTTTGCGGCCTTGGGCTTGTGGATGTTGCGGCGCATTTTGTTGCGTTATTATGCGGATGGAATCGTGGCACTTGCACTTTTGATTCTGGTACTGGGTAGCAACTACCTGGAGTATGCCAGCATATCGGGGGCGATGACGCACAACTACCTTTTTACGCTTTACACCCTCATCACCTGGACCAGCATCCGGTTTCATGAAAAACCAACCTGGGGCCGCGCCCTGGCCTTGGGAGCCTTGGTTGGGCTTTCGGCCTTGATTCGCCCCACCGAAATCCTCACGGCTTTGATCCCCTTGCTCTGGGGCCTGCGCTTTCCCTTGTGGCAAGGCGTGCTGGAGCGTTTGCGTTTTTTTCTGGAGCACTGGAAATACATCGTTGTAGCGGCCTGTTTGTGTGGCCTCATCGGCTTTCTACAA
Organism: Chitinophagales bacterium; assembly: GCA_013299105.1. Taxonomy (GTDB): domain Bacteria; phylum Bacteroidota; class Bacteroidia; order Chitinophagales; family Saprospiraceae; genus Haliscomenobacter. The sequence goes on along the minus strand of JAAFJY010000034.1, from coordinate 75,959 downwards.
TTGATGTACTGGAAAACTGTGGCCAACGAGTGGCTGGTGTATTCCTATGGCGACCAGCAGGGTTTTAGTTGGTTGCGGCCGCACCTCACTCAGGGTTTTTTCAGTTACCGGGCTGGTTGGCTGACTTATTCGCCGCTGATGCTCATGTCCTTATTGGGGATCATTGGCTTGTTTCGCCAGAAAAAAGAGTTTACCTGGCTTTTGTTGGTCCATAGCACCTTGTTCATTTACGTCACTTTCGCCTGGGACATCTGGTGGTACGGCGGTAGCCTGGGGCAAAGGGCGATGGTGCAGGCTTATCCACTTTTGGCCTTGCCGCTGGCTGGTTTTTTGGAATGGTCGCTGGCCACACGCTGGTGGAAATATGGACTCGCTTTGGTCGTACCCCTGGGATTTTACCTCAACTTTTGGTGGACCCACCAGGCTCACCTCGGCGGCATGTTCATGGTGGAAGAAATGAACCGCAGCTATTTTTGGAAAGTCATTGGCCGTTTGAGGGCACCCATTGAAGAAGACCTGAAATTGCTGGATACCAACACCCCCAATTTCAAGGGCATCCGCCGTGAAGTGAGGCAATTGGCATTCCAAGATTTTGAAAAAGACAGCCTTCCAGCTTGCGAAATAGCCCCAATTCAAGGACAGCAGAGTTTCTGCCTGGGCGCACAAGTACAAAACGGCCCCGAACTCAGCTCCCCTTTGGCTACTGGCGACGCAGCTTGGGTACGAGCCAGCGGGGTATTTCGATGTCGAAACAAGGAATGGAACATTTGGTTGAGCGCGCAGTTGATCCTCGCCTTTCGCAATGGCGACGAAACAGTGCACAGCAAATCAATCCGCCTTTACCGCTTTTTGACGGATGGCCAAACCAAACCCCTGTTTTTGGACGTAAAAACCCCCGACAAGGCTTTCAACAAAGTCGTTTTGAGCTTTTGGAATGGAGGAGGCAGCCTGCCACTGGCTTTTGACGAGTTGAAAATTGAAGCGTTTAACGACTAAGCCCCTGCTATGATTACCAAGCTTTCTATCATCGTTCCGGTTTTCAACGAAGGGAAAACGATTCATTTGATCCTTGAAAAAGTATTGTCGGTACAACTTCCGCCCGGTATCGACAAGGAAATCATCTTGGTCAACGATTGCTCCACTGACGACAGCGAAGCCGCCATCCAGCGTTTTATCGAAGCACATGCCAGTGCCCAGATCCGTTATTTCAAGCACGAAAAAAATGCAGGCAAAGGCGCTGCGCTGCATACGGGCATTCGCTGGGCCAGCGGAGAATATTTGGTGATCCAAGATGCAGACCTAGAGTATGACCCCGAAGAATATAACTTGCTGCTGGAGCCCGTGCTCAAAGGTTTTGCCGATGTGGTCTATGGCTCGCGTTTCATGGGCAGCAAACCACATCGGATCCTTTTCTTTTGGCACTCTATTGGCAATAAATTTCTGACCAGTCTTTCCAATTGCTTCAATAATCTCAATCTTACCGACATGGAAACTTGTTACAAGCTGTTCAAAACCAGCTTGATACAACAATTGGAGTTAAAAGAAAAACGCTTCGGCTTCGAACCGGAGGTAACGGCTAAAATCGCTCGAATCAAAGGAGCGAGGATTTATGAAGTTGGTATATCGTACTACGGCCGCACCTATGATGAAGGCAAGAAAATCGGCTGGAAGGACGGTTTTCGAGCCATCTGGTGCATCATGAAGTATGGAATGTTTCAAGGCTAAACTCTGATTCAATGTCCATTCATCGCAATCGGTAGTGAAGCATGATGCTTACGCTGTTCTTGCTCGAACACTGGACTTACCAGCAATCCGAAGGCAAAAGCTTCTAGTAGTTTGATTACCTCTTCTAATCCATTTTCGTTTTGCACCTTGATATCAGTTAACGAAGGCAGGTGCTCAGAGAAATAAACATGGCTTTTGGCCATTTCTAGCAAGGTACTGCCCAATGAACGTGAATAAGGAAATTTCGGATTGATTTCCTCAATGATACTGACCAAGGTTTGGTTCAGTGCTTTGTAAGTCAAAAACAAGCCTTGGCGATTTTCATCGTCTACCATTTTAGTGTAATAGCCCTTGGCGGATTCGGCTACTACGATGCGATGCAGCACCGCTTCATCAACAAAATCGGTATTGGGATCGTCCTCGCGCGCTGACTTGACAATGGTCTCAATGGCAAGTTTGAGTTTGCGCTTGGGATCATCAATGTTGGTAATTTTCAATTCCACGCAATATTTGACCCATTCCCAGTACCAACTGAGGAGGAAGAGCAACAAACGGTGCTTGTTTTCAAAATAGCGATAGATTGATGCTTCCGTTGATTCAATCTCAGTCGCCAACTTTTTGAAAGTAAATTCTTCAAAGCCCATTTCTTCGATCATCAAGATGCTGTGCTTGATGATCTTTTGTCCGAGCTTGGTTTCCTGCGGATCTCGCAAGTACAGGCGCTCGTTGAGCTTCATTTTGATAGATACGGCCATTTTAAAAGTAGTTTTTCCAGAAAAACAGAGCGAACATGGTGGTTTTACAAAAATAGGGTTGGACAATGCCAGGAATTCAGATCATCAAACCCCTTGAAAATTCAACGTAAAAACTTACCCCGGCGGTTTTGCGCCCAAAAAGAAGCGGGGGGCCGTGTGCGGAGCGAAATCTCAGCATCACTAGAAAACGGCCTTTACTGACCGAAATGGGGGGCGGATAAGTTTTTACAATTCAACGCTTATTCTTGCGTTTCGTTCGCGACATCTCTTCGTTGAAGGTAAAAATAAATGGACAAGCGCTCAGGAAATGATCACAAATCCAGCATTTTAAGCCCTTTTGAACAGTATATCTTAAACACAAAAGATTATAAACCTTTCAAAAATAAGGGTAATACTTTACAATTTCAGCAAAAAAAATTAAATCGGCGGTTCCAACCCCAAAAAAGACAAGTTGAGGCATTTGGTATCTGAGCTAAAATAAGGTAGACAACTTTGCTTTTGAGGTTTAGCAAAAAAGAATACGACGTCCTTCCAGTCAGTTGCTTCTCTTTTTTCACTAAACCCAAATCCGTCCACCTTATTTTTTTACGCTCCCTTCGCTAAATCCAAACTCGTTTACCTTATTTTTTATACTCTCTTACTTTCTTGCCAGCCTTTTCCTAATCCGGCTCAAGGACTCCGGCTTGATTCCCAAAAAAGACGCCAAATGATACTGTGGCACCCGATCCAGCAGATCAGGCCGGGTTTCGAGCAAGTGCAAATAGCGCTCCTCTGGACTGTGGATGATGAAAGATGCTAAATTGTCCTGGCTCTTGCCCAGCTCTTCCTCGGTAGCCAGGCGCGCCAATTCACTCAAGCGCGGGAATTGCTCAAACAAAGCCATGGTGCGATCCTGCGAGCCTACGCTCAAAACACTGTCCTCCATGCAAGCGAGGTAATATTTAGATGCAGCCCCTTTGTGTGTTCCCTCAAAAGGTGTGATGGGCTGGCCTTCGGTGTAAAAATGGGTGGTTTTTTCTTCGCCGTCCACCAAATAGTATTGCCTTATGCAGCCTTTGAGCACAAAATAACAAAGGTCTTTGGCCTGGCCTTCACGGACCAAGAAAGCGCCTTTTTTGAAAAGCCTAGGATTTAAGCTTTCTAAAATGGCTTGGGTTTCGCCCTCGCTCAGGGTGGCGAAATTGGAAATGTAAGCTAGGATTTCCTGGCGGGCTTCTGCTGGCAATTGGGGTTCGTAGGGTGCTGTCGGTGTGTGCATGAGCGGTGGTTTGTGCAAAAATAAGGCTTTTTGAAGACAGGTGTTAGGAGATTTTGTGTAAGTTCTCAATCCGTATTTCAGCAAGTATCCTTCCTTTGTCTAGGCAAAAATAGTAAGTTCTCGTAAGCACTTTAAAAACGTGCAGAGGCCCGGAGTTGGTCAGGAGACCCGACACCAGCTCAACGCTAAAATGACGTTGGGTTCCAGGTCTCTGACCGGACGCTGGGTTCCAGGTCTCTGACCGGAACCATCTTACACGCGTTTGTAACGCGCAAACGGATTTTCAGTGGATTGAGAAATTAAGATTTTGTGGCTAAAAGTGCTTTCAACCAGTTATAAAAACCATGATGGCATCATGTCAAAAATACCCAGCTGGTCAAAAAAAAGCTAATTTTCATCCAAAAAAATGGCATTCCCATCGCTAAAGTAGCATCTTTGAATCATTGCCCGAATTCCAGGTATCTTTGCCCAAATGCTTTAATGAAATCTGTCATGGATGTGAATCGCTATCTACCATATTTGAAGGTTTTGTACGCTCAGTTTTTGTATGCGCTCCACACTTTGCCCGAAGCGGTCCGTTTTTTTCGGCAGCACCGCTTGTGGGAAGGTTTTTGGCGTTATGGCTGGGTGACCAAAATTTTGATGGTGGCGGGCATTTTAGCCAGCTTACAGTTGTTGGATGGTTTGCTGGAGGTCTTCGGTAATATCGACACTTCCAATGCCATGTCGATTGTCAGTACAGCTAGCGTAAATTTGGGAGATTTCGCCAAGAATCAATTCCAGTTTTTCACCGATGAGGGTGCGCGCTACGTGATCCTGGTCTTACTGGAAATCCTGGTTTTCCACGTCTGCCACCGCACGGTGGATATTTTAATGACCGATCGCGCCCACAAGCCTACTTTGCACGATTTCATCAAGGCCCAGGTCCGAATGATGGTCGTAGCGATAGTTTATTTGGTGATCGAATCTCTGGTTTCTATTCCCATTTCGATTTTCTTTAAAATTGCCAGCCCCTTGGCCGTTTTTGAAGAACCCGTGCTGCTCATCGTGCACTGTACTTTCCTGGGCATGATGGTCATGGACAACTACAACGAGATTTTTGGCCTAAAAATCAAAGAAAGCCTGCGCGAATCGCGGCAGTTTTTGGGCATCGCCTTGGCTTTGGGCCTGGTTTTGCGCCTGTTTTTCTTGCTGCCGGGGATTGGTCCGGTCATTGGCACCATTCTGACGGGTGTAGCTGCTTCAATCATTTTACACGAAAATTCGACCTTGCACCTCCGCAGAAGACAGGACATGGCCGGGGTATGGGAAGAGGAGTTGGTATGAGTGGATTGCGCCTGCTTACACAATACGTCATTTCCCCGTGATTTCCTTCCATTTCCCTTGTAGGTAAGGTGACGAGGGATGGTATTTCAACGCCATTTGGATCAATTTCTTCGCTTTTTCAAGATCGGGAAAGCGATTGGGCGCGGTGGTATAGTGGATCAAAATTTCAAATACATCTTCGGGTGGGGCCATTTTCAGGCCCAGGTCTTTTTCTAATTTTGCATAATGTTTTTCGATCAGATCGGGGTCTTGCATGAAGGCATAATGGCTCACATCGTAGCCCTCGAAAATGAACTGCAGCCCCTGGTACCAGCTCAATAGGGGAATCGAGGAATGGTCGGTATTGGGAATCACGTCCACTTTCCAATGCAGGTTCTTGGGGGCGTGGTGTTTAAATTGTTCTTCCAATTTGTGGATTGAAGCCACGTGAAAATTGGCGCTGGGTTCGTCTTTGGCCTCCACTACACTCAGGTAAAAGCGCTGAACCTTGGAGGTGCCGTAGTTTTTGAAATCAACAGGGGCTTCATTCACGTATTTGGCTCCATCCCACCAAAGGCTAGGGTCGATGGCCAGGTAGCCGTCAAAGATGCCAGGGTGTTTCAGCAAGGAAAAAGTGCTGGTTAGGCCGCCGAGGGAATGCCCCAGATACACCCGATAAGGCAAGGTGCGAAAATCCGCTTCGATTTTTGGAAACAACTCTTTGGTCAAAAAAGCGAGGAAATTTTCTCCGCCACCCGTGCCTTGATACATCAGTTTTTCGGCTTCGGTACTGGCTTCTTGTCCGTTGAAATTTTTGGTTGAAGCATTGGGCGTGAGGTCGCGGAAACGATTTTCGGTATCAATGCCTACAACGATCATTTCCGGGATTTGGAAATTCACACTTTCTTTTTCGCTCATGAAATTCACTACCCCTACCAAAGGGAAAAATACCGACTTGCCATCCAACACATACATCACCGGGTAGCGCTGGGGGGCTTGATTGGCATTGTAGTAAGAAGCGGGCAAGCGCACCCAATAGGTTCGGGTTTCGTTCAAAACCTTGGAGGCTAGGCTGTATTTTTTGCCGTATTCCAGGGATTCAGGTGTTTGGGCTTGGCTGGTATAACTGGCCAAACAAATGGGAAAAAGGGTCAGAATTAGGGCCTTTAGGGATGATTTCATGGCAAGGTTTTCCCAAAAATAAAAAACTCCGGCTTCATTGCCAAAGCTGGAGTTTTCTTAGTTTTTACGTTTTTTCAATGCTGCACCTGGAAAGGCAAACTCATTCCTCCAATATTCGTTCGAATTTGCAGGAAATAAGCTCCGTTCGGCCATTGTTCTGTTTCGATGGGGTGTTGATTGGCCCCTTTTTGCACCTGGGCTTGCTGCAAGAGCTGGCCTTGCAGGTTATAAACCCGCAGAACGGCGTCGGTAGGCAGGCTTTGGCCAAATTTCACTTGCATCACATCACGCGTTGGGTTGGGGAAAAGGCTGACCTCGAAAGGCAGGGGAATTTCCCGCAAGGAGGTTGGCCCTTCAATGTTGATGGCCAAGCTGCGCAAGGGCAAGAAACCACCCGTTCCATCCTGGATCACAAAACTGAAAACATCTGTATCTGCGGCATTGCCATTGGCCAAGAAGTTGAGGCGATTGGCGTTGATGTCGGCCTGGGTAAATTTGCTACCCACCGCCAGCGCCGTAGTGCCCAGGCGCAAGCGGCCTTGTTTGGGGTCTTCCACCAGGGTATAAGTCAGTTTATCCGCTGCCGTGTCGTTGTCTTGGGCATTGAGGTTTTGGCTGATCACATTGGTGCTTTGGCCCCGTAAAGCCCTTACTGGAGTACTGCTCAAAGTAGGATTGGTAGTAGCACGGGTGGAGCAAAATTCCAGGTTCCATGCGCTGACTGTACCCGGTGTGCCCGCCTGCGAGCGCTTCACTTGCACCCTCAAGATCCAGGTGCCCTGGATGTTTTCGCCAATCAAAGCAGCCAAGGGCGATTTTGGCTTGAATACAATGCCATCGTCGGGCGGGCAAGTAGCTGTGCCTGCGGCCAAAACGCCGGGAGCATTGTCGTCGAAACCGACCTTCATGATGTCGGTCAAACCGGAACAATCGGCGTCGTACAAAACCACTTCGGTGCCTTTGGGACTCACCAAAGAAACCCTCAATTGGTTGACTGTGGAGTATTCGATGTTCAAATTAGGAATATTTACGTCGCGGATCAGGCCAGCGTCGGTGATGTTGAGCCGCGACTCCACTGTAGGGTTGTTACGACCAGGGATATTGACCGCCACATCGGTGGAATAGCGCTTGCAATCGGTACTGCTGGTATGGAAGGTGAAGGGTTGGGAAAAACTCGCCGCTCCGCACTCGTTCAAGGGTCTTACCCGCCAGAAAAAGAGCGAGTTGTCGGGCAAAATGTCTCTTGGCGCAAAGGTGTCGCGCCCAATGCCCGCCGCCCGCGAAATGATGGTTTCGCTGAAACGCGGCGAGCTTGCCAGTTCCACATCATACCCATTGGCCGCCTGGGCTCCTTTCCATTTCAGCACCGTTGACAACTGGATACCGCTTTGCCCGTCATTGGGACTCAGTAGCTTCAAATCAGAAAAATCGGTCGAAACGGTGGTGAAAGTCAAGGTCCGCAGCACCGTATCCGCCGCCGCGGAAGCCCGTAAAGTCAGGCTGAAAGTACCGCGTAGAATCTGTCCTACATTCACTCGCAATACGCTGCTTTCACCTGCCCGAAGGTTGTTGCGCGAAAAACTCAGGCTGGCACCTTGGGGCAGGGTCTCCAATATTTCCAATTTTACAGGTTGGCTGAACCCGCCCAAAGCCGTGTTGTTGATGGTAAATTCGACGGGTTTGGGTTGGCAAGCCAAAGGCAAACTGTATGGTGCAACGCCCAAAGAAAAAGTAGGCTTGGCCGCAGAAGTGATGCGGAAATTGCGGTTGGAGATGTCAAAAAATACGTTCCCCACTGCTTCGATGCGGATTCTAGCATTTTCTGACATCATGTTGGGTACACTGATGCGTTCAGAACCATCATTGACCGCATTTTGAGCCAAAAGAAATGGGTAAGAAAAGCCGCCGTCTACCGACATGCGGATGTTTACGTACTGGCAATTGACTGGGCTGAGGTTGGTTTTGGCCACATCCCAGGTTACTATGGCGTTGTCACCTGCACGCCAAGTTTCGTCACCAGCATTGGGCGCAGTGACCAGAAACGGCCCTGCCTGGTCGGTAACTTCGAGTTTAATACCTTCCCAGATTGCAGACCCCGCTTGCGGATGGTTGTCGCGCACCGTGCAACGGAAGTTCAAACTGCGCTTGTACGCAGGCAATACTTCGGTGGCTCGGACGGTATTGCTCACCAGGTCGTTGAGGTTGGGAAAGGTGCGGCTAGGCGAAGTATCCGGCGGAAAAGAGCGGAAAAGAGGGGCATTGCCAATGGGGCTGCCCAAGGTGCTCGAAGGCCCCAGATCGAATTGCTCCCAGCAGTAAGTCAGGGGGTCACTATCGGGGTCGCTTCCCTGGGCCCGTAGCTCAAAAGGGGTATTTAGCGGAATGGTCACATTGTTGGGCGACACTACGCTGAGACTGGGTTCGCGGTTGGGTGTGGGTACTTCGGTAGCGCAACCTTTGCCACCACCTACCCTTGAAAATTCAATGAAATCGATCAAAGAGCCGATGTTGTAATAATCATCCGATTGATTGGCCACATTGTTGCCAGCACAAGTACCCGCATACGACATGATGGTGCTGCCGCTGCCTGGTTCATAAGCATTGCCCGATGAGAACTGATCTTTTGATTCAGGGCAGTTGCTCCAGCTATGGCCGCAGGAAAACTGGTGCCCAATTTCGTGGGCCATGATTTGAGCAGCGATAAAACTGATGTTGTTGGAGCTGAAACAAGTGACTCCATTGCCTTTGTTGTTGTTGTTGCACACTGAAAATGGCGCGGCAATCCCTCCAATGCCGTCACGGCAAGAGAGGGTAAAGACGTGCCCAATGTCGTAGTTCGCGGCACCGATACGGGCATTGAGTACCGCCGTATTGCCTTGCAAAAGTGCCCGACCATCGCCAGCATCCGCATAAGGGTCGGTAGCTGGGTCTTGAAATATCAGGGTATCGTTTTTTTCGATTAGTTGGAGCTTCACTGCAGTTTCGCGGATGAAAATCTGGTTTACGCGGTTCAAAGCGGTGTTCATGCTAGCCAATACCCGTTCTTTGCTCACACCATTGCGCTGGGCATATTCCCCAGTGCAGGCCACTGCCAGTCGATAAGTGAGCAGGGTACGGGTTCCGCTGCGCAAAAACATGGCAGGGGTGGTATTGCGCGGGCGGCGTTCCTCCAGTTCCATCAGTTCCTTGGCGCTGAGTGCGCAGGACGCTTGCTGGAGGTCGGCATCGGTAATCTTTAAATCCTTGGTGAAATAGCTTACAAAATAAGGCGTATTTACACTGGCGTAAGGGTCGATGTAAATTGTGCCTTCGGGCGTAAAAATCGAAGCATGGAATTCGTCACCAGCCAAGTCGAAGCGCACTTGTAAGCCCGTTTGATCCAAACTGCGTCCGGCATAAGCCTTGATCGAAGGGTAACGTGCAGCCAGCCCTGGAGCCATCACGGGGGATTCTTCCACTGCAAAGCGCTCCCATTTGCCGTCGGGCAAAGGCAGGGTGATGATCACTTTTTTGCCCCCGCTGCCTTCCATTGGTGCGGCTTGCAGGTCATTTTTAAGCGAAGCTAGGCTCAATTGCAAGGGACGGTATTTGGCAGTGGCCAGGTACACTTCAGTACCTTGCGGAAGTTTAATGTTTTCTGGACGAACGTCTTGCCAAGGGCCAGTTTGGGCAGTCAGCACTGAGAAGCTGCAACAAAACAGCAAGAGGGCGTTAAAGTATTTCATGGTAAAAATTTGAAGACACTTCAGCAAACGTCGAAGCAAGCCCCTTGATTTTATATCGAAGCCAATGCAAGTGCTGATTTGTTGCAAAAATATATTTTCTCCCGGCTATTTGGACAAGAGATTCAGACGGGTGGGAGACAAAATGCCCAGCGAGCAGTGGCTTTCCTGTTTTGGCTTAATAGGATAGGACTGTTTTTTGGGTAAATTACCCCTCAATTTCCTCCCAAATGATCTTTTCTACTTCTTTTTTCTTTTTGCTAAAATTGATGCCAATGGCGTGGCAAGGTTTGCCTTTGTTCAAAAAAGGAGCCAGGTAGCCTTTGTCGTGAATTTGGGCTAGTACTTCCTCGGCACTTTTATCAAGCTTGAATTCCAGGCAAAAAATGCCTTCATCGATCTGGATGAGCGCATCTGCTCGCCCGTTTTTGGTATGTACTTCGCTGTTGATGTAAACGCCCATCAGGCTAAAGAGCAGATGCACGATGGCATGGTAAAACTGCTCGTTGTCTTTTTGCCACAGTGGACCAGGTATGTGCTCAAAGGCTTTGTTGATGGTCTCTTTAAGCGCTAATGCACTCTTAGCTTGTAAGGACTCAAGCAGGGCTGGCATAATGACTTTAGCGGGGTATTGTTGGGACTGGATATAAGTGTCCGCTAATTTTTCCAAATATGCGGCTTCTACTTCGTGGTTGGGAAAAGACAGGATAAAATTATCAAACAAGGCACTGTAATCTTTGATCGTCAAATAACCCGTTTGGAAAAGGATGGGAATCAAAGAGATGTTTTCAAAATCAAATGATTGTAAGCTGTTGTTGCTCACCGAAACCTTGTCGAAACGATAGAAGTGCTCTCTTTTGCTGATCTCCATCAAAAAAGTGGGCGTACCAGTGGTGTACCAGTAATTGAAAAAATCACCACCACTTGCAAAAAAATTGAGGATCGAAAAAGGGTTGTACAAAGTATCGCCCTTGATGTGCCAACGGTAACCATTGTACCAGTGTCGGATTTTTTCGCGATCAAAAGTTTCCAGTTCTTGGGGAAAATAGGCTTCCAGTTCAACTTGACTGATCCCACATATCTCGTTGAAATCTTGCCTCATACTCAGGTCGTACAAGTTGTTCAAATCAGAAAAAATGCTGACTTGGCTGAACTTGCTGACACCAGTAATAAAAACCAATTTAAGGTAAGGATCTGCATCCTTCAAAATGCTGTAAAAACTTTTGAGGATACCTCGATTTTCGCGGGCCTTGGGGAGTTGATCTTGGTCGAGGTAGTCGATGATCGGCTTGTCGTATTCATCGATTAGAATGACGACTTGTTTTTGAAAACGCTGATGAAGTGCTCGAATGAGTTCATCGAATCTCAAGGACGAGGAAGCTTTAGTCAACACAATGCCATAATCAGCAGCATTGTTTTCCATTTGCAGTGCAATGGCTTTTTCCAGCCCCAGTTCCCGATAACCACTGTTGGCAAAACTAATTTTGATCACCGGATATTCCTCAAAAACCCACTTATCTGCAATGTACAAGCCCTCGAAAAGCGCTTTTTCACCTTTGAAAAGGTAATATAAAAGACTAACAAACAAAGATTTACCAAATCGACGTGGCCGAGAAAGGAAGTAGTATTTGTAAGTGCTGATCAATTGATGAGCATACTTGGTTTTATCCACATAGACCTTGCCATTGGTGATGACCTCTTTAAAATCCTGTAAGCCGACTGGGTAATTTTGAATTGCCATGAAGCAAAGATAAGAAAATCTGCACTTGGAGAGGATTTCACCAGTTGCAAATCATATCCCGGTGCCTTATGTTTTTGACATTCCCCATGAATTCATCTGGGGTGAATGGAGCTTCATTTTCCATGCCTGACCTAATTTGAGGTGAATATTTGGCTTGCCAATTGTGGTCAACTAAAGGCTATAAACTGTCGAAAACCATATTTTTTCTGTTGCTCGACGTTTTTTACCTGATCTTTGAACCATTTGAACATGAATTTATTACTTTTGTAAATTCATTTGAAGTTTCTGCCTTGTAAATTGCTCGAAAATTTTGACTAGAAATGCTAATCAGTTCTGAAGGTAATTACGTATTTGAGCTAAAGTAAGGTAAACAATTTTGCTTTTGAGGGTTAGCAAAAAAAGAACACAACTTCCTTCAAATCAGTTGCCTATTTTTTCACTAATCTCAAATCCGCCTACCTTATTTTTTATGCTCTCTAAGTAATTTCAAAAACCTCAACATTTTGCATCTTGCAGTAGAAAATACAGTTTTTTGCATTCTTTTGCCAAAACTGCATTCGATCTCAAGTATTCATACCCTGGAAAATGCCAAAGCTTGCAATTATATAGGTTGAAAACTTTGGTGGGTTCAAATTTTTGTTCGTTATTGCTCGTTCAAAACGCAGAACCTCTGAGATCTTTAGTCTAGTAATCAAGCAGGGATAGGGAAATCATCAATTGCCCACGCTTTTGTTGCAACCCAATCATGATCCTCTGGTCTTTGAAAGCGTAAGCACACTCAACCTAAATACCTCCTAAAATAAACCTTTTAGCCTGAAATGAGTTAAAGTAAGATGGTTTTACAACAACGTGTTTTGGTTAAAGGTGCTGTGATACACATTATTCCAAGAGAAAAGTAAAAGCTTTTAATCAAAGCCTTTTGGCTAAGTTTTTACAAAGAAAGTGACTTTTGCAAATCCCGGATAAAACTTGCTTCCGTTCTCGGTTCACCCTGATTGTAATACAATAGCTTTAGAGCTACGTGTAATTGTTTTGTAAATTAATTGTTGTCAAAAATATATTGGTTAAATGACAAGTTATGCTCAGTCCAAATCCGACATGGTAAGAGTCGGCATCTTTTATGATGGACATTATTTCTTGCAAGTCAGCAACTACTACAATTACGTGCATGACCGCCGCAGCCGTATCAGCATTCGCGGTTTGCATGAGTTTATTCGTAAGCAAGTTGCGATTGAAGAGGACGCGGATTTCCACCGCTGCCAAATCATCGACGCACACTATTTTAGAGGGCGTTTGAGCGCAAGTGAAGCCAGTCAACGTGGAAACTTGCTCTATTTTGAGCGAGCTTTCGACGACATCCTGATGAGTGAGGGGGTTACGGTTCACTACCTACCCGTACGCAATTTCAATGGACGTTGGCAAGAGAAAGGAATCGACGTATGGCTCGCGTTGGAAGCCTTCGAAATGGCTTTTTACAAGCGTTTTGATGTGGTTATTCTGCTTGCTGCCGATGGCGATTATGCACCACTGGTAAAAAAACTGCACTCCTTGGGTTCAAGGGTAATGCTGCTGCACTGGAACTTTGAGTACACCGATGAAGAGGGCAACCGCTTCAGCACCCGTACTTCCAATGACCTGGTAACCAGTGTGACCTATCCGATTCCAATGCACGACCTCATGGACGATTTCAGTGCGCAATCAGAAGGCATCGTCAACAGCTTGTTTGTCCCCAAAACGGAAGCCAAAGTTTCGACCAAGCACGACGCGAACTGGCAACCTGATCCCACGGCAGTGGGCGATGAAGAGCTCCATGAAAGCATCATTCTTTCGCTCAAAGAGGGCTATGGGTTCATCCGTTTCCCACCAAACAATGTCTTTTTCCACTTCAGCAGCGTTTCGGGATACGATTTTAATGAATTGCAGATCGGAGACAAGGTCCAGTTTACGCTGGAGCCCAAAGAAGATGGCCGCATGATGGCCAAAGAAGTTTTTGTAATGGAGTAAATCCACTCGTACTTGCAAGGAACGATCAAAAGGCTGGGTAGCAATTGCTTGCCCAGCCTTTTTGCGTAGTAAATAAACGTGAGTTCTGGTTTGTTCGGCATGATTTTTTGTCATACGATAGCCGACATACAACATACGACACATGATTTTGGGGCTCGCTGGGGAAATTTGTCATGTTTTAAGTTCTCGTTTGCACGGCTGAGATTTTTGAAATTTAAAATTTATGAATCATTGCCAGTTTTCTGGAATGAATCCTTGAAAAACAAGCTCTTTTACTCAGCATTCACGTTAAAAAAATAGCGGCCGCAAGTCTCCATTTGCAGCCGCTTCAATCCGAAGATGTAATACAAAATTGCCTCTGGGCCTACTTGTTCATTGCCAGCTGCATCAATTCCGGGTTTTTGGAATTGGTGCTTTTTGCTTTTTGCAAGTGTTCGGCCATTTTATCCATTTGCCCCAGTTTTTGATAAACCTGGGCCAATTTGCGGTTCACGTCAATGTTCTTGGGGCGCAGTTGGTATTCTTTTTGGGCATATTGCAGGGCTTTTTTCCAATCACCAACCAGTTCACCGTAAATGGTGGCATATTCCAGGCTCATGTTGTGGCCATTTTTCTCATCGTCTTCAAGCATTGGCCACATTTGATCAAGTACTCCTTTGCAGCGTTTTTCATCGCCCTGCATCTTGTACAAGCGGGCCAATGATTCATAAAAACCGACCTCTGGAATGATGCTGGCAGCTTCTTTCAGTAGCTTTTCAGCTGCTTGGTAGTTTTTGCGCTCCATTTCAAGGTCGCCTAGGGCAGCAATGGCAAAAGGGAACTGGCTGCGATCGGCCAGGATTTTGCGGTATTCGCCTTCTGCTTCGGAGAGTTTTCCATATTCTTTGTACATGTTTCCGAGGGTCAGGCGAGCCCAAGCGGTTTGCTCTTGGCCGGGATAGCCTGCTTCTACGGCCATGTTCATGGCTTCAATGGCACCTTCCACATCGCCGTGGATCTCACGCAGGTACGATACACGGGCATATGATCGCAAGTCAGGGCGGATGGAGACCATCTTATCTGCCATTTTTACAGCTTCTTCGTAATTACCGAGTTCTACGTTGGCATCTACCAACACACCATAGTTTTGGGCGTTGTAAGGATTCAGTTTTTGTGCTTCCAGGCCCGTGTTTAGGGCATTTTTGAAGTCGTGAAGCGACAATTGTACCCCTGCTTTGGCCGCCAGGGTACGAAATTTGAGATCGGACTCCAGCTCGCCGTTTTTCAGAATAAAATCGCTCATTTTCAAAGCGGCAGGGTAGTAGTGCCCATGCTCGCCCGTGATGCGGGCTTCGTTGATGTACACTTGTACCAGTTTCAGGGCAGCTTCGTAGTCCTTGGGATTGTTCAGGAGTTCGTTGCGGGCCAGGCCGTAGTAGTTTTGTACATCGTTCCACTCATTGCCTTGCTGAATGGCCTCGTGGCGGTCCAACAAAAGTGGAATCTCGTTTACGCTCAAGGCGTTTTTGTCTTGTGGTTTTTGAGAACAGGCGGCCAGGGCCAGGATCAAAGCGAAAAAGAAAGAAATGCGGAACATGGTGATTGATTTTGAAATGAGTTTGGTAGGATTACTGCCATGGTTATGAGTTATGAATGATGAGTTATGAGTGGGTGGACTCGCGGGCAAATTTTGAGGTATTTTAAACGCTCGTTTGCACAGTTTGGGGTTTCTGGTAAAAATTACAATCTTTAACTCTCAACCATTTTTGTTTGCAAATCACTGATAAACAATGATTTTTAAGTATTGGTAAGTTCTCAATCTGGCTTCTTTAGAACGCCTTTCTTCGGAGAAGAGAGACGTTTGTAGCGATAGCAGCCCCAGGACTTTTGGGCACTTCGGATGAAGTGCGACGTTAAAAGAAGGGGCTAATGTGAGCTTAACAGTATTGATGGTTTTGCAAAAAGCCGGGGCAGCGCAGTAACCCTGCCCCGGTTGATAAGGTTTTCTTGATCAATTCCTCTTGATCAGTTTCATGTTTTGCAGCGTATGACCATCGCGGTCGACCACGCGGGCTACATAAGTGCCTGCTGGCAGCGTTGCGGGCATTCTGCCTTGCAGCAGGTTGTCGCCAACATATACTTCCGCAGTTGCTAAAACCGCCAATTTACGGCCGTTCATGTCGAAAAGTTCTATGCTAACCTGGTTTTCAGCTTGGGCGCGGAGTTTGACGTTGACCTCGTCCACCACCGGGTTAGGGAAAATCGTGGCAACTACCTGGGGCGCTTTCAGCAGTGGGCTTTCTACCATCGACTTTTCAGCCACGGCCATCGCCTGGGTGCTTTGTACTTCGGTTCCACCACATTTGCCATCGCCAGCCCAAGGCATAGCCAGGTAAGGGAAACAATAGCCGAACTCGGCGTCATTTTTCTCTACTCCAGTGCTGTAACTCAATACGTCGAGCAAACCCTTGCTAAGTGGGTTTTTGCCATCAAAATCATCGTACCACAAGCCAATGGCTGCCAGTGCTACGCCCGATACGGCTTGCAATTCGATGCGGGTTACATCGTCCTCCAAGCGGCGACCATTCGGGAAGCCGTCCATGTTGGGGATGAACTGGACGCTACGGTTGCGGGTATATTTGGGATTGGTAAGCCCCAAT
This sequence comes from Chitinophagales bacterium, assembly GCA_013299105.1. GTDB lineage: Bacteria > Bacteroidota > Bacteroidia > Chitinophagales > Saprospiraceae > Haliscomenobacter. The sequence goes on along the minus strand of JAAFJY010000034.1, from coordinate 59,628 downwards.
ACTGCCGCCTGGATGATACCCAGTGAGCTGAAATTGTTGTCGGCGCGGCGGGTGGGGGGGACGGCCATGTTCAGTCGCAACATGTCACCACCATTGGGCAGGAAGTTGTTGATAAAAGGCTTGCCTGGCGCCAGCGGATTGCCGCCCTTACCCGTAGCCAATTGGTAGGGGGGGAAGTTGGGCACACCCGTGTGGAAGATCGGCCAAAGATCCACCGAACGAGCTTTTCCGGGGCCAGGAAGCAATAAAGTACCAAACACTTTGTCATCCAGCGCCGTTCCGTTGAGCGCCGGATTACCTTTTAGCGGGAACAAACCGTCTTTGCCGAAGCCAAAGTCGAATGCACCCAATGATTTGCGTTGAATGCGCAGTTTTTTGAAAGCAGGCACTGCTCCACCAAACTGCGAATCGTCCATGTACAAAGCCAATTCAGGATTGTAGAAGAAATTGTCGAGTAGGGTGTCCTTCAATTCCTGGTATGGCGTAATGGCATTCCAATAATCCTTGAAGCCAATGGGAACCACTGCCTCGTTGGTCAAAGGCATACCCAAGCGAGACACCTGCACCCAATCGCCGCTGTGGCTTTCTTTGCCCTTGCTCAGGGTACGGATTTTCTGGCGGCTGGCCGAGGCCCATACGCCGATCACGAAGTCGGAATTCAAGATGTCCTGGGTACGTGGGAAAACGCCTTTTTTGATCAAAGTAGCAATAGGCACTTGGATGGCGATTGAGCTCACGTTGAAGCACTTCACCCCATCGCGTGGGCGGCCACCCTGGCGAGGTGAGTCGCCGAGGTCGAAAATACCGCCCAAGTCCACAAAGAATGGATCGTCGGTAGGACCACAAAACACTTGCTCGCCAGTGGAAGACTTGACAACACCTCTTTTAAACAAAGCATCATAAGTGGTGTTCAAACCCACCGGACTGGTAATTGAGCGGGTTCCGATGTTGTTTGGTGGTACATATCCATTGCGCACAATCACCTGGAAGCTTTTGCCCCCGTCAATGCTGCGCTCTAGGGTGTAAGTGGCTTTCAGGTTTTGCTTGCCCAAGCGGATGTTGAAGAAAGTGGTAGGGTCTTCATTCACCAGCTTAAAGGTAAAACGGTAAGTGATTTCATCGCCAGGTTTGGTCGCATCGTTGTCGATGTGGATTTCGTAGCGGATGTTTTCACCAAAGTTGTAGTAGTTCGGTCCACCTTGTGGCAATTGCAGCGGTACAAAGTTGGCGATGATGGTGATCATCCCCGTATTGTCCGGGCTGCGGAATGCGTACAAGTCGGTATTGTCAGCCAGGGGATCGTCGGCGATCAGCGGCGCTTCCCGGTGGCTGGAGGCCATCAGCTGCATACTCAAGGCGAGTAGGACCAGCGAGGCTATATTTCTGAATAAATTTTTCATGCTTGAGTTTTTAAAAAGATTTCCTAGAAAGAACTTGGGTCTTTGAGTTTAGTCCGGATGCCAACACACCCACACGATCACACTCACACCCACACACTTTCTAGTTGGTTTCAGTGCCAGCCCAAGGAGCGGCTTGGTAAGGGAAAGTGGCGGTAAATGGCTTGTCGTTTTTCTCCACACCAGTGGTGTAAGTCAGTACATTCAGCAATTTTTGGGTAACTGGGCTTCCACCTGGTTTGAAGTCATCGTACCAAAGGCCCACAGCTGCCAAAACCACACCAGACACGGCTTGCAACTCAATGCGGGTTACGTCATCCTCCAGGCGGCGTCCGTTGGGGAAACCATCCATGTTGGGGATGAATTGCAGGCTGGCGTCTTTGTTGTAAGTGGGGTTGGTAAGGCCCAACACCGCTGCTTGCACCAAGCCCAAGCTGCTGAAATCCGCACTTTTGCGGTCAGTCACGGGCACTGCCATGTTCAGGCGCAGCATGTCGCCGCCATTGGGCAGGAAGTTATGGATGAAAGGCTTGCCAGCGGCCAAGGGGTTGCCACCTTTACCCGTTGCCAATTGGTAAGGGGCCAGGTTAGGTGCCCCCGTGTGGAAAATGGGCCAAAGGTCTACTGAGCGGGCTTTTCCAGGACCCGGCAAAAGAAGGGTACCGAATACCGCATCGTCCAGGGCAGTGCCAGCCAGGGCTGGATTTCCTTTGAGGCTGAACAAGCCATCTTTGCCAAAACCAAAGTCAAAAGCTCCCAGTGATTTGCGCTGAATCCGCAGGGCTTTGAAGGCCGGAACTGCTCCACCGAATTGGGAATCGTCCATGTACAAGGCCAATTCAGGATTGTAGAAAAATCCGTCCAGGGTTTGATCAGCCAGTTCTTCGTAAGGCGTAATGCCGTTCCAGAAGTCTTTCATGCCGATGGGAATGACGGCTTCATTCGTCAAGGGCATGCCCAAGCGAGATACCTGTACCCATTCGCCGTCTTCAGTAGGCTTGCTGCCATCTTCTTTCAAGGTACGCATGGTACGGCGGCTGGCCGAAGCCCATACTCCGATCACATAATCGGCATCGAGGATGTTGCGTGGTGCCGCTGCTGCACCTGCTTTGAGCAAAGTAGCAATCGGCACCTGGATGGCAATGCTGTGCACATTGTACATGCCCAAGCCATCGCGGATTTTTTGCCCACCCTGGCGGGGCAAGTTGCCCAGGTCAAATACGCCTCCGAGGTCAACAAAAAAAGGATCATCCACCGGGCCGCAGAATACAGTTTCGCCGCTGCTGCTGGTCTGAATACCCCTTTGCATCAAGGCTGCGTAAGTGGTGTTCAAACCTGCTCCGCCAGTGATCGAGCGTGGGCCAATATTGGCTGGAGGTACAAAACCCTCACTCAAGACTACCTGGAAAGTCCGGCCCCCATCGATGCTGCGCTCCATGGTGTAGGTAGTTTTCAGGTTTTGTTTGCCCAGGCGAATGTTGAAGAAAGTCGAAGGATCTTCATTCACACGTTTGAAGGTGAAACGGAAAACGATTTCATCGCCAGGTTTGCTCGCATCGTTGTCGATGTGGATTTCATAGCGGATGTTTTCGCCAAAAGTGTGGTAATTGGGGCCACCGTGTGGCAGTTCCGCCGGAATGTAATTGGCGATAATCGTAATGGTGTTGGGCTTGTCTGGACTACGGAAGGCGTACACATCCGTGTTGTCAGCCAAGGGGTCGTTGGCAATGAGTGGTGCCTCGCGGTGGCTAGAAGCCCAGGCGAAACCCAAAGCCAAGATGACCAGGAAGCTGGTTAACAATGCATGACGTTGCATAAGGGTTATGATTAAGGTTAAAAAAAGTTGAAGAGTTGAAGAGTTGAAGAGTTGAAAAGAGGGCTCTCAGGAACCCCTCGCTGCTCTTTTTTGGGCTCAACAACAATGACTTAAACTCTCAGTGAGTCATTTTTTCAGGCATGGCAATAGCAGGCTGAAACAAGGTGTGCTTCAGCGAATACGTGGTCGGAAAAAGTCGTGGGGACTTTCGGTATCTACTTAGAAACTGTATTGGAAATACAACCTCAAGTTGCGGGGAGTACCCGGTGTAAAGTGAATTTCGCTCACTGCTTCAGGTTCATTTCGTAGGCGCGAGGTAGTTTCAAACTGGGCTTCTTTCCAGGCCCGATTGAGTAGGTTTTGGCCTTGCAAACCGAGTTCAATGGCCCCAGTGCGGTAACGGGCAATGCCATCCAAAAGAAGATAACCCTCGGCGTTCAAGCTGTTGTCTTCGTTGGCAGGGCGGTCGCCCAAGTACCGGTAGCGCAGCGAAAAAGACCATTTGGCGCTGGGCTCCCACCACAAACCACCTGTACTGGTCCAGATTGGGGCCAAGGGAATACGGTTTTCGCCTTCGGCTTCGTCGCGGCTGCGGGCGAAAGCATAATTGGCGTTGGCGTCGAGGATGAATTTTTTGCCCAATTGCCAACGGGCCAAGAGATCGATACCCCTGCGGCGAGTGCGGCCACTAGGCTCTACGATTCCTTCGTCGCCAACGTACACAAATTCTTGATCGAGGTCCAGGTGCCAAAGAGCAGCTTGCAGCAGGCCTTGCCCGATTTTGAGGGTGCCACCTACTTCTACACCAAAGGCCTTGGGCAAAATATCACGGTTGCGCTGCTCTACAATTACGCGGGTGTCGTTGGAGTGAAAACCATACCCACTGCTTGCAAAAACTTGCACCTTATCTGACAATTTACCACTCAGGTTGAGTTTGGGGCTTACTCTGCCTTTGAATACCGCATCTGGCTGATAATCAGGGAATAAAAGGTCGTTGTAGCGGAACATAAACTGGTCATAGCGCAAGCCAGCGTTGAGGCTGAAGCGGGAAGACAGCCACAGGGTACCATCGTAATATAAGCTGGCATTGCCTTCCTGGATGTCACCAAATTTGGCGGTGTCCAGGCTGGTTTTGCGGGTTTTGGTATAAGACAATTCATTTCCCGTAACTTCATCATAGCGCAAGCTCAAGCCTAATTCTTGCTCAAAATTGAGGCCGAAAAGGCGGTTTTTCAGGTGTACTGAACCATTGTAGCCCAGTATCTGGCGGTCTTCTTTTTGACGTATCTGATCGCCATTGATTGGGTCGCGGTCGAAGAAAGTAAAGTTGGAATAGAGTTCAAATTTGTAGCGGGAAAAATACACCTGGCTTTTCAAATAAGCCAGTGGGGATATTTTTTGCAAGAAAACAAAGTTCAGGTTTTGTCGGCTGGTTTGGCCACCTTCAGTAGGATCAATCGAGCCAAATCGGGAGATACGACCGCTGCTGACCGCTCGATCAGGCACTTGGCCAGAGGCATCCCAAGAACTGTTGAAGCTGGAAAAACTGAGGCTGATGCTTTGCTTTTCGTTGGGCATGAAGGTATATTTACCTAAGATGTTGCGACGATTAAAATATTGAGGCTCGTCGAAATACCCTTGCGAAAAATTTAGTTCGCTGGCCAGGTAAGCACGGTGCTGGGGCTTGTTGATCAGGTTTAAGCCATTCACCAGGCGATAGCTGTCGAACTGACCTACTTCAGCTTTGATGAAGCTGCGATCCAGTGAGTTTGGGGTGAAAAACTGGGCTGCACCAGCCGTGCCGAAGTTACCAATTTGGCTAAAATAAGGCCCTTTCTTATAGTCCACTCGGTCCACCAGTTCTGGGATCACAAAATGTAAATCGGCATATCCCTGGCCGTGGGCATGTGAGACCATGTTGACCGGCATGCCATCTACGCTGAGGTTGATGTCGGTTCCGTGGTCGATGTCAAAACCGCGTAGGAAAATCTGTTCAGCTTTGCCCCCACCTGCGTGTTGGGCGATGAATAGACCTGGAATCATCGGTAAAATCTCTTGAGAGTTGGTCAAGGGTCGGGTTTTCAAATCCAACCTGCTGATGATCGTGCTCCCCTGGTCCACTTTTGCCTGCACCTCAATCGAAGGGAGCTGAATGGCGCTGGGTTTGAGGCTGATTTTCAATGGTGTGCTGGCCCCATCAACCACTGTGACATTGCTCAAAATTTGGTTTTCATAGCCCAATGAACCAATATTAAGCTGATAGGAACCAGCAGGCAAGTTGCGAAAAACGAAGTAGCCCAGTTCATTGCTGAAAGTTACCTGGGTTTTACCGCCGCTGAGTGTGATGGCAACTCCCAGCAACCCCTCTTGTTTGTCGCTGCTCTGCACCAGGCCTTCGATGGTACCGTTGTGGGCAAGTGCCATGAAGTGGAAAAATAGGAGAAAAGTGGGTAGAAACAATTTCATTCGTATGGTGTGTTGTTTGGTACATGGATAGTTACGCTAAAACGAGTGTATTTGGATTTATGGCCAAAGCATTTTTTATTTCTTTTTCTTTTATTTCTTGTTAAAATTTTGATTATCAAATGATTGAACTTATTAAAAGATCGCCTTGGTAGCACTCGATTTTGTTTTTAGGAAAAAAATACTGCTTTTTAAGTAACCTTTTTTGCTTTTCAAAGTAACCTTGTTTTGAAAACCAACTGGAATGACACCATTGCCCAGCCCTTCGGATGAAGCATTGATGATTCAGCTTGCCACCGGGCAGCTGGATGCGGCAGCAGTATTGTTCCAGCGCTACCACCGGGCTTTGTATAACTTTTACTTACACCTGGGTTTCGCCCCTCAGGTAAGTGAAGATTTGGTGCAAACAGTCTTTGAAAGGTTGATCAAATACCGCCAAAGCTATCGCGAGGGCATGAACTTGCGCAGCTGGTTGTATCAAATGGCACGCAACGCTGGCATGGATCAGCGCAAGTCGCAAATGCGCTATGGCACGGATGACTTGAGTACCCAGGAAAATAGACTGGTCTGGAGCGAGCTGGGCATCGACGTACAATTGGAAAACCGGGAAAAACACCAGGCATTGGACCGGGCCATGCAAGCCCTAAATGCCGAGCAAAGAGAAGTACTCTTGTTGACCAAGTTTCAACAATTGAAGTACAGTGAAGTAGCCACCATCCTGGGATGCAGCGAAGGGGCCGTGAAAGTGAAGGTATTCCGGGCTTTGGAACAACTCAAAGCCCATTACATCAAAATCGAAAACCGATGATCGACGATAAACTAGCCGCCCATTTATTGGATTACCTAGACGGGAACCTGACAGTTGCAGAAAAAGAGGTCCTGGAGATGGAACTCTTGCAAAACCTTGAGTTGCAAGAAGCACTGGCACAAATGCGCATCTTACAAGTAGAACTGGCCGAAATACCCGAACAAGCGCCCTCTGACCTGATGGAAGAACGCTTCCGGCAATTCATTCAGGCCGAAAAACAAACATTAAAAGCCGAAAAGCCTGGCTTTTTGAAGTTGGTAAAATTGGAATGGGTCGCCGGAATTGCTGCTGCGATGGTGTTGATCGGCTTCGGATTCGGATGGATGTGGCGCATCAACCAACAACAGCAATCTCAAATTGCCGCTTTGAGCTCGGCAATGGACAAAACCCAGAAAATGCTGGTCCTCGCCATGCTCCAAGAACCCAGCGCCAGCGAACGCATCCAGGCGGTGAATGTATTGGAGCGCGAGAAAGCCGATCCACAAATCATCCAAGCCCTGGTCCAAACCCTCAACACTGACGACATGGTCAATGTGCGCATGAAAGCCGCCCAAGCCTTGAGCAGCTTCAGCTACGACCAGAGCGCTCGCGAAGCCCTAATCAAAAGTTTGCTGATCCAAGAGAGCCCAGAGGTGCAGATCACGATCATCGAGCTCTTGGTGGCCATTGGGGAGAAAAAAGCCGCCCCTTCTTTGCGAACTTTGAGCGAAGACCCTGCCCTGCTGGAAGTGGTGCGGGAGCGAGCGGAGCGAGGGCTTGAGGTGCTGCTGTAATGGTTAATGGTTAGTTGTTAATGGTTAATAGCCCTGAAAGGGCGTGATATGTCAGCGATGGGGTACAGCCCATCGGATATGTCAGCGATGGGGTACAGCCCATCGGATATGTCAACGATGGGGTACAGCCCATCGGATATGTCAACGATGGGTTTCGCCCATCGGATATGTAAGTGAATTTTGTTAATTTTTCATCCATAAAGTCATGAAACAAGCATTTATTTTGGGCGCAGCGCTGCTGCTGCTCGGACCCAATCTTTTGGCTCAAAAAACCTTTAAAAAGACCTTTTCGGGCACTGCCCAAAAGGTCAATATTCTGTTGCAACGCAGTGAAGTGAGCATCCAGGGATATGCCGGTAACGAACTGGTCATTGAATCAGATCAGGCATTGACGCCGATCCCAGAACGGGCCAAAGGGCTGAAACCATTGTACAACACAGCCAGTGACAATACTGGCCTTGGTTTGGAGGTAGAAGAAGTCAGTGGTGTGATGACCATCCGCAAGGCTTCTTTTCAGAAGATCAATTATGTCATCAAAGTACCCACGAAGGCCGATGTGCGCATTGAAGTCAGGGATTGGGACCAAAATGATCTCTCGCTCAAAGACCTGAGCGGTGAAATCGAAATCATTGGCAAATCCTCTGACATCAAGCTCCAAAACATCACAGGCCCAGTTGTGGCGAATACCGTAAATGGAAGCATTGAAGTGACCATTTCGCGCCTGGAGCAAAGCAAACCCACCCACATCAGTACCGTGAATGGATTCATTGATGTAAGCCTGCCCGCCGACAGCAAGGCCAATGTCAATCTTTCTACCATCAATGGTGAAATTTATTCTGACGCTGACATTAAATTCCCCAACAAAGATGACAAGGGCCTGCCCTCCTTGCAACGAAATACGACCAATGGGAAAATCAACGGTGGTGGGGTAGAATTGACCTTTAAGACCATCAATGGCGAAATTTACCTGCGGAAGAAATGATTACCTAAGTGAGCGTTTAAAAATAAAGCTATCCAATTTGGGTTTAGTGAAAATAGATAAGTAACTGGATGAAAGGAAGTTGCGTTATATTTTTGCTAAACCTCAAAAACAAATTGGAATGGTTTATTTTAGCTCTATTACTAACCGCCTTGTAAAAAATCACCCGATATGAAAAACTACCTATACCTCCTCTTCATCCTGCTGCTCAATTGCAGTGGACAAGCCCAAAACACTGAAGGCAGCAAGACTTTTGCCATGCCTGCGGGCAAAAAGGTGTACCTCAACCTCAAATTTGGCCAGGAAATCCGGATCAAAACCTGGGACCGGGCTGAACTGAAGTATGAACCCATCATTTCCACCACCCGTGAGGATTTGAAAAAAATCCACGTACAGGAAATCAGTGACCAAGCCGATAACCTCAGCATCAATACGGATTACGACAAAAGCATCAATTGGAACAAAATTTCTTGCTGCTGGTGCAATGATTGCGATTCTTTGCTGAAAAGCCTACCCAAGAACCCCAGCGCCAGCGAGGGCTCGAATAGCAATTGCATCTGCTTGCGGGTGGACTACGAAATCACCCTGCCCGCCAATACTAGCATTCAGATCGAAACCATTGCGGGTAACATCGAAATCCGGGGCCTCAATGGCGAGATCAGGGCCAAAACGATCAGTGGTTTTGTGGACATTGATCGCCCTGCCAACTCAGCTAGTCAACTCGATTTTCGCAGCGTAACTGGCGAAATTTTCACTGATTTCAATGTCAAAATGAGCGAAAACAGCAGCGCTTACAGCAAGAAAGTATCCGCCAGTATCAACGGCGGCGGCGCGACAGTTCGGGCGGAGTCGATCAGTGGGAACGTGTATTTTCGGAAGCGGGGATGATTTTAGTTGAGGAGTTGAACGTTTACCAAACTTTTGGAAGTTTAGCAAACGTTCAACTCCTCAAAATTGAAAAAAAGCGCGTAGACAATTTTGGCTTGCCTACGCGCTTTTGCTTTGATTAATTCCGGCTACCCCTACGACGGCCTGCTGGCTGTTTTCTCCGTCCAGTAGCTTGCCCGCTTGCTGCGTCGCGTGGAGAGTTGATTTGCTTGGCACCAGGTTGTTTTACCCACAGCAAGGAATCGTCGCGCCATCTGTTGTTTTTAGGTGCGCTTACTTTGCGATGAGAGCGGCTTTGGGCCAGTGCATCCTGAGAGAAAAAAGCAAGGATCGCCAGTACAAAGAGTAGCTTTTTCATGGAGTTGAGGTTTTGAGATTAATTCGCAGGTATGGGGTTGTCAGACTCTCCGATGCTTATGGCTTGTACCGCAGTTGGTCCACCATCGTTGCAACAAGCACCAAAACATCCGTCGAAAACATCGTCTTTAAAAACTGCGGCACAAGTACCATTACAATTGGGCAAACTTTCGCACTGGAAAGTGTAAACCGGGATTTTTTTCGGTTCATCAGGAGTTTTCGGAGGTTTTGGTTTTTTGTCTTTTTTCTTCTTCTTGTACGCTTCGTAAGATTCGCCGAAAAGTTTCATCTGCAGTTTGCTATCGCTGGCCACCAGTTTGGCAATCGCTGCTTCGTTGGCCGTTTTGCTGTTGATCAGCAAAATTGCCTCGCCTTCGACAGCGTACAACTGAAAGCCAGCGCCTGGGGTCAATAAGCCATTTTTGACAGTGGCAAATTTGGGCGCATTGCCCGTGAAACCACTCAAGGAACTCACCTTGCGCACCTCCTGTGCGCTGCAAAGGGATCCTTGCAAAATTGCCATTCCGACGAAGAGAAAAGAAAAAATGGGTTTAAAAGTCATGGTTTAGGATTTTTGGTTTTTGTTGACCCAAAGTTGCAGGACTTTTGGCCCTAACAAATAGAACTCAGGGGTGATTTTTGATGAAACAGCAACCTTAGGCTTCGTTTCTTCTTCACTTTTTGCTTGATCACCAATAAAAAAATGCTTATTTTTGTAAAAAAACGCTTTCATGCTTACCCAAGCTCATAAATTATCCGTCAAAGCTTTCCATCAAATGGAGGAAGCCGGGATTTTTGCTGCCGAAGATCGGGTGGAGCTCATCAAAGGCATGTTGATAGATATGAGTCCAGTAGGTCCCTCCCATGCATCTCGCGTAAAAACGATTGTAGAGTTATTGTTCACCCATTTACTGGGAAAAGTAACCATAGGAGTGCAGGATCCAGTGGTTTTAGACGACTTTTCCGAATCCATTCCAGACATCTCCATTCTAAAGTGGCGCAAAGACAAGTATGCCAAAGCCCACCCCAGACCTGAAGATGTGATTCTCCTCATGGAAGTTGCAGACTCTTCTTTGGCCAGTGACCAGGCTTCAAAAATCTCCATGTATGCTGAGGCGGGTATCCCCGAATGTTGGTTGCTCAATTTGCCTGAAAGATGCATTGAGGTTTATAAAAATCCAGCAAAAGGTCAATACCAGGACCGCCAAGTAATCAATTCCAAAGGTCATTTGACGATCGAAAAATTCAACATCAGCCTAAATGCAGAAGAATTATTGCCTTGATAACAAATACTCAAGCAATTGCATTAGGAACGAAATACAAGGCCATTAAAAATTTTTGGTTTAAAGCATCCCGAATGTCCAGCTTCGCAAGAAGCACAAGATTTTTAGCATTGGTCATTCCCTCCCCATTTCCCAACTTCTGGCTTCGCAAGACGCCTAAGGCATCATAAATCTTAGGCTTCTTGCGAAGCCAGGACCTACCCTTGGAATTCAAATTCTACAAAGTTTTTGGCTTCTTGCGAAGCACGCTCGCTGATAGGATTCTAAGGGTAAAATGGGTATTTCGTTACACGTTTGGGCAACTGGGATATTTTTAGGCTTCAATCAAAATCAAGCATTCATTCGCCAAGTATATTGACATTTATATGTTCCTGATCGACTACGCCGAAGGTCCCTCTCCTCAACCCCTCACCTTTGCTCAACTTCTCGCAGCCACGCCAAGGCCCGCCATTCCATCCAACTGTACGATCCTTTTTCGCGGGTCGAAAAGCCCACGTGCCCGCCCAAGCGGCTGTTTTCCAGGAAAAAATAAGGGTTTTCATGGGCGAGGTCTTTTGGCGAACAGCCCGTGGTCAGCAATGGATCGTTTTCGGCATTGACCAAGAGCAATGGGCGTTTTAAGCCGCCGAGGAAGTTTTTGGCAGAAGCTTTTTGGTAAAAATCTTCGGCATCACGGTAGCCACCCAATTGGGCGGAGAAGTGATCGTCGAAATCCTTCCAGACTTTGATTTTATCGAGCCTGCTCACTTCTAGTCTACCGGGAAACTGTTGGTCCTTGATCAGGATTTTGGCTTTCAGCGCTTTCAAAAACTTGAGTCGATAGAGCCAATTTTCGGACAACTCCAGTTGGGCTACGCTGTCTTTGAGGTCGAAAGGAGAAGAAAAAGCCAGCCCTGCTTTCACTTGTGCAGGCACTTGGTCGCCATTGGCTCCCAGGTATTTGGCGCTGATGCTGCCACCCATGCTGTAGCCAATGAGAAAAACTTGTTCGTAGTGGTGTTTTTGGAGGGCGTGATCGATCACCAGGCCAATGTCGCCAATTTCGCCGTGGTTGTACAGGCGGAAGTTGCGGTTCATCTCCCCGCTGCAAGAGCGGCAATTCCAGGCCAATACGTCGTAACCGTGTTGGGCAAAAAACTGTGCCGCGATGCGAATGTACACCCGATCTGTATTGCCTTCGAGGCCGTGTGAAAGGACCACGAGTTTGTTTTGGCCATTGCACAACCAATCGAGGTCCAGAAAATCGCCATCGGACAACTCTAGGCGCTCGCGCTCATAGGCAAAAGGGGCAATTTTGCGGGTAAAAGCAGGCAAAATAGTCTGCCAATGGCCATTGATTTGGTACCAAGGCGGCCCCGGATAAGTCGTTTTTTGGATAATAGGCATGTTTGAGTGATGGGTTGTGAATTATGGGTTATGAGTTGGGGGCTCGCTGTGGTGTTTTGTGAGATATTAGAGCATGTTTAAAATTTTTTGTTTGCCATAAAACGGCCCAATTTCGCCCAACCTGTCTATAAAGGTCGTTAGGAAAATGCTCATTATGCGCTGCATAACTCCGCTTTTCCTGCCTTGATTGGCCAAAATTTGACTCGTTTTCTGACTAAACCTCCAATATTTAAACACGCTCTTTGGCGCTCGGTTACCCGGTTTGGGATTTTTGGTCAAAATCATGTTGGCAATCCGTGAAAATCAGTTTTATCCGTTGCATCCGTGTTCCACTCCATGCACCGCAAAGCGGGGTGAAGTACTGCTCATTATGAAATTCGTGGCTAAAACCCGCGCCGACCGTCGAAGTTGTTGCGGGAATAGGGGATTTTCAAGAAGTCCAGTGAACCAGGTTTTACTGCCAGGTTGAGCACATAGGTGCCGCGCTGTGGTTGCCAGTTGAAGGCCAGGTTCCAGCAGTGCAAGTCGCGGGAAAAACCAACAGCGGGGTAGGAGAGGCCCTTGTTGACAAAATCGTAGCCGATGTTGCCCACGTTGATGGCCCAGTTTTTGGTCAGGGCGATATTTCCTTGGGCATTGATCGAATTGGAGCCGATGCGAAATTCTGTGCCTTGGCCAGTCGATTGCCAGGTAAAGTCCATGTTGTGTGAAATGCCAAAGTTTTCAAACAAGCTCAGGAAGTCGCTGCTTTCTTCTTTTTTCTTTCTAGCGGGCTGATTGCGCAAATCGGTCACCACCTCCTCTTCCTCCCCTCGGAAAATGGCCCGGATTTTGCCTACCGTCAAGTCCGTAGTCACGCTGAGTCGGGCATTTTCAAAGCGCAGGAGTTGTCGATTTTCGTTCCAGGCAAACTTGTTGATCCTGATGCCTTGGGCATTGCGAATGTAGGGGTCCATGCTCATGTTGAAGCCAACGGTGGTGGTGCCTTTGAAAAAACGAGCAGTGGTACTGAAACTCACCGGGCTGAACTTGAGCGAGTCGGCAGCAAAGTTGTAGTTGCCGCCGAATATGAAGTTGTCGATCAGTTTCAGCTTTTTGAAAGTAGAATCCTTCTTGTTCCAAGCCTTGGCCTGGAAAATGTTGTTGAAACTATAACCAATGGCCATCTGCTTGCCCGAAGCGGAGGGCGTGCCATATACCGCAATGGAATCGAAGCGCGAGTATTGAATCTTGCGATTGGGAAAGCGCGAATCGACCTGTACGCTGTCGAAATAACCCAAGCGAGGGTTGAGGTAATTCGGCGAATAGTTGAAAGAAACACTGGGGCGCATTTCCCAGCGCAATTCTCGCAAGGGCGTGAATTTACCGGTTTTCAGGCCAAAGAACAACCGGGTGTTCATGCTTACCCCGGCCTGAAACTGGTTGAAGCGTGAAAACCCATTGATCACATTCGACTTCACCCGCCCGTAGCTGAGGGTATCCACTACCGTGATTGAGTCGCGGGTGACCAAGTCGAAAACCCGACGAGATTTGGTTACAGGAGCTTCTAAAAACTCCCGCTCCAGCGATTTCAATTGCCAGGTCTCATCATAGGTGATATTGGGGTTGATGTTGAAATGGCGGAATAACTTGAACGAAGTGTTCATTTGCGCGTTGTGGCGGGCACCAATCAGGGCATTTTCCCAGGTTTTACGCGAAAAAATGGCTGTATCCGCAGTGACAAAACTGTTTCTGGCTTCACCAGCATAGCGCAAAGCGATGGTTTCGTACCAGGCCTCCTTGCCACTACTCACTTTCTTCTTAAAGGGGTAAAGGGTCTCAGTCGAAAAATTGAGGTTAGGCAAACTGGCCGATACCACCTTGGTGCGGATGTTTTGCGAAAGGTTGATGGAGGAAGTAAGGGAGTAAGGTTTACCTGGCCAATTTTTAGTGAAGTTGAGGTTTGAGTTGATTTGTGAAGTAAGTACACTTTGCGCATCGTTGAATACCCGATTTTGAAAACCATTGCCTTGCAAGTTGATGCTGCCATTGATGCGGGCATTGGGGTGGGCACCAGTTTCCTGGCTGATGTTGCCCTGAATCGAGTAGCTATTGGTGCGCTGAAACTTGCCAGTAGCCGTATTTTCACTGATCTGCGATTGGAAGCGCACATTGCTGCCGATGCGGTACTTGTAGCGTTTGATGTAATTGGCTTCAATCCCAATGCCATAAGTACCTCGAAAATAAATATCACCCCGCAAGGCCAGGTTGAGGTTGTCGCCTACGGGAAAGTACCAGCCGATGTCGCGCAAGCCAAAGCCCCAGTTTTCAGAATATTCGTAGTCGCGTGGGAAAAGCAGGCCTGTGCTGCGTTGTTTTTTGAGGGGAAAAAAACCAAAAGGCAGGACCAGTGGCGTGGGCACGCCCATGATTTCGAGCTGAGAAGGCCCCACCACGATGATTTTGTCCTGGATGATCTTTTGCTTGCGACTGCGGATGCCAAAGTGTGGGTGTTCGGGGTCTTGGCAGGTGGTGAAAAGCATGCGCGAGCCAAAAATAATGTTGTTGGCCTTGGCCGTATCCTGCGAAGTACTGTCGCGTTTGGGTGCAGCGACGAACTTCATTTTGGCACCATGTGCGATGATGTCTTTTTGGGTGGTTCGCACATCATAGACCATGCCTTTTTGGGTCTTGAAATTGTAGCGCATCCGTTTGGCGTCGAATACTTGCTCCCCTTGCTTGAAGTGGGGTTGGCCGATCATTTTGCCCGTGGTGGAATCAATTCTTACCTCAGCAGTGACCATGTTGTTGCCCCAATCCAATTCCACAAAAGCCGCATCAATCTGCAAGTCCTGGTATTTGATCACCGCCTGTCCGTACAGGTAGATTTTTTTATTTATGTTGTCTAAAACCATTGAGTCCTTGGCATCGTATTCAACGGGAGCGTCCAATGAATCAGGTGAAAAGCGGATGGTTTTTGAGCCGGGCTGTAGGATGCCTACGTTGCTTGAAGGGCGGATGGTATCGCCACGCAAACTGTCGGGCAGTGTAGGGTAGGGGTTTTGGCCTTTAAGTTGCTGGCTGATGAGTATGAAAAATAAAAATAGAACGCAGGCGTTTGCTTTCCAGGTCTTAATATGCGTAATTTGTGGCCAAATTGCTCGCTTATAGATGCTTGCAATACCATTGGCAGGGCCCATGAGGCCTCGACGCAATCCGGTTTGCTGAAGAACAATACTATAATGGCGCACTCGCATACTATATGACTACAATCTTGAATTTTCTACAAATGGTACTACAAATGGTATTACCAACGGTACTACAAACGAAAGGCCTGCTCTTTGCGTCGCTTCTGATTTTGGGCTTTAACATTTCTTTAGCTAATGTTGGTCCAAAGCTACCCAGGGCCTCATTTGCGGAAAAGACGCGCAAAGTTAATCCAAAACCCGGTTTTGCGAAGCCTGGTTATCAGATAAAAACTGTGGTCATCGATCCTGGACATGGCGGACATGATCCTGGTTGCCTGGGTTCGTTCACCAAAGAGAAGAACATCGTATTGTCGGTGTCCAAAAAAATGGCCGATTTGTTCAAGGCCCAATACCCCGGTATCAAGGTCATCATGACCCGCGAAACCGACGTTTTTATCCCTCTATTTGAGCGCGCAGCCATTGCCAATCGCAACAATGCTGACTTGTTCATTTCCATCCATTGTAATTTCATGCCAGGCAGCAGCGCCACTTCGGGCACCGAAACCTATGTGATGGGCTTGCATACCGCCCAGTTCAACTTAGAGGTGGCCAAGCGGGAAAACGCTGCCATCTTGATGGAAGATAATTACCAAAAGAATTACGACTATGACCCCAACTCGACGGAGGGACATATCATGTTGAGTATGTTTCAAAATGCTTACTTGAAGCAAAGTTTGCAGTTTGCTGAATTGGTGGAAAGTACCTTCCGTTTTCAGACTGGTCGTCGCAGCCGCGGAGTCAAGCAGGCGGGTTTTATTGTGCTCAAAGCAACCGCTATGCCTAGTATACTGGCTGAAATTGGTTTTTTGAGCAATCCAGGGGAGGAGCAGTTCTTGTCGACCACTCAAGGGCAGGATCACATCGCCCAAGGGCTTATTTCGGCGTTTAGCCAATACAAAAAAACGGTGGAAGACCCTACTTACCGCGCCGAAGACCCGAACCAGCCGGTGGTGATGCAAGAAAATAAAGTGGAAAAACCCTATTCCTACGCCACGTCCAATGCTGTTACCACTCCACCAGCTACAACAACCTCGAGCAGAGAAATTTCAGCACCACCCCGGGCCAATGAGCCAGCAGCTAATCGACAGCCTGAACCACGCCCGGTTTTGGCCAGCAATTACGGCCCAGTGCCATCGAGAGGAACACCCGGTGCTTCTCCACCCAATCCGGCCAACAATATCCCCAAGTCGAATCCTGCACCAGTGAATGTGCCAAGCAGTACGACCTTCAGTTTCTACATACAACTCTCCGCAGGCCCTCAGTCGCCAGAAACCGAATTGGTCAAATGGCGCAGTTACGGCTACCCGATCCAGGTGGTTAAAGAAGACAACCTGTTCAAAGCCCGAACCGTTGCCTACCACAACTACCAGCAGGCCAATGCTGTGCGGCAAGCATTCAAGGAATGGGGGATTAACGACGCTTTCATTGTGGTGTACGATGGTACTGGCAAGAAAATCTCCTTGCCAGAAGCCAAAAAAATCCTGGGCATCCCATAATTTCTGGTTAATGTTTCCAATGGATCATTTTATCCACTACCTTTGCGGCGCTGTGAGATATGGTGCTGGTCAAAATATTGAAAAACACCTTGATCTCTTTTAAAAGACCAATCAAATGTCTAACGAAATAAAAATTGCCTTGTTGGCCATCGTGGCCATCGCCCTTTCTTTTTGGGGAATCAAGTTTATCAAAGGCAAGAACTTGTTTAGTCGCTCCAATATCTACTATGTTGAATACCCCAATGCTTTGAGTATCAAAACCTCATCTGAGGTAGTGATCCAGGGTGTATCAGTAGGTTTTGTTTCAGCAGTAAACTTAGACCTGGAAACCCGCAAAGTAAAAGTAACGCTCGACCTGCGCAAAGACTTGCAATTGCCAAAAGGAACGAAGGCCGAAATTTTTGCCAATGGCTTCATGGGCACCAAGAGTGTACGTCTTGTATTGCCGCCAATGGACGCCAATACCGGAATTTTGGAGCCGGGCTCATACCTCACTTCCGGTTCAGTAGGCTTTTTAGGAGCCAACATTCCCCGTGAAGAATTGGAGGACTACATGTCGGTGATTCAGTTGGGGGTAAAGGGTATTCTCGATACCATCAGCAACAGCTTGAGTGGCAACGGTGATCCCAACAGCCCGATGGCCACAAGCCTCCGTGACCTGCAAGGGACTTTGAGCAACCTGGAATCTTCCACTGCGCAGTTGGATCAATTGCTGGCCGCCTCTTCGGGGAATATCAATGGTTCCTTAAAAAACATGAACACCATCACAGGTAACCTGGCCTCCAGCAATTCTAAGATCAACAGCATCATCGACAATGCCGACAAGTTCAGCGGTCAGCTCAATGCCGTCGACCTAAAGCAAACCATGACTGAAGTCAACCAAACTATTGCTAATCTCAAAGCCACTCTGGCCAGGGCGGATCAATCGCTCAACTCGGTGAATGGCTTGATGAGCGACATCGGTGAAGGCAAAGGCTCATTGGGCAAATTGTTGAAAAGTGACAGCCTCTACACCCGCATCGACGCCTTGGGTGCTCGCAGTGATTCCTTGGTGAAAGACTTAAAGGCCCGTCCATACCGCTACATCCCGCTGAAAGGCCGCAAACGTGTGATGCGCTACGACCGCAAAGACGCGGCGGAGAAGAAATAAACAAGATTTGTTTCTGAGAAAAGCGAGGGCTGTGCAGTTTGATGCTGTACAGCCCTCGCTTCATTTCGTGGAAACAGCGTCGAAGAGCCTACTTCTTGCGGATCAACTTGAACAACCAGATCAAAAAACACAAAACAGTGACCAAGATTCCTGGTATTCCAAAGCCCCATTTGGCCATTGTAGCCAAGCCCCCAATCGAGGCAGTACTCTCAGAAATATTGGGGAAACTACGGATGGCAGCTACAATAAAGCCATTTTCTACCCAATCGAAAAACATGCCCACTAGCGGCAATAAAGCCAGGTAGCGCAAGCCTCCAGGATCTTTACTGATTTTGCCTAGCAAAAAAGTAATCGCTAAGGCAAATGCGAAACCATAAATCAGTGGGTAAACGATGTCCGCACTCAATTCAATGGTTTGGTAAAAACGCCGCCCTGCCTCGCCCAAAGGTTCTATGCTGCGCATGGCATCCGCTTTGTCCCAAGAAGGCATACTCAGATCAATGGGATTAAACGCCTGGCCTGTGAGGTTTTGCATCTTTTTTTGCAAAGCAGGCATAACTCCCAACATGAAAATAAAATCGAGAGCCAAAAGCATTAAAACGTTGCGACCTGTGGCCCAGCGTTGCAATAGTGTGGTCATGGAATAGTGGGTTTAAGTATGGTCAAATTCAGTGCAGCTTTAACGTAGCATTGGGCGAGAATCTTTTATCTGAAGGGTTGATATATGTTAACTTTTGGGGACTATTTGGTGGGGGCTGTTTTGGAAATTCGGGGCAAAAGCAAGCATGATTTTTAGAAAATTCGAGGCAAAAATTAGGCATTTTTTTAGAAAATTCGGACCGAAAGAGTAAAATAGGCCTTGTAAGCCAAGGTCCAGCAGGTTTTGAACAAAAAAGCCACCAAAGGACCGAATTAGTTTTTTACCGAAAAAACACCACCGTCTATCGGTAAATAAAAATGGTCTAAAATCGCATTTGCACTTTTGTGGTGAAGACTTGCTCATCTCAACTTCACAAGTATGAAAACCAAAGCATTGGCCTTGATCGCCCTCACTTGTTTAATCATTTCCCCCATTTTAGCCCAAGAAGTAAAGCCTTTTTTGCCCAATATTTTCGGTCCTTTGGGCAATGTCCGCGACCTGAGCATGCGCAGCGATGGGCAGGAATTGTACTTTACCTGGCAGAGCCCCAAGCAGGATTTCTCAGCTATTTTATGCCTCAAAAAAGCAGGAAAAACCTGGTCCGCACCCCAGGTAGCGAGCTTCAGCGGGCAATACCGTGATTTGGAGCCCTTTTTGTCACCCGATGGTTTGCGCTTATATTATGCTTCGGCCCGACCAATCCAGGCCAAAGAGCAGCCCAAAGATGTAGACATCTGGTACGTGGAACGCAAAAACTGGCAATCGGTCTGGTCCGCACCCATCCACACCGGGAAAACACTCAATACCGACGCCGACGAATACTATCCCGCCGTCACCAATGCCGGACACCTTTATTTCACCCGCTTTTCCAGCGATGCCAGCCGCAAAGAGGATATTTTTTACAGCAAATGGGAAAATGGCGCTTATCAAACTGCCGTAGCCCTCAGTGATTCCATCAATTCGCCCACTTACGAGTACAACGCCTATGTGTCGCCCGATGAATCGCTGATCATTTTCAGCTCCTATGGCCGCAAAGACGACCTGGGTGGCAGCGATTTGTACATCTGCCGAAAAAATGCCGATGGGACCTGGCAAAAAGCTCGGCACCTAGGGTCAAAAATCAATTCCAAAAAACTGGATTATTGCCCTTTTTACGATGCGGTCAGCCAAACTTTGTATTTCAGCAGCGAGCGCAGCGAGGTAGCGAAGGCGTTTGAAACACCCCAAACTGTGGAAGCGCTCAAAACACACTTTCAGCAATACAGCAATGGCTTAGGTAGGATTTATTGGGTGAAAATAGGGTTGTGAAAAAGCACCTTCACGTTTGCTAAACTTCAAAAGTTTGGTAAACGTAAACGCGCTTTTTTATTCAGTCCCTCAATTACCCGTCCTCCCAGGCGTATAAGGCGCTTTGGCCAGTTCCAATTTTTGTTCCAGTTCCTTGATCGGGCCATTGGCCAGACCTTGCAGTGCCTGCATGATCGGCTTGCACTCCTCCGTAGCCATTTTGATGGCATCGCGGTGACTTTGAGAAGGGGTGGAAGTGGACTCGGACATTTCATAAGCTACTTGGCCCAGGCGAGAAGCTGGACCAGGGGGTAGGTCTTTGTCCACGCGGCTGGCGTAGCGATTGCCGTACAAGTTGGCGCTCAGTTCGTCAATTTTGCGCTCAATTTTTTGCAAATCCTGGATCAGGCCATTGGGCAAAGCAGGTGTGGCCAAAATCGCCTGCCGCATGTGCTGGGCTTTGTTGCGCAATTCACCAAGCATATTTCCGGCACCCGACACTTGTCTTTGCAGTTCCTGGGCTTCTTTTTGGAAATTGACCAAGGCGTTGCGATCCCCAGCGGGGAGGGTTTCGCCGCCCAGTGTTTTCAGCATGAAGGTCTGTGGAGCGCCTACTTCTTTCAACTCACCATTGGTACTGCGCGAAAGACTTACGGTATAAGTACCCGGCAGGGCCATGATTCCACGGTCGGGGCTTTCAAAAACATTGTCAAAACTGGAAGATGCAAGATTGGTTGGCCGTACCGAAGGCAGGCGACCATCCCAAACGATGCGTTGTACTCCTTTGCTCAAGCCCGTTTTTAGGTTGCGGATCACATTGCCGGCCTGGTCTTTGATTGAAAACAAGAGATAAGGAGCCTCTTCTTTCCCCTCAGCTTCCAGCTCTTCCAGGGTCGGATAACGAATCGCCTCGCTTTTTTTCAGTTTTTCCTTCTCCATTTCGCGGCGTTGATCCAATTTGGTTTTGTAGGCTTCCTTGACGAAATAGGTAAAAGTAGCGCCTACTGCTGGGTTGGGCGTGCTGAAATAGTTGTGCCCCATGAAACCATTTCCGCGTACACCCAAGGGCATACTTTCCACAAACAACAAAGCATCCTTGACCGGGAAAATTTTGGCTTCGGCGCTGAGTTGTTCTTCCTTGAGCTGACGCAAGGGTGAATAATCGTCCAAAACATAAAAACCACGGCCAAAAGTAGCCAGCACCAAGTCGTTTTCGCGCTGCTGGATGGCCATGTCTTTGATGCTGATGGGCGGTAGTCCGGCATTGAGTTTTTTCCAAAACTTCCCAGCATCCACACTGACGTAACAAGAAAATTCGGTTCCCACAAATAGTAAGTCGCGGTCCATGTGGTCTTCCACCAAGCAATAGGCCGTGCCACGTTCGGGCAGGTTGTTAGCAATATTGGTCCAGCTTTTGCCACCGTCTTGGGTGCGGTAAACGTAGGGCTTGAAGTCACCGTACTTGTGGTGGTTGAGGCAGGCGTAAGCGGTGTTTTGGTCGTGGTTGGAGGCAAAAATGTGGTTGACAAAGGTGCGTTTGGGTGCGCCGGGCAGTTGGTCCACGTCCACTTTGGTCCAGGTTTGTCCGCCGTTCATGCTGACTTGGATGAGGCCATCGTCGGTGCCCACGTACAAAACTTCGGCGTTTTTGGGGCTTTCAGCAAAAGCCGTGATGTTGCCGTATTGCGAAGCCGATTCGTTTTTGGCCACTGCGTCGATGCTTTGCACTTTGCCCATCACTTCCAGGGTGTTGCGGTCAATCTGTCGGCTCAAGTCAGGGCTGATGGTCGTCCAGGAGCTGCCTCGGTCATCGCTGCGGAAAAGTTTGTTGGCTGCGAAGTACAAGCGACCGGGTTTGTGCTTGGAGGTAGCCAAGGGGGCATCCCAGTTCCAGCGGAAGGAAGCTTCGCCTTTGGCAGGCTGCGGTTGGATGCCTAGGTTTTCGCCACTTGCGCGATCGTAGCGGGTCAAACCACCGTATTGAGATTGGGCATAAACGATGTTGGGATTGTCGGGGTCGATCTGCGACTCAAAACCATCGCCGCCCTGGGTTACAAACCAATCGGCATTGGTGATTCCATTGGCGCTGCGGGTACGCGAAGGGCCGCCGAGGCTGAAATTGTCTTGGGTGCCGCCGTAGATGTAATAAAAGGGTTTGCTGTTGTCCACTTCAACCTTATAAAACTGGGTGATCGAGAGGTTGGACTTGTAATTCCAGGTTTTGGCCGCGTCAAATGACTCGTAAATGCCGCCATCGCAGCCTACCAAGTAATGGGTGGCGTCGCTGGGGTCAATCCAGATGCAGTGGTTGTCTACGTGTTTGTACTGCTCACCCAGTATTTTGAAGGTTTTTCCGCCATCTTCGCTCCATTGGAAATAGGTGTCCACGCTGTAAATGATGTCGGGATTCTGTGGATGAGGCACAATTTCGCAGTAGTAATTGCCCGAAGTGCTGTGGCCGCTGCGTTTTTCCCAGCTTGCTCCCCGGTCCATTGAGCGGTAAAAACCACCCTGTCCTTGAGCAGCCTCCACAATGGCATAAAGGTATTCAGGATTGGCGGGAGAAATGGCGAGCCCAATGCGGCCTTTGTCGACGCTAGGCAGGCCGTTTTCAGCTTTTTCCCAGCTTTTCCCCGCGTCCTTGCTGCGGTAAATGGTACTGCCAGGCCCCCCGCTCACGTAAGTGAACACATGCCGACGGCGTTGGTGGGTGGAGGCGTAGAGCAGGTTGGGATTGCGCGGATCCATGATGATGTCATTTACGCCAGTGTGCTCGTCAATGTTCAAAACCAGGTTCCAGGTTTTGCCGCCGTCGGTGGTTTTGTACACCCCGCGCTCCCCACCAGGTGCCCAAAGTGGACCAAGGGCAGCTACATAAACCACATCGGAATTGGTGGGGTCGATGACGATTTTGCCAATGTGCTCGGAGTTCTTCAGGCCCATGTTTTTAAAAGACTTGCCGCCGTCTTCTGATTTGTAGACGCCGTCGCCATAGGCCACAGATCGCTGGTTGTTGTTTTCACCCGTGCCCACCCACAGTACGTTGGGGTTTTGCGGGTCCAGGGCCAGGCAGCCGACTGAAAAACTGGGCTGCTGGTCAAAAATAGGCTCAAAAGTGGTGCCATTGTTTATGGTTTTCCAAACCCCACCACAGGCAACAGCTACGTAATAGGTGCTTTTGCGCTGAGGATGGACCGCAAAATCGACCACCCGCCCAGAAGTGAGCGCCGGACCCACCGCCCGGAATTTTAAACCACCCAGCGAAACATCGTCCAGGTAGTGCTTTTTAGTTTCAGTTTTGGGTGCAACAGGCGTGGGAGCAGGCGTTGCTGCTTTTTTTTGGCTCCAGGCGCTGGCTGGCACGAGCAGCAAAACTAAGGCCAGGGTACGAAAGTAAGTCTGCATGAATGTGGTATGGTTAGGTGACAAGAAAGTTTGGGTAAGATGGTAAAAAGAATGGAATTGAAAAAGTTGAAGCGTTGAAAAGTTGAAGCGTTGAAAAGTTGAAGCGTTGAAAAGAAGGGACTCCAATTGGGCGTCTGCGAGTGCCTGGTCTCGGACTGACATTCCTCGTCAACTTGTAATTATACTAAACCACAAAAGGTATTGAGCATTTCAATCTAATGTTCTAATGTCATGGCTACGCCATTTTGAAGAAACTTTGCTTGCCTTTTCTACCACAATGCCAGCCCTACGGGCTTTTTCCGCAAAAAAAACCGCGTAGCGGTGACATTGTGGTAGAAAAGTGTGGGACCAGTCATTTCCTAACCGCGTAGCGGTGGCATTAGAAAATAAATTTGGGTTTGTACAAAATCAGAAGTGGAGGAGTATAGGACGGGTGTGATAAAAAAAAGGGCTGCAAGTTTTTTGGAAGTACTTGCAGCCCTTTTTTGATTGGGGATCAATATTTTAGTCGTTTCTGCGATCCTTGCGGCGCTCGATTTCATCGCGGATTTTAGCCGCTTTCTCGTAGTTCTCCTCGTCCAAAACTTCGTCAAGCATTTTGCTCAACTGCTCTGTGGAGTAAGAAGCCAATGGATTCGCACCCGTACTAGGTATACCATGCGCGAGAAGATCATCATCGAGGTCTTCGTCGTCCTCGTCTTCGTTGCTGATGTCACCGAGGCTACTTTCTTCCAAAACTACGCCAGCAGCATCGAGGATGAACTCGTAAGTAAAAATCGGGCAGGAAAAACGAACGGCCATTGCCAGGGCATCAGAAGTACGAGAGTCTACTTCCACCAACTCACCATTCTGTTCACATACCAGACGGGCGTAAAAAATACCATCCAGCAAGTTGTTGATCAAGATTTCCTTGAGCTTGATGTTGAAGGCATCGAGTGAGTTTTTCAACAGGTCATGGGTCAAGGGGCGGTTGGGCGTCATGCGCTCCATCGCTACGGCAATGGCTTGGGCTTCAAAGCTGCCAATGACGATGGGCAAACGCCTGGGGCCTCTTTTTTCTCCCAACACCACGGCATAATTATGCGTTTGAGTGACGCTGTGAGAAAGGGCTACTATGTCGAGTTCGATTTTTTTCATAATCAGGCTAAATCGGAGCTGATTGGGACAAGGGTTTGAGCTGATCCTCTGCTCGCCAAAAAAGCGGCGCAAAGGTAAGTTTAAATCGGGAATTTACCAAATGCTTTGGCACTTGTTCATGGATTATGGCTTCAGTTTTTGTTTGGCTTCTTCCCATAATTGGTCCATTTCGGCCAGGCTCATGTCGCGCAAGTCGCGGGGGGCCTGTGCTTCTATGTATTCAAACCGTTTTTTGAACTTATTGTTGACGCGCTCCAGAGCAGTTTCAGGATCAATGTTGATGAAACGGGCGTAATTGATCATGGAAAAAAGCACATCGCCGAATTCTTCTTCCCGTTTCTCCTGGCTCATGTCCAGTTGGATGGTCTCCTTGAACTCCTGAATTTCCTCCTCGACTTTGTCCCAAACCTGTTCGGCATTTTCCCATTCAAAACCCACTTGTTTGGTTTTTTCTTGCATGCGATAGGCTTTGACCATCGCAGGCAGGGACTTGGGCACCCCGGCCAAGACCGATTTTTTCCCTTCCTGGAGTTTGATTTGTTCCCAGTTTTTCTTGACGTCCTCTTCGTTTTCGACCACCACATCGCCATAGATGTGCGGGTGGCGCTTGATGAGTTTGTCTGACACTGCATTCAGGGCGTCGGCGATGTCGAAATCACCCGTTTCAGAGCCGAGTTTGGCATAAAAAACCATGTGCAAAAGCAAGTCGCCAATTTCTTCCTTGATGCCTTCGATGTCTCCTTCCAGGATGGCATCAGCCAGCTCGTAAGTTTCCTCAATGGTCAGGTTGCGCAGCGTTTGAAAGGTTTGCTTGCGGTCCCAGGGACATTTTTCCCGCAGGTCGTCCATGATGCCCAGCAGGCGGGCAAAGGCGTCTAGTTTGGCTTGCATGCAGTGATTTTTTGCAAATGTAAGGTCTTTGGCTTAACTTGTGGCTTCGACCGAAGGAGAACATTTTTAGTTGAGTAGTGGTTTTGTATAGATCATAGCTAAAATTTCAGTTTATGGAATTCCTCAAGCTTTTTGGTGCCATTTTTCTGGTTTTTGGTGCGTCTTTTTTCATGCTCAACATCCGCTATTGGCTGGGTGGAAAGGAGTTGAAAGGCACCTGTGCGGGCAGTTTCAAGGTCATGAACAATGGCGAGACCCAAATCTGCAACGTGTGTGGCCGTCGGCCCGATGAGGTTTGTGGCAATGTGGAACTGGAGCAGAAGAAGGGGTGAGGTGTAGCCTTGACCAGCATTTTACCCTGCTTAACGTGAGCTCTTGTTCTTAGGGCTTGTTTCTAAAAGTTTGGGCTGCTTATAGCTTTATACTAAACCACAAAAGGTATTTTGCAAAAGCAAAAGCGTTTTTTTGAAACACAAAAGGAATCAAAGGAAACAAAAGTGCCAAAAGTGTCCGCCTTCGGTGTCTTCAATTGGCACGAAATATTTTGTGGCTTTGCACAAAACTTAAGGTGGACGAGTATAGCATGACGATGACTTGAGTGTTCAGTCTGGGGTGAACATCTCCTTCTCTAAAGTAGCATCAGAAATACCTAAAAAGGATGTAGTAAGGAGGAGTACTTGAACTTTAAAGTTTTTTGCCTTAATTTTAGTGCTTGAATAAACGCCGACCATGTTGACCATTGAGAGAACAGATCGTGAAATCATCATCCGCTTGCCCCTGGACCTAGGTGTAAACGACATCCAGCGTATGTTAGATTACCTGGCATATAAAAATGCCATTAAGAATAGCCAAGCTACTCAAGAGCAAATCGATGAGTTGGCCAAGGAAGCCAAAAGTGGATGGTGGGAAAAGAATAAGGATCGGTTTTCAGGGTTAGCTGATGCTTAGTTTAATGAAGATGATCGCTGTTAAATTTGAAGTAAGGAGAAAGAAACCAGCATATAAAGGATAAATGCGCAATGGTAATGATCACCATGACTATTCTATCTTTTTTATCCCACTTTTGGTAGAAAAAAAGGGAGTACAGGCAGTAAATCGTCCCAATTGCAGATAAGTAGAAAGGACTGAGCATTAAAACAACAAAAGGAGTTTGGTCGCCAGGTTGGTGCGACTGGTAGGCAATCAAGAGAACAAGTAAAATCACGCTCGAAAAGCCCAAGATGTAAAATAGGATGAGGTAGTAAATGGGGTCTTTTTTCATCAAGATTTAAATATGGTTTAGGAAAACAGATGTTCAAAAATAACACCAGATCATCAAAAAAAGCGTGAACAACCCCAAAGTCATCCACGCTCTCCTTTTAAAACCTCAATTTCATCGGCTGAAAAATTCACTTCAACCGCGTTTCTGCAAAATAAGCCATTGCTTGTTGCAAAAATTGGGCGTATTCCGGCTGTGGTTCTTCATCAATCATGGTGTAACGCTCATCGGCCAGGTACAAGTCGCCCAGGCCAGCGTAAGCAGCGGCTTGCTTGTCGCTGTGGCCAGTGGTGCCCCAAAAGGCGCGGATCACTTGGTAGTGCCGTACCAGCATGGCCTGCACTTCCGAGGAAGTAGGGTCGTGGTGACGCATCCGGTACAAACTCTCACCCACGGCTTTTTGCTCGGCTACCAACTCTTCCACTTTGGCCCGTGAGAGGTCATTGAGGCTTTTTTCGGATTTTTCTACCGCATCGCCCCATTGTTCGGTCGCTTCTTTGCGCCAGGCTTCCGATTGTTCTTTGGAAATGCCCCGGTAAAGCCAATCTACATTCGACATGACTCCTTTGTTTTTTAAGTGTAAAATGGTTTGATCAATCGTTTGTAGCACTTGCTCCATTTGTGCCCGCCGCTCCAGAAATGCTTTTTTTTGCCATTCCAGGGCTTTGAGCAATTCAAAGTCGGGTTGTTCCAGCACTTGTTTGACTTGTGCCAATGGGAAACCCAGTTCTTTGAAAAACAAAATCTGCTGCAAGCGCAAAAGCTCCGTTTCGCCATAAAACCGGTATCCGGCTTCACTGCGTTGGGCGGGTTTTAGCAAGCCTATTTCGTCATACAGGTGCAAGCTGCGCACACTCACACCCGATATTTTGGCCACCTGTTTTACGCTGTATTGCTGCATGATTGATCATTTCGGGGCAAAGTTAAGGGCTCACCTTACGTAAGGGTCAAGGGTGAAGATCGCATTTTTTATTTTTTCTTGTACAATTCGTGAAAGAGTAAAATGGCCAGGGTGTCTCCTGTGTGCTATGGATATAAGGCCATTTCAAAGCAAATCAGCATTACAGTTGAATGACTACCTGCGATTTTTAGTGGACATGA
This sequence comes from Chitinophagales bacterium, assembly GCA_013299105.1. GTDB lineage: Bacteria > Bacteroidota > Bacteroidia > Chitinophagales > Saprospiraceae > Haliscomenobacter. Next base: position 31,886 of record JAAFJY010000034.1, on the reverse strand, counting down.
AGCGTTCATGACCGCGAAGCGGGCCTATTCTGAAAATTCTTTCAAATGCTATCTTGGTCAACGTCACTCAAGTAATTCTGCAATTCTGAAAATTCTGGTTTAGACAAAAAAATGTGCTTCAGACAAAAATGCCTCGATTGATTGTTGAGACCGCGCTCTCCTGCAACTTCGCCCTGAGGCACAAAGTCCAGCGGAATCATCTTCAACCCTCAAACTTGACTTTCTTATAAATCTCAGTCAAAGGAATCACATGACCTTCAAGTGTCAATTGATCTTCAATCGAAAAATATTCACGATTTAGCCAAGTGTTGGGCTCGGTTAAGCGCTGGTAGTGAGAGATTTGAGGCTTTTCTTGGTTGATTAATAAAACATGCTGCAAACTGTCAATCTGTTTGTATTCTAACAATTTTACTTCAACATCGTAGCGCGCTGTTGAGGGAGAAAGAATCTCAACTACTAGATATGGATTGGTGATGATGGATTTGGAGCCAGGTTTGAATTTAGGTGCTCCCTTGACCAATTTAAAGTCTGGTAAATAGTACCCGCCTTCAAATTTGAGGATTTGTACTCCTACATTGCTACCAATATGGTCAAACTCTGTGTCAGGGAATATTCTAAGAAAAATCCCACTCATTGTGACCATTAGCACTTCGTGCCAATAGCTTGCTAAACTCATGACAATAATTTCACTGTTGTGGTATTCGGCTTTGTAAGGTAGGTTTTCAGCGATCGCAAAATACTCCTCTTCAGAAGCAGGTATGCGGACCAAGTCTTCCGTTTTAAGGCGCTCCAAAATGGTGTTGCGAAGATCTTGGATAAGAACCATGCAAGTTTTTTTTTCAAAAATAGGCAATTACTGGTTAAAGTTCAAGTTTTTCTCAACCCTAACCACATAAGTCAACCAAACCTTATGCTTGATTGATATTTTGCCTTCAACCATTTTTTCCATCTTTCCCAATTTTTCCTAACTTATCGGCTCAAAAAACACGATCCATGTTTCAACTCTATCGCGTGGCCTCGCTGGCGGTTTTGGTACACGAAGGAAAAACCTACTGCCGCGAAGTCGAGGATTGGGATGCCCTCATCAATCGCTCCAATCTCTACCAGGCACTCTTGGACGAATTACCTGATTTTCAAGCTTATCCCGAACAATTGGTACCTTTTGAAAGCCTGCAATTCAATGCCCCTTTGCAAAGCCAGGAGGTTTGGGCTTCGGGGGTGACTTACCTGCGCAGCCGCGAGGCCCGCATGGAAGAATCGCAAAAAAGCGGGGCCAGTGATTTTTATGCTCGCGTGTATGAGGCCGAAAGACCTGAGCTTTTTTTCAAATCCAGCCCAGCCCGGGTGGTAGGCCCCGATGATGAAATCCGCATTCGCCGCGATTCGTTTTGGAATGTACCAGAGCCAGAATTGACCCTTTTTTGCAATTCCCAGGGCGAAATTGTGGCCTATACCGTCGGCAACGACATGAGCTCGCGCGACATTGAGGGAGAAAACCCCTTGTACCTGCCACAAGCCAAAACTTACGACGCATCCGCAGCCATTGGCCCTTGCCTCCTCATCTTACCCGAGCCCATCAACCCGGATACCATGATCCGCATGCGCATCACCCGGGAGGATGCGGAGGTTTTCAGCGGCGAAATCTCGCTCAATCGCATGAAGCGCAAATTGCCCGAATTAGCAGGGTATTTGTTCCGCGAAACGTCTTTTCCGAGCGGCGTTTTCCTTATGACAGGCACTGGCCTGGTGCCAGGCGATGGTTTTACCTTAGCGGTAGGCGATGTGGTCGAAATCAGCATCGAAAACATCGGCACCCTGCGCAATGTGGTGGGCATGAAGGCCAATTAAGAGCATGCTCTAACAACAAGCATCACAACAAACAAGAAACAACCATGAAATCTTTCAAAAACTTATTTCAAAAGGCACTTTGCTGCTTTTTCCTTTTCAATATGCTGCTTTTGCCCGCCCAAAACGACGGCTGGGTGGAACTGATCAATAACCGCGATTTCAGCGAGTGGCAGCCCAGCGAACACAAGTCAACCTGGAGTGTGGTGGATGGCATGTACCAGGCTTATGGCAAACGCTCGCACCTGTATTACAAAGGCCCAGAACTGAAAGACGGCTTCAAAAATTTTGAAATTGACGCCACCTTGCGCACTTTCAAGCTGGCCAATTCTGGCATCATTTTTCATTCTTCTTACCTCGAAGTAGGCTGGGCCAGGGGCATGGAAATCCAGGTCAACAACACCCATATTGGCGAAGGTGACTTTGTGGAGCTGAAAAAAATAGCAAGCCTGTATGGCCATCGCAACGTTTACAAGTCCTTTACCCGCGACAATGAATGGATCAACATCAAAGCCAGAGTGGCCAATAACCACGTCCAAGTATGGCTCAACGGCCTAAAAACCGTGGATTATGTGTACGCCGGAAAAATGGGCCAGGGCACCTTTGCCCTGCAAGGCCACGACTCTTTGAGCCGGGTACAGTACAAAAGTTTCAAGGTAAAACGCCTGCCCGATGACCTACCCACCCAGCAAGCGCCTGTGTTGGGCACTTGGGCCGACAGCATCCGCAAGTACCAATCTCAGCAATATGCTTTCATCGACCTCAATCCGCAAGGGCAGATGAGCGCGGCTGATTACAGCAAATACACTTACGAAACGGGGATCAACGTAGCCCAAGTAAAACTTCCTCTGGCTGGAAAAACCGTCAATTTTGACGAAGGTTTTCCCTTGTTTTACGGCCTAAAAGTAATGACGGGTAACCTGAAATTCCTGGGCAATCAAAGCGCCGATTATGTGGTGGGCGAAAGCAAAAACCTGAAAAGTGCCGATCAATTGCTCAGTTCGGGTAAAATTCAGATATGGGCGCATACAGGCCCTGGGTTGACCAGCGAAAACGTTGGCCCCTTGCTCGATCAAGCCAAAAAGAACAATGTGGCCATCGAAATCAACAATACCGCCCAATCGCCCAGCATCGAAATCCTAAAAATGGCCAAAGCCAAGGGTTTGAAATTTACCTACTCAGGACTTGTGCCTGCGATGAAAATGCAAAGCAGCGGCTACGTTTTTAAAGCCATTCGAGAAGTAGGCATTACTTACAAGGATTTGTACATACCTAAGTGGTAATCATCCCTTGGGGCCGCAGATTAAATAAAGTAGACATCTTCGTCCTTTACAAATTTATGCCCTCGTTGTGCGAGGCCAGTTGGGAACACGGATGAAATTGGGTTTGGGTGTGCTTGTTTGGGTTTGAGTGTGAAGAAATCTCGTTTTCAATTGGAGACTAAACTTATGTTCGAAGCCCCCACACCCGAACTCACACTTACACACTCTACACCCAATCTTACTGATTTCCAGCATGATTTTGACCATGATTTTGACTATAACGTTGCCACACGATGGGCTTAATCCAAAGTCAAAGTTGTCCACTTTATTTCTTTTCTGTTCCTTGGCTGGTTCACGGTCTCTGACCGGAACCATCTTCCACGCGTTTGTAACGCGTATCCGTAAATCCATTTAACGCCTTTGCACCTGCACCATGAAAAAATTCTTCAAATACCTGCTGTACACCGTTTTGGGCTTGTTCTTGCTGCTGGCAGTTTTGCTGGCAGGCTTCATTTACAAGGTCAAAAACGGTTTTCCTGTCTCGTATGAAACCGAAAAACCAGCCATCAATTTTCCTGCCAAGCAGCCAGCAGTTTTGCTTTTTTCCAAAACCACGGGGTTTCGGCATGGCGAGGCGATTGAAGCAAGCAAAGGCATGTTCAGTGATTTGGCCCAAAAGAACCAGTGGTTTCTGCACGAAACCGAAGACGGCGGGGTGTTCAATGCCGAGCAACTGGCCCAATTTGGGGCGGTTATTTTCAACAATTCTACGGGCCGGGTACTCAATCCTGAGCAGCAAAAAGCCCTGGAAGACTACGTCGAAAACGGTGGCTGCCTGATCGGCATCCACGGCGCGGGCGACGATTCGCACCATTGGGATTGGTACGAAAAGAACCTGCCAGGGGCCCAATTTTCGCACCACCCCATTGCGCATCAATTGCAGGAAACGGCTGTCAATTTGCAGCCCTTGGGCGACAGTTTACTTTGGAACGGATTGGCCGATAAGTGGAAACACACCGATGAATGGTACGTGTTTTTTGACGATCCCTTGCAAAAGGGTTTTACTGGTGTGTATGCCATCGACGGCGAGGCGATTGATCCAAGTGGCAATTTGTTGTGGATCAAAAACAAAAACTTTGGTATGGGCCCAGTACATCCGGTGGCTTGGTTCAAAAAAACGGGAGAAGGGCGTACTTTCTACACCTCAATGGGCCACACCGGGACCACTTTCAAACAAGCCGAGTTCATCAAACTCATGGAAAATGCGCTGACTTGGGGCTTGCAATAGCCCCAAGTCAGCGGGGGAAAAGTTGAAAAGTTGAAGGGTTGAAAAGAGGGGACTTGAGTTAAGCTTCTGTTTTAAAACAAAACCCCGGCATTCACATAATAATAGTAGCTGGTGCCGCCGCTGAAAGTCCAGTTCGTGGCATTGAAACTGCCATTCCCAGCGCTGTTGCCCTGGATTTTGTAAGCTTGCACGGCTTGGCTGCTGCGATTCCAGGTCAAGGCAGTGCCACTCACGCAGGTTTCGGGGCCAAGGTTGGTATTTTTCAAAAAGTAGGCATAGTTGCTACCATATACTTTGCCAATGCCATTTTGGTCGATGCATACCGCCGTTTGTTCATCCACGCCAATGCCTTTGACCGTGGTGTAAGCAAAATTCTTCATCAGGCGAGCCATAAAAGTGATGTGCCGCCCCTGGCGATCGCGTTGGGTATAGTGCGAATCGGTGATGGTATTTTGCAGGTGGGTTGCAGCCACAAAATCATTGCTTCCCAGGGTCAGGTCGCGGTGGTATGGATTGGCTAATGCCTGAGCAGTGGTCACACTCCCTGTTTGGGCACTGTAATAAGCCGATCCCAGGATCGCCAAGCCTGCACTGGTGCCGCCAATGGTCACGCCCTTGGTATTCAGCAGGTAATTGATGGCGTCTTCAGTGGCAGTGTTTTTCCAGTAGTTCACATAGTTCCACTGGTCGCCCCCGGCAATAAAAAGTGCCTCAGCGTTGCGGATTTTAGTGGCCACACTTGCCAAATCAGCTTTGGCCCGGCTGTCGATGATGATGGTTTCGACGGAGTTGACGGGCACCATGTTGTACATGTAAGTATTGTAACCATCGGCACCGCTGGCGCGAATGACCACAATGTCGCCGCCACCGCTGCGATTGAGCATCCAGGCAATTGCCGCGTCCACATCGGTACTGCCTCCCATCAAAACCAGGCCGCCTTGGGTAGTGGTAGTGACATCAGCGGCAGCACCCGTGAGGTAAGTGACAACAGTGGGTGTTTTTCCTTTTTCCTGCTCTGGGATTGTTGCGTCCTCGTTTTGGGTACAAGCACAATTGAAAATCATCAGCGCGAAGGCCAATAGTACAAGGGTAGTGGATTTTTGCATACCAATACGTTGTTGAGTTAGGGATTTTTTGCTACCGCCTAAAGTAACACGGAATTTGCATTTATTAAAATAATGTGTATTAAAAACTTCGGAGAACGCGGTCTCAACGATCCAGCGAAGTGTTTTTGTCTGAACCAGAATTTTCAAAATTACAGAACTACAGAATTTCTTGCGTGACGTTGACCAAATTTTTCTAAAGCAGAATTTGAAAGAATTATCAGAATAGGCCCACTTCGTGGTCAAAAGACACCACGCTGGCGGGCTGTACGCCCCCCAACGGCGGTAGCATAAATGTCAACATCATGTTTAGCGGCCTGTAGGTCCCCGAATGTTGGTCAGTCAATGTCACCCAGCAATGTTGTCCATTACAAAATTCACGGCTACAGAAATTTCTCCGAAGTTTCCAGTGTGTATGTTTTTCATTTTTTAGCCTTTTGTCAAAAAACTCAAAAAAAATCCACCATCCGGTAGGGTGAAAAACAAGCCATTCGTTTCCGATTTGTTGAGTTTTTTCGAGAATCGGCTTAAACACCGCCATCTGGCAACCTGACTTTCTAGTGGTACGCATTACAAATAGCCCCTAAGTTCTGGGAGGCTATTTGGCTTCGTGGCAAGGCGCGAGGAGGAAAAATAGTGGACTATTTGACCGACGAGCAACGCAGTTGCGGAAACAAAGAGGCCGCGAAACTTAGAGCGTAATTAAAATTTGAACCGCTGGCTCGAAGGTCAGATTTTTCTGAATCTTTGCCTATCACAGGTGGCACTGCAATTCTCCAATTTAAGATCGCTGTTTTTTCCCAATATTTCAAAAAACTTCCTAGAAACCAAATAGATTTCATCGGGCGTTGTGAGCATCAAGCTGCAATGCCCATTTTTTTTACCTTTGCAAGCAGCAATGTATTTGTTCGCCCCGTTCTACAACTAGAGAACTACGCCAATTATTCGCCCTTCCAGATCATGTGCCTGATTATGTAACAAGTATTTGAGCTAAAATAAAGTGGACATATTTGCTTTTGAGGTTTAGCAAAAAAAGAACACAACTTCGGTTCAGTCAGTTGCTCTTCTTTTTTCACTAACCCCAAACCTGTCCACCTTGTTCTTTACGCTCCCTGAGCTGCCAGTTCTACTCAACTGAATAGTCACTGGTATTATAACTTTATCAATTGAAAAGAACGGTTTATGAGTACTTCAATACGCCAATGTTTGCACTTGGGCATTCTGTGCCTAATGCTCACCCAATGTGAATTGGATGGCGGCAAAGACCCCATTTTGGTGGCAGATGTGGAAAAGGAGTTTGATGTGAAACTTTGGGAAGTACTCAAGCCTACCGAGCGTTACCTCCAGCTACACATCAGCACCATCAAAGACAAAGACTGCCTGAACTATGGGATCGATCAAAGCATCAAACAAAATGGATCCAATCTAGAGTTCAACATCAATAAAGTACTACCACCTGAGGTATGTCAGCAAGGCATCGGTCCCGCCAAGGCAGTATTGGATTTGAAAACCTTGACCCAAGGGCGCTATAATCTTACGGTCAATCTGGGCAAGGTAGTGCCTAGTAGAGGCAGTATTACCGTTACATCTTCTGCCTATTCATTTTATATGCCCGAACAATATGGTTTTCGTTTGCAAAAAACAATCCTCAATCGGGTACCTGAACAAACCATTTGGGGTTATGTGGCTTACACTGAAGGTAATAAAACAGTTGCCGATCAATTCCTCCAGGAACTAGTGAAAATCAGCCGCGACGCTGGCCTTGACAAAGGCTATTACGGGTATTTTGAAGTCAATGAAAGCAATGGACTGGAGTTTCCAACGCTTAATATCGACAAGCCTATCCTTTCTTTTGCCCGCAACTACATCGATACCGATCCTAAATTGGAGGCATTGATCAAAAATTTTCGCAGTAAATACCCGCAAGGCTTGCAAATCAGCTTAAACAACAACCTAGGGAAGGTATTTTGAGTCAAAACCTGCACTGCGCTCATCATTTTTTGCTTCTTTTATCGTTTTTTATTAGGATAAGGGAGCGTAAAAAATAAGGTGGACGGATTTGGGGTTATTGAAAAAAGGTAAGCAACTTGATGAAAGGAAGTTGTGTTCTTTTTTTACTAACCCTCAAAAGCAAATACGTCCGTTTTATTTTAGCTCAAATACTAACGTACTTGCTGGGTACCCATCCTGCGTTTTGGCGTCATATAATTGACCCCAATCCCAACTTCATACTATGAGAATCGTTTACATCTTTTTTGCTCTGCTCTCCGCAGCATCTTTAGCTGGCCAAAACTTGAGTGGTTTTTGGGTGGGCACGGCCATGCAAAACGGCCGCCCCAGTGCTTTTACCTACCAACTTGACCTAGTGCAGGAAGGCACTACCCTCAGCGGCAAATCCATCTCCTTCACTGCTGACGGCAGTGCTTCAGCTGAATTTTCGATCATTGGAACCTGGGAGGCTGGGAAAATCATCCTCCAAGAAGCCATTCAAATCAGCCCCAAAGGAGGAGGTTGGTGCCTCAAATACGCCCGCTTGCGCTTAGGCACCACTGGCGATGGCACCTGGGTTCTGCAAGGTGATTGGGTAGCCGATAACTGTACCCCGGGCACCATCCGACTGCAAAAAGAATCAGGCGACAACCAATTGGAGAAACCCGAAGATGAGGTTTTCACTCCACTCGGTACCTGGGCTGGGCACTTGTCGCAAACCGACCGCAGCTATGGTTTTTACTATGAATTCACCTTAGATTCCGGTGGTACGGGAAAATCTAAAATTGTAGCAGAAGGCAATGGTGGAACAGCTACCTTCAGCATCGTATGGCGGCATGATCCAGACACCGATTCCCTCTTTGTAGAAGAAAAAACCATCCTCGAAGAGTCTGAACCGGAGTGGAAATGGTGCATCAAAACCATGAAAATGAAACTCGACCACGACCCCTCACACAATGGCCTTGAGGGGGCCTGGAGTGGCAACATCGAAGGGCGAACCGGCCGATTCGCAGCCTGCGCTCCAGGTAATGTTTTGCTGGAAAAACCAGTACTGAACAACCTGCTCAGGGCCAATATTCGCAGCCAACAACAGCAAACAGCCTCCACAAGCAATACCAATCGCAAACTCCAATTGCAGCGTACCATCCAGGTTTCCAGTCCCAATATCACTCTCAGTGTTTGGGACAATGGCACCGAGGACGGCGACGTGGTGACTTTTTTTCTTAATGGACACCAATTGGCTAAACAATTGAAAATCACCAAAAACAAAAACCGCTACCAGGTGAAACTCAATGCTGAGGAAAACTTCCTGATCCTTTACGCCGATGATTTGGGTGAAATCAAACCGAATACCGTTGCCGTATCAATTGACGATGGCATGCGCGAACAAACCGTGGTGCTCAGCTCCAATTTAGAGCAAAATGGTGCGGTGTTGATTCGGCAAATCAAGCTGTAAGTTGAGGGGTTGAAAAGTTGAAGGGTTGAAAAGAACGGCAAACATTCGGATTTATGCCCAGAAGATGAAATGGCAAAGGACCGCTGATTGTATGACTACAATTACAAGTATTTGAAAAAAATAATCAAAGCCCCTCTCTTCAACTTTAAGCATTTCAACATTTCAACCAATTTTACCAACTCCGGTTAGAAAACCAGCCGCCATTGTCATTTCTGCGCTGCTCTTCTTCCAGTTCTTGTCGGCGGCGAAGTTCGCGCTCTCCTTTGGTCATGTCAAAAGTATCACGATCTAAAAAGAAGCGCTGTTGATTGTATTCAGGGTCGTCGGCCCAGGAAGGGCGGCGCGCCATCTCGTCCTTTTCAATATTGTGCTTGAAAACAAAAGAGGCAAAAACGCCCACCAACGCCCCCAGCAAGTGGCTTTCCCAAGACACGCCTTCCTGGCCGGGGAAAATGCCATACACCATTGATCCATAATAGAAGCCTACCAACAAGGCCAGGGCAATGGACTTCACATTGCGGCGAAAAACACCACTGAAAAACACAAATGCCGCCAAGCCATAAATCACCCCACTGGCCCCAATGTGGAACACCTCGCGCCCAAATGTCCATACCGCAGCCCCGCTCATGAAGTAAATCAAAAGCATGGCTGGAATCGCTACGCTGCGGTAAAAAAACAGCATCATCGCACTCAGCACAAACAAAGGTGGGGTATTGGCCAGCAAATGGTTCCAATCTGCATGGATCAAGGGAGAAAAAAGGATACCCCGCAAGCCAAAAACTTCACGCGGGTAAACACCGAAGCGCCCTAAATCGAGGTTGAGGAATACCTGTACACAATGGATCAACCAAATGGTAACCATAAAACTGAAGGGCAAGGACAAACTGCTGTACAAGCGCTGGGATACATTGCTGATGACACTTCGGTGGCGCGACATAGGCGGGATTTGAAAAGTTAGTGTAAAAGTTGAGGGGTGAGAAGGTGAGGAGCGTTTTGAACTTGTGGATAGGCTTTTGATCCTGGTCTTGGAAAAGCCTTGCATCACATTTATCATATTTATTGATGTTTTCAAAACTTTTGTCAAGTACATTGCTCAGCGCCTCAACTCCTCAATTATTCAACTAACAGGAATTACTACTCAAAAAACGATCTAATTTAGGCAAAAGTTTGGTTCTTTGTAACGGTCTGGCTGCAAAAAAGTGATATTTAGACCCACTTGCAAAAAATCAAGACCAAGCTACTTGAAAATCAGACCGACCAGAGCTGCCATGTTTCAACATTTTTTGACCTGCATCACTGTCGCCGCAGCCTGTTTGGGCGCGGTAGGCTGTAAAACCCAATCGACCAAAACGCACATGATCATCCTCAGCGAAAACTGGACTTTCCGCCAAGCGGGCAAAGGCAACTGGATGTCGGCCACCGTACCGGGCACTGTACACACTGACTTGATGGCCAATGAAAAAATCCCTGATCCGTTTTTCCGTACCCAGGAAAAAGACGTGCAGTGGGTCGACAAAGTAGATTGGGAATACCAGTGTGAATTTGAGGTGGACGAAAAAACCCTGGCCCACGATGCCATCAACCTCGAATGCCTGGGCTTGGACACTTACGCCGATGTCTATCTCAACGACAAGCTGGTCATCCTGGCCGACAATTTTTTTATAGCCTGGGAAAAGGAAGTCAAGAAGCACTTGAAAGTTGGTAAAAACCGCCTGCGTATTTTTTTCCATTCGCCCATCACAGTGGGTTTGCAAAAACTGAAAGAACATGGTTATGGCCTGCCTGCTACCAACGACCAATCGGAAAACGGCGGCCTCAGCGACCAGAAAGTGAGCGTGTTTTTGCGCAAACCCGGCTACCATTTTGGTTGGGACTGGGGTCCGCGCTTGGTCACTTCGGGCATTTATCGCCCCATTCGTTTGCGTGCCTGGAACAAGGCTCGCCTGACCGACGTGTATTTTCAGCAAGTCAAAGTCAATGCCGACAAAGCCGAAATCATCGCCCAATGCGAAGTAGAATCCAAAGTAGCCGAGCGGGCCATGATCCGCATTTTTCACGGCGATACACTGCTGGCCACCCAAACGGTGGACGTGCTGGCGGGCAAAAACATGTTTCACTTGCCTTTCAATATCCACGATCCAAAATTGTGGTGGACCTTCGAATTGGGGGAGCCCTACCGCTACGAACTCCGCGCCGAACTGAGTTACCACGGCGATCCCATCGACGAGACCAGCCATAAAGTAGGTCTGCGCTCAATCAAAATCGTACAAAATGAAGATCCCGATGGCAAAGGCAGTTCCTTTTACTTCGAATTGAATGGCCGCCCAGTTTTTGCGAAAGGGGCCAATTACATCCCCAACGACATCTTCATCCCGCGTTTTACGGACCAGCAATACACAAAATTGGTACAAACGACGGTCGAATCCAACATGAACATGCTGCGCATTTGGGGCGGTGGCTTTTACGAAAACGAAATCTTTTATGACTTGTGCGATGAAAAAGGGGTGCTGGTTTGGCAGGATTTTATGTTCGCCTGCAGCATGTACCCTGGCGACCGGGCTTTCATCCGCAACGTGGAGGAAGAGGCCATTTACAACGTCAAGCGCCTGCGCAACCACCCCTGCATCGCCATTTGGTGTGGCAACAACGAAATCGACATTGCCTGGGCCCAGTACCAAGAGTTTTGGGGCTGGGGCTGGAAACAGCAATACACTTTTGAGCAGCGCAAAAAAATCTGGAAGACCTACGACGAGATTTTTCACAAGCTCTTGCCCACGGTCGTAGGTGCGCACCACCAAGATATTTTTTACTGGCCTTCTTCCCCCACCGAGCAGCCTGGGGTGCATTCCAATAACCACTCCAAACGTGGGGACATCCACTACTGGGGCGTTTGGCACGCCGAGCATCCTTTCAGTGACTATTATACTTATGTGGGGCGCTTCATGAGTGAGTATGGCTTCCAGTCTTTCCCTGAATCCAGGACTGTCAAAACCTATACAACATCCGAAGACTGGGACATCGAATCGCCTGTAATGGCCGCCCACCAGCGCAGCGGCATTGGCAATTTGCGCATCCGCAGCTACATGCAGAAGTATTACCAAACGCCCAAAAACTTTGAGCACCTGCTTTATATGGGGCAGGTTTTGCAAGGCGAAGGCATCAAAATGGCAGTAGAGGCCCACCGGGCAGCCATGCCTTATTGCATGGGCTCACTTTATTGGCAGATCAACGATTGTTGGCCCGTGGCTTCCTGGTCGAGTACGGATTATTACCAGCGCTGGAAGGCCATGCAGTTTTTTGTGAAAAAAGCTTTTTCGCCCCTGATCACCACCGTGCAGGAAAAAGACAGTACCCTGCTCATCAAGGCCGTTTCAGACCTTTCTGCACCAAAAGATGCCACACTCAACCTGCGCCTGCTCGATTTCAATGGCAAAACATTGTGGTCAAAAAGCCTGGACTTGAAAGTGAAAGCCAATACCAGCACCGAGGCCCTGCGCTTGCCGATCAAAGACATCATCAGCGACAGCACCTTGGCCAAACAATGCGTATTGGTGATCGACTTGCAAGATGACCAGCACTTGTTTTACCAAAACTTACATTACCTCAATCCGGTCAAAAACCTGCAACTGCCCAAAGGGGTGATTGTGGAAAAACTGGTGGCTGAAAAAGGAGGTAAATACCACATCCGACTGACTGCCAGTCAATTGGTGAAAAATATTTTCCTGGATTTTGGCGACAAGGTTGAAGGAAAGTTCAGCGATAACTACTTCGATTTGTTACCAGGGCAAGTGGTCAATCTTGAGTTTTATCCTGAACAGCCAGTGAAGTTGAGTGCGGAGGATTTGAAGCTGTTGAGTATCGGGGATACATATTGAGGTAGTTGAAAAGTGGAAATGTTGAAGGGTTGAAAAGAAGGGACGGCTCAACGACATAAACTTTCACCTAGTGGTACGAATTACAAATACCCCGTGGAACTTGGGGCAGATTTACAATTTGGACCACTAGTTGGACCAAGAACAAAATAGTGGCCTATATTGGGTGAATTAATGCTTGAGTTTGATCGAAGCATATCCCCCCTTAAATGCCAATCCGTGTAAGGAAATGTTGACGCTAACGTTGATATCTCATTAGCGCACGCGCTTCGCAAGAAGCCAAAAGCTTTGTAGAATTTGGATTCCAAGGGCAGGTCCTGGCTTCGCAAGAAGCCTAAGGGATCACAAACCTTAGGCTTCTTGCGAAGCCAACAATTGGGAAATGGGTGGGAATGACCGATGCTACAAATCTTGTGCTTCTTGCGAAGCTGGGCCTTAGGGATGCTTTCAACCATAAATTATTTAATGGCTTATTATTTCGTTCCCAAAGCGCTAGATATTATGGAACTCAAATCCATTGCAACTGCGATCTCACTAATGCCCCTCCTGGAAATCAGCGCCGTCCTTTGCGGCCTGGTTTACATCCTGCTTGCGGCCAATGAAAAGGTCTGGTGTTGGCCTTTTGGTATCCTCAATTCGCTTTTGAGCATTGCGCTGTTTTACCAAAGCAAACTTTATGCTGAATCAGTTTTGTACATTTATTATGTGATTGCCGGAGTGTATGGTTGGTACACTTGGAACCAGGGATGGAAACAGGCTGAACAGTTGAAGATCAGCTCCTGGCCCTGGCAAAAACACTTGCCAGGGCTTTTGGCCAATGCCCTTTTAGGCTTTGCCCTTGGTTATTTTTTAGACCTCTACACCGATGCCAAATACCCTTGGGTGGACGCACAGATCACCCTGTTCAGTTTTTGGGCCACCTACCTCAACACCTGCAAGGTCTTGGAAAACTGGTTGTATTGGATCCTCATCGACACGATATCCATATATATATGTTGGAGCCGGGACCTGCCTTTTTATGCTTTTTTGATGCTGGTTTATACGATCATGGCGGGGTATGGATGGTACCGTTGGAGGGAAAAATAATGGTTAGTGGTTAATGATTAGTTGTTAATGGTTAATAGGAGAGTCTTGGCAGCAATTCCAGCTTTGGGTATAATCCATTGGTTTTGTGATTATTAAAGCTGGAGTCTTTGATTTTCGCCTCAAAATAGAAAGAGTGCCGCTCGTACAAGTCTCCGGACTTGTACGGCTATGTTTGCGTCTCTGACGCATGAAGGAGGCTTGGTGACTTTTGTTCAATATGTTGATAGTCAAGTTTTTATTAAAAATTTGTCAAACGTCAGAGACGTGTAAATAATGGTACAAGTCTGGAGACTCGTACCAGCGCACCGTTCCTTTTTGTGTAGGTAAAGCCTCTTTCAGCCGCAAATTTTAGCTGTGAAATCGCATTTTTACAGTCTAATCACGCCCTTTTGACACAGTCTGGATTTTGCCACATCCACACAATTTGCTCTTTTTCTTCTATTTAATGAACAAAGTGGGAATCGCTGGAATCTTGGAAAACATGGTTTAGCAACTGTGGTGGTTTTTTAATCGAAGCCATTCTTCTCAACTCCTCAACTTCTCAACCAAAATCATCTCCCAAGATTTTCGTCCCTCAAAAAATGGCATTAATCGATCAAAAAATGCAGTCGGTCGTTGATTAACCTTATTTAACTTTATATCAATACAGATTAACCGCCAGCACTAAACCACCATTGTACCTTTGTGTTATTGAAACTACTTATTGCCCATTCGCACACTTTCGAATATGCAGATCAACCTTGCTAAAATCACCCGACTGATGAAACAGCGTTTTTACCTATTTTTCTTTTTCATGTTCATGGCCCTTGCCAGCCAGGCGCAGGTCAAAATCAGTGGTTTTGTGGGAGACCCCCAGGAAAAACCATTGACCGGGGCCACGGTATTGTTGCTCCAGGCCCGGGATTCGGTCCTGGCAGGTTTTGCCCTGATCGATCAAAAAGGCAATTTTGAGGTTTCTACCCCTAAAAATGGCCAGTACATCATCCAGATCAGCTTTTTGGGGTTCTCCACTCTCAACACTCCGGTCAATGCTGATGGCACCCAAAAAGCCATCGACATGGGGGTAATTTTGATGAAAGAGCAAACTGCCTTGCTCAAAGAATTCGTGGTAGAGGGCGAACGCACTCCGATGTCGATCAAAAAAGACACCGTTGAGTTCAACGCCAAAGCCTTCGGTGTAGCTCCCAACGCCAACGTTGAAGACTTGCTCAAAAAATTACCAGGCGTTGAAGTAGAGAAAGATGGTAGTGTCAAAGCGCAGGGGGAGACTGTCACCCGCGTTTTGGTCAACGGCAAAGAATTTTTTGGCCGCGACCCTAAAACTGCTACGCGTAACCTGCCTGCCGACGCCATCGACAAAGTGCAGGTATTTGAAAAAATGTCAGATCAAGCCGAATTCAGCGGGGTGGACGATGGCCAACGCGAAAAAACCATCAACCTGACCCTCAAGCCCGACCGCGCCGCTGGCAACTTTGGCAACTTCCGCGTAGGTGGCGGTGGCCCTGAGCAATTTGACTTGGGCGGCAACATGAACCGTTTCTCCAAAAAAAGCCAAATCTCCTTCATTGGCTCGGCCAACAACATCAACCGCCAGGGCTTCTCGATCAATGAATACATGGACTTTACTGGCGGCGGCGGCATGGGCGGCGGCGGCATGTTCCGCATCATGAATGGTGGTGGAGATTCGGACATTCCAATTGACTTTGGCCGCAATTACGGCTTCACCACCTTCTATTCTGGTGGGATGAACTTCAGCAAGGATTTCAGCAAGCGCACCAAAATCAATGGCAGCTACATGTTCAGCGGGTTCAATAAGTTGACTGACCGGGTATCGGAAACCTTGAATTTTGCAGGACAAAATAACTTCATCCAAAATGATACCTCAAGTCGTGATGAGCGCAGTGGGACCCACCGCCTCAATTTCACTTTTGACCACGATTTGGACTCCATGCAGTCGATCCGCATCATTGGACGCTATTCTTTGAGCAACAATGGCAATGAGTCGGAATCAGCTTCCAGCGCAACTGACTTGGAGAAATCACCCCGCAACTCCAGCCAGCAAGTAACGAGCTCTGATGGCCAGGGAGTAAGCTTGAACACCAATATGCTTTATCGCCGACGTTTCACTCGCCGGGGTCGCAACTTCAGCGCTAACCTTAACCTGGTTAACTCCAATAACCTGACCGATGGCTTGAACCAGTCCACTAACCTGTTCTTTGTTTCGCCAGGTTCGCAAAACTCACGCCTGCAAAACCAGGAAACCCGCTCGGATGTGGACCGCTTAACCTACGGTGTTCGTTTGTCTTATACCGAACCCATCGCCAAGCGGGGCCGCTTTTTGGAATTGAACTATTCTTACAACAACCGGGGCAGCGACAACAACCGAGAAGTGTACGATGTGACGCCAACTGGCCAGATTTTTATCAACAACCAGCAGTCTAATCACATCCTGAGTGATTTCAGTTTTCACAATGGTGGCTTGACTTTCCGTGTTGCCAATCCAAAATTAAACTTCTCCACGGGTTTGAACCTGCAACAAGCCAATTTGGTTGGTGATTTGCTGGCGAGTGAGCAAAAGATTGAGCAGAGCTTCACTAACCTGCTGCCCAACCTGCGCATGCGCTACAGTTTCTCCCAAATGCGCAGCATCAATTTCGACTACAACACCAACATCAACGAACCTTCGGTGCAGCAGTTGAACCCTACCAAGGACGTGAGCAACCCACTCAATACCTACGTGGGTAATCCTAACTTGCGCCCGGAATACCAACACCAATTCACGACTCGCTACAACAATTTCAACCAGTTCAACTTCACGAACTTGTTTGCTTTTGTCAACTTCACCTACACACAAAACCGCATCCAAACGGCACAAACCGTCAATGAGCAGTTGATTACCGAGCGTACCCCGATCAACGTGGCCAGCGATTATCGCCTGATCAGCCGCTTGAACTACGGTGGCCGCATCAAGGGCCTCAAAACCCGCTACAACTTCAGCACCGGGATGAATTACCTGCGTGGTTATACGTTTGTGAACGGCGTACAAAATGCTACCATCACTACCTCGCCCAACGTTGGTTTGAACATTGAAAACCAGAAAAAGGAGAAATGGGATTGGTCCGTTGGTTACCGCATTAATTTTAACAATGCGACCTATTCGATTGACGAGGCGCGTAACCAGGCCTACCGCACTTACACCTATTCGAGCAGCTTGCGCAAAATGTTGTTCAAAGACAAAGTAAACCTGGAAACCGACCTGGACTACAGCCAGTTCCGTGGCTTGGGCGAAGAATTTGACCAAGATATTCCAATCTGGAATGCTTCGGCTTCTGTTTTCTTCATGAAAGGCAACAAAGGCCAGTTGAAAATGTCCATTTTCGACATTCTGAACAAAAACCAAGGCATCAGCCGGAACAACAATGGCATCACGCAAGTGGATGAGCGCATTACCTCTTTGGCCCGTTACTTCATGGTGAGCTTCATTTACTCAATGAAGGGTTTCCAAAAAAACAACCAAGCCCAAGGCATGATGCGCATGATGCGTTGATCAGTAGCTACTTTTGCTTGTTATGGAAAAGCCGGACGGGATTGCTCGTTCGGCTTTTTTGCTTGGGAGTTTTGTGGGGGTGTTTTTTGAATTTGCGCTAAAAAAAGGGCCGCAGATTAAATAAACTAAGTGACAAACCACAAATAAACCTTACCAAATCGCAGCTGCGTTGCCTCGCTCACGCGGAGCGTGACACAGTGCGCGAGGTCTTTGCAACACGGATGACACGGATTAAGCGGATTTACACGGATTTCCAGCATGATGTTGACAACTGGCAATTAAAAATTGGTAAGGTTTATTTTTGAACCGTTACTTATTAATCCTTTATGCCTATTTACCTCTGTCAATTAGTAGGGGAGATAATTGCAAGAACTTAAAAACGCTGTACTTAGTAGTTTGTTTTTTAAGTTCGCTAAACCATCGTAAATGAATTTTGGCATTAAAAAGGTAAGCATATCAGCCCTTTTGCCGATTCACCTCCACCAATCAGTAGAGGAGTTAATTACGAGAACTTAAAAAACGCTGTATTTAGGAATGGCAAAAGAATAAATTATAAAAATTGGTGCCTCTGATTTTGAGTTGAGTGGGGTCAACATGATGCTGGAAATCCGTGTAAATCAGTTTCATCCGTTACATCCGTGTTCCCAACCTGCACCGCGCCGTGTCACGCTCCGCGTGAAAGCGGGGCAAAGTATTTGCCAATTCTTACAAGTTATTTTTCCGTGGCCCTCATAGCTTATTCTCCCTAAAAAACAACAAGCGCTTGCCAAGTGTCTTCCACTCAACAAGCGCTTGCTTTCAAAACGTTCTGCTCTAAGAATCCTCCCTTACCTCGCAAAAGCCACCGCCCGCTTTTCGCGGATCACCGTTACTTTGATTTGGCCGGGGTACTGCATTTCGTCCTGAATTTTTTGTGAAATCATGAAGGCGAGGTCATCGGCATAGGCATCGGTGACTTTTTCGCTTTCTACGATAACGCGCAACTCGCGGCCTGCTTGCATGGCAAAAGCTTTGGACACGCCCTCATGGGTCATGGCCAATTCTTCCAATTCGCCGATGCGCTTGAGGTAGCTCTCCAGGATTTCGCGGCGGGCACCAGGGCGGGCACCGGAGATGGCGTCACAAGCCTGGATGATGGGCGAAATGATGTTGTTCATCTCGATTTCATCGTGGTGTGCACCTACGGCGTTGATGATCACCGCATGCTCCTTGAATTTTTCGCAGAGCTGCATCCCCAGCAGGGCGTGGCTCAGTTCGGTTTCTTCTTCAGCTACCTTGCCGATGTCGTGCAACAAACCAGCGCGTTTGGCCAGCTTGATCTGCTTGGGATTGAGGCCCAATTCGGCGGCCATGATGGCGCAAAGGTTGGCGGTTTCGATCGAGTGCTTGAGCAGGTTTTGGCCGTAAGACGAACGGAAACGCATGCGGCCCACCATCTTCACGAGGTAAGGATCGAGGCCATGCAGGTCGAGTTCGATCACGGTTTTTTCGCCAATTTCCACGATCTGCTCGTCGAGTTGCTTGCGGGTTTTGGCCACTACTTCTTCGATGCGGGCGGGGTGGATGCGACCGTCGGCTACCAGTTTTTTGAGGGCCAAACGCGCTACTTCGCGGCGGATGGGGTCAAAACTGGAGATCACGATGGCTTCTGGCGTGTCATCTACCACGATTTCGGCACCAGTTGCAGCTTCGAGGGCGCGGATGTTGCGGCCTTCGCGACCGATGATCTGGCCTTTCATGTCATCTGATTCCAGGTGGAACACCGACACCGTGTTTTCGATGGTGTATTCGGCGCACATGCGCTGGATGGTTTGGATGACGATTTTTTTGGCCTCCTTGTTGGCGTCGGCCTTGGCTTGTTCCACCGAGTTTTTCACGATGGCCATGGCCTCGGTTTCTGACTTGGCACGCACGGCTTCGAGCAATTGTTCTTTGGCTTCGCCTTCGCTGAGGCGGGCCACATTTTCCAATTCCTTGATGCGGATTTCGTTGGCCTGGTCGAGTTCTTCGCGCTTTTTGGCTACGATTTTCAGCTGTTTCTCCAGGTTCTCACGAATAGTGCCTAGTTCAACTTCTTTTTGTTCGTATTCGGCTTTGAGTTGATCAATTTGCTTGTGGCGTTCATCGATCTTTTGCTCTTTTGCTTTGAACTCGCCTTCCAGGGCTTTTACTTCCATTTCACGCTCTTTTAGCGTGACCAATTGTTGGGATTTTTTGCTTTCAAAATCCGATTTCAGCTGGGCGAAATGGTCCTTAGCTTCCTGAATTTTCTTCTGCTTGATGCGTTCGTTCTTGCTTTCGGCCTGGTCGAGTGTTTTTTCGGCCTTGGTCTCAGCTTCGTCGGTTAAGCGTTTGGCAGTGATACGGGCCTCCTTGATGAGCAGGTCCGCCTGGGCATTGCTGTCTTCCTGCGACTTTTTGAAGGCCGCTTTCAGCAGGAAATATGCCAATACGGCCCCGATTACCAGGCCGACCACTGCCCCTATGATCATTTCCATAAGGTCAATTTTGCAGTTTATAAATGGTGGCTCTCGACGGTGAAAGTCAAAAGCTCTTTGTTTTCAAATGGCTCCAGAAAATGTTGATTTCATTGCTGAAATCCTTCGCTGGAACTTGTTTTTTGACATACGATATGTGACATACGATGTGCGACAGGTGATTTGTGGGCTCGCATTTGAGCTTGTTAAGGTAAGTATGATTGTGGTGACGGTTTAGAGCATGGATAAAATTTGCAATCTCAAATTTAAACATCCTCCTAGGTCAATCATATTGCCTTTCTCATCATTGCCGATGCTACCGCAAGCAAAGTTAGTAGACACAGTTTATGACTGTGTGTCGGATTCGTCGATCAGCGACTCCAGTTGAGTAAGTTTGGTGGAAAGTACATCGTGGGCCATTGAGCCATGCTGCAACTTGTGCAGATCAACGGCATAGGTCAGTAGTGCCATCGACAGGCAGTCTTGCTTGTCTTTCTGAGGATACGTTATTTGAAAACGGTTGACCTTTTCGTTGATTTCCTTGACCAGTTTGCGGATGCTCTCTTCGTCCTCTGATTTGACTTTCAGGGGCAAAGGGCGGCCCGCAACAATGACGGTGATGCTTTTTAGTTCCTGCGCTTCCTCCATACTTTCTCGACTTAAACAAAAGTTTCGGCTAACAGCTGATTTTTGCCTTTTTCGGGCAAAATAGCCTCCGCCGTGCTTTGGTTATCGCGCAATGTGGGTTTAGTGACAGGCTCCGTAGGTTTTTCCACAACAGGAGTGGACGGCGCTGCGGTTTTGCTGTTTTGCAATTCCTCAATCAGTTCATTTTTGAATTCCAGCAATTGTTTGAGTTGCTGGTTTTCCTGAGTGAGGGCCTTATTTTGTTTTTCCAGGCCGCGCATTTTCTGCAGTAACTGAAGCAGTTTTGCTTCGATGCGAGCCAATTGATCGTTCACACTCATTTGGGATTTGGGTTTTTACCCCAGACTTTTCCAGGGTATTTTTTTGGGATCGATTTTGGAAAAAAACAACAAGTAAGTGATTGAGTATTTGAGCTAAAATAAGGTGGGCACATTTGCTTTTGAGGTTCAGTTAAAAAAAGAACACCACTTCCTTCCAGTCAGTTGCTTATCTTTTTTACTAAACCCAAATCCGTTCACCTTATTTTTTACACTCCTCAAAACTAAATAGGGTTCCAATAATTCGGCTGATTACTTCCGAATAATTGCCCCTAGTTTGGTTTCGTACTCGCTGATGAGTTGGTTCATTACTTTGTCAACATCCTTGTCTTCGAGGGTCTTTTCCGCGTCTTCGAACAGGTAGCTGACGGCGTAGGAAATTTTGCCTTCGCCCAATTGCGCTGCATTTTCGTATACGTCAAACAAGCTGATTTCTTTGATCAACTTTTTGCCCACTTTGCGCGCAATTGACGCAATATCGCTAAACTTTACCGAATTTTCAATAATCAAGGCCAAATCTCTGCTGGTTGTTGGAAACTTGTTCAGTTCTTGGTAGCTATCGGCGTGTTTACGCAGGCTTTTCAGCAGGGTTTCCCACTCAAAAATTGCGGCGAAAACTTCGCCTCTTACGCCAAGGTTTTTGGCCAGTTGACCATTGACCCGACCAAACTCGACTAAGGTTTGCTGTCCTCGGTGGTACCGCAGGCCATAGGTGAATTGTTCGTGATCGAGCGAGCTTTCCTGATAGCCCTCGAAACCCATGCGGCTCAGCAGGTTTTGTACGTAAGACTTGAGGTTGTAGTAGGGTGACTTGCCGTTTTTGCTGCTCACATTGGCACCTGTGACCCAGTTTTTGGGCCAGCGGTCGCCACAAATGATCAGGCTGAGTTTTTCCTTTTCTTCAATCTCTCCATTGTTCAAGCGGTACGATTTACCAAATTCGAAAAGCCGCAAGCGGGCCTGCTGGCGATTCTGGTTGTGCACTACAGCTTCCAGTCCGTTGATCAGCAGATCAGGGCGCATGATGTCGAGTTGTGCGTTAGAGGTATTGTTGATGAAAACCAGCGATTCGTTAGGATTGCTAACTGATTTTTCATAGTGTTTGGAGTCCGACAAAGAGATGGCCATCATCTCATTGAAACCCGCAGCAGCCAGGTAATCGCCAATCGCCTGGCGCATGGCCGCAGGTTCGGGTTGTGGTGCCACACCAGGGGTGAAAGACAATTGTGCAGGTATCTCGACCCGGTTGAAGCCATAGATGCGAAGGATTTCTTCCACTACATCGGCTGGGCGCGTCACATCGTTTTTGTTGGTCGGTACGGCTACTGTAAAAGTGCTGTCATCCTTGGCTACGATGTCCATGTTCAATGCTGCGAGGATGTCGTGTACTTCGCTTTTTGACAAATTGGCACCAATCAGCATGTTTACATAAGCATATTTGACTTGTACCTGCTGTTTTTCCACCACTTGTGGGTACAAATCCACTACTTGTGAAGCGATGCGACCACCAGCCAATTCGATGATCAGCAAGGCTGCGCGTTGCAGTGCATAAACCGTGTTGTTGGGATCGCTGCCTTTTTCAAAAACCTTGGCGGCGTCGGTGCGCAGGTTGTGGCGCACGCTGGAGCGGCGGATCCACTTGGAATTAAAATGGGCAGATTCGAGGAAAATAGCGGTGGTGCTATCGCTCACACCAGAGTTTAAGCCCCCAAAAACGCCACCAATGCACATAGGTTGTGATTGACCATCGCAGATCATGAGGTCGCCTTCGTCGAGGCTGCGCTCGATCTCGTCGAGCGAGCGGAATTTGCTGCCAGTGGGCAGGGTTTTGACGATGATTTCCTGACCAGCCACCTTGGCCCAATCGAAGGCGTGCAGGGGTTGGCCGAGTTCGTGCAGGATGAAATTCGTAGCATCCACTACATTGTTGATGGACCTTACTCCGATGGTTTGCAAGCGTCTTTTGAGCCAATCTGGCGATTCTTTGATGCTCAAACCCTCAATGACCACCCCGCTGTAACGAGGGCAAGCTTCGTAATTTTCAACGGCTACTTTGGGTGAAATCGCACCAGCAGGTATGCTAAATCCACTCACATCGGGCTTGGACACCACGCCGCTGTGGCCGTAGTTGATCTTCAAAGCAGCGGCCAGGTCTTCGGCCACGCCGAGGTGATTGGTCGCGTCAGAGCGGTTGGGGGTAAGGCCGATTTCGATGACATGGTCTTCTTCGAGCTGGAAATATGTGCTAGCGGCTTGCCCGATGGGCGTTTCTGTGGGCAAAACCAAGATGCCCGCGTGGCTGGTGCCTATGCCCAGTTCATCCTCAGCGCAAATCATGCCTTCCGACACTTCGCCGCGGATATTTCCTTTTTTGATGGTCAGGGGCTCGCCTTCGGTGGGGTGCAAGGTAGTACCAACGGTGGCTACCAACACTTTTTGACCAGTTGCTACATTGGGCGCTCCACACACGATGTGCAGGTCGGTACCAGTGCCTACGTCAACAGTTGTCAGCGATAATTTATCGGCATTGGGGTGTTTTTGGCAGGTTTTTACCAGGCCTACTACCACGCCAGCCAAGCCGCCGGGAACGCTTTCGGTACGTTCTACACTTTCGACCTCCAGGCCGATGTCGGTCAGGATTTCAGCAATTTTTTCTGGACTGAGGTCCTTTAGTTCCAGGTATGATTTGAGCCAATTGAGCGAAATGGTCATCGCAAACTAATTTTTAGCGGGCAAAGATAGGGGGAATTTTTGGGTTTGCTGAAGAAAGAGCGGAGTTAAAACTTAATGGTGAGGTCATCAAAGGGCTTTTCTAATCTCTTTTGAGCAGTTTTCGACGGAATTGAGGGATGAAAAGCCCCTCCTGAATTGGACCTAAGGCCAGTAAACCAGGTTTGCAATTTGCTGAAAATCAAATTTATGTATCATGTAAATACAGAGTTAAGTAATAAAACCACAGGGGACAAAAGTGTAAAAGTGTCCTTTCAGGGGCGGCAGTTTGTACTAATCTTTGTGCACACCAAAACCTGAAAACTCATGGCTAACGATTATGACCGTATATTCAAGGAGAACATCGAAGCAATGGCACCTTCGATCATCAAGCGCTTGTTAAAAATCGACCCATCCAGATTGATCCCTTATCGTGCTAAAATGCAAGTGACCCTGGAGCGTGAAATGGACTTTGTCAGCATTGTGAAAGCTGAAAATGAAACTGAAAAAGACTACGGTTTGCATATCGAGTTTCATACCAGCAATGAAGACATGCGGGCTCGAAACCTGGTTTACTATGGGATGTTTCACCTCCAAACCAATTTAGAATTGAAGCAAGTGCTGATCTACATTGGGAAAGATAGGGCTACGTTTATCAAAGAAAATCATTTGGACCTCGAAGGGCTGGAGCATACCTTCATTGTGATCATTCTGGCTGAGGTTCCGAAAGAAATATTTATCGATTCGGATGTGCCCGAAGATGTGGTCACGTCTATTTTGTGTGATTTTGGAGCGGATTCACAAGAAACTGTTGTCAAGATGATTCTGACTCGCTTGCATCAACTTTTGGGTGGTGGAATTTTAATCGAAAAGTTTCAAAAACAATTGCTAACTTTATCACGTCTAAGAGATTTGGAAACGCTTGTCAAAAACCAAATTGAAGCCATGACTTTTCATTACGACATCGAAAACGACGGTCTTTACCTTGAAGGCATCGAAAAAGGGATTGAGCAAGGCCGTGAAGAAGGCCGTGAAGAAGGAATTGAGCTCAAAACCCGCTATTTTGCTCAAACCCTCTGGGATCAGCAGGAATTTTCATTAGAAAAAATGGCCTTATTGATCGGATTGAACGAGGAACAACTCCAGAATATCCTGTTAGAAATAATGGTGGCAGAAGGAAAATTAGAACTGGATGCACAGCAAATCATCGCTGATTATAAGCTTAGGTTTTCTTCTGATTCAAGGGATTAATCTGGAATTTTAAATATGCTCTTAAGCACTAAGTTCCGCAATTTGCAGCCAGCCTTTTTGTTCAAATAAAGTGCTCACATCTTTAACAAACGCATCGCGATCAAAGTCAGGGATTTTTTTCTTCGGCAATGATTCACTCATGGCCTCCACACAAGCTTTAGCCATTAGGTGCAAGGTCTCTGGCTCAGTGGCCTGTTGAATTTTTTCGTAAGGCAAGCGTTTTAAAATGACCAATTCCTGCTTTTTTCGGCTGTATGTAGCCGATTCTTTGTGGATTTCATCATCAGGTAATTTGGCCAAGTAGATCAAGGCTAGCCCTTTCAATTGACCATAGGTACTCAAATCAATGTTGTGTTGCAAAGCTTTTTCAAGCGTAAGCAAATTCTGCCGGGTTAATTTTGGCTCGATTTCGTGCCAAGCGATGCTTGATAGGACTAATGGATTGCGCATGATGATTTTTGCCCTCCAAGTTATTGTTTTTTTTGTTTAAAAAATTTAATTTTTAAAATTTAACTTTAATTCTGACTACTGAAAAGCAATTTTTATTAATTTTTCTCCCCAATTTTCCTTTACTTTGTTGGAAACCATGTACCTACCAAGTAGACCCAACAAAAATGAAAACCAGGGCACTTCTACCCATCTTTGTACTTGCTGCGCTCCTCCTGTGGTTCAGCGCCTGCCAATCGGAACTGCCGCCCGAAGTCCAGGCAGAAATGGCCAGTTTGCCCAGCGATTTGGATTACAATTTGCACGTCAAGCCCATTCTTTCCGACAAGTGCTTTGCCTGTCATGGCCCCGACAAGGCCAAGCAAAAAGCGGGCTTGCGACTTGATCTTGCCAAAGCTGCTTACGCTGTTTTGCCTGAAAGTCCTGGCAAGGTCGCCATCAAAAAAAACAACTTGCGGCGCAGCGAAGTGTTTCACCGCATCATCTCCAAGGACCCTGAATACCTCATGCCTACCCCCGACTCGC
This sequence comes from Chitinophagales bacterium, assembly GCA_013299105.1. Taxonomy (GTDB): domain Bacteria; phylum Bacteroidota; class Bacteroidia; order Chitinophagales; family Saprospiraceae; genus Haliscomenobacter. The sequence continues at coordinate 6,064 of JAAFJY010000034.1, read as the reverse complement.
ACCTGAGCCTGAGCGTACGTGAGAAGGCGGTATTGATCAAATGGATACAAAACGGAGCCCAATACCAGCCGCATTGGGCTTTTGTGGCCCCTAAAAAACCTAAAGTGCCCATCGTGGGCATTAAAAACTGGCCCCAAAACCCCATCGACCACTTCGTTTTGCAAAAACTCGAAACCGAAAAACTCCAGCCTGCACCCGAGGCCCCCCGCGATATCCTACTGCGCCGCGTAGCTTTGGACCTCACTGGACTGCCGCCTACGCCAGCTGAAATTGAGGCTTTCGTAAAAGACAAATCACCCAACGCCTATGAAAAACAAGTAGATCGACTGCTCAAATCGCCCCATTACGGCGAAAAAATGGCGGTCGATTGGCTGGATCTGGCCCGTTTTGGCGATTCACATGGCTATACCGTAGATCGCCTGCGCGACATGTCGCCTTACCGCGATTGGGTAATTGAGGCTTTTAACCAAAACCAACCTTACGATCAGTTTGTAAAATGGCAATTGGCAGGTGATATGCTGCCTGGAGCCACCAAACCTCAAATAATCGCCTCAGCATTCAACCGCAATCACCCCCAAAACCTGGAGGGTGGCATCATCGAAGAAGAGTTTCAAAGTGAATATGTGGTGGACCGCACCAATACTTTTGGCGAGGCTTTTCTAGGCTTGTCTTTGGGCTGCGCCAAATGCCACGATCACAAGTACGATCCGCTTTCGCAAAAAGACTACTACAGGGTATATGCCTTTTTCAACAACGTAAAAGAAGCCGGGCAAATCTCCTGGGATGGTGCTTTGCCTACACCAACCCTTTTGTTGCCCACCCAAAAACAGGAGAAAATCCTCAAATTCCTGCAAGAGAGCATTCAAAAACAAGAAAGCCGGCTCGCAGAATTGAAAAAGCAAAGCCGCTCAGATTTTGAAAAATGGATCAAAAGTGGTCAATACCAAGAACTCGCCAAACAAGCTATTCCCAAAGCAGGCTTGCAGGCTTTTTACGATTTTGAGCAAAAAAACCTTAAAAATCGGCTCAAAACCAGCCAAGAAGGTGTGATGAAACGCGAAAGTGGCGGTGATGGTGGCCTTCCGCAATTCAGCAAAATAGAAAATGGCCAAGTCCTGAAACTGGACGGCGACGTGTACCTGGACCTCAAAGAAGTGGGCGTTTTCCGCAAATCAGAACCATTTAGCATTGGCATCAAGGTCAAAATCCCCAAGGACTTGAAAGAAGGGGTGATTTTTCACAAGTGCGTTGCCGAACGCTTGTACAACTTCCGGGGCTTTCACCTCTACCTCAAAAATGATCGCCTGGAAATCAACATGGCCCGCACTGCACCTTCGAACGCCATTACGCGCTTGGGCAAACAAGCTGTGCCGCGTGAGCGCTGGATCCATTTTTGCATGACTTATGACGGCTCTTCCAAGGCAAAGGGTTTCAACTTGTACCAGGACGGCCAGTTAATGGAAATGGAAACTACCATGGACCAACTGACCAAAGACATCCTCCTACTTGCTGACCCTCAGCCAGGTCTGCAAATTGGGGCCTGGTGGCGGGGCTGGGGCATGAAAGACGCCCTCGTTGACGACATTGCGGTGTACAATCGCGAATTGGGTGGCTTTGAAGTGCAGGTTTTGGCCCAAAAAGGACAATGGCAAAACCTGGTAAAGAAAACACCCTCTCAATGGTCGGCAGCGGAAAAGCAAATTTTACAAGATTACTACGAAAGTGTTGTTTCGTCAACGCTACTGACAGCGCAAGATAGCTTGAGAAAAAGCCGTACTGCGCTCTCAGACTCCATCGACCAAGTGGAAGAACTGATGGTCATGCAGGAAATGAAAAAGCCCAAGGCCACTTTTGTGCTCCAGCGCGGCAGCTACGATCAACCTAGTGAAAGGGTCTATCCTGGGACCCCAGCTGATATTTTACCTTTTTCCAAAAACTTGCCGCAAAACCGCCTCGGACTGGCCGAATGGCTGTTTTTACCTGAAAATCCACTCACCGCCAGGGTCAGGGTCAACCGCTTGTGGCAAAACTTTTTTGGTACGGGTTTGGTCAGAACCAGCGAAGATTTTGGCAACCAGGGCGAATTGCCCAGCCACTTGGCCTTGCTGGATTATTTGGCCGTTCATTTCCGCGAGTCGGGCTGGGACACCAAGGCCTTGAACAAAATGATCGTGATGTCAGCCACGTATCGGCAAGATTCGCGAGGCAACAAAAAAATCCTGAGACAAGACCCTGAGAACCGCCTTTTGGCCCGTGGCCCATCTTCCCGCCTCAGTGCGGAAATGCTGCGCGACAATGCCTTGGCAGCCAGCGGCTTGCTCAATCGCGACATCGGCGGCAGGAGCATCCTGCCTTACCAGCCGCCGGGCTTGTGGGAAATCAACAGTGCCAATTATGTGCCCGATACTGGGAGCACCCTGTACCGTCGCAGCCTGTACGTGGTGGTCAAACGCTCGGCACCCAATCCTACTTTGGCCACTTTTGACGCCGGAATCCGCAGTTATTGCCTCTCGCGCCGCCAAAAAACCAATACCCCGCTGCAAGCCCTCGTAACCTTGAACGATCCTACTTTTCTGGAATGTTCCAAGGTTTTGGGTGAAAAAATGTGCCGGGAAAAGGCCCTGCGCCAGGCAATTGCTGGTACTTACCAAAAACTCTGCGGGCGCAAAGCGAGTGCAGCCGAGTTGGATTTGCTCGAAGCCTTGCAGCGTGCGCAATTGCAAAAATTTAAGCAATTCCCCTTTAAAGCCAAGGGCTGGCTGGAGGCAGGTTGGTATAAAATTGACCCTGGGCTTGATCCAGCGACTCTTGCTGCCAATACGGTGGTGGCGAATACGATTTTGAATAGCGATGCTGCGTTGACTAAAAGGTAAAAGTTGAGGGGTTGAGAAGTTGAGGGGTTGAGAAGAAGGGCTCCGGAGAAAGCTCAGGAAGTTTTGCCTTTGTATCAACTGACACGGGTTTCAATTCTATTCCCATTTAGTCTGAAAAGGCAGATTTGCTCAAATCTTTTTTTGTATTTGCTCAGCAACCTTAACCCAAACGCTTACACCAAAAGAAAACAGATCATGTCCAAGCATAAAATACCTTATTCACCTGAATTCCAGGCTTTGAACCAGCAGCGCGAGCGCCGCAATTTCCTGCGTACCACCGCGATGGGCATGGGGGCTTTGGCTTTGGGTAGCCTTTTGGGCAACCGACCTGGCAACAGAAGTACCGGACCAATTGACGCCGATTCACAAGAGGCCATTTTACGGGCCTTGCCGCATTTTGCGCCCAAGGCGAAAAGGGTAGTTTACTTGTTCATGAGTGGCGGGCCTTCGCAGTTCGAGACCTTCGACTACAAGCCCGTACTGATGAACATGTTGGGACAAAACCTACCCGATTCGGTGCGTCAAGGCCAACGACTCACAGGCATGAGTGCCAGCCAGGCCAGTTTGCCCTTGGCTCCATCGCTGTTCAAATTCAATCAATATGGCCAAAACGGGACCTGGGTGAGCGAATTATTGCCCTACACCGCGCAGGTGGTTGATGATTTGTGCATCGTCAAATCGGTCTTTTCCGAGCAAATCAACCACGATCCCGCTTTGACTTTTTTCCAGACAGGTAACCAACTACCGGGGCGGCCTTCGATTGGCTCCTGGCTGAGTTATGGATTGGGTTCGGAAAATCGCGATTTGCCTACCTTTATCGTATTGGTGTCGAAAGATGCGCCGCGTGATCAGCCCTTGTACGCCCGCTTGTGGGGCAATGGTTTTTTGCCATCCGAGCACCAGGGCGTACAGTTTCGTTCAGGAAAAGATCCGGTTTTGTTTCTCAACGACCCCGAAGGTTACGATGGGAAAGACCGCAAAGAAATGCTGGGCTACTTGCAAAAACTGAATGAACTGCAAAACGAATCCTACGGTGACCCTGAAGTGAACGCCCGGATTGCCCAATACGAAATGGCGTACCGCATGCAAACCTCGGTGCCTGAAGTATTGGACATTTCTGACGAATCGGAGGAGACTTTTGAGCTTTACGGCCAGGCCAGCCGAGACCCAGGCACTTATGCCGCCAATTGCATTTTGGCTCGTAAGTTGCTGGAAAAAGACGTGAAGTTTGTGCAGCTCTATCACCAGGGCTGGGATCACCACGGCGGCTTGCCCGAAGGAATTAAAGGGCAATGCAAGGCCATTGACCAACCCACCGCAGCCTTTATCATCGACCTCAAACGGCGGGGGTTACTGGAAGATACCTTGGTGATTTGGGGTGGAGAATTTGGTCGGACTGCTTACTCCCAAGGCATTTTAACCGCTGATAACTATGGGCGCGACCACCATCCGCGCTGTTTCAGCATGTGGATGGCCGGGGCAGGAGTTAAAGCGGGCATCAGCTATGGCGAAACCGATGATTTCAGCTATAATATTGTGAAGGACCCCGTACATGTACACGATTTTCACGCTACTTTGTTGCACCTCATGGGCATTGATCACGAGCAACTGACCTTTAAATTTCAGGGCCGGAGGTACAGGCTTACCGATGTGCATGGTAAGGTCGTAAAGGGGATTTTGGCCTGATTGCTTAGACTTTTACCTCTCACAAGCTCCTACTTCCACTTACTTTTTGTAACATTGCACAAAATTTACAGAACCAACTTTATGGAAGCCGCTTCATTTACACTCCCAAATTTTGCCGAGGCCTCTACCTGGGTAAGTTTATTGACCTTGACTTTTCTGGAGATTGTGCTCGGTGTGGACAACATCATTTTCATCTCCATTGCCGCCAATCGCCTCGAAGCCAAAGACCAGGCCAAGGCCCGCAATATCGGGATGCTCCTGGCCATGATTTTCCGCATTATTCTGCTTTTCGGTATTTCTTATCTGATTGCCATGCAGAATCCGATTCTTAGTTTTCATGGTACTTTCTTCCATGCGGGCTTTAGCGGCCAAAGTTTGATCCTGATTGCGGGAGGGCTTTTCCTTTTGTACAAAGCTACCAGCGAAATCCACCACAAACTCGAAGGTGCATCAGCCGTGGACGACAACATGAACCAGGGTTCCCAGATATTTTCTTCTCTCCCTAGGGTCATTACCCAAATCGCCCTGATCAACATCGTTTTTTCTTTCGACTCGATCCTCACTGCAGTGGGTTTGACTGATAGCTTGTTCATCATGATCATCTCCGTAGTCATTTCGATTTTAATCATGATGGCTTTTGCAGGCCCCGTTGGCCGTTTTGTGAACAAACACCCAACGGTGCAGATGTTGGGCCTGGCATTTTTGATTCTCATCGGCTTTATGCTCATCGCCGAAGGGGCGCACCTGGCGCACTTGACCATTGCCGGATCCGAGGCAGGAACCGTGCCCAAGGGTTATTTGTATTTTGCCATTGCCTTTTCCTTGTTTGTAGAAGTGCTCAATATGCGCTTGCGCAAGAAAAAAGACCCGATACAATTGCATGGCTACCAGGAAGAAGCCATCAAGGAGGGTATTGCTGAGATGAAGGAATGATAATTGTTAGTTATGAGTTATGAGTTGGGGTGTTAAAAATAGCGAAAAAACTTCCCCCCATTTTTAAGTTCCCTCTTTTTGTTGGTTCCAGGTTTTGACTTGTTTATAAGTCACCTCTTCAAAGCTTTTGACTAAGTTTTTGGCATCTAATTTCCCACAATAAAATGGAATGGACAATGCCAGGTCAGTTATTTTCGAGGAATCTTTGAGTCTATACTTGAACTTTCCGAATAGTGTTTCAATGATATCAGAGCAACATATTTTGGGTGCCGGATCGTCCTTGATCTTCTCTTTCAATTCTTCAACATATTCTTTGATTCCTTCGAATATGGCTTTAAGCAGAGGGTGCTCATGTTTGGGTAAAAGTTGCTCCACTTTGGCCAGGGATGCCTGTTGCGCTCCTTTTGTTTTCAGAATTTCCAGCACTTGGGTCGTCGTGTTTCGTAATTAGACTTACCCGCCATTGATTATCAATTGGTTAGATAAAATTATAATTCCAAAGCCCCGCGCACACACCTAATATTCTATCTTTCAATTCCATGTTTTTCAAGCGACACCTATTTTTTAATATT
>JAAFJY010000033.1 GCA_013299105.1 Chitinophagales bacterium | reverse complement strand
CAGGTAATAAAGGTCGAAAAACGAATCTCCCAACCTCAGCAATGTTGTTGAGCGCCTTCAAGAATATTCAAATAGCCGTATTCCAGGATGCCAGTGCCGTGCTTACCCCCTTATCGGAGACTCAGCTTAAGATTTTGGAGTTGCTAGGGAATCCCAGAGCCTATGACCAACTTTTGGAAACCCCGAAAAATTTGCGCGAAACGTGAGGTCAAGCAAAAAAGAAAAAGAATACTTTATTGAAAATCAGTTGTTTATATTCACAACTAGCCTTGTGGCGAAACGAAAAACAGGCCAATTTGGAATAATTTCTATCCAAGAATCAGCCTTTTGCTATTATATCTGGGTATGTTTTTATTTACAAATCTCCTAAACCCTCCCCAAAGCTTACCCTGCTCCGGTTTGGCCCAACCAAGGCCAATTCACGCTCTCCACTTAACCTGTTTTTTGACACGCAGCCTTTGAACTAAGTTTTTACCTAAAAAACTTGCCAAAGTTGAGTAAATCTGCTTAAATTGCGGCTCTATTCGCATACCGCCCTCCCACTGATTAAGCCAAGTTCATATATTTCCTTGTAACTTCAGCAAGGATGTCGTACTCATTGGGAAATCATTAACAAGCCGATAACCCTTTTTAACGACCTCCTGGCGTTACTTTGACATGACCAATTCAGCATTTCTGCGTCTAAAAGATGTAAAACCGCCTGAATCGGTCAAACCTACATTTTCAACCGCATTTTCTGGCAACAAAACCAAGCTCAATGAAAAGATTTTTTGCTTTTGGATGCTTATTCGCCGCTGTGCTCCTGTTCACCAACATGACCCCAGACAAGCCTGATGGTGAAAAAGTTTACAAGCAATATTGCGTAACCTGTCACGGTATCGGCGGGGACATGGGCGTATCCGGTGCTGCAAACCTGGCAGTTTCCAAACTGACTGAAGCCGAGCGCATCAAAGTAATCACCAATGGTCGCAACAACATGGCCAGCTTCAAAGCTTTGCTTGACAAGGACAAGATCAAAGCCGTAGCCGCTTACACGATGAAGTTGAAGAAGTAATTTTGGTTATTTTGTAGCCTACTTTATCAATTCTCAAAAGGGACTTGCAGGTTTTGCAGGTCCCTTTTTATTTGGTCCCTTACCAAAAAAAGAGGACCTTAGCACGGTCCGGCTGATTTGGGCTTTAGTTGGACCAAAAATTTGCCCATTTTCGACTATGCAACCCAGCATTTTTGTTACTGGTGGAACGGGGTTTTTGGGTACACACTTGCTGCGTACCTTAATCGCTGCGGGCTATACCCAAATCCGTGCGCTGCGCCGCCCAAGTAGCCGCTTGAACCAGCTCGCTGATCTGGCTGATCGCATTGAGTGGGTAGAAGGTGATCTCCTGGATGGATTTCTGTTGGAGGATGCTTTAAAAGGAGTCGATTGGGTATTCCACAGCGCCGCATTGATTTCCTTCCATAAACGCGATTGGGCCTTGATGCGGCAAGTCAATGCCGAAGGTACCGAGCTTTTGGTCAATGCTTGCTTGTACAATTCGATAAAAAAACTGGTTTATGTCAGTTCAATTGCTGCCCTGGGTCGCAATAAGCCCGAACAAGTAGTGGATGAAAAAAGCAATTGGAACAACGGCCCGTTCAACACGGGCTATGGCGTTTCCAAATTTTTAGCCGAGCAAGAAGTATGGCGGGCTTCCGCAGAAGGGCTTTCGGTTGCGGTTGTAAACCCTTCGCTGATTTTGGGGCCAGGGCCTTGGCACGAGGGTACCGGGCAGTTTTTTCAACAAATTTATCAGGGCCTGTGCTTTTACCCAAGGGGCTTGGCCAGTGTGGTTGATGTGCGAGATGTGGCCCGCATGTGCCTGCAATTGATGGAAAGTGACGTGGAGGGAGAACGCTTCATCGCAACTGTCCAGAATTTGACGTATTTTGATTTGTTTCAAAAAATGGCAAATGCGCTACAGGTACCCGCGCCGAATATCAAAATCCAGCCCTGGATGGGGGAATTGGCCTGGCGTGGCAGTGCCCTTTTGGCCAAATTTCAAGGAAAAACCCCTTTGGTAAGCAGGGAAAACATGAGGCAGTCTGCCCTTCATTTCCGTTACAGCAACCAAAAATCAATACAAGAATTGAGTTTCCAGTACACTCCTTTGGACCAGACGATTCGAGAAACTGCGGCGGCTTTTTTGGCGCAGCAGTTATGACTTATTTCCACCAAATCCACAAAAAGAAACCCGCAACTCAGCGAACTGAATTGCGGGTTTCTTTTTGTGGTTGCTTCCGACCTTATTTCACGATCGTCACGTCTCCTTTCAAAATTTCACCATTGGCGATGTCCAACCGCAAGATATAATAATAGGTACCTGTTGGCAACTCCTGGCCTGCGTTATTGGTTCCTTGCCAATCGTTGGCGTAGGGTTTGACTTGGTAAACGATATCGCCCCAGCGGTTGAAGATGATCAGCTCGCTGTTGGGGTATTTATCAGGATTCACATCCAGAATCTCAAATTTGAGGGCATCGTTTTTGCCGTCAGCGTTAGGCGTAATGCCATTGGGCACTTGGAATTGGAAGGAATCGTCTACATCCACATCCAGGGTAACGGTAGCGGTATCGCACTTGGTGGGGCATTGTACATTACAAATTTTGTATTTGAACATGTCCATACCTGCACGACCTGGTAGTGCTCGGTAGGTGATGAATCCCCCGCTGATTGTATCAATGCGACCTAAGCTTGGCTGTACTTCGATGTTTAATTTGAAGCCAGTTCCGTTCACCTGGTCATTGCGCGCTACGTTGAGCGTAGTGGTTGGTTTGTCCAATGAAGCGACAAAACGGTCGGCCTTGTCGTTGTTGGCATTGGGCACACCTTCATGAATGACGGATAGGGTATCGAAGCTATAATTGGGGCATTCAGCTGTAGAAAGCGACCAACGCAAAGTGGTTTTCTTGCCTTCTGGTAAGCCCATCGCTACGGTTGAAGCCTGGGTTGGCGCTTCAAAACTGATGCCAGCTGGCCCCGTCCATTGGCCAGTAGTACCCGTTAGGGAATTGCCGATGACGTTGACTTCATCGTCACAAACCGAGTTGGGTTCTTTGGTCACTTTGGCTAGGCCAAGGGCTGATTGGTCGATTTTCACCTCCACCGAGTCACGGGACTGGCAGCCGTTTTCTTGACTGCTGACCACCAGGCGATAGACACCAGGTCCTGTAATTTGCGGATTGAGCGTGGTTTCACCGCTGCTGATGCTACCATTGCCCCGCGCTACTACCCAGCGGTAAGAAATACCAGTGCCCGAGGCAGAGCCTGTACCGTTGAGGGTAGCTTTGGCGGTGGCACAAGTTACACTGGCCGAACGCACCACTTGCACAGTGGGGCGAGTACGATTTTCCCTCACTTCGACCGATGCCTTGGTGCTACAAGAGTTTTGAGTATTGGTGATGGTGATTTCGTGCTTGCCGACTTGGGTAGCAGGTAGTTGCAGGGCATTGTTCCCGGCAGGAATGGCCTGTCCATTGGGTCCAGTCCAGCCAATGCGGAAATTATTACCTGAAGAGCCCGTAGCCACCAGATTGATAGAGTTGATGGCACAAGTCAGCAAAGTAGGCGTAGCGATTGAAACCGTAGGAGCATTGCGATCCGAGGTAACCCGAATGCTGTCCACGCGGAAGCAACCGTTGGAAGTATCACGCACAGTCAGGGCGTAGTTTCCAGGCTGGCGCACGGTCACTTGCAAGCGATTGGCCGGGTTAGGAGCACTTGCGCCGCTCACCGTCCAGGCATAGGTAAATTTAGTGCCAGCAGAAGAACCCGTTCCATCCAGGATCAGGGAATCAGCTTTACAATCCAAAATCTTGTCAGGTCCAGCTTGAGCAGTTGGGCGCAGGGTATCGCCTTCGATGGTGATGTTGCCCTCGCCTACGCAACCAGTAGTTGGATTATTCACTTTTACAGAAAATGAACCTACGCCTCTGATTACTGGACTGGCTGTATTGCCCCCGCTGTTGATCGTACCTGTACCTTGGGTTTTTTGCCAGGTATAAGTATAGGTATTGGCAGCAGGTGTAACGGTGCTGCGCAGGGTCAGTTGAGGGTTGCGGCATGTGATCTTACCAGGGTTAGTGATCACAATTTGTGGGATTTCAGCCTGCTGGGCGATCCGCACCGAGTCCAGGGAAAAACAACCACTGGCGGTATCCCTTGCTTCGAGGAAGTAGGTGCCACCTTTGGTTATGCGGAAACGCAGAGAATCTTTGGCCACATCTTGTCCGGCCAATTTCCAGGTGAGTACCACATTTCGACCTGTTGCAGCGGTAGCTGTCAGGGTCAAGCTAGGCACCGCACAAGTGATGTTGCCCGTAGAGTTGACGATGTCCACCGCTGGTTTATTCAAATTGGTGGTTACCACCACGGTATCGCGGCTTATACAAGTACTTTCCAGGTTAGTCACCGCCAAAACGAAGGTACCAGCTTGGGTGGCTACTGCGTTGAGGGTAGTATCCGTACCAGCTTTCAATTGGCCTCCAGCACTTGTGGTCCAACGAGCACTAAAACGAGCAGCATTGCTAATGGTAGTCTTGAGTTCTGGATTGGGTGACTTACAAGACAAAACGAGGTCTTTTGATCCTTTGATCGTTGGGAAATCAGGACTTGGTTTCACCTCAACAGTATCCATTGAGATACAACCTTCCCCTTCATCGGTCACTCGCAGGAAATAAGTACCCAATTCACGCACCTGAACCGTTTGAGGGCCTCGGCTGATGACCGTATTGTCGGACTTGAGCCACTCATAAGTGGTCACTTGAGAGGAGTTGACCGATCTTGAGCCATCCAGCGTCACGGTGCCACCTTTACAGTCGAGGGTCAAGTCGGTTCCAGCTACGGCTTTCAATACCACCGTTGACCTCGTCACGTCAACGGTATCCCGTGCTACACAACCCGTACTGCGGAAGCGTACTTCTAAGGCAAAGCGGCCAGGTTTTTCAATTTTGGGATTCACCTTGGTTTCATCACCTGGCTTGATGACTCCATCGTTGAGTTGGACCCACTTGTAGGTTACAGTATCTCCTTTTGAGGACAAGCCAGCATCCAGGAACAAACTATCGGTTTTGCAACCAAAAATCAGGTCTCTACCAGCGTTGGCTATGGGCAAAGCAGGATTGCTTACTTTGACAGTATCAACCGAAAAGCATCCTGTCTTGGTGTTGGTGACATTCAGGATGTACTCGCCAGCCGAAGTGACCAGTACCCGCAACTTGTCTCGGTCGCCATTGATGCCCCCGAACCGTGCGCTCCAATCGTATTTAATATCAGCCCCCTGCGACGCCGTACCCGTGATCGCTAGAGCTGGCAAGGTACAAGGCATGACCTGGTCCGGGCCAGCATTGACGCTAGGGACTTCTTTGCTTTCAGGAATATTAAAGGTATCTACCCGCACCAGTGGTGTTGGGCGGCGAGAGTCGAATACCCGCAATACCACCTTGCCCGCAGGCAGGTTGATTGCTTTGGGGGTAAACTGAACTGGATTGCCACCGCGAGGGAAAACCTCCCAGTTATAGAATACATTACCTGTGCCCCCTTTGGTTTGTACCTCGATGGTACCATTGCGGCCACCCGGGCAAGTAACTTGGGTAATGGTGGTGTCAAGCAACAAAATGGTATCCTGGATACAGATACTTCCAGCTTTTTGGAAAACACTGCCCACGCCACCGCCAACTAAGCTAACGGAAGGGTTCGGCTCGGCGTTGATGTCAATTTTATGGCAATTGTTTGGTTCACCAATCAGTTGGAAGCAGGCTCGAATGATCGAGGTACTGTCATCAAGATTCCCTCCAGCTGCTTTTTGGTAATCCACTTTCAGCAGCCCCACCTTGGCAGATGCGGTATCAATTTTCAGTTCGGGCAAGGCACCAGTGTTGGTTGCACTGATCAACTTGAGCGCAGCCGTTGGCCATTTCACATTGAATTGGGTACCCGCAATGTTTTTAAACTCTGCTACTTTGAAGTCCACACAAACCTGGTCGTTCAAGTAGCCTTCGTTTTTGCCCAAGGAAATGAAATAGCCTGAAGGGTTGAGGATGCAGACGTCACCATCTTGTGGAACCAATTCAATAATTTGTCCATTGGAACTGGGCGTTGTCACACCACTTTTCAAAGGTTGATTGGCAAAACTGATGGTCTGACAGTTGTTCTCCTGGCCCAGTTCTCCAGGGCCTTTGCCAATGATTTGGTAACAAAACTTAAAAATGGTGGTAGCATCGGTCAGGGTAATCGGTGTGTTGTTGGTATATTCCATCGTCAGAAGCCCACTTGCTGCCCCCGTTAGATTAAAAGCACTCAAATTTAGCCCTGGGAGAGCTGTAGTATTGAGGTCTTTCAGCTCCACAAACTTCAAATCTGCATTGTTCCAAATCATACTGAACTGTAGCTTCAATACATCACGGAAACTACCAACTTGTACGTCCGAACAAATCGTTTCACCTGGCTTACCTTGTTGAGCCGCAACCTGTATCCTTACACCTGGTGGCTGTTTGATTTGTACGTTACAGTTGCGGGGTGCAAGTCCATAGTTGGTATCCTCCCCACGCCTTTTCACTGTAGCTGTTTCTCGGTTCAATTTGATGGGAGCTAGTAAGATAGAATCTTTGGCCAAAGAAGAATTGCTCAATCCGATGGCTGTGAAACATACGGTATAAAGGGTTGCTCCCCGCTGGGCAGTAGACGGAACAGGAGATTCCCACTTCAGTCCTAAAACGCCATTGGCGGTATTATCGGTGTTGAAGAAACTTTCGGTTAACCTCGGAATAGGACTATCATTAGTGCTAATGCTTTTGAATTTTAGCTGTGTGGGGTTCCATTCCATCACATAGTCTAAGAAAGTAATATTGGGAAAGTTTTCATTGGCAATAACCTTCACACATACTTCAGTGTTTTGGGCCACTGGCTGGCCACAATCAATCCCGACTTTCAAACCAGGAGGATCGCAAGCGGTAGAAGTAACTACCCCAGGCTGGCCCACAACTGGTAGTTTTGCCCCTTCACGAGCTACGTTAATGGCTTCCAACAAAGTAGGTTTGCCAGAAAAACTCACGCTGCTAGATTTACCACAAGGGCCAATGATCTTAAAATTGAGCTGAAAAATAACCTTGCCATCTTCTACTGAAATACCACGACCTACCTCGCTGGGAGGCACCGACCACGAAAAAGTGATGTTGCCCTTCTTGATGCGCCCATTCGGGTCATCGGGTCGGCCAAAGCTGGAACTGGACAAGTTACGGAGGTTATCGAGCGGCGTAACCCCTGCAAATTCCAGGAAAGTAGAGTCGTAGTTGATCGAAAATTGTAAGCTGCTCAAGGCATCGAAACCACTGGTGGTCACATTGATGATCACGTTGTCGCCAGTGTTACCCGTAGCATTACTGGCAATGAGTTTGATAGGACGAACTCCCACCGCTACCGAGCCCACCGTAGTATTGGGTTTATCGTAGTAAATGTTGAGCGCACAAGCCGAAGTACGCCTGATGATCACTGGCTCTGGATCTTTGAGCAAGTCAGTATCCTCAGTGATACCTATTGACGAGGCATCAGCATAGTTGCCCTTGACGGTGAAACAGAGCTCGAAGAGCACTTCGTCATCGTTCAAAGTACCAGCTTCGCCAGCAGCACAATTGCCAGCCGACCAGTCCAACAGCAACAAGCCATCTTTGGTACGAGTGGTACTAAAATCGGGCAAATCAAAACCCCGCAGGCGTGTATTTGGTCTAACGCTTTTGAAAGTCAAAACAGCAGTATCCCAAAAAATGGGCATTTTCACCGAAGTGATTTCAGTGAAGTCCTGTACTGTAACTTGGATGCAGGCTTCTTCACCGGTATTTTTCACCACCGAGCCAAACTGGAAAGATGGCTGCGCATAAGCGATGCCAGCAAATCCCAGGATTAGCGTCAGGGAAAGCAGAATCTTTTTCATGCAAAAAAGGAGTTTGGGATATTCAAATCGCAGGTTCATGGAATATCAGGATACGCGCTTATCGACGCAGTGAAAGGCTTAAATTGATTTCGTGGGTGCTGCCGGCAGTTGGGCCAAAAGAACTGAAGTTATGGTCGAAACCATACCCAATGCGCAGGATGTTGTTGTTGCCCACATTGTCGCCCAGGAAAAGCCCAGTTTCCAAGTGTACTGCCTTGGCTGAAGAGCCACCTGCCCCAATCCACAAAGCAGCAGGCAATTGGTAGCGCAGGTTCAGGTCCACGTTGACGGGAGCATTGGGGGTATATTTCACCCACAAAGATGGCTCCAGAAAACTGTCGTCGCTGAAAAATTTATAATAGCCAAATTGGCCGTAAAAGTGCCGCACCCGTTGGGTAGAAAACTGCCCCTGGTCATTTTGGAAGGTCAGGTCCAAGCCCAAAACTTGTGGAACGGATACGCCACCGTAGATGTAATCGTCGGCAAAACGCCCACCCACAGCTTTGTACATAAAAACCCCAACGCCCACGTCGGGATACATCTGGGATTGATTTTCACCTGCCAGCGGATCGTTTTCGTCCCTCAGGTTGATTTCCGATGAGCGCACCTGGAATTGAGTAAAACCCGCAGTCATCCCGATCGACAAACCTCCATACTGAGGATCGTCAGTCAATACACCGCCAATTTTACCGTAAATACCCGTCAGGCCAGTTGGCCCGGTTTGGTCATTGATCACGTAACCTCCAAAATTGAAAGCTACGCTTCCTCCCCCATCATGCAGGTAGTTGGCACGTAAGGTCTGGGTACGAGGACCATTGCGCAGACCAACCCATTGCGCGCGATAAGATGCTCCGATGGTAAAAGGGCTACCAAAAACGAAGTAATCCGACTCAATCGCAGCAGGATTGATAACGGTTAGGTTTTCGCGGTATTGGGTGAACAAGGAAAGCTGTTGAGCATTACAAACAGCCGAAAAAAATAGTAGGCATACAAGTAATCGTAAACCGGTCATGGGACAAGTTTTTGAGATGGCCAAAATTACAACTTTTCTTTTTGCCGACAGTATGCTTTTGCAATTCTGTCAGCGCATTTACGAAGCCCCATTTTTCCGAGTAGCGGAAATCTAAGGCTTCAACATCAGCTAGGGATCAGACTTTGTGTGAAGTAGTTTCCTCAAAAAAAGTCTAAAACATAGGTTTGGCAATCGACAAAAAACTGTCGACACCAGTGTGTTCGTCATTGGCCCTTGGAGTTTTCAACCAAAAAGGCGCCTTATTTTTTGCAGCCCCAAAAATATCTTTTTTTTACGTATTTGAATTATTTCCTCTCATTTTTGCAAATTTATTAAGCGACTTGCTTGAAAATTTGACAAAAGACTGGGAAATCCGGGCTGGAAAGGCTCTCATAGTAGGAATGCAGGGGAGAAACCCCCGCTTGATGTACTATAATGCCAAAAACGGAAAAATATTTTGAGGTCTCACCCAAATTCTTTTTGCCGAAACAGCTTTTCAACACTTTACACTATTCTGCTGCCAGCTTATTTTTTCAAAAAACCGTCTGCTGCCGCTTGAATTTGCCGGAAGATTTGCCATCTTTCCGCACAAATCATCGTAACATGTTCTCGTCTTCACGTAATACTGCTCAAACCAACATATCGACTACCAAACGCAGATCCTTGCGCATGATGCAGGTTTTTCTGGCCTTTTTTGGATTGTTGGTCGCATGCAGCAATCGTCCACCACAAGTGCCTGCTATCTCGCCTAATGCATTAAAGTT
This sequence comes from Chitinophagales bacterium, assembly GCA_013299105.1. Taxonomy (GTDB): domain Bacteria; phylum Bacteroidota; class Bacteroidia; order Chitinophagales; family Saprospiraceae; genus Haliscomenobacter. The sequence continues at coordinate 84,695 of JAAFJY010000033.1, read as the reverse complement.
TTACGAAAAACATCCTGATTATCTCTTTAAAAGCATCATCCAGCGGCGCTTCAAACTCGAAGACATTGAACCGACCATCAAAGCTTTGCATGCGCCTTTCCGGGTCAGTTTAGCGGGACAGTCTTTCCAAAAGCGCAACATCTACCATGTCAACATCGGTAATGGGCCAGTGAAAGTATTGCTGTGGTCACAAATGCACGGTGACGAACCTACCGCTACAATGGCCATGATGGACATTTTCAATTTTTTTCAGCAAAAAGATGAGTTTGACCCACTGCGGCAGGAAATTTTGTCCAAACTCAGCCTGCATTTCATCCCCATGCTCAATCCCGACGGGGCCAACCGTTTCACCCGCCGCAGTATGCAAGGAATCGACATCAATCGCGATGCCCTTCGCTTGCAAACGCCCGAAGCCCGGATCCTGAAAAAAGTGCGCGATGAGGTAAAAGCCGATTGGGGTTTCAACCTCCACGACCAAAACATTTACCTGGGCGCAGGCCGGGGGCCATATCCCGCCAGTATTTCTTTTTTGGCCCCGGCTTATGATTATGAAAAGTCGATCAATGAAGTACGCGGCGATGCCATGAAACTGATCGGCCTAATGAACCAAGTTTTGCAAACCCGGATCCCCAACCAGGTTGGGCGCTACGACGACGCTTTCGAGCCCCGCGCTTTTGGTGACAACATGCAAAAATGGGGTACCCGTACCATCTTGATCGAAACCGGTGGCTTAAAAGGCGATCCTGAGAACCAGGAATTGCGCCGACTTAATTTCACTATTTTCATGAGTGCCCTGGAAGGTATTGCCAATCAAGTCTACCAAAAATGGGACTTCAGCGGCTACGACAGCTTGCCAGAAAACGAATCGAATAGTTTTCACGACATGATCCTACGAAAGTTGCAAATCATGCGGAATGATAAATTGTACACGGTAGACCTGGCCTTCCGTCGCGCAGAAGTGGAAGCCCCGGCACCCAATAAGTATTTTTACAAGTCGACCATCAGCGAGCTGGGCGACCTTTCCACCTCCCACGCCTACGAGGAACACAACCTGGAGGGCTACCAAGCTGTACCTGGAAAAATCCTTTCGGGGGTTTATCCCAGTGGTCAAAACATCGGCCCCGCTGAAATCAAAGACTTCCACAGCCGCGGCATCACTGACATCCAGCGCACGGGTTGGGCCGAGAACATGGAGCAGAGTAAATTTCCGCTGCTCTTCATCCGTCCCAAGGACAATAGCGCGGATCCCGGCCAATCAGGCGTGATTGGCTTGGGCGTAAATACTTCGCTGCTGATTCAAAAAGATGGAGTGACGGAATATGTGGTAGTGAATGGATTTTTGCACAAAATCCTATGAAGGTGAGGAGTTGAAAAGAGGGGGCTTCGCTCAAACAAAGAGAGGGCAGCGAACCACCCTCTGTATCAAGCCAAACATTTGCGAATATACGATTTAGGGTTTTTCGGTCGGGAGGCCCCAAAAAGGCCTCCCCAAGTGTGTTCAACCGAAAAAAACCAAGGATACTGCAAAGATGCAGCCTTGGTAAATCCCAAACATCACCCCCAGGAAGGGGAAGGAAAAAATCCCCATTTATGAGGAGGGCTTTTCATAAAACTTTGAACTGAAATGCCCCCAGCAGCTCTCGCCTTTAGTAAGTTTTCAATCCGCTGAAGATCCGTTTACGCGTTACAAACGCGTGTAAGATGGTTCCGGTCAGAGACCTAGAACCAGCGTCTATTGAGCATTGTGCTGGTGTCGGGTCTCCTGACCGACACCGGGCTTGCGCACGTTTGTAACGTGCTTACGAGAATTTACCTGCCTAGAAAAAGAAAATGACTTGCAGAAATGCGAATTGAGAACTTACAAAAAATAGCGTTTCACTTTTTTACTGATGGGGTTGATTCAAATTAAACCCAGGTGAAACTGGTATACTTTATGTCATAGGTATTCAGGAATTCACCAAATAAAGTATAAGCATTGGCTAGGCTAAAATCCTTTTTTATTGCAGCCAATAAACCTATTCTATCATCCATGTTTAAATTAAAAATCGGGTAGAGTTTTTTGACCTCCTCCGGTTCAATCGTATGGACGTATTCGTAGTCTGAATCGCCCAAATTTTCTTTAACGGTACTACCAATGTCATAGCCGTCTAGGTACAACTGGTTTTTTTCGTTGAAATAAATTTGGATCGATATTTTAATGCCAGGTGTCTCCTGGTGGTAAAGGGTTATTTTTTCCATCTTAACGGATTCAGGTTATTTGGCCTTAAAAACCGCATGCGCCTCATCACCCCCTGCCTTCAAATACGCCACCAAGTCCTTCAATTCCTCCGGATTCAAGGGATTGACCAAGCCAGGAAGCATCACTGAAACCGTGGAATAATTTTTAGCAACTACGTCTTTTTTGTTGACTTTGACCAAAAAATCGGGTGCATAAGGGTTTTGAGACACATAATAATGTTCAGTGTCTTGATTGGCGATTTTGCCCACCATACTTTTCCCATTTTTTAACTCAAACTGGGTAGCCGCGTATTGGTCGGAGATGGCCTTGCTGGGTTCAAGGATGGCCTCCAAAATGTCTTTGGTGCTGAATCGGGTACCAATTTGCGTCAGATCAGGGCCGATGTTTCCTCCTTCTCCTTTCATGGCATGGCAGCGAGCGCAGGTGGTAGCCACATACATGGCTTTGCCTTTTTTGAAGTTTCTACCGCTCAGTTCAGCGGTAAAAATGGTATCCATGTCCGCTAAACTATACCCCCGCCCAGGGCCTTTGGGGTAATCCTCCTGCGCCAAATCATTGCCCGATTCCGTTAGCATTTCTGCACCCGAAACTTGATTGTAGTGCTTCCTCTTACTGGCAGGAGCGTTTTTCAGCGCTATTTTCCTGGCTTTGTCCAGAAAGCCAATATAGCTATTGCCACCTTTAAGCGCAAAGGCTTGTTTGTACCAGTTAAAATACTGCTCCTGCAACGCTGGTGTCCAGCCCACTTTGGCCTTGGCGAGCATGATGGCCAGGTAAGTTTGTTGGGGGGCAGGCATTTTTTCCAACATTTTGGCAATGTCCAGGCCGTATTGGGGATTGCGCAGGATCAGGTCTTCGGAGTTGGTGGCGAGTCCTTCGTTGGGGTCATACAGCTCTTTATTGGCCATCAAAGCCAGGGTTTTAGGCACTACACTGGGGTCCCTCAAGAACACCAGCAGCTTGCAATAGGCCCTGTTGAGCTCTGCTGAGCTACTAGGATATTGGGCATTCAACAAGGCTACAATTTCCTTTTTTTGGGCAGTTTTAGGCATACCAAAGCGGGCAAAGACCAGTTCATAGGCCCGCAGCACATCCAGTTGTTGGCTTGGCGAAATGTTGCGGTAATTGATCCCTGACAGGGCATCCAGGATGGCAGTCTTGTCATTGGCCTTTCCACTGCGCGCTAGCCCAATCATGGCATTGGTCAAGGCGACCGGGTTGCTTTCCGCCAAGGCTTTGGCTTTCCATTCTCTTACCGCCTGGTGCTCGATGGCGATGCGAGCGGCAAAACGGACGGCTCGATCGGAGTGCCCAAGGTAAGGCCATGCAGTAGTTATTGCGGTAGGGTTTCCGGGAATATGGAGCGCCTCCAATTTCCGACGGAGCTTATTTTCTTCGGTCAATTCAGTAAGCTCCGAACTGCTTGTCGCCTCTGTTCCGGAGTAATACACGCGGTACAAATCCGATTCAAGCCTGCGGCCACCAGTCAAAAAATACAAGGCACCATCCGGACCAATCGCTCCATCGGTCAATGGCAAGGGTACACCGGATAAAAACTCCTCGCGGGTGGCAGTGTAAGTCGAGCCGCTGGGTTGGAGGTGAATGGCGTGAATGATCCCAAAACTCCAGTCAAAAGCCAGCAAAGCCTGTTGGTATTTGGCGGGGAACTTTGCGTCTTTGGCATAGAGCAAGTTGGTCGGTGAGCCCTGGCCAATGTTGATGACCGGAGGTAAATTATCTGGAAAACTGGCCGACCACTTGCCATTGCCCGTGCGCCAGCCGAATTCGGAACCACTGGTAGCATGACAGATGCGGGTGGGCCGATACCAAGGCAGGCCAAAATCCCACTCCATGTCGGCGTCGTAAACAAAAAGGTCGCCCACGTCGTTGAAGGCCAAATCAAAGGGATTGCGGTATCCTGCCGAAACCAATTCCCATTTGGTGCCTTCCGGGTTGACATTGGCCACCCAGCCTCCGGGTTCTTTGCGGTCGTTGGCGTGCCCACGGGGGTCTTTGATTTCAGGAAAAAGGTTGTCGTATTTCCAAGTTTGAGGCAATTTGTAGGCATCCATGCTGGGCAAATCGGTGTAATTGCCACAAATTACGTACAGGGATTTCTGATCGGGAGAAAGTTTGATGCTGTGGGGGCCGTGTTCGCCTTCGCCGACCAGGTTTTTCAGCAGGGTTAGCTTGTCGAACTGGTCGTCACCGTCGGTATCTTGCAAGCGGTAAAAACCGGAACCCTTGGGTAACGCTTTATCGGCGTGGTTGTTGACCATCACGTACAGGCTGTTGAAAGCGTACAGCAAACCGTGGGCTGCGCCAAAATGGAGGGTATCGTTCTCCAGTTTTATTTTTTCGATTTTAGGCTTCAGTTCCTTGGAGCCAATCGCAGGGATTTCCAGGCGGTAAATATCCCCATATTGGTCAGAAGCCAACATGCGTCCTTTGTCGTCAAAACACATCGACACCCAGGAACCTTCCTTGTTTTCGGAGGGGCTGTAAAGGTGTTCAGCTACAAAACCAGGAGGCAGTTTCAACTTATCCGTTTTGGGTGGATTAGTCGGAAGGGCAGGCCGAAAGAATTGCAGAGAAAATGTTCCCAATAGCGTGATCGGAACCAACAAGGACCAAGACATTCTGGCAAATCGTTTCATTTTTTAGTGGATTAAAGGTCTTTTAAATTAAAAATGCAACCCGCCACTGGCTCCTGCCCGCGCAAAATGGCCAGCACATTGCTCACTGTACTCGTACACATGCTTACATAGGTACTCGCGGTAAGGCTGCTGACGTGGGCCGTAATCAGGGCCTTGGGGTGTGAAATCAGTTCATCATGCGCGCCGGGAGCAGGAGAAGTCGGCACATCGGCACCGTAACCTGCCAATCTCCCCGCATTCAGGGCTTCCACCAGTGCTACTTTATCGACAATCTGAGCGCGAGCCGTATTGACGATGATACAAGTAGGTTTTACCTGGCTCAAAACCTCGGTATTGATCAGGTTGCTGGTCTCAGCAGTCAAAGGCACATGGATGGAAATGAGGTCGGCACTGGCAAACAACTTCTCCTTTGAAACATATTGATAAGGCGTGTCCTTGGGGGATTTTGACCAGTAAATAACCCTCATGCCCAGGACCTCTGCAACCCTGGCCACTTTCAAGCCGATGTTGCCCAAGCCCAGAATGCCTAGGGTTTTCCCCCTTACTTCGTCACTTTTGAAACTACTGCGTGCCGCCCAATTGCCAGTTTTGACATCATTGAGGGCCTGAAAAAGGTTGCGTTGCAGCATCAGCATCAGCGCAATGGTATGTTCAGCAACGGTGGCTGCGTTGGACCCCGGGGCGTTCACGACCTTTATTTTTCGTTTGCTGGCCTCCGCTACATCCACATTATCCAGCCCTACGCCACAACGGGCCGCTACTTGCAATTTAGGGCAGGCATCGAGCAATGCTTGATTGACCTGACCAAGACCACGAGTAATGACCGCATCAATGTTGGATAAAACTTCGGCAGAAGGCAGCCCGGCAAAAGCGGTATGCACCTCCACATCCTTTGCCTCCTGGAGCAGTTGCATGGCTTCTTCGGCAATGGTTTCGAGCAGTAGGATGTTTTTCATGCTTGCCATGATATGGGTAAGTGACGGTTCAAAAATAAAGCTTTCCAATCTCCACGGATGTTAATCGCAAAGGGTGTCAACGTCGTGGCCAACATCGTGCTGGAAATCAGTGTAAATCAGTTTAATCCGTGTCATCCGTGTTCCCATCCCGCGCAGCGGGGCAAAGCATGACGGGGCAACGCATTTGCGAATTGGAAAGATTTATTCGCGGCTTATTACTTAGTGGTACAAAGTCGCGTCTTTGGACTTATAACCCCGGAAATCATTGCGCCCTGAAACGTAAATGCCCGCCTGAAACAGCTCATCTTCAAAAATGGCTGGGTCAATTTCAAAACCAGGCTTGCAAGACAACTCTACCAAATTACCAGATGGATCCCTTACAAACATTTGAATGGGCCCATCGGGCAATTGGCGAACCTTGCCCCAAGGCGAAGTATCGATCACCCCCAGTTCTTTCATGCGCCAAAAGATGGCATTGATGTCGTCCACTTGCATACACACATGCCCCCGGAAAGAGTAGGTATCGTCCCACTCAGTGAGGTGCAGCTGTTGGGTTTCGTTGATTTTGAAAAAGGCGGTGGGGTAGTCAAACAAGAAAGCTGGAATCGCTTCCATTCCCAGTTCTTTTTCATAAAATTCACAGGCAGCTTCGAGGTTGCTGACCACCAGTGCCACGTGATTGATGCCGATTGCTTTTGCCATATATAAAGGTGTTTTAAAATGGTTATTAAAAACTCACTGGAAAGGCGGAACCTCGAAAACTTTTGCATGGGACCTTCTTCTCAACCCCTCAACTTTCTCAACCCCTCAACTTTCTCAACCCCTCAACTTTCTCACTGCTTGAATTCACGTACAAAATCCCAATTGGGCGTCAGCCCCAAACCCGGTACAGTAGGTGCGGAAAGCATCCCATTTTCGACCGTGATTTTTTCATTGACCAACTCGTACATCATCGGATTGCCGCCCAGTGAAAACTCGATCACCACCGCTGCCGGAGAAGCAAAAGCCACATTGACCCCCGCCATGAAGGAAAAAGCGGAACCCCAACAATGCGGAGCCAACTCCAATTGATAAGCATGTGCCAATTGAGCCACCCGCATCGACTCAGTAATGCCGCCAATGATGGCCGAATCGGGCTGAACCACATCCAGGGCGCGCACTTCGATCAAATCCCGTACATCAAATGCGGTGTATTCGCTTTCGCCCACCGCAATGGGGATGGAAGTAGCGGCGCGTACCTCCGCAGTGCCGTGCCTATTGTCGGGACTGATGGGTTCCTCAAACCAGTAAAGGTTGCAATCTTCCACCCCGCGACAAAACTGCTTGGCTTCGGGTACGCTAAAAGTACCGTGGGCGTCGGTCATGAGCTTGATGTGCTCACCGATGGCTGCTCGCGCTGCACGCACCCGCTTGACACTTTCGCCAACGGTTTCGTCCATGATGCCGACCCGCATTTTTACGCCTTTGAATCCTTTTTCGATGTAACCATTGAGTTGTTCCCCAATTTTTTCGGCGCTGGCCCAACCACCGCTGGCATATGCCTCCATCGTATCTCGGCAAGCCCCACCCAATAGTTCCACCACCGGAACTCCCAGGGCTTTGCCTTTGAGGTCCCAAAGTGCCGTGTCGATCCCACTCATCGCCGAAATGGTCAAACCACGGCGGCTTAAAATAGGAAATTTGCGCCCCCTCGACAAGGCGTAATGGTCACGGGTACCGTTGTAAACGTGTTCCCAGATGCGCGAAATGTGGCGGGCATCTTTACCGATCAACAAGGGTTTCAACTCTTGCTCTACACAAGTCACAATCGATGCACAGACCCCCGACGAGCCTACCGCAGCTTTTGCTTCGCCAAATCCTTGCAGCCCGGTATCGGTTGTCACGACCACCAGAGTCATGTCAAAATCGGTCAGCAGGCCATAGTCCGAGCGGTGCTGTTTTTCTTTGGGAATGGGGCAACGCAGCCAAAAGGCCTCTACATTGGTGATTTTCATGGTGAAAGATTACTTTTCATAACGTAAATGTTGGTGAGTTCTCAATGGCTTGTAACCGTATTGAAAACCCTGCTAACAGACCTCTCAATTTAACATCACACTTCATCCGAAGTGCCCAAAAGTCCTGGGCTTCGATTGCTACAAACGTCTCACATCTCCGATGTAAAGCGCTCTCAAAAAGCCGGATTGAAAACTTACAACTATCCCGACCCGTGCAAACAAGTGCTCAAGCAACCTCAGAATTTGCCAGCGAGCCCCTCACTCATAACCCATAACTCATAACTCAAATCAGTACGCTAAGGGTTTCCACAGATTTGCGGGTCAACATGGTATAAAATTCCTCGGTGACCGCCGAGCTGCCGTGGTCTTCCAGGAATTTCTTTTGCTCAGGGCTGAGCCCCTCTGGGTTGGTCTCGATGGAATTGGGGTGCGGGTTGGCGGGCGTCCGATCCAAGGGCGAACAAAACTCTACGGACAAAACCTCATCGTAGCCAATTTCGTGCAGCGTGGCGATGATTTTTTTCCAATCCAACTTGCCCATACCCGGTGCCATGCGGTTGTTGTCGGCTACGTGAAAGCCTACCAAACGGCCCTTGGCCCGGCGGATCGCTTCAAACATATCGTCTTCCTCGATGTTCATGTGGAAGGTGTCAAGGCAAACTCCACAATTCGGCCCTACGGCTTGGGCCAAGGCCAAGGCTTGGTCGCCCCGGTTGATGAAATAAGTTTCAAAACGGTTGATCGGTTCGATGCCCAGTAAAATACCGAGGTTTTCGGAATAGGCGTAAATCTCCTGCATTCCCTCAATGGCCCATTCCCATTCTTCATCCGGGCGGCCGTCGGGAATGATTTTGCCTACCGTAGCAGGTACTACTGAAACCATCGTGCCATTGAGTTCTTTGACCATCGTCACCACGTCTTTGACGTACTGCACCGAGGCGGCTCTTTGGGCTTTGTTTTTGGCCAAAAGGTTGCGCTCCTCCAGCATCAAAGTCACCGAACCCCAGCAGGAGAGGCCGTGATCTTGTAGCAGTTTGCCCACATACTTGGTGTCGTAAGCCTCAGGAGTGCCCTGAATTTCGAGTTTGTGATAACCCAGGGCGGCAATGCGATCAATCGTTTTTTCGATTGTTTCGGCGCGCATCCAATTGTGTATCGCCAGTTTCATGCTGATCTGATTTAGGTGGTTGTTTGATGTTATTTACCCGTTGCCAATGGATGCTCCTTCAGGAGTTTTTTGCTTTGGTAAAAAGCTTTTTTTCCCTTTAGCTTGGCTCGAATCGCCTTCACTTTGTTTGGAGAAACCACCGAAGCTTTGTTGCCAAAAGAATTGCGGATGTAGGTAGCAATGGCGGCCAGTTCCTGGTCATTGAGCATCCCTTCAAAAGGAGTCATAGGCACCAGCCCCTCGTAGGTTTTCCCCTCTACTACAATGGGTCCCATTAAGCCCTTGAGCATGATTTTGATGAGCCGATCTTCGGAACCAGTCACCCATTCGGTGCCCGACAAGGGTGGGAATCCCGAACCAGGTAAGCCTTTACCATCCGCTTGGTGACAAGTGATACAAAAGCCTTCTTTGGCATAGAGCATTTTGCCTTGGTTGAACGCCTCAAAATCCTTGCCTTTCAGGTTGGTGGTGCTATATACTTCCTTGACCTTTTTTACGGCCCGGCCACTCAGGTGCGCTACGGTGGTTTCGTGGGCGTGTACCATCCAGTCGTCGAGTGGTTTTTTGGCAGCTTCCTCCAAAATGGGCAAACCTTTTTCGGGGCTGATTCGGGATGCAGCCACAATGGCCCCTAAGCGGACCCGACTGTTCTCGTCTTGCACGGCTTGCATCAAGAGTTCCGCCTGGTCTTTGACCTGGTGACCCGTAAAGCGCAAAACCTCAATGGCCGCAGCGCGTACCCGAAAGTCTTTCGCTTTGAGGAGTTGTCTCAATAAGGCTTGGTTCACTTTATCCAAACCCCAACTTACCCAAAGGCCCTCCAATTGATGGTGCTCGTATTGCGGGTCGTTTTCATCCAAAGCAGCCAGCCATTTTTCTAGTTTGGGTAGTACTTCCGCTACGTTTCTGCCCCTTAGTTCGCGGCGGCTGCGGTAACGCGAGCGGTATTCGGGCAATTTGAGGTTCTCCAACAAAGTCTCAATGCTGGCCCCATCAATTTTCGCAGGGCTGACCAAGGGGCGAGCAGGATAGGTGATGCGGTAAATCCGGCCATGCACGTGGTCGCGGAGTGGATCCCTGGCATTGTGCTGCATGTGGCCGATCAAGATGTTGTGCCAATCCACGATGTAGAGCGAACCATCCGGGGCGATCTCCATATCAACCGGGCGAAAATTGCGGTCTTCACTGACCAGCAAATCCTGGCGGTGTTTCGTCTTGTACCCCGTGCCATCGTCCCAGATTTGGTGCTGCTTGGTGCCCAAAAAACCAATGGTATTGTTGATGAGCAGGTCTCCTTGCACTTCATCCGGGAAGTGGCGGCTGTGTAAAAACTCAAGCCCCGAAGTAGGGCGTACCATGTGGTCTTTCTCGATGAGCTGGAATCCTTTGTGGGTCGCCTCGCCGTAACGTGGCAAGACCGTGCCCGGTGTCATCCAGCGCACATCAGGGCTGGAAGTTTCGGCAAAAAAAGGCTGCCCCCAATGGTCAAAAGCGATGCCCCAAGGGTTGGGGATGGCCAATTGGGCAATGCGATCCAGTTTGCGCAACTGCGGGCTGTAGCGGTAAAACCCGCCATTGGTTGCCCTGACCGTGCCATAGGCTGTTTCCACACTGGTGTGCAAAAACACCCCTTCGCCCGTGTAAATCGCTCCAGAGGGATCGGCACAAAAGGCACTGCTGTTGTGGTGGGTATCGTGGTCGTCAAAGCCACTAAGGACGACTTCTACCTTGTCCGCCTTGTCGTCGCCATTGGTATCAGTGTACAATTTCAGGTTGATGCCCTGTGAAACATATACGCCCTCAGGCGCAAATTCAAAACCCAAAGGGAGGTGCAAGCCCTCTACAAAAGTTGTTTGTTTGTCGGCCTTGCCATCGTTGTTGGTGTCCTCCAGAATAATCAGTTTGTCATTGGGTTTGGCATCGCCCGGTTTGTAGTGCGGATAACTGGGCATAGTGGCCACCCATAATCGGCCTTTGTTGTCGAAGGACATTTGCACCGGGTTGGCCAGGTCGGCAAATTCAGCTTCAGATGCAAAAAGTTCAATTTTATAGCCTGCTGGTACTTTGAATTTGTCGAGGGCATCTTTGCCGTAGAGGTATTTCAGGCTGCCGTTTTTTTCGGGGTTAAAATTGGTTTTGATTTCTGGCAAACTGCGGGTGGTTTTATCGGCAGCACTCAGGTCCGTTTTTTCTCCTTTTTGGGCCGCGAGCCAAATCGCCTTGTCACGAATTGCGGTCATTTGGCGAATTTTTTCAAGTTCCGCAGGATAATTATCGGGGCCAAAGGGATCATATCGGCGACCATAAACGTGTACTCCATTGGGGATTTTATAGTCATTGTGCCACATCCAGTTTTTTTCCATTACTGCTTCATGAATCAGGCCGCGATTCGCTTCAGCTTTGGCGGGCGCAGTGCCAAAAATCTCATCACTCAGCAATTTGGCCAGCTTTTTATACCCAGCCTCGTTGAGTTGAGCCCCGTCGATGGTCAATGGCTCGACGGTATTTTCGTACCATTGTTTGGAGGGGGTAAAAGCATCGACGAATTGCACCTTGTTTTGAGTGGCCACTGCTTTCATGGCATTGGTGTATAGCAAGAGATTTTTGTTCTCTTTTTCACCATTGGGCAAGTCGTGCATGTTGGTCAAGTCTTCAAAGGCAGTAGGGGAAATCAGGGCCAGTTGTGGCGCAGCGCTGCCGTTGTATTTTTGACTCAGGGTATGCTTGATGAAGGCGTCCAGCTCTTGCTTGTAGTTTTCCAGGCCAGCCTCGCCCTGAAAAGACTCACTGTAACCAAAAAAAGCAATGATGATGTCGGTTTTGAGCTTGGTCAACCATTGATCCGGGCTATCAAAATGGCCTTCGCTATCCGAATTATTGGCGTACTCGGTTTGAAATTTTTCCGCACCCGGAAAAGCCCAGGGTGAAAAACGGGAGGCGTGGGGCCTGAACCCTGCCGTCTCGCCAGGATCGCACATGTTGCGGATGAACAACGATTTTTCTGGGTAGCGTACGTGCATTTCGGTTTCAAAATGCCCGTAATGCATCATCCTGGACCCCAGGTTTCCACCAATCAAAGCAATATGTGCGTCTTGTTTAAGCTCCAGCGCAGGTGGTTTGGGAAATTGTAAAACGCTGAATAGTAAAAAAACGAAAACAGGTATAGAATAGAAATGCTTGCGCTTGAAGGACATTGTTTGACGTGTTGTGATGGTAAAAAATGGCAAAAGCTCAAACTAGCTTAACCAAACTTAAACTTGCGGTTTCGAGTCAAAAATACTCGCCTAACATTAGTATTTGAGCTAAAGTAAGATGGACACATTTACTTTTGAGGTTTAGTAAAAAAAGAACACAACTTCCTTTCATCCAGTTGCTTATCTTTTTTCACAAAACCCAAATCCGTCCACCTTATTTTTTACGCTCCATTACAGCTTTTATGCGCTTACAAAATAGACAATCCGTCAAATAAATTGCAGGTTCTTTGGTAAGCAAAATAAAATGAGCTAAAATTTTACATACCCCATCAATTATTGAAGGCTGCCAGTACTTGTTCAGCAGCGGACATACAGCGTTCGTTTTTGGACAAAAAAGCCTGCTTCATTTTCTGTAAATACTTAAAAATCAATAATTTAAATTAATGGCACAGCATTTGTTCAGCAAAAATAGAAATAATCAGCTTGATGAAAAGAAACTACCTGGGCGAATTTGAAGAACTGGTGTTATTGAGCGTAGCAGTATTGGATGGCAAAGCTTATGGTGTGGCTTTGTTGCAAGAAATCAACGCTCAAACCGACCGCAACATACAACTCAACCAAGTACACGCTGCCTTGCAACGCCTCGAAGACAAAGGCATGGTGGCTTCAGCAATGGGTGAGCCGACGGCAGAGCGCGGTGGTCGACGCAAGCGTTTTTTCCAAATCACGCCCTATGGCCTGCGCACCCTGGAAGACATCCAAAACATCCGCAACAGTTTTTGGAGCCGCTTGGATTACCCCAAAATTGATCCCAGCTTATGAGCCACGCTCCAAATCAAACACCAAAGCAGGTACCAAAGCCCCCACGCTGGGCCGAGAGTTTCTTGGAATGGTTTTGTGCACCTCACTTATTGGAAGAAATCCAAGGCGATTTGCACGAGGCTTTTCTGATCGAAGTCAATAAACTTGGCCTAAAACGAGCCCAATTTTGGTATTTCCGCGAAGTATTGGGTTTCTTCAGGCCCTTCGCGATCCGCCGCAAGCCCACTCCTTATTCCTCACCTTCTGCATTTCACCCGACTATGATTCGCAACTATTTAAACATCGCTTTTCGCAATTTGTCCAAAAATCGACTTTTTGCCAGCCTCAACGTTTTTGGACTGACCATCGGCACCATTTGTTGCTTGTACATCCTACTTTATGTGCAAAACGAGCGCAGTTATGACCAGCATCACGCTGCCGCTGATCGCTTATACCGCATTACCACCGAATTAAAAAATATCGGAGCTACAGGGGAGGAATTCTTGAATAGCTGCTCGCCCCCTATTGCTGCAGCCGCAAAAACGGAGTTCCCGGAAGTAGAAATGGCCACCCGCATGGTCAATCCCGAGCTTTTTGGCATCGAACGTTATCTATTTAAAGTCGATGACCGGGTTTTTTATGAAAAAACAGGCTACCTGGTGGACAGTACTTTTTTTAAAACCTTCGATTACCATTTTATCGCAGGCAACCCAGCTAAAGCCCTGGATGCACCACAGTCAATCGTCATTTCCGAGGCTTTGGCGATCAAACTATTCAATACACCTTACGCTTTGAACAAAACCATCAACATCACAGGCCAGTTGGCTGACGAGGTGTTCAAAGTGACCGGCGTATTCAATGGAAATTTGGGCAATACCCATTTGATGCCAGATTTTTTCATGCCCATGAACTCCAGGGGGCTCGGAGATTTTACCCGCCAAGACAATACCTGGGCGGGTAATAATTTCGCATACACTTACTTCAAACTGAGGCCCGGCAGCAATATCCAAGTCTTGGAAACCAAGCTAAATGACTTGTTGGAACATCGCGGCGGCGACCAACTGCGCCAAATGAAAATGAAGAAAATCCTGCACCTCCAGCCCGTCATTGCGATCCATACCAGTGCCACCGACGGAAAACTGGATGTTTCAAAAGGTACCAGCGAGCGTTTTTTAAACATGCTTTTGCTCATTGCGGGTTTCATCCAATTGGTGGCCTGCATCAATTTCATGAACCTGAGCACCGCCCGCAGCACCCGCCGGGCCAAAGAAGTAGGCGTGCGCAAAGCCGTCGGAGCCGGGCGTTCAACCTTAATTGCCCAGTTTTTGAGCGAAAGCATGGTGATGACCCTGCTAGCAGTAGGTCTGGCCATCCCTCTGGTGATCGTACTGTTACCCTGGCTCAACGAGATAACAGGGGCCGATTTTCGCTTAAATATGGTCCAAAATGGCTGGAGTTGGGCTATCATTTTAGGTTTAGCCCTCCTGACTGGTATTATTTCGGGCTCTTACCCAGCGTTTTACCTGTCGTCTTTCAACCCCCTTAGCATTTTCCGGGGCATGAAAACCAACAAAAGTGGATCCGGGGCAGCCTATCTGCGCAAAAGCCTGGTGATCAGCCAATTTGTGATCGCATCGGTGCTCATCATAGGCGCATTGGTGGTGCAACGGCAATTGAACTACCTTTTGCAGCAGGACATGGGTTTTGACAAAAACCAAAAAATGATTTTTTCCCTACAAATGGTGCAGGGTAGTCCTGAAGTGGAGACCTTTCGCAATCGAGTCAGTGCTTTGCCGGAAATAAAGGCCCTCGCTGGTATGTCGGCTTATCCGGGCCAGTTTGTGCCCAACGACATCTCGCTCTACCCTGAGGGAGGCAACATGAATACCGCGCAGATAATTCGTTTTGCTTTTGCCGACGAGCATTTTTTGAAAACCCTGAAAATCGGTTTGTTAGCAGGTCGCAACTTTTTGCCCCAGGATACCGCTCAAACAATACAGGAGGGTAGGGTGATCATCAACGAAACCGCGCTCAAAAAGCTGGGTATTCAGCTCGAAAGAGCTCCAGGCATGGTCATCAAGTCTGACCGTGCAGACGGGAACCAGTTCCACTACACCATCGTAGGTGTGATGAAAGACATCAACTTCGAACGCATGTCCGAGGCGGTTGATCCCTACATGGTTTATGCTGGCCAGGTGCGCAATTTGCCACAAGTCGTGGCAGATGTCAATGCAAATGATTATGCTGCGCTGATTAAAAAAGTGCAAGTCATTTGGAACGAAATGTTCCCTAGTATTCCTTTTGAGTACAAATTCCTGGACCAGGAGGTAGCCAATTTATACCAAGCAGAACAGGTTTTCTCGCGTATCGTCAACGCCTTTACCATGATTGCGATCCTTATTTCCTGCCTAGGCTTATTCGGTTTGGCCGTTTTTGCCGCCGAGCAAAGGACCAAGGAAATCGGCATCCGCAAGGTATTGGGGGCCAGTGTAGGCAACCTCACCGCTTTGTTGGCCAAAGATTTTGTGATTCTGGTCATGGTAGCCATCGTCATTGCCTCTCCGATTGCCTGGTACTTGCTTAATCTTTGGCTCAAGGATTTTGCTTACCGCATTCAAATTGAGTGGTGGCTTTACTTGCTGGCAGGGGGAATTGCAATATTGGTGGCTTTTTTGACCGTTTGTACCCAAAGCATTCGTTTGGCCCGCGCCAATCCGATTCAGTCTTTGCGCAGCGAGTGAAAAGAAAGGTACACTCGTCCACTATTGGTTTTGTGCAAATCATTGGTCAACATGAGTCCTGGTTTGTTCAGCATGTTTTTTGACATACGAAAGACGACATACGACTTACGACATATGATTTAGGGGCTCGCTGGAGAAATTAGTCCTATTCTAGGTGCTCGTTTGCACGGTTCGAGATTTTTGAAATTTTTAATTGATAAGGGATAAGCCACAAATAAACCTTACCAAATCGCAACTGCGTTGCCCCGCTGCGCGAGGCCATTATTGGAATACGGATAAAATTGGGTTTGGGTGTGTTTGTTTGGGTGTGAGTGTGAGAAAACCCCATTTTCAAGCGATCAGAGACAAAAGTTAAAGCTCGAAGTTCTCACACCCGAACCCACACTTACACACTCCACACCCATTCTTGCGGATTTCCAGCATGACGTTGACCATGATGTTGACAACTGGCAATTAAAAAATTGGTAAGGTTTATTTTTGAACCGTTACTAAGTTCTTGCAGTGAGCCATGACATCAGAAAATTAGTTTGAAATATACAAAACCTAAAGTGGTTGAGTAAAAAATCGGCCCGTACATTTGCGGGCCGATTTTTTTTTGCTCCTCAATTCAAAATAGCATACTTCAGCTCATTTTCCACAAACCACTCCAGGGAAGTGCTAGTTTGGGTGGCTTGGCTGCGCTCGTAGCCTTCGCCCATGCGACCTTCGTTCATACCCAAGGCCAGCTCAACATAACCATTGGCGATCGTTTCTGGCAAACCAGCTTGGATCATGCCCGCCTTGCCGTCTTCAGGGCTGAACTCGATGTAGGGCAATTCGGGTTTGCCAATGACTTTGCCGATGATGGCCGTGATTTCAGCAAAACTCAGGTCAGCAGGCCCGGTGATGAACTCGAATGAAAAGCCTTTGAAGGTCAAGTCCAATAAGCGTTGGGCAGCCACTTTGGCAATGTCGCTGGTGTGTACGACGGGAGTGCGCGCATCGGCTTTTTGCACCCCGCCATTGATGCCCGCGTGCTTGATCATGCCCGCTGATCCGTACAGGTTTTCCATAAAATAGCCAGGGCGCAGGGCCAAAACGTCCAAGCCTGGAATGGCTTTGAGGGCATTTTCCAATTCACCCAAACCACCTACTGGTCCAACGCCTTCGGTGCGGTGCGCGCCTTGCGAGCTCAGGGTGACCACTTTTGGGACGCCGCTGTCTTTCACAGCCTGGGCATAGGTGTTCACCATTCCGCTCGACCAAGCGCGCCAATCTGAGACAGCAAAATTGGGTGGGATCATGAGGTAAGCCGCCTCGGCTCCACGCAAGGTTTCGGTCAAAAAAGCCTGGTCTCCCAAGTCACCAATGGCTACATGTGCCCCTTTTTCTTTCAGTGCAGCCACTTTTTCGGGGTTGCGGGCGATTACTTTTACGGTTTTACCTGCGTGCAGCAAGGCTTCAGCGATTCGCTGTCCGGTGTTTCCGTTTGCTCCTGTGATGACGTACATGTCGTGTATTTTTGGTGTTTATAAATTACATACATACTAGTTGGTATGTTGTATTCGCTAAAAAAAGGCAAGCGCACTTGCCGATTTGTGATTGCAAAGGCTTCACTCAAGGCTTTTCTAAGCCATCGAGAAAAGTTTTCAGCAATTCCATGTTGCTTTTGAAGGCGGCCCCACTTTTGCTCACTTTGCCCAAGGAGTAGGAACCCTCGATGCTGGAAAAAAAAAAGCGCCCAATGGCTTGGCTGTCCACCTCCGCTCGCACAAAGCCCGCTTTTTTGCCCCGTTCCAACGCCGCTGCGACGGACTGCTGGATCAGGTCGATGATGTTTTTCATGCGCAGGCGAAAATCTTCATCCAGGGGCGACATTTCTTGCACCAGGTTGTTCAACGGGCAGCCCAGGGTTACGTCCTCGTCGGTGGCTTGCTCGCTCAGGTAGTCGAGGTGCTCCTTGAGGCGCGGGATAGGATTGTCGTTCGATTGGTCCAATTCGTGGTAAAAAGCCAGGTAATTGGGGCGGATGATTTCGTCGATCACGGCTTTGCCAATGGCTTGTTTGTTGCCAAAGTAGTGGTACAAAGCGCCCTTGGTGATGCCCATGTCGGCTACCACTTTATCTGCACGCAAGCCCTGGAATCCGTGTTTGCGGATGTCCAAAAACATGTTTTGCAGGATGCGTTCGCGTGTATCGGTCGAATTCATGGCTCAAAGATACATACTAGTTGGTATGTTGTCAAGGCTTTGGGCATATTTTTTTGAAAAAATCTTCAGGGAACAGGAAAGAAATAAAGTGGACATCTATGAATTTTGATTAAGCCCTTTGCGTGGCAACGTTATCGCCAAAATCACGGTCAAAATCATGCTGGAAATCAGTGAAAATCAGTTTTATCCGTTTCATCCGTGTTCCCAACTAGCCTCGCGCAGCGAGGCAACCAAGATGTCCAATTTATTTAATCTGCGGCCCCAGGGGGCTGGTGAAAGGATAAACTATGAACGTTTAGCAGGCAATTTTTGAGTCAAGAGGGCACGCAAAAAGGCCGAAGACGATTACCCATCTCCGGCCCTTTACTTGCTTAAAAATCTAAGTTCAACGGTTTACCAATTCTTTGGAGGATTGCTCACATACTTTCTTCAACAAAGCCAAACCCTGCTGATTCGTAGCGCCAATTTCCTTTTTCAAGCCAAAAAGTAGGCCAAATACATTCGCAGGAAAAGGCATCGCCACGTCAAATTCTTGCACAACCTCTACCCCACCCGCTTTTTCGATCAAATCGTAGTTGAACGAAGGCTGAGATTCGAAAGGCACCGTGATCTCACAGCGCAGCTCAACCCGCTCGTTTTCCTTCAGGGCCACTACTTTTTGATGACCCTTGCTTTTTTCCTTCACCCCTTCCCAGTTGAAAGTGGCCCCAACTTGGCCATCGGGGCCTGAGATGCTGTGTTTTTGCTCAGGGTCTTGCACCTTGAAGGGCGACCAGTTTGGGAAATTTTTCATGAAGCGCAGTTGGTCATAAACCACCTCTTTGGGTGCTTGGATCAACTGTACGCTGCGGATCGAAATCCTTTTGGGTGCTACCAGGGAAAGGACTGCGATTGCTGCCAATACTACTGCGAGTACGATGCCGAGGATAATGAATGCTTTTGCCATGATGGTGTTGTTTTTTTGTTTTTTTGAAATACACCCCGATGACGAGTGGGCTTTTCTGAATCGGACAAGGTGGGTGAATTTTTTTTGAGTTTTTTTGAAAAAAGTGGGAAAGTGAGGATAACAGAGCTGCTTTTCTTTCACGTTGGCTGCATCTAGGAATTGATAATGAGTGGATTGGTAATAATTTGGAAGCTTGATTGCACTGGCAACGCTGTCCTATTTTTGATCATAACTTAGCGCCATCAATCGTAAATAGTTCAAATGACATTTAATCAACTCTATCAGGATATCTGTTTTTAAAACCATGTCAAAAGATAGCACAATGGAATTAAGCTTATGCTCAGTTTCTGAAGGAAAGTCGCAAACGATCGTTTCACTTAATGTTTCCCTAAAAATGTAGATGGAAATATTTCTTTCAAAGTATTGAATACCATAGAAAACAATGCGGTCAGTAATCTTGATCGTTTTGTATTCTAGCACGCACTCATCAACTACGGATTTAACTTTCCCTAAAATTACCTTGAGGTCGTCTAAATTTTCTTGAACTTTTTTCTGTCCTAAAGATGTAGGCACAAAGTGAGCGCTTGATTCGTCGGTGCTTTGGACAAAACCCGCTGAAATAAAGTTCTGCATAAACTCCCCAGGGTGACGTTTGTATTTAAGACCATATGTCAAGAGCCTATCCCACAAATACCTTGAAACTCCATCCTGGAATGTTGATAAAAATGTCAATGCATCGAGCGCGGTCTTATCCATCTTGGTGTCAAATAATGTGGTACATGGTGATCTCTGGCAAAAAGTCAAAGCTTCTTCGGCCATTGAACGACGTTGTTGAAAATATTCGTATCACAAAGCACAAGCCTTAGGCATTTTGCGAAGCCAGGACCTGCCCTTAGAATCCAAATCCTACAAAGCTTTTTGCTTCTTGCGAAGCGCACACGCTAATGGGATTTCAAGGTTAAAATGGATATTTCGTTACACGTTTGGTCAACGGGGGTGATTTTAGGCTTTAATCAAAATCAAACATTCGTTCAGCAAGGATAAATAGGCACTTATTTTGTTCACAGTCCATTAGATGCCTTTCGCCCATGAACCGAAGCCCAAGCTTACACGATTTTAGAGGTGATTGAACTCTACTTCAGCATTCAAACAAATCACTAAGTCAATCAAGGAAACAAAAATTATCGCTTTTTGACCATTCTCCCAAGCGGGCCAACTTCGTAAGTCGTAAATCAAAGAACTCAAATCGTACCCTATAAGCTCCAGCCTTTGAAAAATCCTGCCCGCGAGCCCCCAAATCATATATCGTATGTCGTCTATCGTATATCGTATATAAAAGCAAAAAGGGCCGAAAACGATTCCTCATCTCCGGCCCTTTATTTTAGGTTCTGGCGTGAATTGTTTGGGTTACAAAACCAAAATAGCCAGTTTATTCTTCGATCACTTCTGCAACGGCCTTGCCCATGCCGCGCTTGCGTTCGTGTTCTTTCAAGTAGATCTTGCGCAAGCGGATGCTGGCGGGCGTCACTTCCACGTATTCGTCTTCTTGGATGTATTCGAGGGCTTCTTCCAAGGTGAAACGGCGGGGAGGAATGATACGCATTTTTTCATCAGAACCGGAAGCGCGCATGTTCGTCAGCTTCTTGGTCACGGTGAGGTTGATGATCAAGTCACCAGCGCGGTTGTTTTCGCCTACAACTTGTCCTTCGTAAATGTCCTCGCTTGAGCCGATGAAGAAGGTACCACGGTCTTGCAGGTTATTGATCGAGTAAGGAATGGACTTGCCTGGCTCCTTGCTGATCAATGAACCGTTGATGCGGCCCGGAATTTCGCCTTTGTGCGGCTGGAATTCGATGAAGCGGTGAGTCATCACGGCTTCACCTGCGGTTTGGGTCAACATTTGGTTGCGCAAGCCAATGATACCCCGCGATGGAATTTCAAAACGCAGCAACATGCGGTCGCCTTTAGGTTCCATGTTGGTCATCATGCCACGGCGGCGGGTCACCATTTCGATGGCTTTGCCGGATACGTCTTCAGGCAAGTCGATGCTCAGTTCTTCTACTGGTTCGTGCAAAACGCCGTTGATGCGCTTCATGATTACCTGTGGCTGGCCGATTTGTAGTTCGTAACCTTCGCGGCGCATGGTTTCGATCAAAACCGCCAGGTGCAATACCCCACGACCAAATACCCGCCAAGAATCGGCAGAGTCGGTGTCGGCTACGCGCAGGGCCAGGTTCTTTTCCAGCTCTTTTTCCAAGCGCTCTTTTACGTGGCGAGAAGTCACAAATTTGCCTTCCTGGCCAAAGAACGGCGAGTCGTTGATGGTAAACAACATGCTCATTGTGGGCTCATCGATGGTGATCGGTGGCAGTGCCTCAGGGTTTTCAGCATCAGCAACGGTGTCGCCAATGTCGAAACCATCCAGACCTACCAAGGCGCAGATTTCACCCGCCTCAACGGCATCAACCTTGGTTTTTTCAAAGCCATCGAACACGTACAAGCCGCGTAGGCGACTCTTCACGATGCTGCCGTCTTTTTTGCAGAGGGCCACCATTTGGTTTTCCTTCAAGCTGCCACGGTTCAAACGACCAATGGCAATACGGCCAATGAAGTTAGAGTAATCCAAGGAGGTAATGAGCAATTGGGTATTGCCCTCGCTTACGCTTGGAGCGGGGATATATTGTACAATTGCGTCCAAAAGAGGCGTAATCGAATCGGTTTTCACCTTCCAATCAGTACTCATCCAACCACCTTTGCCAGAACCGAAAAGCGCAGGGAAATCCAACTGCTCCTCGGTAGCATCCAAGCTGACCATCAGGTCGAACACGCCCTCGTGTACTTCGTCAGGAGTACAGTTTTCCTTGTCGACTTTGTTGATGACCACAATCGGCTTTTTACCCAGTTCGAGCGCTTTTTGCAAAACGAAACGGGTTTGTGGCATGGGACCTTCAAAAGCATCCACCAACAACAATACGCCATCCGCCATGTTGAGCACACGCTCCACCTCACCACCAAAGTCGGAGTGACCAGGGGTGTCGATGATGTTGATTTTGTAGTCTTTGTAACGAATAGACACGTTTTTGGCCAAAATAGTGATGCCGCGTTCGCGTTCCAGGTCGTTGTTATCGAGGATTAGTTCGCCGGGCTTTTCATGGTCCTTGAAAAGTTTACCGGCCATGATCATCTTGTCTACCAGGGTGGTTTTACCGTGGTCTACGTGGGCGATGATGGCAATATTTCGTAACTCCATAAAATCATTTTCGTCGCAGCTTAAGACGCCTTTTTGGGATTTGGTCACCCATGCTGCGAATTCGGGCGCAAAGGTA
The DNA here is from genome assembly GCA_013299105.1 of Chitinophagales bacterium. Taxonomy (GTDB): domain Bacteria; phylum Bacteroidota; class Bacteroidia; order Chitinophagales; family Saprospiraceae; genus Haliscomenobacter. The sequence continues at coordinate 62,483 of JAAFJY010000033.1, read as the reverse complement.
CGATTATTTATGGACGGGTGTCAATGTTTTTTCGTGAATTCTGGAGGTAGTTGAAATGTTGAAGCGTTGAAATGTTGAAAAGTCCAAGGAGGAAAGAGGGTATTGGGGCAGGATATGCGTTGACTGACAAAGCTTCTGAATATTGGCTTCCTTTCGAATAATAATTTTCCGCTTATTTTGCCGTTGGAAAAACATACCATTTTACTCAATGAACAAAACACTTACCCTCCTTTGTGTGCTTTTGTGCGTTTCAAACACTTGCCTTTTGGCCCAAAACATGGCCTCTCATGGTTTCATAGCCAATGAGGGGCAAGTGGTGGATCAAGAAAACCGAACCAATACAAGCGTCAAATACCTTTTGTCGGCTCAAAACGGACTGAATGTACAAGTGCGGGCCAAGGGTTTTAGTTACGATACCTACCAAGTTCAGCAAGCGACGGCCAAAAACCAGGTTTGGGAAGCAAATACCCCGCCAGTCGCTCATCAATTTCACCGGGTGGACATTGATTTTTTGGGCGCAAACTCCGATTCCTGGCTCGAAGTAGCAGAAACTGCGCCTGATCACCTGGTTTTCTACCCACAAACACATCCCAATGGCCTGATCGTGAAGCATTCAAAAAGGCTGGTTTTTAAAGAATTGTACCCCCATATCGACTTGGAGTTATTGGCCAATGGGCCAAGTGGCAAACCTTTTGAATACAATTTCCACTTGCACCCCGGGGCAAATTTGAGCGATATCCGCATGGTGTACCGAGGAGCCTTGAACGTGCAATTGAAAGACGAGGAGCTTGACTTGCACTTGGTACACGGGCATTTGAAAGAAACCATCCCCGCCAGCTATTGGGCTTCCACCCAAAAACCTGTGCAGATTCGATACCAAATGATCCAGGCTTTTGCCCAAGAAAATGGCAAAGCAAGCACTTGTATCGTAGGGTTTACGGGTTTGGAAAGCGCTGTTCAGTCTGATTTGGTCATTGATCCGATTCCCAACCTTGACTGGGCCACTTATTATGGTGGATCTGGTACCGACCAGGGCCGCGACCTGGCCCGCGATGGCATCGGCAATGTCTATATCACCGGGCTGAGTGTTTCGCCCAACAACATTGCTACCGCGGGCGTACACCAAAACACTTGGGCAGGCGACAACGACGCCCTACTGGCCAAGTTCAACGCCAACGGCCAAAGGCTTTGGGGTGCTTATTATGGCGGAACGGGCTCTGACAGCGGCCAAGGGCTTGCGGTGAGCCGCCAAGGCGATGTTTACCTAGTGGGCGGCAGCAATTCCAGCGCGGGTATTGCCAGTGCAGGTATACACCAAAGCACCCTGCAAGGTGATGTAGATGTGTACATTGCCAAATTCAACCCGAATGGAATCCGCACCTGGGGCACTTACTTTGGCGGAGCACAATACGATTTTGGCAATGCCATTGGCCTGGATGCAGTGGGCAATTTGTACATCACGGGATGGACTCGATCTACGGCAGGCATTGCCACCAATGGAGCTTTCAAAACCACTTACGGTGGCCAGTTTGACGGGTTTGTGGCCAAATTCACGGAAAATGGCCAGCAAATTTGGGGCACCTATTTTGGCGATGCAGAGTTTGAATTGGGCCTGGCCCTGGTCAGCGAGAACAATGGCGGGGTCTATATCAGTGGCTGGAGTTCTTCCACCCAAGGCATTGCCAGCGCAGGTGCATTTCAAGGCACTTATGCTGGTGGCACCGCTGATATGTTCCTGATGCAGTTCAATGCCAACGGTCAGCGCATTTGGGGCACTTACTATGGTGGCAGCGGCGACGAATATGCCGATGGTATCGCCAAAGATGCCAACAACAACATATACATCACAGGGCAAAGCAGTTCGCCCAACAACATCAGCTCCGCAGGTGCTTTTCAGACGGCATTAAAAGGGGGCATTGACCTGGTTTTGGCTAAGTTTTCGCCCACTGGCCAGCGCATTTGGGGTACCTACTTTGGAAATACAGGCAATGACATCGGCTACGGTATCGTGCTAGCCCCCAACAACAGCGAGGATATTTATGTATCGGGTTTCAGCAACTCTACGACCGGCATTGCCACCACCAATGCCTATCAAGAGACCTACGCAGGTGGACTCAACGACGCCATTTTAGCCAAATTCAACAACAATGGAGTCCTGCGTTGGGCAACCTATTACGGTGGAGCCGGCGAAGACCGGGCTTATGGACTAGAGGTGGATGCCCGACTCAACCTATTTACGGTAGGTTTCACCGAGGGTTCCAGCACGGGCGTTGCCAGCTCCAATGCCCACCAGCGCAATTCTGGTGGCGGTATGGACTTGTTGCTGGCCCGTTTTGCCGATTGTTACGCCCCTCCCCCACCCACCGACCTCAACCGCTCGGCCAATTTGGAAGTCTGTGCGGGTACTGGCCTCACCTTACGCGTGCGAGGCGAAGGCCTCATCACTTGGTACAGCGCAGCCACAGGTGGACGCTTGTTGGGACGGGGAGATAGCTTAATCACTGGCCCACTTTTGACCAATACTACTTTTTTTGCCCAAGACAGCGTATGCGCCGCCAGCGAGACACGCACCCCGATCCAGGTCATTGTAAACGCGCAACCACAAGTCAGCGGCGGTGGCAACCGCAGCATTTGTGAAGGAGAAAGTCTTAGCCTCAGTGGCAGCGGGGCCAGTACTTATCAATGGGACCAGGGCCTGGTGAACGGACAAGTTTTTCGGGTGCAAAACAGCCGAACTTACCAAGTAATTGGCACCGATGCCAAGGGTTGCAAAGACTCCGCCCAGGTGCAAATCACCGTCAATGCCCGCCCCCAAGTCAGCGGCGGGGCCGACCGCAACCTTTGTGAAGGAGAAAACACCACCCTCAGTGGCAGCGGGGCAGTCACTTATCAATGGGATCGCGGCGTGACCAATGGACAGCCCTTTCTGCCCTCGGCCACTCAAACCTACACCTTGATCGGCAGCGATGCGAACAATTGCAAGGATACCGCGCAAATCGTCATTACAGTAGCGCCCAGGCCACAGCTCAATGTAGGGTCCGACCGACGGGTTTGCGAGGGCGAAAGTGTGACTTTGACCGCCACTGGAGCCACGAATTACACTTGGAATCAAGGCATCGTCAATGGCCAGGCTTTTGTGCCCACGAGTACCGCAACTTATCAAGTGATTGGCACCAGTGGCAATTGCCGCGACTCGGCCAAGGTGGTCATTACCTTGGTGTCGCGTCCGCAGGTGAATGCGGGCGAGGATCGGCGCATTTGCACTGGTGAAAGCGTCAGTTTGAATGCCACGGGGGCCAATACTTATTTTTGGAGCCCCAGCATCGTGCCAGGGCAGGCCTTTCGCCCCAGCGCTACCCGTACCTACACGGTCATTGGAATCGACGCCAACAATTGTCGCGACACGGATCAGGTGGTGATCAACGTTTTTCCCTTGCCAATCCTGGACTTGGGCCCCAATCAAGCCATTTGTGAAGGCAAACCCGCTGTGATCAAAGCGGTAGCAAATGGCGGCACCATCCCCTATTCGTTTTCCTGGAGCAGTGGCGAGGTGAGTCATCAAATCACGCCCAAACCCAAAGCCAGTTCCAGCTACAGCGTGACGGTCAGCGACGGCCAAAACTGCAAGGCCAACGGCCAAATCAGTGTTCAAGTAGATGCTCGACCCAATGCTGAGATCAAGTCGGAGCGCCCCTTTGCATGCGAGGCTGAAAGCCTGCAACTGCGAGCCGAGGGCAGCGGAGGGACCGGGCCATACTCCTACCTTTGGAGTGTGGGTGGGGTGTCGAGCACCCTGAACGTGATGCCCCAAAACAGTGCCAACTACGCCCTGACCATCAGCGATGCCAAGGGCTGCCAGGATACCGCGACCATCAATTTGCCGGTGCGGAAAAAGCCCAACATCAGCGTAGGACCAGCCGCCATGACCCTTTGCAACGCCGACACCCTCCAACTCAGCGCCAGCGGCGGCAATGCTTATGCCTGGACTGGCCCTGGTGGTTTCAGCAGCAGCCAGGCCCAACCCAGGCTTTGGCCCGTGCAAGCTGGCATTTACGAGGTAAAAGTTACCAACGCCGAGCAATGCAGCGCCCTTGGCAAGGTGCAAGTCAGCCTGGCACCCAATCCACAAGCGCGGATCAGCGGGCCCGCTCAGATTTGTGCAGGCGAAAGACTGACTTTGAGGGCCAGTGGTGGGGGAACTTACCAATGGAGCACTGGCAATACTGCGGCCCAAATCAACTTGAATCCCAAGCGAGACTCTAGCTACAAAGTGGTGGTCATTTCTGACAACAAGTGCCGAGATACCGCCCGGATCAGCGTCAAAGTCCTGGCTTTGCCCCTGATCCAATTGGCCAAAAGCACCAATTTGCGCCTCGGCGGCTCGGTGACTTTGAATGCCAATGGCGATGCCCAGAGCTTCCAATGGTCGCCCGGCGGGGGCTTGAGTTGCAACAACTGCCCCGATCCCGTGCTCAAAGGCATTCTCAATGATGCGACCTATTGTGTGACGGCCACCACGGAAAATTGCAGCAGCCGCGCTTGCATCGAGGTCAAAGTGGCCGTGGAGTGTGCGGTATATGCCCCCACTGCTTTCAGCCCCAACCAGGATCAAATCAACGACACCTTTTGTCCCCAAAGCCCCTGCCTAAAAGACGGCGAACTCTGGGTTTTTGACCGCTGGGGCAGCCTGGTGTTCCAAGGCAGGGGATTGGATGCCTGCTGGGACGGCAGCCGCAAGGCTGAGCCTGCGCCCATTGGCACCTATCTTTTCCAGTTTGTAGGCCTCGATATCAATGATAAAAAGGTGGTATTGGGAGGGGAAGTGCAGTTGTTGCGGTGATTTACTGCTTCAAAACCCGCTCCACCCAGCCCTCGCTGCTGCGCAAAACATAAGTACCCTTGGGCTGCCCACTCAGGTCGATTTCCGTTTGGAGTTGCTGTTGGAAGTTGTAGGTTTTGAGCTTTTGGCCGTTTAGGTTGAAGAGGTCGACTTGGCCTAGGGGTTTTTCGGATTGAAGGGTTAGGAAAGAGTTAGTGGGGTTTGGGTAGGAATGTATTTTGTATACTGAATTTAATTTGTACGACTCAATTTTGTTTGAATCAGGGGGCAACAAAGAAAAATAGGATGATTGTTTGATCGTATCGCAAGAGCCAAAAAGACAAGGACAGGAAATGATGTCTATATGACCATTATAAACACTTATGGAAATTTCAGGAAGCAGTATTGGCACAACATTTAAAACAAAAATGCTATCAACCTGAGTATTCTCGTTTATGCGAATTTTTTTGGTCTCATAACCCATTCTCCCAATTACCAACTCGCCACCAATTTTCACCTCCAATGAAATACGACCTTGTTCATCACTATACCTCCCTCGGCTTCCATATTCTGTATAAACATAGGCTTCAGGAATTGGCGCATACTGTTCATCGGTCATGATCCAGTTCAAGGTAATCTTGTTTTGCGCAGTCAAAGCGCCAGCCAGCATACAGGCCAAAATAGTGGTGTACAAAAGTTTCATGATAGTGAGTTTTCTACCATGATGAGCGGGCAGCAAAAATTACACACGGCTCCACAAACAAAATGCGCTATTTTTCCATTTCTTTTTTTGAACCTTGCAAAAACAGCGAACCATGCAAGAACAAACCTGTGCGCACATCCCGGCTCCCGAACAAATCATCGTGGATCAAGGCGGCGTATGTGTAGATTGTATCGAAATGGGCAGTACCTGGGTACACCTGCGCACCTGCCAAACCTGTGGGCTCACGCGTTGCTGCGACTCCTCACCGCAGCGGCACGCTACCAAGCATTACCACGCCAGCAAGCACCCAGTGGTGCGCTCTGCCGAGCCTGGTGAAGACTGGATGTGGTGTTACGCCGACGATTTGTTTGTACCGGGGGAGGAGGAATAAAAAAGCGTTGACCCCATACAAGAGCCAACGCTTTTTTTATTTCTATTGCCAGCAATGGGCCATCACTTCTTCTTCTTAGGCGAAATGATCACGATCATGCGCCGGCCTTCGAGCTTGGGCAGCGACTCAGGAGAGCCTAGTTCTTCCAATTCTTTCAAAAACTTGAGCAGCAATACTTCTCCGCGGTCTTTGAACACAATGGTACGACCACGGAAATTTACATAGGCTTTGACCTTAGCACCTTCTTCCAAAAAGGTTTTAGCATGGCGTAATTTGAAGTCAAAGTCGTGGTCATCAGTATTTGGGCCGAAACGAATTTCCTTGATGACCGTTTTAGCCGCTTTGGATTTGATTTCTTTTTCTTTGCGCTTTTTCTCGTACAAAAACTTGTTGTAGTCGATGATGCGCACCACCGGAGGTTCTGCGTTGGGTGAGATTTCAACCAAATCGAGATCAGTTTTCTCGGCCCAAATCAAGGCATCTCGGGTGTTATAGACTTCCCCGGACAGGACATTCTGCCCCACGATTGCGCTGATTGCCTCCATGTTGTCCCCTATCAGGCGAATCTGTGGGACACGGATTTGGTCATTTACCCGGTGTTGATTTTTGTCGTCTTCTTGAGGGAATCTGCGGTCACGTCCCCCACCTCCTGGGCGATTACCGCCACCAAAACCACCAGAGCCGCCGCCGGGTCTCCTGGGGCCACCGCCACCATAAAAGTTCTTTGCCAAATGAATGATGTTTTGTTAAATAATGTTGCTCGCTCGCTTTATTGATGAACCTGAAAGCATGTTTAAATTTTTCTGGCTAGGCCTCCAAGGGTTAGACATGCGCACTGAGTATTCGAACGGAAACAAAGTCAAAGCGAAAAGAATTCCCAAAATTAAAAAAAAGAAGAGCGCTTCACATAGAAGTTCCCTTCTTTTTTAAATGATATTTTTTAGTAAAAGTTTAGGACTGTGGTTTCAAGACAAAAAATATGACAGTTTTTCGTCAGTCGAGCCTGCTTTTTGTGGGGGTGGCCCTAGTGGTCCAAATTGTAAATCTGCCCCAAGTTCCACGGGCTCTTTGTCTCCGTAGCTGCGTTGTTCGTTGGTCAAATAGTCCACTATTTTCCCTCCTCTCGCCTTGCTACAAAGCCAAATAGCCTGCCTGCAACCTAGGGGGTATTTGTAATTCGTACCGATAGCTACCTTCGCAAAAAGAGGCGAATAACCACGGACAACTGGCCTTTTTTGACCGAAATGGGAAAGACCCAAACTTCTACTTTTTTGCTCAACAATACCGATAGTAAAAATCAGGCTTCATTTTGGGCAAAAGGGCGATGAAATGGCCTTGAACAACCATTAATTCCCTTCCACATCTGAGTTGACTTCTTTACCCAAAACGATTTGCAGTTCTTCGCTGCCTTCCGTTTTCACGGCTTCGAGCAGGCTACCTTCCGGTGGATTTTCGCTGAGGATAAACTCGGCTAGCGGGTCTTCCAAGTATTTCTGGATGGCCCGGTGCAATGGACGTGCGCCAAATTGTGGGTCAAATCCTTTTTCGGCTACAAATTTCTTGGCTTCATCGCTGAGCACTAGCTTGTAGTTGGTATTCATGGCTGCCAAGCGCTTGTACAGGTCTTGCAGCGTGATGTCGATGATCTTGAAAATCTCCTCCTGACCTAAGCTGTTGAACACCACCACATCGTCAATGCGGTTGAGGAATTCTGGCGAGAAGGTTTTCTTCAAAGCATTTTGAATCACCGACTTCGTGGTGTCGTCGGCAGCTTCCTGGCGGGCTTTGGTCGAGAAACCTACGCCTTGGCCAAAATCTTTCAGTTGACGTACACCAATGTTAGAGGTCATGATGATCAAAGTGTTTTTGAAGTCCACCTTGCGGCCCAAGCCATCTGTCAATTGGCCATCGTCCAACACTTGCAACAAGATATTGTACACATCCGGGTGGGCTTTTTCGATTTCGTCGAGCAGCACGACCGAGTATGGTTTGCGGCGTACTTTTTCGGTCAATTGGCCACCTTCTTCATAACCCACGTATCCTGGAGGCGCGCCAATGAGGCGGCTCACCGAGAATTTTTCCATGTATTCGCTCATGTCAATGCGGATCAAGGCATCTTCAGAGTCGAAAAGGTAGCGGGCCAAAGCCTTGGCCAATTCGGTTTTACCTACCCCGGTCGGGCCAAGGAAAATAAAGGATCCGATTGGCTTGGAGGGATCTTTCAGGCCCACGCGGTTGCGCTGGATGGCCTTGGTGATCTTGAGCAGCGCTTCGTTTTGGCCGATGATCTTGTTTTGCATGTCGGTAGCCATGCTCACCAGCTTTTTGCTTTCGCTCTGGGCTACCCGCATCACTGGAATACCCGTCATCATCGACACTACTTCAGCAATGGCTTCTTCATTGACGGGGTAACGCTTGGTCTTGGACTCTTCCTCCCACTGCACTTTAGCAAACTCCAATTGGCGTACCAATTTTGATTCGCGATCGCGCAGATCGGCGGCGCGCTCGTATTGCTGGTTTTTGACCGCCTGATTTTTGGATTCTTTCAATTCCTCAATCTGCTTTTCCAGCTCTTCAATGTGCTTTGGAACGTGAATGTTCTTCAAGTGAACACGAGCGCCAACTTCATCCAACACGTCAATCGCCTTATCGGGCAAGAACCGGTCCGTGATGTAACGGTCGCTCAGGCGTACGCAGGCTTTGATCGCATCGTCATCATAAACGACATTGTGGAATTCCTCGTACTTAGACTTGATGTTGTGCAGGATATTGATCGCTTCATCGGCAGATGGTGGGTCCACCATTACTTTTTGGAAGCGACGGTCTAGGGCACCATCTTTTTCGATGTATTGGCGGTACTCATCCAAGGTCGAAGCGCCGATACACTGGAGCTCGCCCCGGGCCAAAGCTGGCTTAAAGATGTTGGAAGCATCCAGAGAACCCGTTGCACCACCTGCCCCAACCATCGTGTGGATTTCGTCGATGAACAGGATCACGTCACGGGTTTTTTCCAACTCGTTCATGATCGCTTTCATGCGCTCTTCGAACTGGCCACGGTACTTAGTGCCTGCCACCAAGGCAGCCAGGTCTAGCATCACAATGCGCTTGTTGAACAAGGTACGGGATACCTTGCGCTGCATGATCCGCAGGGCCAAACCTTCTACAATCGCCGTTTTACCAACCCCTGGCTCACCGATGAGAATAGGGTTGTTCTTTTTACGACGGGAAAGGATCTGCGAAACGCGCTCGATTTCGTTTTCACGGCCAATGATGGGGTCCAAGCGGCCTTCTTCGGCAAGTTTGGTCACATCACGGCCAAAGTTGTCGAGTACTGGCGTACGTGACTTAGAGTTGGACTTCCGTTGTTGGAAACCACCACCTGCACCACGTTCTTCATCGTCGTAAGGATCATCGTCGTTGGACGGAGCCTGGTTGTAAGGTGGTTCGATGGAAGAGAAATCTTGATCCTGCTTCACATATTCTAACTCTGCCTTGTAGATTTCGTATTCCACTTCAAATTGCATCAGGATCCGCGAAGCGGGATTGTCCTTGTGCTTAAGGATTGACAACACGAGGTGCTCTGGACTGATTTCTTCGCTTTTCAACATTTTGGCTTCGAGAAATGTCACTTTTAGGACTTTTTCAGCTTGTTTGTTGAGTGGCAAAGTACCTACACTGAGGTTGGTGTTGTTTGCAGGAATTTTTTGGACTGAATCCGCCAGGGTTTGTTTCAGTTCAGACAACTCCACATCCAAGGATTCGAGGACTCGGACCGCCAGGCTGTCTCTTTCCGAAACAATTCCCAACAGCAAGTGCTCCGTGCCAATGAAGTCGTGGCCAAGTCGGAAAGCTTCTTCCCGGCTCCGCTTGATGACTTCTTTCACTTTGGGCGAAAATCTTCTATTATTCATGCGTTGTCGAATTCTGATGGTGAGTTGGTTTTGGGGAAAGAGGGGCTAGTAAGTTCCATCAATTGAGATCAAGAATCGTACCAAAAAGCTGCATTCGCAGTAAATTGAGACATTGCTGTAAATTAAGACGTAGAACCTATAAAAAGGTCATCGAACAAGTTTACACAATAGCTACAACTTAAACAAGTTTTTTGCCCCATAAATATTGCCACATTTTAGGCAGAAACACAATGCCCAAGAGCAAAATTCAGGGCTCGAAAAGCTTATTTTCAAGCTTTTACGACAAAAAAAAGTGTTTTTTTCAGCGGACGAATCCATCTATTCGATGAAAACCTGCTCTCCAACCCTAGTATCTGAGCTAAAATCAGGCAACCAACTTTGCTTTTGAGGTTTAGCAAGAGAGAATACAACTTCCTTTTATCCAGTTGTTTATCTTTTTTAACTAAACCCAAACTCGTTTACCTATTTTTGTAAGCTTTTTTACCCAATGGGCCATTTTGGATCCCAAATTGCCCATTTTCGCAGAATAAACGCTAAAAAGCAGCACATGGTTTATTTTAGACTTTGCGTGCTTTCGTATTTGAGCTAAAATAAAATGGACACATTTGCTCTTGAGGTTTAGTAAAAAAAGAACACAACTTCCTTCCAATCAGTTGCTTAGCTTTTTTTACTAAACCCAAATCCGTCCACCTCATTTTTTTACGTTCCCTTGGATTTTTGTGGCAAAATCAGGTTTAATTTTACAAAAGCAAGCTTTATTTTGTGCCTCTGACCTCGAATTAGACCAGTTCTTGAGCCAAATGATAAAAAAGCTCAAATTCGGGTTTTCATTTTCACTTTACATTTTATCTTTGCCCGGAATTTTTTTGACCCAAGTTGTACCTGACAATTTGCCTGATCACAAGATTGGGTCAAAAACTATAAGCGGAAACGTATATGAAGTTTTCAGTAGATAAGCAGGAACGCTATGCCATTCTGGAAATTCAGGCCGAAAACCTGAACTCCATTGTCGCCCCAGAACTCAAGTCTGAGATCATTTTCCTATTCAACGAAGGAGTTCAAAACCTCATCCTCGACATTTCGTCAGTGAAATACGTCGATTCTTCTGGTTTAAGCGCCATTTTGACAGCTGACCGCCTTTGGAAAGAACAGGGTACTTTTGTGTTGACAGGTGCAACTGCCCCTAATGTGGCTCGCCTGATTGATATTTCTCGTTTAGAAACTGTGGTTGCTGTTCGTCCCAGTACGGAAGCTTCGGTAGAATACATCATGCTCCAGGAATTGCAACGCGAGTTGGAATCTGATGATCCCGCAAGCGAAGAAGAATAGTACTGCCTTATTAGAATCTTTTTGAACACAGTTGTGTTATACTTGGATAATTTTCTGATTGATCAGTGATTATCACTCGTTTCTTGTAAGCTAAACCCTAAAACCTATGCTTAACCTACTTGCCTTTTCTTTCGACTATCATTCCGTGGTATACCACGAGAATGGCCTTCTACAGCAGGCCATTCTCTCTGGTAATGGAATTTGCCTTACTTTTGAAAATGCCCAGGTCAAAGTACTTCAAAATGCACCTTTACCATCCCACCCTGAGTTGCGCAGCCTGAAAATCGAATTGGGACATAGCCAGCTTCTCATCGCTTTGGACCAGACCAATGGTCAATTTTCGCTGATCCAGCCACTTACTCTGGAGCCTGGCTTTTCTCAATCCAGCAGTTTTACAGGTCGCCCTCCAATCAAAATGGGCAGCGTAGACACCATTGGTGGACGTGAGATGCTGCTTTATACTGGCGACCTGCGAGCATCCAATGGCGAAACCCTCAGCGTAACCGCACAAAGCACTTCAAAAACAGCGATTTGCCTGTTCCTCAATCTTTTGGCTTTTTCTTTGTATATCCGCCGCGAAGGAAACAATTTGGTCTTTGAAACCACTCCCAATGGAGGGCAGAGTGCTTAGAAGCTGTTTTAAACTTCCTAAGGGCAATAAAATGCTTTCTTAAATACTCACCAATTTAGGCCGTTTGAAAAGGATTTCCGCCGCGTCGTACTTGTTCAGCAAAACCAATGCCCTTTAGTTTTGCCCTGCACCAGTGGGCCATTACTTCATTCATCCCCATGCGGTATTTGGCAGGGTCCAAATGGTGTTGAATGAGGTGATTGAGGTATTCTGCGATCAAAGATTTGCGCTCCCGTTCAGTGGCTTTGTTCAGTTTTTGGAAAAATTGGACGATCTCATTTTCGAAACTGAGGTCAAAATCTGCACTTTGGGCTTGAAACAGGCGCAATGTTGAGCGAAAAGCGTTGTCGATTTGATCACCCTCATGGTCGTACATAGCCAAAATGCGGATGATACTGGCCGAAAAACGGGCGTCAATCCGGTCTTGGACTTGGTAGCGCTTCAAGATTCTATCCGTGTAATCAATACAAACATCGTAACGTTCAGCCATGTAAAACAGAAAAGTAAGGTTGTAAAGCATACTTGATTCAGTACCCGCTGGAATTTTATACTGCTTCAGGCCTTGGGCTACACTGGCTTCAAGTTCATCCAACTGGTTCAACTCCACCTGGTTGATGCGCAGGTACAAATCAATGTGAGTAAAGCGACGAAACAACAAGTATTCTTCATGAAAGGAGTGGGTCTCGATCTTTTTGAGGTCATTCAGTTTTTTACTGGCCTCATCGTATTGTTTAAATAGGCAAAGTACATTAAGGTTATTGGTCATGTCGTTGATGTACATGATCTTTTCTTCTACCTGTAGGACGGGCAATGCCGACCATATTTTTAGTACTTCATTCGAGTTCTTATAAGCATTTTGTAAATCGCCCAAATAAAAATAGTAAAAAAAGCGCCCCTGAAAAAAGCGCAAGCGGGCCAGTGGTCGAGTAGGTTCATTGCTCAAGTCAAGCAACAAATGAAAATCTTGGGCCAGGGTCTGCTTTTCCTCCTCCGATTTCACCATCGCATTCAAGACCATTTTACTCATGATCTGGTCGTATTTTTCCAGGTGACTAGCTTCAATTTGAATTTTTTGCAGCTCCTTTGGATACGCGGCAATGCAGTCGGCCATGGAATCTATCATGGGTTGATTGAGTTGCATGCGCATGATCTTGCGCCTTTCACGGTTGATTTCCAACAGCGATAGGTTATCGTCAATGCTTTCGGCCATTTCAGCTGCGCTGTCAAGGCTGGCAAAAGCCTGGTCATACAACCCCAAGTCGTTGAGGTAACGGGCATCCAAGATTTTATCTTTGATTTGACCATACCGCAGGCGTTTGCTGCGGTATTGTCTGATGCTGCGCAGGATGGCATCATACAAATAGGCTTTGGTATCGGCCAATCGGGCCTTGAAAGCCTGCTTCAATTTGGTGTCATCGTATTCCTCCATTTTGCTGAGCAGGTCGTACAAATCCAGGTATTCACTGCGTTCTTCCTGTCCCTTGTTGTCACGCTTGCGGCTGTTGTTGACGCTGAAATAGCGTTTCTCAGAGGGAGACATGGCTTTGATTAAGGCGAAAAGATCGTCTTTGACAACGGGACGGCTGTTTTTTTTGGACATGCACTCAAGCGCTTAGAAACTGTTTGGCCCACGGGGAGTCTTCAAACCGTTTCTTAGTGGCAAAAATCAATACTATCGCTTAACTGAGTGTGATTAGTAATGGTAAATGTAATGGCTTTAGGCAATATACAAGCAATGAAATAAGGGTAAAATTCCAAAAAGGCATATCCATTTTGGAAAAAAAGTATGCGCAGCAAATTTTTTTCAATTTTTTTTCATGTTTCAGAAACCCGAAAAAAAGCACCTTTGGGCAAGAAACTAAAGTGGCTTGGTTTTAAAGCTTTATTTTTTTACAAAAATCTGATTTTCAAATTTTTAACACCTCTCGTTAAGCCCTAAAAGTCCACTCAAAAATGTAAATTTTCAATGTTTTGGCCTGCTCAGAAACCCGATTTTGGCCTTTTCGTTGTTTTCAAACCCTTCCAAGTGCCTGTACTTTTGAATCATCAACGAAAACGATCGCTGATCACCAACTTGACAAGTACGACAGTTCAACTTCACTATAAGTTTTTTTTCCCGAAACCCATTACTCATATCCAAGAACTAAACACCCCAGGCCCAGCCCCGATGACAAGGGGCTGGGCAAAGAAACCAGCATACTATGAGGTTTACGCGGGCGGACATTTGGTCTGCCCGCCTCCCCCTAAAGAAACAAACTGACCCCAGCTACTTTTTCCCAAAACCCTGTACCCCCCAAAGTAAATGATCCCTGGACGCGTCCCTCCAGTTTTTTTACTCAAAAACACCTGAAACCACTAAACCCCACACTAAGCCCTGGTTAATGTTTTTTCAAAACCCAGTTAAGTCCCAAAACTAAACCTCCAACTAAGGCCAAAACCCTACTAAACCCCTGGTTAATGAACCTGCCCTAGGTACAAACTTGCCCAAAAGCCCCTGACTACCCCAAGCCAGTTATTGGCCCTGAGTGAAACTAAACCCACAGTTGATGCACCATTTTGCCCTAAGCAAAACTAAACCCCAGCCCATGAACTGAACCCTACCCCAGTAATGCCCAAAACACCTAAACCCACTAAACCCCACACCAAGCCCTGGTTAATGTTTCTTTTCAAAACCCAGTTAAGTCCCAAAACTAAACCTCCAACTAAGCCCCAAACCCTACTAAACCCCTGGTTAATGAACCTGCCCTAGGTACAAACTTGCCCAAAAGCCCCTGACTACCCCAAGCCAGTTATTGGCCCTGAGTGAAACTAAACCCACAGTTGATGCACCATTTTGCCCTAAGCAAAACTAAACCCTAGCCCATGAACTGAACCCTACCCCAGTAATGCCCAAAAACACCTAAACCCCACTAAACCTCTGGTTAATGCGCCTAGTCCCCCAACTAACCATTAACAACTAACCACTAACAACTAACCACTAAAAAAGGGCCGCAACTCAGCATTGCGACCCTTTGTTTTTTCTAGCTCAACCCATTACAGCCACTTGATCAAAGCCAAGTCCTGGCGGTGTGGCAGTTTTTCGTTTTTCGGATACAAGCGGAAACCGTACTCGAATACCCCCGACATGTCAGGTGTGATTTCAGCAGTAAACGTAGCGATGTCGCCCTTGCCGTCTTTTAATTGCAGTTGCATGGCTTGGCGCAGCTCCATGTTGGTTTCGCTGTGGCGCTTATAGAAAAGGGCTTCTACCCCCAGGTCTTTGGGATCAAGCCCGTTGCAATACACCTTGATATTGACCTGAAAACTTTCTCCCAAAGTCAGTGAATAGTTATCCGTGTCAAAAATATCGCGGTCCACGATGTGAATACCCTGCCAACGCTGGACTACGTTGCGCTTCCATTCGGCGAGGGTCTTGGCTTCGGCAAAATTGTTTTTCTTCAAAGCGGCACCACGGGTGGCCAACTTGTTGTAAAAACGGGCAAAGTAGTCATCCATCATGCGCTTCATGCTAAAATTTGGCGCTACTTTGGCAATGATGTTGCGGATGAACTGCACCCATTCTTCCGAGATCCCTTTGGCATCGCGGTTGTAATAGGTAGGGACGATGTTTTCCTCGAAGATGTTGTACAAGGTCTCGGCATCCAATTCATCTTGTAACTGTGGATCGTCATAAGTATTTTCCAAAGGCAAGGACCAGCCTGCATCTTCACGGAAACCCTCGGCCCACCAGCCATCAAGCACGCTGAAGTTCATGACCCCGTTCATTGCGGCCTTCATGCCTGAGGTCCCTGAAGCTTCCATCGGGCGGGTTGGGGTGTTGAGCCAAATGTCTACGCCTTGTACCAGCAACTTGGCCATTTCCATGTTGTAGCCTTCCAGGAAAATGATTTTACCTGCAAATTCCGGACGGCTCGACAGGTTGACGATGTCCTTGATCAATTTTTGGCCCGGCTGGTCGGCGGGGTGCGCCTTTCCTGCAAAAATGAACATGATCGGGCGCTCTTTGTCGTTGATCAAAGCGGCCAAGCGCTCTGGATTTTGGAACAACAACTGTGCGCGCTTGTAAGTAGCAAAGCGACGGGCAAAGCCTACCACCAGCGCATTTTGTGGAATGCCATTCAATACTTCGAAAATCGTAGCTGGCTTTTCACCACGACGGGTCAATTCCGTTTTCAGCTTGGCCTTGACGTACTTGAGCAAGCGTTTTTTCAGGGCGGTGCGCAATTCCATGATCTTTTCGGATGGAATTTTTTGCACTTTTTCCCATAGTTTCAGGTTCGATTGGTCTTTGATGAAGCCTTCGCCCAGGTATTCTACGAACAGCTTGTGCCAATCGTTCGCAATCCAGGTTGGATAGTGCACGCCATTGGTCACATAGCTCACATGTAATTCCTGGTGGTTGTAGCCAGGGTACAGCGGACGGAACATGTGCTGCGACACCAAACCGTGTAATTCGCTCACGCCATTGACTTCTTGACAAAGGCGGATGGCCAGGTGGCTCATCGAGAACGGTTCGCCTGGGTTGTTGGCGTCCATACGGCCCAAAGCCATAAACTCGTACCAGGAAATCCCCAATTGGCTGGAGAATTCGCCCAGGTAACGGCGCATCAAGTCTTCGGTGAAGTAGTCGTGACCCGCAGGAACGGGCGTGTGGGTGGTGAACAAAGAAGAACCTCGCACCATTTCGCTGGCTGCCACATAACTCAAGTGCTGGTTGCGCATGTAGTTGCGGGTACGCTCCAGGGTCATGAATGCTGCATGGCCCTCATTGCAATGGTAAATATCCGCTTCGATGCCCATTGCTTCGAGAGCGCGAATGCCCCCGATACCCAAAAGAATCTCTTGCTTGATGCGGTGTTCCTTGTCGCCACCGTAGAGTTGGTGGGTGATCATGCGGTCATCCCAGGTGTTTTCGCTGATGTCGGTATCCAGGAGGTAGAGTGGAATGCGACCAACGGGCAGTTCCCAGACCTTGGCGTGTACCTGGCGGCCTGCCAATTCAACCGCTATTTTGAGCCATTCGCCATTTTTGTCGCGCACTGGGTGCATTGGCATCTTGGTGTATTCCTGCGCAGGGTAGTTGTTCACCTGGTCGCCGTGCAAAGAAATGCTTTGCTCAAAATAACCATAACGGTAAAGCAGGCCAATGCCTGCCATGTTGACATTTTGGTCGCTGGCTTCTTTCAGGAAATCACCAGCCAAAACGCCCAAACCACCGGAATATAAACGAGCAGATATGTGCAGGCCAAACTCCATGCTGAAATAGGCAATCTTATGCCCTTGGTGTTTGGCACCGAGGTATTCTTTGAAGCTAGCATAGGCTTTCTTTACCGCTGCCATGAAAGCTTTGTCTTTGACCAGTTCTTCAGCGCGCTCGCGGCTGAGTTGATCCAGAACAGCCAATGGGTTATAATTCATGTTTTCCCATGCCCCTGGAATGAGTTGCTGAAACAGCTCGATACATTCCTGTTTCCAGGACCACAGCAAGTTGTTTGCCATTTCCTGGAGTGGTGTCAGCTCCTCTGGGAGACGGGATTCGATGAAAATACGTTTCAGGCGGGAGTTGTTGTCTTGCAATTGCTCGACCATAATAGCCAATTTTGTTTAAAATCGAGTGCAAAGGTAAGTCTTCTTTGGCAAGGCTGGTAGTAAGTGTTTGAGTAATAAAAAATTGCAAACGTTTGCGGTTGGAACTTTTTTTTAAACAACTGATAAAGAGTTGGTTTAATAATTTTGAAGCAAAACAAGGGTTGTACAACCTAAAAAATGCTAGCAAATTGGGTTATTTGATGAAATTCAGCAAAATATTTGGATAAAAATATTTTATTCCATATCTTAATCGGCGAAATTAAATTCCAGCAAAACTTTTCTTATGTTTTTAATTAGTCATAACCAAAACCACCAACCCAATGATTTCGGTACAGCAACTTCTCAATAACAAACCTACCCAAAATCTCCTTTCTGTGACCACTGCCAGTATGGTGGTGGACGCACTGGAAATCATGGCCGCCAATAACATCGGTGCCGTTGTAGTGATGGAAGGTGAACGCCTGGCTGGTATTTTTTCAGAACGCGATTACGTACGCAAAGGCATCATCAAAGGCCGCAAGTCGAAAAGCACCCCCATTACTGAGGTGATGACGGCCAATGTATTCACGGTTAGCCCAGCAGACGATATCAACGATTGTATGCAGTTGTTCAGTTCCAAAAAAATTCGCCACCTACCCGTCAAAGAGGGGGATAAAGTCGTGGGAATGCTGAGCATTGGCGACATCGTGAATGCCATCATCCGCGAGCAAAGTGTGCATATTCAGTACCTTGAAGAGTTCATTACGCGGCATTGAGCAAGGGGCTTGCATGATTATTCACCTACACACACCTATATTATATGGCCCTTTTAATTGTCATTGTATTCATTGTTGGCTATGCGCTAATTGCGTTAGAGCATCCCCTGCGCATCGACAAAGCTGCCTCGGCCTTATTGACCGGGGTTTTTTGTTGGCTAATACTCAGCATGGGCATGTCCGAAATGCCCGGAGCCGCCGAAGTAGCCAATTCTGCCCACGGCGATACCCGCGCTTTCCTCGAACACAGCCTATTTGAGCACCTGGGAAAAGTAGCTGAAATCCTATTTTTCCTGCTCGGTGCCATGACCATCGTAGAATTAGTGGACGTCCACGATGGCTTCCGGGTCATCACCGACCGCATCACCACTTCCAATCGCGTAAAGTTACTCTGGATCATTTCATGGGTAACTTTTTTTCTTTCTGCGGGACTCGACAACATGACCACCGCCATTATCATGTGCGCTTTGCTGCGCAGGATCATCAAAAAGAAAGAGAACCTCTGGTTGTTTGGTGGTTTTGTAATCGTTGCAGCCAATGCAGGCGGGGCTTGGTCGCCCATCGGCGACGTGACCACCATCATGCTATGGATCGGCGGACAAGTGACTACCTTCAACATCATGACGGCGACGATTCTGGCCTCGTCGGTGAGTTTATTGGTGCCTCTCTTTGTAGCTACCTATTTCCTGGGCCGCGACAAAACGGAGATGGAACAGTTCTCGGAAGAAGAGATGAAATCGGAACGCATTACCACGCCATTTGAGCAAAAACTCTTGTTCGTTTTGGGTGGCGCATCCTTACTTTCGGTGCCTGTTTTCAAATCTATCACCCACATGCCGCCTTACATGGGGGTCATGCTCTCGGTAGGTTTGCTCTGGTATGTGACTGAGTTTTTGCACCGTGGCAAACCGGAGCACCAGCGCCATGAGTTTTCGGTAGCAGCCATGCTACACCGCATCGACACGCCGAGTATCCTATTCTTTCTGGGGATTCTCTTAGCGGTAGGTGCCCTCGAAGCTTCTGGCCACCTGACCATGATGGCAGAAGTTTTGAACCACAGTTTTGGTAGCATTTACCTGATCAACACCATGATCGGCTTGCTCTCGGCCATTGTTGACAACGTTCCGCTGGTCGCAGCCTGTATGGGTATGTACGATCTGAATACCTACCCACCTGACCATGATTTTTGGGAGTTACTAGCTTACTGCGCTGGCACTGGGGGCAGTATCCTGATCATTGGTTCCGCTGCGGGTGTGGCCACCATGGGTTTGCTGAAAATCGACTTCCTTTGGTACCTGCGCAACATCTCGATTTATGCATTGATCGGATATTTGGCAGGGATTGCGGTGTATTATTTGCAGCACGGTGTGATGCATTAAAGTTGAAATGTTGAAGGGTTGAAATGTTGAGGAGAGGAGCCCAGTGCATTGGTTTTTGACATTTTCCCACAGGGATTCAAGCAAAACAGCCAATTTGTTGACGCAAAGTGGCTGTTTTTTTTTGCAAATACGTTTCGACTAGACTAGTGGAACGCGAACGAAATAATAGCCCATTATCAACGCGACTTTTTTGTCTAAATCAGAATTTGCAGGATTACAGAATTCCAGAATTACTTGCGTGGTATTGACCAAAACAAGAATTTCGAAGAATCAGAGAATTGTCACGCTTCGCTTGAGAGCTTGACACACACCGTCTAAGCCCAGATAATGGAGGCACGACTGGGTAGAATTTTCACCAAGAATATAGACGGTTACTTCGCTACTAGTCTACTTGTCTCCAAACTTGATCGAAGTGCATTCTTCTCAACTTCTCAACTACTAAACCTCTCAACTCAACTCTCCCAACTCTTGAAGACACTCCTGCAAAGCCACGCGCCAGTGACGCGTGTGCAGGCCAAAATCGGCTGCGAATTTGCTTTTATCCAACACACTGTAAGGCGGCCTAGCAGCTGGTGTAGGATACTCCACACTCAAGATGGGTTCGGCGGTGCAGGCTACTTTGCCGTATTCAAAAATGGCCAGGGCAAAGTCGTACCAACTGGTCACACCCAGGTTGCTGTAGTTGTAGACGCCTTTTTGAGCGCTGAGTTTTTCATCGGACAATACTTGCAAGGCCAGCAGGGCCAGGTCTTTGGCGTAGGTAGGAGCACCAATTTGGTCGTACACGATGCGCAGGTGGCCCCGCTCACGGCCCAGTTTCAACATGGTTTTCACAAAATTATTCCCATAAGCCGAGTAAACCCAGGAGGTCCGAAAGACTAAGGCATTGGGGTTGGCAGCCATAACGCGCAGGTCTCCATCAAGTTTGGTTTTGGCATATACACTCTTGGCTTCGCAGGGATCGTCTTCGCGTAGGGGGCGGTCCAGGCCGTTGTGGTACACGTAGTCCGACGAGAAATGAATGAACTTGGCCCCTTTTTGCAGGCAAGCCTCGGCTAGTACCTCAGGTGCCAGGGCATTGACCCGGCTGGCAGTTTCTGCGTCGTTTTCGGCTTTGTCAACTGCAGTGTAAGCCGCGCAGTTGATGCAGGCACTGAAGGGCTGTTGGGCAAAAAAAGCCTGCACTACTTCAGGGCTGGTGATGTCTAGCTCGGCTACATCGGTCAGTACCAGAGGTAGGCTGGAAAATTGGGTCTGAAGGTTTTTTAATTCAGTGCCGAGTTGGCCGTTTGCGCCTGTTACGAGAATCATTCTAGTTGAAATGTTGAAGGGTTTACAAGTTGAAAAGACGGGCTCTCGCCTGGTTAAGTGGACATGTCAGTTGAAACTGGAATGCTTGAACTCTATTCAACTATTCAACATTTCAACATTTCAACGTCACTAAAATTTATTCTTCCACATCATGCTTTCCATCGGCCTTTCGCTGCGTTGGTTGTACTTGGCGTCCTGCTTGTGGTTATAATAGCGCTCAATGTCGCCATCGACCATGAAATAAATCAACTGGCCGATCGGCATACCTGCGTATATCCGAACAGACTGAGTACAGGAAATCTCCAGGGTCCAGAAATTACAAAAACCTACGTCGCCTTTGCCAGCAGTGGCGTGAATGTCAATGCCCAGGCGGCCAACACTCGATTTTCCTTCCAAAAAAGGCACTGAGTTGTGGGTTTCGGTGTACTCCTGGGTCACACCCAGGTACAAAATGCCAGGGTGCAGGACAAAGCCTTCCTCCGGGATTTCAAAATGAGTGATTGTATTGTGCTTGCGCGCGTCAAGGATCTGGCTGTCGTACATGGCCAAGTGTTTGCCCAGGTGTACGTCGTATGAGTTGGTCCCCAGGCAAGCGCGGTCAAAGGGTTCAACTACAATCTGGCCGTCTTCGATCGCCGCCAGTATTTTTTTATCCGATAAGATCATCAGAGTGGTTTTCAGGGGGGCAAAGATAAACGTCTGGCTTGATTATTTGAGTAGAGTAAGCGTTTTGAAGGTTTTGTTTTGACATAAGATAGGCGACATACGATAGACGACTAATGATTTGGGGGCTCGTTGGCACGTTTTGAGGTGGTTGAAATTTAACATTTTCGATCACCTCTCTTGAACCCTAAATATTTCAACTTTTCTACTCCTCCCACACCATGATGCTCCGATCATCACTGGCTGAGATCAGGCGATTTTCGCTGGCTGACCAAAGTAAAGCATTCACAGAATTGACATGCCCCTTGTCGCGAATCGTGTCAAGCACTTTGAGAAGTTGGAAAGTCTGGGCATCCCAGATTTTGATGGTTTTGTCGCGGCTAGCGCTGGCAAAAACCTGCCCATTGGGATGAAAAACCAGGTCATTCAGGGTAAACAAGTGTGCTGCTTGGGAAGAAACGTTGCTCAAAGCGGTCGTCTCCCACACCTTCAAATGAGCATCACGGCCACCACTGATCAGGTGCTCGCCGTCGGGGCTGAAGGCCAGGCAAAAAACCGAATTGGCGTGTGCATTAGGAATAGTCGTTTTGAGGCTCAAGGCTTCGTCAAGCAGGTAAATATTGCCGTCGCTGGCACCAAGGGCCATTTCGCCCCGTTCGGGGTTGTAGGCAAATGCCCGCAGGCTCTGGTGGCTGAGTTGGATACTCTCTAGGCTGCGCACTTGCTCAGGGTCCCAGCGGGTGAGTGTACCATCACCCCCACAAGTGTAAACATAAGGCCCCACTCTACGGATGCGAAAAACACCTTTTTGGTGGTGGACGATGTTACGGGTTTGATCGGGTTGATCCAAATCAACCCAATGTAGTCCGCCATTCATGTTCCCTGCCACGATCCTATTCCATTCGGGTAAATACAATAGTGAGAAGACTTGGGATTCTACTTTGACTACCAATTTGCCCATCTCAGGTAGGTTCAAATCCCAGCGCACGATCCAACCATCGCCAGCCGAAGAGAAAAAAGATTGGCTATCTTCAGCAGGGCTCAGTGCGAAGATGGAAGCATTGTGGCCAGTCAGGACCGATTGTTGTTTTAGCATAAAAATCGACTCAGATGAAAAACACCTAAGGGCAAATTTCGTTTGGCTGGCTGCAAAGTATTTGAGTATTTGAGCTAAAATAAAATGGACGTGTTTGCTTTTGAGCGTTAGCAAAAAAAGGTAAGTCCTCAATGCTTAAATATCCGTTTAAGCGTTACAAACGCTTGGAAGACGGTTCCGGTCAGAGACCGTGAACCAACGTTCATTGAGCATTGTGCTGCTCTCAGGTCTCCTGACCGACACCGGGCTTCTGCACGTTTCCAACGTCCCTTCCTGAACTACTTTGGTAAGCAATACGAGAAAATGGCACTTGTGAAAACGTATTGAGAACTTACAAAAAAAAAAAAAAAAATAACATAACTTTTTATCAGTCAGTTACTTACACTTTTTTAACTAACCCCAAATCCGTCTACCTTATTTTTTTCGCTCCCAAAGAAATAATTCAAATCAATTGTAGGAAACGATCGTAGTCACAAAAGGTGTAGGATAACCTGCTTTTTCCAAGGTTGCTTTCAGTTTATCGGCCAAAGCACGGTCCTTGAAAGTTTCTCTTGATTCCACGATCCAAACCTCTTCACAAGGTTGGTAACGAGCCACCAGGCTTGGATGAAAAGTCAAGGTACGGGGGTCAGTATTGCGTAAAACAGCTACTTGAACCCGGTATTCTACTTGTGAAGAAGTAGGAAAAACGGGCAAGGGCTTGGGCGCTGGTCCGGGTGCGCTGTAGTTGTAGGAGTTGGGTGGTTGATCGCAAAAAGCCGGCTTTGGTTTCACTGGATTTTGGGCATACAACACATTCCATGCACCTAGGAATAGAAGGGAGACCAATAGTGCTTTCATGGTAGAGGTATTTTTAGTGTATTCAAGTAGGCGATTCCTATCGAACACCTTGGGTAACAGAGTCAAATGTAATAAAAACCAATTCAAAATCCATGACTTTGAAACGAATCGGAAATAAATTGTTTCAGCCATTTATTGGCTTTGTTAAGATGGATTTCAGCTTTTGACGAAAAAAATCAAAAAAGTCTCTAAATTTCAGCACAAAAAATCCTGAGTGCTATGATGAGAATATTGACTTTATATTTTTTTATATTTTGTTGTTTATTGGCTTGCAATCGCCAAAGCTCAACAACTATGCAAGGAGACGATGCTTTGCGTAAAAAGGCTGACGATCTAGCCCACAGATACATCATCACCGATGGGCATGTAGATTTACCTTTTCGACTGAAAGTCTCTCGCTTTCAGTTGACCAGGGAATATGTTGGCATTCCTGTCGAAACCACCGAGGGCGATTTTGACTACGTTCGTGCAAAGAAAGGGGGCTTATCGGCACCGTTTATGTCCATTTACATTCCTTCTGAGTACCAAAAAAATGGACGTGCCAAAATGCTGGCGGATTCGCTGATCGACATGATGGAAGGAGTAGCAAAAATGCACCCTGACAAGTTTAAAATTGCCTTTTCGCCCGCTGAAGTGGAGGAAAACTTTAAAAAAGGCCTGATTTCACTGCCGATGGGCATGGAAAATGGGGCCCCTGTGATGGACGACCTGGCCAACCTAGCCTATTTTCACCGCCGTGGCATTCGCTACATCACTTTAACGCATGGCAAGGACAACCAGATTTGTGACTCTTCCTACGATACCACCCAAACCTGGAAAGGACTCAGTCCTTTTGGCGAAAAAGTAGTGCGGGAAATGAACCGGTTGGGCATCATGGTTGATATTTCACACGTTTCGGATAGCACCTTTTTTGATGTGGTGCGCATGACCAAGGTGCCTGTTATTGCTTCACATTCTTCATGTCGTAAATTCACTCCAGGTTGGCAGCGCAACATGAGCGACGAACAACTCTTGGCATTGGGCAAAAATGGCGGCGTGATCCAAATCAACTTCGGCTCTACTTTTCTCGACGGTAAAATCCCTGCCTACAACAACAAAAAACGCCAGGAAATGGAGGACATGTTGAAGAAAAAAGGGCTGGACCCCAAAAGCCCCGAGGCCAAGCCTTTGATCGAGGAGTTTCGCAAGCAAAACCCCAACCTTTATGCTGACGTAAAAACGGTGGCTGACCACATTGACCACGTTCGCAGGCTGATTGGTATCGATCACATTGGCATCGGTTCCGACTTTGATGGCGTAGGTGATTCCCTGCCAACGGGCTTGAAGGATGTATCACAGTATCCCAATCTGATCTTTGAACTGCTCAAGCGCGGTTACAGTGAAGAAGACATTGCCAAAATTTGCTACCGCA
This sequence comes from Chitinophagales bacterium, assembly GCA_013299105.1. Classification (GTDB taxonomy): domain Bacteria; phylum Bacteroidota; class Bacteroidia; order Chitinophagales; family Saprospiraceae; genus Haliscomenobacter. The sequence goes on along the minus strand of JAAFJY010000033.1, from coordinate 37,655 downwards.
ACTTGTTTCGCGTATGGCGTGCAGTGGAGAAAGCGGCCAGTTGATTTTGACTGAAGTCTATGTAGTAAAAAGAAAGCCAGCCGATCAATTCTAAAGTATTTGAGCCAATAAGGGGGGACGAATTTGCTTTTGAGGTTTAGCAAAAAAGAAAAGCAACTTCCTTTCAGTCAGTTGCTTTTCTTTTTTCACTAAACCCAAATCCTTCTACCTTATTTTTTTACGCTCCCAAAGCTATCAAGCAGGATTGATCGGCTGGCTTTCTTTAGGTTTGACCTCCCGAATCCGGCCACTCAGCACATAAAACCGCCAGGCGAACCATATGGCTTGGGAACTCAAGGCCACCAAATAACCGATCCAGACTCCCTTTACCCCCCAACCAGCCTGAAAAGCCAGGTAATAGCCCAAGGGCATGCCCAAGGCCCAATAAGCCACCAAGGAAATGACCGTAGGCATGGTCGTGTCTTCCAAGCCCCGCAACAGCGAAATGCCTACTGATTGAATCGCATCAGAAAGTTGAAAAAGACCTGCAATGGTAATCAAAGAAGCCGCGATGCTCCACACCCGCTCGTCGCCAATGAATAACTTGGCGAGGGGTTCTGCTGCAAACAGGTAAGCACTACACGGAATCAAAACGATCCCTAGAGCCAAGGCCATCGCCGAAAAACCGGATAATCGCACACCACGCGGATTGTTCTGCCCCAAACCCTGCCCAATGCGAATAGAACCCGCAGTACCAATGGCCATCAACACCACAAAACTGACGCCCACGAGGGTCATGCCAATTTGATGCGCAGCCAAGGGATATTTGCCAAATTGCCCCACCCATATGGCACCCAAGGCATAAGCCATGAATTCTACCACCGTTTGCATCCCTACTGGCAAGGAGACTTTGAGGTACTCCAGGGCTTTTTGCCAAACGTCCATCCGCAGGACCCTGGCCTCGCGCATGGCTCGAAACCTTTCATTGCTTCGCAAATAAACGATCATGGCCAAAAACTGTAGCAAATTCACCAGCGTGGTAGAGCAAGCCAGGCCGATCAAACCCAGGCGAGGAAGGCCCAGTTTTCCGTAAATAAAAATCCAGTTAAAAAATAAGCCCAATACAAATCCACCCAAGGAAACATACATCCCGACTTTGGTCAACGATAGGCCATCGGTAAAATAAATGAGGTTGAAATACATGGATAAAACCGGAAAAACGGCAATGAGTACCCAAAAATAAGGTTGACTCACCAGACTTACCTCCGCCGGGTGCCCCAGCCGAGCAAAATTGAGGTTAATGCCGATCATGATCAGGCCCAACAGCAAAGACAAACCCAGAGCGATGAGGCTACTGGCGTACAAAATCTTTTTGACCTCGCGATGATCCTCCTGCTCTTGGGCCGCAGCCACCAGCGGCGATGTCATTGACAAGCCAGTGATGCCAATGAGGGCAATGGTCCAAAAAACTGGATGCACAGCGCCGATTGCAGCCACTTCAGTAGCTCCAATTTTGCCCATCATCAGGGTACTGCAAGTGGCCAGGGCCATGCCACTGAACTCGGCCAAGGCAATCGGCATGCCTAAATGGACCAGGGCTTTGAGTTCTGCACGAAAATTGTTCCAATTCATGCGGCGAAGTTACGGATCAGTGTTCGGCTAAATAAGCATGTACGTATTTTATTGCCATGGCCCCTTCCCCTACTGCCGAGGCTACGCGGTTCATGGCCCCAGCCCGTACATCCCCCGCCGCAAAAATGCCGGGTTGGCAGGTTTCGAGCAGGAAAGGCGAGCGAGTACGTTTCCAGAAGTTGTTAAAATTGGAGTAAGCTTGTACTTCTCGCCCTGTTTCTACAAAACCCTTTTCGTCGCGCAGGATATTGTCAGGCATCCATTCGGTAGCTGGTTTTGCCCCAATAAAAATGAACAATGAATCAGCTTGTACTTGCTTCGCCTCTGAAGTATTGATGTTTTTCAACACCACACACTCAAGATGGTCATGGCCCAAGGCTTCGACGACTTCGGTGCAAGGGATTATTTCGATGTTGGGGATGGCCGCAATTTGATCAATCAGGTAAGCCGACATGGTAGCGCTCAGGTCCTCCCGACGAATGACAATATTGACTTTAGCAGCATATTTGGACAAATAAACTGCCCCCTGCCCTGCCGAGTTGCCCCCACCTACCACATAAACCTGCCGATTGATACAAGCATTGGCCTCGGTAATGGCTGCACCGTAATATATGCCCGCTCCAGTAAATTTTTCCTCACCCTTGGCAGGCAATTTTCGGTAATCCACCCCGCTGGCGATGATCACACTTTTGCTGTAAATCTCCTCGCCACTGGCCAATTGAAGTTTTTTATAATCGCCTTCAATGCTGATTTTTTGAACCTCCTGCGAGGTCAAAAACTCCGCTCCAAATCGGGTAGCCTGGGCGACCGCTCTCCTGGCCAAGTCAGCCCCGCTCAAACCATTGGGGAAACCCAGGTAGTTTTCAATCCTTGAACTGGTACCCGCTTGTCCGCCGGGAGCTTTGCGTTCGATCAGCAAGGTTTTGAGCCCTTCCGAAGCACCATACACCGCTGCGGCCAGACCTGCCGGACCAGCGCCGACGATGACCACATCGTACAAATCGTGCTGAGGCCGGGTGTTGAGGCCCAGTTTTTCAGCCAATTCACTTACTGAGGGCCTGGAAATGGCGCTGCCATCGGCCAAGATGACCAAAGGCAAGTCGTTGAGCGTTTTGTGGTGCAAACCGAGTAATTCCTCAGCTTTGCTATCGCTTTCGATGTCAAGCCACTGGTAAGGAATGAGGTTACCCGCCAAAAAATCCTTGATGGCGTGCGATTGGGGCGCATATTGGTAGCCCAGCAAGCGAATGCCCTCAAAATCTGGCTGAAAACCCGCCTGCCAGTCTTCCAACAAGTCGTCGAGAATGGGGTACAATTTTTCCTCTGGTGGGTCCCAAGGCTTCATCAAATACAAGTCGAGCCCCACCTCGTTGATGGCCCGAATGGCTGCATCGGTATCCGAATATGCAGTGAGCAAGACTTTTTTAGCCTTGGGAAAAATTTGCTTGGCTGCATTTAAGAAGTCCACCCCAGCCATCTCTGGCATGCGTTGGTCAGAAAGAAACAAGGCCACCGTTTCGCCCTGTTTTTTCAATTCACTCAAACTATCCAGGGCTTCGCGGGCCGACTCCACGCTCAGGATGCGGTATTCGTCCTTGTATCGTTTGCGCAAATCGCCGCGAATGGAGCGCAGCACCTGCGGGTCATCGTCGATGGAGAAGAGAATGGGTTGCTTTGGCATTTTTACAAACAATGAGAAGTTTAGGGAATAAATAGTTTCAGTTCCACTGGGGAAACTCAATGGTAAAAATGGTTGATCCGGCTTGTGAACTGAACTTCACTTCGCCGTGGTGCTGCGTAATGATGCGCCGCACTACTTCCAAGCCCATGCCAGTACCTTGACCGATGGGTTTGGTGGTAAAAAAAGGCTCAAATATCTGGTTTTGGACCTCCTGGGGGATGCCGCTGCCATTGTCTTCGATTTCAATCACCACTTTTTTGTGGCGGAAAAAACTGTGGATTTTCAAAGTTCCTCCCACTGGCAAAGCATCGATGGCGTTATCAATCAAGTTGGTCCACACCTGATTCAACTCCCCGGGATTTCCCAATATTTTTGGTAAATCGGGGTCCAGGTTTTTTTCCAAAACAATGCTTTTTTGTCGGATCAGGTGCTTGAGCATGGTCAGGGTGTTTTTGATGCCTTCATGCAGGTCCAAAGGTTCAAAAGCCTGCGCCTGGTCCATGTGGGTGTAAGCTTTTACAGATCGCACCAACTCTGCAATGCGGCTTGCAGCTTCGCGAATTTCAGAGACAGAATTCTCCAGGTTCAGGGTGTTTCCAATCCAGTTGAGAATAGCCCCCAACTCGCGTCCAGCAACGGTGGTCTCGATTTTCTCCAAATCCTCAACATACAAGCCAAATTCCAAGAAAACCTCAGCGAGGTCGTCGGCGTTTTCGATGGCATGGTCATCCAACCAGTCCAAGAGGTCATCGCGTTTGGCCTCGCGCTGCAACAAGGGCAGGTCGGGTCTTGCAGCCTTGATTTTTCCAAATAAAATGGCGTTGACTGCATCGGTCTCCTCTTCCGTCACCCGCATGGTGATGATGGCTTTGAAACGTTCGGGAGTGTGGTGGGTGCGTTCGTACAACTCCTCTGCGCTGCGCACAATGGCGGAGGCGGGGTTGTTGAGTTCGTGCGCCAGGCCCGCCGAAAGTTTGCCCAAGGCCATGAGTTTTTCACTTTGCAATTGTACCTGGGTGAAATCCTTGATCCGATCCGACATAATAGCTACACAATTGCCCAGCAAAACATAACTCTGTTGCGCCATCTCCGGAAAAAACTGCTCGTGCAGGCACAGGATGCGGCATTTTTCCACGGCAATACCGTAGGCAGCAGCTTTTTGCATACGCGAAAATGGCAATTTTCCCATCACCGAACCGAGGGTCCAGGTCCGGTATTCGCGGAACTCATTGCCTTGTTTGACTTTGACCATGCAAGCGCCCTCCAGCACAATTTCCAGGGAATTCAGCGCGTCGCCAGGCACAAAGAGGTGCTCGCCCTCGGCATACTCCCGGTGTTCGGCTCGGGACAAGAACCAATCAATATCCGCTGGGTTTGCGCCTTTGAAGAGGCCAAAAGCAGCTATTTCATTTTTTAAATCTGCATCCAGTGGAAGTTGGGTCATGAACGAGGAGTTGGGTTAGGATTGAGACAACAGTTATGGAAACATTTGGGGGTAAAATTGGTTGAGCTCTGTTGGTTGGTACTTTTTGGTTTACTGAAAACTTCGGAGAAAGTCGGTCTCAACACTCAAGTAAAGCATTTTGTATCTGAACCAGAATTTTCAGAATTACAGAATTGCAGAATTTCTTGTGTGATGTTGACCAAAACAGAATTTAAAAGAATTTTCAGAATTGGCCCGCTTCGCGGTTCTGAGACGACTATGACCTGCCTTTTTCTACCATAATGTCACCGCTACTCGGTTTTTGAATTAAAAAAGCCCGTAGGGCTGGCATTATGGTAGCAAAGGCAAGCAAAATTTCTTCAAAATGGCGTAGCCATGACATTGGAACATTTGATTGAAATGCACAAAACCTATGGTGGTTAAGTATATCTATGAGGGGATGTAAGTTTTGCGAAAATAATTTTTATGTGTCTTTGGTGAAAAAATGAAAATATTGTTTTTTAATATTTTTTTCGTATATTTGTGCTGCTGTCATGTGGATGTATTAAGGTAAAAAGAATCAATCTAAGCTAGTTGGCCAAATGATCAGCGATTCATCAAATTATCCTACTCAAAGTAGCTATACATTCCAATGGTTTTGAGTGACGAAAAAGCTTAATTTTCTTCAAAAAGATCATCTCTTTTGTGTAAATAGCTGCTGAAAATATCCTCAAATGAGCGAAATCTATGGGGCCTCGCCTTCTCAAAAGGTAGCTTGATTTCTAAAGGTATCGTCTTCACAATAATTGGCTTGATTTTAGGCATCATCATCTACATGGCCATCCCCAAAACCTGGGAAGATGCCGTTCCCAAAGAGAACATGGCAGTTACAGCTTGAGCAAAAGCTGGGAATAAACGCTTACTCGCAAGGTTGAGAAGACACAAAAACACCGCTTATATGTGCTGGTCGCAATTAACAATGGGTATTTTGAGTGTCCTCATTCGCCAACTGGAAGGTTTTATCTCAAAGGAAAAGAAATTTACAAGTATGGAACTACAGGAGACACCTTTTCTGCAAGAGGATATAGTTCAAATTGGTTAATTAAAAACAATCTTGCTTTGCTTGAACGAATGGAAGGGGATTTGGCAACAGTCCTTGCTGAACAAACTACTTTGATTGGCACATATAGTTTATTGCCTGAAAATATAAGGCGTCCTTGGGTTGGAGACAACGCAGCTACTCCAAGCTGGTTCAGATTAGTCCTGCCACCGGGAAACAAATCGCTTGATTGAAAAACTTTTTTTCCTTAAATCGCAAAAAAATATTGTCATGATTACCATCGGCGGCAACTTCGACCTCAAATCGTATGCAAAAGTCAATTTACAAGCCCTAAATGATGAGTTTAGAGATTTATGCACCAGTAACTTATACATTACACTCGTAGGTAGGAAAGAGAAAAGTAGGACTAGGGTAAGTAAGTCTCAAGAAGATATCTATATTTGGTTGGTACTTCCCTACGCTGAAATTCTTGCTGTCGAAGACCCCAAGCCAATCATCCTCGAACACCTGATGGCGGTCCTGTCTCGCTTGAAGCGTTACACTGATTTGATCGATGCAGAGGCATTAAAAAGCAGGATTGAAACAAGGTTTGAACACGAATTTGGTGTCCTTCCGGCAGTTTAACAAAAACTGCGACCCAGGCTCCCGCTTTGTAAGTCTCGTGCTCTAAGACTTTCACCAAGTCAAAGTACTACTTTTTTTGCCCCCAAAATAGCCCACCAATTTCCTGTTTTATGAGTCAGAAAATCGTATTCGCGCTCCTTCTGGGCCTTTTTTTGGCCCAACACAAGCTATCGGCCCAAAGCACCTATTGCAATCCCATCAACCTGGATTACGGCTACACCCCCATCCCCAATTTTTCGGAATGGGGGCACCACCGGGCCACTGCGGATCCAGTGATCGTGAATTACAAAGGCGATTATTACCTGTTTTCTACCAACCAATGGGGTTACTGGTGGAGCAAAGACCTGAGCAAGTGGACCTTTGTAGCCCGCCATTTTTTGCGCCCGGAGCACAAGGTTTATGATGACCTCTGTGCACCCGCAGTGGGCATCATTGGCGATACAATGCTGGTCTTTGGCTCAACTTACAGCCGCACTTTTCCCATTTGGATGAGTACCAACCCGAAAGGCAATGAATGGTCGGAGTTGGTATACAAGTTCGACATCGGTGGCTGGGATCCCGATTTTTTCACCGATGACAATGGCAAACTCTACATGTTCAATGGTTCCAGCAACGCTTTTCCACTCAAGGGGGTGGAACTGGACCGCAAAACCATGCAGCCCCTGGGCACCCGCACCGAGTTGTTCATCCTGCGCCCTGAGCGCTATGGCTGGCAACGTTTTGGAGAGCACCTCGACAATACCTTCCTCAACCCCTTCATGGAAGGGGCGCACATGACCAAATACAAGGGCAAATACTACATGCAATACGGGGCGCCAGGCACCGAGTTCAGCGGCTACTCCGATGGGGTGGCGGTGGCAACTACCCCCTTGACCGATGCTTGGGAGCACCAAAGCGATCCACTGTCTTCCAAAGCAGGAGGCTTCATCCGGGGGGCCGGGCATGGGGCTACTTTTCAGGACAATTGGCAGAATTACTGGCATGTATCTACGATGGTGGTGGCGGTGAAAAACAATTTTGAGCGACGCATCGGCATCTGGCCTGCGGGTTTTGACCAAAAAGATGTGATGTACTGCAACACTGCTTTTGGCGATTACCCGCATTATTTACCCAATGGCAAGGCCGATCATTTGAAAAGTCGCTTCACGGGCTGGATGTTGCTCAATTACCAAAAACCAGTGCGGGCATCCTCTACGCTTGGAGCGCATTACCCCAATTTTGCAGTGGACGAAAGCGTCAAAACTTACTGGTCGGCCAGCAGTGCCAATCCTGGAGAATGGTTAGAAAGCGACCTGGGCGAGACCTGCACAGTTAGAGCCATCCAAGTCAATTTTGCCGATCAAGATGCCGAGATCTTAGGCAAAGGCGAAAAATTAGCCCATCAATATCTCCTTTACCACTCGAAAGACGGGAAAAAATGGGAGATTTTGCTTGACAAAAGCCAGAACCAGACCGACGTACCCCATGATTACATCGAACTGCCGCAAGCCATCGAAACCCGTTTCATCAAAATTGAAAACCGCAAAATGCCCAGCGGGAAGTTTGCCCTCAGTGGCCTCAGGGTTTTTGGCAAGGGCAAGGGTAGCATCCCTCCTGCACCCAAACAGTTTTTTGTGCTGCGCACCGAAACTGACAAGCGCTCAGCCTGGATCAAGTGGTCGCCCGTGGACCAAGCATATGCTTACAACATCTATTATGGTACCGCGCCCGACCAATTGTACAACTGCATCATGGTGCATGACGCCAATGAATACTGGTTCAAAGGCATGGACCGGACCAAAACTTATTTTTTCAGCATCGAATGTGTAAATGAAAATGGGGTTTCCGAGCGGAGTGTAGTGCAGCGGGTGGAGTGATTGAGGAGAGCGCGGCTATAAGAAACTGTTCTGAAACACATTAGGGGCCGTAACACAACTAAGTCAAATGGGTGATTTTGAGATACTAGTGGTACGAATGGGTACCTGAGTTGCTTGCCAAGTTCAGAACCGAAAAGCACCAGCCAAATTATCCTGTATGGCTTTTACACCCCCAATCGCATCTCTAACAGCTTGGTCGCATACCCCACCTTCTCATATGCCCGAATGGCGGCCACATTGTCAGCATACACTTCCAAACGGCACTCGACCAGGCCCTGGTCTTTGGCCCATTGTTGCAAAGCCTCCAAAATTTGACGATTGAAACCCTGGCCCCGATGAGTCTCGGCCACGTACATGAAGCCCAAATAAGCATAGCGATCGTGCTGGCAATAAGCTTGAGCCTGAACTATTTTGGCGTAGCCGCAGGCACAAATTTCGCCTTCCCACAAGCCCACCAAAAGCACAGCTTGGGGGGAGTCGATCAAAAAAGGCAAGTCATAATAAGTGACGGGGTCGGGTTTCAGGGTCGCGTCAAAAGGGCGCTCAGTTAGGACCACCGCTTGCTCGAATTGCAGCAAAACGGGAATATCGGCGTGGGTAGCTGGGCGGATGTGGAGTTTTTGCATGGGGTGTGAAGGTTGGCCGGGTGGTGATAAGAATTTGAGGGGATAAAAAAAGGCCTTACAAAATTGCAAGACCTTTTGGTAGTCGGGATGACAGGATTTGAACCTGCGGCCACACGCCCCCCAGACGTGTACTCTACCGGGCTGAGCTACATCCCGAAAATAGTGTGTGAGTGTGAGTGTGATGGTGTGGGTGTGTCCGAGACACTGTTTGGCCCTAGTGGTATTTGTAATTCGTACCACAGTTGTTAAACGCTAAAACTTCCGCACCTATTCCAGCGAGCGAATCATGCCTAGCAACATACGTGAGCATTTTTCGAAGCTGCTGTACAATTCATCGTGGAGGTTTTTCTCCAGCGCTTGCAAGTCGTACAAAGTTTGCAAGATCGCTACACATTCAAAAATAGAAGAACGTGCAGTGATGTAGAATTTCTTTTTGTCGGGGTTCGTCATTCGACCAGTTCCTTCGGCCAGGTTCAGCAATGCACTTAGGCTGGCTCTTTTGAATTGATCTTGCAAGTAGGGGTCAATACTCGTTTTGTGGGTAAAAATGTGCTTTAGAACCTTCAAATTGGTAGTCCGTATTTCTTGATAAACCTCCAGTTTCTCAAAGTCAAACACAAACCAAACATTTAAAGATTAAAGAACTTTGATGTTGAGACTTTCACTCAGACCCAAGCCCGAAGCCCCACACACCCTAACTCACACCATCACACCCACACCCCATCTTGTGGGTAATACAGGACTCGAACCTGTGACCTCTGCTCTGTCAAAGCAGCGCTCTAAACCACCTGAGCTAATTACCCGCGCCTGAGTGCTTTTTCAAAAAGCGAGTGCAAAGATAGTGGCTGTTTTTTGAAATGGCAAGCAAGAACGAAAATAAATCGGAGATGGATTAGTCCCAACGAAATTTTGCCAGTGCATTACCCTTAGTAACAGTTCAAAAATAAACCTTTCCAATTTTTTAATTGCTAGGTGTCAACATCATGGTCAACGTCGTGTTGGAAATCCGCAAGAATGGGTGTGTCGTGTGTAAGTGTGAGTTCGAGTGTGTGGGGCTTCGATCAGAATCTATTGACTCACTTAATTGGAAATAGGGTTTATGCACACTCACACCCAAACAAGCACACCCAAACCCAATTTTATCCGTGTTCCAAAAATGGCCTCGCAAAGCGAGGCAACGAAGTTGCAATTTGGTAAGGTTTATTCGTGGCTTGTCCCCTACCCCATCGACTCCATCAATTTTTCTACCCTTACCCGATAAGTGAATTTTGGAGTACGGGCCACCAAATCCGAGTACATGGCGTGGGTTTGATTGGTCAATTCCCGATCTTCGGGGTCGAGGCGGTGTAATTCGAAGTAGACGGCAGCCATTTGGTCGCGGCTTAAATAATCCTCTTTGGCCAGGGTTTCGAGTACTGCTTTTGCTTCGTCTTGGCGACCTTGTGAATGTAGTTTTTTGGCCAACAACAGCTCGGCTTCGTAGTACAACTCCGGTTGATCCAGCTCATCGGCCAGGGTGCGGGCTTCTGCACTTACTTTATCGAGCTCGGCCCAATTACCCGTTTCCAGCAATACGGTTCCTTTTTCGGCCAGGCTTAGGCCCAGTACCAGGCGATTGCCGATAGCACGGGTCACTTCGATGGCCCGGTCGTAAAACTGAATCGAGCGATTGTATTCTTTGAGGTTGTAAAAAATATCCCCCAAGGTATTCACCGCCTTGGCGATGCCTTTTTGATAGCCCAGCTCTTCACAAAGCATCAGGGCTTTTGACATGTACTCAATGGCTTTGTGAAATTCGCCCCGTACATTCAGCAACTGCCCAATCAGCCCCAAAGCGATGGATTCGCCCTGTTTATCGCCCAACTCTTCAGCCAAGTCTAGGTCTTTGACGTAGTTTTCCATGGCCAGGTCGTACTTGCCTTGGCGTTCATAGGCCAGGCCAATGTTGCCGATGGCTACGGCGGTGAGGTGTTTGTTACCCAATTCCAGGGCCAGGTCCAAGCCTGCCTGGAAATTGCTCAAAGCCTCCTGGTAATCGCCTTTTTCTTGCAAAACAATGCCGATGTACACCGAAATGGTGGCCATGCCTTGTTTGTCGTTGTGGGCTTGGCAATACGCCAATTGCTCTTGCTGTTGGCGAATGCCCTCGTCGTAGTTGCCCTGGTTCATGTAGGTCAGGCCCAGGTTGGCTACAATCTGTGAGTCGACCACATAGCCTCGTATTTCCTGCCCAATGGCGATGGCGCTTTGGAAATATTTCTTGGCCTCGTCGTACTTTCCTTGGCGGAAGTAGAGGTTACCCAGGTTACCATGTACTTCGGCGATGCCATATTTGTCGTCGATCGACTCGAACAACTGGATGGATTTTTGCAAATACTTATTGGCTTCGATATAGTCTCCGCGCAACATCACCACCCGGCCCCGTGCGTTGTGGGCCCGGCCCAGGAGCAATACATCGCGGTTTTGTTTGGCCAGGTCCAAGGCTCTTTTATAGGTTTCTTCGCATTCTTCCCACTTGCCGATCAACTCCTGGATTTTGCCTTTTTTCAGCAGGGTACTGATTTGCTTCGCAATGTCTTCTTGGGTGCCCAGCATGTGTAGCAGTTTTTCGTAAAACTCCAATGCTTGCTGGTTTTGGAAATTGCGACGGGCGTAATCCCCTGCTTTGCGCAAGTACTCACAGGTTTTGTCAAACACATTGGCCTGCTCGTAGTGGAAAGCCAGGTCCATGAAACGATCCTCGATGCGGTCGCGGTAAATGCGTTCGATGGCTTCAGCGATGAGTTTGTGCAGTTGCTCCAATCTGGCCCGCAATTGCATACTGTAAGCAGCCTCCCGCAGCAGCGAATGCCGAAAAATATAACGCAATTCGCTCATTGCCCGCCAAATTTGCACCTTTTCGGCCACCTCAATTTGTTCGTGTAGCAATAGATCGCTATCGGCATGGTTGCGCGAGAAGTCTTCATTGAACTTCATTACTTCATTCAATACCGACACCTCAAATTCCCTTCCGATCACCGCAGCAGCTTTCACGGTTTCTTTCACCAACGAAGACAAGCGGTCGATCCTGGCCGTGAGTACGGCATTCATCGAATTGGAGAGCTGAATTTTGTCTTCCTGGAGGTTCCACTGGTCATTTTTCAGCTCTAGTAGGTCTTGCTCGAGGAAATATTCCAGCAATTGGTCCAAATAAAAAGGGTTGCTGTTGGCAGCACGTTGTAATATTTCCAAAAATGCCTCACTGATGGGGCCTTTTAGTTTCATTTCAGCAAACTCCCTCACTGCTGCGGTCGAAAGCAGGTTGAGGTTGATTTCCAAAGGCTGCCGCAATTGGTGTGTATCCAACAGAATTGGCTCAAAAAAACTGGGCTTTTCTCCATCGTCACCATAACGAGATGTGATCAGCAGTAAAATGGGATAGCGGCGCAGGTAACGCATCATTTCGGTAAGTAACTCCTGCGAATTCTCATCAAGCCAATGCCCATCTTCGACTTCAATGACCAAAGGGGCCACTAGTGATTCGGCCAAAAACAGCTCAATGATGGCTTGAATGGTGTTTTGATAGCGCCCTCGTGCATCAAGTTGTTCCCACAAGGAGTCGAAGTACACAATCCCCACTTGAGCTGCTAAAACGGAACGGGTGCGCAGTAATTCATCGCGCAATTGTTGAGAGTTGGGAATGCGTTCCAGTTTATCGAGCAAAACCTGGAATTGGGCTTCAAATTTTTGCAGGTTGCGGGCTACATTTTGCTCTGCCGATTGGTCAAAGTAATTGCGCAGGAAATAGATGAAAGGGTTGAAAGGTTTGCGCAAAATCTGATCGGTAGGACAGGAATACCACTGTACTTTTTGCTCAACGTTCAGGCGCTGCCGCAGTTCGTAACTGATGCGGCTTTTGCCAATGCCCGCCTCTCCAAAGATCAAGGCGATCCCTGCCGAATTGTTTTCAAATAGGGGTTGTGAATACGCCAGTAATTCTTGTAATTCAGCGTTACGGCCTACCATGCTTTCGTGGTAAACAGGTTGCCGAGTTTCGTTGCGCCCAATTAATTTATAAGTAGGTACATTGCCTTTGAGCCCCTTGTACTGGATGTCGCCCCGGTGCTGAAAAATGAAACTGCGGTTTTTTTGAATTTCACCGTCCACCAAAATTTCTTCCCATTCGGCGTGGTCCATGAGACGAGCAGCCAGGTTTACCCGGTTGCCTACCGCAGCATATTGGCCACGCTCCTCCCCTCCAATGATGCCAGTATAAGCGGTGCCTTGGGTTGCGCCAACTTTAAACCGAACCCCATATTGTGCCCTGAGCTCGTACAACTCTTGCTTAAGGGCGCTGATGAATTCGAGCGAGCGATCAACAATGTTTTCAAATGAAACTGGTGCACCAAAAAAGCAAGTGATCACTCCGCCTTTGTCGCCAAAGTCGATTTCTTTAAAATAACCTGCAAAATTGTTGATCTGCTCAATGACGATGCCTGCAAACTTATTGAGCAGGGCATGGTTGGTGAGGCCCTCGAAGCCAATGAAAACCGCAATAACTGTACGGAATTCTCCTTCTTGGTTGTATTCGATGACTTCTTGGGGCAAAAAAAGCTCCAGAAGGTCTTTTCTGATGTTCGGCAAATTGAGTGGCGTGCGTTGCACATTTGGCAGGTTCGGGATGCCGTCGAACGCGAAATAACCTTTTTCTACCTCTTTTTTGGCAAAAGAAGAAGGTAATTTTTGCAACAACAATTCGTCAAAAACGATGCGGGAGCTCTGGTTTTTGGCTTTGTCCTGGGCTGTTGCCGCAGCATCAATCGGATCGCCTCGGAAGTAAAAAGAGCGGTGATAACGCCCAACCATGCCCCACTCAACCCGACCATAGGACAAGCCAATTTTTACGCCAATTTTAAAAGCGCCGAATTGGTAAATCTGTTTTTGGAACAGGTTTTGTACGCCAAAAGCAGCATGTAGAAAAACCGAGAGGTCCAGGTCTTCGGACTCTGGAAAAATAGCAGTGAAAGCGTCTCCCGCAAAATAAGGGATGAAGCCTCCGTGTGCATATACAACGCCAACCAGCGGTTCAAAAATTTCGCGTAGAATATTTGACAGCTCTTCCGCTCCCACCGAACCCTTGTTCATCAAATGTTGAGTGAGTGGCGTAAATCCAGATAAATCCACAAACATCACGAACCCATGAAGGGTATCGTGCATATTCCGCTGATCAAACTGCTCCTGGATGAAATGAGGTAAAAGATGTTTCACGTTTACTGACCTATGCGTTTCAGGCTAGGAATACTTTGAGTATGCCTTCAAAGGCACACCAAATTACAACATTTCCCCAATAGTCCCAGTACTGAGCAAAAAACCTGTGTTTTTATTATCCCAGTAAGTAGTACAATCAGAGATGTATCTAAAACGCCAAAGATCGAAAATGGATGATTACAAAACTAAAAAAGCCTGAATTTCAATATTGCCGAACTCCTCTAAAAACAGAATGAGTTTACCAATGATTTGAAATTCAGGCTTTTAATTCTACTTGTAGTCGAATGATTAAGTCAAAATAACTTCATGTGAGAGAGGAAACTTTGGCCAATTGATTTTTTACGGGCAGCCAATGAAAAAGGCTGCATTTTGGTGTTGTTCTGGAAATGTAACCAGGCATAATAACTGCCCTCAGCCCAGTTTTGGACCGGAAAGCCCAAAACCTGTATACCCGCTTCCAGGTTGTAGCGGTTTTCGTAAAGCGGTCGCCCCAGCTGGTCTTGAACAATCAATTTGATGCTGGCAGCCTGGTCGAGCTTTACTTCGAAGGAGGCTTGGCCTCCACTTGCGGAAATTTGGACTTCACCTAATTCCATCACAGTTTCATTTAATTCATGGGTAAAAACATTCCAACGCAGTCCGGACGATTTACAGTGTATAACGTTGCCTCGTGCCCGCTGGTATGTATAGTTCTGACGACGCGTATTTGTAAGGTCACATGCCTTTGTGTCATATTACAAGCGAAAAGGTCAACTTTTTTGTGCAAACGGAAAAATGTTGAAAAAGATAAATGTCTAATAGATATGAAAATAAAAAATACTTAACAAAAAACGACCTGATTATCAGCCGATTGCAAGATATTGATGTTAATTTGCGCACGTTGACAAAAGGATGTACTTTTGCGAAAATTCAACAGCTTTATCAGGCTGTGAAAATACATTGAAAATATGTTGATCCAACGTTTCAAATCCAAGATCCACCGTGTGAAGGTTACCCAGGCGGATCTGAACTATATTGGTAGCATCACCATTGACGAGGACTTGCTGGACGCAGCCAACCTGATAGAAGGCGAGCGCGTGCAAATCGTCAACAACAACAATGGCGAACGTTTTGAGACCTATACCATCAAAGGGGAACGTGGAAGTGGAATGATTTGTCTCAATGGTGCCGCCGCTCGCAAAGTACAAGTAGGTGATGTATTGATCATCATCGGCTACTGTTGGATGGATTTTGAAGAAGCCAAAACTTTCAAACCAAGCGTAGTTTTCCCCGACGAGAACAACCGCTTGCAATAGCCAATCTGTTGAGAGCCATTGCTCAACAACCGCTGCGTGAACTTTCATTTATGCCCTCTCCTCAACCTCTCAACTTTTCCCAAGCAAACATATCCAGTGAAAAAAATTCTCCTCAATTTTCTGCGCTTTTGTATCTTTTTGGGGGTCGGCGTAGTGATCTTGGTACTTTTGTACCGGCACCAAAACGCTGCTTACCAAGAGGAATGTGCACAAAATGTGCCTCCGGTAGCAGATTGTAGTCTTTTGGACAAGGTCTTGGGCGATTTTGCTACTGTCAATTACGGCTGGATGTTGGCAGTGATTTTATCTTTTACGGCCAGCAATATCGTTCGCTCTATTCGCTGGCTCATGCTGTTGCGGCCTTTGGGCTATGAACCTCGCCTGCTCAATGCCTTTTTCTGTACCATGATCGGTTACTTTGCCAACTTGGGCTTGCCACGCTTGGGCGAATTTCTGCGGGCTGCGTTCATGGCAAGATTTGAAAAGATGCCTTTTGAGAAAGTCATCGGTACGGTAGTGGTAGACCGGGCGATGGACGTAATCAGCATCTTGATTATTACTGCGGTGGGGTTTGTTTTGGAATTTGACACCATTTGGGCTTTTGCGCAGGCAAATATTCCGATTGCACAGTTGCAGGATCGTTTGCTAAAATTGGCCCTGATTGGCATTCCGCTGATGCTGCTGGGCTTGTTTTCGCTTTGGTATTTTCGCAAGGCCCTGGCTGCTAGCAAAATTGGTCAAAAAGTTCTGGGCATCGCCGATGGTTTTTGGCAAGGCATCCAGACCGTACGCCAGCTTGAGCGCCCTTGGTTGTTTGCATTGTACAGCGTGTTGATCTGGGTATTTTTCCTGATGATGACCCGCCTGAGTTTTTACGCTTTTGCGCCTACCAAAGAGCTACCCAGCATTGTGGCGCTGATGGTGTTTATTTTTGGCACCTGGGGCATCATTGTGCCTTCGCCAGGTGGCATGGGCTCTTACCATTTTTTGGTCAAGACCGCCTTGTCGATGTACAAAGTAAGTGGTGCCAATGGTTTTTCCTATGCCAATATTTTCTTTTTTGCGGTACAGTTGGGAGGCAATATTTTCCAGGGCCTCAGTTCCTGGATCCTTTTGCCGCTAATGAATCGCAACTATACGCCCGCGAAATTACCCGCAGATGAAGCCACTCCAGCAAGTTGAAGCCAAAATTATGGATTGGGACCAGGCCACTGAACAAGTACAAGCCTGGCAAGCTGAGGGCCAAAAAATTGTGTTTACCAATGGCTGTTTTGACCTACTGCACTACGGCCACCTCCATTACCTGGCCGAGGCACGGGGATTGGGGGATAAGTTGGTTTTGGGCTTGAACTCGGCGGCTTCGGTAGCGAGACTAAAAGGACCGAACCGCCCCATCAATGACGAAATGACCCGAACCTGGCAAATGGCCGCCCTGGGTTTTGTGGACCTGGTGGTGGTTTTTTCAGAAGACACCCCACTTTTGCTGATTGAGGCTATCCAGCCCGATGTTTTGGTAAAAGGCGGCGATTATGCCCCGGAAAGCATCGTGGGGGCGGAAGTGGTGCTCCAAAAAGGCGGACAAGTGCTCACTTTGCCGTTTATTGAAGGGTATTCTACTACGCGGATTGAATCTAAAATTCGGGATAATGGATAATGGTTAGTTGTTAATGGTTAGTTGTTAGTTGTTAATGGGCGCTGAATGATGCTTTTTGTCGGGGGGATTAGGGTTTTATGATTGTCGGTACGGCAATTCTTATTGGGCTTAATGGTGATTTTGTGGAAAATGGGCGTTGCCCGTT
Source organism: Chitinophagales bacterium (assembly GCA_013299105.1). Lineage (GTDB taxonomy): Bacteria > Bacteroidota > Bacteroidia > Chitinophagales > Saprospiraceae > Haliscomenobacter. The sequence continues at coordinate 20,433 of JAAFJY010000033.1, read as the reverse complement.
GCTGACGTATTTCGCCCTTTCTCGATGGGCGTTGCCCATCGCTGACGTATTTCGCCCTTTCAGGGCTTTTTTCTTCTATCGAAGCCCTAAATAATTTACAACTAACCATTAACCATTAACAACTATCCTACAACGACTTGAAACATATGCTCAGGCACAAAATATTTTTTCGCTAAATCCCGCAACTGCTCCAAACTGGTTTCATTCACCGCATTTACGGCTTCGCTGAAGTAGCTCATCGGGAGGTTTTCGCTGTGCAGGATGCGCACGATTTCGGCTACGTTGAAGGGGCCGTCCAACACCCCCAGGTAATTGCCCAGGAGGTAGTTTTGCAACATTTCCCACTCGTCTTCCTCTAAGAGATCCTCGCGCAATTGCTCCATTTCGAGGTAGATTTGCTCCAGGGTATCTTTTTCAAACTCCGTGCCGACCTCGGTGCCTACATAAAAGAAGCCATCGAAGCGCATCACGTCTAGGGCGGAATACACATTATAGGTATAGCCTTTTTCTTCGCGGATATTGGCCATCAGACGCGAGCCGAAATAGCCACCCAAGGCCGTGTTGAGCAAGGAAAAAGCGTGGTAATCGGGGTGGTGCCGATTGAAAGTCCGGAAACCAATACGGATCGCCGATTGCAGGCTATTGGGCCTTTCGATGCGGATTTGACTGGGCTGGGTTTGGGCTTGTGTCCAGTTGGCTGCTAGCAATTCGCCTTTGGGCATGCCCTGCCCCAGGTGTTGATTGAGCAAATCCAGGATTTCAGGCGTGATTTTTCCGCTGATGATGATCGCCGCATTGGCTGCCGTGAAACACCGCTGCGCGTGGTCGATCAGGTCCTGGCGTTGGATGGCATTGTACAACTCTGCTGTGCTGTTGTAACCATATGGATGCTCATTACCGTACAACAAAGCTGTGAACTCCCGGTAAGCCACCACGTCGTTTTTGCTCAAATCGACTTGCAAATGCTGCTGGCTACGCTGAACGAAAGCTTGTAATTCGTGCTCCGGGAAAATGGGTTGCTGAATGATTTCGGCCAAGGTAGGGATTACTTTGGCAAAATGCTTGTTCAAGGTTGCCAACACCAGGTTCACCGTATCCATGTGAAAAGGCGAGGAGATTGAACTGCCGTAAAAATCCAGGTGTTCGGCGATTTGGGCCGCAGTTTGCTTTTGGGTGCCTTCGCGCAGGAGTGCTGCGGTGGCCCTAGAGATCATGGGTTTTTGCTCGTAAGGCCGCCCGGCGTTGAAAATCACTTCCAGTTTGACTACTTCCTGGGTCCCCATCGACACTACGTACACGGGAATGCCATTGTCGAGCTGGATCTGCTGGACGGGGGGCAAACTTAATTGACTGATTTGAGAAATGGCTGGTGGCTGGGTGCGGTTGAGCATAAATGTTTACTTGAGCCACGCAAGGTAGGGCTTTTTGAAGAAATTGAGGAGTTTGAGGAGTTTGGAAGGGGGTGCTATTTTCAGGCTAGTGGGCTGGGATCAAAGTAAGTGACAAGCCACAAATAAACCTTTCCAATTCGCAACTGCGTACTTTATAGATTATGCCCTAGCTGTGCGAGGCCATTTTTAGCACGCGAATAAAATTGGGTTTGGGTGTGGTGCTTGGGTGTGAGTGTGCGTAAACCCCATTTCCAATTAAGTGGGTCGATAGATTCGGCTCGAAGCCACACACTCGAACTCACACTTACACAAGATATACTCATTTTTGCGGATTTCCAACATGACGTTGACCCAGATGTTGACAACATGATCTGATCAGGAATCATAAAAATTGGAACCGTTTATTTTTGAACCCTTACTAACCGTCTATATTCTTGGTGAAAATCCTACCCATTCGCTCCTTCATTATTTGTACCGAGACCGCGAAGCGGACCAATTTTCTAATTCTTTAAAATTTTGGTTTGGTCAACGTCACGCAAGAAATTCTGTAATTCTGCAAATTCTGGTTTAGACAAAAAAATCGCGTTGGCAATGGCCTATTATTTCGTTCCGTTGCACTATTCATCCTAACCCAAAATCCCTATCTTGCCCAAAGATAAGCTGGCACATTTTTTGCGTAAAAAACAGCAACCTTATCTACAAGCAAATTTTATGTACCTACGCACCTTTGCATTCGGCCTGGCCTGGCGCATCGCTATTTTGGTGGTCATCATCACCGGGCTGGTATATGCCTGGGGGAATACTAAATTTACGGCACTCAGCATTACGATGGGCTTGGCCTTGATCTGGTCAACGGTCAACCTATATAACTTCGTCAATACCACCAACCGCAAACTGGTGCGCTTTTTGGAGTCGGTGCGCTACGACGATTTTTCGGTACGTTTTGCCTCAAGCAACCAATTGGACCCTACTTTTCGGGAGTTGAGTCGACAATTCAACGAGGTTTTAGACGCCTTTCGGCAAGTGCGGGCCGACAAAGAAACCAGCGCCCAATACCTGCAAACCATCGTGCAGCACGTCAATACGGGCTTGTTGGCTTACGACGACAACGGACAAGTTGAAATCTGCAACAGCACGGCCCTTAAACTGCTGGGCCTGTACCGCTTGCGCAGCCTCAACGACCTGGATGAAGACAACCCTGAACTGAAGAATATCCTCAAAAACCTGGAATCCGGCGAAAGTACCCTTTTTCAAGCCGCCGTCGACCGCCAATTGGCCATCAGTGGCACCTCGATCCGCATGAGGGGACAAATGATTCGCCTAGTCGCCATCCAAAACATCCAATCGGAACTCGACAACAAAGAGTTGGAAGCCTGGCAAAACCTGACCCGGGTACTGCGCCACGAGATCATGAACTCGGTCACACCGATCACCTCTCTGGTGTCGACCATGCGCGAAATCATCCAATCCGAACTTGAAGACGAACAGCAAGCCCCCGCCAATCGCGAGACCTGGCAAGACCTAAACGAGGCGCTGGAAGTGATCGAAGGCCGTACCATTGGCTTGATGCACTTCGTAAATGCCTACCAAACTTTTACCAGCATCCCCAAGCCGCACTTGTCAGAATCGCCACTGACGCCGCTGATTCAGCGCATTGTGTCTTTGTTTCAGCCTACTTTTCGGGAAAGAAAAATTGAAATTGAGACCTCAATTGAGCCTTTGGAACTCAGTACACAAATGGACGCTGAGCAGATTGAGCAAGTGCTCATCAATTTGCTGAAAAATGCCGTGGAAGTGTTGGAATATCGCCCTCATGCCCGCATCAGCGTCAAGGCATTTTTGTTGAGCGAGCACCAACCCAGGCCAGTGATCGAAGTAATCGACAATGGCCCCGGCATTGAGCCCGAAGCGCTGGAGCAAATTTTCATCCCTTTTTTCACCACCAAAGAAGATGGTACGGGTGTTGGCCTGAGCCTTTCCCGACAAATCTTGCAAATGCACGGCGGCACCCTGACGGTGGACTCGCAAGTAGGGCAGGGAGCGAAGTTTACACTGATGTTTAAGTAGTTGTTAGTTGTTTATTATTAGGGCTGTGATCGAAGAAAAAAGTCCTGAAAGGGCGAGATGCGTCAGCGATGGGCGTTGCCCGTCGGAAAGTGGCGAGATACCTGATACTAAAACCCTTTACCTGTCCGCAATCGTACACTTCTTGTCCGCTATCGTACAAGGCTTTTTCTGGTTTAGCTTATAAAAATACTGTAAACCAGTATTTTACAATTTTGGCACAGCGATTGGTCTAATTGCAATAACAACCGCACACCTCAGCAGGTGTTTTGAGCAACAGGAAATACAGATCACGATGGATCGTAAAATTGAAAAAAAATTCTGGACCACCCAGCGGATATTAATGGGGGTTTTTGGTGCTGCCTTTGTAGGTTTTTTTGGCTGGCAATTGTTCAAGGAACGCAAAACGACCTTGAATGTTGATCAAGAAAAACTCACCATTTCAGAGGTAGCCAATGGCACTTTTGATGAGTTCATCCCGGTTACAGGTGGGGTGCAACCTTTGAAAACCATCCGCCTAGACGCCATTGTAGGAGGCTATGTAACCGAAAAAATAGTGGAAGGTGGCAACAACGTGACCAAAGGACAAACCCTCTTGCGCCTGGAGAACCAAAACCTGAAACTGAGCTTCCTGCAATCGGAAACCGAAGCAAACCGCCTGGTGAATGAATTGCAAAGCACCCGCCAGCGCCTGAAAGTAGAGCGTTTTACCCAACGTCGCACCTTGGCTGAACTGGATGCCCAAATTGAACAAGCCAAGGATTTGTATGACCGCAATAAGCAACTAGTTAGTGACAAAGTTGTCACTGAACAAGAATACCTGCGCAGCAAACGCGATTGGGAACGCTTGGTAAAGCAGCGTGAAATCGAAGTGGAATCGCAAAAGTACCAAGAAGAAAATGCCGTGCTCCAGATCAAGCAACTCGAAGGAACCCTCGACCGCACCCAGCGCAATGTAGAATTGTGGCGCCAAACCCTCGAAAACCTGGTGGTGAAAGCTCCGGTAGGCGGCCTTTTATCCTCGATGGAAGTAGAGGTAGGTTCCAATATCAGCCAAGGGCAAAACATCGGCCAAATCGATGACCTAAACGGGTTCAAAATCCGTGCAGACATTGACGAGTACTACGTCTCGCGGGTGTTCGTGGGCTTGCCAGGTTCTTTTGAATTCAATGGTCAGATGCATACCCTGGAGATCAGCAAAATCTACCCCGAAGTGCGCAATGGCCGTTTTCAGGTGGATATGATTTTCGTTAAAGGTGCACCTGAAGGCATCAAACGCGGCCAATCGGTAACGGTGCGCCTGGAATTGGGCCAACCTACACAGGCTGTTTTGTTGCCAACGGGCGGATTTTTCTCGACCACAGGCGGCAATTGGGTGTATGTGCTCGAAGGTGCCAGCGGCAAACGTGCAGTGAAGCGCCGCATCAGCCTGGGGCGCAAAAACCCCGAATTTTATGAAGTTTTGGAAGGCTTGAAACCCGGTGAAAAGGTCATCACGTCTTCTTACGATACTTTTGGCGACAACGAAGTTTTGGAATTCTAGTGAAAGTTGAGGGGTTGAGAAGTCTAGGAGTTGAGAAGATTGGCTTGTTCAAAAAATGGTCATTTTTCCTCGAAACGATTGATCCACACTTTTACAAAACATAATCAAGCACTCATCAGGTTCGGCTGACCAGCAAGCAAGGCCCATACCTAAAATACCAATAAAAACATGATCAAGACGGTAAACCTGCAAAAAGTTTTTACCACCGAAGAAGTAGAAACTACTGCACTGAACGGCATCAGCATGGAAATCAAAGATGGTGAGTTTGTAGCCATCATGGGCCCTTCCGGTTGTGGTAAATCAACTTTGCTCAACATCCTGGGCTTGCTAGACAACCCTAGCGGCGGTGAGTACCATTTCTACGGTACCGAAGTGGCAGGAATGGCGGAGCGCAATCGCGCCCAATTGCGCAAAGGCAACATCGGATTCGTATTCCAAAGCTTCAACTTGATTGACGAACTGACGGTGTACGAAAACGTAGAATTGCCCCTGTTGTACCTGAAAGTACCCGCTGGCGAGCGCAAAAAACGCGCTGAAGTGGCCCTGGAGCGCATGAACATGATGCACCGCCGCAACCACTTCCCGCAGCAATTGTCGGGCGGTCAGCAACAGCGCACCGCCATCGCCCGCGCTGTGGTGGCCACGCCCAAGATGATTCTAGCGGATGAACCTACAGGTAACCTCGACTCCTCCAACGGCGAACAAGTAATGAACCTCCTGCGCGAACTCAACAACGAGGGCACCACCATCGTGATGGTAACGCACTCGCCGCACGACTCAGGTTTTGCTCACCGGGTGGTCAACTTGTTCGATGGTAAAATCGTGACGGAGAACTTTCACGTATAAGGCATCTTTTGGGAAATCCTTGGAATAACACGAGTTCTCGTTTGTCTGGCTTTTTTTATATACGATAGACGACATACGAGATACGACATTTGATTTTGGGCTCGCTTGGGAGATTTAGGGACTTTTCAGCATTCTTTTGTCCGATCAACCAATGGGTAGGATAGCCGCTCGTTTAAGCATCCAGGTATGAGTGTCATAAGTGCGTCCCTAAGGCATAAAGTGGTAAGTTCTAAATCCATATTTATGAACGCTTTACTTCGTAGAAGTGAGACGTTTGTAGCTCGGAAATGCCGAGGTTTTGTGGGTACTTCGGATGAAGTGTAACGTTAAAACAGGTCTGGTTAAAGGTCGCACTTCATCCAAAGTGCCGAACATGCACCCGTCGCTGTAGCTACAAACGTCAAAGTTCTCCGAACTTTTGCTCGCCTCTAACTCACAGTGCAGTGCCCCTAACTAACAACTAACCATTAACAACTAACCATTATAACCACCTGACTGTTATGGTTAAGCACTATTTGCGCATCGCCTTGCGCAGTTTTTCAAAAGACCGCACATCGGGACTGATCAATGTGATCGGCCTGGCTTTGGGAATGACTGCAACCCTGTTCATCGGGATGTGGGTGAGCAATGAGCTGAGTTATGACCGCTACCACGATCATGTGGAACGCATTTACCGCGTCAACAACCACATCAAGATCAGCGACTCCGAAACCTGGCAATGGAGCACTTCGCCTTATCGCCTGAGCGGATTGGTCGGCGAGCGCCTGGCCGATGTAGAGGCTGTAACTCAACAGGTGGCCTGGGGTGGAGAACAAAAACTACGCTACAAAAACGAGGTCCTGGCTGTGGAGCACTGCACTTTTGTGGACTCCATGTGGTTCAAGGTGTTCAAATACCAATTTGTCAAGGGCAGCGAGCAGGATTTTTTCAAAAACCCGGCCAGCATTGTGTTGACCCAAAGTGAAGCCCGAAAGATTTTTGGCGACAATGATCCGATTGGGCAGGTCATGCAGTACAAAGACCAGCAGTGCGTGGTGCGGGGCATTGTCAAGGACCCGCCACTCAATTCGAGCTTCAAATACGATTTACTTTTTCCCATCGCCTTGCGGTTGTCAAATCCCAATGAACGTAAAAACGACTTGACTTGGAACAATTTCAGTTACCGGGCTTACATGCGTTTGCGCCCTGGGGCTGATCCCAAAAAAGTGGCCAGACTCACTACCGAGATTTTGCGCAAGGAAAAACAAGACAGTACTACTCGCAGCAGTTTGCTCCCAATGGTCAACCTGCGTTTTGACCAAGGCACCGACGATGATTTTTTGCATACCGATAAGGGAACCATCCGCATTTTTTCCATCATTGGTTTGATGATTTTGCTCATCGCGGGCATCAACTACGTCAACCTGGCCTTGGCTCGCACGGGCAAGCGCGGCAAGGAAATCGGCGTACAAAAAGTAATGGGGGCTGGCAAAGGGCAGATTTTTGGCCAATTCATGCTCGAATCGCTGCTGATGTGTACCGTAGCGCTGGCTTTGACCTTGATTTTTGCTCGTTTGGCTTTGCCGTATTTTAATGAATTGACGAGCGAAAAATTCACGCTCAATTTTCTAGATGTACAATTTTGGGCCATTACGGCCGGGGTCTTGGGGGTGAGTGTGGTGCTCACTGGCATTTATCCATCCTTGTTGTTGTCGTCTTTTCAGGCCATCAACATCATGAAAGGCAGTGCTTTGCTAGGCCGACACAAAACGGGCCTGTGGAAAGGGCTCTCGGTTTTACAATTTGCCGTAGCGGTAGCCTTGATTGTAGCCACCATCGTGATTGGCTCGCAGTTGAACTTCATTCGTTCCAAAAATTTGGGTTTTGACCGCAGCTATGTATTCAAGACTGACCTGCCTTTTCAATTCGCATTCGATACCCTCAATTTTCCCGCCATCCAAAGCATGGTCAACGAGTTGAAACAAGAGAGCAGCATCTTGGGCGTTTCTCGGGCAGGCGTACATTCCATCGTCAACCACGACAATACTAGCAGTGGAAATTTTGTGTGGGAAGGCCGGATCGGCGATGACAATCCCACTTTTTCGCCGATGACGGTGGACCATAATTTTGCCAATATTTTTGGGCTAAAACTCAAAGAAGGCCGCTGGTTTCGCGAAAACAATGAAGCCGACCAACAGAATTTTATCCTCAATGAAACCACCGTGAAGATGCTCAAACTGAAGTCGCCCGTAGTGGGGCAAAAGTTCGAGGGCAACGGCAAAAAAGGGCAAATCATTGGAGTGGTAAAGGATTTCAATACGGTTAGTCTGCATGAGCCCATCCGCCCGGTGGTTTTGACTACTGATAAAGAATGGATGTTCAACCTGTACTTCAAAACCACGGGCGCACAAGCCCAAAAGGCCATCGCTGCCGTCAAAAAAGCCTGGACCGCCCGTATTAATGGGCCTACTGATGTGTTTAAGTACGAGTTTGTGGACGATCAATTCGAAGCATTGTACAAAAAAGACCAGCAAACGGGCATGCTGTTCAACGCTTTTGCAGGAGTAGCGATCCTGATTTCCTGCATGGGCCTGTTCGCCTTAGCGGCCTTCTCCGCCGAGCGTCGGGTCAAGGAAATTGGGGTACGCAAGGTGCTGGGGGCTTCGGTCACCAACCTGACTGCATTGTTGAGCCGCGACTTCTTTGTGCTGGTGCTGATCGGCTTTGTGATTGCCACTCCCTTGGCTTGGTATTTCATGAATGCCTGGCTGGAAAACTTCGCCTTCCGCATCGAAATCCAATGGTGGTACTTTGCCTTGGCCGGTCTGCTTACCCTTGGCTTGGCCTTGATAACGGTGGGCTACCAGACGATTAGAGCGGCGCTGGCGAATCCGGTTTCGGCACTGAAAAGCGAGTAATTTAGTTGTTAGTTGTTAATTATTAATGGCTTCGATTGAAGATGATTGGGAACTTAGGGCTTAGTCTGCTGTCTGAATTTTTCACATGCGACATGTCTAAAACTATAGCATGATGAAATGGTTTCAGGGCTCCAGTTTATGAGGAGTTGAGGAACGCTTGGCTTCCTGGCCCCCTAATTCTCAACGAGCGCCCCATTAACAACTAACCATTAACAACTAACCATTAACAACTAACCATTAAAAAACATGCTAGTCCATCACCTAAAACTGACGTTCAAAAACCTCTGGCGCAACAAACTTGTGGCGGGGATCAACCTCCTGGGCTTGGCCTTGGGTTTTGCGGTTTGTATTTTGATTTGCTTATTGGTGATCAACGAGCAGCAATTTGACCGCCAGCACGAAAAATATTCCCGTATTTACCGCGTCAACACCACTTCGCGGTATGAGGGGGCGGCGGAGAGTACGGGGGCTTACAGTAGTTTTCCAATGGGCCCATTTTTGGCCAGTGTTTTTGAAAAAGAGGTCGAAAACTACGTGCGCCTTTGCCCGATCGACCAAAATTTTGTGCTCAAATACAAAGACCAGCCCACGACCATCAGCCAGGTTTTTGCAGTGGACAGCAGCTTTTTCCAGGTTTTTGATTTTCCTTTTTTGGCAGGTTCTGCCAAAACAGCATTGAATGCCCCCAATGAAGTGGTCCTGAGCAAGGCCACCGCCGAGCGCATTTTTGGACATACCGATGTATTGGGCAAAGAACTGGTCAAAACCTACGCCAATCCCTACAATCAAAATGCCGATACCAGCGAAACTTACGTGGTGAGTGGCGTTTTACAAGCCATCCCAGAGCAGTCGCACTTGCAGTTTGACATGCTTTTTCACCATAAAAAATTACCCTATTGGACGATATGGAGCCCTAATATGCAAGACAATTGGCATGCCCAAGCAGCCATTACTTATGTGACTTTGCGCAGCGAAAAAACCAATGCAGCGTCCATCGAAAAACGCATACCAGCGGCTTTGAAGGGGCGAATGAGCCAATCGGAGTCGATTGCATTGAGCCTCCAACCCTTGAGCGGTATCCATACCCAATCCGGTCATATGCAAGATGGCGGGGCCAGCAATTATGCCCCTTTTGACGAGCAATACCTTTACATTTTTGGGATCATCGGCCTGTTTATCCTGTTCATTGCTTGCATCAACTATGCCAATTTATCCACCATCATCGCGGGCAAACGTGGCCAGGAGATCGCGGTACGCAAGGCTATTGGGGCTTCCAGGGGCTCGATCATCCAGCAGTTTTTGAGCGAATCGGTGATGATGAGTTGCCTGGCCTTGGTGTTGGCTTTGAGTTTAGTTTTCTTGCTGAGGCCGTTTTTGAGCAGGGTCGAATACCCCACTCAGGCTGTCAAATATTTGTTGAATCCTAATTTAGGTCTGGGCATCGTTGCGGTGATGATTACCTTGGGTATCCTGGCAGGAAGTTACCCAGCCTTTGTGGTTTCACGTTTTTTACCCGTCAAAATCTTGCGCAGCGGCTCCACGAGTTTCAGCCTTAAGCGCAATTTCTTGATTCCAGCTCTGGTAGTGGGGCAGTTTACTGCGGCCATTGTGCTGGTGATCGGCGCAGTGATGACTTCGCGGCAGTTGAATTATGTATTGAAATCGGACATGGGTTATGCCACCGAACAAGTGTTGGTGTCTGATCTGGGCATGACCAATATTTTCAAAAGTGGGCCGCTCAAGGCGGAGTTAGAAAAAATTCCAGGGATACAAGCGGTGACTTTATCGGACCAAACCTTCGGCAATGGTTTGATCCAAAATGGCATTGATTTTATCGCTAAAAAAGGAGGACAAGCCGAGCATCTGGCTATCCCTCGCATGGCTGCTGATGAGGACTTTGCTCAATTTTACCAAATGAAACTGGTGGCTGGCCGCAACCTCAGCCCCGAAAGCCCCAGCAAAGGCAATGAATACCTGGTCAACGAGAGTTTGGTCAAAAAAATGGGCATGACCCCTGAACAAGCGATCGGCCAGCCGATCAAGTTCAGCGAAATGCAAGATTTTGGGCGGATTGTAGGCGTTTTGAAAGATTTCCATTACCAAAGCCTGCGCTACCAAATCGAGCCCATGTGCCTGCGTGCCAGCAATTGGACTACCTCAGTCAACATCAAAGTGGAGGCCAATCAAGTCAGTACGGTATTGGGTGCAATTGGCAAAAAATGGCAAAACATCATCCCCGACAAACCCTTCGATTACCAGTTCATGGACGATCGTTTTGCGCAAGTTTATGCCGCCGAAGAGCGCCTGAGCCGCTTGAGCCGCTGGGGTTCAGGTTTGGCAATCTTTATTGCCTGTTTGGGTTTGTTTGGCCTGGCCGCTTATGCTGTCGAGCGCCGCACCAAGGAGATCGGCATCCGCAAGGTATTAGGTGCCAGTGTGGCCAGTGTGGTGGCGCTTTTGGCCCGCCAGTTTGTGGTTTTGGTCATTGTGGCAACTGTTTTGGCAGCCCCCATCGCCTGGTATTTTCTCGACAATTGGCTGCAAAACTTCAATTACCACGTCTCGATCCCCTGGTGGATTTTCCCAACCTGTGGCTTGGGGGCTTTGGCCCTGGCTTATGTCACGGTGGGCGTGCACAGCGTGAAGGCGGCGCTGGCGAATCCGGTTCGAGCGCTCAAGAATGAATAATTATTGTGATGAGTTATAAGTTATGGGTTATGAGTGGAGACTCGCTAGGGAGATTTGTTGGTAAAGGAAAGATTTGCTCGCACGGCTTAGCCTGAAAGTGCAAGTTTTTTACCTGTGATAAAGTACAAGATTCGGTGTCCCAACTCATAACTTATAACCCCTAATTCATAACTTCCCATCGTCTTGTTGGTTTTTTACTCACTGAAAAAACAAACGCATGCTGCGCAATTACCTCAAAATTGCCCTTAGAAACCTACAAAAAGGGCGGCTATTCAGTGCATTGAACCTCATGGGACTATCCTTGGGCTTGATGGTATCAATGCTTTTGCTCTTGTATGTGAACGATGAGTGGGCTTTCGACCAGCACATTAGCAAGGCCAAAGACCTTTACCGGGTCAATGTCACCGCTACTTTTGACGGTGAAAGCATGAAGTGGGCAACGGCTCCCAATGTGGTGGGCCCCGCCCTGAAGGAAGACATTCCCGAAGTCAAATCCTTTGCCCGTTACTATAAGCACAACTTTGGCGAATCGGCATCCATGCGCATTGGAGCCAAAAAAATGGTGGAAAACAGCCTGTTTTGGGCCGATCAAAGCCTCATTTCCTTGTTTGAGTTAAAAATGCTAAAGGGCAATGCCGCCAGAGCCCTGGATGCTCCAGACAAGGTCATTCTAAGCCAAAGTGCTGCCGAGCGCTATTTTGGTTCTCAAGACCCCCTTGGTGAAATCATCAAAGTTGACAATGCCAGAGACTTGCAAGTAACGGGCGTTTTTGCCGACTTGCCGGGCAACTCCAGTTTTGATGCCAATGTGATCGGCTCTTTGAGCAGCCAAAAATGGGCCTACGACAATTTGGTGTGGAGCAATGCCAGTTTTGAGACTTTTGTCCAACTGGCCACAGGTGCCGATCCGGCAAAAATTGATCAGAAGATTGCCCAAATTGTAGACAAAAATGTAGAAAAAGAAAACCAATGGTTCAGTTTAGGGCTTCAACCCATGCTGGACATCCACATGCACTCAGCGGACATTACCAATCAAACCACGACCCGCTTGGGGGATCCGCAGCAAGCCCGAATCTTGGGCTGGTTGGCCATGATCATCCTCGTTTTGGCTTGTATCAACTACATGAATCTTACCACCGCCCGCTCGCAGCAGCGCTTTCGCGAGGTGGGCATCAGCAAAACCTTGGGGGCTGGTCGGGGGCAATTGGCGCTGCGATTTTATGCCGAAACCGGGATTTTGGTCTTTGGGGCCCTGGTTTTGGGCTTGGCGTTGTTGGCTTTGGCCATACCTGCATTCAATCAATTGGCCGATAAAAACTTGAAACTTAGTGCGGTACTCCTGCCCCAAACACTGGGCTTGATTTTTGGAATTGGAATAGTGGTGATGTTGGTGGCGGGTTCGTACCCAGCCTTGTTATTGTCGGGTTTTAACCCCAAAAACCTATTGTCGACCAGCTTTAGGAGCAGTACTGGAGCGGGTTTGTTGCGCCGGGGCTTAGTGGTGTTGCAGTTTACGGCCGCAGTGGCCTTGATTGCCAGTACTTATGTATTCAACCAGCAGTTGAAATTCATTCAAAATTACCAACTGGGCTTTGAACCTGAGCAAGTAGTAGCGCTCAGCATTTCTTCAGCCGAAAACAAAGAACAACGCGATGCCTTGGCCAACAAATGCCTTGAAATCAGCGAAGTAGTGGATGTGAGCAAGGCCCAGACCTTTCCTGGTCGTGGGGCCAGTGGCCGCAACGTGGCCCGCCCTGGCGAAAATGGGGATGGGATGGCGGTACAGACCAATCGCGCCGACCACAGAATAACCTCAACCCTTGGCATTAAGCTTTTGGCGGGAACTTCAATTCCTGAATTGCCCAAGTCGCCTACGGATTCCACTTGCCAGATTGTGGTCAACAAGGCCATTATCGATTACTTAGGTTACACGCCTGAAGAAGCAGTGGGTAAAAAAGTAGACAACATGTTTTGGTATCCCACCACCATCGTTGGGGTGATGGAGGATTTTCACAGCGAGGACTTGCACACCCAGGTGGGTGGCTATGCCTTCCACAACATGTTGAGCGAGGGGTATTCCTATTTATTGGTTAAACTCAAATCACAAAACCTGGCGGCCAGCATGGCCAAACTGGAGCGCGCTTACGCCAGCAGTATGCCCAATTCGGCTTTTGAGTACACCTTTCTCGATGAGCACATGGCAAAATTGTACGAACGCGACCAGCGTACCAGCCGAGTGGTCTTGGTGTTTTCCATTTTGTCGATTTTCATCGCTTGTTTGGGCTTATTTGGCCTGGCAGCATACACCGCCGAGCAGCGCACCAAGGAAATCGGAGTACGCAAAGTGCTGGGGGCCAGTGTGGGTAGCATCATTGCACTGTTGTCCAAAGACTTCCTACGCCTGGTTTTGGTTGCGGTGATTTTGGCGGCACCCCTCGCTTGGTACATGATGAGTCGCTGGCTGGAAACCTTTGCGTATCGCATCGACTTGAACTGGACTGTGTTTCTCATTTCAGGCGTGATTGCCCTGGGGGTGGCTTTCCTCACGGTGAGTTCGCAGAGTTTAAAAGCCGCGCAAAGTAATCCGGTGGATAGTTTGAAGTCAGAGTGATTTGGGTAAATGGGAGGATTTTTGATTTTTAAAGCTATTCTCGGACAAAGTACCAAGGGAACAGCCCGGAGTTCAAGATAATCCGGGCTGTTCTGTTGACACCAAATTTCTATTTCTCCGCCCGCAATTCCTTCTTACCCAGCAGTGCCACCGCCTCCAGCAAGCGGATCATTTCGGCGCGGTAGCCTTCATCGTCTTTGCCACGGGCGTTTTTGGCCAGGATTTTGCAGGATTCAAAAGTGCTGCTGCCCTTGAATTTTGAATCGCGCAGCAACATGCCAAACTCGGCCACTGCCGCCGACCAGTAGAAGTTTTCGCCAGCTTTGTTTTTGCCCGCATCTGCCATCACTACTTCTTCCAGTAGTTCACTTTTATCGCCATCAGGGGCTTTGTAGCGGAATTTGACCGTCAGCAGTTCTTTGGTAGTGTTTTTGTTGTTTTTGGGGGTTTCGACTTTTTCCTGGTACTTCAGGGGTTTGTCATCAGCCAAGAGCTTGCTTTCCACCCCAGCTGGGATGATTTCATACAGGGCGGTTACGGTATGGCCCGCGCCGAGTTCGCCCGCGTCCTTTTGGTCGTCGTCGAAGTCTTCGTTTTCCAAAACCCGGTTCTCGTAGCCCACCAGCCGATAGCCTGCTACCTGAGCAGGGTTGAATTCGAGTTGCAGCTTTACGTCCTTGGCGATGGTGTACATGGTGCCACCAAACTCGTGCACGAGGGTTTTGCGGGCTTCGTCGAGGTTGTCGATGTAAGCGTGGTTGCCATTGCCTTTGTCGGCCAGTTGCTGCATTTTATGGTCTTGGTAATTGCCCATGCCGTAGCCCAAAACGGTGAGAAACACGCCCGATTTGCGCTCTTCCTCGATCATGCGCACCAGGTCGCCATCGCTGCTGATGCCTACGTTGAAGTCGCCGTCGGTGCAGAGGATCACGCGGTTGTTGCCACTTTTGACCAGGTTTTGCTGGGCGATTTTGTAGGCCAGTTTGATGCCTTCGCCGCCAGCCGTAGAGCCGCCAGCCTGGAGTTGGTCAATGGCTTCGCGGATTTTGGTTTTTTGACTGCCTGCGGTCGATTCCAGGACCACGCCAGCAGCGCCAGCATACACCACCATCGCTACGCGGTCTTCAGGGCGCAGTTGTTCGACCAGCAGCTTGAGTGAGGATTGCACCAGGGCCAGTTTATTCGGAGCATCCATGCTGCCCGATACATCGACCAGGAAAACCAGGTTGGCCTTGGGCAGTTTTTCGGCAGGAATGTGGCGGCCTTGCAAGCCCAGGTGCAAGAGTTGGTGCTTGGGTTCCCAGGGGCAGGCACCCAATTCGGCGGTGATGGAAAAAGGGTGTTCGCTGCTGGGCTCGGGATAATCGTAGTCGAAATAATTGATCATTTCTTCAATGCGCACGGCATCGGCGGGCGGGGCTTGGCCGTCGTTGATGAAGCGGCGCAGGTTGGAGTAGGAAGCCGCGTCCACATCGATCGAAAAAGTAGAGAGGGGCTCTTGGCTCACCCGGTGGAAGCGGTTTTCTTCGATGTGGGCGTAGTTTTCGGTGTTGTGTTGGGGTGTTGTTGGAGAAGCATATTGCATGGGGTGACCACCTTTTGGTAGGGCGCTCGGCTTGATATGTCTGTCTTTTTTGGCAATACTTTTTCTTTCAGATCCCTGAGCAGTTATAACTAGTTCATCCAATTGTAGATCACTTGTGGACAAGGTTAGTTCAAGAAAACTACCTGCACATTGTTGGATAGTTTGGGATTGATAACCAGTGTAGTGTACATTCAATTCGTTACAAGAATCTTTTACAGTCAATTTGTACTTTCCATCGAAATCGGTAGCGACACCATTTTTCGTACCCTTCACTAGAACGGTGGCCCCAATCAGGCCCTCCCCGTTGGCATCTTGAACTTTTCCTTCGAGCGTATAAGTCTTCTCATCCGCAGGTTTCGGGTTATACCAAGCCATCAGGCTGGCAATCAAAGTAAAGCTTAGGAGTTTGTAAATCATGGCGTTTGGATTTTGTAAGTTTTACCTTTGGATGTGGCTTTTGTAGAAATTACACACGTACTTCAAAAAAAATCTGGCTTTTTTAGCGTGGAAAGCTTAATTTTCGGATTCTAAATCCCTGAAACAAACGCCAAACACCACTGAGGAACCATGAAATTTCGCCTTTTCTCCTCCAAAACGCCGCCCCAGAGCGACGAGGCTTTGCTGGCCCAGTACCGCCAGCAAGGAGATTTGGGCGTATTGGGCAACCTCTATTCCCGCCATACTGAGCTGGTGTACGGGGTATGCCTCAAGTACTTGGGCGAAGAAGAAAAAGCGGCGGATGCGGTGATGGATATTTTTGAGGAATTAGTGGAAAAAGCCAAAAAACACGACATCGGGCAGTTTCGACCCTGGTTGTATGTGTTGGCCAAAAACCACTGTCTGATGCAGTTGCGCAAGGCTGGGCGAGATTTTTCGCAAAGTTTTGACCCTGAACTTATGCATTCTTTACCCCTGTTGCATCCTGATGACGACAAGCAAGCCGCAAGCAACAAGGAACTGGCCCTGCAAGCCCTGGAGCAATGCATCCAGACTTTAAATGCCATCCAGCAAGATTGCCTGCGCCTATTTTATTTTGACGACAAAAGTTACCAGGACATTGCTGATGCACAAAAACTGGACTTGGGGCTCGTGCGTTCTCATATTCAGAACGGACGGCGTAACCTCAAGCAGTGCATGTCAAGCAGTGTAAAAACCCTGGAAGTGTAACCTATACTAATTCAATGGACAGCAAGAACTCCATATTCCAACGTTGGCTCGACGGGCGCATGACCTGGCGAGAGCAAGAGCGCTTGGAGCAGGACCTCAGAAAGTCGGACGATCCCTTTCTGAAGGACGCCTGGGAGGGCTACCAGTCACGGCCCTCTGGCAAACACGAGGACAAACTGGACGAGATCAGGCAGCGCCTTGAAGAAAAAGCGGGTGCTGGGGTGAGCGGTCAAAGCCGTCGCCTCTTTCCCATTTGGTTGCCGCAAGCAGTGGCCGCCAGTACAGTTTTGTTGATTGCGGTTTTGGCTGTGCAGCGTTATTTGGGGCCTGAAAAAGATGCCAATTTGGCCCAGACCGATTTGCCCATTACCGAAGAAAAAGCACAACCCAGCGGCGAAGCTGAAAATGCGCCCATCGCCCTGCTGGATGAAAAAATAACAGAAACGCCTACTCGGATCAACGAAAAAGCGAAAACCGCTACTCCTCCCAAACAGGCAGGCAAAGGAAAAGCCCCTCAAGCCGACGCCGCAGCAGCGGAAGAGTCTGAAATCGCTGCGTTGATGAATGAAGAAGAAAATTTTGATGGCACAAAAAGTGGGGCCGCCCCTGCGCCACCCCTTGAAGAATCGGCCAGTAAGCCAGTGCCTAAGTCGCCCGCCATCACTTCGGACCAACAGACCAAAGACCTGAAAACCCGCAATACAGCACCGAACATGAGCCGCAAGTCGGTCAACTTCCTCGGCGGCAATATCCGCGACGAAGAAGGCAAGCCCCTGGTCGGCATTCCCATCGAAGCCCAGCCACAGCGTTTCTCATTCACCAATAATGAAGGCGATTTTGAGCTGCCACCCAATGCACCTGAGCAGGTGACCATCGCCCCGGCTGGTTTTGCATCCCAGACTTTGAACATCAACGAACCAAGCGAGCAAGTGGTTTTGCAACGCGAAGTAAATGCAAAAAAACGCTCTTTTGAAAAGTCTGATCGCTCAAGCGGAACGGGTGTGCCCCGCCCGGTTGGTGGTTTTGAAGCCCTGAGCAAGCACATCAAGGAAAACCTGGAAATGCCCTGGGCCGCCAAACAATCCTCAGTGAGTGGTGATGTGGTGTTGGAATTCCGTTTCAAGCCCGATGGCACACCTACCCAAGTCAGCGTAATTCGAGGCATTGGCTTTGGCTGCGACCAAGAGGCCATTCACCTCATTGAAAGTGGTCCGCTTTGGGAAAACGTGGACAAGAAGACCAGCGTGGTGTATAAGATACGGTTTAAATAGTGGTTAATGGTTAATGGTTAGTTGTTAATAGAGTATCGTTGCGGGCTTTGATGATTTTTCTCTCGAACTTTATTTTTCCAACAACAAATTCAAACGACTGCGGTAGTCTTGCAGGTAAGCACGTTTATTTTTTTCGCTCAAAAAAGAACGTTCGATCAAACCCAACAATAAAGCTGGTGTATCCACGAATTTATGCAAAACCTGTTGCGCAATTGTAGGTTTTATTTCCAATCTTCTGGCCAACTCCAAAAAATCTGATTTACTAGCATGGCCTCTTTTCAAACGATAAGGTGATTGAAAATTATCCGCAAACAAACCTCGATCCAAGGCGAAATCACTATCGTCCACATGCAAATGGGTATTGATGAGGTCATAAGCTGGGCTCAAGCGAAAATCACCACTTGGGGTCTCTAGAATTGAGAAATTTTTCAGGTGGGCATCTCCGTTACTGATCAGGTAATTGAAAATGAGCAGGGCAAAAAACTTGGGCATTTCGATTCTCCACACTGGCAAATACTGCTTGATCAAGCTGCCAATTTCCTCGTAACTGTAATTGTATTTGTAATCAGGGCCGTCACTATCGCTGCTTTTCCCGGCTAAAGTGGCAAAATCTTCTTGACGTTTTTTTGCCCCGTCCGTGCCCACGTCAAATCTTTTGGTCAAGTAGGCAGGTTCACCATTTTTAAAAAATACCAGGCAGTTTTCGGCGGTTTCCAGGCCAAAAACTTGTTGGGCGATTTGCATGCTTAGGTGTTCGTTGGCTGGTACCTGATCAACTTTGCGCAAATCTCTGGGAATAGGCTTCAAAATATAAGTGCCTTGCTCTCCTTCATCAATGGGCCGTAGGTCTCTATTGTCCAGAACAAAACTGATTTTTTGTTGCACACCTGAGATAGAGGCTCTTTTTCGGCTCGCAAAAAATAGTTCGCCCGTCCATTCATCCTTTAGGTTATTGAAAGTCAAAAAAGGCGAAACCTTTTTACCTCCAAAAAGCTTACGCAGGCATTTAGGGCTGTAAGTGTCGAAACCAACCGCCAAAGTTCCCGGGCAATTATTGATCACAAGGCCCTCTTCCATCATTCAATTACTTTGACCTTGACCGCACCAATCACATCATGGGTCGCAGTTTCCATCATGATGCCAAAATGGTCGTTTTCGTCGATTTGAAAAGCACGACTTTGCAAAACGCGGTTTTCTCCTTCGCTGAGCACATTAAAAAAGTAGGGGAAAAGGTAGGTGCTGTGGTATTCCGCCTGGGTTTTGGGCAAAGTTAGGCTGACTGGAGGCTTGTTGGGATTGGCAAAATAGACCGGGTCGTAACGAAATACATAATGCCGCCGATTTTCTTCCATCAGTTCTCCTGCGTATTCATCCTTGATATAAACGGCTACTTTTCTCATCTGTATTCAATTAGCCCCCATTAGCTTTCACTTTGATTTGGATTTCCAATCCTAAGGTGTCAAGAATTTTTTCCAATACCTCCAAAGATGGGTTGGCTTGGCCCCTTTCTACTTTGTAAAGGGTATTTACACTGATTTGAGCCAATTCGGCCAATTCAGGCTGGGTCACGCTCAACTCTTTGCGGCGATCCTTAATGATTTTTCCAATTTGCAAAACCAACACTATAATGTGATTTTTGTACAAAAATAGAGGAAAAGAATCAAAAAGTCAAGTCATTTCACAATATGGTGTGATTTTTATAAAGAAAAAAACTGGCATTGAGCTAGGAACCGCTCATACAAAGTCTCCAGACTTGTACGTCTATTTCAGCGTCTCTGACGCTTTAAAAAATCATGATTTTTTACTTGTAAGTGACAAGCCACGAATAAACCTTACCAAATCGCAACTGCGTTGCCCCGCTGCGCGAGGCTATTTTGGGAACACGGATAAAATTGAGTTTGGGTGTGTTTGTTTGGGTTTGAGTGTGAAAAACCCCGTTTTCCATTGGAGACTAAACTTATGTTCGAAGCCCCCACACCCGAACTCACACTTGCACACTCCACACTCTATCTTGCGGATTTCCAGCATGACGTTGACCATGATGTTGACAACTGGCAATCAAAAAACTTGGTAAGGTTTATTTTTGAACCGTTACTAACTGAAAATTTAGAAGATATGCCTGTCACCATGATCTTGGTAATAAATATGATTGCTTGCATGACGTTGACTGACCAACATTAGGGACTTACAGCCCCACAAAACATGATATTGACCTTCATACTACCAACGTTGAGGGCCTACAGCCCTACCGTTCCCGCACAAGTTGAATAAACAATAATCACCATTTATTTGTCCACCCCTCGGATCATCCTCAAGGCCTCGACAATGTTGTCAAACTTTTCCAATCCTCTTTTCATGGTAATCGGCCCC
>JAAFJY010000032.1 GCA_013299105.1 Chitinophagales bacterium | reverse complement strand
CAGAATATTAAAAAATAGATGTCGCTTGAAAAACATGAAATTAAAAGATAGAATATTAGGTGTGTGCGCGGGGCTTTGGAATTATAATTTTATCTAACCAATTGATAGTCAAGGGCGGGTAAGTCTAATAGATATTGAGGTTTTAGCAGGTACAGCTTTTGTTTGCATCATCCTCGGATTTTTGTTATTTTTGTTTTTCACCAAAGCTTAAACCAATGGCCAATTTACTCTTCCCTGATTTCATGGACCAAGCAGCAAATTACGACGCTACAGAAGGTTTCTGGAAATCAAAGTTAGACCACATTGCTGAGGTGAATGGCTTCCTTTACACACCTTATATCAATATATTTTCCAGCAATGGTCACAAACATCGGCATGGTAATCCGATTTTCAGTGCAAAAGTGAACGCTACTAATCGGGCAGTCCGCATCATCCAAGAACAAGCAGAACACCCCGACGACCAATTCATTTCGGCTTGGTTGGATAGCATTGTCATAGATGAAGCTAAACCTTTGCAAGAACTGGTGATTGCCTTGGTTTTATCGGAAGAAACCTTGGTAGTAGCTGAAAATTTGATCAGTCTTTGGTTGGGCAAAACACTGGACGCGGAATCGATGGAGCACGAATTGAGTAAACTACTAAAAACTTCGGAGAAATTTTCAGGATAAACTCGCTGTTAAAAAAACATCATACTGGCGGAGCTTAGGCCCCTAAGGGCGGTAGCATAAAGGTCAACATCATGTTTGGTGGGGCTGTAAGTCCCTAACGTTGGTCAGTTAATGTCACGCTAGCAATCATTTTCATCACAAAAAGTACCGCTGCCGAAACTTTTCCGAAGTTTTCAGAACCTTACTTTATTCCGATTAATGGAAGGTGATTTAACAACAGTCCTTGCTGAACAAGCTACTTTGATTGGTTCTTATGCATTGTTGCCCGAAAATACAAAACGGCCTTTGCTTGGGGATAGTAAGGCTACTTCAAGTTGGTTCAGATTGGTCCTGCCCCCAGGAAACAAATCACTTGATTGAAAACCTATTTTCTCTTAAATTGCAAAAAATTATTACCATGATTACCATCGGCGGCAACTTCGACCTCAAATCGTATGCAAAAGTCAATTTATCAGCACTCAATGACCAGTTTAGGAATTTAAGCACTGGTAGCCTGTACATCACATTGGTTGTTAGAAAAGAAAAAAGTAGGACCAGAGTATCACAATCAAAAGGAGATATTTTCATTTGGTTGGTACTTCCTTATGATGAATTTCTTGCATCAGAAGACCCTAAACCTATCATTCTTGATACCCTAATGGCTGTACTTCCTCGTTTGAAACGCTATCCTGATTTGATCGACGTAGAGGCATTGAAACGAGAAATGGAGGAACGATTTGAGTTAGCAGTGGCTTTGTAAACTTCAAAATGGAAGCGGATCGGGATCTTGGAGTACGCTTTGCAAGTGGCTAATTTTCTACCAACAATCACTCAATCTTCAAACTCTTCACCTCACCGCTGGGGCTGACCAGTACAAACTCTTTTTTGATCACGGTTTTGACCGCAGGCTTGGGCTCGGGCAGGTGGAAACGGGCCACCAGGTTGTAGGAAAACTGGATGGCGGGCTCCAGGATTTCCGGGTTCACCACGATGTCGTAATCGTTGGCGGGTACGGCGTTGTAAAAACGCAGGGTGGGTTTGTCGGCACTTTGAATCACTGCGTCATTTTTTTCGCTTTGGCTCAGGCTTTGGGTGCTGAAGGCCTGGTAACTTTCGTAGCGGTTGCCGGGGTAAGCCACCCAAGCATTTTCAGCCGTATTGAGCTCGGCGGAGTCGAGCTGGATGCCCATTTTGGCGTAGGCTTCTTTTACGTTTTTGAGGTAGTCAAAAGCCAGGGTGCGCAGGTCTTGGTAGTGTTTTTGCTGGTCTTTGACGTAGTAATCGACCTTTACGATGTCGTAAATTTCCTGCTTGGCAGCAGCGGTCACGATTTGGTCCAATAGTGAGGGTTTGGTATAGCGGATATGTACGTTTTTTTGGAGTTCAAAACCTTTGGGAATTTCGGTCAGGGTCTTTTTAGAGAACATTTTTTTGCTGGCGTCGTATTCGTATTTCGGCAAAAAATTCACCATGTCGATGTACAAGTCAGCTTCAGGAATGCCCAGGGCTTTTAGGTCGTTCATGAACGCGTTGAGGCGAGTATTGAGCAGGTTGTTCGTTTCTTCTGTGGTTTTGGCCACCTGAATCACGTTGAAAATGGCCGTGTAGGAGTTGGCACGCTGGTTGGAGAGGGCGTTGATGCTGATGTCAATGCTGCGATCGTCGCGCATGGCCGCCATTTTGGGGATCGAGCGGTACTGGGCATTGGGCAGGGGAGCTGCGTTTTGTTGGTAAATATTGTCGTTGGGAGCGCGCATTTTTTGTTGCTCTCCATAATTGCCCATCACTTGGGCGAAAGAAATGATGGGAGCCAGAAACAGGAACAAGGGCAAGAGGTGTTTTCTCATAGTAGGGTAGGTTTTTGGGGATAACGAAAATGGAGTGGGGATAATTGTTTGTGGTTTTCAAAAGTCGGGACACAAAAAAGGCGTGGTAGTCCAAGCTGCCACGCCTTTTTATTCATTGAACCATCGTTGAAATCAAGCCTGGTCCTTGTTCGATTTTTGTAGGTACAACTCCAGTGCGCGCGTCATTGAAGGCACTTCTGGAGCGGGAGCGTTGATGTTCACGAGGAGGTTGCGCTCTTCAACCGCCTGCCGGGTCGTGTTGCCGAAAACTGCGATCCGGGTATCGTTTTGCTTGAAATCCGGGAAGTTGTCGTACAAAGACTGGATGCACAGTGGACTGAAAAATACGAGTACGTCATAGGTTACATCACTCAGGTCGGAGAGGTCAGAGCTGACCGTACGGTACATCACGGCGTCTTTCCAGTCGAGTTTCATGTCGTCGAGATACTTGGTGATTTCTTTGGCCCCTAGGTTGGAACAAGGCAGCAGGAATTTCTCCGTCTTGTGCTTTTTGAGGTAAGAAGCCAGGTCTTCGATGCTACGGGTGCCTACAAACACCTTGCGCTTGCGATACAAGATGAACTTCTGAAGGTAATTGGCAATGGCCTCCGTCAAACAGAAGTACTTGGTTTCTGGAGACATTTTCACCCGCATGTCATCACAAATACGGAAAAAATGGTCCACCGCGTTTTTGCTGTTGAAAATCACAGCGGTGTACTCTTCCAGGCGGATGCGTTGCTTGCGAAACTCTTTTGGGTCCAGTCCTTCCACGTGGCTGAACGGCCGCCAATCGATTTGCAAGTTGTACTTTTTCTCCAGTTCATAATAAGGAGAACGCTCAGGCTTGGGCTGTGAAACCAAAATGGTCTTTACCATCTTATAGGTCTCCTCCATAGCTTTTCCATTTGCTGCCATTCAAAAAATGTTTTGTTCAAATGATGCCGCAATCGTTTGCGTAAACTTTGGCAATCCTTACCGCTCGAAAGCCTGCTACTTCTGCCAATGTTCCTGTTTTGCTTACAATTGCTGAGAAATTAACTTCCCAAAAACCAAAAGGGGTGCAATTTCCACACTGCAAATATACATCAAAAAGTGAAACTTGTTCAAATCCATGAAGCGATTGGCGATCCATACACCTCTAAACGAGCGGTATAGATAAACCACCGCGACGAGTCCTAAAGTTCCCCAAATGATGTTTTCGTGCAATTTTGCGTTCCCGTAGGCTAGGAATATGTTTACAGGGGCCAATACCATGCCCAATACTGATCCGAATACAACCAGTAAGAACAGGTAGCGCCCAATTTCTTTTTCGATGGGAAAAATCAAGGCCAGAACACCCAAAATCAGGTGTTTGAGCAAAAACAAGGTAATTGAGCCCGCCAGGCAAATCAACAATTGATTGAGCAAATTCCCCCCAAACGCGACGTTGAATTGTCGACAAAGGAAAAAGCCAAAAAAACCAACGTTTAACAAAAAGAAAAAGTAGGCGGGTAGAAAAGGCCAAATCCCGCGCGCTTCGCGCTCTCGGTGCAACTGGCCAAACAGGTTGTCGTTGAGAAAGGCCTGAAAAGTTTTCTGGATTTGGACGCCAGAAAGGGTCATCAAAAAAGCCAAAAACAATAAAACGAGGGTTACAATGCCAAAATGCAGGCGCTGTGTTAAAGTTTTTGGCGAAAGGCCTTCCCCAATTTTAGGTAAGAGGATCTTGAATGGTTTCCGGCCCTTGCGCAAGGTTTTCTTGGGCTGGGTAGCAACGCTGGCATTTGGCCGTACAATCAACTCGAAAGGATTGTCTAAAATAACAGGATCAACAACACGAGCGCCAGGCTTCATGCCCAAGCGGTGAAGCAGTTCAAAAGGATTCCCTTCGGACTGTGCCCAAAGAAAATTTGGGGGCATCGCCCCGGCAACAAGCACAAATATGGCAATAAGCAGTTTTGACTTCAATGTTGCTGCGTTTCAGGCGCAAAATTAGAAAGATTTTTTGATTAATCAGCAGAAAAAATTTCACCTGCAACTTTTATGTTCATTTTCAGTACCTATTGGCATACCCAATCTTAGGTATGCACTAAAGAATTTCGGTATTGTTTTTCAGGAAAATGAGCGCTTATCTTTGCGTTGTTTAAATTTTGTCTAAATAAATTTAAACTATCATTTTACCCAAACTAACTCGACAATGCAAAAACTCAGTTTCATACTCCGCACAGCTTATGCTTTACTATTCCTGAGCATTTTTGCGGCCTGCGAAGACGACGACAAAGCGAAGGATCCCTTGGTGGTCCCAAGCGCATACGATGGCACTGCCTTCAGCACCAACGCAGCAGCACAACTTACTGCTCGTACTGCCCTGATCAACCTCACCAATGAAATGAAAAAGGGCCGAGCCAACGGAACCAAAGTTGAGCTGACGGCTCTGACCAACTTCTATAGCCAAGGTACTCCATCCCTGAAATCGTATACCACCAGTTTTTACAATGCAAAAATCGAAGGGGTGAATGGCTACTTGAGTGAGCTCAATAAAGCTTCCGGTGGTATTTTCAATCCTGATACTCGCACTGGCAATGGCGGCACTTTCGGTGGCTATTTGTTCGACGAAAACGGAGTGGAAATGGAGCAAATGGTAGAAAAAGGCCTTTTTGGCGCAGCTTTGTACAACCAGGCAGTGGTACTCATGAAGGGCCATGCCGGCTTTACTCCCGCTAACGCCGATCAATTGTTGGCACTTTATGGTGCCAGTGTAGATTTTAAAAGCAGCGACGACGCCACCAAGCACGGTACAGCTGTTGACCGTTTTATGGCAAACTATGCTGCTCGCCGCGACAAGAATGACGGCAAAGGACTTTATACAGAACTAAAAAACCAATTTATTCGTCTGCAAGCAGCTGCCAAGCAAGAACCCAAGTACCACGATGACTTGTTAGATGCGCTGAACCAAATTACTATCCTGTGGGAAAAAGTAAATGCGGGTACGGTGATCAACTATTGCCACAGTGCAGTCTCTACCTTGAGCAACACCAACACTACCGAAGCCCAGAAAGGAGCAGCGCTGCACTCCTTGTGCGAAGCAATGGGTTTTTTGCAAGGCTGGAAAACCGTCGATGCAGGTTATCGCCGCATTACCGATGCCCAAATTGACGAGTACCTGGCCCTGCTCAATGTACCCGCCAATGGCACCGCTACACCTTATACATTCCTGACTGAGCCTGTGAACCAATTGCCCAAGTTGCAGCAACTGATCAGCAAATTACAGACCCTCTACCAGTTTTCGAACCAGGAAGTGGAGGATTTCAAGCGCAACTGGGTAAAAGAACAAAGCCGGTAGTGGTTGAAAAGAGCCCAAACTTCCTGTACCTAACCAAATTGAACTGTTCCATTTCTGGTGCCTTGAGCTACAACTCAAGGCACCTACTTTGATGAATGATGATCACTCATTTTTTGCATCGTCCGGTTTCTATCGCTACTTTGGCCTATGCCCGGATTTTATTTGGGGCCCTGGCCTTGTTCAGTACCATTCGCTTCATGGCTTTGGGCTGGATAGAAGATCATTTCATCAATAGCATGGTACAATTCAAGTACTATGGCTTTTCTTGGGTGGATATTTTACCTGCCTGGGGCATGTACGCCTTGCACATTGGCATGTTGCTGGGGGCCTTAGGCATGTTACTGGGGGCTTTTTACCGCATTTCGGCACCTTTGTTTTGCCTTTGTTTTTGTTATGCTGAGCTGATCGACATTACTTATTACCTCAATCACTATTACTTTTTCAGCCTTTTTGGCCTCTTGTTGTGTTTTTTGCCCGCCCATCGCTACTGCTCGATTGACGTCTGGCGAAAACCGGATTTGCAAGTAAAAATGGTACCCCAATGGACTACCGCCCTGTTGCAATTCCAGATTTTTGTGGTATACTTTTTTGCCGGCATTGCCAAAATCAATAGCGATTGGCTGCTGGAAGCCTTGCCCTTGCGCATTTGGTTGCCCGCTCACGACGACTTGCCGATCATTGGGCAATTGTTTCGCTACCCACTCACGGCATTTTTATTCAGTTGGGCTGGCATGTTGTTCGATACTTTTGTGATTTTTTTCCTTTTGTGGCGGCCTACTCAGACCTTGGCCTACCTGGCGATTGTTGTTTTTCACACCATTACTGGATTGTTGTTTCAAATCGGTATTTTTCCAGTGGTCATGATTGCTTTAACCACCATGTATTTCAGCCCTAAATTTCACCAAAAAACCTTAGCTCAAATCTTTCGGTTATTTGGTGCGTATGATAAGGTGCCAGAAAATCGAAAGGAAGTGATGAAAACTAGTGTCCAAGGCACAAAACCTGGGCTCACTTGGATACTTGGTGCCTATGTTGCCTTTCAATTGTTGTTCCCCCTGCGTTATTTGCTGTACCCAGGCAATATTTTCTGGACTGAAGAAGGCTACCGCTTCTCCTGGCGAGTAATGCTAATGGAAAAAGCAGGAACTGCTGCTTTTTACGTCAAAGACCAGGCCACTGGCCGCGAAGGGCAAGTGCTCAACGGCGATTTTTTGTGCGAGCACCAAGAAAAACAAATGGCCATGCAACCCGACCTGATCTTGCAGTACGCCCATTTTTTGGCCAACCATTACCAGCAAAAAGGCATCAAAAACCCCAAAGTGCGGGCGGAAGTGTACGTCACTTTGAATGGCCGAAGCAGTCGGCTCTTATTCGACCCCCAGCTTGATTTGACCAAACTAACTGATGGTTGGGTGCACAAATCTTGGCTAAACGACCTGCATTGACTACTCAATTGGCCCCCCAAAAAACCTGAATTTTTAACCATCCAGTCCTAAAAATGAAAAGTCTTTGTGTCCTTTTTATCATGTGTTTTTTCTCACTCAATGGGCAAACCCAGATCAGCGGTCGCTTGCTGAACACCGAATCCGAAGCCCTGGTTGGGGCTTATGTGGAGCTCAATGGCGGCGAAAAACGCATCGTCAGTGACAAAGAAGGTCGCTTTTCTTTTCAAAACCTCACACCTGGGCAATACACCATGAAGGCTTCAAGCCTGGGTTATGAGGCCCGTGAAGAAAAACTGGAACTCAAATCCAAACCCATCTACCTCGAATGGCGCTTGAACACTGCCAGTACCGACTTACAAGGCGTAGAAGTAAGTGCGAATCGCGCCGACGCTTTTGGCAAAAAATACATGAGCGGGGTAGAAAATTTTGGCATTTACGAGGGTAAAAAAACCGAAGTCATCGACCTGCTCAAAACCACGGCCAACCTGGCTACCAACAATGCCCGCCAGGTTTTTGCTAAAATCCCTGGCCTCAACATCTGGGAAAGCGACGGGGCAGGACTGCAATTGGGCATCGGCGGCCGTGGTTTGAGCCCCAATCGAACTTCTAATTTCAATACCCGCCAAAACGGCTACGACATCAGCGCCGACCCCCTGGGCTACCCCGAAAGCTACTACACCCCCCCAATGGAGGCCCTGGAGCGCATTGAAATCGTGCGTGGGGCTGCGTCTTTGCAGTACGGTACTCAGTTTGGCGGCATGTTGAATTTTGTTTTCCAGAAACCCGATACTTCCAAGGCGTTCAACCTGCGCACCCGATTGAGTGGGGGTTCGTTTGGGTTTTTGGGGGCTTATGCCCAGGTTTCGGGGACTTTAAAGCAGGCTGGATTTTCCTATTTTGGTTTTGTACAGCACCGCAAGGGCGATGGTTGGCGCCCCAATTCGGCTTTTGACATCACTACGGCGTACTTGCAGGTACAGCAAAAACTGGGTAAAAAAGCCAAATTAGGCATTGAAATGACCGCGATGGACTACCTGGCCCAGCAACCTGGAGGCATGTCGGACGCCCAATTTGAACGCGACCCCAGGGTGAGCAGCCGCGCCCGCAACTGGTTTCAGGTGAAATGGAAATTGCCTGCGGTAACCTTGGATTGGCAACTCAACCCCAACACAGGTATAAACGTGCGGACCTTTGGCATGATCTCTGAGCGCGAAGCCCTGGGCAACTTGGAGCGCATTCATGTGGCCGACCTGGGTGGAAAAAGAACCTTGATCGAAAACCAGTTTCGCAATTACGGCGTAGAGTTGCGTTTGCTCAAAAACCTGCAAGTAGCGGGGCAAAAACATACATTCCTGCTCGGTAGCCGCTACTTTAAAGGGCAGACCCTGGCCTTGCAAGGGGATGCTGACAATGGCGATGGCCCCAGTTTCAAATACCTTAACCCTGCGGACCTCGAAGGCTCGGACTTTGATTTTGACAACCAAAACCTGGCCGCTTTTGCCGAGTACATTTTCCGGTTGAATGAGCGTTTCAGCATCACACCCGGTTTGCGTTTTGAATACATCCGTACTGGGGCGGCGGGCTATTACAAGCAACGGGTTCTTGATTTTGCAGGCAACGTGATTGCCGATACCAACTTGGTAGAATCCAATGCCCGCCAACGGCTTCTGCTGCTGGGGGGGCTGGGCTTGAGTTGGAAAATGCCCGGCAAGGGGGAGTTGTACGCTAATTTTTCGCAAAACTACCGCGCCATCAACTTCACTGACTTGCGGGTAAACAACCCCAATCTGATCGTAGACCCCAATATCCGTGACGAGCGTGGTTACACCATCGACCTGGGCGCTAGGGGCAATTGGCGCAACCGAATCAACTACGACATTTCAGCATTCAGCATTTTGTACCGCGACCGCATTGGGCAGGTGCTCAAGGCCGATCAGCCGCCTCTTTTCCTCGATTATCGGCTGCGCAGCAATGTGGCCGACGCCCGCCTGAGTGGCATCGAAGTGTACTTGGAGGCCGACTTACTCAACTTCAAACGCGATTTGAGGGGCAAACACAGCCTTTTTGCTTATGTCAATGGCGCTTTGATCCATGCCCGTTATTTCAACGCCCAGGAACCCGGCATCGAGGGCAACAAAGTAGAGCAAGCACCTCCTTTTAACCTGCGCTGGGGGCTCACTTACCGTTATGAGCAATTGTCAGCCGCTTTTTCGATGGCCCAGGTGGCCGAGCATTTTACCGATGCTACGAATGCCCGCCGGGTCACTGGAGCAGTGAGTGGCGTCATTCCTGCTTACCAAATCGCAGACCTGAGCCTTAGTTGGAAAGCGCCACATTATAGCCTGGAACTGAGTTGCAACAACCTTTTTGATGCGCGGTATTTTACGCGCCGAGCGGAGGCTTATCCTGGGCCGGGCATCATTCCTGGCGATGGGCGAGGGGTGTTTGCTACGGTGGAGTGGCGTTGGTGAAGGAAACCAGAATACTGGTACAAGTATGGTGCCAAAACGTGGCGTTTTATGGTCCGCAGGTGTTTTAAGTATACGCTCCCCAAACGAAGGACCTGGCTCATAAAATAATTTTCGCGACCCGCAACTGCCCTCTTCTTTCGCTGGGTACAATCACTCGATCAGCAGAAATTTGGATGGCATCACGAAAACGCAGGCGCAACTTGAGCAATTCGGTACTGAGCAAACTGTGGCGCTCATTGATGCCATTGCCCTTGACCAGGTATTCGCTCACCGTGTTTTCAAATTTGATTTCGTCGTTGAAAATTAGGCGTACATTTTGCGGCGTTTTGAATAGGAAATACGACGAGTAAATGCCTTGGTCATCTTGCGAGTACTGTTTTTTGTACAAAACCTTTTTCCAGTGTTCCTCGCCATTAGGGTGTATTGAGATGGCAAACATGTCATTGAAATAGTAATCAACGGTGGCCCTTACAGTCTGTGCATTGAATGCTTGGCTTTGAGCCATACCGCCGCCTCGAATGGTGTTCGTACTTTCTTCGCCAAGGATGAGAAGCCCACCGTCTCGCCGCAGCACAATGTCGCGAATTGTCACATCGCCAAGCCCTTTGCCCTGGCGGCCTTCTTTGCCTTCCATATCAGTGACGAAAGCGTCGTCGAAATCATGGAATTTCATTTCAGTGTTGAGCAAGTCTGTAAAAGGGATACTTACGAAGAAATAGCCTTCAGCGCGTTCTCCGCTTCGTTCACTGTACAAACCCACGCCAACGATGCGCTGGTTCATGTTGTCGAGCTCAAAACGGGTATCCAGCGTAACCCGGTCGGTGATGGCGATGCTGGCCCGGCCCAGGTTGGGAATACCAGCCCCTCCAACTACCAAGTCAAAGCGATGTTTGTCGCGGCGACCAATGAAGTTTTCTTGTTCCATGAGCATGAACATGCGGCCTTTGTTGTCGACTTGCATGTGCAATTGGTCCACGCCATCGTTGAATTCATCCACCGTAATGGAATTTTCCCAAAGCAGGGTATGGTCGTGGGCATCGTAAATGACAATGTTGAAAGTGTGCCGCTCAATATAATAGATCAGCATTTTACTGCGATCCTCACTGCGCACATATTTGAAATTAGGGGTAAAAAAAGTGAAGCCAAAGTTTTTGACCATGGTGCTGCGGCGCTTGTTGGCCGAGTGGTCGAAATGATCGGCCCGCAGCACAGTGTTGCCTTTTTCGCGGTGGTGGTAAAAAACGGTAAAACTATCGCGGGAACTGATGCTGGTGATGATGCCAGGCAGGCGCTTTTCGAGCTCAATCTCCTTGTTCCAACTGGAGCGCATGTTTTCATCAAAAGCTTGGATTTCGATCTTGTCGCTGCGCTGGCGCAGGAGTAAAACCCGGCCCTTGAGCTCGCCCAAAATGTCGTAAGACAAATCATTGCGGAGGTTTAGTTCATCCGATACCAACACTTTTTGCGACCAAGCATTGAAGGCAAAAAGCAAAAAGAAGAGCGCGAAAAAGGGTCTCATAGCTACTGGTTTGATGAGAAGTAGGGTGATTGTTGTAAATGTTAGGCAAGTCTTTTCAACAATTTAAACATAAAAACGGGCATCTTGTCTAAATTTGCAGCCGATTTTTTTGATGCGATTAAAAAAAATTAATTATTGTCATGAGCAAGCGCAATAAGCTGCAAAAATTTGCCGAATTGTTAGCGTTCCCCAACGTGTACGAAAACTTTGACCCGGACAATCCCGTCCTCACTTCGGCCCAAGGTCAAAAAATTGACTTGAAAGGGCGCTGGGCGGCGGAGCATTTCAAAAATAGCCAGCCGATCACCCTGGAATTGGCTTGCGGGCGCGGCGAATACACGGTTGCTCTGGCCAAGGCTTACCCTGATCGCAACTTCATCGGGGTGGACATCAAAGGGGCGCGCATTTGGAAAGGTGCCAACGCCGCTTTGGAAGAAAACCTGCCCAATGCCGCTTTTTTGCGTACCCGCATTGAGCAAATTGCCTTTTTTTTCACCCCCGGCGAAGTAGATGAAATTTGGATCACCTTTCCCGATCCATTCCTGCGCAACAGCAAGGTCAATCGTCGCCTCACCTCAATGGCCTTCCTGGATCGTTACCGCCAATTGTTGAAACCCGGTGGCCTGGTCCACCTGAAAACCGACGATCCTACCCTCTACGAATTCACGCTGGAAGTGGCGGCGGAATATCCGCATGTGGACTTGGTACACCACCAGGACGATATTTATTCCCAGCCTTTGTTTTTGCCAGAACTGGAAATCAAAACTTACTACGAGCGCATGCACTTGGCCGAGGCTAAGACGATTAAGTATGTGCAGATGAAATGTAGTTGAAAAGTTGAAATGTTGAAGGGTTGAAGAGAGAAGGGCCTTGATCGAGTATTCAGATAAACGATCGCGGCCCTTCTCTTTTCAACATTTCAACCCTAAACCCTTCAACTCAATGAATATGCCCAGCCTTTTGTGAAATCTCCATCATCACGTCGATGCACTTGCGGCCTTCGTTGATCACCCATTCGGGCAGGATGATTTCGGGGGCTTCGTACTTCATGCACAGGTAGAGTTTTTCCAGGGTATTCAGGCGCATGTGGGGGCACTCGTTGCAGGCACAGGTGTTTTCGGGTGGAGCGGGGATGAATACCTTGTCGGGGGCCGCTTTTTGCATTTGGTGCAAGATGCCCGCTTCGGTGGCCACGATGAACTCCTTGGAAGCACTGCGCTGGGTATATTTCAACAAGCCTGTGGTGGAGCCGATGTAGCTCGCCATTTGCAGGATGTGTTCTTCGCATTCGGGGTGGGCGATCAGCTCGGCGTTGGGGTGGCGCAGCATCAGCTTGGTGATCTTTTCCTTGGAAAAAATCTCATGTACCATACAGGCCCCGTCCCAAAGCACCATGTCGCGGCCCGTTTTTTTGATCAGGTAAGCGCCCAGGTTTTTGTCGGGAGCAAAGAGGATTTTTTTGTCTGCTGGAATACTGTTGATGATGTCAATGGCATTGGTCGAGGTGCAGCAAATATCGGTCAGGGTTTTGAGTTCTGCCGAGCAGTTGACGTAGCTCACCACCACATGGTCAGGGTATTTTTCTTTGAATTTTTTGAACAAGGGCGCGGGTGCCGAGTCGGCCAAGGAACAACCCGCTTTCAAGTCGGGCAAGAGCACTTTTTTCTGTGGCGAAAGCATTTTAGCCGTTTCAGCCATGAAGTGTACCCCGGCAAAAACGATGATATCGGCATCGGTACGGGCCGCTTCACGCGAAAGCCCCAGGCTGTCGCCAATGTAGTCGGCGATGTCCTGGATATCAGGTTCCTGGTAATAGTGGGCCAGGATGATGGCATTTTTTTCTTTTTTCAGGCGATTGATTTCCTCAAACAAATCCAAGGTAGGATCTACTTCTAAATCAAGGTAGCCTTTTTGGGCCAATCCGGCCTGGGCAGTGGCTAAAGTGCTCATAAAGTCGAACATTTGGTTTGGGTGGCAAAAAATAGCTTCGCACCAACGATTATTTTCTAACGCAAAGATAAGGGAAAATGTTTTATACTTAGCTTGTTTTTTAAACTAAGCTCGACGTTTTTTAAGTTCTTGCAATCATCCCCCCTGCGATTGGTAGAGGGAGGTGCAAAGCTGAAAATGATTGACGCGCTTAACGCTTCAATCCAAAAACTTGTTTTCGATGGTTTAGCGAACTTAAAAAACAAACTACTAAGTCTTATTTTTTATTCATCTCCCGAAATTTATCCTCCAATTGCTTCATCGGATACCGCTTGGCCAGGCGGTACTCAAATGGGATCGATTGATTGTCTTTGCGGTAATAAACCCGGCCCAGACCTTTGGCATAAATCTCTTCGCCCCCATAAGGCACTGGGGTCAAAGTACCTTGGTCTTTTATTTCCTGCTCAAAAGCTTCTCGGAAATAGAATCGCAGCGCGGGGTACGATTTGCCCTCAAACTCAAAAATGGTCGGTCCGGCAAAGCGGCGGTTGCGGATCACCGCGTAACGGACCTCAGGCTGGTTGGGGTCGGTCCATTCCACGCGGCTGAGAAAAACACCGCCTGGCATGCGCACCAAAAAAGGATAGTTATTGCCTGCCACAATTTTGGCCTGGGTTTTGGGCTGCACACCACTGCCCGTGGTGTCTTTGCCATACACATACATGTCGTCGAGCAACATGCCATTGTGCACCATCACCTCCCGGTTCAGGACTTGCGGGGTCAAATCAGGCATATAATAGGTAGAGGTCAGGAATTTTTCCTTGCCTTCTACCAGCGAGCGGTAGTACCAAATGTCGGGAGCGATTGAGTCGTTGGCAATGTTTTTATACTCGTACACCATTCCTTCGCTCAGCTCTTTGAGCGGAAAATAGTACTCACGGATATCAAAAGCCTGCTCGTCAGCGCTTTTCTTCTTACAAGCCATCAAGCTCAAGACAAGGGCAAGGCCGATAAAAAATCGAATTTTGGACATGTTGATTCTGCTTATGCTGGTTTGTTAAACCGTAAGTGAG
This sequence comes from Chitinophagales bacterium, assembly GCA_013299105.1. Lineage (GTDB taxonomy): Bacteria > Bacteroidota > Bacteroidia > Chitinophagales > Saprospiraceae > Haliscomenobacter. The sequence goes on along the minus strand of JAAFJY010000032.1, from coordinate 85,636 downwards.
CGTAAAATTAAGGAAACTATCCAGCCAAGTGGTTTCAAGGGGTAGGCCGCTAAACTTTCGCTCCGGTCCCCCCTTCTCAACTCCTAAACTTTTACAAAAAAATCATCAATTTTGCACATTTCCAGGCACTGGTCCCACAAGTTGGAAGTGCGCTCGCGCAAGTGGGTTTCCTTTGAAGACTTGCGCGGTTGGGCATTTTCCCAATACAAGCCACTTTGGCCTTTGGCTGCTGGATCGCTGGCGCAAAAAATTTGGCAACGCGCACCTTCTGCCGGGCTTACCCCGCCACTGCGACGGATTTTCCAAGCCAGGGCATGCAGAAAATTGGTGTGCTTGACCCCAATATCAGTTTTCACCAAACCCGGCGAAATGGCGTAAGCGCCGATGTTTTGCTCCGTTTTGCGAGCATGCAGTTCATATACAAAGCCAATATTGGCCAATTTCGACTGCGCATAGGCCCGTAAGCCGTGGTATTTGTGGGTCAAGTTGAGGTCGTCGAGGTGCAACTTGGTTTGGTAATGCGAGTTGGAAGCCACACACACGATGCGCCCATCCTCGGATTTTTGCAAACCTGGGTACAGCACATGCGACATCAGCACATAAGCCAGGTGGTTCACCGCGAACATGGTTTCGACGCCATCTTCGGTGAGCGAGAACTTAGAAATCCAGGTCCCCGCGTTGTTGACCAGGGAATCGACCACCCCGTATTTTTGCAAAATATTGTGCCCCACTTCCCGAATACTGGCTTGCGAAGACAAGTCCACCGTCATCAATTCCAGGGCTTCGTTGCCCGTAGCGCTGTGGATGAGGTCCAGGGCTTCGCGGCCCTTGTCGGCGCTGCGGCTCAGGAGCACGACTTTGGCCCCTTGGCTGGCCAGGGCTTTGGCCGTTTCAAACCCCAATCCCGCATTGGCTCCCGTTACTACACAGACTTTGTTCTTCATGGTTATGGAAAAATTTGGGCGAAAATACACAAGCTCTGTCAACTTCATGCTCAAGGAACGCAGGATTCGCCAAGATTTCCTTTTTTCCCCCTATCTTTGCCCCATGGAAATCAAGGAGAAAAAGGACATCCGCAATTTGTCACCTGCGGAGTTGGAGGAAGTGTTCAAGAGTCTGGGCGAACCCAAGTTTCGCGCCAAGCAGGTGTATGAATGGCTGTGGCAAAAAAATGTCAGCTCCTTTTCGGCCATGACCAACCTATCGCTGGCCCTGCGCGAAAAGCTTGAGGCAGCGTTTGTCATCAATGCCATCCAGGTTGACAAGGTACAACGCAGTTTTGACGGCACCATCAAGTCGCGTTTTCGCCTGCACGACGGGCACCTCATTGAGTCGGTCTTGATTCCCGTGCCCGACGACCAGCGCTTTACCGTTTGTGTATCCTCGCAGGTGGGTTGCAGCCTGACCTGTACTTTTTGTGCCACGGGCCGCATGAAACGCGTGCGCAACCTTGATGCTGGCGAAATCGTAGACCAGGTCGTGTTGGTCAACCAACAATGCCTAGAAACCTTTGGCCACCCCATCACCAACATCGTCTATATGGGCATGGGCGAGCCGCTTTTGGCCTACAGTAATGTGATGGAAAGTGTGGACCGCCTCACCGCTCCCACGGGGCTCAACATGTCGCCCCGTCGCCTGACCATCAGCACCGCAGGCATCGCCAAAATGATCAAGAAACTGGCCGACGACGAGTGCAAAACCAACCTGGCGCTCTCGCTGCACGCCGCTGATGATACCAAGCGCAACGAGATCATGCCCATCAACGAGCAGAATAACCTCGAAGTATTGATGGATGCCCTGGACTATTTTTACCAGAAAACCAAGAACCGCATCAGCTACGAGTACATCGCTTTCCAACGCTTCAATGACAGCATGGAGGACGCCAAAAACCTGCTCAAGCTCTGCCGCCGCTTCCCCGTGCGCGTCAACATCATCGAGTACAACCCAATCGACAACGCACCTTTCCAAAAATCAGACGAAGAACGCATCGACGCCTTCGCTCGCTATCTGCGCGAGCACGATGTCATGGTGACCTTGCGCCGCAGTCGCGGCAAAGACATCGACGCGGCTTGCGGGCAGTTGGCAAATAAAGAATAGTTGTTAATGGTTAATTGTTAGTTGTTAATGGTTAGGTGCTCCGAGTTGGGAATTAGGGGGGGCTTAGGCCTTTAGTTTCGGGGTAAGTTTTTTACATTAACAATTTTGACTAAATCAGGTCAGAATTTTCAATAATCTTTAGAATTGATTGCTCCAGATTCATGAGCGTATCATGTTCACCACGAAAACCACGACTATCAAAACATTTTAAAAGTTTTCACTAACCACTAACCACTAACCACTAACCACTAACCACTATTTTTTTATCTTCGCCGATCAAAATTCACACCCAACAGTAAAAACATAGCCTAGCGGTTTCGAGACAAAAAAGCAGGCAGTTTTTGGTCCGTCAAGCTATTTTTTGTAGTCGATGCCCAGCATCGGCGGAAAAAAATGGCGAAGAGGGGGCGAAAAGTGACCTTTTTTGGCCGAAATGCGAGCAGGTTAAGTTTTTACCCAAACAAACAAAACATGAGTGCGCTCCGCCAATTGATCGAGGCCGCCTGGGATGACCGCAGCCTGCTTTCCGATACGAAATATTCAAGTGCTGTATTTGAAGTTGTTGACTTGCTCGACAAAGGTGAGCTCCGTGTAGCCGAGCCCCTGGCCGACGGCAGTTGGCAAGTAAATGATTGGGTTAAAAAAGGCGTGGTGATGTATTTCCCGCTGCGCCAAATGGAGACCATCGAAGTAGGCATGCTCGAATTTCACGATAAAATTCCGCTCAAGCGCAACTATGCTGCGATGGGTGTGCGCGTGGTGCCGCATGCTATTGCCCGCTACGGTTCCTTCCTCGAAAGAGGGGTAATCATGATGCCGAGCTACGTCAACATTGGTGCCTGGGTAGGCAGTGGCACTATGGTCGATACCTGGGCAACTGTGGGTTCATGTGCCCAAATTGGCCGCAACGTGCACCTGAGCGGTGGTGTGGGCATCGGTGGCGTGTTGGAACCACCCCAAGCTGCACCTACCATCATCGAAGACGATTGTTTCATCGGCTCACGTTGCATCGTGGTTGAAGGCGCAAGGATTGAAAAAGAATGTGTGCTGGGGGCCAATGTGGTGATCACCGCCAGTACCCACATCATTGACGTGAGCGGCCCAGAACCTGTCACTTACCGCGGTCGGGTTCCCGCCCGCTCAGTGGTAATCCCCGGTTCGTACGCCAAGGAATTTCCTTCTGGAACTTACCATGTACCCTGCGCCTTGATCATCGGCCAGCGCAAGGAGAGCACCGACAAAAAAGTATCGCTCAATGATGCTTTACGCGATTACAATGTAGCTGTCTAAAGTTTAGAGGCTGAGAAGTTTAGAGGTTGAGAAGAAGGGCTCTGTTTAGGGTCCCTCCTCAATTCCTCAACTTCTCAACCCCTCAACATAAAGTACCATGAAATACCTGATCGCCTGCCTGGGCAACATTGGATCGGAATACGAAAATACCCGCCACAACATCGGGTTCAAGGTAGCAGATCACCTGGCCAAAGCTTTTGAAGTAGATTTCAAAACTGAAACCCAGGGAGACTTGGCCCAGTTCAAACACAAGGGCCGAACTTTCTTTTTGCTCAAGCCTTCCACTTATATGAACCGCAGTGGCAAGGCGGTAAATTATTGGCTGCAAAAAGAAAAAATCCCACAAGAAAACCTGCTCGTCGTACTTGACGACATGAACCTCGATTTCGGTAAGCAACGCCTGCGTGGGAAGGGGAGTGACGGTGGCCACAATGGCCTCAAAGACATCGACCAATGCATCGGTGCCAATTATGCTCGCTTACGCATTGGCATTGGTCGCGATTTTCACAAAGGCCAACAAGTCGATTTTGTACTTGGCGATTGGAGCGAAGAAGAAGAAAAAGACCTGCCGGATATTCTGGAATACGCAGGGAATACGGTGAAAAGCTTTGGTACCGTGGGCTTGGCTTTTACAATGAATAATTTTAATAAGAAATAGGAACAATCATCGCTGCTTTAACGGTCGATAGGAGCACGCACATTATTAGGCTAACCACTCCCTTTCAAATCAGCCCCCTAGCCTTCAACTCCAGGTACTTATTGATTGTGCTCACCGACAAATCCTCGGGGCGGGTCAGTACCGATTGGATGCCGTATTGGCGCAGTTTTTGTACCATCTGGGCTTTTTCGCTCAGGTACTTGCGGGCAATGGTTTGCTGGTAAATGCCTTCGAGGTCGCTGGCGTCTTGCTCGGCGAATTCGCGAATTTCGGTGTTTTCAAAAAAGACCACTACCAGCAAGTGGCGGCGATTAACCCGCCTTAAGATCGGAAGACTTCGCTCCAGGGCAAAGCTGCTTTCAAAATTGGTGAATAGCAAAAGCAAACTGCGCCCAATGATCAACTTGCTGCTCAGGTAAAACAGCAACTCGTAGTTGGCCTCCAGTGGACGTTCTTTTTCATTGTACAGGGCATTGAGCAGGAGGTTGAGTTGCGAGGGCCGGTTATCTGCCTTTAGCGTAGCACCAATTTTGTCAGAAAAAGTCATCAAGCCCGCCCGGTCGTGCTTTTGGATGATGATATTGGTGATGGCCAGGGTGGCATTGATCGCATACTCCATCAGACTCAGTCCCTTGAAGGGCATGCGCATCACCCGGCTTTTGTCGATCACGCAGTACACTTGCTGGGCCCTTTCGTCTTCGTATTGATTGACCATCAGGGTGTCGCGGCGACTGCTGGCTTTCCAGTTGATGCTGCGGTAATCGTCGCCGGGTACATAGTTTTTGATTTGTTCAAACTCGTAACTATGCCCAATCCTGCGGATTTTTTTGATGCCCTGTGGGGTGGTGATGCGATCAAGGGCCAGCATTTCAAGCTGTTTCATCTGCAACACCGAGGGGTAAACCGCTACTTTTTGCTCCGTCTTATTTTCCTGCACCCTGCGCTGGAGCAAGCCGAAGGGGCCACTAAGGAAGAGATTGGTGGCACCAAATGCGTATTCTCCTCTTTCGGTAGCCACAACTTTGTATTCCATCGAGTGGGTGTTGCCCGCAGCAATCTCGCAATGGTGTTTGAAATCACGCTCCTGAAACTGGATTGGCAACTCATCGATGACCATGATGCCGAGTTTAAGGCGCGAATTGTTCTGGATTTGCACTTGCACGGGGTTTTCGTCGCCCAAACCAAACATGCGTGGCAGTACCCGGATCGCCTTCACTTCCATCCCACCTTGGTACAAAAGCAAGCCCTCGGTAACACAAAGCCCCAACAACAAAAGCAACAATACCTGCCCAATTGGAAACAAAGGCGGGATAAAAAACCCACTGGCCAATACTGCCGCAAGGATGCCGCAAGCCAGAAAAAAACGATTGCTGAGGTAGATGCTTTTGAACATGTTGTGAGTTATGAGTTAGGGCTCGCAGGCAAGTTTTGAGCTATTTGGAGCGCTAGTGGTCCAGGAACGAAATTAAGCACCCATTTAAAGTGCATTAATGCATGATTCCAGCTCGCCAATGCGTCAGGAGACGCGCATCAGGGCAGTCCCCGTCTGGAGACGTGGGACTAGCGATAATGGTTTATTATTTCGTTCTCAATGCGCTAGATTTTGATCACAACAAGAGAATTCAGCGACTTTCATCCGTCCATCTGCTCAACTCCTCAACTTCTCAACTCTTATCGTGGTACTTCAATTTTTTGCAAAATATCCTTGATCACGTCCTCGGTACGGAATCCTTCCATCTCGCGCTCAGGCTGCAAGATGATGCGGTGATTGAGCACCGGATATGCCACGTACTGGATGTCATCGGGGGTCACAAAATCACGACCATTGATCGCAGCAAGGGCTTTGGCGCAACGCATGATCGCCAGCGAAGCCCGTGGTGAGGCCCCTAGAAACAAGTCGCCGTGGGTGCGGGTTTGGCTCACAATGGCTGCAATGTAATCGAGCAAGCTGTCTTGCACCAGTACTTGTTCTACCAAATGGCGGCACTCTTTAACAGCTTTGGCGTCTAGTATTTTAGACACTTCTTTTTTGATATCCACCCTGAAACCGCTGCGGAAACGGCGCAAAATCTGCTGTTCTTCCTCTAGCTTGGGATATTCGATGTTGATTTTGAGCAAAAAACGGTCCAATTGAGCTTCTGGCAATTTATAAGTGCCTTCTTGCTCAATGGGGTTTTGGGTGGCGATCACCAAAAATGGATGCTCCAGCGGGTAAGTGATGCCATCCACAGTGACTTGAGTTTCTTCCATCACCTCAAACAAGGCCGCTTGGGTTTTGGCAGGCGAGCGGTTGATCTCGTCAATCAGCACCACATTGGCAAAAATTGGGCCATATTTAAAGTTAAACTCGGTGGTTTTGGGGTTGAAAACTGTGGTGCCGATCACATCGCTAGGCATCAGGTCGGGGGTGAATTGAATGCGTGAAAATTCCACATCCAGGGTTTGGGCCAGCAATTTTGAGGTCAAGGTTTTGGCAATGCCAGGCACTCCCTCCACCAGCACGTGCCCGTCGGCCAAGATGGCTACCAGTAGCAAATCTACAAACTCGTGTTGGCCGATGATGACCTTGCCCAGTTCCAGGCGTACGGCATCGACCGCGTTTTGAACCTTGCTCAGATTCAGGCGGTTTTGCCCCCAGTTGGCATCAGCTTGAGGTATTGACTGGGGCTCGTCCGAGGCTGGTTCCTTCCAGCTTGTTTCGTTCAAATCCTCGCTTTGCTTAGGTAGGTCTGGGTTTTCTGGATGCATAAATGTGCCTATTTACAAGATTTATAAAATGACTCGATGTTGCGGTGAAAGTCGATCAGGGTTTGCTCGTGGATACTCGAAGCGTGCTCCACGGCCCGATAGGTATTCACGATGCTCAAAATAAGCCCTTCGCTCACCCCCGATTTGTTGCTCAAGAGATTCACAAAGCCCTGGTCTAGGTCCCGGGTTTGCAGGGCATAGCGCTCGCGGATGAACTGTAAAAGAAGTTTCATTTTTTGCACGGCCAATTGCTGGTGGTTGTTTTGCAAAAAGTACAAACGTCCGATACTGAGGATGAAATCCAGGGAAGTATTTTTGTTGCTGGGCAAAACTGGGATCATCCTTTGTTGCCTTTTTACCCGAAACAATAAAAACAGCAGTGCAATGGCTACCACTACATACCAAGCCCAAGCCAATGGTGGCTGCCCCAAAATGTAGCTGAGTGGGCTCTTGTCGCTGAGCCTGCGGCTGAGTCCGCCTCCACCATTGTTGAGATTTTGGGCTACTTCTTCTTGCACCTTGCTGTAGCGATCCCAATACAATGGTCCTGGAGGCAAATGGGCAAAAGCCCGTTCGCTGTATTCGCGCCCACCAGGCTTGATCATTGCCAAGTTGCTGAACATGATGGGGTTACTGTGCAGGTAGAAACTGCCCTTGCCGTAGTTGATCTTGACAAAATTTACCCTGTCTTTTCCAAATGAACCCAATGGTATCAAGGGGCTTTCCGATTTTACGCAGAGGTTGTCGTTGTCAAAATAGTCCCAATAATAACCCTGTTTCAAGGCTTTGATCCGGTAGGTGAATTTTGTCCCTTGTTCCATTTTCAATTGCGGATGCCGAAAATTGGCATAAACCGAAGTATCGCTGAGTGATTTTAAGCCATTCCAGGGAGCATCATCGCATTCGTCGTAATAAAGATCGAACATCAGGTTAAAAGGGATCACCTGGCTGGCAATGAAAGCATTGTTGCCATTTTTGACAAATTTGAGCAACTGTTTTACGTCCGCAGAGTCGAGGAATTGTCCATCGCCGATGAATACATAATTGCTGCGCTCCTTGGGATTTGCAGGCAATTGGGCAGGCAGATTTTGCTGAATAAGTTTGACCTGTTTCGTTGATAAGCCTGACTTCAGCAGGTTGAACGCCACAAAAGTGCCATATGGGCCTCTGTTGTCGTCCTTGTAATTTTCCTGCCAGGTGTAGTTTTTGCCTTGGTAATTCCAAACCAGGTAAACCGCAAGCCCCAGCAATACCAAGCCCAATAGGATGGGCCAGAAGCGCTTGTTTTTCATACCATGTTGGGGTTTAGGGGTACTGGAATGCGCTTGATGGCCTGCAAAAAGGCCTGGAACTGGGGCTCGATCAAGGCAAACTCATATTCGTTTAACTGCAGCTCCCCGTAGCGTACCCGTTCAAAGATCAGGGTCAGTTCCCGAAAAGTAGGCTGCTCTTTTTGCCCCAACATTTCGCGCAGGTAATCGCGGTTGGTTTTATTTTTTCGCCAAAAAATCATGCGCCGTTGCGAGAGTTGCTTGAGCGCGTCCAGATAGTAAAGCCTAACGGCTACTTGGTAATCTTTTTGGCTTAAAGAGTGCTGGAGAAAGGGGGCCAACTCGGCCTGTTCGAGGTTTTCTTCCAGATTATCCAGGGTAATGGCAGCCAATTCAATGGCATCAACCTGCCGATTTTTGGGGGCCAAAAAATAGGACCTCAAGATGAACCCCAGCAGAAAAACCACTGCCATTACCGCCAGAATTTTAAAAAAAGCAGCAATGTAAGGTCCCATCCAGGCCAAATCGGGGCCGCTATAGGGGTTGCTTTGTTTTGCTTTCTTTTTTTCTTTGGGCTTTTCTACATGGTAATCCAGCCCTTCGGTGATTTTTTCCCAGCCCTTTTTCTCATAATCCTGCGGCTCGATGGATTCCGACAAATAAGCTTCTTCTTCGTAGTTTTCACCATAATATTCGGTCTCATCTTGCGCCACAAGCTGGTTGAAGGGCAAAACAAGTAAAGTGAAATATAAAATGTAGCGGTGAAATTTCATATTTTTTTATTCACGTTCCAAACCTCTGATTCGTTCCTGCAAGCCAATGGAATGTGCTTTTTGCCACAAACCACCTGCGCCCTCCATTTCGGCCAGGGTATAGTACAAAAAGCCCATGGCGATGGCATAAAGGGCCACGATTACTTGCATCAAAAAGAAAGTAAGCCCAGTATTGACCCAAATGGAAACCTGGACCGCTTGCTCTTCGTTGAGATTGACCAACCATTGCACCACGCCCAACATAAATTGCAAAACGCCCGAACTGAGCACCATAAGAAAAAAGCTATTGAGCATAATTAAGATCACTCCCAGCGCCATCATTTTGCCAAAACGCGGCATCAGCAAGTTGAATACCCGGACAAAGGCATTGAGCGGATTGGTGGTTTCAACCTGTTGGATGTAATTCCAGGACAAGGCGAATGCAAAAGTAATCGGCGCAGCAAGAATCGTAAGCCCCACTGGCAGATAAATCCATAACAGCAGAAAGCCCGCTCCAAAAATGCAGCGTCCCCAATGCAAAGACCAAGTGCGCAGTTGCTCAGGGTCTTCGTCGCGCAGCATCAGCCGATTGACTTGTGCACAGAGTAAGGACAAGCAAAACAGGCTAATGAGCCACAAGGACTTGATCTGTGGATTGAAAAAAAACTGCTCCACATCACCCAAGATGGCAAAAGGATCACTGCTGAAAAAAAACAGCTGATCGGGCTTTACCGGGGTAAAAAAAAATACGATGAAGGTATAAATGGCGGTAGTCAAGGTCACATAGGCCAGAATAGGCCGCAAGTACCGTCGAAAAAAGCGAAAGGTTTCGGTAAAAATTTCCCCATTTTCCATGATCACATTGTACTTGAAAGGCTGTGTCAATTCCGGTGCGGGTTCGGGATCTTGGATGGACTGCTTGAAACCCAAGCTGGCTTTGCGAAAGGGGTAAAAAACAAAGTAGAAGCCCACCATCAGAAAACACAAGGTGATGAAGGTGGCCCGAACCGCATCTGGCGCTTCGGTGTGTCGGGTCAGGTAGCCCTCAATGAATCCAGCCATAATGATCAGTGGAGCAAGACCTACCATCATTTTCATCCCGCGACGCGAAGAGATTTGAAAAGCCCTGGTGCGGGAATAAGTGCCTGGAAAAGCCAGCCCCCGTCCCATCGTGATGCCCGCAGCACCAGCCACCACAATGCAGGGAATTTCAATGGAACCATGTACCCAAATGGTAAGGAAAGACTCCAAAAATAGGCCTTTTTCCACAAAAAAATACTGGAAAGCGCCAACCATCACGCCATTGAAGAGCAATACCAAAATTGAGCCTAGCGCATAAAAAATGCCACTGACAAAAGTGAGGAGGGCCACTTGCAGGTTGTTTAAGGTGATCGCCAACGACATGTCGAACATGCCTTTTTCTTTGTACACGGCCATCGGATCACCCGTGCGGATGTTTTCCTCGGTCATGTCAATGTAGGTCTGACCCAAGATCTGGACTGGAAATTCGGGGTCCATGTAGCTCGATAAAATACCGATGCCCATGGCCAACAAAAACACAAACAAAGAAATGAGCATGTCGCGCCGGGCTTCGTAATACAACTGTGGCAACTCTTCGGTCCAAAACAGGCCAAATGCTTTCCAGGGCGACTTGTGGCTTTTGTGTACGTAGTGAAAAACCCGTTGTGCCAGGTCATTGAGGTAAACCCGGACGGAGCGATTGGGATAAAAAGTGCGCGAATAGGACAGGTCGTCCGTGACCTGAATGAACATGTCATTGAGCTGATCGGGGTCTTTGTCCGAGTTGTCATTGAGGGATGCCTCAAACTGACGCCACTTTTCCTGGTTTTGTGCTATGAATTGGGTTTCACGCATGGGATTCAGGTTGGTTTACCCTGCTAAATAGTTCTTTTTTTTGAATGGTGCAAGGGTATCAGGATGCCGACATAGGCACACAGTTCTTTTTTCGTAAATAAACCTGATTTATTGGGGTAAAACCTAGTGGTCCCAATTGTAAATCTGCCTCAAGTTCCAGGGGCTCTTTGTCTCCGTAGCTGCGTTGTTCGGCGGTCAAATAGTCCACTATTTTCCCCCCTCTCGCCTTGCTACAAAGCCAAATAGCCTGCCTGCAGCCTAGGGGTATTTGTAATTCGTACCACTAGTGGGCTGGAAACGAGTTAACTGTCTATATTCTTGGTGAAAATTCTACCCAGTTGCGCCTTTATAATCTCCCCTTAGACTGTGTGTGTCACGCGCTCACGCAAAGCGTAACAATTCTCTAATTCTTTCTAATTCTTGTTTTGGTCAACACCATGCAAGGGTGCGGCTCCAATCAGCTGTAAAAGTCAAGCTTTTTCACAGCCCTTGGCTTTTTTGTTTCTTTTTTGGTCAAGCTGACGTTTTGCGTAAATAAAAAATAAGAAAATGAAGTAAAAACCTGCTTTTATTTTGTTTGAACTCATTATATCGATTGAAACGAAATTTAATTTTTGGTAATCATTCAAATGTAATGCTGATTTGCGCTGAAACCCCTTGAAATAGCCTTACAAATCGCATAAATTAGCCTTACATCTGTAGCACTACCAACGCTTCATATTCACCATGAAAATTACGAAATTCTCAGCTACGGAAACTTCTCCGAAGTTTTCAGAAGGTAAGTGATTCAAATGCATAGTCTTTGGGTTACAATTGCAATAGGTTGATGATTTTTTGATGTAACTGCCAGATAGATGAACTGGATGGGATGGAGAGGGTGCTCTTAGTCCCCAGACTGAAGGCCGGGGTTACACGATGCAGGATGTGATTGGGGTGTTAAATCATAATTCCTAAGCACATTTGGGCCCTATTATTCCCCATCCCATCCGCCCAATTCAAAGGGCTATTGAACATGGCCGCATAGGGGCTTTCCCAGGCTTTGGCGATGGGATCGGCCTGCCACCAGCGCCCGATGGCGGGATCGTAAGAGCGGAAGGGGGCCAAGTCCATATTAAGTCCAAAATCGGGGACACGCTCGATGCCGTTGAATTTGTAGCGGTTGTAGCGGGCAGTGAGGTCGTTGAGCCAGGGGCCGTCCATGGTCAGGCCGAAGGTTACACAACATTAGAAGGCAAATGGATTTTCATTGCTTAATGCCTCTAAAATTGTTGAAAGTCGCTTTAGATCATAGGTGATCGCTGTATCATCAGAACCTTCAAGTCGGCTTAATTCTTCAATATCATCCGACAGTTGGCCTAATGTAATACTTTTAGGTTCCACATAAGGATTGTACAAATCCTCCGAAGAAATAGCCCAATAAAAATCATTTTTTAGGTCTATCTCACTTCCCTTACTTTCTCGAAGTTTAGAAAGTAAAAGAATGGCTATTCTTTCTATCATTTCAACGTTGACTTTCATGGTTAGTGTCCGTTTATGATTTTTGAATGTTGTCTTGAAAGGGTGTAATCCCCTTGTTGAGGTGATTTATACTTGATTGAATGATTTTCTGCCTTACAGCGTCATTTGGAGCATTTTTAAGAAACTCCTTATTGTCAAACTTCATGGGGTCTTTAATAAATTCAGCAAGTTTACTTTGATATGACTAGCGGGGTGTGTGCTTCCCTTCAACTCTTCTTCTTTCACACTCAATTTCACCTCACCAAAGCCACACTCCCCTTAAATGTCCTGGTCTTACCTCCGATCAGTTCAACCTCGACTACATATACATAGGTATCCGGATTGGCTGGCCTGCCGCTGATGGTGCCGTCCCAGCCACTCAGGTTGTCGGGCGGGAAGTTTTGTTTTTGATAAACCATACCGCCCCAACGGGTGAAAACACGGAAATCGAGGATGCGATTCAAAGCTCCAGGGCCATTAAACAGGGTAAACACATCGTTGTTGCCATCATTATTGGGCGAAAAAGCATCGGGCAGGTACACATTGCAAGGGTCGGCAAAAATGCGCGAATCCAAGCTGAAAGTATCGAGGCATACACCCTCGTAGCTGGCGACCAGCGAAACCCGGTGGTAACCTGTATCGAAACTCATCCCAGGGTTTTCAAGGCTGGAGGTCTGACCATTGCCAAAATCCCAGGACCAACGGTTGGCATCGCGGCTTTGGTTTTGGAAAACCAAGCGCAAGGGTGCACAACCAGCCGTGTCCGATACGCTGAATTTGGCCTGTGGCCTGGCTCGTAAATTGAGGTTTTTTCGCACAGTATTGGCGCAGCCGTTGGGAAAATCAACGATGCGCAGGCTGATGGGCACACTGCGATTGCCCAAATTTTCGGCATAAAGGTGCCTAGGGGAAAAAGAAGTGCTGTCCACCTGCCCATCGCCGAAATCCCAGCGGAAACTGGCTTGCTCGGTGGATCGGTTTTGTAAGGACACCTGCTGCCCCGCACAAGCAATGGCAGGCAGGGTAAAATCAACTTTGGGCCGGGGCGAAATCCTCAGTTTCCGCGTCAAACTATCGTAACCACAAGCCGAGTAGGCCAATAAACTGATCGTTAAACTGGTATCGGCTACCCGATAGCGGTATTCGGCATTGTTGCGGTCTGAGCTGCTGCCGTCGCCAAAACGCCACAAAATGCGACTGGGCAAAGGGGTAGAAGCATCCCGAAACACGATGGTTTGGTCGGGGCATACTTCGTAATCGTCAAGGTTGAAAAAAGCCTTGATGCCCGATGGCCTTACCGTCACGCGGGCAGTATCGCGGGTTTCGCCACAGGCATTGCGGGTACTGAGGACTAGTTGAAAAGTTTTGACCACCGTATCGGTAGCAAAACGATGCCACAAGATCCTTTGACAATTGTTGCTGCCTTGCCCATCACCAAAATCCCAGCTGCAGGTCTCCGGCAGGCCCGTTGAGCGATTGGTCAAAGTCAAAGCCAGGGGTGAGCATTGATTGGTGATCGAATCCAGTCCAATTCGAGCCCTGGCCAGGGGTCGGATGCGGATGTTCTGCTCGGCGATGTTTTGCCCGCAGGTGTTGCGAATGTTCAATTGAGCCTTGTATAGCACGATGGTATCCGTATCGTTTTGGTAAGTCTGGGCCGCAGGGGCAGCTAGGCTGCTCGTATCGCGGGTATTGCGGCCAAAATTCCAGTTGAAAACCAAGCCATTGGTCGCAGTGGCTTGGGGCTTGAAATTCACGACCAAAGGCGCGCAACCCTCTGTCTTGTCCAGCACAAAATCAGCCGCAGGTGGCGGGCTGCTCACGTTGATCAAAAGGCTACTGGTGTCCACACAAGTGCCGTTGGCGGCCAATAAAGTGATCCGCCGTTGGCCCGCTGCCAGGTTGCGGAAGGGCGGATTGCCGACTGCTCGGCCATCTACTTGCCAACTCAAAGTCTGGACCTGGGCAGCCTTGGTATCGACTTGCAAGGGAGCATCCGAGCAGGCATTGCCTACGATCGAAAAAACTGCTCGTGGCCTTGAGATGTTGAGTGTGGCGGGGGCGCTGGCGCTGCACCCGATGGCATTTTTCAGGGTATAAGTCAGGTTGATGGCCTGTTTGGTGCTGTCCAGTAGGTTTTTGGGCAAAAAAGTATCCCCTTGAATACAAGTTGGGCAGTCTGAGGAGGTCCAAGTACCGCCGCTGGGCTGGGCAACCAGGCCCAAGGCCGGGCCATTGAAGCAAGCTGTTTGGTCCTGAACGCGCAGGTCTACCGCCTGTACTTCTACGCGAATTGAATCGCGCTGCTCGCAAGTACCCGTACCACGAGCGTAGATCAGCAGGTTTTGGCCCGCCTGATTGGGGCTGAACTGGAATTGATTACCCGCTGCACTGACCTCCACATTGTTGAGCCAGCGCCCCCCTGCTGCCGACACCTGGATGGGCAAAAGCCCACTGCCCTGGCAAATACTGGTGTCTGTTGCGGGGTTCAAAATACGAACTGGCGAAAGCACTGATACCCTGAAGCTGTCTACTTTTTCCTGGGTGCCGCACAAATCTTTGAGTTGGGCCATCACCACATAAGCTCGATCAGCAGCAGGAAGAACGACCGGGAAATTTTTCACCACTTCGCCATTGATCCGGTATTCGGCCTGCGAGAAGAAAGGTTGGGGTGAGTAACTCAGGCTCGTACACTCGTCTCCTTGCTCGTTCAGCGTCAAAGCCGTGCTGCTTTGTACGGTCATTTTTAAACTGGCTTCCTGGGTGCAGGTGCCTGAGCCGATTTTGTAGTGCAAATCAAAAACGCCTGCGGTGTTGGGGTTGAAAAAAGTCTCGTTGCCGCGTTTTTGCACGCCTGTTCCCGACCAAGTACCGCCCAAGGGCATTGCTTCCAATTTTATTTCGGCCTGGCCCCGGCATAGGGTATCGGGAGCGGTATTTATTTGCACAGCAGTAGCGCTGCGCACAAAAAAAGTATCGGTTTTTTCCTGGATTCCGCAAGCGTTTTGCAATTGGGCTTGTACCACGTAAGGCTGATCCGAAATGGCCGCATTAAAGGGAAATTGGCTTTGCACTTGCCCGTTGATGCGGTAAGTAGCGCCCTGGATCAAGGGCTTGGGGGTGTAGCTGAAGGCTGCGCATTCGTCGTTTTGGGCATCCAGGCTCAGGGCCACATTGTTTTCTACCTTGATATTGATGCTGGCGCTGCGTTGGCAAGTGCCGCCGCCGCGTTGGTATTGCAGCGTGAAATCACCAGTGGTATTGGGGTTGAAAAACACGTCCGTTCCCCGCCGAACCAGGCTTTGGCCTTGCCAGTTGCCTCCAGCGGGTTGCGCGCGCAGGGCAATTTCCCCCGAACCCCGACAAATGGTGGTGTCTTTGAGCGGAAAAAGGATCGCAACAGGGGCGGGTGTGCTCACTGAAAACGTATCGCGGCGGCTCAGGTCGCCGCATTCATTGCTCAGTTTTGCCTCCACGATATAAGGAGCATCTCTGGGAGCCAGGCTTACCGGGAAACTGGCGACTGCATTGCCATCTAGGGTATAAGTCGCGCCGTTGGTCAGTGGGTTGGGCGTGTAGCTGATTGTTTCGCAGGCATCGGCCTGGCGATTGAGGCTCAAGGTTGCTGCCGACTTGGCATCCAGGGTGATGGTTTTTCTGCTGGGCTCCTGGCAGGCATTGTCGGTTGTCACGGTCACGGTATAAGTGCCTGCACGGGTGATATTGAGGTAAGCGATCGGGCCATCGGGTCTGCCTTCCCAGCTGGCTCCACTGCGGGGTGAAAAGTCCCAGGAATAAGTACTCGGATTATTAGTCGCCCCAGCATTGAACTTTACCCTGCCGCCGCCGCCCAGGCATACGCTGTAGCGGTCATCGGCCACTTTGATGGCCCCCGAATCGAGGGCCAGTGCGGCGTTGGTTTTTTCCACCACCAAGATATTGACGGTCGTCGTGACCGAATCGCAAAAGTTTGCTGCCGATAGCTTCACCTCGTACATGCCCGGTTGGTCGAAAGCAAAATTGGGGTTGCGGGTGGTAAAAACGCGTCCGCCACCAAAATCCCAGCGGTAGCGCATGTCGCGGTCGTTGCTGGGGCAAGTTTCTTCCGAAAAACGGATTTGTTTATTCAGGCAAGCGGTGCTGCCTGCGTCGTTTTTGATATTGGGCCGGGGTGGTAGCTTAAACAGGATGGTTTTACTCACGTTTTCATCGCTGATGTCGCGGTAATCAGCAAGCACTGTCAGGCGGTAGCAAAAACCATTGAAGATGGGTTCGGCGCAGTCATAGGCGCATTTTTGCAGGAGCTTGGCATTGTTGTAAGTATGCCGGATGGTTAGGTTTTGGCCCGCATTGACCATCTGTACCGGGCTTTGGTCGCCCCAGGAAATGGATACGCTCTGGAAATTGCCATTGGGGTTGGGCTTGATTTGGATTTCCACCACGCTGTCCACTGCACAACGAATCTCCGAACCATTCAGCACGGTGACTTGCACGGTTTGGCCCTGGACTTGCCAAAACAGGCCGAGGAGCGTTATCCAGCATGTTAGTTTTCTCCAATGGTGCACTGCATGTGGTTTAGGCACAGCAAGTTCGGAGTATTTTTGGGGAAAAATAGTTAAGAGGGGGTTAAAGTTTTCAAAACAAAACCTCCATTCCGTTCCCCTTCCAGTATTCCCCAAACTCTTTCACATAGCCATGCACTGGAATCAAACGCTGCGCTCCACTGGCCGAAACTGCCTTGTTCAAGCCCGCAAAATCAGCGTGGTCGCTCAGCCCAAAACCATGTGCGCCGGGGTGTTTTTTGGCAAATCCAGCTTGCCCCGACCAGCCCGATACTACACCCAGGGCCTGCTCGCCTAGGCGTTTGATCAAGTAATCGCCTAAGGCAGTTGGTGGCACCACAATCAGGTTGCCCCTTAAATCATTGAGTTTGTGCTTGGGGCGTAGACGTTGGTGGCTAGGTAGTTTTACACCTTGGGTTTGTAAAACGTCATTGACATTTTCGATGGCCGGGTGGCAAAAAATGAGGCCAATACTCGGATCCAATCCCCTTAAAACCCTTTGAGCTTTGCCCAGGGCATAAGCAGCGAGAATCGACACCTGGCCTGCGGCCTGGTTTTGACGCCACCATTCGTTGATTTCAGCAAAAATCTCAGCTTGAGGCCGCCACTGGAATTCAGGTAGGCCAAATGTGCATTCACTGATGAAGGTATCGCATTTTACCGACTCAAATGCCTCCGACCAGCCGTCGTTTTCCAGTTTGTAATCGCCCGAAACGACCCAGACCTCGCCCTGGTGTTCTACCCGTACTTGAGCTGAACCAAGAATATGCCCCGCTGGATGAAACGAAAACTGTACACCATTGATGAGCTGCGGCTCATCGTACTCCAGGGACTCAATCGATACTGGCCCCAAACGTTGGCGAATCACCGGGCGGGCACTACGGGTACAAAAATAGTGGAGGTTGCCAGATTTCAAGTGGTCAGCATGGCCGTGGGTAATGAAAGCGTTGCGCACGGGCTTGATCGGATCGATGTGGGTCAGTGCAATGGGGCAATACCAGCCTTGCGGACTCATTTGTAGCAGTTCGCTCATTGTGGAGACTTAAAATTAGGACTTGCAGGTGGTCCCGTGTACAAGCCTACTTCGTCGAGATAGGGGTAGCAGATCTGCTCCAAGTACAGGCCGTCGGGAGCCGCACTGGTCGACTTGTGGAGAGGTGATTGCTGCTCCAGGGCTTTTTTGACTTCTTCCAGGCTCAGTTTATCAGTACCCACATTAATGCACATACCCACAATCAGGCGCACCATCCCCCGCAAGAAACGATTGGCACTGATGTGATAGGTGGCCGACTGACCATCGGGATGAAAAATCCATTCCGAGCGATTGAGCATACAGGTCATGGTTTTAGCGTCGTGGTTGGTTTTGCAAAAGGGCGCAAAATCTTTGTACTGTAGAAGCAATTGGGCCGCTGTTTGCATTTTATCAGTATCGGGCAGATTGGGCAATTGGTAAGCCGTAGCCAAGTGCCGACTGAAGGGGTCTTTGCGAAAATGTAAATCGTAGGCATAGCTGCGCGAATAGGCATCAAAACGTGCATGGGCATCCCAGTGCACCGGGAAAATGCGGCACAAGGCGATATCGTGGGGCAAAAACTTGTTGAGCCGCCGTTCAAAACCCTTGGGAAATTCACCAGCATAGTTGAAATGCGCAAAATATTGGCGGGCGTGCACCCCCGCATCGGTACGGCCACAGCCCGTGACCTCCAGTTGAGCATTGAGGATGGTATTGAGGCAATCCTCCAGCATTTCTTGTACCGACATTTTGTGGGGCTGTTTTTGCCAACCACTGTATTCGGTGCCCTTGTAGGCCAATTCGATGAAATAACGTTGCATGGCGACGGGGCGTTGCTTTTTGGTTTTTATTTGGGGTAAAAATAGCGCATGGATGGGAGATTTTTTGCGGGTTATTTTGGACGATAGGGTTTTTTAATAAAAAAACTTAGTAGGTTCCTAATCTGCTGAAGATCCGTTTACGCGTTGACAAAGAAAGACACTTGCTGAAATACCGATTGAGAACTTACTCTTTTTTCACTAAGTATCTGAGCTAAAATAAGGTGGACAGCTTTGTTTTTGAGGTTTAGTAAAAAGAGAACACAAATCCTTTCATCCAGTTGCTCATCTTTTTTCACTAACCCTAAACCTGCCCACCTTATTTTTTTACGCTCCCCAAGTGACAAGCCACGAATGAATCTTACCAAATCGCAACTGCGTACTTTATTAACTATGTCCTCGCCTACGCGGAGCGTGACACGCTGCGCGAGGCCGTTTTTAGCACGCGGATAAAATTGGGTTTGGGTGTGCCTGTTTGGGTGTGAGTGTGCATAAACCCCAGTTCCAATTAGCTGAGTCGATAGATTCGGCTCGAAGCCACACACAATCTAACTCACACTTACACACGACACCCCCCATTCTTGTGGATTTCCAGCATGAGGTTGACCGATACGTTGACATGCGGGTGTCTTAAAAACTTGAAAGGTTTATCGTTGACACATTGCTAACTGATTTAGACCAAAGATGTGGTTCAGGTAAAAAAGCACCTCGCTTGATTGTTCAGACCGCGTTCTCCGAAATTTTCAGGGACTAAGTTTTTACCAAAAATTACCGCCAAAACGAGGGCCGAACTGTGCTATGCCCGGCGATTTTTTGACAAAAAGCACATGCTGGAGGCCACTCATAAGTAATTTGCCAAAATCGATATGAAGGGTCTTTGATGCAAGGTAATCTCCAACTCTCATCTTTATTTGAAGGGTCCCTGGAGCAGGGATTTGGTGTATAATAACCATATTGCTTCAACTCCTCCTGTTCCACAAAAATATAAGCAGTATCTGCAGCACTTAACTCAAAAAAACCTAAAATACGTTTGTCAGGGTCATTAGCAAGATACATGTTACCGGAGACGGCTGCTGGTGGGGGATCAAAAATAGTGCCTTGTTGGTTAGCAACTTTACTGACCTTTTCCCAATAGATAAATGCCTCCGGGGTACTGTGGTATTGAATGACCTGGATACAATTTTTTTCCCAAAACTTATAGTCCAGTTCGAGATTGTAGAGCTTTTGTTCCACCAATGAAAAGCCTCCAGAACGTGGGGTGCCAAACAAGGGCAAAACCTGAGTAGTCAGGCTATCGGTCATGTAACAGCGCACCGGAGGATCGAAGCAATAGTAACTTTGATAATGAGTCGCTAAATCGACGGAAGTCCGTTGCCAGGTCCGCCGGAGGTCCCAACGAAGATAAGTACCTCTGGGGTTGGGCGCGGCATCCAAATCGACCCTGATGTCAATGGCCGGGCGCTGCTGGGCAGGATTGATGGGCGAGAAAGTATAATAACTGCGTTTGATGGCCAAGGGCGCGGGCATTATACTGGCTTCAGAACGGTATCTTTCACCTGATTTGAGTTCAATGTCTAAGTAGTATTTCTGCCCTGCAATGGCTTGAAACCGATTGTTTTCAAAACGGTAATCCCCTTTTTGGGTCTCTAGAAATGGCATACTAATGCCTTTTTCATCGACTAAAAAAACTTGGGCTTCCTTGACAATTTCACCCACCTGAGAGCCAAAATCCCCCGTACGACGAATGCTAACAAAGCGATCACCCGCACCCTGGGTGAAGTTACCATACACCACTAGCCTAGTCGATTGTTCTTTGACGATTAAATCGAGCTCAGTTACACAGGCACTGAAGAGCAGCACGATCATGAAAGATAGGAATAGCGACTGTATTGGGTAGCGTTTTTCAAACAGCATATCAGCGGGTTTATTTTACATCCCGAAATCAACAAGATCTAGTTATTCACCGCCAAAACGGAGGCCGCACCGTGCTATGTCCCACGATGTTTACACAAAAAGCACACCCAGGTTCAAATCCATAAGTACCCCACCATTCCTGTTTAAAGTAATCCTGGATACAAGGATCAGGTACATAATAACCGAAGTTTTGCAATTCGGCTCTTTCCACAAAAACGTAAGAGGTATCAGTAGCGGTGAGCTCAAAAAAGCCCAGGATACGTGTCTCAGGATCGTCAACACGGTACAAATTACCGGGTACTACCGCAGGGGGTGGGTCAAAAATGGTGCCTTGTTGATTGGCCACGTTTCGTACGTCAGTCCAAAAGGCATGGGCTTCCGGGGTGCTGTTGTATTGGATGATCTGGATGCAATTTTTTTCCCAAAACTTACTGTCCAACTCAATGTCGAAGAGCTTTTGTTGAGCAAGAGAAAAACCACCCGTCCGAGGCGAGCCAAACAAAGGTAAAGCCTGATTGGTCAGGCTATCGGTCATGTAACAACGCACTGGGGGTTTGAATTTGAAATAATCCTGAAACAAAGTGGCCAAGTCAATCGACGTACGTTGCCAAATGCGCTGCGTGGACCATCGCAGGTAAGTGCCTTTGGGATTGGGTGGCGCATCTACATCGATTACGATACCAATAGCTGGGCGAGACTGGGCCACATTGGGCGCTTGAAAATCGATGTAACTGCGCTTGATTTTCAAAGGCGAGGGCATGTTACTGGCATCAGAGCGGAATTTCTGACCATCTTTGAGCTCGATCTCCAGGTAGTATCGGGCCCCCGCTACTGCTTGAAAACCAGGATCTGCAAAAAGGTAATCGCCATTCCGGCTTTCGGCAAAAGGCAAACGTTTGCCCTGCTCGTCCACCAAAAAGACTTTTGCCCCGCTGACTTTTTCACTGATTTGCGAGCCAAAATCAGCCGTTCGACGAATGCTAACCAAGCGCTCACCAGGCGCATAGGTAAAATTACCATATACGACCAACTGTTTGCCTTGGTCTTTGATTTTCAAGTCAAGCTCCTTCACACATGTGCTGGCTAGCATTAAAACCAGCAAAGCCAGCAGCACATTTTTTGATATTAGAGTGTGTTTAAAAACCGGTGATTGGCCCCAAAAGGCCCCTTTCTGCCCAAGCTTCGTTACAAAAATGCTCATTATGCGCTGCATAACTCTGCTTTTTGCGCCTTGCCTGGACAAAAACGTGCTCATTTTGGTCTGCAATCCTAATTTTAAACATCCTCTTAACAAACTGGGAAACATAAGCAATCGGGTTGTATAAAGTTGAAGCGTTTAGGGTTGAAAAGTTGAAAAGACAGGACCCCATTGAGAGCCCCTCTTTTCAACCCTCCAACATTTCAACCTTTCAACTGAATTTAAGGTTTCCAATATTTAGGCAGTTGCACCCCTGCGCCGGGGATCAACAGACAATTCAAACAAGTAGCCGGAAAGCCCCAGGTATCACGCCAATCGGGTCGGCTGAAATCCTGCATGCAATCCGAAGAGATAAAAACGGGTTCAAAAAAACTGGGATTGACAAATGTTACCGCAGTGTCTACGGCAGCCAGGTCCACATAGCCCAGAATGATGCGGTCAGGATCGTTCAATTGGCTGATATTGCCCCTCACCTTGGCTGGCGGTGGATCAAAAATCGTCCCTACCTGATTGGTGATGGTGTTGATTTTTCGGTAGTACAAATAAGCCGCTTCTGGCAAACTGTACTGCACCACCTGGATCATGTTGCGGTCGGAAAATGTGCGGTCGGTGGGGATGGTAGCCAACTCTTGCTGCCTGATTTTGAAATCGTCCTTGCGGTCGGTGCCAAACAACAAAATGGACTGCTCGTTGACTGGGTAGGTGATGTAGCAAGTTTTTGGCGTAGGAATATCCAATGAAAATGGGCGGATTCTGAACTGGTCCACTTCCTGTTTGCGGGCAAAACGCAACAAGGACCAGCGCAAAAAAGTCCCTTTTGCATTACCCAGCGCACTCACATCGACCGAAACCCGTAGCGGGCGATTGTCTTCCAACTGATTGAAAGTAAGCCTTATGTCATCAATTTGCGAAGAACGGGGCATGCCCTGGATTTCACTGCGAAAAACCTCGCCACTAGTTAGTTTGATTTCCACAAAATAACGCTCGCCTGGTAGAATGCGCAGTTGGCTGTCGCGCATCACGTAACGGCCCTTCAGGATTTCCTCATAAGGCCATTTTTTGCCTTTTTCATCCAGCAAATCGATTTGCGCCGCCGAAATCCGTTCGGGATCCTGCCGCCCAAATGGGGCCGTATAAGACAAGTAAATGGTACGGGGGCCGGGTACGTCGGTAATCGTGCCTTGCACCACCAAGCTTTGTTCATCGGGCACATTCTCAAAAAAAATCTCCTTGAAGCACCCACTACAAAGCAGCAGTATCCCCAATCCAAACCCCATGTTGCGTAAAATATTCATCTCTTTGAACGATCAAAAACTAAAATTGTAAGAAACCGCTGGAATAACCGAGCCCACCACTGCCAACTGATACGCAGAAGGTCGCCCCTTTTCATTGCGTTGGAAAAACACTGAAAATGGGTTGGCCCTGGCATATACGTTGTACAAAGAGACCGTCAGACTGCCACGCCAGCCCTTGAGGCGGGTTTGGCGGTTGTCGATGGTGTACGAAATGTCCAGGCGGTGGTAATCTGGGATGCGGTATTGGTTGCGGTCCGAAAAATTGGGCACCAACACCGTTCCCAAGCGGTACGAGCTGATCGGGGCGGTGATAGGCCTACCCGTGCTGTACGTAAAATTGAAAGAAAAAGAGTTGGTTGGATTGATCTGGGCGCGACCAATCACGTTGACCTGGTTCGGCTTGTCAAAATTGGCCGGAAACCACTCCCCACGGTTGATGGTTTCGCTAGGCGAAGGACCTTGTACCCTGGAGAAAGTCCGGGCGAACGTGTAGGTGATCCAGCCCGTCCACCTGCCCTGCATTTTGCGGATTGACAACTCCGTGCCGTAAGCTTTGCCCCGACCAGCTAGCAACTCAGTCTCGATGCGGGGATTGAGCAAAAGATCGGGCAAATCTTTGTATTCCAACAAATTCCGAATGTCTTTGTAGTACACCTCAATCGAAGCTTCCCAGCGGCGCTGCTCGTCGTCGAGGAAAAAACCTGCTGAATATTGGTCCGCAATTTGAGGCGGAATGTAAGTAGTACTCACCTGCCATACATCCACTGGAGTAGGCGCAACAGTGTTGGAAGTGAGGTGAATGTACTGCCGCAAGCGGTTGTAACTGGCCTTGAACGAAGCCCGGTCGCTGATGCCCAATTTCACGCTCACCCGGGGCTCAAAACCACCATAGTTCGCGATGGCTTTGCCCCCACCAAAATTGACCGAGTCAACAATATTAAGGTCTTCACGGGGCAGGTTTTCTTCGTAATTCCACACCGTGCGCGGGCCGAGTTGCTGGAAAAAGCTGTAACGGGCACCCACTGAAAAGGAGATGCGCTTGGACAAAGTGATTTCATCCTGGAAATACACCGCCATTTCGCGGCCCTTGTCTTTGTCTACTGATTGGGGCAGGATGATGGAAATGTCGCTGAATGGGCGAATGGCTTCCGGGCGCGACTGATAATCATTTATTTCGGCACCAAAGCGGAGGGCCTGGTTTTTGTTGAGGGCGTATAGATTGTCGAGTTTGCTTTTCCAAAAATTCAGGCCGTTGGTCAAGGAGAAAGCGTTGTTGCCCTCAGGATCGAATTGCTCAGCGCGGTAGGCACCGTAGTTGACATAGAGTTTGGAGGATAGTTTCTCGTTGGTGATGTGGCTCCATTGCGCCCCTGCCTGGTAGTTGTTCCAGCCATAACCAAAATCTTGCCCGTAGCGAAAATCATCACTGCTGGCAAAACCCGTGACGCGCAGCTTGTCCTTAGGGCTCAGATTGAAGGTCACTTTGGCGATGCCGTCGTTGAAGCCCGCTGCGCTGTTTTGGACTGGGATGCTACTGGTCAGTTGCAAAACCCAACCCATGTATGATTGCCTCAAGCCAATCAAGGCCGAGATTTTGTCGGTTTTGATTGGTCCTTCCAACAATATGCGGCTGGCGATGGGCCCAATACTGCCCTTTCCACTCCACTTGCGTGCGTCCCCGTCCTTGAGTTGCACGTCCAAAACAGACGACAGTCTGCCGCCATATTGCGCTGGAATATGCCCTTTGTAGAGATTAATTTGATCAACCGCATCGGCGTTGAAAATCGAGAAAAAACCCAGGGCGTGGGCCGAATTAAAAATGGGCGCTTCTTCTTGGAGCACCAGGTTTTGGTCGATGTTGCCCCCGCGCACATTGTACCCCGCTACCCCTTCTCCCGCGTTGGTTACACCGGGCAGGGTTTGCAAACTTTTGATCACGTCCGCTTCGCCCATCAGGGTTGGCAGTTCTTTAACGGTTCGTATGCTGAGGCGTTCCACACCCACATTCGAGCTTTGGCTGCCTTTTTCCACGGCCTGGGCTTTGATCAAAACTTCGGACAACTGTTGCGGCATGGGGGCCAGGTTGAGGTCCAGGTTACCATCGTCAAAAAGGGATACATTGATGATTTGTGATTGAAAACTCACGTATTGCACTTGCAAGGTGTAGCGCCCGGCCGGGATTTTTAGCTCAAAATTACCATTTTCGTCGCTCGCCTGGCCTTGGGCCGTTTCGCGCACCAACACGGTTGCACCGATGATTGGCTCTTTGCTTTCGGCATCTACGATCCTGCCTTTCAGGTTTAATTTGCCATTGGGTGCTTTTTCGATGCTGCCAAAAGAATAGCTTTTTTCCAATACCCCGGTCAGCACCGGCGGTTTGTATTCTCCAGTTTTCCACTTGTTGACCATTTCTTGTACAAAAGCCCGGTTGCGGTTGTCTTCAGGTACTAGAATTACTTCAGTTGCTGACCATTTGCCAGCACTGAGCAAGCTGCCATCTAGCAATTTTTTGACTACCTGGAAAAAAGGTTCATCTTGAAACGTGATGGTCAATTGGTAAAAAGGGATTTTTTCAGGCACATAGTAAAAGCGCAAAGGAGCATAGCGGGTTTCCAGGTCTGAAAGGAGCTCTGGCAGTGGTCGGTCCTGATAGCTGCCACTGATGCGCAAATTGAACACATCAGCTTGTTGGGCCAATAGCGGGCATGCCAACAGCAAGAGGAGGCCCAAGGTGAGCAGCAGGTGTAATCTTTGTTTCATACAAGAGTAGGCTTCGGCAAGGTTCTTAAGGGAGCGTAAAAAAATAGGGTAAACAAGTTTGGGTTTAGTGAAAAAAGAAAGACAACTGGAAGAATGGAAGTTGTATTCTTTTTTTGCTAAACCTCAAAAACAAAGTTGTTTACTTTATTTTAGCTCAGATACTAAGTGGATTGTCCTTCGGTTTTGCTGATAATCCAAGGTTATTCCGTGAAAGATACGTTATTCCTTATAATTGTGCTGCTTTACTGGCGTATTGCGGCGTAATTTTAATGAAATGTCTGGAAGTAGACGGGAGTACTACCGCTATTTGGGGGAGGAAAGTCAAGGCCATATTTTTACCCAAGCGCGTGTTGAGCAAATTTGAGGCATCTCAAGTTAGTGGTCCAAATTTTAATTACGCCCCGTTTCGCTGGCTATTTGTCTCCGTAGCTGCCTTGCTCGTCGGTCAAATAGTCCACTATTTTCCCTTCCCGCGCCTTGCTGCGAAGCCAAATAGCCTCCTGTAACTTAGGGGTTATTCGTAATTCGTACCACTAGTTTTTAAAACAGTTTCTAAGTATTTGAGCTAAATAAGATGGACATCTTTGTTTTTGAGGTTTAGCGAACTTAATACATAAACTACTAAGCCTTGCCAATTACTCCCAACCCAAAGCCCGACGTAATTTTCCGTACACCTCAATATTGTCGATGATACCCGAAAACAACTCAGCAGCGGGGCCAAAAGCCATGATGGGTACCAACTGTCCTGTGTTGCCTTTGGTTGTAAATGCAGGGTTCATCTTGCCAAACTCCGACCCAGGATTCAACGCATACCCCCCTGTTTCGTG
Organism: Chitinophagales bacterium; assembly: GCA_013299105.1. Taxonomy (GTDB): domain Bacteria; phylum Bacteroidota; class Bacteroidia; order Chitinophagales; family Saprospiraceae; genus Haliscomenobacter. The sequence continues at coordinate 59,062 of JAAFJY010000032.1, read as the reverse complement.
ATTGCCAGCCAAGACAACAAGGGTCTCGTTGTTTTCCTTGGCAAAATTAAGCGCCAAACCTACGGCCTGGTCCAAGTCCAGCATCTCGCTGGTGATCAGGTCATTGTCATTGTTGGCCCCACCTGTTTCGATTTGAGTAGTATTGATCAATAAAAAGAAGCCCTTGTCGCTGTGGTTTTGTAGAAAAGTAGTGCCAAATTTGGTGGCAGGGGCCAGGTATTCGCGGCCTTGTGTACGGCTGGGTGGTTGTTCGAGCGAGGAAAACCAAAGGAATTTTTTGGAAAAGTCAATCTCCAGGCCGCTTAGACCACTTTTGGCAAAATCGCTCACAAAGTAACCGGTGCCTTCAAAATCTTTGAGCAAATTGCGCTGGTCTTTGCGCTGGGTAAAATGGTTTTCACCACCCCCAATCAATAAGTCGATATTTCTACCCAACAATTGATCAGCTACCTCCTCTTCAGACCGGATTTGCTTCAGATGGGCGTAAAAACCAGCTGTGGTGGCTTCAGTGATGGATCCAGTAGTAACGATACCCGTTGAAAGCCCTTTTTCAATGGCCTCTTCAAGGATGTTTTTCACCACTTGTGAGTCGCGGCCTACGCCAATGGCTCCAGGATAAGTTTTGACCCCACAAGCAAATGCGGTAGCAGCTGAGCCATTGTCCCCAGAAAGATCGATGGTACTATTGGCTTTGAGAAAACCCATGTTGGTAAAACGCTCGGCTTGCAAGCGGTTGTCGTTGGTATACAAACCCGCAGTAAATTGAGACAAGCCCATGCCTTCGGCTACAATCAAGATCACATTGCTGGCTTTGCGCTGGGGTTTGAGGTTGTGATTGGCCGATGCGGGTGCAGCATCGGCGTTTTTGGTCTTTTTTTGCGCCATTAGTAAGTATGGAGCGCATGCCAGCAGGATTAGCCATGTATGTTTCATAACTCGGTTTGTTAAATTTGGTCAGGCCAGGGCGTAGCGTTTTCCAGGGAGGGTAACGATCACTCCTTTAAATTCCAGTTCCAGCAGGATACTGGCTAACTCGCTGTTGGATTTTTTGACCTGGTGTGCAAGTAAGTCGATGGCAATAACATCGTTTTGACCCAACAAATGTACGATATTTTTTTCTTCATCCGACAAGTCCACAAAGAGCTGCCTTTGTTGCCCGTTTCGTTTAGCCCCTTGGTCCCAACGCATGATGCGCACCAAATCCTCGGCTGATTCGAGCAGATGGGCCTGGCTGTTTTTGATCAGTTCATTACAACCTGCCGACAGGGGATCCTTGGGCCTACCAGGCACCGCAAAGACATCCTTATTGTATTCATTGGCATAATTGACGGTGATTAAGGAGCCCCCTTGTTTTGCTGATTCGATTACTACCAAGGCATCGCACAAACCAGCTACGATGCGATTACGCCAAGGGAAGTACTCTTTTTCAGCCCTTATGTCAAAACCGTGCTCGCTCAACAAGCCCCCATTGTCGAGCATTTTTCGTGCAATGGGCATATGGACTGCCGGATAAAGGTGCGACAAACCATGTGCCAGTACTCCCACTGTAGGTAGACCCAATTCCACGGCTTTGCGATGGGCACAGATGTCTATTCCATAAGCCATACCACTGATGACCAGGGGCTCATATGGCGCTAACTCGGCCAAGAGTTCCTCGCAAAAAGCAGTGCCTTGGAAACTCGGCTTGCGAGTCCCTATAATGGCTACGATTTTATCAGCATTGAAATTGGCATTGCCCTTGGCATACAAAACCAAGGGGCTATCTTGGAAATGTCGCAAACGCGCCGGGTACGCCGGATCGAGAAAAGTCCAAGCCTGGATATTGTGCTTTTCAAGGAGGTCCAGTTCTTTCTCCGCGATCAAAAGCGCTTCTTTTTGTAAAATCGAACGTTGCAAATTGATTCCGATCCCCGGAATTTTGCGTAACTTCTGGGGTGTGGCCTTGAATACCTCTTCCGCACTGCCGCAGTAGGCAATGAGGTTGCGGGCAGTTAGTGGCCCGATTTTGGGGACCCGGCCCAAGGCAATCATGTAGAATAAACTGTTCATTGTTTAGTTGAAAGGTTGAAATGTAGAGGGGTTGAGAAGATTGAGGTTCCTGGCTAAGTTTTACTCAAATTTTGCAAATGAAACCTAGGCCACATCTTATCATTGTGCAAGCCTTAATTTCAGCTGGCTTAAGAAGTACTCCGAAAACACTCCATAGCCACCTCGCATTTAGTCAAGGGGCGCACCAAAAAGTACAGGCTCTTTTGATTGCCCAGATCACATCCCAAGCAGAAGTATCACGGTTGTTACCAAAAAAATCGCAAAATTTGCCACATCAAGTCATTCAATCTGTGTATCCATGAGCGAAAAACGTGGCTCCGTACTTCCCAAAATTGAACTGCTCTTTTTTGTAGGTCTGTTTTTGGCTTTTGGCATCTGGGGAACTCGCCAGTGCAATCGCACCCGTGAGCAATACCGCCAAAATGCCGAAAACGAAAGAATTCGCCACCTCGAAGACAGCTTGGGGATCGTGATCCAACGACAAAAAGACAGCGTACAACTGGCCCGAAACCGACAATCGGCTAATCCAATCTCCAATCCAGCCCCCAGTATGCCCAAGCTATACGTGAGCATACAGGGCTTAAAGGTGCGGCAAAGCCCTAAGCTCAACGCAGAAATAATAGAAAGCCTGAATCTCTACGACGAAGTGCTTTTCCTAGGGGAAGTAACCGACTCCAGCCAGACCATCAATCTCGGAAAAGAAACCGCTAATGAACCCTGGGTGAAAATACAGACTCCCCGCGGACGAGCAGGTTGGGTATTTGGTGCAGGAGTGCACTACTACCGCCGCAAACATCCAGGTGCAGAGTAAGCAAAGCTTGCTGTAAATCAAATAGGTGAAAATACGAAGGGCACTACTTGAGGACCAAGCAGTGAAATTCATTTGGTGTAGCACTACAAAGATAAACGTTTGCTAAAGAAGAGCAAATTTTTTAAGCACTTTGTTTGATCAAAAAACCTCTTTTTTTGCCCTCCTCTCATATTTATTTATCGCTAAACTGAGCCTTTTTTCACTTTTTTGTCAGAAAAAATCGCCTCAGCAAGCCTTTTTTCACTTTTTTTTCAGAAAAAATCGAGAAATTTTTTTCCCCTAAATCCATATTTTTTTCACAAACAATTAACATAAACCATTGATTTTTAAAATTTTAAAATAATTTTCAGTCAAAATAATATTTCACAATGTTCGTTTTTTGTCCTTGTGCAGCCCCAAGGACCGCTGCATATTTGTACTGTGATCGGGAGTCAAGGAGATGAACGGCACAAAGTTGGTCAAACGGACCGACATTCAATTTGAATATGTTCATGGGATTATAATTTGTCAGTGGTCAGTCGTCCCGGTTTTCTTTACCGGGACGATGGACACTTTTTCTGGCAGATTCGATCAGCATGATGAAAATAAAAAAGGGCAATTCTCAGTCGAATCGCCCCTCAGTGTAGTAACTAGGTCATGCTCATGGAATTAATACCTTGTATTTCTTTTCGTGAGATTACAATTTGTTTTGGGGTAAAGAATTAGCACAATTCGAGGCCAAGTTACATGAATGATTTCATGTGTGCAAGCATAGTGAAATCATTCAGTCGAACTGACTCAAGATTTTTTTTGGATATGTTCATGGGATTATATGTAAGGGTCGCGCTAGATGTGCGACTTTTTTTTTGTACCTACTTGGTTATCACAAAGAAATAATTTGTCATTTTTTCGATGTTTTATGCTGCTGCCTGAACGCTTCCGGTTGAAAAAAACTATAAAAAAATCAAAAATTAACATTTGCTAACTCTTTTTCTGGGTGATCAAAAGCCCCATAATTGCCTTTTTCATACCTTGGAACAAAATCAGCCCACCCAATGAAAGCCATCTTCTGCACCCAATTTGGCACCGCCGATGCCCTTGTTTACGAACAAAATGCACCTGACCCAATACCAGGACCAAGCGATATTGTCATCGATGTAAAAGCCTGCGGCCTGGGTTTCCCGGATGGCCTGATTATTGAGAACAAGTACCAATTCAAACCACCGCTCCCTTTTTCGCCGGGAGGTGAGGTAGCCGGGGTAGTGAGTGCCGTTGGCGAAAAAGTAAAGCACCTGCGACCCGGTGATGCGGTCATGGCCCTGAGTGGCTGGGGTGGTTTTGCTGAAAAAGTGGCGGTCAACGCCAAAAGGGCTTTCCCCTTGCCCCCTGGTATGGATTTTTTAACGGCAGCTTCGGTTTTATATACTTATGGTACTTCTTACCACGCTTTGAAGGATCGTGCAACGCTCAAACCCGGCGAAACCCTGCTTGTGCTTGGAGCTGGTGGTGGAGTGGGCCTCACCGCCGTTGAATTGGGTAAACTCATGGGTGCAAAAGTGATTGCAGCAGCCTCGAGCGAAGAAAAACTTGCCGCCTGTCGTGCAAAAGGAGCCAGCCATACCATCAATTATACAACTGAAAATCTACGCGAACGCCTGAAAGAGATCACAGGCGAGCAGGGGGTAGATGTGATTTACGACCCCATCGGCGGCGATTGGTCCGAACAAGCCCTGCGCTCCATTGCTTGGAAGGGGCGCTTTTTGGTGGTAGGCTTTGCTGCGGGCCACATCCCCAAGCTGCCCCTCAACCTGGCCTTGCTCAAAGGCTGCTCGGTGATGGGCGTATTTTGGGGCAGCTTTGCCGAGCGCGAACCCCAAAACAACCTGCAAAACTTCCTCGAACTCTTCCAGTGGATGCAAAAAGGCTATTTGAGCCAGCACATTCACCGGGTTTATGCGCTGGAGCAAGCCCCACAAGCCATCCTCGATATGCAAGCCCGCAAGCTGGTAGGTAAAGCCATCATCAAAGTTGGGGACTGGGGGCAGGAAGTAAATCAAACCCAGCCACCGCAGCCTGCTCCTGCTGTTGAAGAGAAACCTAAACCCAGCGCTGGCCCTGCCGTTTTCCGCAACAAAGCCGATTTCCAAGCCCGTGTGGGCCAAGGCCTGGGCACCAGCCAATGGTTGACCGTAAGCCAAGAGATGATCAATCAATTCGCCGCTGGCACCCTGGACCACCAATGGATCCACGTGGATGTAGCGCGCGCCAAAAACGAAATGCCCGATGGCAAAACCATCGCCCACGGTTTTTTGAGCCTGTCTTTGATTCCCCGCTTCATCCAGGAACTCATCCAGGTGGAGGGCCTCAAGCTGATGTTCAATTACGGCACCAACAAAATCCGCTTCCCCAAGGCCGTACCTGCTGGCTCGCGCCTGCGCATGAGCGGCAGCATCCTGGCCGCCGAAGACATGCCCGATGGCCTGGGACTGAGCCTGACTTTTGCTTGTGCTATTGAGTTGGAGGGCGAGGGCAAACCCGCTTGTGTGGCGGAGATGATCACGGCCTTGTATTGGTGAAATACTCCCAATTGCATATGAGAACCATCTTCAAAGGCAAAAAATATGCTGATTACTACACGTTTTACCTGCAAGACCAGGCCAGCAAACAGGACTACGACCTGCTCTGGAACGACGACAGCTCGACCAAAATGCTGGCAGTGGGCGAGCAATTGATCGGCATTGGCACCAAACGCTACGAATTTGTGCCCGTAAACATCAAACTGTACGAGAAAGCGCCTCTTTTCAAACCCGAAAGCTGCGAAAAGGCCAATGAATGCAGCCTGCACATCAGCAGCACTGCCGTATTGGGTAGTGTGATCAGTGGTTTCGTGACGCTCGATTTGCCGCTTGGTATTTACCGGGCAAGGATTTTGTACAAAAACTTGTCAACGGTGGAAAATGACTGGAAAGGGAAGGATAGTTATTGGATTCAGCTCTGGGCGGAAGAGAGTTTACTAGGAATCAAGCATTTGAAATAAAAAAGTAGTTTTTGCCCAAAATCCGCTTGCAGCGCACTCAAAACTGTAACTTTATTCCACAAAATGGCTTTATAAGTAGGGCGGAGGTCAAAAACAACTGCTCTCATCTACGCGAACCTCGATCTGCTCTATGCAACTTAGCAAACTTATCTACCTACCGCTGATTTTTTTCATGGCCATTGGCGCTTTTATGGCTTTCAAATATGGAAGCCAATACGCACAGATCATGATTCCGCCAGCGGTATTGATGGGCCTGACCTTTGTGCTCAGCCCACAAATCGATTGGTGGTGGTACCAAAAACACCCGCCACAGATCGCTCCACCTTTGCGCAAGTTTGTAGAAACCCACAGCACCTTCTTCAAAACACTCAAAACCGAGAGCGCCCAGCAGCGTTTTCGCGAGCGGGCGGTATTGACCAAGCTGTCGCTCGATTTCAAGACCCCCACCGAAGACGATGATCCCGTGACCGAAGACCTCAAAATGGTCATCGCTACTACTGCTGCTACCCTTACCTTTCAATGGGAAGCGTATTTGTGGGAAAAATTTGAAAACGTGGTGGTGTTCAACGGAGCCTTTATTTCGCCGCAATACCCACATCACCAACACGCATCGGAGTTGTTTGAGCCGGATGGTGTCTTGTTGTTTTCGGCCCCTCACCTGATGAAAGGGTTCATGAATCCGCAGCAATATTATGATGTGTGTATGCACGAATGGGCCCGTGCCCTGGCCCTGAGTTACCCGCATTTGCCCTGGCCAAGTGACAATACCCAGCGCTGGCTGGATTTAGAGCGGATCAGTGGTTTTCCGGCTCCGGCCATCGCCCAATGGATCAATAGGCCCAATCTGGAGCTTTTGCCAGCTACTATTGTGACTTTTTTTCATTTCAACGAGCGCTTTCAAAAGCAATTGCCCGATTTACACGCCCAATTGACACAGCTTTTTCAAAAGGGCTGATTAGCTTTGCGGCATGTTGATCCTTACTTTTTGGAGCATTTTGTGGTTTAGCTTGCCCTTGGCTTTTTTAGGTCTCAGTCTTTTTCTTTTGCTGGATTTGATGGGCACCCAAGCTTTCAAAAAAAGAGCCTTGGCCCAGGCCCGTGCGTTGTGGCAAGAGCCGATGCCCGCCCGGCCCGCCCAGCCGATTCCTGCTGCCTTGAGCGCTTACCAGGTTTTTACCCGTACCCAAAGTGAGGGCACAGGCACGCTTTTGCGGATGCGCATCAAGGGCGCTTCCCGGCGTTTGGGCCGAAAATCTTGGCGGCCATTCGAAGGCAAAGCCTTTTTTGCCCCTTTGCAACAACGCATGGTATGGTATGCCGACTGGACCTGGGAGCTCTTTGTGTCGATCAAAGGGCAAGGGCAGTTGTCACCTACCCAATCAGAAACAGCTTTTCGCTTGTTCTCATTTTTACCAATCGGCGGGCCCAAAATCAGTACTTTGAATGCCCAATTGGGCCTCGCTGCGACGGTTTGGCAGCCTTGGACCTGGCCTTATTTGGAAGGGACATGGCAGGAAAAAAATCCAAACTTGGTCGCTTTCTCCACGGCCCAAGGCTTAGCAGCCCTTTTTGCATTTGAAACAAGTGGCGCAGTCAAATCCTTGGAAAACGAAGAACTGCGCATCGAATACAGCGATTATCGGCCATTTGGTAGCCAGCAATTCCCTTTTTTGCTGCATGTGTTTGTGAAAAAAGCCGACGGCACCTGGTTTCTGCAAGCCCAGGTTGAGGTGACGGATTTGGTTTGGGATGGGGAGTTTGCCTGGTGGTGAAATGGAGTTGAAAAGTTGAAGGGTTGACATGTTGAAAAGAGGGGCTTCGTTCAAAATTTACCAGAAAATCAAGTAGTGGTACGAATTAAAAATAACCGTAACTAACCACCGCTGGTTGGAAGCTGTGACCAACGCCCCTTGGAACCACGTTTGGTGGTTGAAACCTACCGGGTGGGTGTATTGGGCGGTTTGGGTTCTACCAATCGGACGGTTTATGCTAAAGGCTATCGGTAAATCAAAGGAGAAGTTTAAGCTAGTGGTCCAAATTTTTAATTGCGCCCCAAGTTTCACGGTCTCGTTGTCTCCGTAGTTGCGTTGCTCGTCGGTCAAATAGCCCACTATTTTCCCTCCTCGCGCCTTGCTACGAAGCCAAATAGCCTCCCGGGACTTAGGGGCTATTTGTAATTCGTACGACTAGTGGTCCAGGAACTAAATAAGCACCCATTTTAAGTGCGTTAATGCATGATTCCAGCTCGCCAATGTGTCAGGAGACGCGCATCAGGGCAGTCCCCGTCAGGAGACGAGGGACTAGCGATATGGGTTATTATTTAGTTCTCAATGCACTAGTGGGCTAGTCTAAAGAGAATAAAATAATAGGCATTACCAACGCGACTTTTTTGTCTAAATCAGAATTGCCGGTCCTGAACAACTAAAGTATGCTAAAAGCAATGCGTATTTTTGAACCAATTTTTGAAATACAAAAGAATCCTTTTGATGCTGTATCTACTCTTTTTGGGTTTGATGTGATTTAAAGTACATTTAAAATTTTTTGTCTATACCAGAATTTTCAGAATTTCAGAATTTCTTGTGTGACGTTGACCAATTCTTTCTAAACAAGAATTTAAAAGAATTAGAGAATGAGACCTGCTTCGCAGGTCGCCTACATCACGATCAAGGAGGCTAATAGTCCCCAGATTTAGGCTCAAACCAAAGGGGGATTGCTTCCGGAATGGGACTCAAAAATCACAAATGGATTGATAATCAATGCTAGTTCAGCATACAATGTTCGTTCAGTAGCATAATTTGCAGGATTGCAGAATTACTTGCATGGTGTTGACCAAAACAAGAATTTAAAATAATTTGAGAATTGTCCGTTCACTCCAAGGCGTGACGCGGCGCGGTCTAAGGCTAGCTAATGAAGGAGCGAATGGGTAGAGTAATGCTTGATTTTGGTTTGTTAATGCGTCATTAGACGCAGATTATGCAGTCCCTGTCAGAGGCGTGAGGGCCTAACTAACTTGTACCACTCACCTAAAATACTTCGGGCTTTTCACCTTTCTCAGCACCAGTATTGCATCGTAGCGTTGGGCGGGTACGATTTTGACCGCCCCACCATTTTCTGCTTCGTAGGCTACCAATGGTTTAAAGAGCCACTGGGTAACCGATTCTTTCTTTTGGTTGCGCAACTCCAAAAAATGCACGTCTTTGCTCAATGCGCTGAAGCGAGCACCCAAGCTACCCGTCGAATTGTCTTTGAAATTTTCAGTATCGCCCAACCAATGGCGGTAAGTTTCGCCCTCAATGGCATACAGGGCAATGGTGTAGGACTCTTTGCCAAACCTTTCGCGCACATAAGCGCCTTGCATTTTAGGCGTATTGGGCTGTGTAGGTTCCGCGTTGATGTGGGCATTGTGGGCCCAATAAATGATTTTTTTACCGGGATAAGCTACTTCTGACAACCATTGCAGGTTTTCCGCCATGAGCCGGTCGCGCAGTGGGAATTGGTAGCGTTTGCGCATTTCCGGGTAGCCGAGCGACCAGTACTCCAGGTAATTTTCCAGGGTGCGGCGGATAAAAGGGATCAATTGAGGCTTGTTGGGGTAGTCTTTGCGGATTTTGGGCGCGTTTTTGTCCAAAAACAGGTTCACTTTTTCAATCAGCCGGGCATTTTTGTCGATGGCCTGCATCAATTGGGCGCTGTCTTGCATCAGGCCGTAGAGCATGAAGGTGTTTTGAAAATTGTAACTGACTTCCCGCCCCAGTTCGGAATCGTATTTTTCAGTGAGGTCGATCAAAAAGTTGTTGAAAAAACTGGACGAAGCCTGGCAATCCGAGCCCGCCAGCACCAGGGGGCGCGGGCTTGGCCCTTGTTTTTTCAAATACTCGAACAAGGGCAACATCTCCTCGCAGCGAAAATTGCCAAAAAGGGTTTGGTACATCAGGTCCTTGGCGCTGAATTCATCGCGTTGCAGCCAGGCGAGGTTGATGTCGCCAAAACCGCCTTCCATTATCAATACCTCGAAGCCCAGCTCGCGGTGCAAATACTGCACCAGGCGCGATTTGAGCTGGTAAAATTCGGCTATTCCGTGCGAGCTTTCGCCCAACTGCACCAGCCGCACGCCTTGAAGTTTGGTTTTTAAAAAAGCCAAATCACCGGAGGTCTCTCCACCTACACTTTCCAAAGGGATGGTGTTTTTTTTTAGCCAAGTGAGTTCCTGGCTTGTTTTTTGGGCGCAAGCAGTGCTCAGGTTGAGCAAAAGCATCAAGGGTATCAGGTAGCGCAGTATTGATGAGGTATGCATAATCGACGCGAATTCGTAGAGACCGTAACCAGGCGTTGTGCCACGGCAATTTTTGCAGCAATGCCCCCTGCCCAACGCAAAGGCATGACACAGCGAGGTATAGTGGTACAAATTACAAATAACCCGCGAAACTTGGGGCGTAATTTAAATTTGGACCACTAGTGCCAGCTAATGAAGGCGCGATTGGGTAGCGTTCACCTATGAATATAGATGGTTATACTGTTCCAAGCCCACTAGCAGGTCTCAAGCCCCTCTTATCATTCATACCGCAAAGCCTCAATTGGATCCAGCCTAGCCGCCTTCATTGCAGGGTAAAGCCCCGACACCAAGCCCACCGCCGAACAAGTGACCACTGCCACAGTGATCCAGAGCCAAGGGAAAAGGAAGGCCCCACCCATGAAATAAGTGACCGTATTGCCGATGAGAACCCCCAGCACGATGCCCAGGATACCACCCATGAGTGAAATCACCACTGCTTCGGTGAGGAATTGGATGAGGATAACCCGGCGGGTTGCGCCCAGGGCCTTGCTGATGCCCACCTCGCGGGTGCGCTCAGTAACCGATACCAGCATGATGTTCATCAAACCAATGGCAGCCCCCAAGAGCGTAATAAGGCCGATGACCACTGCTGCGAGACGGAAATACACTGTATTTTCTTTGATGATGCCGATCAGGTTGTCGCTTTTGGTGATCTCAAAGTCGTTGGGTTGTGAGGCCTTGAGCTGGCGGATATTGCGCAAAAGGCCTGTAGCCAAAGAGATGCCATTGTCGATCTGGGTAGGGTCCGACACAGCCACTAGGATATTGTAATTGGTATTTTGCGAGCCATACATCATTTTACCCGTGTACAAGGGGATGATGATGCGGCGGTCTTCGCTCTGGTTCATACTTGACCCCTTGGATTTGAGCACACCGATGATCTTCAGGCGCATGTTGCCGGTGGAGATGTTTTGGCCCAGGGCTTTTTCGGGTTTGTCGTTGAAAAGTAATTTGACAATTTCTGCACCAACTACCGTCACATAGCCGCCGTTCATGGCTTCGCGGGGGGTAAATGCCCGGCCCACCGTTACCTCAAAACCCTTGGCATCGAGGTAGTTTTCGTCGGCGGCAAAAATGAGCATGTTGGGATTGGTTTTCTTGTCTTTGTATTTGAGCGCCGCCGAACCAGTGCACCTGAAAGATACAGAAGTGCGCCCGTTGAAGTTGAAGCGTTCTTTGAAGTCCATTGACTGGCGGTAGGTGAATTCTTCCCCACGTTTGGTGCGACGGCCACCGCGATTGCCCCTTACCCCAGTACCGTAAATGGGGTCCACGTCGAAAGTATTGGCCCCCAAGGATGACAAGTTGCTGCTCAAGGAGTAAATCGCGCTGTCGATGGCCGTCAGGATACCTACCAGCGCCATGATGCCCAGGGCGATGATCAGAAGGGTCAAAATAGCCCTCAAACCATTGGCTTTGATGGCGCGTAAAGCTAGACGGATGTTTTCAGCAAAATTCATATCAGCGGCACTGGTGACAAAAGCAGACTCAAAACTACACCATATAATATTGTTAGCCGCTTTTTGTTCGATGAAAAGGCCCAAGGATTAGACGTAAGGCGGAATAGGGGCTTTGAAAAAGTAATTCGCAAGATTGGGTGTGGGTGTGGAAGTGTGAGTTCGGGTGTAAGCGCTTCGACCTTAATCTTTCGTCTCAGTCAATTGAAAACGGGGTTTGCTCACACGCACACCCAAACACTCACACCCAAACCCATTTTACCCCAAATCCCAAAAAGACCGGGGCCGCCGCAGCACGATCACCGTATTGCGAATGGTGTTGCCGTAATAAATCAAGACCAATATTGAAACCAAGGCGAAGGCCAACCAAGGCTCGACCAAGTACCAAAGCGGCAGGCTCAAAACCAGGGGCGTGGCCCAATTCATGAAAGTACGGGCCATTTTTAGGCGGTGCTGTTGCCAAAGTTGCCAGGCACTCAACAGTTGCAAACCGATGCAAGCCAGTAAAACCACCAGGTTGCTGATGTAATGCTGGTTGAAGGCTAGGCTGATGAGCAAGACCCCCAGGACTATACTTTGAACGGATAAGTCCGCTTTCATGCGAAATCTGGATACCATGATTGCCGTGTTAGGGAGCGTAAAAAATGAGGTACTCGAATTTGCTTCCAATATTTTCAAAAATTTTTGAAAATACAAAATTAGAACAAGCGCTTTGCCCCGATTGTTCTTCTTTCTGCTGATTCCAGGCTAAATGAGTGAAAAAGTAAACCAATTTAGCTCAAAAAGAGTATTTTGCTCATGTTTTGGCATGATCTGTGCGGAAATATTGCGACGACATATGCCATTTACCCACAGTTTCGTTAAATCACCGTGATGGAACCTCAAAACCAACACCCGAACAATAACACATCAACCGTTAACACGATAAAAGCTGCACTTATGAAGTTTCGCGGTCCAATATTTTTGTCTTTGGCCTTGGCGGCGGCCTTGTGGTTCGCTTTTGTACCCCGAAAAATAAGCGTCAATGGCGATGACAAGGAGGCTATGCTGATGAAACTGATCCTCACCTTTGTGGAGCAGTTGCATTTTAGCCCAAAAAGTCTGGACGATAAGTTTTCAGAAAATTTGTACGATCTGTACATCAAAAACCTAGACGGCTACAAACGCTTCCTGACCCAGGATGACATGAAAAAACTGGAAGTTTATCGCAATCAACTAGACGATGAGGCGAAGACTGGAGAATATGAATTTTTTGACCTCTCGCTTCAATTATATGATGCAGCGGTCAAGAAAAACCAAACGTACTACCGCGAAATTCTGAGCAAACCACTTGACCTAAATGCTCCGGACAGTTTCGAAACCGATCCTGAAAAGCGTAGTTTTCCCAAAAACGACGCAGAGGTCAAGGAACTTTGGCACAAGTTGCTCAAGTACGAAATTCTGGGTAAAATTTTAGACAAAGAAGAAGGCCAAAAGCAGTTCAAACCCGGCGATGCCAATGCCACTGCTAAATCAACTGCTCAAATTGAAGAAGAGGCCCGCAAGGATTTGCTGAAAAGTTACGATGACTATTTCGACCGCCTGGGCAAGCTGAAGCGCAGCGACCGCCTAAGCACCTACCTCAACTGTGTAACGCACCTCTTCGACCCCCATACTGATTTCTTTGAACCCGTTGACAAGCAGGACTTCGACATCAACATGTCAGGCCGTTTGGAAGGCATCGGCGCACGTTTACAAAACGTAGGTGATTTCACCAAGGTATCCGAAGTAGTAGTAGGCGGTCCGGCCTGGAAAGGCAAAGAACTGCAAGAAGGCGACATGATCCTGCGTGCCGCCCAAGGCGACAGCGAGGAGTGGAAAGACTTTACGGGCATGTTGACCAACGAGGTAGTAACCTATGTGCGGGGCAAAAAAGGCACCAAAGTGCGCCTGCAAGTGAAAAAAGCCGACGGCACCACCAAAGAAATCAGCATCATTCGCGATGAGGTGATTTTTGACGAAACCTATGCCAAGTCTCTCATTTTGGACAGCAGCAATGGAAAAGACAAGATCGGATTCATTTACTTGCCCAAATTTTATGCTGATTTCCAAAATACCAACGGCCGCTACTGCGCCCCTGATGTAGCTGCTGAGATCGAAAAGCTCAAGGCCGATCAGGTCAAAGGCATCATCATCGACCTGCGCAACAACGGTGGCGGCTCCTTGAACGATGTAGTGAAAATGTCGGGCTTTTTCATCGAAAACGGCCCAATTGTGCAAGTAAAAAGCCGCAATACCTCACCAGAAATCTTGAATGACCGCGACCCCGGAGTGAAATTCAACGGTCCGCTGGTGATTATGGTCAACAATTACAGCGCTTCGGCTTCGGAAATCATGGCCGCAGCGTTGCAGGATTATGGCCGGGCCATCATCGTGGGCAGCAAGTCAACTTACGGCAAAGGCACGGTACAGCGCTTTTTCAGCCTGGACCAAGCGGTAAGCGAAAGCAAAAACATGGCTCCGCTGGGCGACATCAAAGTTACTTTGCAAAAATACTACCGCATCAACGGCGGCTCAACCCAACTGCGCGGGGTGGTGCCCGACATCATCCTGCCCGATTCTTACCACTACCTACCCTTGGGCGAGCGCGAAGAAGACTACCCATTGGAGTGGACCGAGATCAAGCCCGCTTTCTACAGCCAAAATGTATATAAGGTGAAAAACCTGGATGCTTTGAAAAAACGCAGTGCAGCCCGCATCGCCACGGATCCTGGTTTCCAAAAAATCATGGAGCAGGCCCGATACCTGGAAAACGAGCGCAAAAACTCCAGCTTGTCCCTGCGCCTCGAAGATTTCCGCAAAATGGACCAGGACGATGAAAAGCGCAATGCAGATTACCGCAATTCCTTCAAGGACGTGGTCAATTCCAATGTGCGCAACGCTGCTGCCGATGTAAAAGCCATCGAATCAGCCCAGGATGACGGCAAAACCAAAGCCAAAAACAAGGAATTCATCGAAGGGGTGTCCAAAGACATCTACATCCGCGAAACCCTGAAGATCATGCAGGACATGATTGAGGGGCTGAAGTAAAGTTTATTGGTTGATAGAAAGAGCAAGTGGAATTTTTCTACTTGCTCTTTTATTATTAAATTGAATTTTTAGGTAGAATTTGATATTTTCACCTAAAATAGCACATCACTGAAAAAGATATGAAAATTGAACGCATTCGCATTAAAAACTTTAAAGTTTACCGAGATGCAGAGATTAAGAATTTACCAAATCTTTGTGTATTTCTTGGAGCTAACGGATCTGGAAAGTCTACTCTTTTCGATATTTTTGGCTTTTTAAGCACTGCTTTACAGCATAATGTTAGGGTTGCACTGAATCAAAGAGGCGGTTTTAGAGAAGTCATATCGAGAGGGGAAAATGGTGAAATAGAATTTGAAATCAAATTTCGGAATACACAAGCACAAGGTCAGAAATCTCCCCTTATCACATATGAATTAAAAATAGGACTTGATCGAAGCAATCAGCCAATTGTAAGTAAAGAGGTATTAAGTTACCGAAGAGGTCAGTATGGAAAACCTTTTCGATTCTTAGAATTTGAGAATGGACAAGGTAAGGCAATTGTAAATGAAGCTGATTTTGAAAGCCAAAAACAAGAATTTAAGCCCGTTAGAGAAGAACAAAACCTAGATGCTCCTTATACATTGGCTATAAAAGGATTAGGGCAATTTCAAAAATTTCGAGCGATTAGTGCTTTCCGTAGACTTTTGGATAACTGGTATGTTTCTAATTTTCAGATTCAAGCTGCGCAATCCGTTGAAGACACGGGTATTAGCGAACATTTATCTACTTCTGGCAACAATTTAGCGCAAGTAACGCGATTTATCTTTGAACATCATCGTGAAGTTTTTGACGGTATTTTAAAAAAAATGAGCGCTCGAATACCAGGAGTTTCTAATGTTGAAGCTAGTGAAACAATTGATGGTCGTATTGTTCTAAAATTTCAGGACAGTAATTTCAAGGACCCATTTATTTCTCGCTATGTGTCTGATGGTACAATTAAGATGTTTGCATATTTGATTCTTCTGAATGACCCTAATCCACACCCCTTACTTTGTGTAGAAGAACCTGAGAATTATTTACATCCTGAACTTCTCCCTCTCTTAGCAGAGGAATTTAGAGAATATGCACAAAGAGGGGGACAAGTGTTTATTTCAACTCACTCTCCTGATTTTGTAAATGCGCTTGAAATTGAAGAGTTATTTTGGCTTAGCAAAGAAGGTGGGCGCACACAAATACATAGGGCAATTGAAGATCAATTAGCATTGAATCTGTACAACAATGGAGATCCTTTGGGCGCTCTTTGGAGACAAAACTATTTGCAAGGAAGTGGTCCTGGTATGAAAGATTTAAAATAATTTAGAATCATGCAAATTTTAGAGTTTTTTTTAGAGGAACAGTCAATGGCGGAAATACTGAACGTTATTCTGCCAAAAGTATTACCTGAAGGTTGGTCAATTAACCACAATGTATTTTTGAGAACATTCAGTGGGAAATCTGAGTTACAAAAAGCTGTAAGAGAAAAAATCAAAGTATATGTTGCCATTGGAAGGCCAGTAGGAGTGGTCATTTTACATGAGACATTATTCGGAAAAAATGTGTACACTAACGCGCACGCAAGTTATGCGTAGGCTCTGCCAGCGCTTCTAACTCTTAAGTTGTGTAGAGCACATGCAGCAAGCATCACCTTGTCTCTGAATTCCGTGGAGTGGACTCTGATTTTGTCTTTGACAATTTTCAGTCGTTTAACCCCACTGTTAGCATGCTCAACAACTACTCGTAAGCCTGCAAACATTTTATTGAATAGCTTCTGAGCAAAAGTCAGTTCACCCTTGCGAGGTGTTTTGTGAGGCTGCTCAACCGTTACACCATCAACAATATGGCCCAAAAAGCCTAAATCTTGTCTGAGAACACTGCCAAATGGCAAAGTAATGGGAAATTCATCACAAATGGCTTTGTCATGTGCACTACCAGGAAAGGTGGGAGACATGTAATGGATGTATTGGCTATCATCGCACAGCAACAGGTTCTTGACTTTGTGACCGTGATGTTTACCGCTGAATTCTACTTCTTGGGCATCTTGGTCCACATTACGCCCAATGCTGCGATCTGTGCCATCGTAAGAAAAAATTTTGTCCGGATGATCTGCAAGTACCCTTTGAAGGCTCTCTCCATCCCGATAAGGCGTTAGTTTCATGGATTTGAGGGTCTCATTGAGTATCTCCAGCAGGGTCTTCACAATTCGAGACACTTTCGCTTGTGATACACCAAAGCTTGCTGCATGGTATTGTTGAAGGGAATTGTTCTTCAAGTAAACCAAGAGAAAGAACAGTTTTTGTTCCGTACCCTGTAAGGCGGCATTCCCATGTTCTTTAGTTCTAGGGTGTTTACGGTGGCTGCCATCTAAGTTATGATAGCGATAGTAACGTATCCAACGAGGCTCAAAGGCTTCAAGGAGAAGGTCAAATTCCTCGACCTCTAAAGAAGTCAAAGCCAGAAATTGCTTCGTATTTTTTTTCTTTTCTTTGCAGTCCATAAGGCATCATGTTTTGGGTTCGCACATGCGAGCGCGAAGTATACAAAAAATTTCTGTATAACCTTTATGATCAAGATTCTGCGGATTGCAAAATTCTCAAAGCAAAACTTTTGGGAGAAGCGTTCCCAAATGGTGAACCCAATTTGCCATTATTAATAAGGATCGTATGTAAGGAACTTGAAGCTTGGTATTGGGGAGACATGGATGCAATTGAGCAGGCATATCCAAGATTTAGAGCTTCTAATTATCGTAACAAAGCAAAGTACCGGAATCCGGATGCTCTTGCTAATGCAAAAGAGGAGTTAAAAAAGATTTTACCCGAGTTAGCTCAAATTTCGACGGCACAAAAAATTGCACCTTTTATGAATCTTGAACAAAACTCTTCTTCTAGTTTCAATCACTTTTTGAACGGACTTAGAAATTTCGTCCCCGCAATCAGCGATGATATGATCTGATTCTTCTAATTAAGGCTCCTCGCCCACAATCAACAGCAACAACAAGCGCAGCAACTCCTTGGCAGCGAGTGGAATTTTGGTACCCGGCCCAAAAACGCCCACCACACCATACTCATACAAATACTCGTAATCCTGGGCCGGAATCACGCCGCCTACTACGACCATGATGTCTTCTCGATTGAGCTTTTCCAATTCGGCCATCACTTGGGGCACCAGGGTTTTGTGGCCCGCAGCCAGTGAAGAAATGCCAAGAATGTGTACGTCGTTTTCCACGGCCTGGCGGGCTGCTTCGGCGGGGGTTTGGAACAAGGGGCCGATGTCCACGTCAAAACCCAGGTCGGCAAAGCTGGTGGCAATCACTTTGGCACCCCGGTCGTGGCCGTCCTGGCCCAGTTTGGCCACCATGATGCGGGGCCGACGGCCTTCCAAGCTGGCAAATTGGTCGGCCAATTGGCGGGCTTCGAGAAAATCATGGTCGGTGGCCGATTCGCGGGCATATACCCCACTTACCGAGCGAATGGGTGGTTGGTAGCGGCCAAAAACGCGCTCCATTGCCAGCGAAATCTCGCCCAGGGTAGCACGGGCGCGGGCACAAACCACGGCTTTTTCGAGCAGGTTGCCCTTTTTGTGCAGGGCACATTGGTACAGATCTTCCAGGGTAGCCTGACAAGCAGTTTCGTCGCGGGTACTGCGAATTTTTTGTAAGCGCTCGACTTGAGTTTCGCGCACGGCGGTATTGTCCACTTCGAGGATGTCAATTGGCGCTTCTTCTTCCAGGCGAAACACGTTCACACCCACGATCTGGTCTTTGCCGCTGTCAATGCGGGCTTGTTTGCGGGCGGCGGCTTCTTCGATCCGCAATTTGGGCAGGCCCGCTTCAATGGCTTTGGCCATGCCGCCCATTTCCTCCACTTCTTGGATCAGGGCCCAGGCGCGTTCGCAGAGTTCGTGGGTGAGGGATTCCACATAATAAGACCCTGCCCAAGGGTCGATGGCCTTGGTGATGTCGGTTTCTTTTTGCAAAATCAATTGCGTATCGCGGGCAATTTTGGCCGAAAAATCGGTCGGCAGGGCGATCGCTTCATCCAGGGAGTTGGTGTGTAAAGATTGGGTGCCGCCCAAGACCGCAGCCAGGGCCTCGATACTGGTACGGGCTATATTGTTGAAAGGGTCCTGCTCGGTGAGGCTCCAACCCGAGGTTTGGCAATGGGTACGCAGGGCCAGGGATTTTGAATCCTTGGGATTGAACTGCTGCACCAGCTTGGCCCAGAGCAAGCGCCCGGCCCGCAACTTGGCAATTTCCATAAAGTGGTTCATACCAATGCCCCAAAAGAAAGAAAGGCGGGGGGCAAAATCGTCGATGTCCAAACCTGCTTCAATGCCGCGTCGCAGGTATTCCAGGCCATCGGCCAGGGTGTAGGCCAATTCCAGGTCGGCGGGAGCACCAGCCTCGTGCATGTGGTAGCCGCTGATCGAAATGGAGTTGAACTTGGGCATGTTTTGGGCGCAATACGCAAAAATATCGGCGATGATGCGCATGGAGTGCTCCGGCGGATAGATGTAAGTATTCCGCACCATGAACTCCTTGAGGATATCGTTTTGGATGGTGCCGCTGAGTTGGGCGGGTTTTACGCCCTGTTCCTCGGCAGCGACGATGTAAAAGGCCATGACTGGGATCACGGCCCCGTTCATGGTCATCGACACCGACATGTCATTGAGTGGGATTTGGTCGAAGAGGATCTTCATATCCTCCACACTGTCGATGGCCACGCCAGCTTTGCCAACGTCGCCTTGCACCCGCTCGTGGTCGGAGTCGTAACCCCGGTGCGTAGCCAGGTCAAAAGCCACCGATAGTCCTTTTTGTCCTTGTGCCAGGTTGCGGCGGTAAAAAGCATTACTGGCTTCAGCAGTCGAAAATCCCGCGTATTGGCGGATGGTCCAGGGCCGCACGGTGTACATTGAGGCATAAGGCCCCCGCAAGAAAGGCGGGATGCCTGCTGCGAAGTGCAAGTGTCGGGCAGTGGCGAGGTCACTTGCCTGGTAGCTGGGTTTGACGGCGATGTTTTCGGGACTCTGCCAGGGCTCGCCTTTGTTTGGGGCGGCGGTGCCCAGGGTTTTGTCCAGTGGTATTTGGTTAAAATTTGGTTTTGGCATCTTTGGTTGCTTAGGTAGGGTAAAAATAGGCGCTTTTAAGAAAATACTGGACTCATTTTTTAGAAAACAGTGATATTGTCGGCGAAAACAGATGAAATGGACTTTCACACCCGCCCAGCTACCGCTCAAGACCTTGCAGGCATTCTTCAACTGCAATCGCTTTACTTGTTGGCCAATCTTCCACCCGAAGCCCGCGACAATGGTTTCGTGACCACGCCTTTTACCGAACCACAAATCCTGGAAGCCCTGGCCTTGAATGGCGTTTTTGTGGCCGAAGCCCAAGGAGAAATCATTGCTTATGCCTATGCCGCACCCTGGTCGTATTGGAAACAGTGGCCGATGTTTGAGTACATGGTCGATATTTTGCCAGAGGCGAGTTTTTTGGATGCCGAACTTTCTGAAGACAATTGCTTTCAGTATGGCCCGGTTTGCGTTCACGAAAACTGGCGCAATACCGGAGTTTTCCAACACTTATTTGAGTGCCTGAGGCTGGCCTGGGCACCGAAGTTTCGCATCAGTATTACCTTTATCAATATGCACAATCCGAGGTCTTTGGCTGCGCATACCCGCAAGCTACATTGGGAGGTTTTGGGGCATTTTAGCTACAACGACAACCGCTATTATTTGCTGGCATGCGACATGGAGCGTAGTGTTTTGGCCAAAAATTAGCCTTTCCTAACACAGCGCGATCTTTTTGACAAAAACAACGTATAAGAAAAATACTAAAGCATCGCGCTTTTGAGTTATCTTGTGGTCTTGGAAAACATATGCATGTAACTTTTCAAAAAAATTGGATTTTACCCAAGACTTGCCCCAAACAACTGGTCATGAAACACATTTATACTCTACTCTTTTGCAGTTTAATGCCCTTTTTGGCATGGGCCCAAAGTGTGGCTGATTTGGAAAAACAATTGCTGGAAGCTACTGCGCCAGGCGAAAAAATCGCTTTGCAAACCCAACTTGCCAACCAGTTGATCGCTTCAGACAATAAGAAAGCGATGACTTATGCCAAACAGGCTTTTACCCTGGCCCGCGAAAGTGGCAACCGCATTCAGACCGCTGCAACTTCCTACTTGATTGCGCAAATTGCCGAAAAACAAGGCGATGAACCCAACATGCGCAACTGGCTCAAGTACGCCGTTCAATACGCCAAAGAGGCCAATGACCTCGACATGCTCGCCCGCGCAGCGGAAAAATACAGCACCTACTACTCCAAAAAACGAGAGTATGATGATGCTTTCCGCATCACCAAGGATGCCTTTTCTTTTGTGACCCAAAAAGGGCTTAAAGTAGGCGATTTAGAAAACCAGTACGCCGCCCAACGCGCTGCCCTGGAACGCGAAAAACGCCAATTGGAGCAACAAATCAACCAGGTACAAGGGCGTTTGGCCGACCTCTCGGCAGAAAAAAACCAATTGAACAACGAAAAAACTACTCTGGAGGTCAAACAACAGGAGTTGGTGAAAGCCAAAGAAAAAGTAGAAGCCGAAGTAACTCAAAAAGCCGAGGACCTGGTGGAAGCCAGCAAGGCGAGAGAAACAGCTGAAATCGCGGTAAAAGAACGCGAGAATGAAGTAAAAAAGCTTTCCAGGGATGTGTTGGCCAACAAACTCGCACTAGAGGAGCAAGAAAATGCCCTGATGCGGCAAGAACTCTTGGTCAAAGAACAACAACAAGTAGCTGCGGAACGCGATAAGTTTTTGCAGATGATCCTGGCGGCGGCTTGTGTACTTTTGCTCCTGACCATCTTGTTGTACGGCCGTTTTCAATCTAAAAAGCGACTGGCCAAAAGCCTGGAAGACAAAAACAAAATCATCGCCCAGGAGCAGGAGCGCTCCGATGGCTTGCTCCTGAACATCCTGCCCAAGCGCATCGCTGAAGAGCTGAAAAACCAGGGCAAGGCCCAGGCCAGGAGGTTTGATCAGGTGACGGTCCTGTTTTCTGATTTCGTGAATTTCACCCACATCGCTGAGCAACTCAGCCCGGAAGAACTGGTGGAAGAACTGGACAAGTGTTTCAAAGCCTTCGACTATATCATCAAACAGTACCCGGACATCGAAAAAATCAAAACCATCGGCGACGCATACATGTGTGCAACGGGCTTGTCAGAGCGCAAAGCCATGCCTTATAACCTGGTGCAAGCTGCACTCGACATGCAATCCTACCTGAACGAATACAAGCAACTGCGCATCCGCCAGGGTAAACCCTTTTTTGAAGCTCGCATCGGCTTGCATACTGGCCCAGTAGTGGCTGGCGTGGTGGGCGATGTCAAATTTGCTTATGACATTTGGGGCGATACTGTCAACCTGGCTTCTCGCATCGAATCCAATAGCGAGCCTGGCCGGGTCAATATCTCTCAGGATACGTACAATCTCATCCGCTACCGTTTTGCCTGCAATTATCGGGGCCGGATGCCCGCCAAAAACAAGGGCGAACTTGACATGTATTTTGTAGAAAAAGCCCTGGCTGGAGCTACTGCGGTGGCTGATTAAGCAATCACTTTTTTTCAATAACCACTTAAAGCAGGTTTTTCACCAAACAGCTTTGCATTTATCTTTGCATAAACTGGGGCTAATTTTAATGCGTCACAAAATATATGGTTATCAATTTTCACGAATGGGCAGTGCAAGGTGTGCCAACTTCATGGTCAAAATCATGTTGGAAATCCGTGAAAATCCGTTTCATCTGTGTCATCCGTGTTCCAAATCTGCACCGCGAAGCGGGGCTGGAATGGCAACGAAGTTGCAACTTGGTATGATTTATTTGTGGCTCTTTACTTATCTGCCCCGTCTTCTCAAAAACCTTTTTATGAAAAAAACTAATCTGGGTACCATGCTCGTGCTTGCTTTGCTGGCAAGTACTGTACACTCACTTTTTGCCCAAAAAACACTCGCACTCAAACCACTGGCCACTTTCTACACCGATGTGTTCAACAATGGTGGAGTAGAAGGCGTGGCTTATGATGCCGTAAGCAAGCGCATTTATTACACCAGCCCACGCAGCAATTCGCTGGGCATTTTGGATGCCTCCAACCCAGCCGCAATCAGGCGCATTGACACCATTCCGATGGGAACTTTGGGCGGAAAAATCAAAAATGTGTTGGTTTTGCCTGGCCAAATTGCGGTAGCATTAGAAGCCAATGGTGCCAACAACAACGGCAAAGTGGTGATTTTTAATGACCGCAAAGAAGTGGTCAAAGAATACACCGTAGGTCCCGCTCCCGATGGCATGGCCCTGACCCCCGACAACCGCAAAATTCTGGTAGCCAATGAGGCACCGCCCAACAACGATTACACCAATGACCCCGAAGGCTCAGTCAGCATCATTGACCTGATGGCGGGCACGGTACAAAAAGTAGATTTCAGCAGTTACAACAACAACCTGGCTTCTTTGCGCAACAAAGGTGTAAGGGTGACTGGCTTGCGGGCTACCGTAGCCAAAGACCTGGAACCCGAAAGCATCGCCATCAGCCCAGATGGCAAGCGCGCTTTTGTGACCTTACAGGAAAACAACGCCATTGCGGCTATCGACATCGACGGTGCCAAGGTCATTGACATCGTAAGCCCAGGGCTGAAGGATCACAGTACAGGCCAGGCATTCCTGAGCGAACAAGCCTTGAATGTAAGGACTTTACTGCCAGAAATTGGTAAACCCGCTTATTTTGGCGGCCAAACTGCGGTTCGCCTCGGTGCCTTATCGGGTTTGCACTATGAGCCTAGGGAGTCGAGCGATACGGCTTGGGTATTTTACAGCATCCCTGATCGTGGACCAGTAGAAGAAACCGTCGATCGCAAAAATGCACGCGGCTCGGCTGGTGAAACTACTGACCTCGATTTACGCCCCTTCAAACTACCCAGCTACCAGGCCAGGGTTGTTCGCTTCACGGTGCATCCGCGCACTCGCGAGTTCAGGGTGACGGGACAAACCCTGCTCAATCGACAAGTGGGGCCGAATACCTTGCCGATCACAGGCTTGAGCAATGTGCCGGGCTTTGACGAAATTCCCGTTACTTACCGCGACACCGCGACGATTTACAAGTTTGTGGACTGGACCAATACTTCTACAGGCCGTACATATACCGAGTTGTCTTACGACCCATTTGGTGGCGACTTCGAAGGCATTACCCGTGACCGCGATGGCAATTTTTGGTTGTGTGACGAATACCGCCCATCGGTGTACAAATTTCGCCCCAACGGGCAGTTGATCGCCCGTTATGTACCCAAAGGTGCAGGATCTTTGGGTGTGATCCCGATTGGTGAAGGCAGCTATGGCGACGAAACCCTGCCCGCAGTGTACAACAACCGCTGGTCTAATCGTGGTTTTGAGGGCATTGCTTACGACTCCGAAAAAAACATCGTTTATGCCTTTATGCAGTCACCCCTGGACAACCCCAGCGAAGCCGCAGTGCGCGATCGCACCGATGTGATCCGCGTTTTGGGTCTCAATCCTGCCGATGGCAAACCAGTAGCTGAATATGTTTACCTGCTGGATCAAAACCGGGGAGATGGCTTGGGCGTGAGCCGCACTGACAAGCTGGCTGATGCAACGTTTATCGGCAAGAACAAATTCCTGGTAGTCGAGCGCGATGGCAGCGACAAAGATGTCTCGAATGGCCGAAAACTGGTTTTTGAAATCAACCTGAGTGCTGCAACAAATTTATTGTCAGATACCACCTTGGCCAAATTGGCAGCAAAAAGCATTTCTGGTGGCACCAATGACAAGACCTTGGAGATGTTGAGCGCCGATGAATTGGTAGCCCGCAGGGTACGCCCGGTGAGCAAGCGCAAAATCTTGAACTTGCCTAGTCTTGGCTATTCCGGTGGCGAAAAACCCGAAGGCATTGCCATTTTGCCCAACCGCACGATGGTTTTTGTGAACGACAATGATTTTGGTCGCGCTGGTGCGAATGGAGCCGATTCCATTTTCCTCGGCTTTGTCAGCCAGGGTTTAAACAACAGTTTTGACGCCAGCGACCGCGACAATGGCTCCAATCCCCGCAATCATCCAGTATTGGGCATGTACCAACCCGATGGAATCAAAGCTTTCCAACACCTGGGGCGCACCTATTATGTAACTGCCAATGAAGGCGAAGGCCGCGAAAACGACGCAATTGCCGAAGAAATCCGCATGGCCTCTTTGAACCTGGATCCAGTGGTATTCCCAAAATCAGATAGTTTGAAAAGAATTGAAGTACTGGGTCGTTTGCGCATTAGCAATGCCACTGGCGACTTGGACGGAGATGGTGACTTGGATGAAATGCACAGTTTTGGTGGGCGATCTTTTTCGATTCTGGACGACCAAGGCAACTTGGTTTTTGACAGCGGTAACGATTTTGAACAAACTTTTATTCGCGATAGTAAGTGGAGCGCTTATTTCAACAGCAACAGCGATAACAACAACTCTGCTGATACCCGCAGCGACGACAAAGGGCCTGAACCCAAAGCCATTACCATCGGTCAAATCGGCAGCGACCGCTACGTGTTCATCGGCTTGGAGCGCATGGGGGGCATCATGGTGTACAACATCAACGATCCGCGCAGGCCAATCCTCCAGGGTTATTTCAACAACCGCAACTTTGCTGTAGACGCCAAAACCCGCGCTGCTGGAGATCTTGGCCTGGAAGAATTGGTGTTCATCGCTCCTGCCCAAAGTCCGGTTGCCAATACTGCTTTGGTGCTGAGTTCCAACAAAATCAGCGGCACCATCACGGTTTATACCACGGGCGATCCTTCGGTGGCTACGCGTCGCCCAGCCTTGGGTGATTTGAAACTGACGGTTTATCCCAATCCTACAGCTAACGAGGTAACTACCAATGTCAGTTCTGATTTCCAGGTGTTCGACAGCAATGGTCGCCAGGTCTTGCAAGTGAGCAAAACCAATCGCATTGACTTGAGCACCTTGCCAAAGGGTACTTATTTGCTGCGCGATGTGCGCAACCAGGTGAGCCGCTCGGTGATCAAACAGTGAGGTGTGAAGTTGAAAAGTTGAAGGGTTGAAATGTTGAAAAGAACGCCCAAACCTGAAAACAAAAAGGGCTGCTAGATCGCATGTTTTGATCCGGCAGCCCTTTTTTACATGGTAGAACTACGATTTAAGCCGCTTTCAAGCGACCGATCTTTGCACGACTCAGCTTTTCTGTGGCATAGGCGGCATCAATGCGCAAATGACGCACATCTTTGGCCGAAGGCAGCTCGAACATGGCGTCGGTCATGATGGCTTCGCAAAGCGAGCGCAAACCACGGGCACCGAGATTGAATTCCAGGGCCTTTTGAGCGATGAAATCCAGAGCGTCGTCAGTGATCTCCAACTGGATGCCTTCTAGCAGGAAGAGTTTTTCGTACTGCCGCAACAAGGAGTTTTTTGGCTCGGTCAAAATGCGCTTCAGCGCAGCGAGGTCAAGTGGCTCCAAATAAGTCAGTACAGGCAGGCGCCCAATCAATTCAGGAATCAGGCCAAAGGACTTGATGTCTTGCTGTGAAATGTACTGTAAAAGGTTGTCACGGTCCACACGCGCTTCTTGTTCATCGGCTTTGAAACCAATGACTTGTGTATTGACCCGGCGAGCGATGATTTTTTCGATGCCATCGAAAGCGCCTCCGCAGATGAACAGGATGTTTTCGGTATTCACCTTGATCATTTTCTGCTCAGGGTGCTTGCGGCCGCCTTGTGGTGGTACATTTACATCGGTTCCTTCCAGCATTTTCAAAAGCGCTTGTTGCACACCTTCGCCTGATACGTCGCGGGTGATGGAAGGGTTATCGCCTTTGCGGGCAATTTTATCCACTTCATCCAAGTACACAATGCCACGCTCGGCAGCTGCCACGTCGTAATCGCAAACCTGCAAAAGACGGCTGAGGATGCTTTCCACGTCTTCACCCACGTAACCTGCTTCGGTGAAGACCGTTGCATCAACGATGGCAAAAGGCACATTGAGGAATTTGGCGATGGTTTTGGCCAGGAGGGTTTTGCCCGTACCAGTGCGCCCTACCAACAAAATATTCGATTTTTCAATCTCAATATCATCCGGGGTAGCTGGCTGGTTGAGGCGTTTGTAGTGGTTGTATACTGCCACTGCAAGGAACTTTTTGGCTTCATCCTGACCAATTACATAGTTGTCCAGGTGTTCTTTCAGGTCCTTGGGCGTCAGTTTGACATTGGCCTGGTTGCTGACACCTGCTTTGCCTTTGGCCTTACCACCATTTTGGGAGGGCCGATCTCCAGGCTTTTGGCCATAGAGTTCCTCATGGATGATGTCGTAAGCTTGTTCGACACAGGCCTCACAAATATGGGCATTGAGGCCCTGCACCATCATGATGGTATCCGCTTTGTCGCGCCCACAGAAGGAGCAAGTAACATTGGTTTTGCCTTTGCTCATGTTGCCTTTTGGTATAGAGAGGGCTGAGGAAGGGACTTTTTGACCCTTCCTCAGCAAAATTATGAATCTTTACGTGGGTTGCTGCGGCTGAGTACTTCGTCCAGCAAGCCGTATTCCATGGCTTCTTTGGAGTTCATCCAGTTGTCGCGTTCGCAATCCTCGTATATTTTCTCGTAAGTCTGGCCAGTGTGATGGGCCAGGATTTCGTAGAGTGACTTCTGGTTTTCCTTGATGAGTTTGTAGTAAATCTCCATCTCGGTCACCTGCCCTTGCATGCCACCCAAGGGTTGGTGGATCATCACCCGGCTGTGGAAGAGGCCCGTGCGCTTGCCTTTGGTACCAGCAGCGAGCAATACAGCGCCCATTGAGGCAGCCATGCCCGTACAAATGGTGGCTACATCGGGTGAAATGTACTGCATGGTATCGTAAATACCCAAACCAGCAAATACGGAACCACCAGGGCTGTTGATGAACATTTGCACATCGCGCTTGGGGTCTGCCGACTCCAAAAACAGCATTTGTGCCTGTACTACATTGGCCACATAATCGTCAATTCCTACGCCCAGGAAAATGATGCGGTCTCCCATCAGGCGAGAAAACACGTCGATCTGGGCCACGTTCAACTGGCGTTCTTCAATGACATAAGGGGTGAAACCCTGGATGCTTTGCCCAGCGTGTGCCGTGCTTCTTTCCATGTATTGGTCAAGGTGCATGCCACTCATGCCCAAGTGCTTGGTCGCATACTTCTTGAATTCATCCTTGTGAAACATACCTAAATTTTGCTTTTGTGCGGTGTAAATTACCCTGGCGGGCAGTTGCTTGTTGACTAGAACTGGTAAAGGTAGCAAAAGTCAGACAAGTAACACCCTAAAGACACAATGGGTTGAGTAGATGGAACCAGTAGGTAAAATTACGCTTCAGTTTCTACTTCGGCTGCATCTTCGCTACCTGCATCCAGGGCGGCAAGCTCGGCTTCCTCCTCGGTTTTGGCTGATTTTACCAGCTCATCCCAAATTTCTTTCAGGCGTTCTTCCGAAACGAGCACTGTATTGATGCTGACTTCCTGCTCAATCGCTTGGTGCAGTTTTCTACTAAATACCCGGTTTTGGGCCTCAGTGACACTTTTTTCTTCCTTCATCATGCGCTCAACCCAGTCCATGATGAAATCAGACATGCCTTGCATTTGACCTCCCAAATAGCCAAGTATGGTGTTCATCAATTCTTTACGAATCTCGTTTTCGCTGATGCTGATGTTAAACTTTCTGCTCATTTTACTGGACAAAACGTCCCAGTTCAACGCTCGGCGAGAGGATTCAACGAGCTTTTTTGCTTGTTCATCGCCAAGCCCGTCGTTGTTGACTTGGTAAAAACGCTGGATGAATTTTTCTGGCAGTTCAAACTGGTTGAGCTCCATCAAGCGATCCTGAAAATGGCGGAAAAGAATGGCATCGGCCATTGGAACGTGTTGACGCTTAAACGCTTTTTTGATTTCCGCCAGGGCTTCTTCCTGGGTATTGATTTCTTCACCAAAAACCTTGTGCAGGTTTTCTTCAGTGATCTCTGGCATCACAACACGAGAAGCTGAGCTGATTTTGAAATCAAAAGTTGCAGGCAATTCGCGAATATCATCGGCCTCAAGCCCTAAAAAATAACGCTTGGAGAAAGCTTCATCACGGCCTTCTTCCAATGTCAAAGGGTCCAGGTTCAAGGTATCGCCGATCTTGCTGTTTAACAACTGGCTTTTCAGGTCTTCGCTCATTGAGTCCCATTCCAGGCTGAACTCGTTTTCAATGCCCAATTCCTCGTTTACAACTTCCAGTTTTACGAGGTCACCAGCCAGGATCTCGGCAGCAGATTCGACGCGCTCACCAAGTGTTTTCATCGCATCATCGAATTCTTTATTGGCCGTTTCATCGCTAACTTCCACTTCGTAGTGGTCGAAAACCTGGATTTTATTTAACCCATCTATTTCAAAATCAGGCTGGAGTGCAATATCGAACTTCATCGTATAGTCCAGCATTTGCTCAACGTTGATGTCCAATTTATCGGTCTCCTCAGAAAGGATGGGGGATCCAATCAGGTTGAGTTTATTGTCGTCCAAGTAATGATACAGTTGGTGCTGGAACTCGTTGTCCAGGATTTCGCTCAGTATTGGCTTGCCATATAGTTTGCGTACCAGGCTTTCGGGCGTTTTACCTTGTCGAAAGCCCTTCATACGGGCTTTGTCCTTGTATTTTGCCAATTCTTTGTTGAACTTGGCCAAGTAATTTTCCTTGCTTACGGTAACGGTGAGGACTGCATTCAGTGCATCAATATCCTCTTTGACAACGTTTGACATGTTTGATCCGTATAAATAAAAAAAAATGTAGTTGAAGGTAACGCTCCAGCATTACTTTGTGTTCAATTGAACAGCTGGAGACCAAGAGTATGTTCAAAAATTTTTGCTTGGCCTAAAACGGCCCCTTTCCGCCCACCCTTCGTTCCAAAAATGCTCATTATGCGCTGCATAACTCCGCTTTTTGCGCCTCGACTGGACGAAAACGTGCTCGTTTTTGACTGTAATCCTAAATTTAAACATCCTCTAAACTGAGGCTGTACAAAAACGAAAGGATGCATGGGTACAATACAGGCCCAAACATCCTTTTCATCGTGCGGGTGAAGGGACTCGAACCCCCACGCCTCGCGGCTCCAGATCCTAAGTCTGGCGCGTCTACCAATTTCGCCACACCCGCATGTGTGGATACTTTTCAACCAAAACCTTAGTTAAGATGTTGATTTTCAAGGTTGAAGTTACTCTATTTTTCCTTTGAAAAATCCCTTTTCTGAAAAGCGAGGCAAAGATAAGGTCTTTTTTTGATACTCAGCGAGGAATTGACGTATTATTTACAAAAATAGATGCACTTCTTGATAGATTTCTTACTAATTTGAGGCTTGAGGGTCGAACCTCTGAGGAAATGATCTTTTTTGAGCGTCGCGGGACATGGCCTCTTCAATTTTTTTTCTATTTTTGTTAACTTGACCCTGTTGAAAAGCCGCTCACTAGCAAATACAAAGAGAAAATCATGGTACAGGCAAATATATCCATAGAAGAAGATAAAAGGCTGATCCAGTCCGCATATCGGCAATTACTACGCTCCATCAAGTCGAAGCTAGATGAGGACGACAAACGCAGCATCCGCAAAGCTTACGAAATTGCGGTGCAAGCCCACAGTACGCAACGCCGTAAATCTGGCGAACCCTATATCCTGCACCCCATTGCGGTGGCTCGCATTTGTGCTGAAGAAATTGGACTTGGCCCTACAGCGGTGGTTTGCGCTTTGCTGCACGATGTGGTAGAAGATACAGACGTGACCCTGGACGAAATTCGCCTGGAATTTGGCGAAAAAATCGCCCGCATTGTTGATGGTTTAACCAAACTGGATCGCACCTATAGCGCAGAAAGCCCACAAGCCGAAAATTTCAAAAAAGTATTGTCGACGCTGGTTGATGACGTTCGGGTGGTGCTCATCAAAATGGCCGACCGCCTGCACAACATGCGTACCCTGGGCTCCATGTCACGTAATTCCCAGCTCAAAATTGCTGCGGAGACGAGTTACATCTACGCCCCCTTGGCCCACCGACTCGGTTTGTACAACATCAAAACCGAGTTCCAGGACCTGTGCATGAAAATCACCGACCCGGATGATTACAAAAAAGTAGCCGAAAAGCTGGCCGAAACTAAAAAATCCCGTGAGCAATACATCAATGAATTCATCGAACCCCTGAAGAAAAAATTGGATGAGGCCAAGATCAAGTGTGAAGTATATGGCCGCCCCAAGTCGATTTACTCCATTTGGAACAAACTCAACTCCAAAAAAGTACCCCTGGAGGAAATTTACGACTTGTTTGCCATTCGCATTGTCATTGACTCACCACCCGACAAAGAAAAGCTGCGTTGTTGGCAGGCTTACTCAATCGTTACGGACGTACACCGTCCCATCGCCGAAAGGCTCAAGGACTGGATTACCATGCCCAAGGCCAATGGTTATGAATCCCTGCATACCACCGTGGTAGGCCCTGATGGTCGTTATGTGGAAGTACAAATCCGTACCCAGCGCATGGATGAAATTGCAGAAAGAGGCTTTGCTGCGCACTGGAAATACAAGGGCGTTTCGTCTAATCAAAACGTTTTTGACCGTTGGCTAGAAAGCGTAAGGGAAATGCTGGACGATCCCAACAGCGGCGACTCAATCGAATTTTTGGCTGATTTTCGCAACAGCAACCTTTTTCAGGAGGAAATATATGTTTACACACCCAAGGGGGATGTAAAAGTACTGCCCAAAGGCGCAACCGCCCTGGACTTTGCCTTCAGCATCCATACCGATGTGGGTTACCACTGTTCTGCCATCAAGGTAAACAACAAATTGGTGCCGATGAGCGCCAAATTGGAGCACGGCGACCAGGTACAGGTCATCACCAATAAAAACCAAAAACCCAGTGAGGATTGGTTGAAAATGGTGACTACTGGCAAAGCCAAGGCCAAAATCCGCTCGGGAGTCAAAGAAGAACGCCGGAAGGTGGGTGAACTTGGCAAGGAAGCCCTCGAACGCAAGCTCCGCAACCTCAAAGTTGACTTTGACGAAAGTGTGGAAACCTTGCTGAAATACTACAACCTGCCTTCAAAAATAGACTTGTTCTTCATGATCGCCACCGATCAAAAACCGATCGTGGAAATCTTTAAAAAATTCAAAACCGAGAGCAGTCACTTGGTGGAAATTGAACAAGAGCCCGCTAAAGAGCCCGTTAAGGATGTTGCCCAGGAAATTGTAAGAAAAACCAACGGCAAAGCTCGCCTGATGATCCAGGGCGAACCCGCCGAACGCTACGAATTCTCCTTCGCTACCTGCTGCAATCCGGTACAAGGTGACGATATTTTTGCTTATCTTACCGCAACAGCAGGCTTGAAAATTCACCGGGCCAATTGCAACAATGCCAAACACTTGATGGCCTACTACGGCTACCGGGTGTTGAAAGCTGAATGGGTTGTTACTGAGGATGTGAATTTTGTAGCCGAATTGAAAATCATCGGTGTGGATGCAGGAATCGGGGTCATTGAAAAAATTTCGCATGTAATTTCGAGTAACCTTGGCCTTAATATGCGCAAGTTCAACATCGAAGGCGATGATGGCTATTTTGAAGCCAACATCAAACTGGTAGTCACCAATACCAATCAGCTCAACAAAGCGATTGCTGAACTGGACAACCTAGAGTACGTATCAAGTGTTACCAGAATGGTTTGAGACCCTTTGAACCTCATAAGCCGTAATTTTTCTTACTTTTGTCGCTCAAGCATCATTTAGGGAGCATAAAAAAATAAGGTGAACGGATTTGGGTTTAGTGAAAAAAGAAAACTACCTGTTTAAGCAACTGACTGGAAAGAAGTTGTGCTCTTTTTTTGCCAAACCTCAAAAGCAAATTCATCCACCTTTTTTTGGCTCAAATACTTATAGATAAATGGAGAAACTACAAGAAGAACTGATCCGCGAGGTGAAATCCATATTCTCTGGTCACTTGGAGAGCCAAGCTTTTCGCAAAACACCAGAACGCTTCGCCATTTTAGAAGAGATCTACAAACGCAGTGATCACTTCGATGCCGAAGCTTTGTACATCCATATGAAAAATCAAAACTACCGCGTGAGCCGCGCAACGGTGTACAATACCCTTGAGTTATTGGTGAATTGTGATTTGGTCAAAAAACACCAGTTTGGCAAAAATCTGGCCCAGTACGAAAAATCATACGGCTATAAACAACACGATCACTTGATTTGTGTAGATTGTGGCAAAGTGCTCGAATTTTGTGACCCACGCATCCAGTCGATCAAAGATACCATGGGCGACTTACTCAAATTCAATATTTTACACCATTCTCTCAATTTGTACGGCCACTGTCACGGTGCTTGCGAAAAAAGCAAGGCTGCAATGGCGGTAAAATAGGACCTGAAAATAGGGCCGACGAAAAAAGGCGTTCACAAATCATGTGAACGCCTTTTTTCGATTTGGTCAACCTTCCAATTAGTTAGGCAACAAGACCCGGTCAATCACGTGTACCACGCCATTGGTCGCCAGGATGTTGGCAATGGCTACGCGAGAGGCATTGGTTCCATTGGCAGCGCCAGTGATGCTCACAATCGCTCCATTGATCCCTACCTTCAACTTCTGGCCTTGAGCAGTTGTCAATTCTGAATTATTGGTCAAATTGGTCGCAAACGCACGGGCGGAGACCACGTGGTAAGTCAAAATCTTGGCCAAATCAGCAGGATTTGCAGCGCGAACTGCATCAATGGTATTGAAACCAGCCTGCTGAAAAGCAGCGTTGGTAGGCGCGAATACTGTAATTGGACCTGCAGCGGTCAAGGCGCTGGCTACTCCGGCACCGGCACGTTCAACCGCTGCAACCAGAAAAGTCAAATTAGCATTGCCCTTGGCAATGTCAACAACATTGGCTGATGGTGGCAGGATGACTGCATCAATGACGTGGATCACACCATTGGAGGCACTCAAATCAGGAGTTGTCACACGAGCTCCGTTGATGGATACACCACCTGCATTTTTGGTGATGAATGCATTCAGATTGCTCAACATTTTGGTGGCTTGGTTGTCGCCCGTTTGGATTGCAGTAGAAGCAACACGGCTTCCTACTACGTGGTATTCCAAAACAGCTTTTAAAGTAGCTTCAGGAGTGTTGCGAATGGCCGCTTCATCCGCAAAACCAGCGGCGCGGAAAGCTGCATCGGTTGGGGCAAAAACAGTGAGACTACCTTGGCGCAGTGCGTCGGCCAATCCGGCACGGACAACTGCTGCTTCGAGCAAAGTGAAGTCAGGGCTGTCAATGACAGTTTCAGTGATTGACTTGGCGTCATCGTCATCATCGTTACAAGCCGTAAAGGAAAAAAGAGAAGCGGCGGCAAAAAGCACCAGAGTCCAAGCTTTTGCAGGGACGAACAGCAATTTGGTTTTCATAAATGTCATAATGGTTGGTAAAAGAAAAAACACTACAGAAGTCGGGAATCAGCTTCAGGGGTGTTGGTCTAGAAGACAGCATTTCAAACGGGCGTAGCGGGTTAATGTTTTCGTTTTTCTTTGATTTTCAGGGCAAATGACAAGTTACTTGCATTTGGGCCTTAAAATCAAACAAAAGATGAACCAAGTTTCGGTTTTGACGTTCGAGCCTGCTTGCCAAACTTAGTTCGGTCCTGAGGGTCTTTATTTTTAGGCTTTTTCTTCCAGGTCTTGCTTCGTCATATTATTTAGATTAACTTTGTCTTGATCTTTCGGCTTGTTTTATCTTTCGATTTGTTTTGAGCTTACCTTTCGATTTTTTCCACACCACCTTTTTCTATCTTTTTTAATTGCCTGGAAATGCAGGTGAGTGGCAAGATTTTTCCATGAACTCGTTTTTCCTCAATCGAAACAAACATGTTGGTCAAAGCTTTTGGCAGCGCCGTATATGGCGTAAGTGCCCGCACCATTACCGTAGAAGTAAACGTGGGTGGAAATCCGGTGGTAGGTACAAATTATTATCAATTGGTTGGCTTACCGGACAGCGCCATAAGAGAAGGTTTTCAACGCATCGAGTCCGCCGTCGCGGCAAGTGGCATGAAGATGCCCCGCGCAAAAACCGTAGTCAACCTCGCGCCAGCGGATATTCGCAAAGAGGGTGCGGCTTATGATTTACCCATTGCGCTCGGCGTTTTAGCCGCCAATAACCTGGTTAATGAAGAGCGTTTATCCCAGTTCATCATCATGGGCGAGCTGGCTTTGGATGGCCAATTGCGACCGATCAAAGGTGCTTTACCCATCGCCATTCAAGCCCGCAAGGAGAAATTTCGAGGGGTGATCTTGCCCAAAATCAATGCCCGTGAAGCCGCCATCGTCAACAACCTGGAAGTGTACGGCATCGAAAGCTTGAGCGAAGCAGTGGCTTTTCTAAATGGCCAGCGCAGCCTGGAAGCTGTGCAAGTGGACACCCGCGATGAGTTTTTCGACAACCTGAGCAATTATGAGGTCGATTTTGCCGACGTAAAAGGCCAGCAAAACATCAAACGCGCCCTGGAAATCGCAGCAGCAGGTGGCCACAATGTCATCTTGATTGGCCCGCCCGGAGCAGGCAAAACCATGTTGGCAAGGCGTTTGCCCACAATTTTACCCCCGCTTTCGCTGAATGAAGCCCTGGAAACCACCAAAATCCACTCCGTTGCAGGTTGCCTGCCGCACCACGCAGCTCTGGTCACTACTCGCCCTTTTCGCTCGCCCCACCACACCATCAGCGATGTGGCCTTGGTGGGTGGGGGCTCGCACCCCATGCCTGGTGAAATTTCATTGGCCCACCACGGCGTTTTGTTTTTGGATGAGTTGCCCGAATTCAAAAGAACGGTATTGGAAGTGATGCGGCAACCGATGGAAGAGCGCAAAGTGACCATCTCCAGGGCAAAAGTAAGCGTGGATTATCCAGCTAGTTTTATGCTCATTGCTTCGATGAACCCCTGCCCTTGTGGATATTACAATCACCCGGACAAAGAATGCGTATGTGCGCCAGGGGTAGTAAAACGCTATTTGAACAAAATTTCCGGCCCTTTGCTCGACCGCATTGACTTGCATGTGGAAGTCACCCCGGTTTCTTATGACGAGCTGGCCAGCAATGAGCGTGCCAGTGAAAATAGCCAAGACATTGCCAATCGGGTCATCGCCGCAAGGGAGGTTCAGACCAAGCGCTTCGAAGGCCGCAACATCCATTGCAATGCCCAGATGCCGGGCCGCATGGTGCAGGAAGTGTGCCAAATTTCGCCAGCAGGACAAATCTTAGTCAAAAAAGCGATGGAAAAACTACAACTCTCAGCCCGCGCCTACGACCGCATCCTCAAGGTTGCCCGCACGGCCGCAGATTTGGCCAATTCCGAAAGTATTCAGGTCGAACACTTGGCCGAAGCCATCCATTTCCGCAGTTTGGACCGAGAAGGTTGGGCGGGTTGAGTTTTTGTTAGGCCAATGAAAAAATATTGCTAATTTTCCGCTTCAAAACCTACCCGCACCAATGGGATTTTTCGACCGCCTGTTTAAATCCAATCCTGGTCAAGCCGCTCCTCAGCCAGATATTCGCTTTGGGCGTTACACCGACTCTTACAAAACCCCTATCAATTACCAAGGTTGGGAACAATCGCTGCTTGCCTTTGAACAAGAACAGTACCACAATGCCTACCTGGCTTTTTTTCAGTACTTGCGCGACGAAAAAGAAGACAATATCCGTTGGTGGAAAGATGAGGCGGGGATTTTGCACTTTGAATTGTACCAGGGCTCCAAAAAAATTTACGGCTTCGCAAACGAACAACGCTTGCGCGCCGAAGCCAAAATTGCCCATGCCGCTACCCCGAACGTGGGTTTCATGCGCCGCCTGATCGAACGGAATTTCATCCTGCAATTCAGTCGTTTTGCGATGGACGAGGCCAATAACCTCTGCATTGTTTTTGACACTTACCACCTTGACGGTTCACCGTATAAAATTTACCAGGCACTCAAGGAATTGGCCGTCAATGCCGACAAACAAGACGACTTGCTGCTCGACGAATTCAATACCCTGGAAGCCGTTGACGCGACTCATTTGGTGGAAATACCTGAGCAGGAAAAAGGGGCCAAGTACCAATTCATCGTTGCTGAAATCAATGCCGTACTGAAAGAGGCCGTAGAAGGAAAACTCAACAAAGAACAATACCCAGGTGGTTTTGCCTACCTGCTGCTTTACCTTATTTATAAACTCGACTACCTGATCAAGCCCGAAGGCTACATGACCGAAGAGCTGGAGCGCCTGCAACGCTTCTACTTTGCCAAAGACAACAAGCCCAATGGCGAGAAAAACCAGCTCATTCTCAAGGACCTGCACAAATTGAGCGAGCGCCCACAAGCCGAGTTTTATAAAGAAATGTACCGGGTGCGGGCCACGTTTGGCATCACTACTCCGGTCAACCACGACAAATTGGTAGCCTTGATTGATACCGAGCTCAATAACATGGATTGGTACGCCGACAACGACCATGACGTAATCGCCTTGGCCATTCCTGGCTTTATCGTCACCTCGGCTTTGTTCAACTTTGCTTTGCCCAAGCCCGACCGCGACCTCTTTCACCTGTACCTTCAAATCATGGAAGGGCATTATTTCAAAAACCTGGGCATGCCCAATGATTTTGTGGACAACAATGGCCAACTGAACAAGAAAGCCATTCGCAAGGCCTTGGAGGAAATTGTAGCCGACAACAACGATTTATACCCCAACTTCAACGTCAAAGTCAGCTTGGATTTTGATTCAAAAGTGGAATTTGCCAAGTCTTTTTTGTTGATGGTCCGCAACTTGGATTTGACCCGCATGGACTAGTTCTGGTCCAGCCAAAACCGATGAAATGGCCAAACGCGACAGCACTCCCAAGGTAGAACGGGGCGTAAAAAGCCCAGGTATGCTGAATCCGGCCTTTGTACCCAAGCGCCGCAGCGCTGAATTGTCTACACCCACCTTACTTGAAGGCATTTTGCAAGGTGATCGTAGCATTTTGGGCCAGGCGATCACCCTGGTCGAAAGTGCCTTGCCTGCGCATCGGCCACAAGTCCAAGCCATTGTAGAGGCTTGTTTGCCCCAAGCTGGGCGTTCTTTGCGCATTGGCATCACGGGCGTACCAGGCGTTGGCAAAAGTTCTTTCATCGAAAAATTTGGCCTACACCTCATTGAAAAAGGGCATCGGGTAGCCGTGTTGGCCGTAGATCCCAGCAGCCAACTCAGCAAAGGCAGTATTTTAGGCGACAAAACCAGGATGAACGAGCTCTCGACCCATCCGCAAGCCTTCATCCGGCCTTCTCCGGCGGGCGATGCCTTGGGCGGCGTCAACCGCAAAACCCGCGAAAGCATCCTCTTGTGCGAAGCGGCGGGGTACGATATGATTTTAATTGAAACGGTGGGAGTGGGTCAATCCGAAGTAGCGGTGCACGCCATGACCGATTTTTTCCTACTCCTGCTCCTGCCTGGCGCGGGCGACGAGCTCCAGGGCATCAAACGTGGGGTGGTGGAAATGGCCGACCTCCTGGCCATCAACAAAGCCGATGGCGACAACCACGCCGCTGCCAAACGCGCCACTGCCGATTACCGCAACGCCATTCACCTGTTTCCACCCAAAGCCAGCGATTGGGTCGTACCCGTCACCCAATGTTCGGCCCTCAGTGGCGCGGGCATTGCCGACATTGCCAGCCTGATTGAGCAATATAAAACACATAGCCAAAGCACAGGTTATTTTACCCAACGCCGCCAGGAGCAAGCCCGCGATTGGCTCCACGAAAGCATCCGCAGCCTGTTGGCCGAGCAGTTTTTTGGGAAAGCAGGCATCCAGGCAGCTTTGAAAGATCGAGAAAATGCGGTGTTGGAGGGTAGGCAAAGCCCGTTTTTTGCGGCGGAGGGGCTGGTTGGGGAGTTTGGGGGGGGAGCGACCTAAAATTTCACGAGCGATCATAAAAGTGCATACAGAAAGGCTCGATAGGCTCGATTTTATACTTAATGCTTTACCAAAACAAAGGGCTTGATAAGCTATACCTCGAATCTATAATCAAGAAAAGACGGCTAAAAATTCGTCATTCATTGTGCAAGGCACTGAAATTAGGCTCTTTACTCAGAAAGAGGAAGACTAAATTTCTTTGACCGATATTGCCAAACGGGTCAATGCTCGGTCTGAAATTGTTATCCAAAACTGGATTAGAAACCGCGATACTGTTGAATTCTTGGGGGTATGGGAGCAATTACATAACCCATCGTTTAAACACATCGAATTCGATGTGTTTAGAACCCAAGCAGGAATGAACTCATTTGTGCTTTCGCCTAAACTATGGATTGAAAAAAACCGATGCTATCGGGCTACAATCCAAGGCTGGAAAAAATGGTGGAACCTATGCTCACAAAGACATTGCCTTAGCTTTTTGTTATTGGATCAGCCCTCCGTTTCAGCTTTATGTAATCAAAGAGTTTCAAAGGCTTAAGACAGAGGAAAATGACCTAAAATCTCTTGAATGGAATGTAAAGCGGATTTTGACCAAGATTAATTACAGGATTCATACGGATGCGGTAAAAGAACATCTTATTCCTCCAAGGATTTACAACACCAAACAGGCGAGTTACGTCTTTGCTAATGAGGCGGATGTGCTAAACCTAGCTCTTTTCGGAATAACTGCCAAAGAGTGGCGAGAAGCAAACCCTAATGCAAAAGGAAATGTGCGTGATGAAGCGACGGCTGAACAGTTGGTTGTGCTTTCCAATTTGGAAAACCTCAATGCAGAGTTCATCAAAGACGGGCTTTCTCAAGATGAAAGACTACAAAGACTCAATGAAATAGCCATTTACCAAATGAAATTGTTGGTGAGTTCACCAGTTTCAAATCCGTTGAAGGGGTTAAAAAAAGGATTAGGATAGATGATTGGGTTGAGCCAGAGAAGCTAAAGAATGGCAAAAGAATAAGTCATAAAAATTGGTGCCTCTGATTTTGAGTTGAGTGGGGTCAACGCGATGCTGGAAATCCGTGAAAAATCCGTTTCATCCGTAAAATCCGTGTTCCCAAACTGCACCGCGAAGCAGGGCAAAGTATTTGCCAATTCTCACAAGTTATTTTTCCGTGGCCCTAACCATACCAGGTCTAAATTAGAAAATGAAATCAACGGCGAGCTTGCTTCAAGGTCTTTTTTTCACTGCTAATACTATAAAACTACTCGTCAAATGATACTCCTGAACTGACACAAACCCTTTAGCCCTTTTCAACCCTTTTTGCCTCCCTTGCAGATAGAGGCGACTGTGTTTTCAATAATCGGGTTGTAATTGATTGACTGGTGATCCGAAATAAAAGAAGCTGCTATTGCTGCATTAACTATTCCTCGCTGTATCTCTTGTCTCCAAACTTGGTTGGATAAGTAACTTCTAGGCGGATTCAACTCCAACCCAATCGCCAAAAATCAAATAGGAAAATTACTTGCAAAACAAAAGGGATTACGAGATTTTCATCTCGCAACCCCTTGATTATTCTAGTGGGTGATGACGGGTTCGAACCGCCGACCCTCTGCTTGTAAGGCAGATGCTCTAAACCAGCTGAGCTAATCACCCTTGTTTTGAAGACCTTTAAAAAGTCATTCTTGCAAAGCGTGTGCAAATATACACTGACTTTTCAGTTCGCGCAAGAGCTGTGGTAGATTTTTTTTGAAAAAAGTGGATTTTTCTTACTCCTGGGTGCTTTGGGGGCCGAAATGGCAGCGATGTAAATTTCCACAATTTACAATAAAATAACACTTGGCACTTGATCCCGCTCAACAAAAAACTTATATTTGGTCAGCAACTTTAAACCAACCCAAAACTCCCCGTATCATGAACACTTACACCTGGCAACAAGTCCTGGCTTTCGACTTTGACGAAAGCTTCAAAGAATATGGGTTTGTGACCCGCCTGGCCGATGAAAATGGCTGGACCGAAGACTTTTGCGAAAAAGCCCTCTTGGAGTACAAAAAATTCATGTACCTGGCCGCAACTGCCGATGCGATGGTTTCGCCCTCCGAGATTGTAGACCTTGTTTGGCACCAGCATTTGATTTTCACCCGATCATACCAGGCTTTTTGTCAAATCCTGGGCAAGGCCATCCAGCATATTCCTGCTACCCATTCCAAGGCGGAGTATGCACAATTTCAGGCAGCCAAAGCCCGGACCAAAGCCTTGTACGAAGCTCACTTTGGTCCACAACCCAGTAACATTTGGGAGCGAACAAACATGCTGGAAAGTTTGAACTGCCCACCTGCCCAGCTGCCCAATTGGACGCTTTTGCTCTTTGCTGCTTTGGGGGGTTTATTTTTGAGCATACCTTTTTATCAGCTGCTCAAGCCGCTTTACCTGCAAATTGACGGCCTTCGCTTCCTGCCATTGTTTGCCCTTTTGGTGGGCTTGGCCTTCTTGGGTTTGGAGCTTTTCAATCGCAATTACTTGGCAAAAGTGCTTGCAAAAATAGACACGGATTCTTTCCTGTTCAACTTGCGTCCCTATGAGATGGTGTACCTGAAAACCCAAAAACTCCTCAAGGTAGTGAACGGCGTTTTGAACGAACTGGTCGAAAAAAACCGCCTGCTCATCGGCTCCGATAACCAAGTGCAAAAGCTGGCAGGCCCCAGCGAAGGTTTTTCACCCGAACAGCAACAAGTTTTATTGCTGCTGGAAGAAAATGGGCCGATGTCCTATCCTGATTTGGTGAAGCAACTGCTCAACAAGCCCGTATTTAAAATCAAGCAAAAAACCTTGAGCTCGGTTTTACAGTATGTGCTACAATCCAAGCCTTTCGGGTTTTTGTTACTGATCAATTGCTCCATGTATGGTATGGTTTTCTCTTGGGGTATTGTACGCCTGGTCCTGGGTTTTCAAAGGGACAAGCCAGTTCTTTGGCTTGTATTGGTGTTGGCCATTTATGCCATTGCGGCTATTTATTTCATCATCCGCTCAAGACGTTTGTTGTTTGAGCACATTCTTCCCGATTTTTACCGCTATCAAATCGTACCCCTGCAACCCGCAGCGTACAACTGGCAGTGGCGTTACTTTATGTTTGAACACTTGGTTTTAGCGCCAGCACTGGTTTTGCCCATGCGCAAACATGAAGCAGAGCAGGCCATGATCGCCTCAGGTGGTGCCTATACTGGTGGGGAAAGTAGTAGCGGTGGTGATGGAGGTGGTGGCGACGGAGGTGGTTCTTGTGGTGGTGGCTGCGGCGGGTGTGGAAGTTGAGGGTTCAATTTTCAAGTTCAAAAACGAGGTCCATTAGCCTTTGGGTAAATGGGCGCAAGTAGGAAGGATGAGACCCTGGATCGCCCTCCATGCTCCAGTTTTGGATGCGGTTTCCCTGCTTAATTTGTACAAAAATTGCTGGACTGTCATTGCAGCCTGGGCAGCCCATTCTATCGGGCTGCGACAAAAGGTCTGGAGGAAACAACTTCAGCAAGTCTCTAGCCTTGGATACTTCTGTAGCAGACAAAGACTCTTTTTGATAGGAAAATTTCGTTTTTTTAGTGCGCTGTGTGTACTTTTTGAGCCCAAAAAGCCCTCCATTGGTGAGCTTATAATATTGAAAACAATCCGCAGCGCATTCTGGTGCATTTGTGCCGAAAATGAAGTATTCTACTTCTCCAATGGGCAGTTCGGGCTCGAACCCTACTGTTTCTTCTCTGCCACAAGCCAAGAGCAAACTTAGCAAGATCGTAGTAAAAGCAGTTATTCTCATTGCGTGAGTGTTTTACAACTGTAACGCAGTAAAGACAAACCTGGTCTTTTTTAACAAACTTGGTTCTTTGGCAAGGGCTTGTTGTACTACACCTTGCAGACTGCCGATTTCGTGGAGACTCGGAAGATGATTGTGTTGTAGGGGGATTGAAAGTCGGGGCTGTATCGAAAGGTCAAAATGTGAACAAAGGGTAATTTTCTAATGTCATGGCTACGCCATTTTGGCCATTCTCCGCCCCTCACTGCTACCATAATGCCAGCCCTACGGGCTTTTATGATCAAAAAACCGCGTAGCGGTGGCATTGTGGTAGCCAAAATGGCGAGTAAGCCTCTAAAAACTGCGTAGCAGTGGCATTAGAACATTTTGACTTTGACTTCTGAGACAGTCCCCAGTCATAATAAGTCAAAGGCCCTGAGCATGTGATTGCCTGGGCTTTTGGTTATTTTTTTAGCATTGGCTTGAAATGATAAGTTTTAAAATTACGACCTCTCCTCCCAGCGAGCCCTCACTCATAACCCCTCACTCATAACCCCTCACTTATAACCCATAACTAACATCTCACCCCACCAAAAACGCCGCGCCAAAAACCCCCGCGCTGTCTCCCAGCTTGGGCTTGAGGATCACCGTATCCAAGCGAGGATTAAACACAAAATGCTTCACCCGCTCTAGGCCCTCGGTGTACAGCAAGTCGATATTGCCTACCCCGCCGCCCAAAACGATGCAATCGGGGTCAAGGATGTTGATCAGGTTGGCGATGCCTTTGCCGAAGAAATGCAAGAGGCGCTCCACCGTTTGAGACGAATAAGGGTCGCTGCCCTGTTTGTGGCGCTCCACGATCTCCCGCAGTTTCACTTTTTCGCCACTGATGGAAGTGTAAAAACGCTCAAGCGAGGGACCTGAAAAAACTGTCTCCACACAACCCACATTGCCGCAGTAGCACTCACCGCCCGATTCGTCCAAAAAACTATGGCCCCACTCGCCGCCGATGCCCTGGCGACCATTCCAAACCTTGCCATCCATGACCAGGCCGCCGCCAACACCGGAGCCCATGATCACCCCAAAAACCATGCGAGCTTGTGGCATCACGTCTTTTACGATGCCCATTTTAGCCTCGGCAATGGCGAAGCAGTTGGCATCGTTGGCCAGCTCGAATTCCAAATTCAGGCGCTCTTCCAGGTCACGTTTGAAGGGCATGCCGTTCATGACCGTGGTGTTGCTATTTTTGATGGTATGGGTGATGGGGTCCAGCGCTCCGGGGGTGCCCATGCCGATGATTGAAGGCTCTAGGCCCGATTCTTGTTTCATTTTGTCGATCAAAACGCCAACCTGGCTGACGATGTGGTCGTACCCTTTGTCGCGCTCGGTATCAACCCGCAAGCGAGTCAATACGCTGGGATCATCCTGGCTTTTGAGAATTACCCCTTCGATTTTTGTTCCACCCAGGTCGATGCCCCATAATGGTTTCATGTGTAGTGTTTTTTGGTGAACGGATCAATGGTAGTAATGAAATCACGCCTGTTCACCTAGGACTGCTAATCTTGTTTCAAGAAAATTGCATCAAAAGCAGCATTGCTGCCATTTGCGGGCATTAAAATAGCATCTTTCCTTTATTTTTGCGGCCATTCCAGTTTTTTACACGGCAAAAGCGACTTTTTAGTGTTGAAAGAATAAGAAAAAGCCGCATTGGGTGATGTAGAAAAAACGGTAAGCGCTGTTCCTTTTTGGGCTTTCCAAATCGAGAACCCCTAACACAACAGATTAAACCAGGTATGAAAGTCAACTGGCAATCCGCATGGGCCGAAAATAGGCCCTCTACTGTGCTCTACCCTATCGCGATAGCAGATGATGGCACATGGATCGGAACCGAAATATTGGAGCGCGAAATGGCTGCGCAGTGGGAATGGATTCGCCGCGACTTCAAGGTGGAGGTAGGCGAAACCCTCTGGCATTATGGCCCCAATGGGCGCATGGCCTTATTGGGCTTGGGCAAAAAACCGGGCATCATGGAATTGGTGAAGGCCGCACGATTGTTCAGCTTGCGCAACCGCAGCAAAATTGACCCCATTTTGGGCGTCGACCTCAGCGCTTTTGCGGCAGATGAGCCCCTGCTCATGCAATTGATCGAAGCCCTGAGTAACGGCCTGCTCCTGGGTGGTTACGACAACGGCAAGTTCAAAACCGAAAACGCAGAAATCCACCCCTTTTTGCAAGCTACTGCTGGCCTGGACGTACTGCTACCC
This sequence comes from Chitinophagales bacterium, assembly GCA_013299105.1. Lineage (GTDB taxonomy): Bacteria > Bacteroidota > Bacteroidia > Chitinophagales > Saprospiraceae > Haliscomenobacter. Next base: position 14,292 of record JAAFJY010000032.1, on the reverse strand, counting down.
AAAGGCTCGGGCGAACAAATGGCCCAAACGGCTTTTGCACGCGGCGTCCATTTTGCCCAAACCCAGGCCCTGGTCTTTGACCTGGTTAATGCACCGGGCAACAAAAAAAGCCCCCGCGATCTGGGTGCTTTCGCCGAGCGCGGCGGGCGTGATTTTGGCTATAAAGTGGAGGTTTTTGAGCAAAAACGCCTCGAAGAAGAAGGTTTTTTTGCGCTCTTGGGCGTTAACCAGGGCAGCCAACATCCCCCTGTTTGTACCCTGATCGACTACCAACCCGCAGGCAAAGCCCTAAAAACCATCGGTCTGGTGGGCAAAGGGGTGACTTTCGATACAGGTGGCATTTCCATCAAACCCTCCACCAACCTGCACTGGATGAAGAGCGACATGGGTGGTGGCGCAGCGGTTTTGGGTGCCATCGAGTTGGCAGCAAGACTAAAACTGCCTGTTCGCATCATTGGCATGATCCCCGCTACTGAAAACAGCGTGGATTCCCTCTCCCTCAAACCCGGCGACATCATCGGCTCCTACGCAGGCAAAACCATCGAAGTAACCGATACCGACGCCGAGGGCCGCCTCATCCTGGCCGATGCGCTGGCTTACGTGACCAAAAACTACGAACTCGACGCGGTGATCGACCTGGCTACCCTGACCGGGAGCGCTGCGAGGGCCTTGGGCGCACATGCCGCAGCCCTTTTCACCAACAACGACCAGCTCTGTGCCGACCTCACCCGGGCAGGCGAAGGCAGCACAGAACGCGTATGGCGTATGCCGCTCTGGGACGCTTACAAGGACGAACTGAAATCGGATGTAGCTGACTTGCGCAATTTCAGCGGCAGACCAACGGCTGGAGCCATCAGCGCAGCCAAGTTTTTGGAAGTTTTTACCAATGAACACCCTGCCTGGGCCCACCTTGATATTGCTGGTGTGTCCTTCAACGAATCCGAGTTTTCGCCGCAGCGCTCGGCCAATGGCTTTGGGGTTCGGCTTTTGGTGCAATATTTGGAAGATTTGATTGCTGCAAACGCTTAGAAACCGCGCTAGAATCCCTGTGAAGACAGAAAATGCCAGCTTTTGAGGGGCAGGCGGCGGTAACTTTCGAGGAATACTGTTGATGTTGTTTTTTCCTGCAAGAGTTGGTAAAACTCAATCTAGTGGGCTGGGAACGTAATAATTAGGCATTAATAATTTAGGGTTTAAAGCATTCCGAATGCCCAGCTTCGCAAGAAGTACAAGATTTGTAGCATCGGTCATTCTTTACCCGTTTCCCAACTTCTGGCTTCGCAAGAAGCCTAATATTTATGATGCCTTAGGCTTCTTGCGAAGCCAGGACCTGCCCTTGGAACCCAAATTCTACAAAGCTTTACGCTTCTTGCGAAGCGCGCTCGCTATGGGATTCCAGGGGCAAAATAGATTTGCCATTACACGTTTGGACAACTGGGATGCTTTTATGCTTCAATCAAAACCAAGCATTCATTTGCAAAAGTATATAGACACTTATTTCGTTCACGTTCCACTAGTGGCTTCAAGCCCGAGAGCACATTTTCACTTGAAATGCTAAACAATTTAACCATAAAAGGGGCATTTTCAGTACACCAACGACCGTTCATCCTACACAAAAGCCTTGTCGCACTTTGGAGGATTGATTTTTCAGTCTATCGGCTTTAAAAGGTTGTTCGTGAAGCCTAAGCCCTATCCAATCCTCCAGACATGTATCCTTGCAGCATCAAGCGATGAAACCTGTTTCTCAGGCATTCAGGCGACCAGTTTTTTAACCCAAAATGTCAATTCTTGATGTCCGTCCACACATATTTTGCCCAAAATCTACGCCGTTTATTTCTGCTTGATGGATCCGGAGCCTTGTTGAGCGCCGCTTTTTTGTTCCTCATTTATGCTTTTGAACCCTATTTTGGGATGCCCCGGCCAGTCATGCCGCTATTGATCACCTTGCCTTGCTTTTACGCGTTGTATTCATTTGCCTGTTATTTCCTGATCGGGCGGCACTGGCGCATTGGCTTGAAAATCATCGCCCTGGCCAATTTGAGTTATTGCATTTTGACGGCCTTTACGGTCCGCAAATACCAGGCAGAGCTTACCTTATTGGGCAATGCCTATTTTATTTCGGAGATGATCGTGGTATTGCTTTTGGTGTGGGTGGAACTGAGGGTGGCGTTTTCAAAAGACGCTTAGTACAGCGTCTTTTAAGTTCTCGTAATTATCTCTCCTTCTTATTGGCGGAGGTGAATCGGCAAAAGGGCTGATATGCTTACCTTTTTAATGCCAAAACTCATTACGATGGTTTAGCGAACTAAAAAAACAAACTATTTAGTAACAAGCCACGAATAAACTTTTCTAGGCTCAATGTGGGTTTCAAGTTGAAAAAGACTTGGGCGTTTGTCTTGACCTAAGCCAAGGTGAGTTTTGGGTTTGCGAAGTTCGATTTTTTGACTTACGACTTACGAGTGACAACTTACGACTTACGAAGTAGGGGCTCGCTGGCAAGACCTTAGGGTGCTTAGGCTCCCATTTTCACGGTTTGATATTTTTGAGTTAATCTCAGCTTTGACATGTTTGTAAAACATTGAAAAACAATTATTTAAAATCGTTTTTCGCGTCCGCTAAAGATGCAATAAAATTGACTGAGCTATTTTATTGGGAAAACTTGAATCGTAAAAAAGATGACTTGCTGCACCACAAATTTTCAATCGAAGCGCTACTTCGTAAGTCGTCATTCGTAAGTCGTCACTCAAAAAAAGTCTTGGAGCTTGATGACCGCAACCAATTCGTTTTGAAGCACCACTTGAAACCCAATAAGAGCCTTTTTCTAATTCGCAACTGCCTTGCCTCGCTCACGCACCGTGTCACGCTCTGCGTGAGCGGTGGTATTGTAGAATGCTAGAGTGGTACGAATTATAAATACCTCCTAGGTTGCAGGCAGGCTATTTGGCTTTGTAGCAAGGCGAGAGGAGGGAAAATAGTGGACTATTTGACCGACGAACAACGCAGCTACGGAGACAAAGAGCCCCTGGAACTTGGGGCAGATTTACAATTTGGACCACTAGGTGAATGCTGAGGAAAAAGAGATTGTTTCTCAAGGATTTGCTCCTGAGAACAGGCAAGGACTTATCAATTTAAAATTTCAAAAATCTCAAACCGTGCAAACGAGAACTTAAAACATGACAAATTTCTCCAGCGAGCCCCTAAATCATATGTCGCAAGTCGTATGTAGTCTATCGTATGTCAAGAAAACATGCCGAACAAACTCACGTTGACCGACGATTTGCACAAAACCAGTAGTGGACGAGTATAATGTCCTCAAAACACCACATACCCCCTCAACTTCTCCACCTGTGCCTGGTCCAATACCCCAATTTTTAATAAGTCGTCCAAGTGCCCGAAAGGGCCGTGTTCGTCGCGGTACGCAATGATGACCTTGGCCAGTTTGAAGCCCAAGTAAGGATGTCCGCCCAAGGTTTTCAGGTCCGCTTCGTTGATTTTTATACTAGCTGTTGCGGGGGAGTTCAATTGCAAGCAGGGTTTGATTTTTTGAAAAACTGAATCGGCCAGCCCAAATGTTTCGCCCACCTGCTCCAAGCGCTGAAAACCGCCCAACTTGCTGCGGAATTTGATGATTCGCCTAGCCAAAACACTACCAATACCTGGCAAAGCCTGCCAAGCGCTGGTATCGGCTTGGTTGACGTCTAAAGGGCGGCAGGGGCGATTTTTTTGCCTGGTTTCCGCTCGGAAATCCTCGTTTTGGGATTTGAAATTGGCTTCGGCCAATGGGGCAATTTGCACATAGCTGGCTACTTCTCTATACCATTTTTCTTTTACCCCAAACACTTTCAAAACGTCTTCTTTTTGCCTAAAACGCCCACCCCTGCTGCGAAACTTGACCCAAATTGCGGCCACTTTGGGCGATAAACCCAGGGCTTGTAGTTGGCTTTCGTCAACGGTGTTGGGGTCAAAAGCGAAGCGTTCAGCTTTTTTTGCAGTGGCATAATATTTCTGAGCATTGTCGCCGTACTGCCGCTTTTTGAAATGGTATTTCGGCTTTTTGGCCTGTACTGCGAAAACCGGAGCCGCTTTTTCCAGGATGTCCAATCGTGGTTTTGGCCGAAAAAAATATGGCGCGGCAAAAGTGATCGCACAAAGTACCGAGAGAAAATACGCCCCTCGGCGCTCGGATTTGCTGAAGTAGAACATGTTTTTTTGAGTTTATGGTTGAAAAGTTGAAGGGTTGAAAAGAGGTCCCCGTCGGATTATTGAGTTGGTAGTTTTAAAGTATGCATCCAAGCGCCCTGCTCGCTGAGGTCGTGGCAAACGAGGTCGTTTTCGGCACAAGCGGTTTTGACTTTGGCTCGCCAGTACCAAGGGCTGCTGTCGTCGAGCAGGAGGGCTTGGCCGGGACCTAGGGCGGGCAAATCGGACCAGCCTTGGGCATGTCTCAGCCAAATCCACTGACACCGGGCAAGATTGGGCGCAGGGGCCAGGCGAAAATCGAAGATGCCCAGGCCGATTTCGCCCAATTGGAAATACGCTCCTTTTTTGAAAAGATCGGATTCAAAGTAAAAATCGTGCTGAAAAGGCATACTTAACTGGCTCCAGGATTGGGCCTTGCAGCGCCAGTTCAGGGCTGCAAAACGCTCGCTTTTTTCATCGGTTTCGACCAGGCTGAGCCTTTTTCCACGGTAAAAAAAATCTGCTAAAGCGCCGTTGCGGCAGTAATAAATGGTGACTTGAGCCTGGTTTTGCAACTGATTCAGGTTCCAAAATCGAATCCCTCCAAACACCAAAAGCAAGGCCAATGCACCCAAAACGTAACGAGGTTTTTGTTTTTTCAAACCCCAGAACAAGCCAAATACCATTGCGTAAAACGCCAAACAAACACCCGCACTCCAATGAATGCCTGCCCATACACTATAAGGTAGGCCATCCAAAAGCAGCAAGACCCGATTGAGGAGGTCAATGCACCCGTGCAAAACCCAGGCAACGTAAGTAGCGAGTATGCCCATGCCATCAAGCGCCATCAATCCCATCCCAAGCAGCAAAGCCAAACCCGACAAAGGTACCGCCACCAAGCCCGATACCGCAAACAGCCAGGGAAACTGGTGAAAATGAAAAACACTGAGTGGCCCGGCTCCTACTTGCGCCGCCATGCCGAGGGCACTGAGTTTCCAGGCATAGTCGAAGGTGGCATTGGGTGGCTCCCAAAGTTGGTAAATGGATTCGTAGGTGGCCAAAATGCCCGCCATTGCCAAGTAGGAAAGCTGAAAACCCAGGTCGAAGCACAAATGCGGATCCCAGCAAAGCAACAAAAAAGCCGAAGCAGCCAGGCTGTTCCAAATACTGCTGTCGCGCAAGAGGGCCCTGCCAATGATCAAAAAACTGTACATCAAGGCCGCTCTCAAAGTTGCTGCGGCTCCGCCCGACACCAAAGCGAAAGCCCAAATGACTAGACATTCCAACAATGCCGAAGCCCAGGACCGCCGCCAACGCGCAGGCAGGAAAGCCAATAAGTAGCGCACCGCCAAGGCCAAAACCCCCACATGCAAACCCGAAACGGAGAGCACATGCACGGCCCCGGTTTGGCTGTAAGCCGTTTGCAAATCATCGTCAATGTCACTGCGAACACCTAAGATCAAGGCAGAACCTACGGCAAAAACCTGTCCCTGGCCCAGGTGTCGCCTCAAAGTGGCCTGGCAGCGTTGCTGGCTTTGGAAAAACCAAAATGGGGGAGGGGAAAGCGCCGCTTTTTGCCAGGCTCCTGGTCTCACGAAGACCTGCCGATGGATGCCCTTGTGCCGCAGCCAAGTCGAATAATCGAATGCAGCAGGATTGAGCAGCGGAAACAAATCCTGGATTTCGCCCTGGAAGTACATGGTCTGGCCGGGTTGGGGCAAACGGGGTGCTTCGGCCAACTTGAAATACAACATGATTTTACCTTGAACACGCTCCCATTTTCCTCCATGTTTCATGGCTTTTAAGCGGAGCACCAAACGTTGGCTTTTGGCCCCAGCTGCCGAACTCAGCACTTTGCCATAAGCCAATTGGGGCTGTTTTTCTACAAAATGCACATAATGATCGGCCTGGTTTTGGGGCAAACTAAAGTGAAATCGTGCATAGCCTAAACCCATGAACAAACACAGCAAAGGCAGGCCACTCCACTTGCGCAAGCGCTGAATCTTGTTTTTGTACCTTAAAAAACGCAAAAACAAAGCCATTCCAAACAAACCAGCCAATACAGATAAGGCTTGGTTTCCCATCTTTTCACCCAAAAGAATGCCAGCCAGCAACGCCAGGGTGAGGCGCGCCATCGGGGCTACATGCCAATTCATAAGCTATTTTGGTTTAGGGGTTGAGGAGTTGAGCAGCGAGCCTGTCACAATTTTCCTTGTGATAAAAAACTGTAGTAACCATCGCCGCCGATGATGAGGTGGTCGTGCAGTTGGATGTCGAGCATGTCGCCACTTTTGCGCAGTTTTTTGGTCAGGTGTTCATCTGCTTGGCTGGGCTGCAGCTGACCGGAGGGATGGTTGTGCGCCACTACAATCGAAACAGCTTGGTAATCAAGGGCTTTTTTGAAAATCACCCTGGGATCGACCACCGTACCGTTGATGCCACCAGTACTTATGCATTCTTTGACGATCAGGTAATTGGCGCTATTGAGGTACAAAACCCAGCACTCTTCGACCTTCAAGTCCTGTAAATGGGGTGCCAGGATATGATAAGCGGCATGGCTGTCTTTGACGTAAATACGGTCCGCTTTTTTTTGGGCGTGCCGTCGGCTGCCCAATTCCAAGGCGGCCAAAATGCACAGGGCTTTGGTTGGGCCCAGGCCCTTACCAGGTACCAGTTTGATCATCTCCCGCCAGCTCAGTTGGTTAAGGGCATTCAAATCGCCCTGCACAGCATGCAAAAGTCGCTGGGCCAAGGACAAAGCCGTTTCATGTTGGCTGCCGCTGCGCAGTAGGATGGCCAATAACTCGGCATCACTCAGGGCTTTTTTGCCCCGAGCCTGCATTTTTTCACGTGGGCGGTCTTCTTCCGCCCATTGTTTGATGGTGAATCCGTCCTTTGGATAAGGGTTTGGCATAAAAGAGGGTTGCAAACCACATGAATGCAGTTTGGTTAACAAAAGCCGTTTCCAAAGGTGTGTAGCGAAAATGCGGCTGAAATGGCCGCGTGTTTTAAGGTAAGACCACAAATATAAGGGAATAATTGATTGTTGTAAAGGGGGAGGGGAATTTTTTTAGTTATGGGTTATGAATTATGGGTTATGAGTGGAGCCGCACCCCTTTTACCTCCGGTTACCTGTCGTACCATTTGGTGAATTTCTGAAACAATCCTCGCTTCACTCAATTCTTTTTCGGAACTTCGCAAAGTTCATGAGTTATGAATCTATTTAAAGCAGGACCAAACAACAAATGGAAACATTAAAAGCCTATTTTCAAAATGTTGGTTTTGACCGTTCTGAAACTGACATAATCATCAACTCATTTAGACAAAAAACCTTCCGTAAAGATGACCATTTTGTCAAAGAAGGGAAAACCTCTCTGCAAATGGGCTTTATTGAAACAGGCCTATTCCAGTATTATGCTATTTCTGAAAAGGGCGAAGAAAAAACCACCTATATTTCTTTGCCCCAGACCTTTGTGGCTTCGCTACTTTCTTACCTTACGGAAAGCCCCGCAAGAGAAAATATTAGGGCATTGACTAACGCAATACTTTGGGTAGTTGATAAAAAAGATGTGCTTAAATTACAGGAAAAAATCCCAGGGTTTAAAGACTTCTACATAAAACTTATTGAATGGCAAATTTGCTGTATAGACAAAGCAAAATTTGACCTTATCACACTTACTGCAGAACAAAGGTATGAGAAAGTGATTAGAGAAGAACCCGAATTATTACAACAAGTACCACTACAATACATAGCTTCTATGCTTGGTATTACCCCAAGGCATTTGAGCCGACTGAGGAACAATATTTAACCCACCTCACTTTTAGACATTTGTCTAGTGCAAGCATTTCAACATAGCCGAACTTTGCATCGTAATCAAAAAATTGAAGCTACGGTATGCAAAAAAATCTTCTTTTGGCTCTATTGCTTGTACTATCAAGTACCGCCATCGCACAGTCCAAGTTCGCTGAAAACACAATCAGCATCAATACGTTTAGAAACCCTTCCATTGGGTTGGAGTATCAACGCAGGCAAATCTCCATTCACATAGGCTACTATCCTACTAATTTTGAAAGTGGTGTAACAACTGAATTTTTAAAGCTAGGTGTAAGCTACTGGTTTTTGCCCATTGGAGAAAAAGAAATTCCTTCCTCATTTTATAGTGGAGTGTCTTACCTGAGGGGTACGACAAGAGACTATAAAGACAAAAATGCCTTGGGTATTGAAGCAGGTTTTCGTTGGTATGCTTGGAAAGGGTTAAACCTTCGCATCGGCATGATTGCACTTGCAGCCGAAAAACAAAGCCTGAAAATCAACCCGACACCAAGTATTTCTTACTCATTCAAATTCTAATTGACCATGAAAATGGAAAAAGTAATTGGTGCTTCGTTGGTCATCGGTGCAATAGGAGTACTTGTCCCTTATACCATTTTGACAGTTATTTTTGACTATCCGAACATTTTACGACAAGAAACAGGAATAATTTTGACGAAATTTCACGAAGGTGGTACTAGTCTAATTTGGACCTGGTGGGCATTTGCAATTTTGGGAATGCCTCTACTGGGAGCCTGTATTTTGATCGGACAAAAATTAGAACATAAATTTTACTTTGTTCGCTGGGCTACCACTTTGGGCGTAATTGGTTTATTGGTACAAATGCTTGGTTTACTACGTTGGACATTTGTCGTTCCTATTTTGGCTGATAATTTCATCAAAGGAAATGCAATGACAAAAGAAGCCAGTAAAGTTGGATTTCAGATCATTCACCAATATGCTGGAGTTGTTCTAGGAGAACACATAGGACAACTTTTCACAATCGCTTGGACAATTATGATTATTTCGGCATTTTCGCAACTTCGCGTTTTTCCAAAGTGGACAACTTGGCTTGGGTACATTGCATGTACTATTTATTTATGGGCGCAAACGGAATTATTTGCGACCGTTATACCTAATTTTCTAGTTGTAGATTCAGCAGGGTTCATTGGAAGTACGCTTTGGATAATTTGGCTAATCGTTATTGGGGCTAAGTTTGTCAAAGCAAAAATTGAGTAGTACGAAAAGAAAAACAGCAGTTGACGTCGTTTGGTAAGTGAGTAACGGTTCAAAAATAAGCCTTTCCAGTTTTTAAGACACATCGCACGTCAACGATATGGTCAACGTCGTGTTGGAAATTCGCGAAAATCAGCTAAATCCGCGTCATCCGCGTGCTAAAAACGGCCTCGCGCAGCGAGGACATAGTTAATAAAGTACGCAGTTGCGATTTGGTAAGGTTTATTCGTGGCTTGTCACTAATTCGCCTCGATCACTCCGACTCAAAAGCAGTTTTTCTGCTTGCAGGGGTAAAAATTTCAAAACTTCAGCAGGCTCTTCAAAATGCAGCATTTGCCCCTCTAAAGTTGCCGAAATTGGCCCTGCGATTTGGTCCAAGCAAGTGATGACCAGGTTTTTGCGGGCAGCAGCCGAAAAATTGGCGTCGCTGTTTAGGGCGTATTGCAGCATGTTCAGGTCCAGGGGGGATACCCGCTGGTGGCCTTGCCACTCGTTGTACTGATTGGTTTCGATGGGGTTGCGGGTGTATTCGAAGGGCAGGTTTTCGTTCGACAAAAAGCCCTTACCGTGCCGGGTTTGGTAGGCACGGGTGATGTAGTAGATTTCGGGCCTTCCCAAGTTGTAGCGCTCAATGAGCTGAATGGCCTTGCGCGAAGTGGTATAAGCCCTGGTAACATTGGGGAAAAACCCAAAATCACGGTCGAGCAGAATGCCCTGGCTGCCTTCAAAGACCAGGTGGCTAAAACCCCTTTGCAGGATTTGGCGGCTGAAAAAATCGCGCTCCTGCACCACTTCGATACAGGGCAAAACCTGGGTCAACACGGCCTTGAACTGCTGCACCAAGGGCTCCAGGTCCGTCATCAACAAGGGTTGCTGGGTTTTGCGGCGGTAATATTCGCCGATGGCCAGTAGTTTTTGCTCCAAAACCTGGGGGTAAAAAAGGTCCTGCACGTACAGGCGATTGGGCGTGTTTTCGTTGCGCTCCATCGTAGCCCCAAAGCCCATGCCACAAGAGCCGTTGGGGCTGGTTTTTTCGGCGGCGCGGTTTTGAAACACATCATAAGGCGTGGTCACTTGAGCCAGTGCATCGACAATCAACACGGGTTTGCTCCCTTGGGTGGCCACAAATGACTGCCATTCGTTCCACAAATTTTCGGGGGCGAAACTGCAATAGCGGCTCCAATAAGTAGGCGCTCCGGCAAAGCTGCCCGCGCCAATGCTGGAAAAAACATGCCTTTTGCCCTCGGCAGTGAGCACCGTATGCCCCGCTTGCTGGCCACCTGAAAAGCGGACTACCAGCGGTGCAGGCGCTTGTCGGCAAAGGTAATCGGTGGTTCGACCCTTGCCTTCGTCGCCAAAACCCAGTCCAATGACAATTTGACTATGCATGGTTTATTCAGGTATGATGGACTGACAAAGCTCGACCAAAACCCCACCCGCCGATTTGGGGTGTACAAAGCAGACCAGTTTGTTGTCGGCCCCAAGCTTAGGCTCAGTATTGAGCATTTGGAACCCTTCGGAAGACAGGCGTTGCATTTCGGCGCGAATATCGGCGACCTCAAAAGCTACGTGGTGGATGCCCTCGCCTTTTTTCTCGATGAACTTGGCAATCGGGCTCTCCGGGTCGCTGGCTTCCAGAAGTTCGATTTTGGCCTCACCCGTTTTAAAAAAAGAAGTTTTCACCTTTTCCGAGGCCACTTCTTCGATTTTGTAATGCTCCACGCCCAGCAAGCGGGCGTAGAGGGCGTTGGCTTCGTCGAGGTTTTTGACGGCGATGCCGAGGTGCTCCAGGTTTAGAAACATGGTGGGTGGCTTGAGATTGAAGTTTTTGAAGCAGATACAGGAAGGTTTGCTTTTGCAGGAAATATTATTTGAAGTACTACTTACGAGTGACGACTTACGACTTACGAAATTGGCTCCGATTTGAAGTTGATGTGAACATTTAATGATTCATATTTCAAAAAAGTCAACATCACGACAGCATTTCAACCTTCAAAAAAGCCGATCGGAAAAACGAATGTTTAGCTCACCAAAAATCTTCCCAGCGAGTCCCTTCTTCGTACTTCGTAAGTCATCGATCATCACTCGTACTTCAAAAAAAACCTACCACATCCATCCATTCCGGTATTCCCGCTTCACCCAGGCATTGGCCTCGTCAAAATTCTTGACTTTCAGGTTGACGGGGTCCCAATCCAGGCGCACGCGGCCAGGGTATTCCCAGGGATCCCAATCTTCGATGGATTTACCGGGCTTCAGGCGTTTGAAATCGGCGCAACGCACTGCCAGGCAACCCATGAGGATAGCCTCGGTAAGTGGGCCAGCGGTTTCAAAAGAGGAGCTGGTTTTGCCCTCGCCCTTGCAGGCTTTTGCCCACACCATCTGGTGCGAGTCTTTGTAGCGCGGGTACTTGGCGGGTGGTGCTTTGAAGTCTTTCATTCTGGATTTGGGCAAAAGGGTTGCATCTCCACCAAAAATACCAGCCAGGAGTTTGCCTTTGCTGCCTTCAAAAAGGATGCCACCGTCGGCATTGCTCATGGCTTCGTTGGAGCCTAGTTCGGCAGGGCGCATGGGCTTCAAGCCGCCGTCGTACCACCACAACTCGCAAGCTGGGAAGCCTGGCCGCGCCGGGAAATCAATTTTCACCATTGCCGAAGAAGGCGGACTGTCGGGCCGGAAAGCATCCTCCGGGCCAGTCGGCCAATTGACCGTCGAAACCGCTTCGGCGGAAGTAGGCGCAGTCAATTGCAAGGCCCTGAACACCACGTCGATGAAGTGGCAGCCCATGTCGCCGAAGGAGCCCGTGCCAAAATCCCACCAGCCGCGCCAGTTGAAAGGCAGGTACTTGTTGGAATATGGTCGGTCTTTGGCGGGCCCCAGCCAGAGGTCCCAATCGAGTTCTTTGGGGATGGCATCGCCGGGTTTGGGCGTGGGAATGCCCTGTGGCCACACGGGGCGGTTGGTCCATACGTGCACTTTTTTGACCGTACCAATCACCCCAGCCTGGATCCACTCGGCCACTTGCGCGTGCGAGTCCATGCTGGTGCCTTGGTTGCCCATTTGGGTCACCACCTTGTATTTTTTTGCGGCTTCGTTGAGTTGGCGGGCTTCCCAGATGTTGTGGGTCAAGGGTTTTTCCACATATACGTGTTTGCCCATTTGCATAGCGGCCATAGCGGCTACGGCGTGGGTGTGGTCGGGGGTGGTCACGACCACGCCGTCGATGTCTTTGCCCACGCTGTCGAGCATTTTGCGAAAATCCTTGTGCCGACTGGCTTTCGGGAACATTTCCCAGGCATTGGCGGCCATGCGCTCGTCAACGTCACACAGGGCGACTACGTTTTCAGTAGGCCCCAGGGCTTCGAGGTGGGCTTCGGCTTTGCCCCAGGCCCCGATGAAAGCTACATTGAGCTTGTCGCTGGGAGGGATGTAGCCATTGCCACCTAAAACATAGCGGGGCACAATGGTCAACCCTGCAGCGGCGATCCCGGCTTGTTTGATGAATTGTCTGCGTTTGGACATAGGTTGAAGGTTCGGAGATGATGCGTTCTTTGTTTTTACCAAAATTCTTGGCTTTGAAAGGTAGGGAGAAAATTTGGGATGGGCAAGGGGGGCAATACTTATTACTGTGTTTTGGATTTTGGGAGTATTCTTCAATCTTTGGAGAGGGGTTGACTTTTTATTGAAACTTCAGTATTTTTGTATAGCCACATAGTATTTTGTAATGATTTTACGATGCGACCAGACTGGAACTATGAACACTCTGAAGGTGAAATACACTCATACTCAATGCCTTGCTGCTGCTTTCATGAAATTATTCCATAAATAAAAATCACAATAAAGAAATGTTCAAGAAGCCATTAAAAGACATTGTTTTTCAAGATATTCATGACTTAATTCATGTACATAAGCAAGATGAAGGTTACAATCTTGATTACAAAGGAGAGCCTAAAAATTTTGATGAATTCGCCAATAAGATGATTAAGATATTTACATCTTTTGCCAACACAAATGGTGGTTATATCATATTAGGTATTGAAGAAAAAGATAAAAAAAATAAGGTTTTTGAAATTGTGGGAATATCAAAATACATACAAAATCGTAACATCGTTGAATGGTTAAATCAAACATTGAATGGCAATGTTGAACCTAAATTATATTACCCAGATCCAAGAGTCATTGAAATTCCAGACAATGAGAAAATTATCTTAATTTATTATATTCCTGAAAGCACTAAAAAACCTCATTTCAATAACCGTGAGTCAAGGTACTTTATTCGTCAAAACGACAGCTCTGAGGCTGCTAAACATTATTCAATTAGGGATATGTTTGAAACTACTAGAAGGCACTATGATGAGTTCAATGAATTTCTAGCAAAAAGAAATTTATTAGATGAAGAATCAAATGATTTTGCATTAACCCCTAACTCTAGAAAATTAGCCACAGAAATTTTCACAAAAGATAAAGAAATACCTCAACCATTATTTTTATTGTCCTTTATTTGTAAAACGCCAGGCGAACAAATTGTATCGACTCATAAGCAGGAATTTATCAACTGGATAAATATGCATTCACAAGGACACCAGCCTATTCCAAATTTATCAACGTTTTCAATGTATGTAAATGAATTTAATTTACACGGATTGACTACCATGAGTTACGGTGGTTTATCATATATTGAATTCAATAATAATGGTTATATCGAAAGAGGTTTATGTGATACATTGTTTTGGATATGGGAACCGCAAAACCACAATACTCATCTCCTTACTTTACACATTACACGGTGTATTGGTCATGTGATTTCTATGCTGCATTTTGCAAAAAAATACTACGATTACATAGACTATGATGATGAAATAGTTGTTCAGTTGAATTTTAAGAATGTTGGTGACTTTATTATTGATGGCATGAATAATTCTAAGGGGAGAAGAGATTGGAGGGGGTGCAGTTTCCATTTGTCCCCCACTAAATGAAGGATAATTTGCAGAAATTATCCATGAAGATTCCCCATCGTTTAGCCAAGCAAGTTGCTCGAAGCATGAACAGCTTCTCCACGTTTTCGGGAT
>JAAFJY010000031.1 GCA_013299105.1 Chitinophagales bacterium | reverse complement strand
TGCTTACCCCCTTATCGGAGACTCAGCTCAAGATTTTGGAGTTGCTAGGGAATCCCAGAGCCTATGACCAACTTTTGGAAACCCCGAAAAATTTGCGCGAAACGTGAGGTCAAGAAAAAAAGAAAAAGGGCTTTATTTTGAAAACTAATTCATTGAACATCAGTGTACTTTTCGTTCAAAAGTACATCAAACGGGAGCCGCACCCCCTGCATCTATCCAGAAGTTGCATCAAGGGACACATGATTTGTCAGAGTACCAAAATTGTTTCAAAAATACGCATTGCTTTTAGCATACTTTAGTTGTTCAGGACCTATTCTTTTGCCATCCCTAAAAAGAAAAAGGCCAGGTATCATAAACACCTGGCGCAAGTTTATGCCAAAAAGAAAAGCCATGGGGGGCGGTTTGACAAGACTTTGTTCATTCAATTTCCAATACAATTTTCAAATTCTAACGTGATTGCATCAATAGAATGACAATAATTGACCTGTGCTTCGAATTGGCAAAATGACCGACGGTAGATCTGATCCGCATTGCAATAGATGTAAAAATCTGCATTGAACTCGGCCTCCGCATACATCATCGATTGGTTGAATTCAGCTACGCAGTCACTTTGATAACCAGACAACAGTGCTGGCCCCAAAAACAAGGACAAACAAATGAGTAGTTTTTTCATGGTACTTGGTGTTAATTTTTTTGACGAATGATTTCAAGTATTTTTTGATTCAAACTCAGCCCATACTGCAATTCATGGCTGCGTTGTAAATCCTGCCAATCGCTGGCTTTTGCCGTTTTGAAAAATTCAGGATACGTGGCCCTTAACTTGGTTTCCGCAGCCCGGAGTTGACAAGTGTGGCTTTGGTAGTCGGCGGCTCCACGGATCCCGTTCATTTCGCTTGGCTTCCAATCACAAACATCATGACCAACTTTGGTTTTGAGCAAAATGCCAATCGCACTCATGTCGTATCGATCCGCAGCAAGGCCAGTGAGCATGGTGCTTTGTGCCTGGTATAGCTGGGCATAAGCCTGGCTGGCGACAATTTCTTCGAGTAAAAACGTATCTTTATCGACTTGATCCTGTGGAGTACAAGCCAGCCCCGCCAACATGAGCAGAGTCAGGATTATTGTTGTTTTCATGGTTTTTCAATAGTTTACATCCACACCATAGGTATCGTACATACACTCCTCAAAGGTCATCTCCGCGTCGGCAAGGCCCGTACTGAAGACCTCCTGGCAAAAAGCTTTACCCAAGCGTTTGGCATTGCACATGGTTGCGGATTCAAAAGCTGAAATCATGTCGTGTTGGTAACGGTCATAACAAGGTGTGGCGATGAGTGCCATTCCCATGTTTTGTCTCCAGGTGTCAAGTTGCGCTTGCAAAACAGTCTGGATTTCTTCCTGGCTGCTGTTTTGCCAAGCCAAGTGCAGCTTTTTGGCATAATGCTCAAAGTACTTTCGCTTTTCCTGTTGTTTGTTTCGCCAATCTTGGTCAACTTGAAAGCCCGTTTTTTTACTTTGAACTTTGAGGGCATTGAAGGTCTCAAAATCGGTAGCGCCGTAATGAAGCAGGCTGTCCAAGATGCTTTGTAGGGCGCTTGGTTTGGCTACTTGGTAGGCTTCGTCTTCTTTGGCACAACGCCACAAGAGGGCCAAGCTGAGCAGGCCCAGAATGATTTTCGTTTTCATAGCAAGATTATAAAGAAGTGATTAAATGTTTAGCATCAAGGCAATGGCCGGCCATCCGCCGTGCCAAGCTGAGGTCTTCCACAAAGCGGAATAGGCAATCTCCGGGTTGTTCAGCATAGCCATTACACTGAACCAAAAGTCGAAAAGCGGTATTTTGTTGGTCGCGAAAATCCTTGGCGCAAGGAGAAAGCCCATCCGAAACCCCCAGGTTTCTTTCGATGATTTTGCGCATGGATTGTTCTCTTTCTTGCCAAAAACGGGCCAATTGATCGGCATTTAAGCGTTTCTGTAAGGGTTTGAGGGCTTGTGCGGTCTTTTTTAGCAGATGACCGAGCTGGCGCAAGTTAGGGGGATGTTGGGCCAAATTGGCTTGTTCGCTAGGCAATAAACTCACCTGAAGACCTCTTGCCTGCACCAGTTCATCGCGGTTGAGGCGAATGGCCAGGAGCGTCAATGAATCGAAGTGCAGGGCCAATTGATTCAGGTCGGGTGTAGCGCCTTCGGGGATTGATTCAAGCTCCAATTCAGGCGTTTTTTGGCAGGCCATGCCCAAAAAAAGGCACAGCAAGGTTACAAAGGTTACGGTTTTCATAGCTTGGTGTTGTTATTTGTAATCGTCAACACCACAAAGATGCAAGATGTAAAAACTGAAATCCAGGCAGAAAAAACGCCTGATGACCACCCCTGATTTTGGCGATTAGGAATGCACTAACAATTTCAGAGAAAAGAGCTCTCAACAATCAAGCAAGGCATTTTACCTGAACCAGAATTTTTGTCTAAACCAGAATTTTCAGGATTACAGGATTACAGAATTTCTTGTATAACGTTGACCAATTTTTTTAAACCCAGAATTTGAAAGAATTTCAGAATCGGCCCGCGTCGCGGTCAGTTCTCAATACAACTTTCAAAGCAATTAAAAATTAGCTTTCTCAATTTCACACTGTCTTTCTGAATGCAAAAGAGCATGTTTAAAATTTTTTGTTTGCCGTAAAACGGCCCAATTTCGAATAATCTTCGTTAGAAAAATGCTCATGATGCGCTGCATAACTCCGCTCTTCCTGCCTCGACTAGTCAAAATTTGCCTCGTTTTCCGACTAAACCACCAATATTTAAACACACTCTAAAACGTCTTCCAAATTCTAATTACTCTACAAATCTTCAGGCGAGCAAAAGTTCGGAGAACTGTGACGTTTGTAGCCACAGCGACGGGGTCTGACATTTAAAAAATCCTATTTTAGCATCGCACTTCATCCGAAGTGCCCACAAATCCTCGGTATCACTCGCTACAAACGTCTCTCCTCTCCGAAAAAAGGCGCTATCGGGAGATAAGAAACTGTTTTAAAACACCCTACGGGCCATAAAACGCCACCTTTTGGCGTCATATTGCACCAATTTTTAAGGCAATAGCCCCGGCTATTCCCTTAAAAATTGCCTTCGTCTGACACTCAAAATTCGGCATTTTCTGTCATCCCCAGAGGTTTTAAAACGGTTTCTAAGGATTGGCAACTTACTGCAATTCTGTAAATTCTGGTTTAGATAACAATTCTGGTCTCAACAATCAAGCTGATAAATTTAATGCCATAGTCAACCTCTTCGCCCTTCATGTGTTCATGATAAGATCGCAGTTCCTTTGTATTTTCCAGCCTCAAAACATTACCATCACCTCGGCACAATGCCTCATACAACTGCGTAAATATGACTTTCTCAAGCTGCGACACCATCTTTGGCAAAGAAATCAGGCCCGGAATCCTGGATTTGATCAAAACAGAACACCCGAACTTTTCACCGGACAGCGTACTCAGCATCGAAGAACTGAACCGTTATCGGCGGCTTTATTTGAGCAAACTAATCGAACAAGAACAAGGAGAATTGGCGGTGATCGATCAGGATGTGCTCAAAGCCATGCGCGAAAATTCCATTCTAAGCGAAATCATCAAGCCTGAAGCCGAACCTCAACTAACCTTGGGGCAAAGATTGGCCGATAAAATTGCAGAGTTTGGGGGCAGTTGGATCTTTATCATCTTTTTCTTTTCTTTCATCGTGATCTGGATGGGCATCAATATTTTTGTTTTGGCCCAAAAACCATTCGATCCGTACCCTTTTATTTTGCTCAACCTGATCCTGTCTTGCTTGGCGGCCATCCAGGCACCGATCATCATGATGAGCCAAAACCGCCAGGAGGAAAAAGACCGCAGCCGCGCTGAACAAGACTACAAAATCAACCTCAAAGCCGAGCTGGAGATCAAATTATTGAATGAAAAGATTGACCACTTGCTGCTCAATCAGAATAAAAAATTGCTGGAAATCCAAAACCTGCAAATTGATTACTTGGAAGACTTGATGAAAAGGATGAAGGAAAACAGTGCCAATCAATTCAACAGACAAGAGCCTTGACCAAAAGACTTTATGTACCTTAAAACAAGGCTCAATTTGGGTTTCAAATTGAAAAAAGCTGGGGGTGACTAGACCTAACTCAGGTCTTTGAAGCTTAGTTTCCAGAGGCAGGTTTTGGTTTATGTTGCCTGTTTTTTTTGACTTACGACTTACGAGTGACGACTTCCGACTTACGAAGTGTGGACTCGCTGGCAAAATCATAGGATGACCGAAAACACATTTTGCACGGTTTGGTTTTTCGAATTGATATTGTTCCAGCTCATGTCGCAAACGTTTGAAAAGCAATGATTTTTTCCTGACACTCATGTTCATCAAGCATGCGAAAAGTTTACCCGTTTAGTTTTTTGGAAAAACTTGAATCGTAAAAACGATGATTTGATGAACCCCAAATTTTCAATCGAAGCCTTACTTCGTAAGTCGTCACTCGTAAGTCGTATGTCGTAAGTCAAAAAATCTTAGGGCTTACTGACCAGAACAAACTTGTTTTAATTACCACTTGGAACCCAATAAGAGCCTAAATTAAATGGTTAAAATCTAATGTACATAAAGTCTAAAATCTAAAATTTCGGCAAGGTCCTTCTTCTCAACTTCTCAACGTATCTCCACTTCCATCCAAACCGCCTCGTGGTCGGAATACATAAAATCCTGCTTGAGGCCCTTGACTTGCTTGACCTGTATGTTGGGCGAAACCAGGAAGTAGTCGATCAATTGCACAAAACTCTTGTATGGCGAATACGGTGCGCGCAGGCTGCGGTTGGTAGGCTTGCTGGGGTCATAAATCCAGTGCCAGGCTTCGGGCATCAGTTGGGGGTCCATGTTTTGGGTATGGTAGCCGCTGGGCCCCTTGCCGGGCATGAAAAAATCGTATTTCAGGAAAGGTGGCAAGGCATTCCAATCGCCGCCCGCGATCACGTAATTGCCCTTGGCATATTCAGCCAGCAGCACTTCTTTGAGGTAACCCATTTGGGCTGTTTTGATGGTCCCTGAGCGGTCGAAGGCCTCGTTGTGAACATTGATCACTACCAGGTCTTTGCCAAATCGGGTTTTGAAGCGGGTAAAACCCAGGCAGCGGTCCAGCATGAACAAGCGCGTTGGCCAGTTAAACTGCCCAGGCAATTGTAGTCTGGTGGCTTCGCTGGGTTCAAAGCGGGCAAAGGTACCCAAGCCGCTGTTGGCCCGCCCATAGGCTTGCCAGGGTTCGAGCAAGGGTACGGGCGCGCGCACCACTTTGTAATTGGGGAAATAAGCGGCGTATTGGCCTTTGGCGCTTTTTTGCAACAACTTGAATTGGTTGTAAAAATAGCTGCGTTTGGAGGCATAATCGACTTCCTGAAACAGGTAAAAATCGGACTTGTAGCGCTCAATCGCACTCGCAGTGCCTTTTACGTACTTATCGACAAGGGGTTTGGGAGAGCGCACCATTTTGCCTTTGGAAGTAAAAAAACCACCCCCTGAATAGAAAAAATCGGCCTCTGCCCCCAGGCCACCGTAGCCCAGGTTCCAAATCAGAAAGGACAAAACGCTGTCTTGGATGATTTTTGTCTCAGCATGGGCATGGACTTCAGCGGGCAGTTTTTCAGCGGGCCGGTAATCGGTGATCGTGCCGTGGATCAAAACGATGATGACATAGAGGGCAAAAGCAGCCACCAGTGCGAGCATGCTGCGCCAGAGGATTTTCATGAGCGTGGGTTTATGGAGCAAAGGTAATTCTTTTGTCAGACACACTACCTTAAAATGCCAGCGCCAGGTTTACTAAACTTCCAAAGTTTGATAAACCTGGCGCTGGCCTTGGCCTCTTTTCAACCCTTCAACATTTCAACCTTTCAACTATTCCTCACTGTACCAACAACTTCCCCTTGTTCTCGCCTTTGGAGTCGCTGATCAGGTAAAGCCCTGGGGTGAGTTGGGGAGGCAAAGTAGCCTCGTACAGCCCCGCTCCGCCAAGCCATTGCAAATTGTGCTTACGCCCCAAAGCGTCGTAAAGATGTAAGCCTTTGTCGATCACGTCTTGAGTCGTTTTCACAAAAACCCGCTCGCGGGTAGGATTGGGATAAATGAAAAGCTTGATAAAGCCTTCGGTATTGAGCACAATGATTTTGGAATACTCAGATGTACCGTCAAAATCCACTTGCTTGAGGCGGTAATACGTTTCTCCTCCTCCTGGATTGGCGTCAAAATAGCGGTATTCAAAAGGCACTGTACTGGTTCCACGCCCTTTGACTTCGCCAATTTCCTGGAAATTTTGCCCATCCTTGCTGCGCAACACCAGCATTTTGTCGTTGTTGATTTCGGAAGTCACTTTCCAGGTAATCATGGCTCCTCCTTCCTCACTGCGGGCTTGGAAAGAGGCCAGGGTAATGGGGAGGACGTTGGAGACTGTTACTACAACTCGGCCTATACCGCCGTTTTTGGAGGTGCCACTTAATCTGCCTCTTGCACCGCCACCCCCGCCAGGTTGAGTACCTGCGGCAGCATCTGGGGTACCATCCCGGTCGCTGCCACGGCCACCACTACCTGCACCCGTCAATACTCCACCTGCTCCTCCTGCACCAGCACCAGTGCCATTGCCGCCATTGTTGCCGTTGGAAATAGCGGAGGCCGATGAACCGCCACCACCGCCACCGCCGCCGTTACGGTTACCACCATTGCCACCACTGAAATTAGCTTGGTTGCCAGAAGAACCAACCAGCCCCCCGGCACCTCCAAAATCATCCCCTCCACGGGTACCACCAGCAGCGGTGACAGTTGTAATTCCTGTCCCAGAAAAAGAAGATGCACCACCAGCGCCAGTAATATTGGTACCTGCGCCAATACCGCCAGCACCAACTACCACCGTATAACTCCCGGCAGGGGCATTAAGAAACTGACTCCTTGCATACGCACCGCCACCGCCGCCGCCGGCAGCATTGCCACCAGTACCGCCACCGCCACCGCCGCCCCAAACTTCTATGGTCAGGGTAGCAGTATAACCAGCTGGAATGGTATAAGTGAATGAACCTGCTGAACTGAATGTTTGGTCAATGGGCTGTGCAAAACCTAAAGAGAAGAGAAAAAAAGAAAAAAGAAAAACGCCAAAAGACGCAAGTCGCGTGTAGTTTTTGAAACTCATGGTTCGGTTTATTAGGATGGTGAATAGGGAAATTCCTGTTGATAACTATGCGAACCATTTGATGGGCACAAAGAAGCCCTGAAAATTTGATTTATACAAAAAAAAGCCGGACAAAAGTGATAACGCACTTTGGCCCGGCTTTATTACCATTCAATAGACTATCAAGACATTACAATGTCAATAGATATCTGAAACTGAGTTAATGTTGAACGCAGACCTTGGCTTGGTGCTCACCTCTGGCATCGCTGAGCAAATACAAGCCACTGGGCAAGCCCTTTGGCAGGCTGGCTTCGTAAAGCCCACTTCCACCATTCCATTGCAACAATGTTTTGCGCCCCAAAGCATCAAAGAGGTGCAAACCATTGTTGATCACCTCCTCGCTGCTGCGCACAAAAATGCGCTCTTGGGCGGGATTGGGATAGATGTAGAGCTGGATAAAACCCTCGGTATCGAGCACAATGACCTTGGAATACTCAAAGGTCCCATCAAAATCCACTTGCTTGAGGCGGTAATAGGTACTGCCTGGTCCAGGATTTTCATCGAGAAACTGGTACTCAAATGGCACTGTGCTGGTGCCGCGTCCTTTGACTTGGCCTATCTGTTGGAAACGCTGGCCGTCTTTGCTGCGCTCTAACAGCATTTTGTCGTTGTTGATTTCAGAAGCTACTTTCCAGGTGATTAAAGCTCCGCCTTCTTCGCTGCGGGCTTGGAAGTTGGCTAGAGTGATGGGGAGAACGTTGGAAACGGTGATAACTACTCTACCAACTGCACCGGGTTTAGAAGTTCCTGCATCCGCACCACGACCGCCACCACCACCACCTGGAGCAGAACCAGCAAATGCATCAGTGAGTACTGTATTACCATTCCGATCCCCTCCTTTGCCTCCAGCGCCAAATGTAATACCAGTTCCACTAACCGTTCCACCTGCACCTCCAGTACCATTATTCACACCATTTCCCCCATTTCCTCCATTTGCACTATTAGCAGCAGATGCCCCCCCACCGCCGCCACTACTATTCCCTCCATTATCAATATTACCACCATCACCTCCTTTGAAGTTTGCTTGATTTCCAGAAGTACCAACTGCACCACCTAAGCCAACTGTAGTTGTTCCAGCTCCTCCACCATTTGCAATTACAGTTACGATAACTCCAGTTCTAGAGAACGAAGATTGACCGCCTGCTGTTGCTACAGGAGTTCCACTACTATTTCCAGCTGCTCCAGCTGCTCCAACCACTACTGTATAACTTCCAGGGCTTTGATCTGTGAATTGACTTCTAGCATATGCACCTCCTCCTCCACCACGAGCAATAGTACCAGCCGCTCCGCCTCCACCACCGCCCCATACTTCTACGGTAAGAGTTGCGGTATAGCCAGTGGGAATAGTATAAGTGAAATTACCTGCATTATCAAAAGTTTGACTTACAGGTTGTGCCAAACTGGTCTGAAAAGAAAATATCGTAAGGATAGCAATACTTAACTTGAACAATCGGTTCAGGATAGATTTCATCGTTGACAATTATGTGGTTAAGCAAAAACGCCGCAAGAAAACAAGAAAAAAGTTCTCATACAAATAAAAAATGCGGCTAAAAGTCATAACTACTTTTAGCCGCATTTATTGCTGAATGGTGACAATCAGCCATTTACTCTTTCACAAAAGCCGCTTTTTGCACGCCTTTGGCGCTTTCTTTGATCAGCCAGTACATGCCGCTGGGCAAATTGGCGGGGAGTTGGATTTCAAAACGGCCATTTTGTGATTGGCCCTCCAATACGATGCGTTGACCTGCGGCATTGATTGCCCAAAATTTGCTGGTGTCGTAGTCCTCGCCTGCGTCGATCAGCAAGCGATCGGTAGCGGGGTTGGGAAAAACGAGCAGGGTGCCGTTGTTTACCCCATTCACATTGACTATGATGACCTTGAATACTGCACTGGTTCCATCATTGTCCACTTGCTTTAAGCGGTAATAGTTGGTGCCAGGGGCGGCATTGAGGTGCAGGAATTCGTACTTTGAGCGTTCAGCAGTGGTGCCTTTGCCATTTACTTGGGTCAAAGAGCGGAAATTTTGGCCGTCGGCGCTGTGTTCCACCTCAAAATAATCGTTGTTCAATTCAGCAGAGGTGCTCCACTCCAGGCGCACGGCCTTGCCTTCGGCTTTGCCTGTGAAGCGCTCTAGGGAAACAGGTAGTTGCTTAATCACTGTAAATCTCAAAGAAACAGAAGCATTGGGGTTCGTTCTTGAGCATGTAAAATCGATAGTTGATGTTCCGAATGATCTTAGTGCTAAATTAATAGATACATTTATCGCACAAAAAAAATCGTCACCATTATCCTCATCGCAAAGGGCTGACCCAGTTTCATTTTGTCCATCATTTTCTATCCCTCTGTAAGTTCCAGTATAAACGGAACTGGGTGGAGCGTTAAAGACGTCAACAATGATGATGCTTCCATTCCAGGTCGCCGATCCATTTCCATTTGCCGACGCACAGCCTGAAATGCCAGAGGGTAGAACCAAGCCATATTCTTCAGAATTATTGCCATTGTCTGTATTTCCAGTCCATTGGACTCGTGTCAAACTAATCGTATAATTAATATTTTGCCCCCAGGTTGGATGGAAAAGAAACAAACAAAGAGCAATACAGACGTTTTTCGTCAACAAAAAAAGGTGTTTCATGGTACTAATCGGTTAGCTTGGTTTAAATAAATGCATGGAAAATCTAGGTTTAGCTTCGAGGAATGGCCCAAGAGCTTAACCTTTTATTGTTGATAGCTATGTGTAATTGAAAATCTCGCCAAATAACGGAATAAAATGACATCGCGACAAACAAAAAGGCTGAAATCCAGAACGAACTCAGCCTTTTCATGCCTTTCAAAAAGACAATCAGCCATTTACTCCTTCACAAAAGCCACTTTTTGCACGCCTTTGGCGCTTTCTTTGATCAGCCAGTACATGCCGCTGGGCAAATTGGCGGGGAGTTGGATTTCGAAACGGCCATTTTGCGATTGTCCCTCCAGCACGATGCGCTGGCCTGCGGCATTGATCGCCCAAAATTTGCTGGTGTCGTAGTCCTCGCCTGCGTCGATCAGTAAGCGATCGGTAGCGGGGTTGGGAAAAACGAGCAGGGTGCCGTTGTTTACCCCATTCACATTGACTATGATGACCTTGAATACTGCACTGGTTCCATCATTGTCCACTTGCTTTAAGCGGTAATAGTTGGTGCCAGGGGCGGCATTGAGGTGCAGGAATTCGTACTTTGAGCGTTCAGCAGTGGTGCCTTTGCCATTTACTTGGGTCAAAGAGCGGAAATTTTGGCCGTCGGCGCTGTGTTCCACCTCAAAATAATCGTTGTTCAATTCAGCCGAGGTGCTCCACTCCAGGCGCACGGCCTTGCCTTCGGCTTTGCCTGCAAAGCGCTCCAGCGATACGGGCAGGGATTTGACAATGGTGAAAGTGAGCGTTACCGAACCCGTAGGCGCGGCGGTACGGGTGCAAGAAAAAGTAACCGTACTTCCACTGCTGACCGTAGAAAGGTTGATCGAAACGGGTACATTACAGATCAGGTCATCGTTGTTTTCCCGGATACAAAAATTGGCGGGGTCTTCGGTGTTGGGATCGTTTTCAATGCCTATAAACGTGGCGCTGTAAGTGGTGTTTGGTGAAACGTTCAGGGCGTCACGAACGATGATGCTGCCATTCCAGGTCCCCCCATTGTTGGCATTTACAATCGAAGCACAGCCACTGACCCCATTGGGCATGACCAAGCCAAATTCTTCCCGCCCGCTGGCATCGAAGTTCCCTTCCCAGGTTACGCTGGTCAAACTGATGGTGTAATTGATGTTTTGGCCAGCGAGGTCTGTAAAAGTCAGCAAGCCAAATACTGCCCATAGGCAGCAAGATAGGATCGTAGTTTTCGTCATACTCATAGTATTTTGGGACAAAGTCTAGCGCAAAGGTAATTTTTTTGAAATAATCTTGTTTAGCATTTGCTATTTTTACTTTAATTCATTGTTTTTTAACGAATTAAGTTTTTATACAACTATTAGGCAGCCTAACTTTTTTGCACCCAATTTTCCCGTTCCAAATAATCATTTTCGTGTAATTCGCGTGGTTCCTCCAAGCTATTATCGGCCCGATAAAACTGTACAAAACGGATTGGCAAACCTTTTGCAATGAAAAAATTGGCCGAATCTTGCAATTGAAAGTGCAAGTGCGGCTCGGTGGAATAGCCCGAATTGCCACAGCGGCCAATGACCTGACCAGCATTCACTTCATCGCCTGCTTTGACGGTGATCGAGCCTTTTTGCAAATGCGCAGACAAGCTGTATTCCCCCTCTGCATGGCAAATCACTACAAAATTACCCCGCAAATCGCGGGTTTTCCAGTCGATGGAATAGTCGCCTACGCCGGGATAATCGCGGATGCCATCTTGCACGCGCAGCACTGTACCCGTCGCCGGGCTGAGAACAGGAGCTCCAAAGCAATAATAATCCTTCAATTCTTTTCCTTCACCTGAAAAACTGCGCCCTGTTTCGTCGGTCATCAACAGGTCATAGGCGTAGCGTTGGGAATTGATGTTCCAGGAATGCGAGGTTTCGGGACTTACGCCACCATTGGCCACTTTCCAAATGCCTTGAAAGGGTAAGCGGTACTCGACTTTGTTTTCGTATTCTTCCGCGCTGATGCGCGACTGCCCAGCATTGGTTAGCCATTCGCCCATGAGCTGTAAAAGACCTTGCACATTCAAGAAAGGATTGATCAGCGACCAGCGCTCGCTGCGGAAGTATGCTGCGTAAGGGCTATTTTTCTTTTGGGGCCTGGGATAAGGAAACAAATACAAAAACAAGGCCAATAACAAGCCCAAGCCCATGCGAAAAACCAAGGTCATGCCGATCAACAACAAAAGGGCCAGGTAATAGAGCCGTTCTCCCCGGCTTAGATTTTTCCACATCGTTATGCTCAGCTAAATCGGACTAAAGGTAGGAATTCTTGCAAAAAGCCCGCTGAACGTTTGCTAACCTTCAAAAGTTTGGTAAACGTTCAGCGGGCTTTTTGTACCAGATAAGTGGGCGGGCCAAATTTGAGCCTCCAGATCAAGGGCGGCCAGAAAACGACGACACCTCTTCTTTTAGGCTGATGGCTTCCCTGTACTTGCCTTTTTTATCCCAGTGCTCGATGTCTGGTTCGAAATATTTGTAAAAGTCGAAAAACTTGGGCACACAACTGTTGGCCACTGGCGTAGGCGCGTTGAAAAGCACACAAATGCCCAATTTCTCTTTGCGGTTAAAAGCAATTTCGCTGCGAAAACCATTCACATAGCCACCGTGGTAGATGATCATATCGGGGTTGCAATCCACCACCCGCCAGCCTTTGGCATAATAAGCCCCTTGGGCAGCATTCCAGGCACCAAATACCCGTCGTTCATTGCTGGTTGACACGATAGGACGAAAAACTTCGTCCAGGGTAGTGTCGGCCACAATTTGGGGGCGATTGCCCAGTAGAAGTTGCAACCACTGGGCCATGTCGGCAATACTTGCATTCACGCCACCCGCCGCTGCCGTGTTGTAGTAGCGTGGGGTGATCATCATTTTTCCACCTAGGTTGTCGTGCGGATAAGATTTATTCTTGTTGCTGGTGATTTCGCTATAGGTTAAGGAGGCGTTTTTCATGCCGAGTGGGCGAAAAATCTTTTCGCGCAACAAAGTTTGATAGGACTCACTGGTGGTATTGCGCATCACTTCTTCCATCAGGCTGAACACCACATTTTGATAATTGTACATTTTTCCCAGTGGGGCCGCCGGGCGTACACGACGCAATTGTGCGGCCATGTTTTTCAACTGCCAGCCATCTTCGATCAAGTTGGAGTAAGTGTGGTAGGGCAAACCCGTGGTGTGAGAAAGCAAGTGCTCCAGGGTAGCATTCTCTGTATGGTCTTTGGTCCAGAGCTGGAAATTGGGCAAGTGGCCTTTTACTTTGTCCTGGTAGCTGAATTTGCCTTCGGCCACCAACATGCCGCTGAGTACCCCACAGAAACCTTTGGACAAGGAACCAATGCGAAAAACGGTATTCGCATCAATCGAGTCGCGGGTACGGGATTTTTTCACCCCAAAACCACGCATATAAATGATACTGGTATCTTTGACAATGACAACAGCAGCGCCTGGCGTGCGTGATTGTTTCATGGCATCGCGGAAGTAGTCTTCATAAGCTTCTACAAAACTACGGGTGTGTGGATTTTGTAAATTGCTTGGTAAGTACTTTAGGTCC
Source organism: Chitinophagales bacterium (assembly GCA_013299105.1). Lineage (GTDB taxonomy): Bacteria > Bacteroidota > Bacteroidia > Chitinophagales > Saprospiraceae > Haliscomenobacter. Next base: position 87,705 of record JAAFJY010000031.1, on the reverse strand, counting down.
GTCTGTAATGCCGCCGAGGTTTTTTCACGCGAGCAATAAGTATATGGTAGCGCCACTACCAAAACCAGGGCAAACAAGGATTTTCCATTAAAACGCATAACAACAGCTTTTTCGGGAGTTAGAGTATGTTTAAAATTAAAACATCCTCTTATTCATGGGACAAGTTGGTGCAAAGTGACTAAGGTTTGAAAGAATAGTGAATTAAGTGTCGGGGTAAAATGTCAGAAGTACATATATAATGCCAAAATGGTGATTTGGTTACACCTGGAAATTGACTTTTATGATAAAGTACCCTGAACGGGTTAGACACAAAAAATATTGCAAAGGTTCATGCGGGTTGCAAAAAAATTCTACCTTGACCCAAAATCATCCCAATGGTTTTCGACTACATCATCATCGGCGCAGGTTCAGCGGGCTGTGTGTTGGCCAACCGCTTATCGGCTGACCCCAGCAATCAGGTCCTTTTACTTGAAGCGGGCAGTCGCGACAAAAAATTGGAAATTCACATCCCTGCTGGTTATGCCAAGCTCCACCGCTCGGAGGTGGACTGGGGTTTTGAAACCGAGCCTCAGACCCACCTGAACAGTCGCCGCCTTTACTTGCCACGAGGCAAAACCCTGGGCGGCTGCTCGTCCACCAATGCGATGGCCTACATCCGGGGCAACAAGGAAGATTACAATGACTGGGCCAAAATGGGAGCCCAGGGCTGGGACTATGACAGCGTACTTCCTTATTTCAAAAAATCGGAGCACAATGAGCAAATTACTCAATTGGATCCCCGTTTTCACGGCCAGGAAGGCCCGCTGAACATCACTTATTCCCAAAATTTCCGTACCGACTATGCAGAAGCATTCATCAAAGCATGTGTGGACATGGGGATTCCTGAGACCCAGGATTTCAATGGTGCAGAACAGGAGGGCGCTGGTTTTTTTCAGTTCAGCATCAAAAACAACAAGCGTTGTAGCAGTGCTGTGGCTTTTTTAAGGCCGGCGCTGAACCGTCCCAACCTCAAGGTGATAACTGGGGCCCAGGTAAGCCAGATTTTGATCGAAAAAGATCGGGCGACTGGGGTAAAATTTAGCCTGAAAAAGGAAAGCCAATTTGCCAAAGCCAACAAAGAAGTCATCCTCTCGGCAGGGGCATTCCAAAGCCCTCAGCTTTTGATGCTGTCGGGAATCGGCGCTACAGATGAACTAAAACAACAGTGCATTGGACTTAAAAAAGACCTGCCTGGGGTAGGAAAAAACCTCCAGGATCACCTTTTTTGCCCCGTTGCGTCAATTGGTAAGGCAAAAAGCTTGAATCATGCGCTCAAGCCCCTCAATGAACTTTACTACACCCTGCAATATTTCTTGCGAGGTACTGGCCCCCTGACCATCGGTCCCTTGGAAGCCAACGCGTTCGCCAAGGTTTTCAAGGACAATGACCGACCAGATTTGCAATTGCATTTTGCGCCCTTGCAGGCGGGTTATGAGGCTGATTTGCACAATTATAAAACTTTGCCCACCGATCGTGATGGGTATTCAATCTTGCCGACGCTGCTCAAACCACAGAGCAGAGGGTACCTGACCTTGCGTTCCACCAACCCTGCTGATGCTCCGGTGATCCAGCCCAATTTTCTCAGCGTGGAACACGATTTAAAAATTTTGGTCGAAGGCACGAAAAAAGCGATTGCACTGCACAACAGTTCGGCCTTTGCTGAACTTTATGAATCGACGGTCATCCCCATTTTGCCCTCATCCGATGACAGCTTGGCGGAACACATCCGCCGGCGCAGCGAAACGGTTTATCACCCGGTAGGTACGTGCAAAATGGGGAGCGATGAGGGTGCGGTAGTGAATGCTCAACTGCAAGTGATTGGCATTGAAGGCTTGCGGGTAGCTGATGCCTCGGTGATGCCAACCGTAGTTTCAGGCAATACCAATGCAGCTTGCATCATGATCGGGGAGAAAGCTGCGGATTTAATTTTGGGAAAAACACAACACGATAAATAATGTCCAACAACCCATTCAGCCTGGAAGGCCAGGTAGCCATTGTCACGGGTGCCAGCAAGGGCATCGGCGAAGCCATTGCATATTTATTTGCTGCCCAGGGAGCGAAGGTTGTGGTCAGCAGTCGCAGCCAGGAGTCGGTTGACACAGTGGCCAAAAACATCCAGGAAACAGGTGGCCAGGCCATTGGCATCGCGGCCCATGTAGGCGACATGTCCGCCCTCAAAAACCTGGTAGATAAGACCCTGGAACACTACGGAAAAATCGACATCGTGGTCAATAACGCCGCCACCAACCCTATTTTTGGCCCACTTGAAGAGGCCAACGAAGGTGCATTTGACAAAATCATGCAAGTCAACGTAAAATCACCTTGGGAACTCGCCCGCTTGGCCTTGCCTTCGATGAAATCACAAAAAAAAGGAGCCATCATCAACATCAGCAGCGTGGAATCCTTCACCGCTTCCGAGGGTTTGGGCCTCTACAGTGTAAGCAAAGCTGCGCTGAATATGTTGACCAAATCAATGGCCAAGGAATGGGGCAAATATGGCGTGAGGGTCAATGCAATTTGTCCAGGCTTGATCCAAACCAAGTTCAGCGAAGCCCTTTGGTCCAATGAGCATTTGCTCAAACACTACACCAAGCACACCCCGCTTTCGCGCATGGGCCAGAGTGAAGAGATTGCCAATTTGGCCTTGTTTTTGGCTTCGGATGCGAGTTCTTATTCAACCGGTGGAATGTTTTTGGCAGATGGGGGGATGCTGGTGTGAGGGCTTGATTGAGCGTGAGATTGAAGCCTCGCTGCTTATTGGTAAAAAGCTTGGAACTGTAGAAAACGGGTGACCAAAACTACCCAGCTTGTTGATGAAAATCAAAAGCATTCGCTGCTCTACCGTTGGAATATCCCTTAAGTTTGCGTTCAGTATTTACCCAAATCAATACACCCAAACAAAATGAAACCACCCATCACTTACCAAACGCCCGAGGCAGCTATTTCCCTGGTTCAAAGCGGCCAACGCCTATTTGTGCACGGCAGTGCTTGTACCCCTTTGTGCCTTTTGCGCGAGTTGGCCCGCCAAGAAGACCGACTAAGCGACATTGAACTCATTTCCATTACGCTACAAGGTGATATTGACTTGGCCAAGCGAGGTTTTGAAGATACCTTTCACATCAATTCCTTGTTCGTATCGGCACCTATACGCGAGGCGGTGCGCGAGGGTAGAGCTGATTTCATCCCGGCTTTTTTGAGCGATATACCCGATATGATGCGCAGTGTACTGCCCGTTGATGTGGCTTTGGTGCAGGTGTCGCCCCCCGATGTACACGGCTATTGTACCTTGGGATTGTCAGTCGATGTGGCCTTTACGGCGGTCAATTGCGCCAAAAAAGTGATCGCCCAAGTCAACCCCCTCATGCCGCGAACGCATGGCGATGGCATGGTACACGTCAGTGCCTTCGAAGCGATGGTTTGGTGTGAAGAGGCCCTGCCTGAGGTTGATTATGGGTTGCGGGTAAGCGAAGTAGAGCTGAAAGTAGGCCAACAAGTAGCCTCTCTCATCGACGATGGCAGCACCATTCAAGTAGGCATTGGCACCATTCCTGATGCGGTACTCAAGTCTTTGCACGGCCACAAAAACCTGGGCATGCACACCGAGATGTTCAGCGATGGGGTGGTCCCGCTGTTTGAAAAAGACGTGATCAACAACAGCATGAAAAAAATCCATCCGCGCAAATTGGTCACTTCCTTTGTATTTGGCACCCGCAAGGTGTATGATTATGTCAACGACAATCCCGCCATTTCTTTTCTCGACATCGACTACGTAAACGACCCCAGGGTGATCAGCCAAAATCCCAAAGTGATCGCCATCAATAGCGCCATCGAAGTTGATCTGACCGGGCAGATTTGCGCCGACAGCATCGGCACTTACCAATACAGTGGCATCGGCGGACAAATGGATTTCATGCGCGGCGCGGCCCTGAGCGAAGGCGGAAAACCCATCATCGCCATCACCAGCCGCACCAACAAGGGCCAATCTCGCATTGTGCCTTTCCTCAAAGAAGGCGCTGGTGTGGTCACTACTCGCGGACACATCCATTATGTTGTAACCGAGTACGGCGTAGCCTTCTTGTATGGCAAAAACCTGCGCCAACGCGCCAAAGCCCTGATCGAAATCGCTCACCCCGATGACCGGGAGTGGTTGACGGCGGCTAGTGAGGTGCGGTTTAGGAATTTTTGAATCTAGATGGTCTAATTTACGTCGTTCCCGTTTTATCAGGTTTATTCCAAGCCATCACAGTGCAGGACAGTGTCTCCCAAACATTTACTACCTTCACACCGAGCAAACAAAATAAAAATGGCTGAAGTTGACATTTTACCAACACCCCCTCAATCCGAAGAATACGAACGAGAACCCGTGCCACAATCGGCCCTCAAGAGTTGGAAGAGTTTTCTGGGCATGTATGCAGGTGAGCATGTGGCGGGCACCGAGTTCATGATCGGCCCCTTGTTTCTCACCGTGGGGGTCAGCGCTTTTGACCTGATCATTGGCTTGTTGTTGGGCAATTTGATGGCGGTCTTGTGCTGGCGCTTCCTCACTGCCGAGATTGCGGTGAAATATCGCCTCACCTTGTATTACCAACTCGAAAAAATTTGCGGGGCGCAATTGGTCAAAATTTACAATGTGGCCAATGGGGTGCTCTTTTGTTTCTTAGCGGGCTCAATGGTTACGGTGGCGGCCACTGCTTTAGGTATTCCATTTAAATTGCCCATGCCCGCCTTGGAAGACACCATGCCCAATGGCTTGCCTTGGGTCATCATCGTGGTGGTCATTGGCCTAGCCTTTGCGGTGATTGCTGCACGGGGTTACAACTCGGTAGTCAGGGCGGCCAACTACATGGTGCCTTTGATTGTGTTTGGGTTTGTAGCAGCGGGTTTCATCTCACTCCGACAATTGGGCGTGCATAGTTTCAGCGATTTCTGGAACGTTTGGGGCGAAGGCAGCGAGCCTTTTCCCGGACAGATCAAATACTCGTTTTGGCATGTGATGATGTGGTCCTGGTTTTGCAACGCAGCCATGAACATTGGCATGTCGGACCTCAGCGTCTTGCGTTTTGCCAAAAATCCAAAATCGGGTTGGACCACCGCTGCGGGCATGTACATTGGTCATTACCTGGCTTGGATTGCAGCTGCTTTACTGTATGCGGTGTATGTAAAAAGTCCGGAAGCGCAAAGTATGTTGGCAGGAGGAATCGCCCCACCCGTAGCACCTGGACCGCTGGCTTACAATGCACTTGGTATTTTGGGCATCATCACGGTGGTATTGGCCAGTTGGACCACGGCTAACCCGACGATTTATCGGGCAGGTTTGGCTTTTCAGGCCATCGTTCCAGGCTCTTCCACGTTTTGGATGACCATGCTAGCTGGCGGAATTGCCACTGTTGCGGGTATTTTCCCCGCATTTGCCATGAAACTATTGGGCTTTGTGGCCTTGTATGGCTTTATTTTGGCCCCGGTGGGGGCGATCATTGTATTTGAGCATTTTTATGGCCAAAAAGCAGGCATCATTCAAAACTATGCTGAAAAGGCAGGCATTGGCATCAATTATGCAGTGCTGGGAGCCTGGCTGATCAGCGTGATTGGCTTTTATTTGTTGTCCATTTCGCAAGGAATTTTCTTGTCGTTCTTGACTTTGCCCACTTGGATCTGTTGCGGACTCTTGTATTTGTGGTTGAGCAAGGTGGTGCAAAAGAAGACATTGGTGGCTTCTTGAAAAAGTAACGGTTCAAAAATGAACCTTTCCAATTTCTTAATCGCAAGTTGTCAACATCATGGTCAACGTCATGCTGGAAATCCGCAAGAAAGGGTGTGGAGTGTGTAAGTGTGAGTTCAGGTGTGGGGCTTCGAGCATAAGTTTAGTCTCCATTTGAAAACGGGTTTTTTCACACTCAAACCCAAACAAGCACACCCAAACCCAATTTTATCCGTGTTCCAAAAAAAAAGCCTCGCGCAGCGAGGACATAGTTAATAAAGTACGCAGTTGCGATTTGGTAAGGTTTATTCGTGGCTTGCCACAAAGACTGTTCTTCGATTTGAATAAATCAGACAAAACCAATCACTTAGCCCTGACCGGAATCCATATTTCCTCCTCCGAATCAGGGTCGTTGTTTTTGTATTTTTCGCCCAATACTTCAAAATGGGGGCGATCGTCCAAGGCATATTCGGACGCAGGCAGCCAAGTACCGAAAATATGCTGGTAGATGATGTTGTCGCTGTGCAGCCCTTGGTAGTGAAACACCGCATACTGTCCTGCGGGCAATAGGAAACTTTGCATCCCTACTGGCACTTGGTCAAAATCGCTGACTTCCACACCAGCCCATTTTTCAAATTCCTTGCTTGGGCTGAAATTGGAAAAATGCTTCGGTGAGTAGAGCGTCATTGAAATCAAATCCTGATTCAGGGCATGGTTGATTTCTTTTCGCCTTGGCATAAAATTTTGCCAAAGCTGGCCGACCTGGTAATTGGCAAAACTCATCGTCAGGCTGGTGCCAATTAGTTTTTTTTCGGAGATGGTGGTGATTTTGGGCTGCATGGATTGGTTTTTTGAGCACAAGGTGGCTTGGAAAAGGTGACAAAGCAGCCGTAAACCTAAGTTTTTCATTTCAAATCCACCAGCATGGTGTCTAACATTGCCTCCTCATTCATTCCAATGGTTTGAATCTGTCTCGTCTTGATTTTCCTAAGCAAACCCTTGAAATTCTTGAGTTCATTCTCTAATTGCTGATTAGTATTGCCAACATGAATAACTTTATTTTCTAGGCCGAATAAGCCATATTCGTTAAACGTTTCAGGTAAATCAGGCAATTGCCAGTCCCAAATAGAGAATGAATGTAGTTCCTCCCACTTGTTGTTTCTAAAGGTCATCACGCACCAAGTGTTCAAATTGGACCAATCCGCCCAATTCACCACATAGGACACTTCATCAGTACCATCGCCGTTCAAGTCGCCCTCATTTTTCAAAAAAGAAAGGCCAAAATTTTGCCCTTCATCCGTAATGTGCAAGGTATCGAGGGCAGGATTGTCTGAGCTGACAAATGTATAGGGCTGTTGTTCAAAAGCCAAGTCCACCAATTGGTCATAATCAGCTCCATCATAAAACTTGTTGGCTTCTTGCTGATTCAAAGCACTGAAATAGTGCTCAATCAACTTTTCACTTTTGCCATCCCCATCAAAATCACCTGTGATCACAAAACGATAGCCGAAAACGGGTTTTAAGTTTTCGGTACTTTTGGTGGTATCAAGGGGCACTTTTGGTGGCTGTTTATCGCAGCAAAACAGGCAAAAAGACAACAATAAGACAATGGCCTTTGGAAAATGCATAATGGGCGCTTTAATTCTCACCTCCTCAAAAACACCCCGCTGTACTTCCCAGTTCCCTTCTTCTCCAAATAAACCGCCTCGCCATTCACCCAGACCTTGTTGATGCCATCCGACAGTGCCTTGTTGTTGCCAATCACGGCATTGTCTTTGACGGTAGCGGGGTCAAAAAGCACCAAATCGGCAAAATAACCCTTGGCAATCAGGCCCCGATTGCGCAGGCCCAGGTGTTCGGCAGTCAAGCCTGTCATTTTGTGGATGGCGTTTTCCAGCGACAGCAATTTTTGCTCGCGCACGTAGCGGGCCAACACCCTGGCAAAGGCCCCATGCCCGCGTGGATGCCCTTCTACCGAGCCGTCGGAGCAGATATTGGTATGCGACCAGGCCAGGAAATTGCGCACGTCCTCATCGCTCATGGCTTTGCCCATCACGCCTTCAGCATCGGCGTCGGGGTTTTTGATTTCGTAAGCCTCCGCAGCAGCGACCAGGTAAAGCAGGGTTTTGCCTGGGGTTTCATTGCGCATTTTGGCAATTTCGGTCAATGACTTGCCCGCATAAGCCGGGTTGGGCAGGTAGCGGGTCAGGTAAGTGCCAGCGGGATCCACCAGGTCGGTCACGGCATAATCGGCGCTGGCCGGGTTGGAGTAATCGCGCTTGGGAAAAAGGATGCGGATGGTAGATTGCCAAAAATCATAAGGGTAGCAATCGGCGGTGATGTCGATACCCTGGGCACGGGCCGCTTGCAAGGCTTGCAATACTTCCTTGGAGTAGCCCCACTTGCTTTTGATCGAGACTTTGATGTGCGAAATCTTGACCGGAATCTTGCAAGCACGGCCAATTTCAATGATTTCTTCCAAAGCATCGTCAATATCGGTATCCTCGCTGCGGATGTGGCTGATGTAGCGGCCCTGGTGATCGGCGGCCACCTGGGCCAGGGTCAACACCTCGTCGCGGTTGCTGTAAAAGGCCGATTCATACTCCAGGCCAGTGGCCAGTCCCAGGGAGCCTTTTTCCATTTCACGGGCTAAAATGACCTTCATCGAATCCACTTCTTTGGACGTAGCTTGGCGAAAAAGGGCTCCTCGAATGCCACCCATCGTCATGCTGCGCAGCATGGTGTGCCCCGTGTAAGTAGCCAGGTTGACCGCAGCGGGTTGTTTTTTGAGGCGGGCTTGGATGGTGTCGATGAGATTACCCCCGCCATCTTGCCCTACTACGATGGTCGTAATGCCCTGGTTGAGCATGGCCAATGCTTCGGGCTGCTCTTGCAATGACCAATCGTGGTGGCTGTGGCTATCAATGAAACCCGGAGCCAGGACCTGTCCATTGCCCTCGGTGACGGGCTCCTTGGGGTAAGCTTGCAACTCGCCGATGTCCCAAATACGCTGGTCTTTGATCCTTACTGAAGCCAGGTAAGCAGGGGCACCTGTACCATCCACCACTTTTACATTCCGAATGAGTTGGGTTTTAGGCAAAATCAGTGGTTTGCCGTCGAAAAGGCCATCAACTACCCGCAAGCCTTCGGTTGTAGTGCCGTTCGACAATAAAATCAAGGTCCATTTTTGCGCGGGGTAGCGAATCAACAAGTTTTTGAAGCCTCCCCAAGAGCCGCTGTGGAAAATCTTTTTGCCTTCATTGTGGATTTGCCAGCCAAAGCCATAGGGCGCGGTGTTGCCGTCATTCAGGTTCACGGGGGTCCAGGCGGCTTTGATGGAGCTTTGTTTTACCAGTTTTTCTCCTAGCCAGGCTTGTTCCCATTTCAGCAGGTCTTCTACCGAGCTGTACACATTGCCATCGCCCACGATTCCATCAAAACGAGTCAGGTCATTGGGTACTTTTTTCCCTTTGCTGATTTGAAAACCATAAACCCGATTGAGCGGGGAAGTTTTCATCAATTGGTGGTAGACATAGGTATCTTTCAAGCCCAAAGGACCTGCGATTTTTTCCTGAAAAAACTCCGCACAGGGTTTGCCCGCCAGTTTTTCGATCAAACTGCCCAAAATCACATAATTGGTGTTGGAGTAGGCCCATTTGCTGCCCGTAGGAAAGTCGAGCGACGGTTTTTGATCGGCGTACATGGACAACATGCTGGCATTGGTCACGGTATCGGTAGAGCCCAGGTATTTTTGGCACAACTCAAAATACTCCGGCAAGCCAGAAGTGTGGGTCATCAAATGCCGAATGCTGATACCGGGATATGGGAAAGTGGGCAGGTGTTTTTGCACCGGATCGTCGTATTGCAATTTACCTTGTTCTTGGAGGATCATGGTCATCATGCAAAAAAACTGCTTGGACACCGAGGCAAGATTAAAGGCCGAAGTGGTCTTCAGTGGCGCTTTGCTGGCAATATTGGCCACGCCAAAAGCTTTTTTATAAACTACTTGCCCGTTTTCGGCCAAGAGCGCCGTCCCGTTGAACATTTCGCGCTCGTGCAGGTAGGTGAGCAAAGAGTCAAGGCTTTTGACCTTGGCTTGGGTTTGGGCGGCGAGGTTAATGGTGAAAACCAAGCTAAGGGCGAAGGTGAGGAGGTGTTTTTGCATTGGAATTTGCTTGAGCACACACAATTTTACTGGATGAAGAGGTTTCTTTCAAGCTAAGGTAAATAATTTCAACCTAATTGATTGCCAAGGGATCTTAAAAAAAGGTGGACGGATTTGGGTTTAATGAAAAAGATAACTGCCTGTTTAAACACCAGGATGAGAGGGGCATGTGTTCTCTCTAGAGCCCTTAACAAGATCCGCCCATCCACCTACCCCTATGTGAAAGGAAGCCAATCGCACTTTATACTGGCTGTACATTGAGAAATTCCGGCCTCCCACACAAATTGTCAAAGAACCAAAAAAAATTGTCATCGCACGTTTTCCAGCTCAGCGAAAAAAGTAGCCAGCAGCTTTCCGCCACTGGCCACCCTAAATCACTATTTCACTTTTTTATAAACGCTCAAAAGCGTCGCTGCATACCGCTGCGGCTCCTCCCAAGCAGGATCGTGTCCCGATTGCTCAAAAGAGATGTACTCCTTCTTCGGAGCTTTCAGCAGATCGAAATACTCCTTGGCCAGGGGCGTGGGGTTGATGTAATCGTACTTCCCGGCGATGAAAAAGACGGGGATTTTAACTTCCCGTACCTGTTTTCTCAAATCAAAGTGGTTGAAGTCCGGGTCATTGACGATGTGGGCATTGCTGAACTCGGCAGCCTTGAGGTAGTTCTCCTTTTCTTGTGGGGTGTATTCAGGTGATTCCTGGAAATTGGCATACAAGTCTTCGATGGTAATGCCCTTGTAGATCAACTTATTCAGCTCCAGAAGCACGTACTTTTGGGTGGAAAAACCCTCTGGGCTGCTGTACATATTGCGGAAATCTCCGCCCTTGGGCTCGCCGATGTATTGCAGGATTTGCACAAAAGAATCTTGTTTCAGCTCCTTGGCTTTGGTCAGGGTGTAACGGTACGATTGCAATTCTCCATCGGCGGCGGCGACTTCCTGACCCGTACCAACGAAGGCGCTGAAATGCTCTGGGTGTTTCTGGATCGTCAACATGCCCAAGCGAGAGCCCCAAGAGTGCCCCGTCAGCAATATTTTGGACACTTTCAAGCGGGTTTTCAAGTACTTTGCCAAGGCATTGACATCTTCAACGTACTTGCTTACTTTGATTTCGGTAGCTGGAAAACTTGTGTCATAAGATTTCCCGGCATTGCGTTGGTCCCAATAAACCACCGTAAAGTTTTTCTCTAAATCCCGATTGTACTTGCTCATGCCGCCAATTTCTGATACCCCAGGCCCACCGTGCAGGTGCAGCAAAACCGGGTTTTTGTCATTCGCCCCCCGGATCATCACAAATTGCACAGTGCCGTTGATGCCCAGGTTTTTGGATTCGTTGATGGGCACGCCGTCCTTGAAATCGTCTTTTTCGCAAGCAACAAAGAATAGGGTGGCGACAATAAAAAATAACAGTCTCATGGTGTTGTTTTATGAGTGAAAAAAATTCACCACAAAACTATGGGGGGCAAAAGTGCGGGTCATTGACTTTGGTTAAGAAGAGGAGTTGAGGAGTTGAGAAGTTGAGAAGAAGGTTTTACTCGAAAATTTGAGGACTTTCATTCTTGTAATCAGTGTGCTTAAACGTCCAATTTGTTCTCATTTTAGCCTAAAAGTAGAGCTAATGACCAGTTTAGTCTTTTGTGATTCGAAGACTTTTGCAAAGCAAAAAAACATGCAAAAGATCATCATTCTTGTAGAAATTTACCCAAATGTCCTACTTTTGAGCTTCTGCATAGCCTTCCTTTTCCCTTCCATTTCTGCATTCGACTGGTATCGAACAGTAAGCACTCAATCCGTATCTCATGTTAGCACTTTTCTTCGTAGAAGTGAGACGTTTGTAGCGATTGGTCCCTAGGGTTCATGTGCACTTCGGATGAAATGCGATGTTAAAGGAGGCCGATGTAACGTCGCACTTCATCCGAAGTACCATTAAAATCCCGTCGCTGTGGCTACAAACGTCAAAGTTCTCCGAACTTTTGCACGCCTGAAGATTCGGTAGAATAATTGGCATTTGGACTCCGGTAAATGCATTCAGAAAGTCAGTGGGAATACGAAAAAGCTGATTTTCATTTACTTTGAAAGGTGTAGTGAGAATTTACATCGAACACATTTATCAACATGGCAATCATGCCAATGAAACTTTCATTAGTCCTGACTTTTGCCCTCATTTTGGGGCCATTGCAGCAGCTTTTTGCCCAAGCCAAAGCCGTACCTTACAACGAAAGCGAGGCACTTTGGCAATCCATCGAAACCTTGCTTGGCCAGCCCGACGCAAACAAGGCTCACTTGTTACGGGTCAAAAAAATGTCTCCCCAAACACTGTTGTCACAAGCGGAAGCCTACATTGTTTCTTTTAAAAATGACAGCGCGGTTTTGATTTCCTACCAAATGTTGCACCAGTTGAAGGAAAAAGACCTGCTCGAATCCCCGCTTGGCTTGAAGGGGCAATTGGTTTTGGCCAGGGCCTTGGAACACAATGATGTGGACTCGATTTCCATGCGCTTGCTCCAGCATGTCATGGAATCCTGTGAGAAAAAAGGCCCTTGGGACACCTACGTCAAATCCTGCCTATCGCTGGCCCTGTTGTACGAGTCCGTACATAAACCTAAGTCTTGTTTGTACTATTTGAACCGGGCCAAGCGGGCCATTGTCAAGCATCATTTGCATGCCAACTACCCCCTCTATGCAATGCGGAGATGTTCCTACTACCGGGTTTTGACAGGACAGTTGGATTCCGCCCGGTTTTACGCCCAGGAAGTGCTGCGTACTGCACCCGCACACAACTTGATTTTGGAGGAAGCCTGGGGGCACATGCTCATGGCCTTTCTGACTATCCGAGACAAGGATTCTCAATATTTGATGCACTTTCAAAAAGCGTCGAAGCTCTTTGAAAAAATTGACGATTATACCGGGCTCAGTTACGTGCAGTACAACCTTGCGGAGTGGTATTTTCAATCGGGAAACCTGAAAGAGGCAATGGCTTGCAGCGAGGCTTCCATCCTTGCATCCCAAAAATCCATTGCGGGCGGCAACAAGTGGAATGCTACCCTCCACCGGGCTTACCGCTTGCAAGCAGAACTTTTTAAAAAGGAAGGGCGCCAGGACCTTGCGTGGCAGTATTTGGAAAAAAGCTACCAAGTGGAGTTGGGTTTTCAGCAAGAAAAAGAAAAAGCCAGGGATACCGAAATTGATGCGCGTTACCAAAATGAAAAAAGAGCAAAGCAAATCCAGGAACAAGCGGCAACCATCAAAGCAGAAAAAAGAGAAAGGCGGCTGCTCCTGGCTATTTTTGTCGTCACCTTATTGCTTGCTGCGGGGCTTGCTTTTGGTTTGGTCAAGTACCGCAAAGAGCAGCGCATTTTGGCCGAAAAAAACCAGATTATTCAACAACAGGCTAGCGAATTAAAATCCTTAGACGCCGCCAAAACCCGTTTTTTTGCCAACATCAGCCATGAACTGCGCACCCCTTTGACCCTGCTAAACGGAGCCATCGCTTCCATCAACAAGGATCCGCAGTTGAATGAAAAACAAGAAAAATTGCTGCAACTCGCCAAGCGCGGCGGCGATGATTTGGGGCGACTTATTCAGGATATCCTGGACTTGGGTAAGTTGGATTCGGGTAAAATGAGCATCAGCCTTGGCCCGGAAGCCTTGGTGCCATTTTTCGCCAATTACTTCGCTCAATTCGAGTCTTTGGCAGAACAAAAGCGCTTGAATTTCAGCTTTGATACCGAAGTAGAAAGGAACCTGATCGCCTTGATCGACCGGGAAAAATGCCGCCAAATCGTTTACAACCTGCTCTCCAACGCCTTCAAATTCACCCCTGCAGGCGGTACCATCAAGGGGACCCTGCTTTTAGAAAATGGCATTTTGCGCTTGAAAGTCAAGGATACTGGCGATGGCATCCACCCCGATGACTTGCCCCTGGTTTTTGAAAGGTATTTTCAGACCAAGCAAGAAAACAACCCGGTACAAGGGGGCACTGGCATCGGCTTGGCGCTTTGTCAGGAATATGCCCGGCTTTTGGGAGGAAAAATTGAAGTCCAGAGCAGACCAGGCCACGGCACTGAGTTTGAAGTCAGTTTTCCAGTCACTTTGCTCGAAAAAGAAGTGGCCTCTCCCGATTGGGGTGAGCTGCTAGCCGATGAAATCTTGCCCACGGCCACCAGTGCTGGCAGTGTTTGGAGTGAAAAGATCGCACCTTCAACCAAGGACCAGGAAAAGCCCGAAATCCTCGTGGTCGAAGACAATTTTGAGTTGCAGGCTTACATCCGTACGGTTTTGCAGGAAAAATACCAGGTTGTATGTGCCGAGCACGGGCAAGCCGCTTTGGATTATTTGTCGCAAACCAACAAGGTACAACTGGTCCTCAGCGACCTGATGATGCCCGTGATGGATGGCTACCAATTGCTCGAAAAATTGAAAGCCACCGATGCCACCCGCCACCTTCCGGTCATTATGCTCACCGCGAGGGCCGAGGCCCGGGACAAACTCAAAGCCCTGCGGATCGGGGTGGACGATTACCTCACCAAGCCATTTGATGAAGAAGAGCTGATCGCCAGGATTGAAAATTTGCTCCACAACCGGGCCAATCGCATGGTGGAAGCCAGCGTCGAAGTTTCGGAAGAAAAAACAGCTCCACTTTTGTCGGAAGCAGACCAGACTTGGCTGACCGACTTTGAAAAATACGTTCAGCAAAACCTCCACAGCGATTTACTCAACGTACCCTCCCTGGCTCACCATTTCCTGATGAGCGAATCCACCTTGCTGCGCCAATTGAAACGCCTGACTGGCCTCACCCCACAGCAATACCTCCTGGAATTGCGCCTCGACAAAGCCCGCGAACTCCTGGAAGCCCGCAGCGGCCTGCCCTTGGCCAAAATTGCGGCCTTGTCGGGCTATTCCGATGTGCGCTCTTTTTCGCGGAGTTTTCGGCAGCGGTTTGGGAAATTGCCTTCGGGGATTTTGAGGGACTCGGATTTAATCAATTGATTTGTCGCGACGCTTTGTTCGGAACACTGATTTAACGGATGAAACGGATAAACACAGATTTGGGTCCCGGATTCATCTCGAAAACCAATTATTGATTCATCCTCGCTTTCTGCTCGAAGCCTGTAGAGACAGGACATGTCCTGTCTAAAGTGACGCCAGGAATGGCCGCTGATTGTGTTTTGGGCCGCTTTGTGACGTTTGATGAGGCAACGGATTATTCCATTGGTTTTCCCAATTCTTCGGCTCATTTCCCACATTTGACGGATTTTATCACCCATTTGACGAGAAAAGTCACTTGGGAGGGGGCCACTTTTGCCCAAGTCAAAGGCCAAACCTTAAACTGTTTTTGGTACGCGACCGGGACCACGCCGAAAATCCCAATCAAGAGTAGGCCAAAACTATTATTCCTCTAAGCATGAAAAACACCTTGTTAACCTTGTCCCTATTTTTTGCAGGCGGAGCTTGCCTATTTGCCCAGCAAATGATGAACTGTAAAGTCAATCCCCAATTCAACAACATCACTGTGCAAAGCCTTGACAAAGGTATTTTGAAATTGACGGTGAAGTGGGGCGGCCCTAATGGTGGCTCAACCTTAGCTGCCTCAAACCTCTTGATAACCAATGGCAAGTGCACTACTTGTACCCCTCTGGGAGCCATTGGTGGGAAACGCCCGCAAGATACCTGGACCATCACCGCAACCGACCCTAAACAACTTGTGACCATAGCCTGGGCGATCAATAAATTCTGTGGAGACGAGAAAATTGTTGCGCAGCCTGCACCTCAAATACCAAGTGCACTTTTGGAAGTGAAATTGTCAAACGGTCAAACAATATACGTAAGCGATAGAGACAGTGGTCCAGCCAATCTTACTTGGGGCGGTTTGAATGTGGACATCAAAAACTTGCCAAAGTTAAATGATGGTAGTAAAGATTATGAAGGTAAATCCAACACCGCAGCCATTGTTGCACAATTGGGGAATAATGGAGGCGTGCTATACGCAGCCAAAGTTTGCGATGACTTAGAAGCTTTTGGTTTCAATGACTGGTACCTCCCATCTTTTGCAGAGCTCAACGAAATTTATAAAGCTCATGGGCCAGGAGGAACAGGAAAATTTATTGCTTCTAAAGTAACAGGTCAACAGTATGTGTCTCAATACACTAGTTCATCAGGCTATGCAAATAATACTTATGCCCATGTTTTAGACTTCTCAAATGGGAAATACAACGTTTTTTTAAGATCAGGTGCAATCTTTTGCCGCTGCGTAAGGAAATAAACCCTCCACTCGCCTCCTCCCCGCATTTGACGGATTTTATCACCCAGTTGACGAAAAAAATCACCTGCGGGGAGGCCATTTTTGTGCTGAAAATGATTGCTAGCGTGACGTTGACTGACCAACGTTAGGGACTTACAGCCCCACTAAACATGATACCTTTATGCTACCAACGTTAGGGGCCTACAGCCCCCGCTAGCATGACGTTTTTAACTCACAGTTGGCTTATGCTGAAAAGTTCTCCGAAGTTTTCAGAGTTTAACCAATACATAAATGCCTTTAGTAACATCTGTCAACATCATGGTCAAAGTCATGTTGGCAAATCCGCGAAAATCTGCGTCATCTGCGTCATCCGCGTGCTAAAAACCGCCTCGCACAGCGAGGCAACGTAGTTGCTACACCATAAAATTCGTGGCTAAAACCCACTCAAAAACTCCTCACATATGAATTCAACACCTACTTTTCTAAAAGTCATGGTAAACTCAACAACATTTCTTGCCAAGCTGCTCCTGGCAGCCATTTTGCTCCTCAGCGCCCAAACCAGCTTTGCCCAACTCGACTGCGGTACCGCTGAAGTGGTCCCCTTCGGCAGGACCATCAAAGGCAATACCAACAATGGCAAAAGCGGCGTATCTACTTACAACAACGACCCCTGGTGGCAATTGACTGGCCCGGAGATGGTACACCGCCTGGATTGGCCGGGTGGCAATGTCTCAATAATACTCAACAACAAATCAGCGGCCCTGGACCTGATCTTGCTGCGTTCTTGCAACAACAACAATTTCGTTGCTTCTGGTGGTGGCAACTCTGGCACCAAAGAATCCACAATCAAGCTCTTTTTGAATCCAGGCACCTACTTCATCGTGGTGGACGGCTGGCAAGGGGCCAAGGGCACCTATGACTTGACCGTCATTCAATCGGTATCCATTTTGGTGGACGTGCTCAATCGCGTCAGCCGGACCTTTTACTTGCAGGACAGTGTGCTTTACGAACAAAAAAGCACGGGCAATGTGGTCGTGACCAAAGGGGTGGAAAGCATCGCTAGCAATTTTGGCTACGTGACCAATCCTGCCACTGGCGACGGCAAACAGGAAGAGGTGTTGACGATCAAAAAATACGGTCAAGCCTTTCCCAAAGTGTTGCTCAACAACAATTTTGACACCGATTATTTGAAGCAAAAGTTATTCTGCCCGCAAAAGAACCTGTCCTTGTACGGCGACCTGGTCTTTGACGGCAACAAGCAAGTCTTGTCCAATTGTGACTTGCTCCGCTGCGAAAACGGCTATTCGCTGGCCCATCAAAACGACAGCAAGATCAAACTCTACAACAGTGCCGCAGGCACCTGGACCGACATTTTACAAATCATCACCATCGAGAACAAAACCTACTACACCCGGACCGACAGCAGCGTTTGGGTTCTGAATGGCGACCAGGCCAGCCAGATCGGCACCAAAGCCCGTTTGTTACAAGACAACGACAACCAACTCATCAAGATCGACGCGAAAGGCGTTTATCAAAGGTGGAACGGCAGCACTTGGGCCAATCTCACGCCCAAATACGTCAGCGTGAGCCCAGAAATGGCCGACGAAGGCTTCTGGTTTTTCATACAAGCCAAGCCCCTGCTGGAGAGTACGGCTACCCAAACGGACCACCGCAAAGGCCTGACCTTTGACAAAAACGACAAGCTGCAGATGGAAGTCATTCCCGCTGCGGAGAACTGCGAGCGATTCCTGTGGAGGGCCATCGACGCAGGAGGCGGCAAACGCCTATTGATCAACAAAGCCAAAGGGGAGAACTTCCCACTCTTGCTTTCGGCTGCGGGAACCTTGACCTTTGCCACCGGACAAGGGGTAAAAGAATGGGAAATCAAGCCATCGGATGTCAATTTGTATGGCACCAATGGCTACCAATTGATTGGCGCCAATGCGGCAAAAGCATTGTCTTATACCACGGCAGTACAAAGCGACAACCCCGTAGCGGGCAATAAGAACCAGACCTGGGTATTCCAGTTCAATCAGATGGTCAAGGACTATTTCCTGCCCTTGCCCAGCAAAGCCAACCTGCTGGCGCATTACGTGGACAATCCCAATGTGAATGTGAACACTTCGGCGGATGCCATTGGTGCCTCGTACAACAAGTTTTTGAAAGGGAGCAACGGCGTCACCTTCTTTGCCACCAATACTGGCAGCGACTGGGTGCTGGTCAATTATTATTTGATCATCAACAACATGCTGAACGCCGTGGTGTCACCCAAGCCTGCGGACCCCAAGGTTGACCCCAACCAGGTCAAAACCCTGTCGGCCCTGAAAGGACAGAGCTTGATCCTGATCAACAAGAACGACCTCAACAGCATGGTGCCCAACCAGTTTTTCACCACCTGGATGACCAAGCCCAATACGGCCCAGTTTAGGGGCATGTCGGGATTTGGTACGCCTCAGAAAGCCATTTTAGTCAGTGAAGAATTGACCAACAAAACGGGGATTGCCAACCGCCCCCTTGATCGGAGTTTCCGAAAATTTGACCACGGGGTGCATGAATTTACGCACGCCCTGCAAGAATTGTGTGGGTACATCCCGATCGTAGATGCCAACAACATGTGCGACGCGGAGCGGGGCAGAAACTCTGAATGCTTTTGTTTTGATGTGCAAAACTGGTTCAACAGCAACGGTAGCGCTTATTTTTTTCCAGGTTTGCGGGCCTACAATGCGGGTCGGAACACCTTCATGAAGAAAATATTCAACGAGACCAATACCTGGATGCCCCCGGTGGACTTGCGCCAGGGCGGCTACAACCCCAGCTCGGCGGCCTTGCCCATCTTCGGTGTATTGTCTTGTGGCGAGGCCCCAACGCTGGCCATTGGAAAAACCATCACGGGCAATACGGGCACTGGCCGCAACCTGGTAAGTACCTACAACAATGACCCCTGGTGGCAATTGACTGGCCCGGAGGCCCTGCACAAGTTGGAATGGCCGGGAGGTGAAATCACGATCAAGTTGAGCAACAAATCGGCGGCTTTGGACCTGCTCCTGCTGCGCTCCTGCAACAACAATGATTTGGTAAATTCCGGCGGCGGCAACTCCGGCACCAAAGAGTCCACGATCACCATGCCCTTGGCCAAAGGTACCTATTACATCGTGGTGGACGGCTGGCAATTGGCCCAAGGCAGCTACGACCTGCTAGTGACGGGGAAAGGGATAACGCCTACGCAAGATCTATTGCCCGCTACGGCGATCAATGCTTACCCCAACCCCTTCAACGACGTGTTGAACATCGAAGTAAACCTGGAAAAACCCACCGCGCTGGAAGTTGAGGTCATGGATACATTGGGCCGGGTGCTGCGGGTGAGTAAGATTGATGCGGTGCGCAGCAAGCATTTGGTGCAGGTGCAGGGTTTGGATTACAAGGGGGTGATGCTGGTGAAGGTTCGGAGTGAGGGGAAGTATGGGGTGGTGCGAGTTGTTTCAGAATAGGTATTTTTTCATACTATTTGGATATTTAGGATTGACCGCTCCAGGGGGTGACTTTTGGGGCGGTTGGTTTTTTATAAAATTAATCAGCATCAGACATAGGGACTCAAGAAAATGTGTTATTTTTGTACTCGCCCGTGAATTTGTTTTACCCAAGCAATATTCATGGTTTGACAAATACAATTGATTTGTTTTATCTCTATTCAAAGGTAAAAGCTTAACCTGCTCCCATTTCGGCCAAAAAAGGCCGTTTTTCCGTGATCCTTCGCCTCTTTTTGTGAAGGTAGCACCTGCTACCCCCACAAAAAGCAGGCTCGGCTGACGAAAAACCGTCATCTTTTTTGTCTCGAAACCGCTAGGCTAAGCTTTTACATTCAAAGGAATAATTAAATGGAAGTATTAAGGCTTTGGAAATGGATTTCGTTTTCAGAAAATTGGTCGAAGTGTGACACTTCGATCTTGGATGATATTGCTCAGTCTTGGTTCACAAGGAGAGAAGTTCTAAAAGCAAATTCTCAAGAATATGTTGAATTTATTGCAAAATTGAAAAGGAAGCACGCGATTGAAACTGGCATTGTTGAACGAATGTATGATTTAGAAAAGGGAGTTACAGAAACACTGATAAAAGAGGGGTTTGTGTCTGCTTTGATCAGTCATGGAGCTACAAATATACCCAAACAAACTTTATTAAATCATTTAAAGGATCATCTCGACGCTGTTGATTTCGTATTTGATGTAGTTAAAGAAAATCGCCCACTCACGAAAGGTTTTATTTTCGAATTGCACCAATTGACCACCAGGCATCAAGAATATGCAGAGGGTCGGGATCAATTTGGATATAAAACTAAAATTGCATTGATCAAGGGTAGGTTTAAAGAGAGAGAAAACAATCCAACCAGGGAGGATGGCGTAAAAATTTTGTACTGCCCACCTGAGCATGTTGAGGCTGAAATGGATAGACTAATCCAAATTTATGATGAACTTACTGAAAAAAGAGTCCATCCTTTGATCATTGCAGCTTGGGTGCATCATGCGTTTACAACGATTCACCCATTTCAAGATGGCAATGGCAGAGTTGTAAGGTTAATTGCGAGTCTCATTTTGATTAAGCATAATTTTTTTCCCATTACTGTATTAAGAGAAGAGGCCAAAATAAAATACATCAACGCGTTAGAAGCTGCTGATGCAGATCAACCTCAAAAACTTGTAACTTATTTTGCTGAAATACAGAAGAAGTACATTGAAGAAGCACTAAACCTCAGGGAAGTTGCTAATACAACATTGAAAGAGGTGACCAGTATCTTGAAGGAAAAAGTCCTTCAAAAACAAAAAGATCAGTTGGAGCAATATGAGACATTGCTCAATGAGAAAAGAAATGCAATATTTAACTATTGTAGCAATTTCTTAAACGAATATAAGATTAAGCTCGAAAACGAGTTTGGAAAAGCTGCTAAGTTTTACATAAGTAGTGGACGCCCCACCGATACTTCAAAGCAAAATTACTATTATGAGCAAATTGTAGCCTATGCGAGCAAGCATAATTATTTCTTCAATAGGACTTTGCCGAAATCATATTTTGTCTTTGGAATTGACCTTCAAAGAGAAAACAAATATGAATTGGTTTTGACCATTCATCATTTCGGGTATGATGAAAGCGCTATCGCAATTGGTGCATTTTTAGAGTACAAAAACTTGTCGAGTGGTGATTCGATGAAAAAGGTATTCTCTGAGCCACTAGAATTAAACCCGCATGTTATTACAATCAATGACAATGTGTCCTCGAAGGAGAAAAATATCAAACTTTACCTTGAAAATGTATTGACAGCTGCGATTGCCCAAATAGCTAGTGAAATTTAAGCGCTACTAAAACAATTTGAGCTTGCCCAAGAGCCCAGGGATGTACTTTGGGTTGTTCACTAACTGAACGTCCTGCGATTTCCAGTTTTGTTCATCAACGGTGTACAGTTGCTTCAGTCCAGCAGGGCTACCATCGAAGCGACCATCTGGGGTGATGAAGACCCAAGTGGGTTCGTCTGAATTGTTTTCCCAGACCCGCTGGTGACGCAAAAGGGAACCACGTCCTCGCAGTATCTGTTGCCCGCTACGGCGATCAATGCTTACCCCAACCCCTTCAACGACGTGTTGAACATCGAAGTAAACCTGGAAAAACCCACTGCGCTGGAAGTTGAGGTGATGGATGCACTCGGCTGGGTGCTGCGGGTGAGTAAGGTCGATGCCGTGCGCAGCAAGCATTTGGTGCAGGTGCAGGGTTTGGATTACAAGGGGGTGATGCTGGTGAAGGTTCGGAGTGAGGGGAAGTATGGGGTGGTGCGAGTTGTTTCAGAATAGGTATTTTTTTTCATACTATTTGGATATTTAGGATTGACCGCTCCAGGGGGTGACTTTTGGGGCGGTTGGTTTTTTTGGGGGGGGCGTAAATTACTTTATGCGTAGGACTTGTTATTTTGGAAAAGTTTTGATTTCTTTGTGACGTCTCCTCGTGATTTCGGTTGAAATGCTATCTAATTACACGGTTCTTAAAATTCAAAAAATAACGGTGATTAGATTTCGAGTAATTATCCAGCCGAATGTTTTTGAGGCAAAAGAAGGTGATTCCAGCCCTGTCAATTCTATTTTTGTAGTTGGAAGCCCAGCTTCAGCGAAAGAAATGGGGAAATGGGCCCAGGAATCGATCTTTCCTAGTTAGAATGCGAACTGGCTTATACTTTACGGGATTAGTTTTTGTGCAAAGTTCTAAGTTCGTAAATATACTTTAGCCTTGATTTGAAAGGCTTTTCAGCTTTAACAGTTTGCACAAAACCTATTTCTGACGAGTATATTTTAGGAGGATTAAAAAATTAGTTAATTATGGGTAGCACAGCGGCTGTAAGTATAGGGGGGAAACATTACACTTCCTTTGACTACATCGACCCTTCTTTTTTAAGTCTGTTCACTAAAGATGACTTAAAAATATATAAAATAGAAAATAACAAGAGGGCTGGTTATGTTGTTGATGTAAATGATGATTCATTTAAAACAGAAATAGCATTGGTTTCTGATATAGGAACTATTAAAAAGAGACTTCAGCTGCTTGGCCTTTCTTATTCACATGTGAAAAATGAATTTGATCAGGCTGTTAGTGAAGAGATCGAACTTCTGGAAAGTAGAAAAGATTATCCATCAATAATTCAGGATGAGGACTTGGAAATGAAAATACAAAATGAGCTTGATATATTGAATGAATTAAAATTTGATGAATATGTTTTATGCTCAAAAAAAATAATAGAGAATGGCTTAATATGGTCTTTATTTGAAGATGTAGACAATGTTCGCAAAGATACAATAACTGAATTCTTGTTAGGACGAAGTAGAAATATGTTTTCCAGTATTTTTTTAGGTAATGATGATGAAAGAAATTTACTTAGAGCAATGTCAGATTACTATCAAGAATCAGTTGAAGTCAAATATGAGATTACTGAACTAGTTATAGATGATTTTGAAGAAATGGATTCTATGGAAGACTTTGGAGATTATATTTATTTTAAAGAGTCATTATCCTATGAGTATAAAATGGGTGAAAAATTAATTATCTTAACAGAAGGATCAACAGATTCAAACATTCTTCGAAAATCTATGCAGCTCCTCTTCCCAAGAATTGCCCCTTATTTCTCTTTTATGGATTTTGGAATTGCCAATGTTCAAGGAAGTGCAGGCAGCCTTACAAATACAGTAAAATCATTTATTGGAGCTGGAATTAGAAATAGAATTATTGCTATTTATGATAACGATACTGGAGGTTACTCTGCTATTCTTCCACTCAAAAAGATTAATTTACCTCCAAATGTGACGGTAATGAACTATCCGGATATTGATCTCGCAAAGCAATATCCAACTATTGGACCTTCAGGGCTAGATACCCAAGACATTAACAAAAGAGCAGTCAGTATTGAATTGTTCTTCGGTATGGATGTTTTAGTTAAGGATGGGAGTTTTATCCCTGTTCAATGGAAAGGATATGATGAGGGCATTGGAGCCTATCAAGGTGTTATTCAAGAAAAAGATTTATTGACGAAAAAATTCTTTCATAAATTAGATTTGTGTTTGGCCGAACCAGAAAAACTTGATAATTACGATTGGAAGGATATGCGATATTTATTGGAAACTATTATTAACGTTATTATAGAAGAGTAATTTCAAGATTGATAAGAATAATCACCTTCAAGTAAAAAGGTGCAATAAGTAAATATTGATTTTTGTTTACTATCTCAAAATAATATCGAACTAATTTCTTCAAACTCAACTTCATCTTTATCAAGTCGATTTTGGAGTCTTTGAGTATTAATTCCGATTAGTTTGTCATCTTCTATTGTCAAACAATCTTTAAATTTTTTGAAAATGAAATTTGCTGTGTGTCTTGACAAACCGTAATTCTGCAAGGAGATTACAATAGAGTTTTGTGTTCCATACTCTAAAAATGTCGCCCAGTTTACTCCCGCATTTTTTTCTCCTAATATATCGACTAGCATAACATAATAGATATTGAAGTACTTTTCAAAGAGAAAGCGCAAAATACTTTCAATTTCATCAATAATATTTCCAATGAGTAAGTTAATATGATGTTTGCTATTGTTGAAATTTTCATACGATAGCTTATTATCCTTATAGCCAACCATAATATTGATATGTCTTCGATTGTAGTAATCAATTGAGTTATTAATTATTTGACTTAACGACACACCATTCATCCACTGATTCATTAGTACTGCAAAATGGTCAAGCTGGTTTTCCGACTTAATTTGCTTTTCCTCTGTATCCCAATAAAACAAAGAGTATAATTTATGTAACCATTCTTTACAAACTTCATAAGTAATTCTATTTGGCATTTTGATGGCCTCAGGGCTCTTTGCTTGCTTTTTCAAAGCAATAAAAACCTCATTCTGTATTTTAAGTTTTATTGAACTGTTTGCGTTTAATACACTTGAAGGAACTTCAATCTTTCCATTTTTCTTTTTTGCCAATTCTATTATTGCTTCTTGGTTGTCAGAAATCAACTTTTTTATTATCTCGCTGCTATAATTGGATCGTTCAATTTCAAGAGTGTCGATGCTTATAATATTGGCAATGTATGCCAATATCTCTTTAATTATTTCAGGTTCATCGTTTATTTTTGGATTTTCATTTATTATTTGCTCAATCTTTTTTAGCTTTTTATCAATATAAGTTTCAACTGAAGGACTGAGTTTTATTTCCTCATTAAAGACTATCAAAGCTTCATGTTTTTTCCAATCAGCATCCGTCTCCTTTAGGCAAATTATATTCCCTGAAAGCTCATGTTTAAGTCGCCCTGCTCGTCCTGCAAGATTCCAAAAATCAATCGGTTGAAAAGTGTTTCTCCCATTCTTATTGTTCAGAATGAAGACATTCTTAGCTGGTAAATTCACACCTTCTAAAAGCGTTGAGGTACAAAAGAGATAGTTGATTTCTTTTTCTTTAAAAAGGCCTTCTACTTTATTTCTGATAATCTGAGGTAAGTTACCAAAGTGGTAGCCAACACCTCTGTCTAAAAACTCACATAAATAGTAATCTTTATGTATGTATGATTTTATCTGGCGAATTACCTTTTTTACCTTTCTTGAAACTTTAATCTGTTTATTTTGATTCTGTTCAACAAATTTGGCAGATTTATCTACTGCATCAAATCTTGAACTACAATAAACAATATTACTGTCATTATCGGCAATCGCAGAAAGAAAATCATAAATCGTATTTGATTTCATTAATACTTCTGGTTCAAATTTATAAATCCCATTATCTAAATAGTGAGTCACATGTTTTTCAATAAAATCAACGAAAAAAAGATTCTGTGAAACAGGTGTTTCTATAGTCCTAAAAAACTGCTTCTCATCTTTTTTGAACAGTTTAAGAAAAACTTCAGGATTAGAAACGTTCGGAGAAGAGAAATATAAACTCACATTAGGATTCCTCCTTAAAGCTTTTGAAATAGCAGAATACGCAGTTACAGCTCTGCTATCCTTTTCTGCTGCCAATTTATGTGCTTCATCAATAAATAAGTAGGCAATAGAAGGGTTATCCTTTTGTGATAAATAGCTTAATAGCCTTTCGGGCGTAAGCACAAAAATATAATGATATTCTGCTGAGGGCAACTCAGAAAAATTGGAATTGGTTATTACAGTGTAATTGTAATGCTCTAACACATCTCTTAGTTCCTTTTTAAGGTCTATGGAAAACTGGTTAATCAAAGCCCTTGTTGGTACCAAGATGACAATATTCTCAGGTGGGTTTTTACCAAGGATCCTTCTAATAAATGACTTTATGATAAATGATTTACCCATTGATGTTGGTCCAGAAAAGCTAAAAGACTTTGAACTGCTTATCTTTTCAAAAAGATCAAATTGGGAGTCGGTAAAAATTAAATTTTCACTTTCTGGAACAGCTTGAATATACTCCTTGACCTTCTTTTCAAATTCTCTGTCAAAAGGTAATTCTGAATTATTATTTTCGTTCTTCAAAAATTCTATTCCTGGGAAGTTACCCAATTTTGCTAATACAGAATGTGAAAATGTTTGATAGTAAGGGTTAGTCTTGTAATCATCATTGAGTAAGGTTATCAATTGATACGCTTTATTTCTTGCTTTGGGGTCTTTAGAATTTGATAGGATGTCAGCAAAGCGTAAAGTGTCACTCAATTCCTTCTCGGTTAGCATATTGCTTTTATCATTTTCTAAAAACAAATTATTGGCAAATAGTTTAGCAGCTTTATTATTGAGGGTAATAAAGTATTTATCTTGCAATACCTCTATAGCTAATCGTTCTATCATGATTCAGCTAGTGTTATCTTTTTGATGATATTTTTTCTTGCTTCATCCATATTCATGAATGGAAAAACATAAACGTAAAACGTATAGTTGTATAGCTTGTATTCTTCAATCTTACTCTTAATATGATTCATTTTACTCTCTACTTCAGATTTGATTTTCTCTTTAATTAAAGCAAGAAATATGTCGTTACTCAAACGTTTTTCTTCTTCGGTTGAGTCAATTTCGAACCCTGCAAAAATTGCAAACGCGTTGTTTTTTACAATTGGGTCGGTGTCGCTTGCTTTTGGCATAATAATAGATTTAATAAACTGATACGAATCTTCATCAAGTGCTTCTTTTCCCAATTGCGAACTGATCAAACCTATTTCATCAAAAATATTATTTTTTTTCCTGTGAAGAAAATCATTAATTGACTCAAAGGCTTCAGTGATTGAAGTAGTTAATTTTTTGTTTAATTTTGATTCTCCAAAAATTAATTGGTAATTTTTAGAAGATAATTCCAGTAAGTGAATACCATCTGACCCTTTAGCATAATCATTTGAGGAAAGTTTGATTTCTAATTTCGTAAGGATTTTAGTGGCTTTAAGATGAGATTCCAAAAAACAATACAACAGTAGCTCACCAGCTTCACCATCATTTACATTGTAGTTACGAAATTTAGACGCTGCTTTTCGGTAAAGTTCACCATACTTTTCATTTTTCTTAAATTCCGCTATATCTTTTCGAGAAAGTGAAAAGGAAATAAAGTGGTTCGAAAGTTCTTCAATCAATTCATTATAGCAAAATTGGTTATTTTCAATTTTCAAAATATGTAGATTGAGCTTTGAATTGGTGTTAGGCACATCACATTCAATCTCTTTATAGAAAAGGTCTAAAAAGTTTTCACTTATGCTGGGTTTAAAATTCATAAATTCCTATCTATTATTTCACAACAAGCCAATACAACTCAACTACCGAAACTTTCAACTATCCAAAACCCGCATTGAGAGTTGGAAATGCTCGCAGATATGGATATTTTTGCTTTGTGCCAAGTCAGCCTCGCGGAACAGCTAGAGTAGCAAAAAACACCATACACACAAATATAACCCCACAACATAAACATTGCAAGTTTTCGCGCATTAATTTTTCAAGTCATCAATAAGCCGTTTATCCGATCTCCCTTGCGTGATGGAGTGTATGTTTTGCAGGTTCACGGTACTGTCCTACAAGTCACTCCTCAAACACCTCCTCCACCTTCACCTCCAAATTCGCCACAATCGGCGTACTCAACACATCCCCTGGCGTCGCAGGAGCCAGTCCAAGGTATTTGCCCTCTTCATTGAGCCGGTATACCTGAATGGTCTGAAAATCGGGGAAGACGACCCAATATTCCTGGACGCCGTTTTCCTCGTAAATTTCAAATTTCTCCTTCATCTCCTTGCGGCTGTTGCCGGGAGACAGGATTTCAATGATCAGGTCGGGGGCTCCCAGGCAGCCGCGCTCGTCCAGTTTGTCTGGATCGCAAATGACGCACAGGTCGGGTTGTACAACCGTGCGGACTTCCTTGTTCTCGGCTTTGTTGATGCGGGTCAATCGAACATCGAAAGGGGGAAAAGGTGTCAATAAAATTATTTGGCAATTGGTTCGGTAGCGCCGAACCAAATTCATCGGCGCTCATTATGAAGGTGCTTTACAAGTCCCAAATTAAAATAGACCTTCTGCAAAGCGGCCCCCAAAACAATCCGAGGCCATTTACGAGCGTCACCTTAGACAGGACATGTCCTGTCTCTACAGGTCCCCACACCAGCACACCCAAACTCTTTTTTATCGCTTCACCGAAAACTCCTCAAAGTTCATCAAAGTAGAGGCCACCAGCGCATACGCAGCCACCTCCGCAGCGTCCAAGCTAGGGTCGCGCTTGTATTCGCCTACACTCAAGAGCTTCAAAGCCTGCTCGGTATTTTGCTGGAAGTACCGTTGCTCCTTGGCGAACAAGTCCTGCAAAACTTTCAGCTCCTCCTGGCGGGCGGGCCTACTGACCAGGGCGCGGAAACCATAGGCCAGGCGCTCTTCGGGGCGCTCGGCGCTTTTGATCATTTTTTCGGCCAAAATCCGGGCGGCTTCCACGAATTGCGGGTCGTTCATCAGCACCAGGGCTTGCAGGGGCGAGGAGGTTTTTTGGCGCCTGACCACGCAATACGAGCGGTCGGTGGCGTCAAAATTGAGCATGGCGGGCGGTGGCGAGCTGCGTTTCCAGATCGTGTAAAGGCTGCGGCGGTACAAGCTGTCGCCGTGGTGCTGCTCGTAGCGGGTGGCGTTGCGGGTAGCCAGGGCCTCCCACAAGCCCGCAGGCTGGTAAGGATATACGCTGGGACCGCCGATCCGGGGCACCAAGAGGCCACTGGCCGCCAGGGCATTGTCGCGCACCAACTCGGCCCCCAGTCGCTGGGCCGGATAACGGCTGTACAGGTCGTTGGCGTAGTCCATTTCCCGATTTTTCACGCTGGGCGTGGAGGATTGGCGGTAGGTGGCCGACAGCACCAATTGCTTCACAAAAGCCTTGGTGTCCCATTTTTTGGCCCGGTAATCCAGGGCCAACCAGTCTAGCAATTCAGGGTGGCTGGGCAAAGCGCCTTGGTTGCCAAAGTCTTCCTGGGTGCTGACCAAACCCCGCCCAAAGAACAACTGCCAGTAGCGATTGACCGATACCCGGCTGAACAATGGATTTTTTTCGCCCAATAACCACTGCGCCAAGCCCAGGCGATTGCTGGGGTATTTGTTGGCGTCGAAAGGCAAGACCTTGGCGGGGGTATTGGGCCTGAGCTCCTGGTTGGAAGGCGCGTCATAAGCCCCGCGATTGAGCAGGTAGGTCTTGCGGTATTCGGGCCTTTCGCGCATGACCATGATTTCCTCTTGCTCGGTGGCCAGGTCGCTTTCGA
Organism: Chitinophagales bacterium; assembly: GCA_013299105.1. Lineage (GTDB taxonomy): Bacteria > Bacteroidota > Bacteroidia > Chitinophagales > Saprospiraceae > Haliscomenobacter. Next base: position 58,321 of record JAAFJY010000031.1, on the reverse strand, counting down.
GTTGGCGGAGCTTGAAAAGCGAATCACGGCTGGCCTTGAACTCGGCGTTGTGGCCATTCAGCAGGTAAAAAGCCAACAATTGGGCCTGCTCTTGTTCACTTCGCTGGGTTTTGTTCAGCAAGTCTTGCACCAGGTCTTTTTGCTGGTACAGGCTTTGGATTTCCACTTCGGCCAGTTCGCGTTTGTAAATTTGCACCTCGTCCATCACCAGGTTCTGGACGCTGAGTTTGTGGTTGCTCTGCTCAAAACCCAAGGTGAAATTGTATGCCCCCCGGATGAATTTTTTGCGGTAAAACACGATGCTTTTCTCCAGCGCATCCACGTGCAATTGGTGCGCAGGCGTACGCCCATTGACCCAAAAACGGAAGCCTGCGGCCTTGCTGCTGCCGTCGTAAGCAAAGGCAATATGGGTCCATTCGCCTACGGTGATTTTTTCTTTGGTCTGGTATTCGATGGCATTGGCGGGCCATACATGGTTCATTTGAAAACTCAGGGTGCCGTCCTTGTTCAAGTTGACGAGCCAGCCCCGGTGGCCTTCGGCGTCGCCGTTGCTGCGCAGGATGAGCGGACCTTCTTCGTCTTTTTTCAGGACTTTTACCCACAAACTCACCGAAAAAGGCTGGTAACGGTCGTAATTGAGCGCTGGCCCGCAAGTCATGCCCGCGTCCCCCCGAAACAAAATCCCTTTGCCCAGTTTGCCATCCTGGCTGCTGGGGTATTTGTCTTTGTCGCCGAAGAAGTTGAGCGCCCGCAGGTTGGTATCGGCTTGTTCGATGTTCCAGTAGCCTTTGTGGCGGGGCAGGGGCTTGAGTTTGAAAGTGGTGTCTTTTTTGCTGCGCTCCAAGTCTCGAACCCTTCTGTTCAAAGTCCCTGTATCTGGTGGATAAATGAGGTCCGCCAGGATGCTGGTGTCTTCTTTTTCAAAATCGAGGTACAAACTGCGTTGTTGGGGTTTGCTCAGGGCTTTTTTGCCCGCTTCGTCCAGGCCATTCAGCCAGTTTTCAAGGTCTTTTTGGTACCTCGACGAAACCTTGGCCTTGGGGACATAGCCCGCAGCCAGCGCCCGCAGGCTGTCCAGGGTTTTGGCGGCTTGCGGCGTGGGCAAAATCAGGGTAGGGGAGGCCTCCCCATTGTAAGGCACGATGCCAGAGTCGTGGTTTTGGTTGAAAAACGCAAAAAGCGAGAAATAATCCTTGTGTTCAATGGGGTCGTACTTGTGGGTATGGCAGCGGGCACACTCGGTGGTCAGGCCCAAAAAGGCTTTGCCGAAGGTGTTCACGCGGTCAGCCACGTATTCCACGCGGTATTCTTCATCGACCACGCCACCTTCCTGGCTTTGCATGTGGTTGCGGTTGAAACAGGTGGCAATCAATTGGTCGGTGGTTGGCTTGTGCAGCAAGTCACCCGCCAATTGCCAGGTGATAAATTGGTCAAAAGGCAGGTTTTGGTTGTAAGCCCGGATCACCCAATCGCGGTAGGGGTAGGTGTTGCGCAAGCCATCGTCCTGGTAGCCGTGCGAGTCGGCATAGCGGGCCACGTCGAGCCAATCCAAGGCCATGCGTTCGCCAAAATGCGGCGAGGCCAAGAGGCGATCCACCAGTTTTTCGTAGGCATTGGGAGCGGGGTCCTCCACAAAAGCCTTGATCTCGGCCGCCGTGGGCGGCAAGCCGATCAGGTCCAAAGACAGGCGGCGGATCAGGGTTTCGCGGCTGGCTTCGGCGTTGGGGCTGAGGCCCTTTTCTTCCAGTTTTTGCAAAATGAAGAAGTCGATGGCGTTTTTGGCCCAGGCGGGGTTCAAAACTTTGGGCAGGTCCAGGGCTTTGGGCGGAATGAAGGCCCAATGTTCCTGGTATTCGGCCCCTTGTTTGATCCACTCAATGAGCAAGTCTTTTTCGGCTGCGCTGAGGCTCAGGTTTGACTTGGGAGCGGGCATCATGTCGTCGGGGTCGGTGGTGAGGATGCGTTTTACCAACTCGCTTTCTTCGGGTTTGAAGGGTACGATGGCCCTTTTGCCCGATTCCAAAAGCTTGTTGGCGGCCTCAAAACTGGTCAGTTGCAAGCCTGCATCGACCTTGTTGATGTCGGGCCCGTGGCATTTGAAGCAACGGTCGGCCAAGATGGGTTTGATGTCGCGGTTGAAGTCGATTTTTTTGGCTGCAAGCGGCTGGTGACCGTGCTGCTTGACCTGCTGCTTGACCTGCCTGGCTGGCTGCGCTTTTTTTGTTTTTTTGGCCAAAACCAAACTGGGGCTGGGCAAAATCCAAGCCGCTGATTCGAGGCTGAGGGCCAAGGCGAGGATGGCTACAAGCCCCAGGATATATTTTGAAAGAATGGTGTTCATGTTGTGGTGTTTTGAAACCTGTGCGATTTAAACATGTACAAATTATAGGGATGTTGTGATGCAACTGCCGGATAGATGCAGGATGTGATTAGTGGGGGGCTTTTTCCCCGGACTGAAGTCCAGGGTTACACGATGCAGGATGTACTACCTGTTTGATAATGCGATTTTGGGGAGGCAACAATGACAATGATGATTTTGAATCAAGTAAAGTCATAGTCTCGGTCAAAATCATGTTGGCAATCAGTGAAAATCCGTTTCATCCGTTTCATCCGTGTTCCCAACTAAGCATCGCGCAGCGAGGCAAATCATCAATCTGCGGCTCAAAATCAAGCCAAAACCTCCTTCACCACATGCCCGGCCACATCGGTCAGGCGGTAGCGGCGGCCCTGGAATTTGAAGGTAAAGCGCTCGTGGTCGATGCCCATGAGGTGCATGATCGTGGCCTGGTAATCGTGGATGTGGACCGGATTGGCCACGATGTTGTACCCAAAATCGTCGGTTTCGCCAAAAGAGAAGCCTTTTTTGACCCCTGCTCCGGCCATCCACACCGAGTAGCAACGCGGGTGGTGGTCGCGGCCATAGTTTTGGGGCGTCAACTTGCCTTGCGAGTAGCAGCCCCGGCCAAATTCACCGCCCCACACTACCAGGGTATCTTCCAACAAGCCGCGCTGTTTCAGGTCTAGCACCAGGGCAGCGGAGGGTTGGTCCACGTCCTTGGCCAGTTTTTGGATTTCACTGGGCAAGTTGCCGTGTTGGTCCCAGCCTTGGTGGTAGAGTTGCACAAAACGCACGTCGTTTTCGATCAGTTTGCGGGCCAAAAGGCAGTTGGCGGCGTAGGTCCCGGCCTTGCGGGCGTTGGGGCCGTACAAATCGAACACCCAATCGGGCTCCTTGCTGATGTCCAGGGTTTCGGGTACCGAGGTTTGCATGCGGTAAGCCATTTCGTATTGCGCGACGCGGCTGTTGAGTTCGTCGTCGAGCACGGCTTCGACCTGTTGCTGGTGCAACTTGCCCAAGGCGTCGAGCATGTCGCGGCGGTTGACCTTTTCAATGCCCTTGGGGTCGTTGAGGTACAAAATGGGGTCTTCTCCCGAACGGAACATCACGCCCTGGTGCTCGGAAGGCAGGAAAGCATTGTTCCAGAGCTTGGAATACAAGGGTTGGTCGTAATTGTTGGAGCGCGAGAGGAGCACGCAAAACGCAGGTAGGTTCTTGTTTTCCGAGCCCAAACCATAGCTGATCCAGGAGCCCAAACTGGGGCGAGCGCCCTGCTGACTGCCCGTTTGCAGGAAGGTAATCGCGGGGTCGTGGTTGATGGCCTCGGTATGCAGCGACTTGATCATGGTGATCTCGTCGGCAATTTTTTGGTGGTAAGGCAAAAGGTCGCTCATCCAGATGCGCCCCTGGCCGTATTGGTCGAATTTGAAGTTGCCGTAGGCCAAGGGAAAGGATTTTTGCCCGGCGGTCATGCCCGATACGCGCTGCTCGCCACGCACCGAATCGGGTAGTTCTTGGCCAAACATTTCCCTGAGCTTGGGCTTGTAATCGAACAATTCCAACTGCGAGGGTGCCCCACTTTGGAACAAGTAAATGATGCGTTTGGCCTTGGGCGCAAAGTGCGGCAATTTGTCGTTGTCGAGCCACAGGTTGCCGCTCATCAGGCCGCCCAGGGCAGTTGCACCGAGGCCCAAGACGCTGCCCTGCAAGAAGTTGCGACGGCTGAGTTTGTGGTTGTATTCTTCAAAAATATTCATGACCTTAAAGCTTGTTGTGTTGGTGATTAGCCTCGGAAAAATTGGGTTTGGGTGTGTTTGTTTGGGTGTGAGTGTGCAAAAAAACCAGTTCCAATTAACTGAGTCGATAGATTCGGCTCAAAGCCCCCACACTCGAACTCACACTTACACACGACACACCCATTCTTGCGGATTTTCACAGATTGCCAACATGATTTTGACCGTGATGGGTTTGACATCTGGGAAATGGGGGTGGTTCAATTTCGACACAAGGCTTAGATTCTTGTAACCAACTTTGATCGAAGCCTTTCTTCTCAACTCCTCAACTTCTCAACCCCTCAACCCCTATTTCGTTTTAGCCTTGCTAGTATCCGGTTTCGGGAATAAAAATCCGCCGCGTTCGATTTTGGCATGGGGCAGGGCTTTTTGCAGTTTGGCAATGCCCGCCTCAGTGACTTGGGTTTGCCACAAGTAAATGGATTTCAGTTGGGAGCACTTGGCCAGGGCATTCAAGCCTTGGTCACTGATCTTGGTGCCGTAGAGGTTCAGTTGTTCCAAATTGGGGAAGCTGGCCAAATACTTCAAGCCCTCATTGCTGATTTGGGTTTGTTCCAGGTTAAGTGAGGTGATGTTTTTGCACACGCTCAGGGTTTTGAGGTCTTCATCCTGCACGGGTTGTTTGCTCAGGCGCACCCGCAGCAGTTGGGGGGCGATGGTTTTGAGTGCTTCGATCAGGCTGGCATCGTAGTTTTTGACGTTTACAAAATTGGCCATGAGGTAGCCTGATTCATTGCCAAAATTGCTGATGACCACGTTTTTTTGCTTGAAATTGTCCAAAACAGTGGCCGCTACGGGCTCCACTTTTTGGCCCAGGATTTTCTCTTCCAAATCGGGTCGTGCTGCTGCCGCCAGTTGGGGCCGGAGCAGGGCGCTGTCTTTGTTGGGCATTTTGGGCGCATTAAATGGCGGGATGACGATTTGGTCAACCGCAGCAGTAGCCCCACCAACTTGCACGAGTTCCACGACTTCGGCAAAAGGAGCGCCTTTTTTAATCCAAAAATGCAGGGCGGCGATTTCGCGTTCCGTCAGTTGGGGTTTGCCCTTGGGCGGCATGTGCAGGTCATCGCCTTCGGGCAAAAGCAGGTAGCTGAACAGGTTGCTTTTGTCGGGGTTTCCAGCCAGCAATACGACTCCATTTTTCCCGCCTTTGCGGATCGCAGCTTCGCTGTCCAGGCGCAAGCCCCCTTTCATTTTACTGGCTCCATGACAAGAGTAGCACTTGTTTTCGAGGATGGGCGCGGCCACATCGCGGTACAAAAAGGTGCGGCGTTCAACGGTTTTTATTTCGGTATTGGCCTCGGCAGTAGAATTTTCAGCGACTGTAGCTACCGGGGTTTCGCTGAAATCCATGCTATCCAGATTGGGCAATTTTACCGCTGCTGTTGCGCTTTTTTTGCTGGGAAAAAGATAATCTTCGCCGTGGGTGAGGCTGCCGCCAAAATGGCCTGCCACGCTCAACACAACCACGGTAATAGAAAGCAAAGCTGCCCGAAATTTGGGCAAAAGATAAGCCAATCCTCCCAAAACCGCACTTGCGATGCCCGTCCATTGGTGTTTGAGCACCATGTCGGGATCGTATTCACCGGATTGGGCCAAAACCCAGCCCGCCACACAAGCCACTGCCGCTGAAATCGAGCCCAACAACAAAGCCAATCCAATGGCGCTGTTTAGGTCGCTTTTTTTCCACCATTGCAAGACCTGCATGGCAAAAGCAAACAACAAAATGCCGATCGGCAAGTGAACGATCAAAGGATGGAAGCGACCGATCCATTCAAAATTGAGCATTTGAGCAAGTATTTTTTGCGGAGCGCAATTGCATCCGGTTGTGATCTGATTAATGCCCCTAAAAATACCACAAAGCGGCATCATGTACACAGTTGGGTGGTGCTATTTTGAGGAAAAAATGCGGGTTTTACGATTTTAATCAAAAATTAAACAAAAATTTTATCAAAACCTTTTTTGACAAAATTAAATAACTACCTTTGTCAGGCACACCCTTTGGAGACTTCACTCCAAACCACATTTTACATGACTCCAGAACTGGCCAAACTGCTTTACCAGGAATTGCTCAAGGCGGCCCAACACCCGGAATGGACCGAGTTGGGCAAGCTCGAACGTTGCTACCAATTGCTGCTTTTGACCTTGAACGAAGTGACCAAACGCGAAAAATTGCGCTTTGTGACTTTGTTTTCGCGCATGGCCTTTGTGTCGCAGAAGTACCGTTTCAGCAAGCAGTTGCAATATTACCTGCATACTTTTCGTAAGTTGGCCTCAGCGGCCATTGCCAGCGGTGAAATTCGCAAGCACCAGGGTTTTTTGCCTGGTTTTGCCCTGAAAATCACTTGCGAAACGATCCAGGAACTGAGTGGCGAAAAGGCCCCAGGTGACTTAGCCGCGCTTATTCCGCTCGAGTGGCCGAGTGCCTTTAAGCCGGCTGATGTGCAGGGGTTTCGCCACTTGGTGCGGGCATTGGCCCTCGAGGACCTTCCCAGCGAACGTTGTTTTTTGATCAAAGACGAAAGCCGCCCCGAAGAAACGGTCAAAATGCGCTACGACCTGCCGGAACGCAACGACTTGTTCAATCCCAGCATTGAGGCCATCCGCCAGTCCATTGGGTTTCCAGTGATTTTACACTTGTTGGAAGTTGAAATTGACCAAGCGGGCATTTACCGCCCCCAAGCCATCGTCGTAGAGCCCGATCACCTGGTCGATGTGACTGCCATTGCCGAGTGTTTCAACGACCGCAATGCCATTCCTGAGGGTTTTTTGTTGCGCAAATACTTGCCTTTTCAGGCCAGTTCATCGCTGTTGTTGGGGCATATCGCCAACTTTTTTCTCGATGAGCTTTTGCACGAGCCTCGTCAGCCTTTCAAAGACTTGTTCAAAAAAGTTTTTGCCCTCAATCCCCTGGCTTTTTGCCTGATTGATGACGCCACGATCCGCAAAATCCAGCAGGATGCGCAGCGGCATTTTGTACACTTGCAAAGGGTGATCACCCAGGATTTTGCTGGCCAGGGCATCTCCGCCGAGGGGTGCTACCTTGAGCCCACCTTTTATTCCGACACCCACGGTATCCAAGGGCGATTGGATGCTTTGTACCGCGACGAAAACAAATCGGCGATTGTGGAATTGAAAAGTGGCAAGCTGTTCAAGCCCAATGTTTACCAAATCAACAACAGCCATTTTGTCCAAACGCTGCTCTACGACCTGATCATCCGGGCAGCTTTTGGCGAAGGCACCGATCCGGCCAACTACATATTGTATTCGGTACTCGAAGTTGACAACCTCAAGTTTGCCCCAGTAGTCAAAGGCCAGCAATGGGAAGCCTTGCAAGTCCGCAACCAATTGGTGGCCCTGGAGCATTTTTTACTGCAATTGGGCCTGCCCAACGCCCAAGACGAAGACCTGGTGAGCCAGGGCGACCGTTTGCAACGTTTTTTACGACAGGAAAAATTTGGCCAAACGGGGGGCTTTGTGAGCCGTGACGCCGAGCAGTGGCAAAAAATGTATGGCCGCATGGGCCGCCTGGAAAAAGCATATTTTACGGCATTCACCGGATTCATCGCCCGTGAGCACAAGTTGGCCAAAACCGGGCAAGACGAAGTAGAAGAGCACAACGGCCAGGCGACTTTATGGCTCAATGATTTTGAGCAAAAGCAGCGCAGTTTTTCGATCCTCAGTCACCTGGAGCTTGAACAAAATGGAGCCCGCGACGAGGAACCCATCATCGTTTTTCGCCGCAGCGAATTGACCAACGAACTGGCCAATTTTCGCACGGGTGACATTGCGGTTTTGTACCCTTTTGTGGAGGTGAGTGAGTCGCCCCTGCGCAACCAGTTGTTCAAATGCACCTTGATCGAACTCACCGCAACCCATGCCAAAGTGCGACTGCGTTCGCGGCAATTCAACGACCAATTGTTTCGGGAAACCAAGTTGTGGTGCATCGAGCACGACTTGATCGACAATAGTTTCGTGACCATGTACCAGGGCCTGTATCATTTTATCATGAGCGAGCCCCGCAAGCGCGACTTGATATTGGGTACGGAAATGCCCGCTTTTCCCCGCGACGAATACCTGCCCGACCTGCCCCGGCCCGCCGAAATGACCGAGGAACAAGCTTCGATTTTCCAGGCCATTTTGCGCTCCAAAGACTATTTTTTGCTTTGGGGCCCGCCAGGCACAGGCAAAACCAGCGTGATGCTCAAGCACCTGGTGGGCTATTGGGTGGAACACACTGAAGAAACCCTGCTCTTGCTGGCTTATACCAACCGTGCAGTGGACGAAATCTGCGAAGCCATCGAGGCTTATGACCCGGCTATGCGGGAGCGCTATTTGCGCATTGGTTCGCGTTATTCCACCGCTCCGGCTTTCCAGGAGCGCTTGCTGAATGTGCAGACCGAAAAAACACAAACGCGCAAGGAGTTGAAAGAACTGATCCAAAATTGCCGGATCATGGTGGGCACAGTGGCTTCGGTGACGGGCAAGCCAGAATTGTTTGCCCTCAAAACCTTTGACCGCATCATCATTGACGAAGCTTCTCAAATCCTGGAGCCCTTGTTGACTGGAGTTTTGCCAAAATTCAAGCATTTTTTGCTCATCGGCGACCACCAGCAATTGCCTGCCGTGGTAGCGCAATCACCTGAATTGTCGCAGGTCAACGACCAGGGCTTGCTCAAAATTGGGCTCAACAACCTGCGCAACTCCCTGTTTGAGCGCCTGTTCAAACGCGCCCAGGAGCAGGGCTGGGACCACGCCTATGCCCAGTTGCGGCACCAGGGGCGCATGCACCAGGAAATCATGCATTTTCCCAGCCGGTTTTTTTACGACAATCGCCTGGATATTTTACCCAAGGAAAGCCCGGCCCATTTCAAACAAATTTGCCCCCTCGTCATCCCAGCTGGTGAAGACGATTCAGCCCTCGAAAAAGCCTTGCGACAGCAGCGCATGATTTTTCTGAGTACGCCGCCAGATTATACCAATGCCCAAAAAATCAACCGCCACGAAGCGGAACTATTGGCAGAATTGGTAGCCAGAATCAAAAACCGTTATGAGCAAGAAAATCGAGCTTTTTCGCCCAAAACTCTCGGGGTAATCACGCCGTACCGCGCCCAAATTTCACAAATTCGCGCGGCCCTTCGCCAGCGTGAAATCGACCCCGAAGAAATCAGCATTGATACGGTAGAACGCTACCAAGGCGGAGCCAGAGACATCATCATCATTTCCCTGGCCCTCAATTCAATGGCGCAGTTGAGGTCTTTGGTTTCCTTGTCGGAGGAAGGCATCGACCGCAAGCTCAATGTAGCCCTCACGCGAGCCCGCGAGCAACTGATTATTTTGGGAAATGAAGAACTGTTGATGGGTAACCCGGTGTATGCGGAGCTGATGAAGTACTGCCGGGAAGGGAAGTCACTTTGAGTTGGGTGATTTTGGGTTTTGATATTTTTTTACATACGATAGACGAGATACGATAGACGACATATGATTTTGGGCTCGCTTGGAGAATTATGGGGAGGTCGAGTTTTGTGGGTACAGTTTGGGTTTTTGAAGGTTGAAATGCCAGTGTGATTGACTTTTGGTGTCAACGTATTTCAGGCATACACAAAGGTGGGGCTCGCTGGGGCGATTTGTGGGGAGAGCAAGCTTTGTGGGTACGGTTTGCCCCGCTCTAGTCCGCGAAGCGTGCCAATTGTGAAAGTTCTTTCAAATTCTGGCTTGGTCAACATCGCGCAAGAAATTCTGTAATTCAGTAATTCAGCAAATTCTGGTTTAGACAAAAATTCTGGTTCAGACAAAAAAATACCTCGTTTGATTGTTGAGACCGTTTTTGAAAAATTTAACATTTTTATTTGAGAAAATAATGTAAATTGCAGAACATTAGGCTTTTGTCCTCCCATCCTTAATTTACTTGTTCGCCAAAATTATCCCGTCATGAGAACAATCATGTTGGCACTAGCCCTTATTTGCTATGGACAAAACCTTGAAGCGCAAACCTTGGAGCGATCGGTGCTGGGCGTAGCTGGGAAAAGAGAATTGGCCCAAAACATCAGCTTGGAATGGACCCTTGGTGAATTGGCAGTCAGCCATTATGCCAGGGCAATGGGAGAGCTAAATGAAGGCTTTCACCAGCCCCATCTAAGTGTGGTAGCTGAAGTGCCAGGGATCAATGATCAGCGCTTTCGCATTTTTCCCAATCCTACGCAATCCGAATTATTCGTTCAGGTACAACTCCGCAAACAAGAGCGCATCAGGCTACTGCTCATTGACCAACTCGGATGCCTTGTTTTGCCCGAACGTGTAGCCGAGCATTCAGTTGATGAGCAATTGGATTTGCAAAATCTCCCCGCCGGAATTTATCACCTGCTGATTACCAATGCCAAAGGAAAACCTTTGCACCAGGCCAAAATTTTGAAGCAATAATTCTTCTGTTGTTCGTTCAGGTTCAGCGTCCCTCCAGCCATCCTTTTCCACACCCAAAACTTCAACCATGAAAAAAATGTTGTTGGCCCTTGCGGCTATTTCGTGCTGGATTTTCACATTGAATGGACAAACCTTGTCTTCTTTTCCAGGCATGAATTACCAGGCGGTAGCCCGCGATGCAGCAGGTAAATTGCTGTCCAATAAACCGATCCTTTTGAGGGTCAATTTGCTTTCCGAAGGCCCAGATGGGGCTGTAGTTTACTCTGAAATTCACCGAATTTCCACCAGTGAAAATGGCCTGTTCAACCTGGTGATTGGCCAGGGAACCACTGAAAAAGGCAGTTTCAGCGCCGTTCCTTGGGCAGAGAAAAACGTTTGGATGGAAATTGCCCTTTCTGATGGCCGAAAAGATCAATTCACCGTGTTGGGGGCAAGTCAACTGCTTGCGGTACCCTACGCTTTTCATGCAGGCTCCGCCGAAACCATTCATTTTCACGAATCATTGGAGAAAAGCGATTGTTTCCGCGTTGCCGCAGGCTTGCCTTTCTGGACCGTCAATGGCAATGCCAAGGTGGATGATGCCTGCCACTTCATCGGCACGACTGTAGATGAAGACTTGGTGTTCAAAACCAACAATATTGAACGGATGCGCATCCAAGCTGCTGGAGACATCGAAATGCCTGGTAACCTATTTATCAATGGCAACCTGAAAATAGATGGCAATGGTAGTTTTAATAACCTCAATATTGCCAACAACCTCACCGTTGGCAATCAAATTACAACCGACAGCTTGTTGGTAAAGGACAACGCCACTTTCAATGGCCGTCTGGTGGTGGATGGTGGTGCGGATGGCAGCCAAACCAAGCAAAACAGCTATCCGGTATTGGTAAAAGGCAGCACCCAGGGCATCGCCATCGAAGTCAAACCAGCCACTAAAAATAGCCTCGAATCGGGGCGTGGCAACAACTATGTGTCTTTTTGGAAGGACGGCAAAATGACGGGCCGCATCGAAGGCATGGATTATGCCGACCTGGACCCTACTGGTTTGTTGAGCATCGTGTCGCAGATCGTTCAAAATCCACCCAAAGAGTTTGTGTATAATTTTGGAAAGGCTGCTATCAACCTCATTCCCAAAGTGGATGTGGATGTAGATGCCAGCCTTGACCCCCTGAACGTCGATGTGGATGTGGACGTAAGTTTTCCAGCCCTTGACGTGAACAATCCCTTCAATAGTTTGAACCAAACTTTTTTGAATTTCATCAACAACCCATCGAGTGGCACCGCCAAGATGATTTTTGATTCTACTTTCCTGCCCTTGGCCAAAGATGTGACCAATGGGCTGTTCAAGCAATCACTGGGACCAGAAGCCCTGACCAATTTTGAGTCGCAATTGACCTCCAATTATACCCAAGACATTGTCACCAATGCCATTGGTGTATTCGGCTCAGTAGTGGAAACGGCTACCAGCCTGGCCAGTGTCTTGGATCCAGAAGACATCGTAGCCAACGTAATCGATCTGGTAGTGGACATCTCGACTTTTGGCATCACTGCGGGCATGGCTGCGGCTAGTGTGGGTGTTGCTTTCGAGTCGGGCGCAGGCGACTACGCGGAATGGCTTGAACGCTACGATGCCAAAGAAAGCATGACCTTTGGCGACGTGGTAGGGGTGAATGGTGGAAAGGTATCCAAAAAATTCAGCCAGGCGGAGCGCTTCATGGTGGTTTCGGCGGCCCCCATTGTGCTTGGCAACATGCCCCAAAACAAGGAAACAGCAGGAGCGTTTGAAAAAATCGCCTTCATGGGGCAAGTCCCCGTAAAAGTGCGTGGAGTGGTAAACATTGGTGATTATTTACTGCCTTCGGGCGAAGGGGATGGCCTGGCCATTGCGGTGGCACCTGCGGCCATGAAAGCCCGCGATTTCAAACGCATCATCGGGGTGGCCTGGGAGGCATCGGATGGCTTGGATTTTGTCAAAATGATCAAAACGGCGGTTGGGCTCAATCAAAACGATACTGGAGCCCTGATTGAGCAAATGCAATCAGTGATCAACCACATGCAAAAAGCCCTGGCCGAGGTAAATCCCAATTACCAGCCTCAGCCCTTTGAAATCGGAGTAACTACGGCCAAAACCCAGGTCAAAGGCTTGGACTATACCGTAACCAATACCCATCCGACCCAATTGAGCAGCTATTTTGCAGGTAAAACCTATGCTGATCGACAGACCATGCTGCAGGACGTGAAAAAAGTATTGGCTGAGCGAGCCAACATCAAATTAGCACATTACCCTTTGGTTGCTTACTTGTTTGAGCAAGCCGCCGATCCTACAAATGTGGTAGGTTATTATACCCGGGCCCAGGAAGCCATGCAAATGTTTGTGGTAAAGAAATAGCTGGTTAGGGTGTCTCGGCTCCAATAAAAGTGTCCTGGACGCCTCTTCTCAACTTTTCAACCAAAACGCTTGAACGCATTAACCAAACGGTCGCCCAATTCATCTTGGGTGGCCATTTTGTAATCATTATAGGTGCAAGGAAGAAGGCGGTGGCGGGTTTGTTCCTTGTTGTCTTTGCGCTGGCTGGGCACTTGCAACCACCAACGACCACTGCCCTGACTTTTCCAAAAAGTGAGGGTGTAATCGAGCTGCTTGAGGTGTACCATGTACTCCAGCATTCCCTCGGTGGAGATGGGGAAATCACCCTTGCGATTGAACACGCCATCCAAAAAGTACCAGATCAGCTGAGAAATGACTTGAGCAGTTTGTTGGTTTTGGTCCAAAGCGGCCTGGAATCCGTAAATGCCAAAAGACTTCAGTTTGTCGCTCATGCCTGCGTAGCGACAGATTTGACATGCTTCTTCGATTAAAAAGCCGCTGGGGCTGGCATTGACTTGTCCAGGAGCTTCGCTTTGCTTCAGCGCTGCAAGATTCAAGGCAAACAAGTCACCGTAGCGCAACAGGGGCTCCAGTTCGCTGAGGTTGTCGCGAGCAGCACCGAGGCGCACATACTCGAACAGTAATTCTTCCATCAGCCGGTAGGTTACTGGAGAAACATAGTGGGTTTGACAGCCTAAAATGCTGAGGTTGAATAACTTGGATTTCTCGTGAAAAACCAGTTGGTTTAACAAAGCACTTTCTTGCGCTTGATCGGGTAACGAAAGGGGAATTTTTGAATCGGTCCAGATCATGTTGATATTTTGCAACTCGTGCTGCAAACCCTGGTATTGCAACAAAACCTGCTCAGGTAGCCTGCCAATGATCAAAGGGATAATCCCGCTTTCATGCAGCTCAATCAAAACAGGCATGATAAACTCTGCGGTGTTTTTTTGCAAGGCACCAAGATCTGCGATTTGTAATTGATCGAAGGGGAAATAGAGCGCGTATAGTGCCTGACGAACGGCGTCGCCCTCGGCCTCTTCCAGACTCAGCAGGGCAACTTGTACGCCATTCAAATTGGGAAAACGGCCTTGGGTGAAAATCTTAATTTTGGCACCCAAGCATTGATCCATTTTGGGATCTGGTACCAAATTTCCGGAAACAGGGTAGAGCCAGTTGTCGAGCATGTCGTGGTTTTAGTGGGGGCTAAACTACAAAAGCTGAGTAGAAGTTGAAGGGTTTTTTAGTGGTTAGTTGTTAGTTGTTAGTGCGGATCGCATCTTCCTTTTCTGAAAAATTAGTGGTGAGGATTTTGTCGTACAATATTTCAGACAAGGGCCAGTCTGATATTCTTGTTAAGGAGGATTATGAATGATGTTGGTTTTTGACAGAAAAGCATCCTGCAAAATAGTTATTAAAACCCTCAATTTGATGTACTTTTGCGCTGGTCCTTGCACTGTGAAAAAGCTTATATACCAAGAAAAGCTCCCATTCGTGATTGACCAATCTCTTTCTTCACCGTTTCAAGCATTGCGAAGTGGCCAATACCAACCGCTATTTTGACCTCATCGACCAAACGTTTTATTTTCCCCAGGAAGGCTTCGATATAGATGAGCAAGGGTATCTTGTTTTCAACGGCATTCCGCTGATGCACCTGATTCAAAAATACGGCACCCCCCTTAAGTTGACCTACTTGCCAAAAATTGGCTCACAAATCAAAAAAGCCCGGAACCTCTTCACCCGCGCCATGAAATCGCTGGGTTACAAAGGCAAATACCAGTATTGCTACTGTACCAAGAGCAACCATTTTAGCTATATTCTAGAGGAAGCAATCAGCCACGATGTGCAACTGGAAACTTCCTCGGCTTTTGACATCGACCTCATTCGCCGCTTGTTGGCCAAAGGTTTGATCGATAAAAATGTGACCATTGTATGCAATGGCTTCAAACCTGAGCATTACAAGCAGCGCATTGTCAATTTGATCAAAGATGGATTTGTCAACGTCATTCCCGTGTGCGACAATGTGCAGGAAATTGAATTTTATGAGCAAAACATCGAAGGCACGATCAACATCGGGATTCGGGTAGCTACCGAAGAAGAACCCAATTTCGAGTTTTACACCTCTCGTTTGGGCATCCGCAACTCGGATGTGATGGGTTTTTACCAGGAAAAAATCAAAAACAACCCCAAGTTCAACCTCAAACTCCTGCATTTCTTTGTCGACACGGGCATCAAGGATACTTTATATTATTGGGGCGAATTGAGAAAGGCCATTCGCATGTACGCCAATCTGCGTCGCGAAAGTGGCACCCTAGAAATCCTCAACATCGGCGGGGGGATGCCAATTCGCAACTCCTTGGGTTTTGAGTTCGACTACAATTACATGATCAAGGAAATCGTAAAAACCATCCTGCAGGGTTGCCAACGTGAAGAAGTACCCGAACCCGATATTTTTACTGAGTTCGGCAAATACACGGTAGGGGAGAGCGGGGCAGCGATTTTTAGGGTGTTGGCCCAAAAACAACAAAATGATGCCGAGCGCTGGTACATGATCGACAACTCTTTGATGACCACTTTGCCCGACGTTTGGGGCATCGGCGAGCGTTTCATTCTTTTGCCCCTCAACAAGTGGTTCAATGATTACCAGCGGGTGAACATCGGCGGTTTGAGTTGTGACAACTCCGATTATTACAATGCTGAAGTCAACCAAGCGCAAGTTTATTTGCCCACTTACGAAAATAATGACCCAGAGCCTTTGTACCTGGGTTTTTTCCATACGGCTGCGTACCAAGACCAAATCAGCGGCTACGGCGGCATCAAACACTGCCTGATCCCTTCACCCCAACACGTGATCATCGACAAAGATGCCCAGGGCAATCTGGTCGATCGCCTTTACAAAGCCGAGCAAAGTGCGGAGGAAATGCTTCGGATTTTGGGATATTGAGATTGGTTGAGGGTCGCAGATTAAAAAGTAGACATCTTCGTTGCCTCGCTGTGCGAGGCTAATCGGGAACACGGATGAAATTGGGTTTGGGTGTGCTTGTTTGGGTTTGAGTGTGAAGAAACCTCGTTTTCAATTGGAGACGAAACTTATGTTCGAAGTCTCCACACCCGAACTCACACTTACACACTCCACACCCTATCTTGCTGATTTCCAGCATGATTTTGAACATGATCTTGGCAATAACATTGCCACGCAAAAGGTTTAATCAAAAGCCAAAGATGTCCATTTTGCTTCTTTTCTGCTCCTGAGTGGTTGAGGAGTTGAGAAGGACAGTAAAGATCATGGACTTGGTTTATAAATCCCAAGTCTCTCCAATCGTTGGTAATTTCAATTGCTTTCCTTTGTCAGTAAAGGCTTTGCTTGCTGCTGCCTTGTCAATTTTGATGTACCCAAAAGTATCGTAATGGCAGCCGATGGTCTTCTCGCAGCGCACAAACTCGGCTGCAATGGCCGCGTCGGAGGCGTTCATCGTGAAATTGTCGCCGATGGGTAAAATGGCGTAATCCAGGGCTGGGCAAGTCATGGGGATGAGCTGCATGTCAAGCGTCAAGGCGGTATCTCCTGCGAAATAGATGCAGCCTTCTTCGTTCCAAAGTACAAAACCACCAGGATTGCCGCCATAGCTGCCGTCAGGCAACATGCTGGAGTGGATGGCGGTCACGTATTTCACCGTGCCGAAGGGAAATTGCCAATGCCCGCCGTGGTTCATGGGGTGGCCTTGGTGGCCTTTTCCTTCCAGCCAAGTGATGATTTCGTAATTGGAAATGAAACTCGCGCCCGTGTTTTTTACAATCTCCTCTACGTCGAGCAAGTGATCGCCGTGCCCATGCGAGAGTAAAATGTAGTCGGCAGGGATGCTGGCGATATCGATTTTTGGGACCGTATCGCCCAAGAGAGGGTTGCCGGAAATGAAGGGGTCAAAAAGTAGTTTATAGCCTTTGGTTTCGAGCAAAAAACAGGAATGGCCGTAGTACGTGAGTTTCATAGTGGTGGTTTTTTCGATAACAAGATGGAGAAATTTTGGTTCAGGAAAATCCAAAGAAGCAACTGTCTCCTTGTTTTACGGCCTAAAGCTATGCAAGCTTCAGCGTTTGAACTGAATTGAGGAAAATATCCTTATCTTTACATTTATGAAACGCTTTTTCAATACATCTGGGCCTTGTGTGGCAGCAGACCATTATCAAATAGCGCCTATTTCGCGCTTGAAAGGGGTGATGGAACTGGTGGAGAACAAAAAATATTTCATTTTACACGCACCCCGCCAGACCGGAAAAACAACTACCATTATTTCCTACATGAAACTGATCAACCAGGAGGGAAAATACATCGCCCTGTATGTGAATATTGAGGATGCACAAGCGTTTCGCAACAATGTAGTGGCTGCTAATCGGGTATTTATGAGTAACCTGATTATCCATGCCAAACATTACCTTCCCAAAGAATATTGGCCCTCGCCCGAATGCACCAAGGTTGCCTTTGAAGAAAAGGGTTTGAGTGAATTTTTAACCACCTGGTGTGGCGAATTGCCCAAACCACTGGTGCTTTTTATTGACGAAGTCGATGCCCTGATTGGCGACTCTTTGCTCTCACTACTGCGCCAAATGCGCAATGGGTATAACCTGCGTCCTGAAAGTTTCCCCTGGTCGGTGGCGCTCATTGGCTTGCGCGACCTGCGAGATTACCGCATTTACTCGGAATCGGAGCAAAAATATGTATTGGGTGGCTCTGCTTTTAACATCAAGGACAAATCTTTGGTGATGCAGAACTTCACAGCGGAGGAAGTTCGAACACTTTATGCTCAACATACTGCCGAAACCGGCCAAAGCTTTTCTGATGAGGCACTGGCACTGATTTTTGAGCAAACCCAAGGCCAGCCCTGGCTAGTCAATGCCATCGGGCGTGAGTTGTGCTTTGAAGAACACAAAGTACAGCCCGAAGGTCGGACCATTGAAAGTGCCGATGTGTATGCTGCGGTTGAAATCTTGATCCAGTGCCGTGATACCCACTTGGATCAATTGGCGGATAAGTTGACCGAAAACAGGGTAGCGAAAGTGATCGGTGCCATCGTAGGCGGAGCTGATAGCTTTGACCCCAATGCAATTTCTACCGAAGACATTCAGTACGTGATTGACCTAGGCTTGATCACGCGCCGACAACAAGGGTTCGAGATCGCCAACCCAATTTACCGCGAAGTCATCCCAAGAGAGCTTTCCTGGGTAGAGCAAGTTTCGTTTGTCCAGGACCCCCGCTGGTATGTGCTGCCCGATGGCAAATTGGACATTGAAAAAGTACTGGCTCGATTCGTTGACTTTTACAAAGAAAATGGCGAAATGGTTACTGCGCGCAAGCAGTACAATGAGGCTGCCCATCACCTGACCTTCATGGCCTGGCTGCAACGCATCGTCAATGGTGGAGGTTATATTCGCCGTCAGTATGGCCTGGGTTTAAAATACATTGACTTGGTGATTGAATTTGCAGGGCAAAAATTTGCTTTTGAGTTGAAAGTGGAAAATCACTATCAACGCGAAAAAGCCCTGGACCAATTAGCCACCTATACCCGCCGCATGGGCCTCAGTGAAGGCTATTTAGTGGTATTCCGCCGCAAAATGAGTGACCCTGAACGCGTAGGCGAGCGTGAGGAAATCCAGCATGGCGATTTGAAAGTGCATTTGATTTGGATTTAACCATGTCAGAACATACACCCGAATCCAGGCCATCCATGCGCTTTTATGAAGCCTTGCCCCGGCACAAAGCAGAACTTGTGAACGGGCAAATGTACTTAGGTGGCAGCCTGCGCAAGAGTGCAATGGCCATGGGCTACAAGGGGGATTTTTGGACAAGTCACAAAGGCCCCAAACGCGTATCAATTTCCCATAAAATGCCTCCCCAAAAATCGAAGCACCAAATCAAAATGTTTCAGTGGAGCTGAGTGCCCACCTTCTACAGGGATGTGCTCAAAATGGTGCTTGAAGTCCTTGGAAACAAGCCTGGAGACCATCTTTTCAGCCATAGGAGTCGAAGGGCAAATTTCATCTTCGGTCGCCGAAAGAAACAGAATAGGACCATTGATTTTTTCAACTTTGATCAATGCATTGTTAACGGCGCTACTATCCTTGAGCATGGCTTCAAAAGTGCCCTTTAAATCGCCTTTCATGAGGAAGGGAACGGCGGCTTCATTTACGGGGACAAATGGCAATTCTTGGTTTTGAAAAGTCCAACAAGAGGTAGTGAAATGATTTGTATGCCCTGGAAAAACGGCGTTGCTGCCCACAATGCCAACTACACACTTGATGTCTTTGTAGTGTATACCCAAAAGCAGGGCTAAATCAGCACCCCTTGACCCTCCAATGATGGCTATCTTGTTTTTATTGATGTGTTTGTTTTTTGCAGCCACTTTTATGGCTTTGTATACATCGTCTATCGCAATTTTATTCAAGGTATCGGGTGTGCCTTGGGCACCAAAATATCCCAAAGCCAAAAAAGCGTAGCCTTGGTCAATGAATTGTTTTCTTGTTTTTTCCCAATAAGAACTTGCCCAGGCATTGCCTCCTTCCGACCCACCAAGTCCTACAATCAAAGCCTGCTTTTTGGCTTTGCCTACGTACAGGATGCTTTCCACATTGGGTGTGGCTAGCCTTATTTGAGCAGCAAGTTCAGCTGAAAAAAGTAATATGAAAACAAGGGTTGCACATTTGCAGGTATTTGACATCTTTCTTTTCGTTTAAATTCGATGGCAAATGTCTGTTGCAGTTTTTAAATGATTTTTGACCTAGATCAAAAAATCATAAAAACAGCCTTTTGGGCCGAAATGTGAGCAGGGTAAGCTTTTACAAACATCACTTTTCTGCTCTAATTCTACTCAGGGTCTCTTGTGTGATGCCCAAATAGGAAGAAACCATGCCAAGGGGAATGCGATGATGGACATCTTGATAGGTTTTACAAAAATGCTGGTATTTTTCTGTGGCCCTTGTAAAATGCATTGAACTGATGCGTTCCAAATAGTAAGCCAAGTTTGTACCCATAGATAGCCTTGCGTACTGTTCCATTTCAGGGAAATGCTCAAACAGATAAACGAGGTCCCCCACATTTAGGCAATAACATTCAGTGGCTTCAATCGTGTCGATGTAATAAATGTCCAACTGCTGCTGTATAAAACTATTCGGAGAGTTTACCCATTCGTTTTCGGCACAAAAAAAGGCTGTAATTTCCTTTCCGTCTTTGATGGAATAAAGCCGCATCAAGCCTTTTTGAATAAAGTAACTTTTTGTGCAAACCTTGTCAGCGTTGTGTACAAGGTGCCCTTTTTTGAAAGTTTTTAATGTTACTCTTTTGGTAAGCTCATCTTTCAGAGGTGCACTCAATTTTATGTATTTTTCAAAGTGTTGAAGCATTGTAGATGGGATTTGTTGATCCGCTAAATTTTGCTGAAGCACTTTACAAAAGTAAAACTAATCTTCAGCCCTGCATCCACTTTTTGTTCCAAAACTTGTCTCTGCAAATCAAAACAAAGCAGCCCCGCTAAAAAACGGGGCCACAACCTAAAAACTGCTCTCGGTTAAAATCCTTGTCGGCCCAGGGCCTCTATTTTTTGTAAAAAACCAATCCGATAGGCCTCTTTCGAGAGTCTGATTGGGCCGATGGCTGTAATTTTCACGGGTTTGATGCCACAAAACTCCAAGACCGTTCTCCTCATCATTTGGTGGCTGGGCTGCCGATACACCAGGCGATAATACCAGTTCGGTTGGTCCATGGTACAAATGATCCGAGCTGTTTTGCCCTTGAACAGAGGATCGACCATCAATGAGTTTTCTCTTTTTTGAAAAGCGAAACCCGGCAAAAACACCCGGTCAATAAAGCCTTTCATGAGTGCAGGAACGCCACCCCACCAAACCGGATACACCCATACCAGGTGATCAGCCCAGGCGATTTTGGCTTGGGCATCCAGTAAATCGGGCTCCAACTCCGTTCTTTTGCGGTAGCCGTAAGCCAGGTTGGGCTGGAAGTTTAATTCCGCAATTTGAATGGTTTTGAGCTCGTGTGCCCCTTCATTTGCGCCTTTCAAATAAGCTTGAAACAGGGCGTGGTTGTAACTTTCCGGGTCGGGGTGTCCTAGAATCAAGAGGATTTTTTTCATGTGCTGGGTTTCTGTTTTTGCCATTCCCTTTACAAACAGGCAAGGAATCGTTTCAGCTCGCCCCGCTCATACAAAACCGGGCCATGCCCAAAACACAGGGTGCGCGGGTCTAAAGCAAGCAGTTTGCGGATTGACTGGATGTTTCGTTCCCGATCCTCCGTGAACAGTTCAGGGGGTTCGTGTAAGCCGGGGCGAGTGTTGATCAGGTTCATGTTGGTCATTACATCCCCTACGATTAGGACACCATCACTTTCGCGAAAAAACGACAAATGACCACTGGAGTGACCTGGGGTAGCAATCACCCGAAAGCCCCCCACCAGGTCGCCTTCTTCCAATGTCTTGTCTACTTGGTGGCCAGGTCCTGCCCAATATTGCTGCTGAAAACGGGTCACCAAGTGCCTTTGGTCCACATAATCTTTGGTGGCCAGGCCCGACTCTGCTCTTTCTTTTTCAAGAGAGCTGCACCACAGTGGCACTTTAAAGTTCGTGCACACCACTTTGCTGCCGCCTTGATGGTCAGCATGGGCATGGGTAAGCGCATGGGCATTGAGTGCTTTGCCTTTCAAGTAGCGCAGCAATAGCCCGGTGCTACACTTCGTGCCTGCGTCGATCAAAACATCTTCGATCAAATAAGCATTGATTGCATTGCGGGGCATGAGGGGCAGATGGATCACATCTTTAGCGACCAGGTGGCGATGTAGTAGCGAAAAGTTGGGTGATTTCATGTTTTGATATGCTACTTGATGATGTACGAACCAGGGTTGAGGGCAATAACCCCTGAAGAAAGAGTAGTGCTGCTGCCATTGGCTACTTCTTTGTCATTGTCAAAAATTTTAAAACTAGCTTGTTGCCCTGCCAAGCCCCCAGTGCCGTTGGCCGTGGCGCTGATGACTTTGGTTTTGGCGTCGGGAGTAATTTCCTCTTTCCAAGGCAATTTGGTGATTTCACGGGTGTTAAAGCTGCCGTTGCCCCCCGAAACAACTGCTAAAATGCTGCCGCTGAAATTGCCGGTGATTTCAAACACGATTTTGTGCCCAGTACTGGCTCCTTCTTTTTCGCAGGCTAAAGCAAGTAAAACCAGCACCATCAAATAGAAGGCGGAAAGGAAGTTTGGTCTCTTCATTAAAAATCAGTTTTTGGTTATGAATTGGGGGTTTTTTCCAATAAAATAGCCGCTAGGCATAGCATCAGCAGTACATTGAATTCCATGCCATTGCTTCCTGCACCGACTACGAACCAACCTTGTGAACCATGAATAAGCACAATGCCCATACCTAAAATGCCGATTAATGCGATGCAAATCCAGGTGCGAAACAAGCCAATTGCCAATAAGCATCCACCAAGCAACTCAATTAAAACCACGCCCCAGGCCAAAAAAGAACCAAAGGGTAAGCCCAGGCCGCTCAAGTACCCACCTAAGCCCGCTACACCGCCAGATAACAAGGGCTCCAAACCGTGAGAAGCCATGATTAAACCTACAGCCACCCGCACGATGCTCAAGGATTGCTGGGCACTGAGGGAAAAAGAGAAAGTGTTTTGATGTTTGGTCATTGTTTTGAGCATTTTAATAAGGGCTGAGAAAAACCAGCACCAGAGAACCTCGCGTTCTCTGGTTGGCTAGTTGATATAGCGCCATTATGGCAATAGTAACAAAACAGGATTCATAGCTTGATGCTGCAAGGATATGGGCTGGGGAGATTTTGAATCCTTTAGGATAGCTGGACAACTTCCCCAAGGCAATGGATAGGGAAATTGAGCGTATGAAAGGGGACCATTGCAGCTCATGTGTAGCAATTTGCCGTTGGTGATTGAGGAATGCCCGTTGGTGAAATATTTTCTCAAAATCAATAGGAAGAAAGTACTTTAGTGGCTGTTTTTTAGCCATAGAATTAATGAACAGCGCAATAAAAAGACATCTCCTTATTTGGCTAGCCTATTGGATATTTGAGGCCTATCTCGGCTATGTATGGATGTTGGTTGAGGTCCCGAATTGGAATAAATGGGATGCTGTCTGGCGCTCAACCCTGGCTGAAGGGCTACAAGTTGCCCTGATCAAGGCTCCGCTGGTGTACTCGATTTTTTACCTGCTGCTAGCACCGTATTGCCAACGCTGGGGACATTTTTGGTCCACTATGCTCTGTGCCGGGGTATTCATGGTTTTTTGGTTTTTTGATCGCCTTTTACTCACTTTTCTTGTTTACCCGATTTTGCTCAACGAGGAAAGAGAAATCGGCCTTTTCACTTTCGCCTACGCACTCAATACATTTATGGACTTGCTTTTTGTGCTGGGGGTAGCGGTGGGTTTGCAGCAATACAGCTTGAATCGCCGCAATCAAGAGAAGGAAAAATTACTGATCAAAGAAAAACTGGAAACGGAACTGAATTTCCTGAAAGCCCAGACCAACCCACATTTCCTGTTCAATACCCTCAACAACATTTATTACCTGGCTCGCAGCAAAGCCGAATCTACTCCTGAAGTCGTGATGCAATTGTCCAAATTGCTGCGCTTTATGCTTTACGAATCGCAACAACGCGACATCAGCCTGAGTCGAGAGGTGAAAATGCTGGAAGATTACCTCGACATTGAACGCATCCGCTACGATGAACGCCTAGATATTCAATTTAAGAGCGAAGTAGACGATGAAGAAACCCGTATTGCACCTCTTTTGCTGGTGCCCCTGGTGGAAAACGCCTTCAAGCATGGGGCTGGACAAAGCACTGGTGCTGCCTATATTCACATCCATTTGCAGGTGGAAAATCAGCGATTGCAGTTGTGGGTGGAAAATTCATTGGAAGAAAGCCCTGTTCAAGAACCCGGTGAGGGCATCGGCATCAAAAACTTGCGTCGCCGCCTGGAGTTGATGTACCCCGATTTTGAATTGAAACACCAAGTGAACAACTTGGTATACCGTGCCATCCTTCAAATTCAACTCGACCAGTACCATGCGGATTAATTGCATCATTGTAGAAGACGAGCCCCTGGCTGGAAAACTGCTCGAAGAATACGTGCAGCAGGTGCCATTTTTGCACGTGCTTGCCCTGTGCAAAGATGCACTGAGTGCCATGAAAGTATTGAAAGAAGAAAAAGTAGAATTGATGTTCCTCGACATCAACCTGCCTAAACTCAAGGGCCTGGACCTGCTCAAAACCCTGAAAAACCCGCCTGCGGTGATCCTGACCACTGCTTACCACGAATATGCCCTGGAAAGTTATGATTATGGGGTTGTCGACTATTTGCTGAAACCCATCGAATTCAACCGCTTTTTGGTGGCCATCAACAAGATTGGGCCTTCTGCTCCAGGGCCCTCGCCAATCCCCTACACAGGGACTACAAGTGGAGCAAGCCGCAATGCCTATTTGTTTTTCAATGTCAACAAAAAGAAAGCCAGGGTAGCGCTTGATGAAGTCCTGTACATCGAAAGCATCAAAGAGAACGTAAAGATTGTCACTTTGCACAAAACCATCGTAACCAAATACACCATCAGCCAACTGGAATTGGACTTGCCAGCGGCCGATTTTTTACGCATCCACCGCTCTTTCATTGTGGCCAAAAACAAAGTCGATTTTTTTGATGCCAACGATGTGGAGATTCGCGGGAAAGAGATTCCGATTGGGCGCAATTACAAGGAGGTGGTGTTCAGGGAGTTGGGAGCTTGATTTAATTCGACCTTGAACATGGTTTTGCATTTGAATGATCCTAAACCATTTGCAAAGTAGTAAAGTTCTGAGGCTGTAAGTAAAAAAACCGCGCAGCGAAAGATTTTACTGTGCGGTTTGATGAGCTGATGATCAACGCTTTCTGATCTCAACAAACTCGACTTCATTGGCTGCGGCGCGGCAGCATTGGCAGAACATTCCCCGTAACTGTCCGGTAGGTTTCACTTTTACCTGAACTTTATATGAAGTGAGGTTGTGAAGCTCAGGGATGTTGTTGACGAAGTTTTTGAAATCAGTTTCGGTAGCTTGGCTGGGTAAGTAAGTGCCCACTTCATTGTTGAGTTCAATGTCTAAGCGCCATTCGCAACCTATTTGCTTGACTAAAACAGCGTTGGTCCAGTTTTTTTCAGTGATGGCGTCTTCGTTGTCGTTTGTACAAGCATACAAAGTGGACAAGGTTAAAATGAAGAAGAAGATTGAAATTTTTTTCATGGAGAGGTAGTCTTGAGGTTTTTACAGTTGGTCATCAGCGTCTGCGAATCTCATAAAGCTCCACCTCGTCCATGTCGGCTTTGGTATTCCAGCCGCACAGCACTTTTTTCTTTTTGCCCGTGAGCTTCATTTTCACTTGTACATCGATGAACATCGGGGCATTTAAGCCACCGTTTTTTTCGATGAAATTTTTCATGACGGAATTAGTTTGGTCGTTGGGCACATACTGGCCCCATTCGTCTTTGAGGTCCACGCCCAGGTGCCAGTCACAGCCATCTACGGGGAGTTGATTGGTCAGGCGGGCATTGCTCCACTCTTCGGTGGTGGCGCTGAGTTCCTGTTCGCTGGTGTAGTCACAAGTAAAAAGACCAAACAGGGTAAGGATCAATAAAAGGCTAATTTTGTGGGTCATGTCGAGCAATTTTTCTGGCTAGACGAGCTTGAGGTAGCAAAGGGTTGGCAGAGGAGATCAAATTGTCAGCCAGCCTTGAATGATTGTTTGAGATACACCATTTAGTATTTGAGCTAAAATAAGATGGACATCTTTGTTTTTGAGGTTTCGCAAAAAAAAGAACACAACTTCCTTCCAGTCAGTTGCTTTTCTTTTTTCACGAAACCCAAACCTGTCCACCTTATTTTTTTACGCTCCCTTAGCCGACCAAGCTTTCATTTTTTTCGAGGGCAATCCCATTTTTAGCTATTTTAGCAGCACAATTCGACACGAAGCGGCTTTTTGACCGCTCAACTACTAACAATTTTCCCAAAAACGAACCACTTGTTCCGACCATGAACAAATGTACCTCCCTGATTCAGGTTGTCAAATTCCTATTTTTCGGCTTTGGATTTCTACTGTTTTTTCCAAAGTTGAACGCGCAAACCGTGGTGTTGCTCAACAACCCTTCTACTTGTGATACGAGTGCCACCCGCCGAATTCGCGATTTTACCTGTCCTGAAAACAGTGGCTTTTTTCAGCCCAATCTCTTCAACATCCGTGTGAATGGAGCCGAAGGCACAGCATTGGGGCGCGATGTGTATTTAAAAGAATTGCGCCTGCGCATCAAACACACCTGGGCTGCTGACTTGAAAATCCAGCTCTTCTCCCCATCTGGCCGCAAAATCGAAGTCAGCCGCGACAATGGCGGAGGTGATGACAATTATGGCATACCAGGCGAGCAAGGCTGTGGCGCTTACATGACTTTCCTAACTGGAGCATGCGTGTCGATCACCGATGGCAAGGCTCCGTTTATGGATCGACCCTATGCACCAGAAGAGTCTTTTCTGAATTTGAATGACAACAGTACGAATCCCAATGGCACCTGGCAACTCCGCATCTGCGACGATACCGAGCAAGATACGGGTCGGCTGGAGTTTGTGGAGTTGGTTTTTGCCCCTATCACTTGTTTGCCCGTAGAAACTTTCAGTTTGGTGAGCCAGGACACCACGGCTGCGACTTTGAGTTGGACGCCCAATCAGGGCTGTGCAGCGGGCACAGTGACCATTGAATATGGGGCCAAAGGGTTTACTCCAGGTCAAGGATCTGCAGCGGGGCAGGGTAGGGTAGTGACCGCCAATTGCCCACCTTATATATTGAGAGGCTTGGCAGCCGATACGGAATACGATGTTTATTTGAGGCGAAACTGTGGGTCCTCGTTCAGCGCCAATTCTTGCCCGGTTTCGTTCAAAAGTGGTTGCCAGCCACCAGGCCCGACTACGCTGGAAACTTTCAACGCCGAATTTACCTGCGATCCTTTCTGCGACGATGATTGCAGTCCTTCTGGTGTTTGGCGGAATGCCCCAGGTAGCAACATGCCTTGGTTGGTTTACAGTGGCGCTACTCCTACGGAAGATACTGGCCCAGATACGGACGTAAACGGCAATGGCAAGTATGTTTATATCGAAACCACTGGCAACCAATGCAGCACCGGGGCCCAAGCTTGGCTGCAATCTGGTTGTTTTCGCTTGAATAAGCGTAGTACGGACTCTTGCCATTTTTCGTTTTTTTACCACCAATTTGGGGCCAATGCAGGCACTTTACGCCTCGAAATCTCCACCAATGGCGGAGTTACCTGGCAAAACCTCTGGGAACGCCGTGGCAACCAAGGCAACGCCTGGCGCAAAGTAGCGCTAAGCTTGAGAAGTTTTGTGGACGGAACAATCGTGCAATTTCGTTTTGTAGGCATCAAAGGCAATGGCTCCTTGGGAGATATCGCCCTGGATCAAATTGCAGTACACGGCTCGGAATACTTGGGATGGCCGAGCGCGCCTTATTATTTGGACGCAGATAGTGATGGTTTTGGCAATCCCAACCGCTTCATCTGGTCATGTGCGGCCACGCCCCCAGCGGGTTATGTCAACAACCGGGGTGATTGCAACGACCAGAACTCATCGATCAACGCTGGCCAAACAGAAATTCCCTGCGACAACATCGACCAAAACTGCAATGGAAATGCCGACGATGCACTTTTGCCCCCGCCTTTTGCAGTGGGCGACACCATTTGTTCGGGTCAAACTGCGCTCCTGCGGGCAATTCCTCCCCGCTCGGGTGATTTTTTGTTGTGGTTCAATGCGCCTACTGGCGGGCAGTCTTTGGGCAGCGGAGCAACTTTTTCACCAGTTTTACCAGCCAATACTGGCGCTACACCAGTTTTGTACCGATTTTATGTAGAAGCAGTGGACAACAATTTGCGTTGCGCATCGGGAGGTCGTCGCGAAGTTATCGTTCGGGTTTTGCCGTTGCCCAGCCCGGTTTTGGCCCAACAACCTGAAATTTGCGCCTTGCAAAGTTTTGATTTGCGGCAGACCAAATTACAAGACGCCCATTACCCGCAATCCAGCTTGGCTTTTTACCGCAACACACCACTGAATGCCAGTAATTTACTCAGCAATACCGTGGTGGCACCGGTGGGCAATACCCGCTATTTTTTCGAGTTTACCAGTCCAGAAGGTTGTAAAAACAGTGGTGAATTTACCTTGGCCGTCAACCCCATTCCTGCCTTGAGTTTTAGCCCTGCAGATTCTTTTAGTTTGTGTTTGGAGGCTCAACAAGTTTTAACGGTCACTGCAAGGAGCTCAACTGCACCCTACCGTTACCTTTGGAACAATGGTGCCGAAACACCTTCAATCAACATCAGCGCGGGTGCAGTGCCAGGGGTGAGGACCCGCTACTCGGTACAAGTGACCGACGCCAAGGGCTGTGTGGCCATCCGGCAGGCTTTGATGGTCAGCTCTTCGAGCATCGACTCGATTCGCCGCATCATCACCCCAGTCACAACTTGCAATGGCCGCAACGGTCGAATCTCCCTGCAACCCCTCAGCGGCCAGGCTCCTTTTCGCTACCGTTGGACGGGCCCAGGAGGCATCACAGGCGACTCGATAGTACGCAACAGCAACGCTTTTGTGATCGAAAACCTGCCCCAGGGCAGTTACCAGATTGCGGTCAGTGACAACTCACCTCGTGCCTGTCAATTCAACATCCGCAATGCTGTGGTCAATGGCCCGGCGGTGGAGGTACGCGACATTGGCATTCGCTCTGTGACTTGTGGTAATACCCGCGATGGGGCCATTGTGCTCGATGTACGAGGGACGGCCAAGTACAAATGGAGCAATGGAGATACCATCAGTGGCAGTGGTATTACTGGTCTGGCGGGGGGCACTTATGCCGTGACCATCACCAGTGGCACTTGTCAGAGCGTGCTGAACAACCTGGTGGTCCGCCAACCCGATTCAATCCGCATCGTAGCCAATTTGGTCAGCCCCAAGTGCCAGAACACCCGCGAAGGCATCATCGACCTCAACGTCTTTGGCGGCAGGGGCAGTTACCAATACCGCTGGTCCAGTGGACAAAACACGGAAGACTTGTTCAACCTAAGCCGGGGCGCTTACACCGTCACGGTCACCGATGCCAGTGGTTGTACACAAACGCGGAGCTTTGAATTAAGTGGGCCACCCTTGCTTACAGCAGTAGTCGATTCTACCAAAGCGGTGACTTGCGCGGGCCGCTCAGATGGTTCATTGCGGGTCAGCGGGCGCGGAGGGACGGCTCCTTACCAATACAATTGGACCAATGGTTTGGCTGGTCCGGTTTTGCGAAACCTGCCTTCGGGTTCGTATTCGCTTACTGTTACCGATGCAGCGGGTTGTTCAATTCCATTCAATGCCATCATCGGCTCCGCAGAGCCTTTGCGGGCGCGCATCGTACAAAGTGCAGCCCCCAAATGCCTGGGGGATACCACTGGGCAGATCACTACTGCTGTATCTGGGGGCACTGCACCCTATCGTTTTGCCTGGACCAATGGGGCTACGACTGCCAACTTGCGCTCGCTCAAAGTAGGGACTTACGCTGCATTGGTGACGGATCGCAATGGCTGTACTACCGACTCGATCAAAGTTGGGTTGAGTGCTTTGGCGGGGATCCGTGCGAGGCCCCAAATTGCACCACCTGCTTGCCTGGGTCTGGCTACCGGAGGCATCAACCTGCGGCCACAGGGCCAAGCTCCATTTCGTTTTCGCTGGAGCAATGGAGATACGACTGCTTTTACAGCCGGACTAGGGGTAGGGAAGCACAGTGTCAATATTCGCGACGCCCTGGGCTGCTCTTTGGACACGACCATATCTATAGCGGCATCTACCCAACCCATCCAGGCCAATTTTGCCATTTCTTCACCCACTTGTAGCAACACTGCCGATGGCTTCGTGAACGTGCAAATGTTGCGCATTGACAATCCACCCATTCGATTCCAATGGGAAAATGGCACCAGCGTGGAAGACCGCTTCAACCTGCCAAGTGGCTTGTATGGCATTACCATCACGGACCGTTTGGGCTGTAAATTGGTCCGCGATTCGATCAAACTCGAACAACCCAGTGCGATCACTTACCAGGTGGCAGGCATTGGGCAGGTCTTGTGCAGCGGCGATTCCACGGGCTTCATCGAATTGGCCATAAGTGGCGGGCGCAGGCCCTATCGGGTGGCTTGGGAAGGCAGCAAATCTAACCAGCCCAACGCCTACAAACTCAAGGCTGGCGATTACCGCGCCTTCATCACGGATGGCAATGGTTGCCCGATCACAGGGGATTTTAAAATTACCCAACCTACCCCCCTGCGAGCTGAAACCCAAACCCAAGTCAACAACACGACTTGTGATGCCTCGCGTTTCAATACGATCAGGGCGGTAGTATCTGGCGGAATTGGGCCATACACTTACCGCTGGAGCAATGGGGCCACTACTTCGGCCCTGGCCAACGTGGTATCGGGCAATTACAACGTCACAGTCAGCGACGCCAATGGTTGTTCGGTGGCTACTCCGCTGCTCAAATTGCGGGATTCAGGTGAACCGATCAAGCTGCTCGAATTTAAAACCCGCGACATCAGTTGTTTTGGCCAGCGAAATGGGGAAGTATCGGCCACCATCACGGGTGGGTTGGCTCCATATACCTTTTTCTTCAACAATTTTGGTACGCCAATTGTGACCAATCAGGCTACAGCAGTCATCAGGAACCTGCCCGTAGACAACGACTACCGGGTCTTGATTGTCGATTCAAAAGGCTGTCAAGTGAGTTCCGAAACCAGGAGCATCAATGAACCCAGCTTGCTCAATATCCGCCGCGACAGTGTGCGCAATCTACGCTGTGGTGATCTCAGCAATGGGGCCATCTTCATTACGCCAAGGGGCGGCACCCCGCCTTATGCTTTCAATTGGTACCAAAAAAGCAACAATCGACAAGTGTCAGTTACTGAAGACCTGATTGGGGTCGGCTCAGGTACTTTCTATGTGGTGGTCACTGACTCACGCATCTGCCTGGATACCTTGGAAGTAGGTCCTTTGGCCGCCTCCGCACCGATTCGTTTGGCCAGTTCCAGCGTGACCGACATCCGCTGCCAGGGCGACGCCAGTGGTTCCATCACTGTAACCGTGGAGGGAGGGCGTCAGCCTTATCGCTATGCCTGGAATGGCCGCACGGGCAGCCGGATTTTGAACAATGCACGGGCTGGGACTTATCAATTGCAAGTGACTGATGCTGATTCTTGCAAAATTTCCTTCCCAGCCTTCCTCATCCGAGAGCCGAGTACCCAAGGGCTTACAGTTTTGGATACCTTGAGCGAAATAACTTGCAATGGTGGCAACAACGGAGCCATTGCCATTGGCATCAGCGGGGGCAAGGGGCCTTACCGTTGGTCTTGGCAAAATCCACAAGGCCAAACCTTTGGCATCGATACCCGCAGGATCCAGCAGCTCAGGGCGGGCACTTACACCCTCAACTTGAGCGATGCCGACAACTGCACCAGGGTGATACCTTATAATGTGGTACAACCACTGCCCATCCAAACCTCTTTTGACCTTTTGCGCCCCAAAGCTGGCCAAAACGACGGCTCGATCCGGGCCAATGTACGCGGCGGCACCCAGCCTTACCGCTACCAGTGGTCGAATGGCGCTACGACGAATCAAATCCTTGGCCTGGCAGCGGGCAACTACACTTTGACCATTACCGACAACCGCAATTGCCGCCAAACCGAAACAGTCGTGCTGATGACCAGCGCTATTTTGGACCCTGATTTGGTCAAAACCGTGAAATTGTACCCGAACCCCGCCCAAGATCACTTGTGGCTGGAAGCCGAATTGTCACAAGGCAAAACCCTGCTTTTGCAAATTCAAAACCTGGATGGCAAAGTGCTGCGCAGCCAAGTGGTGGATTCCGGGCCAAAGCTGTTGCAGCAGTTTTCGTTGAAAGACTTGCCAGCGGGCACTTATTTCTTAAGGGCACTGAGCGAACGGCGGGTGGTGTTTAGTGGTAGGTTTGTGGTGCTGCGGGAGTGAGTGACTAGTAAGTTTTGATGTTTTTTTCAAAAAAATGTATAACGCACAAATGGTAAAATGATGCAGCCATTTGTGCGTTTTTGCTTATCATACTGTGTCTTCTTTAGGAATTATAATCAAAAAAGTGATAAAATGGCCTCTTTTAGACCTGTTTTTACATAAAAATGCTGACTTGTAGGGAAGTATGAAAAAATGGTCATGTATTTGTATAATCAAAAAAATGAAAAAATGGCTTTGAAAACTTGCGAATCATGCCAAATGCCCCTATACTTGCACCATGAAAGCGAATAAATTGCGCTTTTACCCACATAAACATTCAAGATGTTCAAGTCTCTGCCAAGTCGTCATACCAAATGTTGTTGTCTAATGAAGGCAGGGGCTCGCATTTTTTGAAAGGAACTAGAGAGCAAGTTACTTCGAAAGCCCTGCCGGAAATCACTTGCCGACAGGGCTTTTTCGTACCCAAGAACAAATAAAAAGCTGCCTTAGGGAGCGTAAAAAATAAGGTGGACGGATTTGGGTTTAGTGAAAAAAGAAAAACAACTGGATGAAAGGAAGTTGTGTTCTTTTTTTGCTAAACCTCAAAAGCAAATACGTCCAGTTTATTTTAGCTCAAATACTTAGTGCAGCACAAAGGCGAAAACAGATGAGTGCCAACAATTTTGATTTCAGCGATGTAAAAGCTGCCGACCAGATAGACATTCTGGAACTCGAAAATAGAATCGACGCTTTTCGCCGGGGCAAAGAAGACCCTGAGCGCTTCCGACTTTATCGCCTCACACGGGGGGTGTATGGCCAAAGACAAGAGGGCGTGCAGATGTTTCGCATCAAAATTCCTTACGGCAAATACACCGCCGAGCAGTTGTACCGCACTGCCGATGTGTCGGACCGTTATGCGACGGGCAACCTGCACATCACTACCCGCCAGAACATCCAGTTGCACTACGTCAAGCTGGCCAACTCGCCCAAAGTGTGGACCGAACTGGCCCAAAAGAACATCACTGCCCGCGAAGCTTGTGGCAATACCGTACGCAACTTCACCGCTTCACCGCTGGCTGGAATCGACCCCAACGAGCCTTTTGATGTTTCGCCTTACGTGGAGGCTTCTTTTCAATATTTCTTGCGCAATCCGATTTGCCAGGAAATGGGTCGCAAGATCAAAATTGCTTTTTCTTCCAGCGAGCAGGATTCTGCGTTCACGTACTTCCACGACTTTGGCTTTATTCCCCGCATTCAAACAGTGGACGGAGTGGAGCAACGGGGCTTCAAAGTATTGGTCGGCGGCGGCTTGGGTGCCCAGTCGATCACAGGCTTGACGGCTTACGAGTTTTTGCCTGAAGACCAGATTATTCCTTTCATGGAGGCTGGTTTGCGGGTATTTGACCGCTACGGCGAGCGCGAAAAGCGCATGAAGGCCCGCATGAAGTTCATGATCCAAAAACTGGGCCTCGAAGCCTGGATGGAACTTGTGCAGAAAGAATGGAAAGCCCTGAAAAACAAGTCAGTAGCGATCGACCGCAGCCTGGTAGAAGAGCAAGCGCCGATCGGCCAGGGCCTCATTCCCGATGCCGCTCCGGTGGACCAGCACTGGTTTGAGGAGTGGAAGCGCACCAACGTGTTTGAGCAAAAACAAAAAGGCTGGTATGGGGTCTACATCCGCGTGATCTTGGGCGACTTGCCTTCTGACAAAGCCCGCGCCCTTGCTGCGTTGATCAAAGATTACGCAGCCGACGACATCCGTTTTACCATCAACCAGGGCATTTTGCTCAAATTTGTGCGCCCAGAAGCCCTGGTACATTGGTTCAATAGCCTTTACCAATTGGGTCTGGCCCTGCCTGGTGCCGATTCTACCGCCGACGTTACGGCTTGCCCTGGCACCGACACTTGCGCCCTAGGAGTGACCAATAGCACAGGTCTGGCCAAAGTGATCGAAGAAATCATCCGCAGCGAGTATCCTGATTTGATCGACGAACAATACTTCAAAATTAAAATCAGCGGCTGCATGAACTCCTGTGGTCAGCACATGGCCGCCAATCTGGGCTTTCACGGCTCTTCCTTCAAAAGTGGGGAACTGGTCGTACCTGCCATGCAAGTGGTTTTGGGCGGTGGTGTTTCGCCGGATGGTCGTGGGTTCATCGCCGATAAAATCGTCAAAGTGCCTACCAAGCGCGTGCCTGATGTGGTGCGTTACGTGTTGAACGATTTTGACGAAAATGGACAAGAAGGCGAATACTACAACGATTATTTCCTGCGCCAGGGTGAAAAGTATTTTTATGCTTTGCTCAAGCCCTTGGCCGATCTAAAAACCCTGACCAAGGAAGAATATTTCGACTGGGGCCAGGACAAATACTACCAACAAGAAATCGGAGTAGGCGAATGCGCTGCGGTGGTGCTCGACATGGTGGGGGTGATCCTCAAAGACGCCGAAGACAAAACCAAAGCCGCCGCCGAAGCTTTGGCAGAAGGCCAGTGGGCCGACGCCATTTATTATGCTTACGGTGCTTTTGTGGTAGCCGCCAAAGCCCTGTTACTGAGCCATGATGTGAAATGCAATACCCAAAAAGGCATCATCGACGACTTCCAGGCGCAGGTCGTTGACAAAGGCTTGTTTAGCAAAACCAGCAATTTCCCGGAAATGGTTTTGCAAATCAACCAATTTGAGCCAGAGGCCCAGTTTGCACAAGACTATGTGGCTCAATCCAAGGTTTTTGTGGAAGCAATCATCGCCCAGCGCGAAAGCCAGTTGGCCGAAGCAGGAGGCCAGGACAAATTGGTGGTAGGGGATTACTACCGCGCTTAAACCCCCAAAGCTAAAAGCCATGAACAAAACGCCAAAAATAACACTGGTTGGAGCAGGTCCTGGCGACCCTGAGCTACTGACCATCAAAGGTTGGAAAGCCTTGCAAAAAGCCGATGCGGTGCTCTACGACGCCCTGGTGAGCGAGGAAATCCTGGAAATGGTGAACCCCGCTGCTGTTTTGGTAGACGTGGGCAAACGCGCAGGCAAACACTCGCACAGCCAAGACGACATCAACTGGTTGTTGGTGGAACACGCCCTCAACTATGGTCATGTGGTCCGTCTGAAAGGTGGTGACCCCTTCGTTTTTGGTCGGGGCTACGAGGAAATTGCCCACGCCAATATGTTTGGGGTGGAAGTGGAGGTCATCCCCGGCTTGAGTTCTTCGACTGCTTTGCCTGGCTTGCAAGGGGTACCCGTCACTTGCCGGGGCATCAGCCAGAGCTTTTGGGTTTTGACCGCTACTACTCAAAGCCAGGAATTGGCGAAGGACATCGCCCTGGCAGCCAGTTCAAGCGCCACTGTGGTGATCCTGATGGGGATGCGCAAGCTGGAAGAAATCATGGCATTGTTCAAAGCAGAAGGCAAGGAAAATACCCCAGCGATGGTCATTCAAAACGGCTCAACGCCGGATGAAAAAGTCATTTTGGGCCGGGTAAATGACTTGGCCGACAAAGTGAAAGCCGCTGGTGCGGGCTCGCCAGGCATCATTGTGGTAGGAGAGGTGGTGGCCTTACATCCTGCTTACCAAGAGCAGGATGCGCTATGTCTAGTCAAAACCCTATAAAAAACATAGGTTTTATTGGGTTTTGCGTATCTTTGCGCGGTTTTTTTACTTTTGGGCGGTCAAGACTTGAACTTTAATGGAACGCAATCAGCTATATCCCGTTTTTTTGAAACTCCATGAATTGCATTTGCTGATTGTTGGAGCAGGGGAGGTGGGCCACGAAAAATTGTCGTTCATTCTCAAGAGCAGCCCCCTGGCCAGGGTTACAATGGTAGCCCCAGAAGTGAATCCTGAAATCATTGCATTGCTGGAGCAAAACCCTGAACACCGGGTGAAACTGGTGAAAAAGGAGTTTGAGCCCAGCGACCTGGAAGCCGCTGATTTGGTCATCGCGGCCACCAACATACCCGAACTTAACCGCACAGTGCAAGCCGCTGCCAAAGAAAGGGGCCTGTTGATCAATGTGGCCGATACGCCGGCACTTTGCGATTTTTACTTGGGCTCAATCGTGACCCGTGGTTCGCTCAAAGTAGGCATCTCCACCGATGGCAAATCGCCCACGTTCGCCAAGCGTTTTCGCGAGGTAATGGAAGAGGCTCTGCCGCCGGAGTTGGAAGACTTGCTGCCCAGGCTCAACGAAATCCGCGACCGCCTCGGCGGGGATTTTGCCAACAAAGTCCGATTGCTCAATCGAGTGACTTCAGTGTTGCTTGAAGGCATGAAAGGCTGCGATTGTGGGGGCCATTGCAGTGGAAAATGCATGGATGGGCTGCTTTAGTTGAAAGGTTGAAGTGTTGAAAGGTTGAAAAGAGGGCGCGGAATGATGTCTTCGGGTCAACTCGAATGCGATTTATCTTGTTTAAGTTCTCAACCGCGTATTATTTTGCCAAAAACCATTGGCAAAGCGTGAAAACGAATGTACGATAAATCTAAAATCTTGCCAGCGAGCCCCCACTTCGTAAGTTGTAAGTCGTCATTCGTAAGTCAAAAACAGCACTCACGTTTGCAAAAGAAAACAACCATGAGCATAACCCAAACAAATAGCGCCGCCGCTATACCGCTTGAAAAGGAGGAATTTGATTTGGACTACCTCAACGAGGTGTTCAAGCCCCTTGGTTTTGAAGAACGCATTCAACGTTTGTTCGACTTTTTTGACGAGGATGAGGTTTTGTTCACCTCATCTTTTGGGGCCAGTGCGGCCTTTTTGTTGTATGTAATCTCCAAAAATCGCCCTGGGCACCCGGTTCATTTCATTGACACCACTTACCACTTTCCCGAAACCCTGGCTTACAAAGAAGCCTTGACCAAGCAGTATGGGCTGAACGTGATTGATGTCTTGCCTGATCCTGTGGAAAATGCAAAAACGCGGGAGGAAAAACGTTGGGAATTTGACAACAAGTCTTGCTGTAACGTCAATAAAGTAGTGCCGCTGGAGCCCATCAAGGCAAGGCACAAGGTCTGGATTTCGGGTTTGATGCATTTTCAAACTGATTTCCGCTCCAACCTGCGCATTTTTGAAATGCAGGGCGACATGCTCAAATTCCACCCCATTGTCGAC
This sequence comes from Chitinophagales bacterium, assembly GCA_013299105.1. Lineage (GTDB taxonomy): Bacteria > Bacteroidota > Bacteroidia > Chitinophagales > Saprospiraceae > Haliscomenobacter. Next base: position 21,220 of record JAAFJY010000031.1, on the reverse strand, counting down.
CTAGAAGAAGGCGACTACCTTTACTGGTCGGGTGCGTTTCAACTGCCCAAGCACCCGCTCGAAGCTGAGGGTTACGGCTCGATTGGTTGCACCCATTGTACCGTCAAAGGCGAGGGCCGCGAGGGCCGTTGGGCCGGAACCGACAAAAAAGAATGTGGCTTGCATCCCGACTTTTTTGCCAATAAATTGAAAGAAAAGGCGCAAAAGGGCAATTGAGTTTTGTTGATTAGGGCCGCAGATTAGATAAAATAAACAGCTTCGCTGCCTCGCTTTGCGAGGCCAGTTGGGAACACGGATGAAACGGATGAAACTGATTTTCACTGATTTCCAGCATGATTTTGACCACCACATTAACCGTGACATTGTCTCCACAGAGGTCTTAATCAAAAGTCGAAGGTGTTTCTTTATTTCTTTTCGATTCCTATGGGAGCGTAAAAAATAAGGTGGACGGATTTGGGTTTAGTGAAAAAAGAAAAACAACTGGATGAAAGGAAGTTGTGTTCTTTTTTTGCTAAATCTCAAAAGCAAATACGTCCATTTTATTTTAGCTCAAATACTTAAAATGCAGTTGTAACTTTGCATTTTGTATTGGTAAACATTAAGACCTGCGAGCGCAGGAAACCATATTGATCCACAGACATGATCCAAACAGATATTCTCATCATTGGCGCTGGCCCGGTAGGTTTGTTTACCGTTTTTGAGGCTGGCTTGTTGAAGCTTCGTTGCCATTTGGTTGATGCCCTGCCGATTCCAGGCGGGCAATTGGCGGAAATTTATCCAAAAAAGCCGATTTACGACATTCCAGGTTATCCTTCCATTTTGGCTGGCGACCTGGTGGATCGTTTGATGGAGCAAATTGCGCCCTTCAAACCTGGTTTTACGCTGGGCGAGCGCGCTGAAAAGTTTGAGCAATTGGAAAATGGGCATTACGTAATGACCACCAACAAGGGCACCCAAATCCAAGCCCCAGTGATCGCCATTGCGGGTGGCCTGGGTTGCTTTGAACCCCGCAAACCGCCGCTCGAAAACCTGGAACGTTTTGAAGACAAGGGCATTGATTACATCATCCGCGACCCGGAAAAATACCGCGACAAGCGCGTGGTGGTTGCTGGCGGCGGCGACTCTGCCCTGGACTGGACCATTTTCTTGGCCGATGTGGCCAAAGAAGTGACCCTCGTACACCGCCGCAAGGATTTCCGGGGTGCACCCGATTCGGTGGAAAAAGTATTTGAACTGGCCAGTCATGGTCGCATTTCATTGCTGACCGATTCACAAACGACGGGCCTGCGCGGCAATGGCGTATTGACCGATGTGGTGATCGACCACAAAGAACAAGGCGAGATCATCCGTTCGACCGATTACTTCATCCCCCTCTTCGGATTGGCTCCAGAATTGGGCCCAATGAACGAATGGGGCCTGAACATCGAGAAAAACGCCATCGAAGTCAATACCTTCGATTACAGCACCAACATCCCAGGGGTGTATGCCATTGGCGACATCAACACTTATCCGGGCAAGCTGAAGTTGATCCTTTGTGGCTTCCACGAGGCGACTCTGATGTGCCAATCGGCCTTCAAAATCATCAATCCCGATAAGAAACTCAGCTTCAAGTACACCACGGTGAATGGGGTGAATGGATTTTGAGCTTAGTTGAGATGTTGAGGGGTTGAGAAGTTGAGGAGAGGGATTCTCGCTTGGTTTCAGATATTTTGATTAAGAGATTATAGGTTTTGCCATTGCGCGGATTGGGCTTTTGGGGTCTGGTCCGCGTGGGTTTTTTATATCAGGTTCCTAGAGAATTGGCTATAAGATGAACAAATATCTCGACAACAACACAACCCAAAAAATTAGCCGCTTCCAATCTCTAAAACAACTTATCTTTGTTAAGAAAATTCACCTTTATGGCGAAAAAACTAGTCCGCTTCGATTGGGCGATGAAAAAAATGCTTCGCCACAAAGCCAACTTCGACATTCTCGAAGGCTTTTTGTCAGAACTGCTCAGTGAAGAAGTGAAAATTAAGCAAGTTCTTGATAGCGAAAGTAATAAGGAAACGGAAGATGATAAGTTTAACCGAGTGGACATTCTCGTGGAGAACGAAAAGGGTGAACTCGTCATCATCGAAGTACAAAATACGCAAGAACACGACTACTTCCACCGGATGCTTTTTGGTGCATCGAAAGCCATCACTGAACACATCAAGGAAGGTTCCGCCTATGCCAATGTAAAAAAAGTTATATCCATTACCATTGCTTACTTCGACTTGGGGCAGGGTAAAGATTATGTTTATCATGATACGAACGTCTTCAAAGGCATTCACAAGGGAGATGTTTTAGGGCTTTCTGACAAGCAGATAGAAGCCTACAACAAAACCAAGGTACATGAAATTTATCCTGAATATTGGGTAATCAAGACTGGTAAATTCAAAGGACGGGTGAAGGATAAATTGGACGAATGGATTTATTTTCTAAAAAATGATGAAATCAAGCCAACTTTTTCCGCACGAGGACTGAAAGCCGCTAGCGAAAAATTGGATGAAATGAAACTGCCCGAAAAAGAAAGAGCCGCTTATAATGCCTATAAAAAACATTTGATGAGCATAGCCAGTAGAAACCATACCATTGAGATTGATGCCAAGGAAATGATCAAAAAGGCAAAAGAAGAAGCAAAAGAGGAAAAAGAGCTTGAGGCAGTTATTGGTCTAAATAGGATCGGGCTTGAAAATGACAAAATAGCTGATGCCTTGAACATGAAAATTGAAAAGGTAGAAGAAATTATAGCAAAGCGTATTCAATGAAATCTGATCAACAATCACTTCAAAATTAATCGCTAAACATCAAGCATTTCGGAAACTTAAGGTCCGACATAGCACCCAATTTCTTTCCTCATAACATGCCCCTCCCCCCTAAAACTCAAACTCCAACTGCACCCCAATCCCGCTCTGCCGATCCAGCCTCAAGCCAGAGATCGTTACCCCCAGCAAGCGCACCGCGCCAATTTCCGCTATGTTTTGGTCCAGGAGCTCATGCACCACCTGGATGATTTGTTCCAATTGGGTCACATCCTGCGGGAAAGTGCGGCTGCGGGTGAATTGTCGAAAATCGGGGGTTTTGAGCTTGATGGTCACCGTGCGGCCAAAATTGTTGTTACGGGCGGCGTACTCGTGTACTTGCCCGGCCAAATCGCTGAGGCGGGCCTTCATCTCGGCGGGATCGTGGAGGTCTTCGTTGAAGGTGCGTTCTGAGCCAATCGACTTGCGGATGCGGTGGGGGTTGACCTCGCGCTCGTCTTCGGCCCTTACGATGCGATAATAATGGCGGCCAGCTTTGCCAAAAATCTGTTGCAACTCATGTTCACTGCGTTTTTTCAGGTCTGCACCTGTAAAAATGCTCAACTCGTGCATGCGCCGCGCCGTGACCTGCCCAATGCCGTGAAATTTCTCAATGGGCAGTTTCTCCAAAAAATCGAGGGCTTCCTCCGGCAAAATCACCTTCATGCCGTTCGGTTTGTTGACATCAGAGGCGATTTTGGCCAAAAACTTGTTGAAAGAGATGCCCGCCGAGGCCGTCAGGCCCGTTTCCACCTCGATGCGTTGGCGGATTTCCTGGGCGATGAGCGTAGCCGAGTTGAGGTTCTTTTTGTTTTCGGTCACATCCAGGTAAGCCTCGTCGAGCGAGAGGGGCTCTACCAAGTCGGTGTAATCGTGAAAAATATCACGTATTTGTTGGGAAACAGTTTTATAGACGTCAAAATGAGATTTCACAAAAATTAGGTCGGGACACAAGCGCTTGGCCGTAGCACCGGGCATGGCCGAACGCACTCCATATTTGCGGGCCTCATAACTCGCCGATGCCACCACCCCGCGAATGCCACCACCACCCACCGCCACAGGGCGACCCCGCAGTTCTGGATTGTCCCTTTGCTCCACCGAGGCAAAGAAAGCGTCCATGTCGATGTGGATGATTTTACGCATCGTTTGGTTGAGTAGTTGAGGGCTTGAGGAGTTGAGAAGTGGGGGCTTCGTTCAAATACTTGTTCAAAAATACAGCATTTCAAACTTTACGGATGTGATTCGCCACGATTGTAAAAGTCATGGTCAAAATCATGTTGGCGATCCGCAAGATTGTGTGTGAGTGTGAAAGTGTGAGTCTGAAAGTGTGTCTCCAGAATTGGAAACCAAATATCAACACACCCGAACCCAAACAAGCACACTCAACCCCATTTTCATCCGTGTTCCCAACCCGCGAAGCGGGGCTAAGGATGAAATATGCAACGAAGTTGCGAATTGAAAGGTGCATCTGTGGCACATTACAAAGAGTATGAAATTAGGAATAGTTTTGGTGAACATTTTTACAAAAATAGACTTTTAATAGGATGACTGCACAAAGCACCACATTCATCAAAGAAGAAATGAGAAGCGCGCAAGAAAATCCAATCGCCAGCATTCTGCAAAGACTGCCCTTGCTGAGCCATTTGTCACAAAGTGATATCCAGGAAATCGTTCCTTTCTGCCAAGAATTGAACATCCCGAAACACGCCCAGGTTTACCAAAAAGGTACCAACAGCGAACATTTGTACATCCTGTTGCAAGGTATTGTTAAGGTGGGAGCTTACGGCGAAGATGGCCGCGAAATCATCAAAGACATCCTATCGCCACTGACCGTGTTTGGCGAAATGGGCTTGATCGGCGAAACCCAACGGCAAGAATACGCCATCGCCATGCAAGCTGACCTGAAACTGCTGAAAATTCCAGTGGTGGAAATGAAAAAACTGCTCAAAAAGCACCCGGAAATGCAATCTCGCCTGCTGGATTGGCTGGGAACCCGCCTGCGCAGGGTGGAAGACCGCCTGGAATCCATGATGTCAAAAGACGCCCGCGAGCGCATCATTGACTTTTTGAAAGAATCAGCCGAGTCGCACGGTAAAAAAGTGGGTTTTGAAATGCTGATCAAGCACTCTTTGACCCAGCAAGACATTGCCAATTTCACGGGCACCTCCCGCCAAACAGTGACCTCAGTGCTCAATGAATTGCGCAAGTCCAACCTCATCTATTTCAACCGCAAGAACATCTTGATCCGCGATATGGCGCGTTTGGAGTGATCCCTTGATTTGGGAATTTGAGCTAAAATACCTACATTCAGGCTTTTATCTGCTCATTTCCAGTACATGCGCTTATTCATTGCTTCTTTTGTGTTTTGTGCTTGCCTAGTCCTGAAGGCCCAGCCAGTCTCATTTTATACCGCTAGTACCCCTTGTGATGCCGAGCTCAAATTGCATTTAGGCATCGACACCATTGCCACCATTGACTTCGTTCGATGGCAAATCACTTTGTATCACCAAAAACCCGAACAAGGTCAGTTTGAGCTAAAAATTAACTATGGCTTAGGCCAAAACAACACCTTGGGCTTCATCAATGGAGGCGAGAGCCGCCAATTCAAAGGCCAATATACCACCTCACCAGATGCTCAAGGCCCGATTATACACTTGCAAGCTTCTGGCCTAGACCTCCACCTGCGTCAAATTCACTCCAATCTACTGCATTTTCTTGATGATCAGAACCAGCTCAGAATCGGCAATGGCGGCTGGAGTTATTGTTTGAATCGGCAACCTGTTTTGCTTTCCCAAAAGGTTTTTTTCGTAAAAACGCTTGCTTTCTCTTTGTTTAAAAAAGACCAATTGCAGGCCACCTACGATGGGCGCACGCCCTGTGCTGAAATGTCCAAGGCCTTGGATTTGGGTACTTCTAGCGCTTGTATCAAGCTCAAATGGCGCATCACTTTTCAACAAACTGAGGCAAACTCCCAAGCGGGAACCTTCGTCATGAAGCGCATTTTTCGCCAAGCCGATCAGACCAATGGGCAATGGATGGTCCAAAATCAAGGCGAGAACCCAGTGTTGAAACTGCAATTTGAAGGCATGAACCAAAGCATGTCGCTGATGCAAATAGGAGAGGGCGTTTTGATTTTTTTGGACCCCCAGGGTCAGCCTTATGTTGGGAATGCGGATTTTAGTTTTGGATTGAATCGGAAGAAGGGGTGAGGAGGAGGCTTGGAAAGTTTAGTGACAAGCCACGAATAAACCTTACCAAATCGCAACTGCGTACTTTATCAATCATGTCCTCGCTGCGCGAGGCCGTTTTTAGCACGCGGATGACGCGGATGACGCGGATGACGCGGATGACGCGGATTTCCAGCATGACGTTGTCCGTTACGTTGACTTGCATACGTCTCAAAAACTGGAAAGGTTTATTTTTGAACCGTTACTAAGTACAGCGTTTTTTAAGTTTTCGTAATTATCTCCCCTACTGATTGGCGGAGCTGAACTGGCAAAAGGGCTGACGTACTTACCTCTTTAATGCAAAAACTCATTTACGATGGTTTAGCGAACTTAAAAAACAAACTACTAAGTGCAGCGTTTTTTAAGTTCTTGTAATTATCTCCCCTACTGATTGGTAGAGATAATAGGCTAAAAAGATTGACGCGCTTAACGCTTCAATTCAAAAACTTGTTTTCGATAGTTTAGCGAACTTAAAAAACAAACTACTAAGCAATAGGCCACAAATAAATCTTTCTAATTCGAGGTTTTGTACCGGAAACAAAAATTTTTAAAATATGCCCCAGGACAACTTGTAATAGTCTTCAGGTATTCCTAAATTTGGTCCTTGGTGTGGGGTCTTAAAAACAAAGCAAAAATCTAGAGATGTTAGCCACTAGAATCGAAAAATTTAAAGCAGTATCACTTTTTTCAGGTTGTGGCGGACTAGACCTAGGCATTACACAGGCTGGGTTCGATGTGTTGGCTTGTGTAGAATTAGACCCCTATGCCTGTGAAACGTTGCGGGCCAATATCAACCGTATTCAAAGTAAAACGGTAGTAGTGGAGCAAGATATTAGCAAACTCAATCCTCATGCATTGATGCAAGATTTAGGCTTAAAGGCTGGAAAATTGGACTTGCTATGTGGTGGTCCTCCTTGTCAAGCCTTTTCTCAAATCGGTAAACGCAATAGTCTGAACGACGACCGAGGGATGTTGCTCTTTGAAATGCTAAGATTTGCTGAGGTATTTCGACCTAAAGCCATTATGATTGAGCAAGTAAAAGGCCTTCTCAATGCCCCTGATGAATTAGGTAAGGCTGGAGGAGTATTTGAGCAATTACTCACTGGATTAGAAGGTATTGGCTATGTTCCTAAATGGAAAATCATCAACGCCGCCGAATATGGAGTACCCCAACTCCGGCAGAGGGTATTTATCGTAGCAACTCCAAAGCCAAATAACTTCCAGTTCCCTTTGGCTACCAATAGTGAAGAAAAAATAGATGGGAAGGGCTTATTTGCGCTGAATCCGTATAAAACAGTTGGCGAAGTCATAACTGATTTACCAAAGCCCCTTCCAATCAATGGAACTATTCCAGAAAACAGCCATTTAGATGTAACACCAGCAGGTGATCGATTCAGAATCAATGGAGTAGGAGAGGGTTCTCACTTGGCCCGCGAAATGCATTTGCCCATTGAACAAAGAAAGAGCCTGACCAAAAAAGATACCACTAAATTTAAACGCTTATCGAGAACGCAGGCCTCAAATACTTTGCGTTGTGGAGAAATATTTTTTCACCCAATTGAGAATCGTTATCTAACCCCACGTGAATACATGCGCATTCACGGTTATCCAGATGATTATGTACTCAAAGGGCCCATTCGTGGACGTTCAGGCCGAGTACGGTTTCTCGATCAGCACCGCCAAGTTGCCAATTCTGTTCCCCCTCCAGTTGCTAAATCAATTGCTGTTGCAATTTTAGAAGCTTTGGAGAAAAAACTAAGTCATGCCACAAATTTTTGAGTTGTTTGGCTTCCCCATCGAGGTGCAAACCAAAGAGGCTCTAAGCTGTCGAAAAACTGCTAAATGCCCTTTTACAGGTGTGAAATGTGACGGTGGCGGCAATCGGTATGCATCACAAATCGATTTGAACATTAACCCAGGGTTGAAAAAATACTTTGATGACCAGGCTTCAGTCGCTTCTGGAGTTTGCTCAATTCAACTAAAACAAGAAGAGTCGCCTTGGATAGTTTGCCCTCGACGTTTGTTGGCTTTGGGGGCTGAAACTGCTAATAATGACACCAGTCAAGCCAACGCAAAGCGTGAAATTTTGAAGCTTTTGAGCTACCCTGAGGGAACCGTATTAGGAGTTTGGTCCGAAGTTAAATTCGTGATAGATGAAGTCTCGGACATCGGCGAAAAATCATTTCACTACACCTTTGATTACATTGTTGTGCCAATTGGTCTTTCAGTCGAACCCGAAATTGTCAGCTTACTTGGTGGGGACTGGTCAGATTGGAAGAAGGTGTTGATCAAAGCTGGATATACGATAGCAAAGAGAGGCAAATACGATTTTGTAGAAGACTTTCCGATTGGCAAGCCTAGCATCATCGAAATCATGACTTCCAGTACTTCAGGTGGTAATAAATCGAATCGAAGCACCATTCCTCAAGCCTTTGAAGACGCAATACTAGGCAAACCACATACAGCACCAAATATCAATAAACGGCAAGTTTGGGCGAGAATGCTCAGCCAATTGATCGTTAAATCGGAGGTGGCTATGAACTGGGGAGGTAGTGCTTTGTGGTTGATACAAGACAATTTGGCGGACTACATTACTGCTTCGACCGCGCTTGATTTGAGAAAATTTACTGCTCAAGACTTATCAGAAGTCAACCTTTTGAGTTTTGGCTACGGTGAAAAGTCAAGCAATGCCAATGGGTCGATTGAATTACAGCTCAAGCACCTTTTTTCTGGTAAAATTTCGGCAGACGATAATCGTGCAAAACCCAGTTTTTCAGATATGATCAGAACCCCGCTTTTGCCCCCAATCGAAGTATTGATTTCGCGATTAGCAGGTAAAAGGCCAATCAACCGGATTTTGCTATAATTTAATCAGCTTCTCACCCAACTCGAACCCCCAACCCATCACCCAAGCGGGTCCATTCCTTTTGCCATTCCTCACTTTGCTGCATCACCAGCGCATCCTTGCGCTTGGAAAAATATAGGTTTTGACTTTTCCAGGTGTTCATTTCCAGTGGGATTTCTTCTACGATGCGGATGGCTTTGTTCAAGGCTTGAATGCGTTCCAGGGCGGCAGGGCCATCGCGCAGGATGCGCAGTATTTCGTAATGCAGCCTTTCACTCACCACGTAGCGCAGTTCGGGCTGGTTTTCGGGTTTGAGACCCCATTTTTTGAACTCGTCGCTCACTTGCTGCAAGGCCCTGATTTTCAAAGTACCACCTTTGGCAAAAATGGCGCGCAGGTCTTGGTTGAGCACAAATTTGACTGCCGATAAGTAAGTGTCGGGCACGGGGATGTTGCTAAGCATGATGCCCGTCATGAGCTGGTAATTGTCTTTGTAGATCTCGCGGTAGGTGATTTCAGCGCCGAGCAGGCTTTCCTTGGTGATTTGGTTTAGGATTTTTCGCTTTTCATCACGGAACAAATGCCAAAAACTAAAGCGTTCTGGTCCAAAATAGTCCTGCATGATGCCTACCACATCACCCAGTTCGGTGCCTTTGAAAGCCAAGACCAATCTTTCCGACATCCCCTGGAAGCGCTCAGGGGGCATTTCCATCGCAATGTGGCCAATGAGGTTGTTTTGCCCCAGGTACACCACCGCGAAGCTGAAAAACTTTTCTGATAGTGTAACCTTGGAACGTACCACCGTACGGCCAAAAGCCAAGCGCTGGTGCCCACCTTCAATGCGCTGAAAAACCTCGCTTTCCATCACGTAATTGAAAATTTCCAGTTTTTCAGGATACGCTTCAAACAAGGAAGAGGCTGCGTAGTGCATACCTACCCGCGCCAAATCCACCCTGGCTGGCACTACATTGCGCAGGTAACTCACCGCACCATTGGCGTGGAAATTACTGGGGATTTTTTCCAAGCGGGAAAAAAAATCGGGATGCAGGTTGTAGCCTGATATCTGTTCGGCGTAGTTGATGGCCCTGTTGGCGTATTGCAAGATTTGATCGGTTTCCAGGCCAGAAATTTCGTCAAAAAACCAACCACAACTGGTAAACATCTGCATGGCCTGGCGTTGCATTTCCAAACAACGTAATAGCAAGATTTTATTTTCCTCAGTTAAAGTTTTCGCAGCATGTTTTTTGAAAAAATGATCCAAATTGTGCTCACTCCGGTTCAAAACCACGTTGATGTAGGCATTTCTGGCATCCCAAGGGTCTTTGAGCAGGTCTTTGGTTTTTAGCTCATAGATCGGGATCAACTCGTCTCTCAGCCAGTCCAGGGTTTCGCGCAAGGGCGCACGCCAGGTTTGGGTCCAGCCAGGTTTTCCACCGCTGTTGCAGCCGCAATTGCTGCGCCAGCGCTCCACGCCATGCACACAACTCCAGGAGCTGTTCTCGTGGATTTGAGCCTCCCATTGCGGTGGAAACTTTTCTAAAAACTGAGCATAGTTGATCAGTTGGATATCAGTATGTTCTTCCAGGTGGTGCAAACACGAGGCCAGGGCCATCTCTCCATAACGGTGGTGGTGGCCGTAACTTTCGCCATCAGTCGCCACATGGATCAATTGCGGCATGTCGATGTTTTCAAAAGCTGCCCCGATGGCATTGGCAAAATTGACGCCATCGTTGAGCAAACCCTTGAAGGCCACGTCTTGGGCGATGCCACCGTGGTAAAAAAACAAGTTGATGCTTTTGCCAGAAGGCAATTTACAAAGATAGGCTCGCCGAGGGTCAATGCTATCAGGGGGGAGGTTTTGCCAGTCCTTGTCGCCTATTTTTCGAATGGCTTTGCCTTGCCGGGGGGCCAAAACGGTGAATTGGATGCCGTTCTCGGCCAACACTTCCAAGGTTTCGGTATCGGCAGCGGTTTCGGCCAGCCACATACCCTGGGGTTTTCGGCCAAAACGGTGCTCAAAATCGCGGATTCCCCAAATGACTTGGGTTTCTTTGTCGCGGCGATTGGCCAGGGGCAAAATCAAGTGCCCATAAACCTGCGCCATCGCCGAACCATGCCCACCAAAGCGCTGTTGACTTTCCCGATCTGCTTGTAAAATACTTTGGTAGGCCCCAGGATCGGCTTTTTCCATCCAGGAGAGCAGCGTGGGGCCAAAATTAAAGCTGATGTGCGCGTAATTGTTGACAATGTCGATGATCTGTCTGCGGCTGTCTAGCAAGCGCGCAGCCGTATTGGGTGCATAACACTCGAAGTTGATGCGCTCGTTCCAGTCGTGGAATGGATTGGCCGAATCCTGTACTTCGATGGCTTCCAGCCAGGCGTTTTCCCGCGGCGGTTGGTAAAAATGGCCGTGGATACAAAGGTATTTTTGTGCTTTCATGTTTGGATAAGGTTGAGGAGTTGAGGAATTGAGGAGTTGAGCAGAGGGGCCCTCTTTTCAACATGTAAACACGTCAACACTTCAACTAATTTTCAAAAATAGTTAACAAAACCAAATATGATGCTGTATGTTTGGTAAAATATGTATTTGGCCGACAAGCGGGGAAGCAAAAAAAGTTCTTTTTTATCTTCGCCAAAGTGGTAAACAAGCCCATGCCAGGGACAAAAAGCAGGTCTGGCACGGCACCGACTCAACTAACTCAATCATGAAGCATTTTCTGTGTCTTGTCTTTTGTACGCTTTTTTGTTGCGTTTTTTCCAATGCCCTCTGTGCACAAATGCCCAAGCGTCAGCACAGTGGGGAGATCTACGAGTCGATCAAAAAACTGAATTTTCTAGGCTCAGCCTTGTATGTGGCTGCGCATCCTGACGACGAAAACACCAGTTTGATCGCTTACCTGGCCAATGAACGCAAGGCCAATGTAGCTTATTTGTCGCTGACCCGTGGGGATGGTGGCCAAAACTTGATTGGTACCGAAATCCGTGAATTGTTGGGCCTCATGCGCACCCAGGAGCTCTTGGCAGCTCGCCGAATTGATGGCGGTAAGCAAATGTTTTCCCGCGCCAACGACTTTGGTTTTTCTAAAAATCCCGACGAGACCTTTCAAATTTGGGACAAGGAAGCCGTTCTTTCCGACTTGGTTTGGGCTGTTCGCAAATGGCAGCCCGATGTGATCATCAACCGCTTTGACCACCGCACGCCAGGTACTACGCATGGTCACCATACTGCTTCGGCCATGTTGTCGGTGGAGGCTTTTGAAAAAACGGGCGACCCCAAGGTTTATCCTGAACAATTGCAACATGTGCAGCCCTGGCAGCCTCGCCGGGTTTTCTGGAATCTCTCTTGGTTCTTTTTCGGCAGCCGTGCGGCATTTGAAAAAGCTGATAAGTCCAAGTACTTGCCAGTGGACGTGGGCGTTTTTTACCCCAGCCTGGGCAAGTCAAACACCGAAATTTCTGCTGAAAGCCGCAGCTCACATCGTTGCCAGGGTTTTGGCAGCCTCAGTTCTCGGGGCAGCAACAACGAATACCTCGATTTGATCAAAGGTGACATGCCGACCGATAAAATGGACATTTTTTCCGGCATCAATACCACCTGGACCCGTGTAGCTGGTGGAGCGCCGATCGGAGCATTGCTGGCCAAAGTGCAAAAAGAATTCAACTTTGCCAACCCTGCGGCCAGTGTACCTAATCTGGTCAAAGCCTACCAAATGATCGACAAATTGCCCGATTCTTACTGGAAAAGAGTAAAACATGCCGACATCAAGGAAGTGATCAAGGCTTGCCTGGGTTTGTACCACGAAACCGCTGCTGCTGATTTTTCCGCTGCACCAGGCGAAGAAATGATCGTGCGCACCGAGGTGGTGAACCGCAGCCCGGTCAATGTAGTTTTGGAAAAAGTCAGCATCCTACCTTTGGGTTTCGATACCAGTTTTAACAAGGCAATGGCCAACAACCAAACCCTGATCTGGCCACGTAAGGTTCGTTTGCCCAAAGATTTGCCCTACACCAACCCATATTGGCTGAATGATAAGTTCAAAGAAGGCATGTACTCGGTGAATGACCAATTGCTAAGGGGCTTGCCAGAAACCCCACGCCAGTTCAAAGCCCGCTACCAGTACAAAATCGAAGGAGTCAGCATCAGCTACGACAGCGACATCGTTTACCGCGATGGTGATCCAGTAAAAGGCGAAGTGTATCGCCCCTTTGAGGTGATCCCACCCGTTTTTGCCAAAGTAGCTGAAAAAGTGTTGGTTTTTGCCGACAACACGCCCAAAAACGTCAGTGTGATCGTGCGCTCAGGCAAAAGTGGCATCAAGGGAAGCTTGAAACTCGACCTGCCTACAGGTTGGAAAGCCGAGCCCGCCAGCGCAGATTTTAGCATCGCTGAAAAAGGTGCCGAGCAAATGATCAATTTTCAGGTGACGCCAACCAGCGGCCAAAGTGAAGGTAAACTACGCCCCATTGCTACCGTAGATGGCAAAACTTACCAAAAAGAACTGATCGAAATCAAGTACGACCACATCCCTGCTCAAACGGTTTTACTCGATGCTGAGGCCAAGGTGGTAAGGGTGGAACTGAAAAAAGAAGGCCAATTGATCGGTTACGTGATGGGGGCTGGGGATGAAATCCCAGCCAGCTTGAATCAAATCGGCTACCGCGTGGAAATTTTGCAGGAAAAAGACCTCACGCCCGAAAACTTGCAGAAATACGACGCTGTAATCATGGGCATCCGAGCCTACAACACGGTCGATGCCTTGCAGTTTCGCCAGAAAAACCTGCTGGAATATGCCCGTCGAGGTGGTACTTTGATTGTGCAGTACAACACCAATTTTGAGTACAAAATCGACGACAAGGAGCTAGCGCCTTACAAGCTCAAACTCTCACGCGACCGCGTAACCGATGAAAATTCTGAGGTGCGCTTCCTCGCTCCCGAACACCCCTTGCTCAACCACCCCAATAAAATCAGCGCTGCTGACTTTGGCGGCTGGGTGCAAGAGCGCGGTTTGTACTTCCCCGGTGAATGGGATCCTAATTTTACAGCCATCCTTTCGTCCAATGACCCCAACGAGCCTGCGCGTAATGGGGGCTTGTTGGCCGCCAAATATGGCCAGGGTTATTACATCTACACCGGGTATTCCTGGTTCCGTCAATTGCCTGCTGGAGTGCCAGGGGCCTTCCGTTTGTTCGCCAACTTGATTTCGATTGGAAAACATAAGTAGTTGAAAAGTTGAAATGTTGAAGAGTTGAAGAGTTGAAGAGAGCCCCTCTTTTCAACCCTTCAACCCTTCAACCATTCAGCTTTTCAACTCAAAATACCCTACCGATGACTCATAAAAATGAAGCGCCGATCCTCGGCAGTTGGACCCGCGTTTATTGGCTGGTTCTGCTTTTCAATGCGGTTTTGATCGCATTTTTCTACTTTCTTACCCGTTATTACTCCTGAGCCTATGCAGTGGATTGATTGGTTAGTGATGCTGAGTGCCCTGCTGGGAATTGCTGCTTATGGCATCTGGAAAACCCGTTCGGTACAAACCGCCAGTGCTTACCTGCGCGGCGATGATGACCGGATGTGGTGGGCCATCGGCCTCAACATCATGGCTACCCAGGCCAGTGCCATCACCTTTTTGTCAACACCAGGCCAGGCTTATGAAGATGGCATGCGCTTTGTGCAATTTTACTACGGCTTGCCCATCGCGATGGTCATTTTGAGCATTTTTGTCTTGCCCAACTACTACCGTCTCAAAGTTTATACCGCCTATGAATACCTCGAAAGCCGTTTTGGCCGCCCTACTCGTTTGCTTACGGCCAGTTTGTTCTTGATTCAGCGGGGCTTGGCGGCTGGCTTGACCATTTACGCGCCTTCGATTGTGATGTCGCAGATTATGGATTGGCCCTTGCAAGGCACGATTTTGTTGATGGGCATTGTGGTCATCTTGTACACCGTTTCGGGCGGCTCCAAGGCCGTAAGTGTGACCCAAACCCTGCAAATGGTGGTCATGCTGGGAGGTCTGGTCTTGGCGGCAGGCTTGATCATCTTTCAATTGCCAAAGAATTTGCATTTCAATGACGCCTTGGGCTTGGCCGGGAAAATGGGCAAAATGAACGTGGTGGACTTTTCCTGGGACCTTTCCAGCCGCTACAATGTGTGGTCGGGGGTCATCGGCGGTACCTTTTTGTTCTTGTCTTATTTTGGTACCGACCAATCGCAAGTTTCGCGCTATTTGGGCGGAAAATCGCTCTCCGAAAGTCGCCTGGGTTTGATGTTCAATGGTTTGTTGAAAATACCGATGCAGTTTGTCATTTTGCTGGTAGGGGTTTTGGTGGCGGTGTTTTACCAATTCAACGCGGCACCTTTGCATTTCAATCACGCCAACGTAAAGAAATTATCTGAGCAAGGACGGGTAGAATACGCCAGCCTCGAAAAGCAATACGCCGAGCTGCAAGCCGAACGTAAAACAGTAGCCAACACCTTGCTTGGGGCCATGCAAGCCAAGCAAAACGAACAAGCTGACCTGGCCCAAGCCCAATTGAAAACAATCCAGGAAACGGACCTGGCTTTGCGCCAAAAAGCCAAAGACTTGATCCTTCGCGAGCACCCCAAAGCCGTGACCCGCGACACCGATTACGTGTTCATTACCTACGTTTTGCGCTACATGCCGATGGGGGTCATTGGCTTGCTTTTGGCCATGATTTTTGCCGCTGCCTGGTCTTCCACGGCTTCGGAGCTCAATGCCTTGGCCACTACCAGCGTGGTGGACATTTACAAACCAGTATTGGTGAAAAATGGCAACGATCGGCATTATTTGCTGGCCTCCAAGGGCTTTACGGTGTTTTGGGGCATTATGGCCTTGATTTTTGCCCTCACTGCACAGTTGTTCGACAACCTCATTCAAGCGGTCAATATCATCGGTTCGATATTTTACGGGGTGATTTTAGGCGTATTCATGACCGCTTTTTTCCTCAAATCGGTGAGCGGTCGCCCAGTGTTCATTGCGGCGGTGATTACCCAAATCATGGTCATCGCCATTTATTGGGCCAGCGAAAAAAATGTGGTATTGAATGTGTTTGGCCTGAGCATTGCCATCAAAGTCGCTTACCTCTGGTTGAACTTGATCGGGTGTTTGAGTGTGATGAGCCTGGCCTGGATTTTGCAGGCGACTATTGGAGGGAAGGTTAAAGAAGTTGTTAATGGTTAGTTGTTAATGGTTAATGGTTAGTTGTTAATGGTTAATGGTTAGTTGTTAATGGTTAATGGTTAGTTGTTAATGGTTAATTGTTAATGGCGGGTTTGTAGAGACAGGGCATGCCCTGTCTAAGGTAACGCTTGTTTGCTACTTTTCCATGCCGATGGCACTCAATTTCATGGACACCCAATGGTACATCCACAAGGCGAAAACAAGCAACAAAACCCCTGGCCATACCTGCTGAAGGACTTGTCCTATTGCTTGTAAACCATTCGTGCCAAGTGAAAAAAGACAATACAACACGCCCAATACCCCCAAAAAGCACAAGCCGGCCAAAGCCAGATTGATCCTTCGATCAGCACGGGCCGCTTGTGCTTTTTTGATTTTTTGCACCACAGTATTGGCAAAACCTAAGGTAAGGCCCTTGGGCGAGGGCGCTTTCAAGTCGGCATACAAGCGCTGATAAGCGGCTGCATCACCATCTTCCAAGGGGGCAGTTTGGCCAGCGTCCAGCATGGCTTGAATTTCTTCGTCGCGATCAGGTTTCATCACAAATTGGTTTTATCAAAATTCTCCAATTGCGTTTTCAGCAATTTTCTGGCCCGAAACAAGTAGTTTTTGACCGTTCCATCAGGCATGCCCGTGATTTGGGCAATTTCCTCGTAACTGAACTCCTGCAAGTGGTACAAAGTCAAGACGCTGCGGTAATGTTCGGGTAATTGGGCGATCAAATTTTCCAGGATTTCACTCCTTTCCATTTGCTGATAGGCCGTTTCGGGGGTTTCGGGCATTTTAAGGCCTTGGTCTTCGAGGTATTTGGCGCTTTGGATTTTTTGCAGGCTTTGTTGTTTTTGCCAATGAGTCAGGGCCGTGTTGTGCGCAATTTTGGCAATCCAAGTCGAGAGTTTAGACTGAAAATTGAAGCGCCCCAGGTTTTGATGCACCTTGATGAATACTTCCTGGCACACATCTTCCACGTCGGTATCCGAGTTGAGGATGCGCCGACAAACCCAGAATACCAGTTGCTCATGGCGCTCAAGCAACACTTTGAACGCCCGCATATCGCCTTTCAATACTTTTTCAACCAGTTCCCGTTCGTCTTGCATACCATCTGATTCGCAGGTGCAAAGCTTGCCGTATGCGAAGTTTAGCCAAGTGACTGGGTAAGGTTCAAAAATGTTGCAGTTTTTGGCTAAAAATTGCGAAAAAAAAGTGAACGCTTTTGACCATCTATTATGCTGCTTTGGGGAGTCAACGTCATGCTGGAAATCCGTGAAAATCAGTTTTATCTGTTACATCCGTGTTCCCAACTTGAAGCCGCAAAGCGGCTAAAGGCTTTCGCCAACTTGTTGATCATATTTAATCAGTGGCCTTAAAAAAAGTTTTTCAGTTTTGCTGCAACATTTTCGCCGGGTGCTCGGTCACTTGTTCAAATTGCGCCAATCCGCACAAACTTATGCTTTATGGTACTTAAACACGCTTTGCCTTTTTTGACCCTGATCGCCATTTTGGGCCTGATGAGTGCCATCATTGTGCAGGTGCTCAATTACAACCTCAAAAAACGCATCCTCAACCGCGATGAGCACAACGAGCACACCGCCAAAATCCTGGAGCAACTATCCGGCAGCCAAACCCTGAAATGGGCTTTTTTGCTGTTTTTTGGCGGAATGGGCCTGGTCGTCAATGAAGTTTTGGCCTATTCGCCCACCCAATCGGCCATGCCCTACGGCGTTGAGGCCATTTTTTTGGCCGCAGGCATGGTCGCCTATTACCTGGTGCAACGCGCTAATCAGCGGTAAAATCCAGAGACCCACAAATTAGAATCATTCATCGCTTTTCTCAGAAAGGCCTGGCCTTGCCATGTCTGTTTTTTGAGAAAGATTCAAATAAAGCTTTCAAGTCCTTACGGATATTTATCGCAGCGAGCGTCAAAATCACGGTCAAAATCATGTTAGCAATCCGTGAAAATCCGTGTAACCCGTGTAATCCGTGTGCTAAAAAAGCCTCGCAAAGCGAGGCACGCAAAGCGCGAATGAAGCAACGGAGTTGCGAATTGGGAGGCTTATTACTCGATCACCTGCTAGTTTTTACAAAATGAAAAACCGTCAGCTCACCCGACTTTATTTATTACCTGTTTTCTTCCTGTTTCTCTGTTTTGGGGCAAAACAAGTAAGGGCCCAAACGGCCAGCATCCGAGGCCAACTCATCGACTCCAGCAGCTCCCAAGCCCTGGCTTTCGCCACCATCATGCTAAAAGATGAGGCTGGAAACCTACTCAAAGGTGCAGCAAGTGACCTGGAAGGCACTTTTTTGATCGAAAACCTAGCCGCAGGGCAGTTTTTAGTCGAAATCCAGGCCTTGGGCTACCAAAGCAAGGCACTCAAGATCAACCTGCAAGCTGCCGAAAAAATGGTTTTGCCCTCCATTTTCCTCCAAACCGCATCCTTTGACTTAAAAGAAGTGCAGATCCAGGCTCCTCGCATGCTGGTCAAAAAAGAAATCGACCGCCTGGTTTACGACCTGCAAGCCGACCCGGAGAGCAAGTCCAGCAGCCTCTTGGAGATCATGCGCAAAGTGCCCTTTTTGTCGCTCAACGGAGCGGGCGAAATCCTGCTCAAAGGCAACAACAATTTTCGCATCCTCGTGAATGGCAAGCCCAACAGCATGATGGAGCGCAGTCCGCAGGAGGTTTTGCGCAGCATGCCCGCTTCCACCATCTTGCGCATCGAGGTGATCACCACCCCACCTGCCCGCTACGAAGCTGAAGGATTGGCGGGCCTGATCAACATTGTCACCAACAAAAGGGTCAGCAACGGATTTCAGGGCACAGTCAATGGTTTTTGGCGTTTTCCGGTGGGCGGGCCGGGCGTAGGCACTTCTTTTGCCATGAAAAGCGGCAAGTTTGCCTTTTCCAGTTATGCGGGTACCAGCCAGTACAACACGCCCAACTACAACACGGATTTACTGCGCCAAAGCCCCGATTTGGGGACTCAACTTTCACAACAGATCAAGCGCAACAACGACAGCCATTCGGGCTATCTGGGTACGGAACTGAGCTATGATTTGGACACTTTGAACCTCTTGTCGGGCCAATTCAACCTCAACGGCAGCAAGGGCCTGAATCAGCTCACCCAAAATTCAAGTTTGTTGGAAAAAAGCCTGCAACAGCAGGCATACACATTGCTCAATCGCAGTAGGGTACAAGGTCAGGGCATGGATGCCACTTTCAATTTTCAGCATAGTTTCAAAAGGAACAAAGCGGAATTGCTGACCTTGTCCTACCGTTTTTTGCGCTTTGACAACAAAAACCAGGGTAATGTCTCTTTTGTGGAACGGCTGAACTACCGCGAGCCTGGTTTTGAGCAAAACAATGAAGACTATTTTGCCGAAAACAGCGTCCAAATTGACTGGAGCAAACCCCTCTCCAAAGGCAACATGGAGCTCGGTGCCAAAGTCATTTTGCGCGACAATGGCAGCGATTTCGGCTTCGCCAGTTTTGACAGTTTGAAGGGGGAATATGTGCTGAATCCGGCCTTGGGCAATGTCTACCAGTACCGTCAAAATGTGTACTCCATTTACAACAGCTACCAATTGGGCGGCGAAAAATGGGGCTTGATGGCGGGTTGGCGCGCCGAACAGACCTTCACCGCTGCCGATTTTCGATCCAGCGACACCCAGGCCAATCAGTCTTTTTTCAACCTGATCCCGACCTTGAATTTCAATTACACGCTAACCGAAGGCCAAAGTTTAAGCCTGGGTTTTGTGCAGCGCATCCGCCGCCCGCACATTACCAGAATCAATCCTTTTGTGGACCGCAGCAACCCCAATGTGCTGCGTTTTGGCAATCCCAATTTACAGCCTACGGTGTTCAGCAACGTGCAAGTGGGCTATGGTTTGAACAAAAAAGTGAGCTTCAACCTGGGCTTGGGTTTCGACCTATTCAACAAACTCGACTTGCGCACTTACAATTTTGACGCCCAAAATAACATCACCAAAGTCACCTATGCCAACGTGGGCCGGGGCAGCCACATCAGCCTGGACGCCAATGCAAATGTGCCCATTACGAAAAGGCTGAACTACAGCATCAACGTCCACCTGGGCCAGTTTTTCCTCAAGGGCGAAACCGACCAGCAACAATTCAAGAATTACATTTTCAACTATTTCAGCGACCATTCCTTCAGTTGGGACTTGCAAAAAGGCTGGCGCAGCAATTTCGGCTTCAACCTCGTCAGTCGCAGCCCCAGCGACTTGCAAGGGACCATCAATGGCTTTATCGGCTCACATTTTAGCCTCAACAAGCAGGCTTTGCAGGATAAAATGCAAATTTCGGCCAGCGTCAACAACCCTTTCAGCCGCTTCCGCCAAAACATTACCGAGATCACCGGGGCCGGTTTTGAGGAGCAAAACACCATCCGCGAATACTTCCGCAGTGTCAATTTTAGCGTCAATTACCGCTTTGGGAAGAACCAGGCGGAGGTGAAGCAGACGAAGAGGAGTATTCGGAATGATGATGTGAATACGAGGAGGGAGTAGGTGGGAGAATCAAATACCGATAACGGTCAATACCGAAAAAGTTTTTAACAAATGTTAATTTTGAAAAAAAATAGCGAAAAAACTTGCGCTTAAAAGGAATACGTCTTTACTTTGCAACATTGATTTGTTAAAATTGATTTGTTGTTTTTTTATTGATTTAGTTTTTAATCTTATTTAGTCAGGTTTTGATCGATCTCAAATTTTTTCACTCTGTTATTGATCTTCCCAAAAACTAAGTTTTCTATCCATTATCCATTTTAGGTAGCTGCTTGCAATTGCTTGCTTTCCAAGCATGATAAGCGAGGTTTAATGACCAGTGAAAATCCATTCATTTGTTATGCTGCATAGTAATACATGCGGTATATGTTTAGTATTTGAGCTAAAATAAAATGGACGTATTTGCTTTTGGGGTTTAGCAAAAAAAGAACACAAATCCTTTCATTCAGTTGCTTTTCTTTTTTCACTAAACCCAAATCCTGAAGTACTCCCCATCCGTTGGACAAAAAAAGAGGTTGTATATATGAAAAAATGACGTTAAAAAACAATAATGTAACGTGATGAATAGGCCTATTTCCCAAGTGCTGGGAACAACTTCTTCAA
>JAAFJY010000030.1 GCA_013299105.1 Chitinophagales bacterium | reverse complement strand
GCTAACTTTGTAGTGGTGGTGGATGGTGTCATTCTTTTTTTTTTCTCACCTTAAAGGTAGCACTGTTCACCATCTTTTTCTCAAATATTAGTTTTTCTCAGAGGGGGACAAATGGAAACTGCTCCCATTTCAAATCGATAAATGGTGACTATGTAAATTCAGAGACCAATACAATCCTGAGTATAAAATATATTGATGGAATGAGCTATAAAATTAAATTGGGCAAAACTTATAAAACAAAAGGCATGTTGGTGTCAAACACTAAAATGCTCGTTGACTCTTATATTTTAGAACTCCAAAACGGAGAATTGTTTCTAAACGGAGAAAGAATGAAAGAAGTGAAATATGTACGGAAATGAGAAGTAAGGCACACAACATCGGTTTTGCAAAATGGTGGATTTTTTTTTTCACAATATAGGCGTTTCGGCCCCATTTTTTTGTAAAGCTATTCAGGACAAGTCAGTTTGTATTTTGTATTGTAAGGTGTCTTTCAACTCAATGGCACTTCGACTAATCCGTTGGTTATCAATATTTATTATTTTATTTTCAGAGAAAACGGGATTTGTCTGCAACTTGTTGTACGTTTGATTTTGGGTACCTGAGGTTCGTGTATTTACGGTGTGTGCCATTTTAAAAGACGAATACAATGAGTTGGAAATGTCCTAAATGTGATAGAACCTTGAAAAACGCAAACCAATGGCATTGTTGCGTTAATCAAGACATTGACAATCTTTTTGAGAACAAACAAGGTGAATTAGTTTACGCATTTGATGAGATACTATCTTTTGTTTATGACTTAAAAAGTGTTGAAATTAGTGCAACAAAAAACTGCGTTGTATTCTTTAAGACGCAAACATTTTTGGTTGTTAAACCTATGAAAACTGTACTAAACATAAAATTTTATCTTCAAGCACCTTTTAATGGATACCCTATTTTCAAAACAGCTCTTTATGGCAAACAGCACGCACACCACATCAGAATTTCAACAATTGAAGAAGTAAATGAAACGCTTCTCAAATTCATAAAGCAATCACACGATTTATTTAATCCCGACAAATAAACTAATGAAGGACAATAAAATTGAACAGTGTTAAATTCTATCAGAACCATTTAGGAATTATTTAAAGAAAGCAAACTCAATATGACGAAAATGGCATATAACATGAGTTTGCCAAAATGGAGGCAGAAGTGATAAATTGAACTTTTGTGCCTTGAAATCCCCCCACTTCGCCAAGCCCGAAACCCTTAGCAAAAACTCCAGCCACTTACTTACCGTCATATTTGCAAATTCAGACCTGATTGGAAGCCTTTGAATGGTCGGATTTTTTCGGCATCTTTGTATCTGGGCGCGAGTGGAGGGTTTAAAATGGCCTGCCTTCACAAATATGCGGCCTGTTTGCTCAAGGCCGCAGGACGAATTAACCCCAAACAACTAGAAACAGTAGAGGACAAAAGATGGACTTCAGCAAAGATACTAAGATTGGAATTATTGGACTTGGGTCAATGGGACAACCTATTGCAGACAACATCATCAAGGCTGGCTTTCAGGTGGTTGTTTCCAGTAGAACCAAGAAAACAGTTGAGTACTTTAAAAACAAAGCAATAATTGCGAAATCGCCCTTAGACGTAGTAAAAGAATCAGACACAATTCTTTTCGTCTTGCCGACAGATAAAGAAATAAAGGAAATTATATCAGTCGCAAAAAAAGGGCTCAGACGTAAGACGTTGATTAATCTAAGTACAATCTCTCCCAAAAGCTCGATTGAGCTTAGCGAGATTGTAGAGAAGTTTGGCGGAGAATATTTTGAATGCCCTATTTCTGGTTCGAGGAAACCTGCCATTGATGGAACTCTACTACTACTTACAGCAGGTGCGACTGAAAAACTAAACTCATTAGCTAGCTTGTTTAGTTCGTTTAGCAGAAAGACAGTTCATTGTGGGAAAATTCCCAATGCATCAAAGATGAAGTTAGCAAATAATTTACTGTTAATAACAATGGTTAATGGACTGATGGAAGCGGTAAATTTTGCAAGACAAATTGGACTTAGTGAAAAGGAATATTTAGAAATGATTGATTCAGGACCAATGGTTAACCCAGTATATAAATCAAAACATCAAAAAATACTGGACGATGACTACAGTCCGCAAGCACCGCTAAGACTTGCGTACAAGGACACTCGTTTGATTTGTGACTTGGCTAAAGAATATGGGGTTTCACTACCTCTTTTTACCAATCATAGAAAACTTTTAAAGAAAGGATTTGACAGTGGACTTGGCGACCTTGACATTATCTCAATAATAAAGGAACTAGAAAAGAGATAGGTGAATGCAGCACATGTGCATAACAGCATGTTTTTGCAATGGTGCCATGACGAGTTAATTTAAAGTTTTATCTTCGTTTAACGCTATCGTTGCGAGGGATAGTATACAACTTGGGAAAGGCACCACTGCAGAAACACTAACATTACCAAAAACACCAAGCCACTTCGGCTAACATCGTATTTGTAAAAGCAGGAGTGCTTGGAAGCCCTTGATTGGTCGGATTTTTATGGTATCTTTGTACATGGGCGCGAGTGGAGGGTTTCAAATGCCGTGCCTTCACAAATATGCGGCCTGTTATGCCTCATTGTAGGACGACCGTAACCGAACAAAATTTCGTAACTTGCGAAACAAATGAGATATCAAAAACGAATGGACGAATTAATACAAAACATAAAGAATTTAGCCGAAGTATATTCTGCAACCTTGAAAGGAAAAATTGAAGCTAGAACAGAAGAAATGAAAGCTGATGACAACTCTCATTATCTCATTTATCGTGTTTTAGGCATTTCCTTACAAGAAGGGCAACTTATTGACCAATACCAAAATACAGGGCGATTTCTTTATAAGTATGCAGGTTCATTTCTTGAAGAAGCAGCAACTTTATGTTTGAATTTCAAATTTCCCGAAGGAATAAAAACTAAAATTGAAAACACGATTGGACAGCGTCCAAAAACTTTTGAAATTGATTTTCTAAATGGAAATGACGCTATTGAAGTAAAGTGGAGAGACGCAACTACGGACGGAGACCATATTACCAAAGAACACACAAGAGTTAAAGTAATCAGAGAATACGGTTACAAACCAATTAGAGTAATGTTCTATTATCCACAACGAGACCAAGCGATAAGAATTCAATAAACTTTGAAAACACTTTATGCAGGTGTGGAAGGAGAATATTATGGTGGAGATGAAGCTTGGGAATACTTAAAAGGTTATTCAGGAGTTGACCTAAAAGCTATTTTGACACAAATTGCTAACGAAAGAACACCCGAAAATGGAAACTAATAAAATCTATCACGGAAATTGTGTTGAAAAACTCAAAGAAATCGAAGCCAACAAAGTTGACTTGATTTACTTTGACCCACCTTTTTTTACTCAACGCAAACACAGTCTTACAAACAAAGACAATTCTAAAACTTATGAATTTGACGACAAATACAATTCTATTGAAGCGTATTTAGAACTTGTTGAGAATGTTTTGGTACAGTCAAAACGTGTCTTAAAAAATACCGGAAGTGTGTTTCTTCATTGCGACAAAACTGCATCACACAACATAAGAGCTGTTATGGACAAGGTTTTTGGACGTGAAAACTTCCAAAGTGAAATTATTTGGTCATGAAAAAGATGGTCAAATGCAAAAAAAGGATTATTGAATGCTCATCAAGTAATATTCTTTTATTCTAAAACACAAGATTTCAAATTCAATACGCTATACACAGATTATTCAGCAACAACAAATCTTGACCAAATTTTACAAGACAGAGAGCGAAATGAAAATGGAAAATCTGTTTATAAGAAAGATGAAAATGGAAATGTGATTTTAGGAAAAGAGAAAAAAGGCGTTCCTCTTTCTGACGTTTGGGAAATTCCATACTTAAATCCAAAAGCAAAAGAAAGGACAGGATACCCAACCCAAAAACCAGTTTTATTACTCAATCAAATTTTAAACATCGTTACAGACGAAGGTGACTTGGTTGTTGACCCATTTTGTGGAAGCGGAACAACTTGTGTTTCTGCAAAATCTTTGAAAAGAGAATTTATAGGAATCGACATTTCACAAGATGCTGTTGAACTTGCAAATTCTCGATTAGAAGAAATGATAATTTCAGAATCAAACCTTTTAAACAAAGGAACAAACGAGTATCAAGAGAAAACTGAAAAAGAACTAGCAATTTTACAAAACATAAATGCTTTTCCTGTTCAGAGAAATAGTGGAATTGACGGATTTTTAAAAGACCACTTTGAAGGTATGCCAGTTCCGGTAAAAATTCAAGGAGAATATGAAACAGTAGAAGATGCAATTGAGAAACTAGAAAAGGCATCTTACGGCAAAGACTATAAAATGAAAATCTTAATCCAAACAAGAGAAACAGGAATAAGCAGACTTTTTGGTTTTGAATCTGACGTAACAATAGTAAAATCTCTTGAATTACAGACGAGAGACTTGCTAAAAAAGAACAACGAAGGCATAACATCGGTTTTGCAAAATGGCGGGTTTAGTGCTTCTATTAAAGTTTAGTGCAAGGTTCAAATTCTGTTTTTCAATTGAACATTTGTGCTAAAATCCGCCACTTCGCAAAGCCGAAAACCCTTAGCAAAAATGCCAAGCCACTTCCTCTACCATCGCATTTGAAAAGTAGGGGTGATTGGAAGCCTTTGAATGGTCGGATTTTTTTAGTATAATCCAGGCAGGAAAAGCGAAGTTATGCAGTACATAATGGGCATTTTCCTAGCGATGAGTAGTCGAAATTAGGCTGTTTTATGGCAAGCCAATAATTAGACTTTATGTACATTAAATTAAATGGTCAAAATAGGGCCTTTTTCGCCTGCTTATCGTTTCATTTTTAGCCAATTACCCCGTTTTCTTTTTCATTCTGTATTCTTCCCCCCACTTAGCCATAGATTGCATTATAGGTGACAATGTAAGACCGAACTCAGTTAGTGTGTACTCCACCCGTGGGGGAATTTCTGCATAAATTTTTCTGCTTATTAACCCATCATCCTCTAATTCTCTCAACTGCTGGGTAAGCATTGATTGGGTTATTCCTTTGACGCTACGTTTCAATTCACCAAACCTTGCGGGAGCAGTTAGGTAGATGGCATTGATTAGAATAGGCTTCCACTTTCCGCCCAAAACTTTCATTGTTGCCGTTACTGGACAAGCATGCTCATCAAAAACGTAAATTTTTTTCGCGCTAACAGCTTGGTTTTCAGCATTGGTATTGTTTTTCATACTTGGTTCATTTATTCGTCCTACTTGTGGCGGTCGTTTTAACTACACAAATTTGCACTACAAAAGTAAATAAAACCAATGAACATGTCAAACAGAAAAATTCTATTCACAGGGACAAGTACATATTTCGGCAACAGTGCCAAACTACTTGCAAAAAACGGGCTTACAGTTTATGCCATCATGCGGGATACCAACAGTAAAAGCGAAGTACAGAAAGGTACATTGTTGGATTGGGTAAAATCACATCAGGCAAACCTTAATGTTAACAACTAAAAAGTAAAAAGCGATGCAACCAATGAAACAGATAATAGTAAGTGAATTTGGAGGTTCTGAAAAGTTAATCTTACAGGATGTACCGATGCCTTTTGCTGGCGATGGGCAAATTGTAATTAAAGTAGAAGCAGCAGGGGTGAACTTTTCTGACGGTATGCAAAGACGAAATCAATATGTATTCCCCGTTTCTTTACCTTATTTACCCGGTTTTGAAGTGGCAGGATTAGTTACCGAACTTGGAAAAGGTGTTGAAAATATCTCCTTAGGAGATCGTGTAGTTGCTATGCTTCCCGGTGGCGGAGGGTATGCTCAATATGCTGTTACACCCTCTTATTTGGCCGCAGTTGTTCCGCCTACTATCTCTGCCCAAGCATCTCTGGCATTGCAAGTTCAAGGCCTTACCGCATACCTGATGTTGAAAGACGGAGCGAAATTACAGGCTGGACAAACTGTTCTAATACACGCAGCAGCTGGTGGGGTGGGTACATTGCTGGTTCAAATAGCAAAACAAATGGGAGCGAGTAAAATAATAGCTACCGCAAGTAATGTTGAAAAACTTGCTGTTGCCAAATCACTGGGTGCCGATGAATTAATAAATTATACAGCATCTGACTGGGTTCAAAAAGTAAAGGACGCTACAGGAGGAAAAGGTGTTGATTTAATTTTAGATGGTACCGGAGGCGAAATTTTGCGAAATAGCTTTAGTTGCCTTGCGCCCTTTGGTAGGCTGATAAACTTCGGAAACCCAGGTGGTGGATCTACCTCAATTGAAGCCTTTACACTTGTAAATAACAACCTCATTTTGCAGGGTTTTGGATTAGCAAATTATTTTGAAAAACCAGATTTAATGCAGGAAGCTTATCAATATTTGTTTTCGCAAGCCGCAACAGGGAAACTAAAAGTTCACATTGGACAGACCTTTGCTCTGTCAAATGCGGCAGAAGCCCACCAGCAAATGGAAAACAGAAAAACAACTGGGAAAATTGTATTAATCCCTTAATACAAAACAGTAAAAATCACACTTAAACTTTTGTAAACATGGAAAAAATTTATGAAGCAGAAGTGACAACGTTAGCAGGACGCAACGGTCACGCAAAATCGTCTGATGGTTTATTGGATCTGGACGTTAGGTTCCCAAAAGAAATGGGCGGATCAGGCGATGCAACAAATCCAGAGCAACTATTTGCTGCGGCTTGGTCAGCTTGTTTTGGAACAAGTGTTACTGTTGCAGCGGGTATTGAAAAAGTTAAAATTGGTGAAGTAAGCGTAACCGCAAAAATTGGTGTTTTACATTCAAACGGTAACTTCGATCTTGGAGCACATCTTATTGTTAAAATAGGTGATGTAGATGCTGATACCGCAAAAAGGCTTGTTGAAAAAACCATATCTATTTGCTCTTATTCAAAAGCAACAAGAGGAAATATTGAGGCTACCTATGAAGTTGCGTAACAACTCACTAATCTTAAAATATAAACTTTTATAAACATGGTAAACTCTCTAAATTGGTTTGAAATTCCCGCTACGGATTTCAAAAGGGCAATGACTTTTTATGCAAAAGTTTTGGATGCTCAAATTCATCCCGACCCTAATCCTAATAGGCAATACGCATATTTCCCGGCTGATACAGAGAAAGGCGGATTTGGTGGAGCAATAGGTTGTGGCGAAAACTTTGTTCCTGCAATGACCGGTACAACTGTTTACTTAGATGGCGGAAATGACCTTTCTGTTCCATTAGGTAGAGTAGAAAGTGCCGGCGGAAAAGTTATTCTGCCGAAAACTGCTATTGGTCCTAACGGCTTTATTGCACTTTTTATCGACACGGAAGGAAACAAAGTTGGATTCCATTCCATGGGATAATACAGCGTTCTCCCGTATTTTTGTAAAATAGCTGATAGAAGTATTATCATTGATATTTCTATCAGCTTTACGTTATATTTAAAGAACAACATCGACAAAATAGCATCGACAGACAGAACGCCAGTGCCCAATATTTAGCCAAGTGCCCGTGGATTCAGTGCTTCGCCTGACGCTTTTTACGCTGTATTTGAACTGTGGTGGTTTGTATCAAGTGTGGTGCTAAAAATCCCGCCCGAACGCAACGCCGCAAACCTTAACAAAAATGCCAAGCCACTTCCTTTAACATCGTATTTGTAAAAGCAGGGGTGATTGGAACCCTTTGAATGGTCGGGATTTTATGGTATCTTTGTGAGTGTGTGCGAATGGATGGTTTCAATATGGTCTGCCTTCACAAATACGCGGCACGTTAGTGGCAACCTTAACAGAACACCCGACACACAAGAACAAGAAAGAATGTACGACCAAATTTTGAGACGCCTTTCACAAACTATTTCGCTTGATAAAAGCGAAGAAGATCTTTTTGTATCTAAACTAATCGTAAAAAACTATAAGAAAAAGGAATTGATTTTGCAAGAAGGCGATGTTTGTAAATATGCTTATTTTATAAATAGTGGGTGCTTTCGTTATTACTATAATGTTGATGGGCAAGAAAATACAGCTCAATTTTTTTTTGAAAATGGCTGGTATGCTGATTATGATAGCTTTTTAACTGGCAACCCAACTAAACAAAACATTGAAACACTTGAAAATTCTGAATTACTTTTACTCTCATCAAAAAGCTTACAGCAACTTTACATAGAAATTCCCAAGTTTGAACGTTTTGGAAGAATGATGGCTGAAAATGCTTTTTTAGGTATTCGCCAGCGTAACGAAATGCTTGAAAATCAAACAGCAGAAAAACGTTATTTAACACTAATTAACGAAAGACCAAAAGTGTTTGAAAGAATCCCACAACATTATATTGCTTCCTACCTTGGCATTAAACCGCCTTCTTTAAGTCGTATTCGCAAAAGAATTTTTGGCAAAAAGTGATTTCTTAACCTGGGTTAACGTCTCTGAGATATCGTCTCCGCATCTTTGCAACGTAAAACTAATAATTTAAAAACGTTGCAAAGATGAAGAAATCAATTGTAACTCATGCAGTGAGTATAAGCTGCTTATGCTTTCAGTTTGCAAATGCACAAACGAGCACCGAAAGTTTTAATTCACATAAATGGGGCTTTGAGACAGAACTCGTCCAACCATTTATTCCTGAAATTCATATCATTCGTTTTCAAGCGACCCGAACGCTCTATTCTTCGGCAACGAAGCATGGTGATTTGTTAGTCGGTGTCTGGATTCGCCCTAATGTAAAGCATGATGTTGTTGAAAAAATCAACGAGTATATGGCAATGGTCGGCTATCGCCAATACATTTGGAAGGGCTTGCATGTCGAAGCAAAATCAAATATGGGTTATGCTTGGGGAACCAAAAATCTATTTGACGGAAAAGACTACGAAACTCCAACTTGGTTTTGGGAATCAAACATTGGGTATAAATTCAACTTTGCTAGTCGAGAAAAGCAGAATTTGTACTTGATAGTAAATGCTGGTGGCCTCGGAAATATTGTTGCAGATATTGGACCCAGAGGTGGGAAACCAGACAATTTCTTACAAGCAGGTTTGCTTTTTGGAATCAATTTCTAATCAAACACTTTAAAACTAAAAAAATGAAAAAGATTATAACAATTGCACTATTAACTCTTATAAATATAGGGTTATGTGCACAATCAGAAACGAAAAAAGAACGCCTTTACAGCAATAAATTTTCTGTTTTGGCAGGACTCATACAACCATTAGCTCTTGGTGGGGGCAACATAGAAGTAAACTATACCACTAAAAGAATGATTTTTGATTATTCACATGGCTTCAACTTAAATCCACCTTCTGTGGGAGATTTTGAAACACAAAATGTGGAGTTAAGATTACCAATTACTACTGGCTTTGGTATTGGCTATCGTATTAATTCATTTTTTGACATTAGATTTGAACCAAAATTACACAGCTTTGAGGTGTATCATGAAGGCGATGAGAAAACAGAAGCTAACAAAATAAATGACTATAAAACATTTACATTGGGTTTAGGATTTTACTATCGCTATTTTCCTTTCAGAAATAATAGCAGTAAACTTCTACAAGGAATTACCACAAGTTCCAGTATTAGATGGTGGCAAAATGTGGGTTCTACTTTAAGTAATGATGAATTTTCTTACAACAATAAAATAACTGGCAAAAAAGAGACTTTGAAAGCGGCTAATATCGGATTTGGAAATACACCATTGGTTATGAATATTGGTGTTGGTTACACTTTTGGAGGAAAATAAGAAACGATGAAATAATATAGGGAGCCGTAAAAAAATAAGGTGGACACGGATTTGGGGTTAGTGAAAAAAGATAAAGACCTGTTTAAACAACTGACTGGAAGGACCTGCGTTCTTTTTTTGCTAACCCTCAAAAGTAAATACGTCCATTTTATTTTAGCTTAAATACACAACAATAATTTTAAAGTTATGTATTGAGAAAGGCAGCCGATAACATGGAGTTTTGTGCAAGCCGGGCAGATGGAATAACAATGAACGTTTGTAATGCTGTTATACTTCAGCGGATTAGGTTTTGTGCAAAGTTCTAAGTTTGTAAATATGCTTTAGCCGTGATTTGAAAGGCTTTTCAGCACTTTTCAGCTAATAGTTTGCACAAAACCTATTTCTGACGAGTATATGTTTTTGTTCGGGCTGGACAAACATCGCTGAACTTTAGTGCTTAACTTCAACTTTATATTTTCAATCAGCAGCGGTTCCAGGCAGACGGAATTCTATTTCCCAACCTGGACAAAGCCCTGAACGTTAGCAAAAACGCCAAGCCACTTCCTCTACCATCTTATTTGAAAAGCAGGGCTGATTGGAAGCCTTTGAATGGTCGGGTTTTATGGTATCTTTGTATCTGGGCGCGAGTGGAGGGTTTCAAATGCCGTGCCTTCACAAATACGTGGGCTGTTATGCGTCATTTTCCGAGACCAAGACAAGTCAACAAAAATTCAGAATTTAAAAGGTTATGCATACAGAAATTAGAATATATACTTTGGTAGACAAAGAAAATATCATAGGAATTTTCTACTCCAATTGCCCAAGATATTTTGACAAAAATGACTTACAATACTTAATAGAATTTTTAGATAATTATGCAGACAATAATTTTAAAGTTCTAATTCATAACAACGAAGTGATTGGATGTGGTGGGCACTATGTAAAACATACAGAAAAAGTATTTGGAATAGCTTGGGTTATGTTTAGACGATTTTCAATTGGGCAGGTAAACTTTCTGAAAATAACAACCCAATTTTTTAATCATATTTTGACAAATATAGAAAACGAAAAATTGGATTTTGATATTGTCATAAACACAACGCAATTATTGGAAAAGACTTTTAATAAGTTTTACTTTTGGACAGAGCGTATAATTGAAAATGGATTTGGAGAAAATTTAGACCATTATGTAATGCGACGAAAATTGACGAATAAAAAAACGAACGCATAACACGGGTTTGGCAAAAGTGGCGGTTCTGTGTCCCGCAGACACATTTGTGGTTAACCAAATTTTGGTTCTCCTTATCAACATTTGTAGTGAAAATCGCCACCTTCGCCAAGTCCGAAACCGTTAGCAAAAACGCCAAGCCACTCCCTCTACCATCGTATTTGAAAAGCAGGGGTGCTTGGAAGCCTTTGAATGGTCGGTTTTTTATGGCATCTTTGTACATGGGTGCGAATGGAGGGCTCCCAATACTCTGCCTTCACAAATACGCAGCCCATCGCGTTCACTGTATATTGCCACTATCCAACAAACCTATTCAAAAAATGATATTAACAGACGATAAAAAAAGGCTTTTAGACGACATTACAAACGAACTGAAACAGCTTAAAGGAGTCAGGGCCATTGTTCTTGGCGGCTCATATGCAATTGGTATGGCGACAGAAAACTCCGATCTCGACATTGGTATTTACTATTCAGGGCTTTATCCATTTGACATTGAAAAAATCAGAAGTATTGCCAAAAAATATGCTGACAAAGAACCGCCAACTGTTACTGGTTTTTACGAATGGGGACCTTGGGTAAATGGAGGTGCCTGGATAAATACTGCATTTGCTGAAGTTGATTTTTTGTACAAGAATATTGACCAAATAACCAAAACAATTGACAATGCCCAAAGTGGGATTTGGGAAAACAATTTTGAACAGCAACCACCTTACGGATTTTCGTCAATTACCTTTCTCGCTGAAATACAAAGCAGTCTTGCTCTTTATGACCCAGACAATATAATTAAGGAACTAAAAAAGCGTGTAAAGCAATATCCGAGAAAGTTAAAGGAGTCGGTCATCCAACAATCTTTATGGTCAGCAGAGTTTACAATCTGGCAAGCCGAAAAATTTGCTATTAAAAATGATACCTTCAATACAATTGGTTGTTTGACAAGGGCCACCCAAAGTATTGTAATGACCCTTTTTGCCATTAATGAGCTTTATCCTATGGGAGACAAACGAGCAATAGACATTTTGGAACAAGCGAAAATTGGCCCAAAAAATTTGAGCCATAAAATTGATAACATTTTGTGCTGTAGCAAAGATTCGCTACATGACAATGTTGTTCTATTGAGGGACTTGTTTGACCAAACCATAGAATTTGCAGAAGGATTATATAAACCATATTACAAGCTATGATAGAAATTATGACAACAAAACAACGAATCCTTAACATCGTATTGGTAATGGTGGGACTGTAAGTTGTAAACACAACATTTATAATCCTATGAGTATTTGTGTAAACCTCAAATCTTACCCGCAAGGACAACTCATAATTCATAACTAATCATCGCCCCTTCACCACCTTCAAACTCTTCAAAACACGCCCCCGCTCCAGCGACTGCAACACATAGGTCCCCGCTGGCAAATGCGCCAAATTCTGCCGGGATTGCAGCCCATCCAATTGCCCGTAATCGCATTGCCAAAGCACTTGTCCACCCAGGGTGAGCAGGCGCAGGCGGAAGGAAGTCAATAATTTGGGGGATTGGGCTGAAAAAAACAACTCTTCAGTGAATGGGTTGGGCCAGGCCAATAGTTGATCGGAAGTGAAATCAGTTGTTAAGCTCAATACCTCGCTGTAGCTGATTTCACCTTCCAAGTCAACCATCATCAAGCGATAGTAGGTGTTTTGATTAGCGATGAGTACATCATTGAATTGGTAGCGGGCTTTTTCATTGGCCAAAACCTTGCCGAGGGGCCGAAAATCCAGGTTTTCGCCACTTTTTTCTACCATGAAATAATCGGTATTGGAATAGCGATCGGTGTGCCAGTTTAGTTGCACTTCCTTTTCATTTGTTTTTTCGAGCGAAAAAGCAGCCAAACGAATAGGCAAAACCCCGGTATTGTTGTTGACGATGAAGGTGGCGGAACCAATCATCACATTGCTCAAGCCCATGCTCCAACCCACGGTGCCACTACCAGCAGCACCCGGTTGGGGGGCATATCCCGTATAATCGATCATGCCGCCGCTCAG
The DNA here is from genome assembly GCA_013299105.1 of Chitinophagales bacterium. Classification (GTDB taxonomy): domain Bacteria; phylum Bacteroidota; class Bacteroidia; order Chitinophagales; family Saprospiraceae; genus Haliscomenobacter. The sequence continues at coordinate 91,157 of JAAFJY010000030.1, read as the reverse complement.
TTTGTACACCGCGCAATTGGTACGGTTAAAAGTACTGCCTTCTTCGCCAGTTGCCCATTCAAAACTGATCGAAGCCGTACCGCCGCCATTGCTGATGTCCCAACTGCGCTGCACCGCATCCGTAGAACCGCCCAAGCCTGCCCGGACATTGTAGCCGTCATCGGCTCCAGAGGTATTGCTAATCGAAACGGGGTTGTAGGCCCCAATTTTGGTACCCACCGGAAAAAAAGCCGATCCACCCGCTGGGACCGCGATTTTGAGGCCACCACCGGAGGCCGGATTGCCCAAGTTATCGCCAGTTACCACAAACTGTGAACTGGAATAGCCCGTGATGCTGGGCGTAGTGAGGCCAAACCCATTGGTAAAAATGCTGCCCGAAAGCAGGTTGAGCGCCCCCGACAAGGTGACGGTTTTTTCCATCAACAAGCCACTTGAATTGGCCACGCTCAGGTTGCTAATGGTCAAAGGACTGCTGCCACTCACGCGCTGCAAACCAGCGCCTGAAAAGGTGATGACACTGCTGGGATTGGTCACGATGCTGCCCCCGGTGTAATTCAGGTTGCCACTAATTTTTAGGTTGGCGTTGGCTTGGAGGGTCAGCGTGGATAAAAACCCTGATTTGGTCAAATTGCGGCATAAACCCGTTGCCCCCGCCATGATGGTCGGCGAGCCATTGCTGATGACCACATCGTCTCCAGCGCCAGGTACGACTCCGGTATTCCAGTTGCTGGCCACATGCCAATCACCACTGCCACCAGTCCAGGTAGCTGCCTGGAGATCGTTGTTCAAAATACAGAACAGCAAAAGAAAAGTCCAGCTGAATCTCATGGTTCTTGGGATTGATCGAATGTGAATAGGAGAAAAAGTAAGGAGCAGACGACCTGCTCCTTCCGATGGACTTGTCCGGGATTCTATCCTTGTCCCTTTTCTTTTGGGGTAGTTTTAGGTTCTATTGATAGTGGTCAACGTCATGGTCAACGTCATGCTGGCAATCCGTGAAAATCCGTGTCATCTGTGTAATCCGTGTTCTCCCATAGGCCGCACAGCGGCCCAAATCTGCGAAGCAGGAAAACAGCCGTGGCTACTGCGAAGCAAGGAAAACATCCGTGGCCCTCACCTCACATTCTCGCACAAAAACTCAGGCTCTACGATCTCCAATCGATCCAGGCGCGACTGGCCGTAGCCCGTGGCGAGGTGGTCCTGGATGATGATCAACTCATACAACTTGCAAGTGCCATCGTTTCTTTTGACCAGCAGGTAAGCGCCGTATTTTCGCTCGGTCACCATCCCCGTGAGTTCGTTTTTGAAGACCTGCCAATCGCGGTACCTGGGGTTGATTTTGACAATGGTCTCGCCTTTGTTCAAGCCATTGAAGATCCTGCGGAAATCGCTTTCCAAAGCTGGATTTTGCACAGCAGCGGGCGGCATGAAGGTTTTTTTGAGCCTGGCGGCCTTGTTTTGCTGAAAAACAGCCTTCATGTTGTCTGGATTGGGCAGTTTTTTGAAGACTTGATCGGCAGCTTGACCAGCTTCCTGGATTTTGGCATTGTTGGGATACATGCTTGCCACGGTGGTCCAATAAACCTGGAGGGTCAATGCGTAGCGATGGAGACTCAATCCGGTTTCGTAATATTCTGCTTTGTTGAATTCGGCCACGATGTCTTCTGGCTGGGTCAGGTAGCCATTTGCTTTTGACTCAAACCTTGATTCGTATTGCTGGATCGCCCCCGGATCAGGGTTGGACGCCATAAAAGCGGCCTGTTTTTGCTTGAATTCGTTCAATTTTTGGTCATGCGCTACGATGGCTGCTTTCAGATCATCCTTGCCCGTGAAATTTAATGATGATGCATCAGGAAAATCTGACAAAAACTTTGAGGCCTCCGCGTAGTTATGGCGGCCTTCGATCCGCTGGGTTTCTACATTTTGGGAAAGGTTTTCGTATTGCTTCAACTCCTGTTGCAGTGAGCCAACGTTGTATTTTGGGTCCTTGAGTTTGACATTGTTGATGGCCGTAGCGGCGTTGCGAATCGTGGTGTTCAAGGAACTGTACACCCCGGTTTCCTTGGCTTGTTTGAGTTTCGCGATGTATTTCCAAAAGGTTTTGATGTAGGCTTTGGCTGGGCTGGCCTCGGCGGCGGCGTCCAGTACGATTTCGGGTTCCATATTGGTATTGGGTTGGGCTTGAAGTGGAAGCCAAGAGGTAAGTAAGAGCAGGAACAAGCTGAGAGTATGTTTAAAAATTTTTGCTTGGTCCAAAATGCCCCCTTTCCGCCCACTCTTCGTTACCAAAATGCTCATTATGCGCTGCATAACTCCGCTTTTGGTGCCTTGATTGGACGAAAATGTGCTCATTTTCGCCTTCAATCCTAAATTTAAACATCCTCTTACGGACAGTCGTTTGTTGGATAGAGCAGTTTGCATTTCAAAGGGTTTGAGCAGTAGTTCATTGGAATGCTGCAATATTAGGGGCTCTGCTCAAGCCAATCTGCCCAACTTGACGACTGTAAGCGTTCAATAAACAAGTGTAGCAAGTGGATAAGTGGAAGTAATTCGGGCTCAGTTTAGCCCATAAAAAAAATTGCGCCTGGGAGCTCAAAAACCTCATTTTGCTCGGTTCATCGTGTATATTTGCCCATCGTGCTCGAACCAACGGCCATTTTCCAAAAAGCGCTAGCCAAAACTCAGCTATGTCCGAGAAAGTGACTCCTTTAATGGATCAATACAACAAGGTCAAAAAGAAGTACCCCGATGCCATCCTGCTGTTTCGGGTAGGCGATTTTTATGAAACTTTTGGGGAAGATGCAGTCACCGCTTCCCGCGTTTTGGGCATTGTCTTGACCAGCCGCAACAATGGTGGCAACGACACCGAATTGGCTGGCTTTCCTTATCATTCGCTCGACCTCTACCTGCCGCGCCTCGTGCGGGCGGGCCACCGCGTGGCCATTTGCGAGCAATTGGAAAAACCCTCGCCGCTCAAAAAAATCGTGCGCCGGGGCGTCACCGAAGTGATCACACCGGGTATTGCGGTGGACGACAAGCTGCTCGACTACCAGAGCAACAACTTCCTGGCTGCGGTTTATTTTGGTAGAAAAGAGGACTTTGGCGTAGCTTTTTTGGACATTTCTACGGGCGAATTCCTGGTCAGTGAGGGCGATTGGAGCTACATCGACAAGTTGTTGCAGAGCTTCAGCCCTTCCGAGGTGCTGTTTTCCAAAGACAAAAAGAAGGCTTTTGAAGCCAAGTTTGGGGAGCGATTTTATGTGTTTACCCTCGATGAGTGGGTTTTTACGCAGGATTATGCCCGCGAAAAGCTATTGAGCCAATTTGAAGTACAAAGCCTCAAGGGGTTTGGGGTGGAAGACATGGAATTGGCCCAAATCGCCGCCGGAGCCATCCTACACTACCTCGAAACCACCGAAAACAAGAAACTCAAGCACCTCGTTTCGCTCTCGCGCATCCACCCGGATCGCTACGTGTGGCTCGACCGCTTCACCATCCGCAACCTGGAGTTGCTGGGCAGTGCACACGATACGGGCGTGAGCCTGCACAAAATCCTGGACCAGACCGTTTCACCGATGGGCGCACGCCTCTTGAAAAAATGGATTGTCCTACCCCTCAAAGACAAAACCGCCATCGACGCACGCCTGGACATGGTCTCGTATTTGCTGGAGCAAGACCAATTTGCCCAACAAGTCGAACAATCGCTTAGGCAAATGGGCGACCTGGAGCGCCTGATCTCCAAAGTACCCCTGGGCAAGGTCAATCCCCGCGAATTGGTGCAACTCAAACGCGCCTTGCTGGCCATTGGGCCGCTCAAAAGCCTGCTACAAGACACCGGGCACCCCGACCTGGCCAAAATCAGCGATGGTTTGAACCCTTGCCCCGGACTGGTGGAGCGCATCGCCACCCAAATCGTCGAAGATCCACCCGTGAACCTCAACAAGGGTGGGGTGATCGCCGACGGCTTCAATTCCGACTTGGATGAATTGCGGCACGTCATCGGCCACGCCAAGGACTTGTTGCAAGGTATTTTGCAAAAAGAAATCGAAGCCAGCGGCATCGCGTCCCTGAAAATCGGCTTCAACAGCGTATTCGGTTACTACCTCGAAGTAACCAATAAGTACAAGGACCAGACGCCCAATACCTGGATCCGCAAGCAAACCCTGGCCAACGCCGAGCGCTTCATCACCGAAGACCTCAAGCAATTGGAAGCCAAAATCCTGGGCGCGGAGGAGCGCATTCTGGAGTTGGAGGAGCGCCTATTCCAGCAATTGGTGCTCGACCTGGTCGATTACATCCAGCCTGTGCAGCACAACGCCAGCCTTTTGGCGCGCCTGGACTGCCTCTTGTCCTTTGCCAAAGTAGCCCAGCGGCAGCGCTATTCCCGCCCACAGATCAACGAGGGACTGGCCATCGAGATCAAAGAAGGCCGCCATCCGGTGATCGAGCAACAACTGCCGCTGGGTGAAAGCTACGTGCCCAACGACGTTTATCTCGACCACGAGCAGCAACAAATCCTGATGATCACGGGTCCCAACATGGCGGGTAAGTCGGCCTTGTTGCGCCAAACTGCCCTGATTTGCCTCATGGCTCAAATCGGCTCGTATGTGCCCGCCAGCTCGGCTAATTTGGGCATCCTCGACAAGGTCTTCACCCGCGTGGGGGCCAGCGACAACATCTCCTCCGGCGAATCGACCTTCATGGTGGAGATGAACGAGACGGCCAGCATCATGAACAACATCAGCGACCGCAGCCTGATTTTGCTGGACGAAATTGGCCGGGGCACCAGCACTTACGACGGCATTTCAATCGCCTGGTCGATCGCCGAATACCTGCACAACAACCCCGGTGCAAGGCCCAAAACCCTGTTTGCCACCCACTACCACGAGCTCAACGAGCTGGCCGAAAAATTGCCGAGGGTGCACAATTACCACGTCGCAACCCGTGAGGTAGGCCAAAAAGTCATCTTCCTGCGCAAGCTCACGCCGGGCGGCAGCCAACACAGCTTTGGCATTCACGTGGCCAAAATGGCGGGCATGCCCCGCATGATCGTGGAGCGCGCCAACCACATCCTGGAGCAATTGGAGCAAAAGTCGATCAACCAGGAAGGCAAAGTAGGGGATACCCCCACCGTAGCCAAACCCGCCACCAAAGCCATCGCTACGGATGCCATCCAACTCAGCATTTTTGAAACCGTGGACCCCGCTGCGGGGCAAATCAAGGCGCTGCTCAAAAGTTTGGATTTGAATAGTTTGACGCCCATTGATTGTATGCTGAAATTGAGGGAGTTGCAGCGGTTTTTGGAGGAGTGAGTTAGACAAACATTTGACATTTTTTGAAAAAAGTGGCGACTGTTGGGAAACTCATTTCGCCCCGTCATAAGCCGCTCAAAGTGCCAATTTTTCATCAGATTGAGCGGTCCAGACGCTTGAAGGCAACATCAAGGTGGCTAGGTTCACACTGGCCACTTCTGAAAGCTTCAAAGATGAAAATGCCCCCTTAACCGAATGGCACAATATCGTGTTATGGCAAGACCTCGCTGAGTTGGCAGAGAAATTCCTGCGTAAGGGAGCGTAAAAAAATAAGTTGGACAGGTTTGGGTTTAGTGAAAAAAGAAAAGCAACTGGATGAAAGGAAGTTGTGTTCTTTTTTTGCTAAACCTCAAAAACAAAGATGTCCATCTTATTTTAGCTCAAAACACTAAGGAAGCATTATTCACTTGGAAGGGAAAAACTGCACTCGCTCATACGAAGACAAACAAGGGCTAAAGCGATTTGTTACTGAAGTAGAAGGTGAAGAAATCATCCTGCTTGATAAGCAACAGGGATAGAAAGGTGAGCATTTTGTATTGCAAAGCCTAAAAGTTAGTGTCATATCATCATTTGACACCCCAAAAATATAATTTGACACCCACTAAAATTAGCACACAGCTATTTTTGTGAACACAATCTAAATTTTAAAACAATGAACATTTTAAAAACTACATTTCTAATTGGTGCGTTCCTTTTTGGACTAGAAGAAGGAAAGTCTCAAAGCACAATTTCATTATCACAACAAGCAATACTAAAAATTGCTAACCTAAAAATTATTCACTCCAAAATTTTAAAACAAAAACGTAAAATATTTATTTATAAACCCAAAACAGACATTCATGCTGAAACACCACTTCCTGTTCTATACATGATGGATGGTGAATCAATTGCAATGGTTGCTGGCATAGTGGACTCTTCAATTAATAATGGCGATTTTCCACCAATGATTATTGTTGGTATTGCAAATTATAAAGATGAAAGAACAAATGATTTAACACCTACCACAGACCAACATTTTAGTACATCAAAATCGGGTGGAGGTGAGCTTTTCTTAAAGTTTGTGAAGGATGAGGTGATACCTTTTGTAAATAACGAATATAAAACTTCAAATGAAAAAATATTGTTTGGGCATTCGTTTGGAGGCTTAATGTCTGCTTATAGTTTAATGATGTATCCCGAATTATTTAACTCTTATGTGGCAGTTAGCCCCTCCTTATGGTGGGGAAATGAATTTTTATTGCAAAAGGCAGACTCGCTATTTAAAATCAAAAATTATACAAACAAAAATATTTTCATAAGTGACGGAACAGAAGATCCAAATTTTAAATTCGTACCCAAATTTGACTCTTTGCTACAAAAAAACAAAAAATCAGGATTAGAACATAAATATGTAACTTATGCCAATGAAACCCACAATTCTCAATTGTTTAAAGCTACGCAAGATGGAATAAGATTTATAGTTGAAAAATGGAAACCTGCAAAAACAGATACAACTGTGGAGATGGTAATAAAGTTTTATGAAAATCGTTCAAAACAAAGTGGTTTACAAGAATTACCACCAGAACAGTTAATTAATACAATGGGATATATTTGTTTAAGCATCCCAAGCAAACTTGACGAAGCCGTCAAATTCTTTCAATTAAATGTAAAAAATTATCCAAGCTCATTCAAAGTATTTGATAGCTTAGGTGATGCCTTTGTCGTAAAGAAAGATAAAGCAAAAGCAATTATTGCTTATAAAAAAGCAATATTGTTAAATCCAAAATCAGTGGAGACAATTAATAAGTTGAAAGCATTAGAATAAATGCTGCCGCTAACGCAAGTTTGGTAAGATGGTGGCTTGACGTTGTAAACTTCAACATTTGTACTACTATTTTGCATTTGTTCGGGCTTGATGTTACAAATTTAGCTTATGAATAAAATACCAGCCATGTTGCAATGCCGATCTCAATAATCTAACGCAGCAAAATTGAAAAACTAAACTTTTTGCATGTTGACCAAATACAAGCGATAAAGCCCACAAGAATGGGTTCGCTTTCGTAAAAGCAATGCTCTATTTCTTTTGAACCAGGTTGCAAAAAATATCTCAAATCCAAAATCGACAAGCAGTAGCAAGGTAAAAGTAGCACTCCCCGCCTACAAGAAACGCCACTCCCTACTTATAAGCCGCTCAAAGTGTCATTTTTTAAGCACTTTGAGCGGCTTATAATTTTTTATTCCGCTCAAAGTATGTATTTTTGCATAGATTGAGCGGCTTATAATTTTTTATCCCGCTCAAAGTAGCCGTTTTAAGAACTGTAAATGGTACACATGGAGGGCTTATTGATTGGCAGAAAACGTCCCATAGCGGAATTAGAAGAAGCACTTGCTTCGCCTAAACCCGAATTGGTGGCCTTGGTTGGACGGCGACGGGTTGGTAAAACCTACTTGGTGAAACAAGTGTATGGTCAAAAAATTGATTTTGAACTAGTTGGCACACAGCATGGCAATCTGGCCAACCAACTTCAAAACTTTGTACTTCGCATTGCCCGGTTTTTCCCTGATTTTCCTATCCGCCAAAAACCCAATTCCTGGATTGAGGCCTTTGATTTATTGGGTCATGCTTTGGAAACGGTGAAAAAAACGGAGAAAAAGGTGGTCTTTTTTGATGAGCTACCCTGGCTAGACACCAAACGCTCGAATTTCATTGCAGGTTTGAGTTATTTTTGGAACAGTTGGGCGCTTAACCAGTCCGTGGTGGTGGTCATTTGCGGGTCAGCGGCTTCTTGGATGATCAAAAAAATCATCAACGACAAGGGAGGTTTGCACAACCGCGTGACGCGTCGATTGTTCTTACAGCCCTTTACCTTGGCAGAAACAGAGGAATTTTGCCAGGCCAAACACATCAATTTAAATCGGTTTCACCTGATCCAAATTTACATGGTCATGGGCGGAATCCCCATGTATCTTGAGCAACTGAAAAAAGGCCATTCGCCCGTCCAAAATATCCAGGAAATCTGTTTCCAAGCAGAAGGGTACCTGCATGATGAGTTTGAACGGCTGTTTTCTTCGCTCTTTGACCATCACCAACAACACATTGCCATCGTTCGAGCCTTGGCAACGCACCGCGAGGGTTTGACCCGTCAAGCCATCATTACCCATACAAAATTCAGCAACGGTGGTATGTTGAGCGATATCCTGAATGAATTACAGCAGTCAGGCTTCATCAGCATCTACCATGGTTATGGCAAAAAAGTAAAAGAAACCCTTTATCGACTAACGGATTTTTACACCCTTTTTTACCTCACATTCATCGAGCCTTTGGGCAAGTATAGCAAGGTCAATTTTAAAGATTTGAGCGATCTGCCCAAATGGAAAACCTGGAGTGGGTATGCCTATGAGAATTTGTGTTTTGCTCACCTCGATCAGCTTCAACAAGCACTTGGTATCAACGGCATTTTCACCACTACTGCTTCTTTTGTGGCCAAACCCAAAGACGGTTTCAGGGGTGCTCAAATTGACCTCTTGATCGACCGGAGCGATCATGCGATCAATGTTTGCGAGGTGAAATTCAGTAGCAATGCCTATGAATTGACCAAAAGCGAGGTCGAAAACATCGACAATAAAAAAGCGGTTTTTCAATACCATACCAAAACCACCAAGCATCTTTTTACCACATTGATCACTACTTTTCCGCCAGTTAAAAACAGCAATTTGCTGAACCATATCGACCAAGTAGTCACCTGTGATGACTTGTTTCGCTGATTTGGTCGGCCTGGTTAGTAGACTTTTAGCTAAAAATAAACCTTCCATAATCAACAATTCCCCCAGCGCCCAACTAACAATTAAGGGGGTGGATAAATAAAAACATACCCGAAACGCAGGTTCAAGGTTTCACGAAGAACCTGCTGTAGTTGAAATGTTGAAGGGTTGAAATATTGAAAAGAGACCACCTGAATGATGCCAAAGCCCCATATATTTGGATAGGTTATTTTTTGTTTGCCCCCTAACCATTAACAACTAACTCCGCCAAACATACCGAAACACCAGGTGCTCCTGCCCATCCGGCATCTCTTTGGTCTCACCTTCCACATTTTGTCCGCCAATGTGCTCATAAAACTGGCGCGAAGGCAGGTTTTTCTCCAAGACCCATAGGTAGTAATGTTCATCGCCCGTTTCGGATTGCACGAGTTTGGCGGCTTCGCGCATCAGTTGGGCACCGATGCCCAGCCCTTTGAAAGCCGGAATGACGTGCAGGTTGTCGATCAAAGTACCGTATTGTGGGTGGTCGTGGTAAAAAAGGCATACAAAACCAGCAGGCACCCTATCTTGCTCCGCGATGATGATGCGCTGGTTTTCCGCAGGGTTTTCAAATCGGGCTTGCCATTTTTGGGACATCATGCCCGCCAATTCCTGGTCGATGAACTGGTCGCTGAGGATGCCGCGATAGGCGTTGCTCCAACTTTGGATGTGCAAGTCAGCAATCGTTTGGGCTTCTGTGGGTTTGCTGAGTCGGTAGGTGGTCATATATATAAGGTTGGGTTTTTCACAAACGCAATGATACGGCGAGTAAGCCAGCTCAATAAGTATAAACCTAAAAAATCACCATACAAGTGTCTTTTAGCGTTTCAATTTGCCCAACTGCACCAAAAACCACTCTTTCATGTGTGAGGGCAGGGTGCGTGAGTTGCTGATCTGGTTGTGCAGGATTTCGATTTTTTTGCGGTCGATACGTTGGAGTTTGATCAGGCGCTTGGAGGCACTAATCAGTTCTTTGAACGACATCTTGTGGTAGGCTAGCATTTTTTTGCGGTTGATGTAGGTTCGCATGCTGTCGAGTAAAAATTCCAGGGTATTGACCTCGCCTTCTTCATAATAGATGCGGATCAGCATCGACTTGGCGCTGAGGTTGATCAACACGTCGTCAATGTCGAACTGGATGAGCAGGCGCTGGGCCTTATCGTAGTCACCCTGGTCGAAGTAAAGTTTGGCCCAGGAAAACTGCACAAAATTCTCCTTGTACTCGGGCGCGAGATACTTCTGGTATTCCTCAATAAAACTGCTCACCCATTTGAATTCCTTCAAAGTGGTGCCAATGGCCACAATGTTGCGAAAGTTGAGGTGACTCAGGATTTGGCCCTCCACCAATACTTTTAGTTCCAAGCCATGACGGTACAGTTCAAAAGCTTCGCGGGTGAAAGCCTGCTGGCCAGTGTTCATGCGCGAGATACAATAGTTGATGGCAATCGAGTAAAGGTCCAGTTTTTCATTTTCACTGAAAGCATGGTCGTATGTAATGAGGTTTTGTTTGACTTCGTAAAAGTGGCCTTCCTCCTGCGGCGAGCGGTAGAGGTTGTATATATGGTAGTAGATGTTGATAAAGGGCGTTTTGAGCACTTCTGGTCTGCTTTGGAGGTAAGTCAAAATGGGATCAAGCAGGCCTAGTTCGTAGTTCTTTTTATAAATCCGTTGGTGGGAAAGCATCAAACAGGCCAGTTTCAACTTACGGGCAATGAAAGCCCTTTCAGCCAGGTCTGACATTTCCTGGTAGTTCAGGGTTTCCGCACGCATTTTATCGCTGAGCTGGATCGACTTTTCTTTTTCGATCAGGTAAAGTTGTTCCAGGGTCTCTTCGTTCAAAAAAGCCAGGTTTTGGCTTTGTTCCTCCAATTCTCGCATCGCACGCTCCTGGAGCTTGTTCAATTTTCGTTCTCGGTAGCTTTGTGCCAGGTAAATTTGTGAGAGGACCTCATTTTCTTCTGACTTCTTGAAAATAAAATATTTTTCCAGGGTTTCCCTCAAAAAATGAATCACTTGGCGCATTTGGGCGTCGTTATAAGCCTCTTTTGGGTACAATTTTTTGAAAATCCGCTCTTTTTCCAGGCCTTTGTCATCTGCCAGTCTACCTGGTGCGCTCAAATACTCGTACAATTGTGCTACGTCCGAGCGTTGATTGTGCGCTGGAGAAATGAGCCATTTTCGCAGTTCCCGCTGTTCTTTTTTGGAAAGTGCAGCTAAAATGTTCAATAACTGAGAATTTTTCATTGCCCGGAAAAAATTTATTTTCAACAAATTTTTCAATGCTTTTTTCGATAGAGTGCATTGAAAATCAAACGATTGAAATACATGAAAAAGGGTTTACCGCAGCAAATCTACCAATTTTTTTTCAACAATCGCCGTTTTTTGTCTTTGTTTTGGGCAAAAACAGGGCGCATCTTTGTAGTGCATTCAGCAGTAAAGCAAAAAGACGTTGAACTCATGAAGCTCCGACCAGCAAATAAGATGACGCTAGCGCGTGTGATTTTCTGCGCTGCAATCTTATTCCAAACGATAGCTGGAGGATTGAAAGCACAAGGATGGCAGCTCAACTACGGAGCCGTAAAGACGGATGAAGGTTGGGCGGTCTTGCAAACAGAAGATGAAGGTTACCTGGTGGTTGGCTTCGGCGAATCATTCGGGACTGACAACGACCAAGACATCTTCGTAGTACGTACCGATGTGGATGGCCGTGTCGTCTGGTCCAAGTACTTCGACGAAGGTTTCCGCGAGCAAGCAAGAGCAATCATCCCTACCACCGATGGCAACTACCTGATCGCAGGAACAAGGGTTGCAAAATTCGGAGACAACGAAAACCTTTACTTGTTGAAAATAGATCGCAAAGGCGGTCTGATCTGGAGCAAAACTTTTGGTGGTCCTGGCAACGAACGCGCTGCCGACGTAGTACAAGACCCCGACGGTGGTTTTACCATCACGGGCACCATCAAAGCCAGCGCCAATGCACAAGAGGACATTCTGGTTGCAAAATTCGACGACAAGGGCAACGGCCAATGGATTAAAAGCCTCGGCAGCCCACGCAACGATGAAGGCAACGCGATCATCCGCTTCGCTCAAGGATACGCCCTCGTAGGCAACTCCAAAAACGAAACGGGTTTCGACAACGACATTGTCCTCTACCGACTTGACAACAACGCAGAGATCCTCTGGCAACGCAGGTTGGCCAACAGCTTCCGGGAAGATGGAAGGGCCATCATCGCCACTAAAGATGGTGGAATCGCCATCGCCGGGGTAATCAACGACAATACCGACGCTTTCGTCGCTAAGTTCGACGCCAATGGCAACCAACGCTGGGCCCGCGCCGTAGGGCAGCCTGGACTGGAAGAAGAAGCCAATTCACTGGCGGAGTTGAACGATGGAAGTTTGGTCTTGACTGGTTTGAAAGTAACCAACGCCGCCAATGTGGATGTTTTCCTTGCCAAATTGGACGCCAGCGGAAACATACTATGGGAAAAAACAATCGGTGACCCTGAGCTAACGGAAGAAGGCCGGGACATTCAAGTAACCAGCAAAGGCGGTTACATCATCACCGGATACAATGGACAGTTGCTGACCTCCTTCAATGACCTGATCTTGGTCAAAACCGACGGAGCAGGCCGCACGATCTCCAACCGCCTCTACGGCCAGGTGTTCAACGACCGCGATGATCAATGTGATCTCGACAACGGCGAACCAGGGCTTGAAGGTTGGGTGGTAAGTGCCACCAAAGGCAATAGGGTTTCCTACGGTACTACTGACAAAGCTGGAAAGTTCAGCATCTTGGTCGATACCGGAGCTTACAACCTAAAAGTTCAAACGCCCAATCGCTACTGGGCCATGTGTAGCGCGGAAGGTGTAAACGTACGCTTCCGAGAGTTTTACGACTCTGTAAAAGTTGACTTTCCGGCTAAAACGGGCATTCGCTGCCCATACATGGAAGTGGATGTAACGACTCCTTTCCTTGCAGCTTGCAGCGAAATTAGCTACGATGTGAATTACTGGAATACTGGTACGAGCAACGCAGCAGGAGCCCAAGTGACCTTGCGCCTTGATCCTACGCTGACTTATCAATCAGCTTCGATCCCTGGCAGCTTGCAAACCGATGGAACTTATCGCTTCAATCTGGGCAATGTGCTCGCTGGACAGAAAGGTAGCTTCAAGGTGAAAGCAGCAATGGCTTGTTCAGGAATTGCCAATGGGCAATCGGCTCTGGTCAGCGCTCAGGTTTCGCCCGATACTTTCTGCTTAGGTTTGGATCCACGTTGGGATCAATCAAGTGTGGTAGTAAGGGGTGAATGTCGGAAAGACACCGTGATCTTTGAAATTCAGAATGTTGGCAAAGGCAACATGAAGGACCGCAAGAAAGGAATTGTAGTCATGGATGATGTAATCATGCGCGATCAAAACCCTACTTACCAACTTCAAAGCAAGCAGAGCTTGTACATCAGGATTCCAAACCCCGATGCCCGTACGCTCCGCCTATTTGCCGAACAATCAACTGGTCATCCTGGCCAAAGCGTCCCCACCATTGCGGTGGAAGGATGTGGACCAGCCGGGACGCCAATAAAAACGGGACAAGTAACACAGTTTCCTGAAAACGATCAGGATCCATTTGTCTCGCTTGACATCCAAGAGATACAAAGCGCAGTACTGCCGGTGGCACTTAGAGGCCATCCCAAGGGTTACCGCAATTCGGTAATCGACGCAAAAACCGATTTAACTTTTACTGTTACTTTTCAAAACACCGGCACTGATACGATTCGACGCGTGGTTATCCGCGACACTTTGTCACGGTTCCTTGATCCCGCGAGTGTGATTCCTGGCGCCAGCAACTTCCCATACACCTTCGAGGTGTACGAAGATGGCACCGTAAGAATAACCTTCGATAACATCAGCTTGCTACCCGCCAATGGCAGTACCGCACAAAATACGTATGGGTTTGTTGAGTTCCGGGTATCCCAAAAACCGAACAATGCAAATGGTACGGTGATCGAAAATCGCGCAACGGTTTACTTCGACTACCGGAAACCGACCGGAACCAACACCCTGCGCTACCGAGTGTATAAATTCCCAGATTTTCTGGTGATTACTTCCAATAAGGATGTCTTTGTATCTGGTGTAACCGTGGATGTTTTTCCTAATCCGTTCAGTGAGATGGTGACTTTAGAGATAAAGGGCCGTCAATATAAGAAAGTGCAGATGAGCATTTTTGACTTGAGCGGAAGATTGGTGCAAACCCAATCCTTTGACAGCAACACAATCTATGTTTATCGCAATCAGCTTGCCTCCGGGTTGTACTCGTACAAACTCGAATCTGAAGGGCAACTAATCAACACTGGCAAGCTAGTGGTTCGGTAATCATAATCCCATAAACTTTAAGAGGTCCCTGCACGATAAAAGTGCGGGGACCCCCCAGAAAGTTTGCTGTTTCAACACAACATGAGTCGCTTTTAAAGCGTTCTTATAAAGATTTTAGGTCGTCTTATTTTTTCATGAGATTATGATTTGTTATTAGCGTGAGGCCGTGCATCAGAGTACGGCTTTTTTTTTGCCCCGAAGTCTAGAAAAAAAGAAAAAAAGTAGGTCGTCAAATTTCCTTCGAGTGCCATTAGCAAATCAGAACGATGTAAACATAGCAAGGTTTTCTCAAAGGGAAAAAATTTTGATGTGATTTTTTGTAAAAAATACCCTTTTAAAGGTATTTTTCTGGCCAATTTGGGGTAAAAAATTTTTTCCTTGTGTCATTTTTGGGTAAAATATCGGACCTGTCTTTGCTAAGGGAGCGTAAAAAATAAGTTGGACAGGTTTGGGTTTAGTGAAAAAAGAAAAGCAACTGGATGAAAGGAAGTTGTGTTATTTTTTTGCTAAACCTCAAAAACAAAGATGTCCATCTTATTTTAGCTCAAATACTAAACTAAAGACAGCTGTCTCCTTTTTTTCTTGTATACTGCTTGTTGGCAGATCTGAAGATGTAAGACTATATTCACAAATAGCTTTCTCATAAAATTAGAAATTTGATACAGCGCAGCTCACGCAGAACGTGAGCTGCGCTGTATCAATCCTGGCTACCATTTTAATTATCGCATTATGGAGTTATCCCAGTGGTGTTTTTATCAGAAAACCCTATGTATTCACACGAGGGCCAGACAAGTTAGCATCGCATTTGGGAGATTTTCGCCTTTGAAAAGATGGTATAAAGTGCTGACTAACAGGGATTTTCCGAATCTTTTTGGGCGAGAGAGGAAATAATATTTGGACGTGGTCAATAACTTGTGTACATACCGGGTTTTGTCCACATAAACGTAGCCCCCGGTGATGATTTCTTTGAAGTCCTGTAAACCAACCGAATATTTTTGAATGTCCATAGGCCAAAGATAGGGGGAAAATTTGATGGATTACCCAGATATTGAGATAGAAGTTGAAGCTACAACTCCTCCCAGATCAACTTCTCCACCTTTTTATTCTCTTTGCTGAAATTGATGCCAATGGCGTGGCAAGGTTTGCCTTTGTCCAGGTGAGGTTTGAGGTAGCCCTTGTCGTGAATTTGTGCGATGGCTTCTTCCGCACTTTTGTCCAACTTGAATTCGAGGCAAAAAATGCCTTCTTCGATCTGGATCATGGCATCGGCTCGGCCTTCTTTGGTGTGTACTTCACTGTTGATGTAAACCCCCAATAAGCTGAACAGCAAATGCACAATGGCATGGTAAAAGTGCTCATTTTCTTTTTGCCAAATGGGGCCAGGGATGTGCTCAAACCCTGCGTTGATGGCATCCATGAGGGCTTGGTCACTTTTGGCTTTCAGGGCTTTCAGCAGGTTGGACAAAATCGCTTTGGCTGGAAAACTGGTGGGCTGGATGTAAGTATCTGCCAATTTTTCCAAATAAGCTGCCTTTACTTCGTCGTTGGGGAAACTCAAAATAAAATTGTCGAGCAGGGCATCATAATCTTTGATGGTCAGATAGCCCGTTTGAAAAAGCACCGGGACCAAACTGATGTTTTCAAAGTCAAAGGATTGCAAACTGATGCTGCTGATGGTGATCTCGGAGAATTTGTAAAAATGTTCCCTTTTGCTCATTTCCAGCAGAAAAGTGGGGGTGCCAGTGGTGTACCAGTAGTTGAAAAAATCGCCTTCGCCAAAGAAATTAAGGATGGAAAAAGGATTGTACAGGGTGTCACTTTTGATGTGCCAGCGGTAGCCATTGTACCAATGTCGGATTTTTGCCCGATCATAAGTTTCCAATTCTTTGGGGAAGTAGTGTTCCAACTCAGCCTGGCTGATGCCGCAAATCTCATTGAAACCTCGCCTCATGCTCAAGTCGTACAAGTTATTGAGATCAGAAAAAATACTCACTTGGCTGAACTTGCTGATGCCTGTAATGAAAACCAGTTTCAAATAGGGGTCTGCATCTTTGAGGATGCTATAAAAGCTTTTTAAAATTGCCCGATTTTCGCGTGCCAAGTGCAGTTGATCCGCATCCAGGTAATCGATGATCGGTTTGTCGTATTCATCAATCAGGATAACTACTTTTTGCTGAAAACGGGTGTGGAGCGATAGGATGAGTTCTTGGAAAATATCCTTTAAAGCCTCTTTTCGGAGCTCAATTTCGTGGCTGATTGCTATGTCTTTGAGGCTTTCCTTCAAAGCTTTTTCAAGTTGCCCATGCTCATACGACAACTTAGCAAAAGAAATTTTGATGATCGGGTATACCTCAAAATTCCATTTATCCGCAATGTACAATCCCTTGAAAAGTTCTTTTTCACCTTTGAAAAGATGATATAAAGTGCTGATTAATAGGGATTTTCCAAATCTTCGTGGGCGAGAGAGGAAATAATATTTGGACGTGGTCAATAACTGGTGTACATACCGGGTTTTGTCCACATAAACGTAGCCCCCGGTGATGATTTCTTTGAAGTCCTGTAAACCAACCGAATATCTTTGAATGTCCATAGGTCAAAGATAGGGGAAAAATTGTAATTCTTAGGCAAGCTAGAAGCCTCACTCCAAAGTTATAATCTTTAGTTCTACCTTGCGATTTTGCTTTTTCTCCTTGCCATCGCGCAATTCGCCCAAGCCTCGCATGTCGATGCGATTGATGGGGTAACCGCGTTGAAAGAGCATAGAAGCAATTTTTTTGGCCCTCTTTTCTGATAGCTCCAGGTTATAGCGGTCGTCGCCAATGTCGTCGGCGTAGCCATTGATTTCTACCCGTTGAATGTCCTTGACATTGATTTTAGCGATGAAGTCCACGAATTTTTCCAGCTCATCGGCCTCCAATTCATCGCTGTCAAAGCGGAAAATGATGGTGTGGTTTTGCCTTTGGTTTTTGCGAATACGGGGCGGGATGGCCGTAGTAGTGGTGTCGACTACAGGTGGTGGATTGGGGGTTTTAGCGGTTTTGGTACTGGCCTTTTTGGCTTCGAGGGGGTCCAGGCGGATCTCTACCGTATAAAATTTATTGTTTTCCCACTCCGGGATGGTGTATTGGTGCTCGTAGGGGTGGTAGCCGCTTTCGCGCACTCTTACATCCAGGTTGTTGTTGGAAGGCATGCAAATGAAAAAACGGCCATCAATGTCGGTTTTGATGGGCTCGCGGCCCGTAATGTTTATGATGGTCGAGACCCCTACTTCCGTGGTGGCGTCTCTTACCAAGCCCTCCACAAAAGTAATGGGCCTACTGCGGATCGCTTCTGCGAACTTGATCAGGTAAATGTCCATCCCTCCTTGTCCCTCTGGTCGGTTGGAGGCGAAATAGCCACTTTTGCCGTCGGCAGACAAGAAAAAGCAGCGCTCGGTGAACGGTGAATTGATTTTTGGCCCCAAGTTACTGGGTTCGCCCCAGCGTCCTTGCGGATCAAGTACGCTCATGTAAATGTCTTGGTCACCAAAAGAGGGGTGCCCGGTGGAAGTAAAAAACAGGGTCTGTCCATCATTGCTGATGAAGGGCGACTCCTCATCTTGTGGAGTATTGATCCGGGGCCCCAGGTTTTTGGGTTCGCTCCAGGTCCCATCCACATTTTTTTTGCTGAACCACAAATCAGCCCCACCCAGTCCGCCTTCGCGGGTACTGGAAAAAAACAGGGTTCGACCATCACAACTGATGGCAGCTTGTGATTCCCATTTTTCAGAATTGGGATGCCCTTCGATGGCGTTGACTTCTTTGACCTCCATGCCATCAACAATGGCTTCCCAAATGTCGCAGCCACCCATTATCCCATCTCTTTTGCAGGCAGTAAAAAACATGCGGCGACCATCGCGCACCAGGGTGGTCATGCCTTCATCAAGCTTACTGTTAAAGACATTATTGGCGGGTACGCCAATTCTCCAGCCGCCACTGGGTGTTTTGGTACTGACATACAGGTCTTCATCCCGGCCAGTAGCGCTCATGCGGGTATAATACAGGATGTTCTGGTCATTGGAAAGGCAAGGAAAATATTGGTCGTGCTTGTCGTTGATGGCAGGCCCCAGATTGAATACCCTTGCGTCTTGCATCAGGTTATTCTTAGGATCAAGGGATTTTACGCAGGATTGAATGGCGGAAGGGGTTTTGGCCAGGGCCTCTGCTTCCATTGCTACTTCGTGGTCGCCAGCGAGGGTAAAGGAACCATCGTCGATTTGCTGGAGCTTCAAAAACTGCTCATAATAACCGATGGCGCGGCTGGGTTTTCCTACCTTATAGTACATCTCCGCGACGAGATAATACACCATGCGCGAAAACTTAGGGCTGCGCTCAATGATTTTCAGATAGCTGTTCAGGGCCTCTTGGTGTTCGTTGAGCAGCATGTAAGCTTGCCCCAAGCCCCAGTAGGCAATCGTCAGGCTGTCTTCAATGGCCAGTGCATCTTTGTAAAATTTGATCGCTTTTTGGTATTTTTGGGAACTGAAAGCAATGTCGCCTTGCTTGATATTTTCAACTGCCAACTCCATGTTTTTTTGAGCAAACAAGGGCATCGCCAGCAAAACAACAAGTGCAAGTAGCGTGGTTTTTAGGAAGGTAAAAGTTTTAGGGATCATATCTTTTAGTATTTGAGCTGAAATAAGGCAAAAACATTTGCTTTTGAGGTCTAGCAAAAAAAAGAACACAACTTCCTTTCATCCAGTTGTTTTTCTTTTCTCACTAAACCCAAACCCGTTTACCTTCTTTTTTACGCTCCCTTAGGCATTGAGTTGAAGAGTTTTCCACTTCGGAAATATCTGTATTTTCTCAAAACGATCCTTCAATTTCACCTTTTTTTCCTTTCTGAGCAAGTAAAAGCAGGATCTTAACACCGAATCGAGCTCGAAAAGCCTTGTTTCGGGCCATCTTCGATCTTTTTCACTAAAAAAATCTCAACTCGAAAGGAAATAATCGACAAGAATCCTTACCTTTGCGGTCCTTATGGACTAGGGTAGAGCAATCTGCACTGGTATTAATGATAAAATTGAGTGTACAATGCCAAAGATGAAGACGCACTCCAGCGCCAAGAAGCGTTTCAGGGTGACTGGTTCCGGTAAAGTAAAGCGCTTTCAGGCCAATACCTCTCACTTGATGCGCAACAAAAGCAAGCGCGGCAAGCTGGCTCACCGCGATTCCACGCTGGTGAATGAGGCCGATGAAAAGCGCGTACTGCGCATGTTGTGTAAAGCTTAACCATTAGCACAAGCAGCAGCAAACATTGTTTAACGAGAATACAGGCGAAAGCATCACTATAAAGTTCGTGATCCCTGTATTGAACTAAAAAATGGTATTATGCCACGTTCAGTAAACGCGGTGGCCTCTCGCGCCCGCCGCAAAAAAGTATTGAAGGCCGCTCGCGGTTTCTTTGGTGCACGCTCCAAGGTCCTTACCGTTGCAAAAAACGCCTTGGACAAAGCAATGGGTTATGCCTATCGCGACCGTCGCGCTAAAAAACGCGCTTATCGTCGCCTGTGGATTGCCCGTATCAACGCAGGTGCTCGTATGCACGGCATCAGCTACAGCCGTCTCATGCACGGTTTGGCACAAGCAGATATCCAACTGAATCGCAAAGTCTTGGCTGATTTGGCGCTGAACAATCCAGCTGCCTTCAAGACAATCGTTGATTCGGTAAAATAAATCGCTTCTAAGTCGATTTTAACCTTTCAGAAGGCGCTAACGCGGCAATATTCCGCAGTAAAAGGTCAAAAAGCCTGACAAATGTTAAGCTTTTTGCCCCATATGCTGCAAAGTAATATTGCCGCGTTTTGTTTTATGGAAAAAAAGAGTGATTTTTAGGAACTGAAAAGCAAGCTTTCTTTGCTTTTGGCCTGAAAAAAATCAAAACCCCATTCTAAAACCCTTGCGATATGGCAAACATAGAACCAATCCGAGACCTGCTACGCACCAATTCCATCAGCCGTTATTTGACCTACCAGGCCCGCAATAGCTACGTGGCTGCGTTTCGCGACTTGTTGTATGACCTGGGCTTCTCTCGCGAGCTCGGGGGCGACTTCAATCGAAACAACAACACATACAGCGATGATTTGGTCAACGCTATCAGTAGTTTTGCCCAACGCAACCGCTTGAACGTAAATGGCCGCTTTGTTTCGCCATTCTTAGGAGCCACAATGGTGGAACGCCATGAAAGCCTGGCTCAACTCAAATTGCTGGAAAATGCCGTAGTCAGTGGGCGTTTTACCCAGGTTTTTGACCTGGTAGCACAGAATGGGCAAAACAGCCAAGCCCTGAAAGAACTGCTGGAAATGACCGGAGTTACAGGCCTGACGCCGCAAGAAACCTTACGCAATTACGCCCAGCGCCGCAACATCCGCAATGTGGATGGCAGTCAGTTGACCGAAACAGTCGCCTTGCAACTGCTCAATGATGTTTACACACTCTATGGTGATGGCTTGCAAAAAATCAATCCAAATACTAGACCCAATCCTGGTCAGCCCAACCCCAATTTACCACCTAATCAACCCTCCAATCCAGTTAATAACCCAGGAAATAATAACACCAGTAATCCTGGTAATAATCCTGATAATTTCTTTAATAATCGGCCCAACGCTGGTCAGCCTTTGAGCATCAACGATCTGGGCACAACTATCGTTATCACCGATGGGGTCAAACAAATCCAGTTTCGCAAACACGTGCCGATCGGCGTGTCTACGCCAGGTTTCAACAGCACGATCAATTTTGTAGAGCAAAATAAAAACCGCTTGATGGACCTGGACATGACGCCCTCGGCCTTGCAAGTGATCGAAGCCATCTCCAAAAATGAAGGCCGCCTGGATGCCATCAACTCTTACGACGCGGGTTTCTTGAGCATCGGGATTTACCAGTGGACCCTCGGACGGGCAGAACGGGCAGGAGAGCTACCAGCTATTTTGAAAAAACTGAAAACCCAATTCCCGGTTACGTTTAACCGACATTTTCCTGCGCTTGGCCTGGACGTGAGCAACGAAACCAATACTACATATGGCCATTTGATCCTCAATGGGGCCCCCGTCAATTCAGGCCCTGCCAAAGACCAGTTCCGCGACCCAGCTTGGGGTTATTACTTTTGGAGGGCCTTGCAAGAGCCTGATTTTCAAACTGTTCAAGTAGAGCATGCTTTGGATCGTTTGAAAAACTTTTACTGGAAAAACTATCCGCAAATATTTGGCAACTCCCTTAGCCAGATCATTACTTCGGCCTTTGGGGTAGCGCTGCTGCTCGACAACCACGTCAATCGGCCTTCTTGGGTGGTGAATTGTGTAGGTATTGCGATGCAACAAACGGGCCTAACCAATCCTTCGCTGATGGGTGATCCGGAAGAACGTAACCTGATCCAAGCCTACCTCAATGTCCGTGAAACTTATACCGATGGCAGTGGCACCGCAGCCATGACCAAGAGCCGGATTCGTGCCAATTCGATTTATGAGGAAGCCCGTGCTGGCCGCTTATCCGAGGTTCGAGGTAGTTTCCAATTTTCTAACCGTGCAGTGGCCATGTTCAGCGGGCGCAATGAAAAAACGGTGGCCACTCCCGTGGATTACGACGTGCGCATGTTCCCCGACATGGAAAATGAACGGCAGTAAATAATGGTTAGTTGTTAATTGTTAGTTGTTAGTTGTTAATGGTTAGTTGTTATGACTTGGGACTCGCTAACCAGCTTGGTGTGAAATGACTCTCCTTAGGATTTTCAAGTAAAGTTTTCATTTTGTAACAAAATTTTTTAATGCAAATTTTGTACAAATACTATTATGGTTCAAATACCACGGCTCACTCTCTGCGTGAGCCATAGCATTTGAATATTTTATCGAAAGTTGCGTTCAACCATTAACCATTAACCATTAACCATTAACCATTAACCATTAACCATTAACAACTACCACTCCACCATCACCCCAATACTAGGAATCGACTGCCCCTGTGCATTGTCGATGGTTTTGACTTTGTAGCGCTGCAAATTGTTGGGAGCAGTAGGGTTTTCGATTACGCCACCGCCCGTAGGCTTGCCTGTGGCATCAAGTGGGCGGTCGAGCACTAGCTCAGGCGTAGGCACCGAGGCACTGAACGCATTTTCGATGTCAAAATAGAGATTCAGGCTCCATTTGGGGAAAAACCATTTTTTGTCGATGCGAAAATCGAGGAAATTGATCGGGCCGCTGCGCTCGCTGTTGATGCGGCTGTAATCGGGGATGCCCCGAAAGTTCACGTTCCAATTGGCCACCAGGCTGGAGTTGTCGGCAAAAGGGGTGCGTGGAAGGCCGCTTTGGAAACGCCAGTTGAGGCCCGCTTCCCAGTTTTTGCCCCATTTTTTACCCAAAGTAAGGTTGACAATGTGTCGGGCATCCCAAGCGGAGGCCAAGAACTCGTTGTTGTTGCCATTGGTGAATTCGCTGCGCCCTAAAGTATAAGCCGCAATGCCATAAAAACCCTTGAACAAGCGCTGTTGGAACAAAACTTCCACCCCATAACTCCGGCCTTCCGAAGTAGGTGTGGCGGGTTCGTTGCCCACTACCCCAAAGTCACCGCCCAGGTTGGCCAGGCTGATGCGCTCGCGCAAAAGGAAGGGATAGTTGCTGTAGCCCTTGTAAAACCCTTCGATGGTAAAGCGGGCGTTGAAATCGGTATTCAGTTCGATACCCGCTACCAATTGACGGTTGCGGATGTAAGTGATGTCGTTGCTGCGGTTCACAAACTCATTGTTCTGTTGGAAACCCAGGATGGTGTAAGGCGGCAATTGGTAAAAAATGCCCGCATTGAAGTTGATGGCAAATTTTGGACTGAGGTTGTACGAGGCCGAAAAACGAGGCGACAATTGGTCCAGGGGATTCGACATGTCATCGGAGTAATTGTTGCCATCCATGCGAAGCCCCGCTGAAAGGGTCAGGCGGCTGTCGAGCAACTTGCGGCTAATCTGCCCGAAAGCTGCATATTTGTTGAGGTTGAATGCACTGCGATAGTCGATGGTTTGTGCTCCGGCGGCAGTGAAAATGCGGTTGAAGGTGCGGTTGTTGTAGCGCGCAAACTCGTAGCTCAGGCCATAATTGATGCGGTAATCCCCGCTGCGGATGGTGTTTTCTATGCGCAGCTTGTTTTCGATTTCTTGCGATCCGTAGTCGAGAATCAGATTTTCAGCTCGGCTTTTGTCATTGTTGAAGTACTTGGTGGCTTTGTTGTCGAGCATGTTGCGGCTCAACACCACCGTGTAATAGCCATTGGTGCGGTAATGTTTGTACACCAGGCCATTGGTGTAGTTCCATTGTGGCGCTTCTGGCAAACGATCCAGGATGGACTGTTGTTCTTCGGTTTCGTTGGCCTCCAGATTGAGTTCAAATTGATCGTAAGCGCCAAGACCAATGAAGGTCAATTCGTTCTTTTTATCCAATTTAATCTTCACTTTGGCCTGAAAATCGTTGTAAATGGGCAAAAAAGGCAACTCAAACAACTTGAACAAGACCTGCAAGTAAGATCGACGGGCCGAAAACAAGAAAGTAGTTTTTTCGCTCAAAGGCCCTTCCAGGGTAAGCCCAATATCGGTGGCACTGACCATGAAAGTACCGCCAATGCGGTCGTCGCGCCCATCGCGCTGGCGAAAATTGAAGACTGAACTCACGGCATTGCCCCGATTGGCGGGGAAAGCACCGCTGAAAAAATCCACATCGTTGATGAAATTCACGTTGATCAAGCCTACGGGGCCACCCGATGCTCCTTGGGTCGCAAAGTGGTTGATGTTGGGCACTTCCACTTCATCCAGAAAAAAGCGATTCTCGTTCGGCGCGCCACCTCGAATGATCAGGTCGTTGCGAAAAGCGGGTGTGATGGTCACGCCGGGCAGGGTTTGCACCACTTTTGAGATGTCGCGGTTGCCACCGGGGTTGCGCTGGATTTCGGCCACGCCGATGGTGCGCAGGGAGACTGGGCTTTCTTCGGTTTTCTTGAACGGAGGGGCTTTGATCACCACTTCTTCCAATTTTTGGGAAGAAGTGCCCAATTCCATGTCCACTATCGCAGGCTTGTTGTTGCTGACTTGCACCTCAAAAGCTGTATTGTCCTCGTAACCCACAAAGCTGAAGCGCAGGTTGTACAAACCTGGCGTAAGGCCCGTGATTTCGTAAGCTCCGTTTTCGTCGCTGGTGGTACCCTTGTCAGTTCCCACTAGCAGCACATTGGCAAACCCGATAGGCTCATTGCTCAATTTGTCGCGAATCACGCCTTTGATGATGCCAGTTTGGGCCGACAAAGCAATGCTCCACACCAATGAGAGTCCCAAAAGTATTTTTTTCAGCTTATCCAAGTGAGCTTCCCAGCAGTTCATGTTGATACATTTTGCCACAATTAACTAGAAAAGGGGAAAAAGGTTTTTGGCTTGAGCGCTGAGATTGGTTTGTTAACATTGGGTTTTGTAACCTGAACAGGTTATTTGCAGCCGGGTTTCCGTCATTTTATGCCCACTTACTTGCGGAGGGCTTTTTTGAAATGTAAATAGTTCATATTTTTATGAATACTATTTTTATATTTTCACTTCCTACTCCCATGATTAACCGAATTTACACTACGGGGCCTTTGGCCACATTCGAAAATCAAAATCCAGCGCGTATTCCGCAATCGGAACAAATTAGTTCCCCGATTGGACTCCATTCAAATCCTTTGCTCCATACCCAGCAGCCTGATCAGCAAGCTGCGCTCGAACCCATCAGGCTCGACAAAGTTGAGAATATACCTTCCTTATCTTCTACAGAAACTTCGCCAGAGGCGACACATAAACCCAAAAGGCCCAAAGTCAGCCCTGGGCCTCCACCTGAACCACAAATAGCTGCGGCACCGATAACTGTGCCCAATGCTTCATTTTGGCCCCAAGAAGTGCTGCACGCTGTCATTTGGGGCCTGGGAATGGGTTTTGTATTGTTCATTGGGATGATGGTCACGATTCAATTTTACGATACCAAGCAGGATCAAAAAATAGGTAGCGCAAGAAGTTCGCAGGAAAAAAAGTCAATGCTCATTGCTGCCCAAACTTTTGTTGCTCCGACCATCGGGCAGGCGAGGGTGAGTAAAGCATTGGCATTGCACGAACGAGCCAGTGAAAAGTCAAAATTAATGGGCGAACTTTCAGCAGGTCTCGAAGTAGAGATTCTCAAATAAGCCACTTATTTCGATGTCCACAAAGGCCAAAACGGCAAGTGGGTCAAAATCCGGTACAAAAAGCAAGAAGGCTGGTGCTGGGGAGGAGATTTGGAGTAGGATTGGATTGCCAGTATAACCTTGACTTTGCTATTGACATAAATTGTCCTGAACAATGCTGGGCTCTACTTTATGGATTATTTGCCGTATTTTTGTAAAAACGAACACCCAAGTTTCGCGAAGTTATTTGACTCCATAACTGCGTTATTCATCGGTCGAATAGTCCACTATCTTACTCCTAATGCCATGCACGTAGCCAAAGAGCTTCTCGAAACTTACGTGTTACTTGAAATTCATGCCACTAGTGGTCCAAATTGTAAATCTGCCCCAAGTTCCACGGGCTCTTTGTCTCCGTAGCTGCGTTGTTCGTCGGTCAAATAGTCCAATTTTCCCTCCTCTCGCCTTGCTACAAAGCCAAATAGCCTGCCTGCAACCTAGGGGGTATTTGTAATTCGTACCACTAGTCAATTTTTGAATTTTGCTACCATTTTTTTTATAGGTCTCAAAATGCTATAGCCCAAACTCATGGTAATACAAATTGGACAAACACCAAACCTGAAAAAGAAAAGCACAATTTTTTTGTGAAAAGGTAGTTTAGCCGGAATGATTGGGCAACTCGTCCCATTTCCTTCATGTTCCTTTATGCCCCAAACGTTTAGCGATTCTTCCATTTTTTTGTTTTTAGAGGTTCAAATATGTGCTTAAACACGCGCTTAAACACGCGCTTGAATATTGATACCACAAAATGAATTTTATCACCCAGGATTATTTTTTTTGGGTAAAAACTTGGCCCAGCGGTTTCGAGTAAAAAAAGAGAATGTTATTTCGCCAGTCGATACTCATTTTTGCAAAGGTAGTCGGGGTTGCGCCTGAACCTGAAAGAATTAGAGCATTGGCCCGCTATTACGCGCCTCTGTCACGCGGTCTAAGGTCAAGATAATGCAGGTGCGAATTGGTAGGATTTTCACCAAGAGTATGGACGGTTATTTTGTTCTTAGCTTACTAGACTTAATTTACATCATATAAAATCCTTTTTTGGCCGAGAAAAGGACGACGTAAAATTTTACGATTCAATTGGGTGATAAAAATTGCTTTGGGGTATCAATTGAAAATCAAAACAATTTAAAAATGGAAGCTACGATTCAAACTTCGCAGAGCAAAGCTCAAAAAATCACCTTGCGTGTCCTAACTGTATTCATGTTGATGTGGATGTTAGCGATTGGTGTCACCAAGTTGATTGGAACTCAACCAGACTTAGTAGATACTTTTACCAAAATGAACATGATGGGCATTATGAGATTAGCAGGGGTCTTAGAGATTTTAGGGGGCATTGGTTTGATGCTGCCCAGGTTCAGAACCTACGCTGCCCTTGGATTGCTGCCTATGTTCATCGGGGCATTTGCCGCGCATTTTGCAAGTCAAACGATGCTACCAATGGGGCCGATGAGTTTGTTTGCTGCAGCCTTGACATTGTGTATCATTAAGTTAGATGGGAGACTAAGCATAAATTAAAATAAGCAAAAAAGAGGGGATTTTCAGGCCCCCTCTTCACTTTGCTTTTCTTTCTTGATTTGTTGTATGCACTTATATTGTTGGTTAGCAGCGGTGTGTTTGTTTTTCCATCCCATCTTCTTCATCAAACTGTCCATTGGTTCACGATAATAAAAAATGGCTTTTAGTATTCGTTGGCAATTATCAGTAATTTTGGTTAGCCAGGTTTCTACTTTTTCTTCTTTTGTTTTTTCCGGGTGAAACTCAAAAGAAAAGAATTCTGGCTCCGTTTGTTTCTGCTCAAACTCATCAAAAGAAATGAGTTTTTTACTCCGCAAACGCTTTAGCCAAAGGTTTTTTGCAATAGCGTACAGATAAGTTTTTAAAGAAGCAGTTAACACGAAGTCGGGCTGTCTGACTTTTTGTAATAGTACAATAATAGCTTCTTGAAAAATGTCTTCTGTATCTTCTTCATTTCCCATGTTTTGCTTTACATAAGCAGCAACCGAAGGGAAATAAAATTCATACAACAGTTGAAAAGAGGCATTGTCCTCTGTTTTGAGTTGTTGAAGCAGTATGTTATCGGATAAAGTTTGCATAGAGTACAAATTTAGTTGCTTCTTGATACCCCGGTTCCGAAATTATCACCCAAAATTTGATTTTTTTGTGCTAGAGACCTTTTAGTATTTGAGCTAAAATAAAGTAAATACTTTTGTCCATCAGTTAAGAGTGTGTTTAAATATTGGAGGTTTAGTCAGAAAACGAGGCAAATTTTGGCTAGTCGAGGCAGGAAAAGCGGAGTTATGCAGCGCATAATGAGTATTTTCCTAACGAAGAATAGGCGAAATTGGACCGTTTTATGACAAACAAAAAATTTTAAACATACTCTAAAGCTGCTTTGGGGAGCCAACATCGTGCTGGAATCCGCAAGATTGGGGTGGGGGTGAAAGTGTGCCTTTCAGATTGGAAACGAAAGACCATACAAGTCAAATTCGGCTCAAAAATCATAGCTTTACGGCTGAAAATAAAGCCTCAAAAACCAATGGCGGAACAGCAGCGTTACAAAATCAAGGAAATTTTTTACACCCTGCAAGGCGAAGGTGCCCAGGCAGGCAGGCCAGCCGTGTTTTGCCGTTTCACGGGTTGCAACCTTTGGACGGGGCTGGAAAAAGACCGCCCCAAAGCCATTTGCCAATTTTGCGATACTGATTTTTGGGGCATGGATGGCGAAAATGGTGGAAAATACAGCCTTGAAGCCCTGGCCGACAAGGTCATTTCCCTGTGGCCTGACCCACAAGTTGGCCAACCTTACGTGGTGTGTACGGGCGGAGAGCCCCTCTTGCAACTGGACGAACCACTAATCGAAGCTTTTCACCAACGCGGTCTGGAAGTAGCCGTAGAAACCAATGGCACCGTCGAAGCTCCTGCTGGCATCGACTGGATTTGCATGAGCCCCAAGGCCCATACCGATATTATTGTAACCAGTGGCCACGAGCTGAAACTGGTATTTCCCCAACCTGGAGCCGAGCCTGAACGCTACCTGGACCTGGATTTTACCCATTTTTACCTGCAACCAATGGATGGCCCAAAAGCTGCCGAGAATACCCAACTAACCTTGAAGTACTGCCTCAAAAACCCCAAGTGGAAGTTGAGCCTGCAAACGCATAAGATATTGGCGATTCCGTGATGTGTTATCTATAAACCAACTCGCCCTACGAATCGGAAAAAGCCACGAAATCGTTGAAACCTCCGACTCAGAAATCTTGTTCTTGTCCCTAAAAACAAGTGGTATGGCCAACACAGGAGCTCTGGAAGAAGGACAACGCAGTTTCAGCACCCGCCAAAAACTCTGGGCTGCGGCAATGGTAGTGACCAGCGCTTTTTGCTTTTCTACCAAAGCCGTGGTGATCAAGCTGGCTTATCGCTATGAGATCGACAGCCTCTCACTCTTGAGCTTGCGCATGGTTTTTTCACTGCCGTTTTTCATCATCATTTTGTGGTGGATCAATCGCCAAGGCCGCAAAAATGGGGATTTGGTTCAGCTCAAACCCCGCGATTGGTTAGGTGTGATTGTGTTGGGCCTCACCGGGTATTACGCGGCCAGTATGTTCGATTTCTTGGGCTTGCAATACATCACGGCAGGCTTGGAGCGCTTGATTTTGTTCCTTTATCCTACGATTGTATTGGGCTTGGGCGTCGTTTTTTTCAAAAAAACCATTACCCGCGTGCAGTGGCTGGCTTTGGGGATGACTTACCTGGGAGTGCTCATCGCTCTGCAAGATCGGGCGCAGTTGGCCGCAGGGAGCAATGTGCCCTTGGGGTCGGTCTTGATTTTTCTAGCTGGGTTTAGTTTTGCGGTTTATTTGGTTTGGAGTGGAATTTACATCCGTATGTTGGGCTCCATGCGCTACACTTGCCTGGCGATGATTGCGGCAGGCGTTGGGGTGTTGTTGCACCATGCGGTAGCCAAAGGTTTGGCTTTGTGGCATTACGAGGCAGGGCTTTATCAACTGGTCCTGATCATGGCCATCGTGTCAACAGTTATTCCTACATTTCTCACCAGCGAGGCCATCCGCATCATTGGAGCAAGCAACGTGGCCATCATCAGCAGCGTGGGTCCCGTGATTACCATCTTTTTGGGCTATTCTTTCCTGGGCGAAGGCTTCGGGCTTTGGCAGTTGGCCGGCACGGTGTTGGTGATTTTGGGGGTATTGAGGATTAGCTTGAGTAAGTGAGCTCACACCCAAACCACAAAAACGGCCTTCCCCTTCCAATTGATCAGCTCAGATTTCCAGGTGTTTTGCCCTTGGTGGTCAAAAACAAGCAAAGCCCCTTCTTGGAGGCCCATACGATCCAGTTAATCACTAAACTTTTACTAAAATGTCGGGTTAGGTGGCTAAGTAGTTTGTTTTTTAAGTTCGCTAAACCATCGTAAATGAGTTTTTGCATTAAAGAGGTAAGTACGTCAGCCCTTTTGCCAGTTCAGCTCCGCCAATCAGTAGGGGAGATAATTACGAAAACTTAAAAAACGCTGTACTAAGTAACGGTTCAAAAATAAACCTTACCAGTTTTTAAGACACACTTAAGTCAATGTAACGGTCAACGTCATGCTGGAAATCCGCGAAAATCCGCGTTATCTGCGTCATCCGCGTGCTAAAAGCGGCCTCGCGCAGCGGGGTAACGCAGTTGCGATTTGGTAAGGTTTATTCGTGGCTTGTCACTAACTCACCGATTCTCTACACCCCCTTCCTTAAAAAATCATTGAAGCGACTCTCCTCCAAAACCCCCACCAGGCGGTTCCAGGCGTTATAAACTGGCAATGCACCCGCGTCGGATCGCTGGAAAATGTCGTGGGCGGCCCGCAGGTGTTCGGTATTCAGCACGGGGTGCAATTCCTGGAGCCAGTACTTGCTCACGGGGGCTTCGAGGTCCTTTTTTTTCAGGGCTTTTTGGATGCGCCAGTGTGGCAATACCCCGATGGGCTGCAACCACTGGTCAAAAACCAGGAAATCCCGTTGGCGGGTTTGTTTCATCACGCCTGCTACCAGGCCAATTTGATCCTCCCGGTAAATAGGAGTATAGTGGCTCTGACTCAGGGCTTCAATTGTTTTTTGACTCAGCAGGTGATCGGCTTTTACGACCTTGTATTCATTGGTTGCCGTGATGAGGATGAAGACTGAGATTAGGATAAAAATCGGCGAACTTTCCAAAAAAGCATAGGCGATCATGCCCAGTGCGGCCACTTGCCCCAGCCGCACGGCAATACCCGTTGCCCGATAACGCCCCAAGGGGATCGACAACAAAGCCCGCAGGATGCGCCCACCATCCATCGGAAAAGCGGGAATGAGGTTGAAAATACCCAAGATGAGGTTGAGGTAGATCACAAAAAACAGGTACAGGTCTATTTTGCTGTACTGATCAAGGAAGTAATTGCCGTCCGGGTGGCGCACGGCCTGTAGAATGTTCCAGCGCTCGCCAGCGGGAAACTGCAGCAAATAGGTACTAAAAATGGCTGCCAGCACAAAATTGACCAGCGGACCAGCGATGGCTACCCAAAATTCATGTGCAGGTTTTTCAGGAATGTGGTCTAAGCGGGCTACGCCACCAATGGGAAAGAGGATGATGTCGCGGGTGCGTACCTTGTAATAACGGGCCATCAAGGCATGGCCATATTCGTGCAAAACCACTAAAAAGAAAAGCGTAAACACAAAAAGCATGGACCAAGCCATACTCCGCCAGTCCCAATCACTCAGGTACCCGGAATACAGCAAGTACCCGAAAACGAGGCCAAAAAAAGTCCAGTGAATGCGAACCGGGATTTTGAAAAAAGTAGCTAGCTTGAAGGTGCCCCTCATTTGTTTGGGTGGTTTTTGATGAAAACGCTTTTTTGAGGCAAAAAGATGGTGGAGAGCAGAGTTTTGAAGAAACTTTTTTTTGCAACAATGCCTTGAAAGGGCAAGATATGTCAGCATAGGGTGCCGCCTTGTGCCCCAATCACAAATACCCTAAAATCTCCTCCACATACTCCCGGTGATTGGCCAGGCGAGGCACCTTGTTTTGGCCGCCGAGTTTGCCTTTGGCCCGCATCCATTTGTGAAAAGTGCCGCTGGGCACGGCCTGGATGCTCAGGGGCAACATGGCAAGGTCCAGGTGGCGCTTGGCCTCGTAATCGGAATTGATTTTTTGGAGGTGGTGGTCTAGCAGGCGGGTGAAGGCTAGTAAATCATTCGGTTCTTTCACAAACTCGATGATCCATTGGTGTCGACCGCGTTCGCTGCCTTCAAAAAAAACGGGAGCCACGGTATATTCGCGCACTTCAGCGTCGGTAAGGGCACAGGTTTGAGCCAGGGCTTTGTCGGTATTGTCTACCATCACTTCCTCGCCGAAGGCATTGACAAACTGCTTGGTGCGGCCAGTGACTTTGATTCGATAAGGGGCCAGGCTGGTGAACATCACGGTGTCGCCAGGCAAATAACGCCAGAGGCCGGAATTGGTACTGATCACCAAGGCATAATGCCGCCCGGTTTCGACCTGGCTGAGTGGAATGGCCGAGGGTTGGGCATTTTCCCACTCACTCATGGGAATGAATTCGTAATAAATGCCATTGTTGAGCAGGAGCAACATGCCTTCGCCGTCGAGTTGATCCTGTACCGCAAAATAGCCTTCCGAGGCATTGTAAATTTCTTGGTAATCCACTTGTTCGCCAGGGAAAAAGGCAGCAAATTGCTTGCGATAAGGCGTAAAACTTACCCCGCCGTGGATGTAAACCTGAAAACGCGGCCATACCTCCAGCATGTGCGACTTGCCTGTGATTTCCAATATGCGCCGAAAAAGCACTACCGTCCAGGTCGGTACGCCGCCGATCATCACCACGTTGGGCTCATTGGCCCCGGCAAGGGCCAGTTTTTCCAGTTTTTCTTCCCAATTGGGCAACAATGCCGTTTCAAAATCGGGGATGAAAAAGGGTCGGGCGATCCTGGGCATGTGCTCAATCATGATGGCCGACACATCGCCAATGCGGGTTTTGGGGTAGGGTTCGTAGGTGTTCAAGCTGCCCCCCATCAGCATACTTTTATCGGCAAACATGGTCGCTTGCGGCCGTTGGTGGTAGTACAGGGTCATGGTGTCCCAGGTGCCGCGAATATGGCACTTGCGTAGGTTTTCGGACGAAACAGGGATGTACTTGCTCTTGTCGTTGGTGGTGCCCGATGATTTAGAGTACCATTGTACTTTGCCAGGCCACAACACATCGGACTCCCCGTGCATCATGCGCTGGATGGCGGGTTTGAGGCCTTCATAATCGGTCAGGGGTAGGGCCTGGGCATATTCGTCTAGGTTGCGGATGTCGTAAAAATAGTGGTTTTGCCCCCATTCGGTGTCGGAAGCGTACAAGAGCATATTGCGCAGCAAACTCTCTTGTGTACGCAAAGGAGCCTCAGCGTACGCTTGCAGAATCCGGTAGCGCAGCCCATAAATGCGATGGAAGAGTTGATTGACTTGGTTCCGCATGTCAAGCACAACAAGTTCGATTTTCGAGGACAGGTGTCTGGATTCGATTTTGCAGAGAGCCAAACCCATACAATTCTGATAAAGATAGTGTTTTACTGGAAAAATGCAAATTTTGTAAGGGCCACCGATTAAATATGGTAAATAAGTTTAAGAAAGCCTTTAGCCGCTTTGCGGCTTCAAGTTGGGAACACGGATGTAACAGATAAAACTGATTTTCACTGATTTCCAGCATGATTTTGACCATGATGTTGCCACCACATAGGCTTTAATCAAAAGTCAAAGATGTTTACTTTATTTATTTTCGATTCCTAAAACTTTGGTCACTCTTTTCAACCCTTCAACATTTCAACCTTTCAACTACTACTCAAAATCCCTAGTTTTGCCCAAAATCCACCCGATGATTCGAGGTTTTTTCCTGATTTTCTGTTGCTGGGGCCTGGGCGAAGCGATTGCACAATTGCTGCACTTGCCTATTCCTGGTCCGGTTTTGGGCATGTTGGCGCTGTGGGCGGCTTTGCAATTCAAGGTTTTGCCTTACGAGGCAGTTCAGCCTGTGGCGCGTGGTTTTTTGAGCATCATGGGTATTTTTTTTCTGCCGCCCAGCTTGGGGATATTGCTGCATGTGGAAGCTTTTTCAAGGTATTTGTGGCCTATTTTGTTCACCGTGGTGTTGAGTTCCATAGTGGGCGGATTGGTTACTGCTTTTACCTTTAAACTCCTGGACCGATGAGTGTTTGGCAGCAACCTGTTTTTATGATTGGGCTTACTTTTGGGGCTTATTGGGCGGCTTTGGAGCTGTTTGCCCGTTATCGCAAGGCATGGCTCAATCCCTCGCTCGTTACTTTGTTGATTATTGCGGGGGTCATTGGTTTGTTTCGAGGTTCGGTCAAAGATTACCTGGAGGCTACGCAAGTCCTGTTTTTCTTATTGGCACCAACGGTGGTTTGCCTGGCTTTGATTTTGTACGAGCAACGCGAAGCTTTGCAAAAACGATTGGTACCTATTTTTGTAGCTGTTTTCAGCGGGGGGCTCGTGAATGTCATCATCAGCTTGAGTATGGTGCGCTATTTTGACTTGCCCAGCCCCTTCCCGCAAGCCATTGCGGCCAAGTCGGTCACCACCGCTATTTCCATCGCTTTGATGACCCCGCTCAAGGGGGAGGCTTCCTTGGCGGTAGCTTTTGTGCTGCTGAGTGGTTTGATGGGATCGGTGTTTGGCCTGCCTTTTTTCAAACTCATTCGCTGGAAAAATGAGCTCGGCATGGGCTTGGCCATTGGTTCGGTTTCGCATGGCATCGGCACTGCACGGTTGCAACAGGAAAATGACCTTTTGGCGGCCACTTCAGCACTGGCGATGGCCTTGAATGGGATGTTGACGGCATTTTATTTGCCTTATTTGTATCCTTTTATCATGGGAATTTGAGGTTTAGTTGAAAACTTGCTGAAAAGGTGAAGCACTGAAATGTTGAAAAGAAAGGGAAAAGCTGAAGACTTGTGCCGAGCTTTGATTACCTTTGTTTAGTTCAAAATCAAAATTCTAACAATACTCCAAATAGCAGGATTTGGTCGCCCCCAAAGTTTTCAGACTGATCGATCAAAACCCGCCCCGTTTTTCATCATGGAACAAGCAAATGCACAAGAATCTGGCTCTGGCAAATTAAAAATTGGCATCAGTAGCGGAGATATCAACGGCATTGGATTGGAAGTCATCATCAAAGCTTTGAGCAACAACAAACTGCTCAATTTCTTTACCCCAGTGGTGTATGGTTCGTCCAAAATCGTTTCTTACCACAAAAATATCGTGGGTCTTGACTTCAATTTTCACCAAATCAAGCCGGGGGAAAGACCCCTGCCTGACCGCATCAACGTGGTGAATTGCTGGCAAGACAACGTGAATATCACCTTGGGCAAAGCCACGGAAGAAGGGGGTGCATTCGCCTTCAAAGCCCTGGAAGCCGCAGTAAAAGACCTCAAGGAAGGCCTGATCGACGCCCTGGTGACCGCACCGATCAACAAGGAGGCTATGAAAATGGCCAAATTCCCTTTCCCCGGTCATACCGAATACTTAACCAAGGAACTTTCGGACAACAACAGCAGCTTGATGATGATGGTGAACGATGGCCTGCGCGTAGGCGTAGCCACCAACCACCTGCCTTTGAAGGAAGTGGCCAGTAAAATCACCAAAGATGCAGTGGTAAAAAAGCTGCGTACTTTTGACCGTTCTTTGCGCACTGATTTCGCGGTGGACCGTCCGGTGATCGCCGTTTTGGGCCTCAACCCTCATGCTGGCGACGGTGGTGCCATTGGAGATGAAGACAATCGCATCATTCGGCCTGCCATCATTGAGTGCAAAAAAGCGGGCATGTTGGTAATGGGGCCTTTCCCCGCTGACGGCTTTTTTGGCAATGGCACGTACAAAAAATTTGATGGTATTTTGGCCATGTACCATGACCAAGGTTTGGTGCCATTCAAACTTTTGTCCTTCGGAAATGGTATTAACTTCACCGCAGGTTTAAAGGCAGTGCGTACTTCACCCGATCACGGCACTGCTTATGACATTGCGGGAAAAAACGAAGCAGAGCCCGATTCGCTGCGCGAAGCTTTGTTTGCGGCCCTGGAAATTGCGCGAAATCGCTTGGAATATGCTTCGGATCGTGCCAATGCCTTGGTGAAACGCAGCAAAATCAAGTCAGAAAACCCACTCGACGATGTAGAAGAAGAAGTGGACGACGAGGATGAAGGCGACGACGGGATGTACGAGGAAGAATAGAATTACAGCTTAAATGGTAAAAGTTTAAATGTTGAAGGGTTGAAAAGGCTGGCACGTTTTGTGGGGTTCTCTTACAACCAAATACTCAATTTTGTAGTTTCTTTTCAACATTTCAACCCTTCACTCTTCAACTATATGAAGCAGTACATCAAGGTCATCGCTTTGGTTTTATTTATCATCCTGTGCGACCAGGCCCTTAAAATTGGGATCAAAACGCACATGGAATATGGTTCCGAAATCGGAATCCTGGGCTTGTCCTGGGCTAGGCTCCATTTTGTTGAAAACAATGGGATGGCTTTTGGTTGGGATTTAGGCGGCAGTTACGGCAAATTGGCTTTGAGCATTTTTCGGATCATTGCCGTGGTTTTCCTGGTTTATTTTATCCGCCAGTTGGCGCAGGAAAAGGTGCGTTTTGGGGTTTTAGCTAGTTTTGCCATGATCCTGGCTGGTGCGCTGGGCAATATCATCGACAGCGCATTTTACGGCTTGATTTTTTCTGAATCCTATTACCATGGCGGTTTGGCAACTTTGTTTCCGCCTGAAGGAGGGTATGCGGGGTTCCTGCACGGCAAAGTAGTCGATATGATTTATCTTCCTATTTGGCAAGGTTTTTATCCCGAATGGCTGCCGTTTTTAGGAGGCAAGGAGTTTTTCTTCTTCAAGCCCGTATTCAACATTGCCGATGTCTCGATCACGTTCGGGGTGTTGAATTTACTGGTTTTTCAACGCGATTTTTTCCGCCAATACCGCAGCGCAGAGGAAGAGACGGTTCAAGTTGAGTCTGCTCAAATCCAAGCGGCACCGATTCAAACGGAGCCAATGGACAAGCCATCAGGAGAGGAAACGACCTGACATTGTTGTATTTTATTTATTTTCAATAAAGCCTGCTAACTTTTCCCAAACTCGTGCAAGACAAACGCCTGGAAACGATGCTACTCGGTGCTGCGGACTTGCAACGCTGGATTCTCGATGCGCTGCGCGAGGGCTTGGGCAATTTGCAAAGCCAGTCCAATGATGCTTGGGACAACATGGCCGCCCGCCTGACCGACTGTAAATTGGGTGCCCTTTCCCGTCGCTTGCGCATTTTGCGTGATCGCCGCCGAGATGCCGATTGGCTCCAGGTTTTTGAACAAGAATTGGCTGATTTGTTCCTGATTTGCAGCACTTTTGCCCAATACCAACAATTACCTGAAGCCTTGCAGGAAGAACTGCTCAACCAAGGGGGGCGTACCATTCGACAAACTGATTTGCTGCAACAAAAGACCGAAAAAGATACCTGGCTGGTGTTGGGTAAAAAATTTGGTACTGAAGAGGACCTGCGCTGGCGGCGTACCTGGCTTTGGGGCAGTAAAAGGCAAAAACCAGCCTTGCTGCTTGATTTTGCCTTTCGCGATGAACCGTTCAAACAGGATTGGATGGTAGGTGCAGCTTTCGAGGGCAGCGTAGCGTATTACCCAGGCGCTACTCAGCTTCGGGCGGCCTTGGGCGAATTCATGCTCAGTGAAGAGCCAATGGCAGTACCCCAATCCCATGCCAATTTTACTGACCTGGCGAATACCTACGCCCATGCTTTGAGCCGTAACCCGTTTTTAGGCATCTATCCGGTAATGCTCAATAATGTAAGTGCCCTCGCCCGTGAAGGCAGTGTATTTTTATTAGATGAAAAAAATCAGTACTTGCCGATCAAAGCCCATTCACTGCGCCCCTGGAAGGTTTTGGCAGCTACGGCTACTCAAAAACAGCTTTGTTTCGCGGAATGGGATGGTGCTGAGTTGGATGTATTGTGCTTAATCGGTGAAAGTGGGGTAGTGGAAATTTAGTAAATTAACGTGGATTCTGAGTATAAAAATTTGGTTTTCAAGGAACTAGGGTCGCTGATTGAATAAAGTAAAAATTTGAATAAACCTTTAGCCGTTATCACACAAAGCATGACAAGGTGCGGCTTCAAGTTGGGAACACGGATGTAACAGGTAAAACTTATTTTCACCGATTTCCAGCATGACGTTGCCACCACCGAGCGATACCGGGAGTTCTCCAAATTGTAATGCTGCTAGTGGTACGAATTACAATTAACGCTAAGTTCCGGGAGGCTATTTGGCTTCGCAGCAAGGCCGCTACGGAGAGAAATAGCCCGCGAAACTTGGGGCGTAATTAAAAATTGGACCACTAGGTCTGTCCCAAACAAAAAAAGCATCGTCTTCCAATCCAGAAAACGATGCTTTTCTTAAGCATGACCTAGTTTTTTCAATCCTTCTTCATCGAAACTGGGCTCTTGCCCAAACTCTCATTGATGTCGTCGATCACGCGGCTGGCCTCGTACAAGTAGCGGTCCTTTTTGAGCGAATTCACCCAGCGGGTGTTGTAACTTGCCGAAGAGGGGGAAGCTTCTTTGTCTTCACCCACGCGTTGTACGTTCATTTCTTTCGACAACTGGAACAGCTCACGGGTAGCTTTGGCACGTTCGTTAATGGCCTTGTCTTTGGCTTTGAAGCGGTCGATGTTCAACTCCAAGGCGGTTTCGCGTTGAGCGGCCAGCCAGGCGGTATTGGCCTGGATTTTTGACAAATAAGCAGTGCTATCTACGCGATTTTTGAAGCGCTGGCTGAGGAAGTTCAAGTCTGGGGCTTTGCTCCAGGTTACATAGCCTTGTTTTTTGATTTCGTCCCAAACCAAGGCAGACTCGTTGTCTTTTTCCCGTACCTTGTAGTTTTCGTAAGAGCCAGGCAAGACCAAATCAGGGATCACGCCCTTCAGCTGAGTGGATGAGCCATTGACACGGTAGTACTTTTGGATGGTCAAGTGTACAGTACCGAGGTCAACTTCGGGTTGTCCAGTCATTCTGCTCAGCGGAATAGGGCGCTGCACTGTGCCTTTGCCATACGAGCTGCTGCCCACGATGACGCCACGCTTGTAATCTTGGATGGCTGCCGCAAAAATCTCGGAAGCGGAAGCGCTGAATTCATTGACCATCACCACCAGGGGGCCATCGTACACCACATTGCCTTCGTCGCGATCGAACAAGGGCGAAACCTTGCCGTCACCATCGCGCACTTGCACCATGGGGCCGCTGGGCACAAACAAACCAGCCATTTTTACTACTTCGTACAAGCTACCGCCACCGTTGTTGCGCAGGTCCATCACGATGCCATCCACACCTGCGGCTTTGAGTTTGTTGAGCTCGGTAGCTACGTCGTCGGCGCAACTGCGGCCACCGTCATCGCCCATGGGCGTGTAAAATTTGGGCAAGAACAAATAGCCTGTTTTGCGCTCGCCATTGCTGATGATGCAGCTTTTGGCAAAAGTTTCTTCCAATTTCAGTTCTTCACGCTCAATGGGCACTACTTTGACCGTTCCATCGGCTTTTTTCAGGGTCAACTTCACAGTAGTGCCTTTGTCGCCTCGGATCAACTTTACACCATCGGGGATGTCAAAACCTGCCACGTCGACCGGGGCTTTTTCGCCTTCGCCAATTTTCATGATCAGGTCGCCGTCGTTCACCTCACCCGTTCTCCAGGCGGGGCCACCGGGCGATACGCTGCTGATTTGCAAGTAACCATTTTCCTGACCAATCAGGGCACCAATGCCGTAGAATTTACCCGATAATTTTTCATTCCAGGCGCGTTTTTCCACGGGCATGAAAAAATCAGTGTGGGGGTCCATCAGGTTGGTGATGGTCGTTACAAACATGCTGAAACGGTCGTCGTCGCTGGTTTTATTCAGCATCCGATCCAGGGATTTGTCCATCGTGGTGCGGGCAAATTCGCGTGCTTTTTCCTCCATTTGGGCATCGGTCAATTGCAGCGAATCGGCTTTGGATTTCTCTTTTTGCTCCTGCAGATCCACCAATTTTTCCAAGGCGATGAATTTGAGTTTTTTGGTCCAAAACTCATCCTGGGCCTTGGCGTTTTTCGGGTAGCTGCGGAGTTCAAATTCGGTCACCAAGCTGTCTTTTTTGCTAAAATCGTAAGGCGATTTGCTCAAATCAGCCAGTCGGTTCTTTATTTCGCTTAGGCGTTGTTTATAACGGTCGTTGACTTTGTAAAAGAAGTCAACTGGAGCGTGGTCAATTTCCTCGTCGATGCTTTGCTGAAAAGGTTTGAAGTCGTCAATGTCACCCTGCAAAAAGAGCGATTTTTCTTCGTCTAGTTCCTTGAGGTAAGCATGGTGAACTTTTTCAGAGAACTGATTGTCAAGGTTCTTTGGGCTGTAATGCCCTTGCTTGAGCATTTGGCCAACAATGTGCAGGATGCGATCATAGCGATCGTCGATTGGGGCTCTGTTGAAGGGCTTCGTGACCAAGAGAAGCACGATGGGCAGGCACAAGGCCGCAAAAAATGCATTTTTCTTCATGTTCATGCGTTCGGATGAGCTGATTTGGGTTTCAATGTACAAGAAATATGGGAATTGCGAAATCCCCCTTTTAGGAGGAATTTTTGGAGGGAGGTTTCGACATACGACATACAAGATGCGATATATGGCATTTGATTTGAGGGGCTAGCATGGGGCTGCTGATAAGTTAGGGGGGGCCTTGTATAGTTTGAGTTGTTTGTACCCACAAAGAACAACTTTAACATACTGAAGTTGCATAGGTGTATGCTGGAGGCTGTTAAAGCTTGGTTAAAATTTTTCAGTCCTTTTGTGACTTTTCGGTGTAACTTTGTAAGGTCCAAAATTCTATCCAACTGTCTCTACTGCTCTAAGGTGCATTTGAGCACCTATGGACTTGTATCCATAAATCTCGAAAACACGCTACCATGAACTTAAAAATTCTGGGGTCATTCCTATTGCTCTTGTTGAATTTTGGACCCCTTGCTGCTCAAAAAATCGATTGTATCTGCGCGGAAGAAACCAAGCGCCGGCCCACCATTATCCGCTATTTCGGCTTGGGCCGGATTGATTCTGCGGTTTTGGAATTCAAAGCCATTGGCCGGGAAGGCAGCCCGGAATGCCGCATTTCCTACCTCAACTCGATGGCCCAGTATAGTTTTATGAAAAACGATGCAAAGGGCGTTGAAAAATACCTGAAAGAAGAACGCAGGCTCCTGGACTCGGTCAAATGTGGCCAAAAGGCTTACGTCCGCCACTTCAATACCGCAGGCAACTATTACCTCAGCGTCAACAAGTACGAAAAAATGGCGGAGAGTTTCCTGGCCGCCTTAAAAAAAAGCGAGGGCATTGATTATCCTTTTGGCAAAGAGCGGGCCTTGTTGGGTTTGGCAGTGGCTTTTCACAATTTGCGGCAATTTGACAAGGAATTGTACTACGTAAAAGAAGCCGAAAAAGTGGCCCGCAGTCTGGGTGACCCCAACGAATGGGGCATTGTGTTGCAACGCATTGCAAGTACGTACAATAATAAGTACGAGTTAAAAAAACAAAAGCAAGACCTTGATTCAGTCAGGATTTATGCATCGCAGGCTTTGAAATTGGGCAAACAGGTACAAAATCTACACCTCTGTGCGGATGCCTACAAGAGTATGGCTTTTTATGCTTTTTTTAGTAAAAAATATAGGCAGTCGATTGCTTACTCGGACAGTATTTTCAGGATTGCACCGCAGGATTTGGGCGATAAATACCGTTACGAGGCTTTTTTGCTCAGTAGTCGAGCCCATTTGTTCTTGAAACAGCACGAACAGGCGGCTAGTTTGGCCGATTCTGCATTGCTAAGGGCTAAAAAGTTCAATTCGCAAATGACCATCAATGCCCTGGAGCAGGTGTATGCGGCACAAAAAGCCCTGAAAAATTTCCCCCGTGCCCTTGAAGCTTACGAACAACTCGATCAGGTACGGGACAGTCTCGCTGACCTGGATCGTTTCAAGGCCATCAATCAATTGGAGGCCAAGTACAATAATATCCAAAACGAGCAAAAGATCGCCGAACTGAACCACCAAAAAACACTGGACAAGGCTCGTAACCAACAGTTGGGTTTGGGCTTGCTGGTCGCTGCTTTGATCATTGTGGTCTTAGTTTTTCAGCAAAGGCAACGCAGCCTGAAATC
This sequence comes from Chitinophagales bacterium, assembly GCA_013299105.1. Classification (GTDB taxonomy): domain Bacteria; phylum Bacteroidota; class Bacteroidia; order Chitinophagales; family Saprospiraceae; genus Haliscomenobacter. The sequence continues at coordinate 49,182 of JAAFJY010000030.1, read as the reverse complement.
TCAACAAATCGCCCTTGAAACCGAGCAAAGGCTAAATCGGGCGCGCATGAATCCGCACTTTTTTTTCAACGCCCTGAGTGCTTTGCAGGGCCTGGCTTTGAAGAACCAAGATGTGAAAGTGGTGGTGAGATACCTGCACAAATTTTCGGCCATCATGCGGCATACCCTCGAAAGTACCTACCAGGACTACATTCCACTTTCGCAAGAAAAAGCCTACCTGGAGCAATACCTGGAATTGCAAAGCCTGCGTTTTCCTTCCTCGTTTGCCTACCAAATCAGCATTGACGAGGACATTGATGAAGACGAGTTGAAGGTCCCTTCGATGTTGCTGCAACCCTTGGTCGAAAATGCGATTGAACACGGGTTCGCAGGCCAAAAAGACAACAATGTGCTCGATATTCGTTTTGTCAAAACCTTGAATCACAGCCTTTTACTGGAAGTTTCCGATAACGGAAAGGGCCTTTCGACTGGTGAAAAAGAGCGTAAACACTTGTCGCGAGCCATGCAAATCGTCAAGGATCGTTTATCTTTGATCGAACACCTGACTCGCGGGCGCACCCGTTTTCAGCTGCAAAACCAGTCGAGTGGGGGAGTACTGGCACAGATTTATCTGCCCGTTTTGAGTTAGCTGAAAGGTAGAGGGTTGAAATGTTGAAGAGAGGGGCTTGTGGCTGGGCTTGAATCCTCTTGTTTAGTTGAATAATTCTGGGCTTGTCGAAAAAAAACACAAATGAAAGTATTGGTCATTGACAACGAAACCCCCATTCGCGAGGGCATTGTCTCTATGTTGGAGCTGTTTTGCCCCGAAGTGGAACAAATAGGAAGTGCGAACGACATACCCAGCGGTTTGCAACAAATCCGGCAGTTCAAACCCGATTTGCTGCTGCTGGATGTGGAATTGGACGAGGGCACGGGTTTCGACTTGCTGAGGCAGTTGACCGAGTCTCATTTTCAACTCATTTTCATTACAGCCCACGATAAGTACGCCATCGAAGCTTTCCGCTTCAGCGCCATCGACTACTTGCTCAAACCTTTGGACCCCGATGCCTTGGCCCTGAGTGTGCAAAAAGCTGCCAAAAACTTGAAAAACCAGGACCTGAGCGAGCAAATCAGCTACCTGTTGGGGCGGATGGCGGCCCCTCAAGATACGCCCAAACGCATCATCCTCAAGGATACCGAGCACATTTATTACCTCCGCTGTGCCGAAATCAATTTCTGCGAAGCCGACGGGGTCTATACCAAATTTCACCTCGAAAATGGCCGCGTGATCACCGTTTCCAAAAACCTCAAAGAATACGAGCAAATCCTGGAGCCGCTGGGCTTTTTGCGCACCCACAACTCGTTTTTGGTCAATCCAGAGAAAATCTTGCGCTTTGAAAAATCTTCTGAACGTTTGATTTTGGAGCAAAACCTTTCTGTGCCGCTTGCGCACCGCAAGAAAGAATTGGTTTTGCGAATATTGGAGCAGCGAGGGGGGTAGTTTTTGACTGCGATAGCTGTGGATTATGAGTTATTAGTGGATTAAAAGTTTGAGACTACCCTGTATTTTTTACGATCATGGCTTTAAAGAAAATTTATTCTTTCAAGGCCATGACCAAATATGCCAATTACCATTATGCGGCGTTTGGCTTTGAGAAAGCCCCGTCCAGTAAAAGGATACGGCGACGTTTCCTGATTTACCGTGGGTTGTTCATTGGCTCTTGTCCCAATGCCCTTGCTTGTCGAAAAATGGATAAGCAGATTTTTAGTTGTTCTTGGTGTTTTATCGACAAGAGTGTATTCAGCGCGCTTGGAGGATGATGGCACAAAAAACATGTGCCATGAGGTATTGTACCTCACTCTTCAATAGATACAGGTGCTTCTTGGGCCAAGAGTACTTACCATAACTGGCCTTTTGGCTATGGTTTGCACCTGGTTTGTCTATAGCATTGCTTTCCGATTTCTGCTTGCGTGGCCATCGCTTCGACTAAGGACTATGCCATGACCAGTAAGCTTTTGCCCCCCTTGAAAAAGGTCGTAGGCGTTGTAGTGGGGGAGAGGTTATCAATGCCTCAAAGTTACGAAACAGGTATGGAACGATTTGGGGCTTTTTGTGCAGCCTCAGCCCTTTCGGGGACCTACTTGAAAAACCCTTTTGCCATAGAGTACAACAAGATGATCAAGACTGTTCAAGCTCGCTTAGTACAGCGTTATTTAAGTTCTCGTAATTATCTCTCCTATTGATTAGCGAAGGTGAATCAGCAAAGGGGTTGACGTGCTACCTCTTTATTGCAAAAACTTATTTACGATGGTTTAGCGAACTTAAAAAACAAACTACTTAGTAACGGGTCAAAAATAGACCTTTTCAGTTTTTAAGACACCCGCATGTCAACGTAACGGTCAACGTTATGCTGGAAATCCACAAGAATGGGTGTGTAGTGTGTAAGTGTAAGTTCGAGTGGGTGTGGCTTCGAGCCGAACGTATCGACTCAGCTAATTGGAGCTGGGGTTTATGCACACCCACACCCAAACAGGCACACCCAATTTTACCCGCGTGCTAAAAACGGCCTCGCTTACCGTGTCACGCTCCGCGTGAGCGAGGACATAGTTGTAAAGTACGCAGTTGCGATTTGGTAAGGTTTATTAACGGCTTGTCACTTACTCTATCTACACCGCAAACCCGCTACTGAGCCTATGTTTTCCTTGATCAAGGAGATTTTCGGCCTTAAAAGGGAAAAAAACACGGCGTACCAGGGACTTCCCAAAGTCTCTGCTTAGGCGGTCTTCAGAATTTGACAATCCATTTCCTGATAGAACATTAGATTGGGCAGTTGTAATGAAAATTTCAGGGCAAAAAGGAAGGGTAGCAGGGCATATCATTGGGCATGTTTTTTACGTCGTTTTCCTAGATGCTGAACATTTGTTTTACCCTAGGGAGCGTAAAAAAATAAGATGGACAGATTTGGGTTTAGTGAAAAAAGACAAGCAGCTGACTGGAAGGAAGTTGTGTTCTTTTTTTGCGAAACCTCAAAAACAAAGATGTCCATTTTATTTTAGCTCAAATACCTAATGAGAAGAAAAATACTTAAAAAGTGCAGCGTATAGTAGCCTCAAAGAATCCAAAGCTCCTCACAAAAAAAACGCCAGACCAGCAACCCGATCCAGCGTTTTTTATCTTCAATCGCGTCCTGAAAACGATCACTTAGCCGCCAAATACCGCCGATTCACCTCGCCCCAATTGATCACACTGAAGAAGGCTTCGATGTAGTCAGGGCGGCGGTTTTGGTAGTTGAGGTAGTAGGCGTGCTCCCACACATCGAGGCCCAGGATGGGGGTGCCTTTTTTCTCGGCGATGTCCATCAGGGGGTTGTCTTGATTGGGGGAGGAGGTGATGAACAGCTTGCCGTCTGCATCTACGCACAACCAAGCCTAGTCAGAGCCAAAACGGGTAGCACTTGTAAAAACCGAAAAAAATACCTAAATTTGTATTAAAATCCGCTGAATGACTATTCAAACAACTGATAACCAGATTATAATAACACTTCCAGCATCTATCGATCTGGAAGGCGTACAGAGATTGATCAATTACCTGCTTTACAAGGAAGCGACCAAAGAAAGTAAAGCAAAGCAAGAAGATGTTGATCAACTAGCTCGCGAAGTCAACAAACAATGGTGGGAGGAGAACAAACAGCGCTTTTTACCTGAATGAAATTCGTTGTTGACACCAATATCGTGTTCAGTGCGGTCTTGAATACCCAAAACAAGATTGGTGATCTGATCATGAACTCACAAGATATTTTTGAATTCTATGCTTGTGATACACTGCGTTCTGAATTGAAAAGGCATCGTGGAAAGTTACTGGTTTTATCACAATTGAACGACGAACAATTAGATCAATCCATTTTTCAGATCACCAATTGTATAAACTTTACTGCAGAAGCTTTAATCCCTTTTGAATATTGGCTCAAAAGTGCTGAATTAGTAAGGGAGACCGATATGAATGACATTGCCTTTCTTGCTTTGACAGAATTTTTAGGGGTGAAAATTTGGACCGGAGACAAAGCTTTGATGAAAGGTTTAGCCAAGAAAGGATATAGCAATTTTATAAGCACTGAAGAATTGTTTAACTTACGTTCCATTCTAGAATCATAATGCCACACCTAACAAAGCAGTGACAAAGACGAAATGACGATACATCTTCCTCCAAATCCACACAACGCTATCAATACCACAAAAAAAAACGCCAGACCAGCAACCCGATCCAGCGTTTTTTATCTTCAATCGCGTCCTGAAAACGATCACTTAGCCGCCAAATACCGCCGATTCACCTCGCCCCAATTGATCACACTGAAGAAGGCTTCGATGTAGTCCGGGCGGCGGTTTTGGTAGTTGAGGTAGTAGGCGTGCTCCCACACATCGAGGCCCAGGATGGGGGTGCCTTTTTTCTCGGCTATGTCCATCAGTGGGTTGTCTTGGTTGGGAGAAGAGGTGATGAACAGCTTGCCGTCTGCATCTACGCACAACCAGGCCCAGCCAGAGCCAAAACGGGTAGCGCCCGCTGCCGCGAAGTCTTTTTTGAAAGCATCCATTCCGCCCAGTTCAGTGTCGATGGCGGCGGCTACTTCGGTGCCTTTGGCAGCGTCAGGGCCACCGTTTGGCGACATGATTTCCCAAAACAGGTTGTGGTTGTAAAAGCCACCGCCGTTGTTGCGAATCGCAGGAGTGAGCTTGGAAATATTGGCCAGAATGGTCTCGATGCTGGCATTTTCATGCTCGCCTCCAGCCAGGGCCGCGTTCAGGTTATTGGTGTAAGCAGCGTGGTGTTTTCCGTGGTGGATTTCCATGGTGCGTGCGTCGATGTGTGGTTCCAGGGCATCGAAAGCATAGGGCAGAGCCGGTAAGGTAAAAGCCATGATTATCTTGAATTTTGGGTTAAAATCATTGTTGGTGTAGTTGAAAAGTTGAAGAGTTGAAATGTTGAAAAGAAGGGACAGGATTGAGTCTCCTGAAAAATACCTCAAATAGATTCAACTCGTTCTTCGTTTCAACTTGTTAGTCATCACATTTCAAAAATGAAGCCTAACGAAATACATTGACTTGATTTTTAGGGAAATGGAGCTTGTTTTTAAGAGACTTGTTTTACAAAAGGTGGGAATTTGTCAATTTTATTTTTCAAAAATCCCAAACCGTATAAACGATGACTCATGACACGACAAATCTTTCCGGCTAGCCTTCAAATCATATGTCGTATATTGTATGTAGTATATCGTATGTCAAAAACCAAGCCCAACAAGCCTGAACTCACCCTGAATAAATGAACGCCCTAGCCGACAAAGAGTTTAACCAAAGCGGAATTAGCGCACTCTTTTACTCCCGAAAATACATCAGCACCGCACCAAACAAAGTGATCAGCGCAATCAGCACCGTTGCCATGCGGATGGAATACTGCATGTGGTTGGAAAAATCGAGGATCGGCTGTCGCAAGTGCGGATAGCGTGGGATGATCTCTTCTTCCATTTTTTGGCGGTTAAAAACGTGTGCCGCGCCAAATTCTACCCGGTTTTGTACCAAAATCTTGTAGGTTTTCAGTACTTTAACCCGGAAATACACATTCAGGAACAACATGCCAGCAAACAAGCCCAGGATCAGGGTAAGCAAAAGGGTAACCATATGTATCGTTCAATATTGGACGCCCAAAGGTACATTTTTTGCTGGTTTCACTTGGGTGTGGCTCCAGTTTGATTTATTTTTTAACGCTTGCGAGCATCGACACAAGTCATAAATAACTGATTTTCAATTCATAGCTCTCTTTCTTTTTTGTCTTGACACAAAAAAGAAACAAAAAAAGTCAAGGGCTGTGATCAAATCCTACGATTTTGCTTGAAACGTCTGACGGGAGTCCATCAAACTCGCTCCTTCGTCGCTCAGACAGTGATGGCCTCTGATCCGTCAGCCCTTTCGCAAAATCGGGATTTGCTCAAGGCCCATTTGAACCCCGGACAGCATCCTCCAAAAGCTTAGATTTGCGTCATTTTGGGGCCATATCCTTTTACTTTCAAAAACCCTTTGCCATGCGTATTTCTCTCTTTTTCTGCTGCTGCATGATCTGCTGCCTCGTTCAGGCTCAAACCACCCTTACATTCAGCAAAGCGGTGTTGCAAGACAAAATCAAGGGCGGCTGGGCTGGCCAAACCATCGGGGTCACTTACGGCGGCCCCACCGAGTTTCGCTACAACGGGACCATGATCCAGGATTACCAGCCGATCATTTGGCACGATCATTACATCAAAGAGACGATGGAAAAGATTCCCGGCCTGTACGACGACATCTACATGGACCTGACCTTTGTGGACGTTTTTGAAAAAGAAGGCCTGGATGCGCCCATCGAAAGCCACGCCAAGGCTTACGCCAATGCGGAATACGCCCTGTGGCACGCCAACCAGGTCGGGCGCTACAACATCCTCAACGGCATCATGCCGCCGATGTCGGGCCATTGGAAAAACAACCCACAGGCCGACGCCATTGATTTTCAGATCGAAGCGGATTTTGCGGGGCTCATGGCACCAGGCATGCCCAATACTGCTGCCGAAATTTGTGACAAAATCGGCCACATCATGAATTATGGCGACGGTTGGTACGGCGGCGTTTACATGGCAGCCATGTACAGCCTGGCTTTTACCTCCAGCGACGTCAATTTTGTGGTGAAAGAAGGCTTGAAAAGCATTCCCGCCGCGAGCGACTTCCACCGCTGCATCAGCGACGTGATCCGCTGGCACCAGCTGTACCCCAAGGACTGGAAGCAAACCTGGTTTGAAGTACAAAAAAAATGGTCAAACGACCGCAGCGTACCTGAGGGTATTTTTGCGGCTTTCAACATCGACGCTACCGTGAATGCAGCCTACGTGGTGATGGGTTTGTTGTATGGGCAGGGTGATTTTGCCAAAACCATCGAAATCTCAACCCGCTGCGGGCAAGATTCCGACTGCAATCCGGCCTCCAGTGGCGGCATCCTGGGCACCATCATTGGCTATGATAAAATTCCTGAGTTTTGGAAAAAATCCCTACGCGAGGCCGAGGACCTGGACTTCAAATACACCACCATGTCGATGAACGACGTGTATTCGATCGGTCTGAAACACGCTTTGGAAGTGGTAAAACGCAATGGCGGCCAAATGGAAGGCGACAAAGTGCTGATCCGCAGCCAAAAAATCCAGCCTGTGCGCCTGGAGGTGAGCCACCCCGGCTTGTGGCCGACCGAAAAACGGAGCATCAACCAGGTTTTGAAAGACAAGATTCAATTGGAATTCAGCGGCAATGGCTTTGTCATCATGGGCGAGGCCCAACGCAAAGGCACGGAGCAAGACCATGACTTTGTGGTAGAACTGCACGTGGACGGCCGCCTGGTGGAAACGGCCAAACTGCCCACGGCCTTTCGTTCGCGGCGCTTCAATTTGTTTTGGCAGTACGAATTGCCCAAGGGGCCACACAAAGTGGAGTTGAAATTGCAAAACCCCAGCGACAAGCACCAGGTGTGGGTTAGTAATTTGATCGCTTTGGAGAAGCGTTGAGCATACAGAAAACTGCACGTTTGCTAAACTTCAAAAGTTTGGTAAACGTGCAGTTTTCGGCATCAAAGATCAGATGATGCAAGTCGCTCAACTCCTAAATTTTCTCAACACCCACATTCCCCATGAAAATATTGGCTAATGGTCTTGCCATTCTTGTCTGTGAGTTTGATGGTGCCAGTTTTTAACCAGGTTTCATCGCCATTTTGACCCTGTTCTTTGATTTCGAGTTCGAGCGTATAGTTCTCGCTTTTGGCTTTCAGAATACTTGTCTTTTCGTCGATGTCTATGGTTTCTGTTTCAGTAAATTTGACCATCTCACCATTGATTTTCAAGAAAGAAGTTTCCATATAATCATTTGCATAAATATACTGATTTTGATCAAATTCATCTGCATCCTTAGAAAAGTAGCAGGAGCACCCATCAATTTCAGGTGGAAATTCAGTGAAGGATTCTAAGCGAAGGGTTTCACTGCTTACTGCTGCTGTTTTTTCAACTGCTTCTTTGCTGGCCGCTTTTTGGCCACAGGCGAAAAGCGTCGAAAGCAATACCGTCGCAAAAATCGAGGTGGAGTGTTTTTTCAAGAATGTCATCTTGACGGGTAAATTGTTATCAATATGGATTCAAGATAAAAGTACAATATTCTGATCTTTCATCAACAATATCTGGTCGATCTTTTGCCAAAATCAATACCCCGCCAATTTTTTCTACCGCCTTTTGCGACCGGATGTTGTGAATACCTATGCGAAAAACAATGGTCTTCATGCCTTCAGCACGGGCGTGCTCGATCATTAGTTTTTTCATCCGCCCATTGGTTTCGCCGCCCCAATAAATCCTTTGGAGGAAGGACCAGCCAATTTCCACAGCGGTTTCAGCATTAGGGAGCAATTTGTAGCGCGAAGAACCAATGATGCTTCCGTCTTCTTTTCTGATGGCTACCAAAGCTCCTTCTGAAGCCAGGCTATCCTGAAAAAATCGCTCGAATACCTCAGGAAGATGTCTTTGGGAAGGGTGTTGCTCCCAAATCAAGGGGTCGCTGGCGGCGGCGTACAGGGCTTCGAAGTCGCTTTGTTGCAAAGGACGGAGCAATAGGTAATCGTCTTGTAGCACAGGTTGGAGGTTCATGTCGCTGTTTTATGGATAGGCAAGATAGGGACGAGTTACTGCAATTCAAACGCATTGATTTTGATCGTCGAGTGTTTTGATCTCAAAAACTGGCTTAACTTTTTTTTACCAGACTGGCTAGTTTTGCTTATTTTTAACAACTGAAAATTTAATAGCCATAGCCCATATCATGGAAATCTTCGGTAGAGCAAAAGAGATAGCCGTTTTCAGAGAAGCATTAAAGTCTTCTCAATCCGAATTTATTGCGATTAAAGGGCGGCGGCGCATGGGCAAAACCTTCCTGATTAAAACCTTTTTCAAGTCAGCACTCTGCTTCCAGTTCACAGGGGTTCAGAATCAACCCATGAAGGCCCAACTGAAAGCATTTGCCCATGAACTAGGGAATCGACAAAATTGTACGATCAGCCCAGCTCGTGGTTGGATTGAGGCCTTTTGGGCACTGCGGAACTATGTGGAAACCTTGGATAAAAACACCAAGAAGGTCCTTTTCTTCGATGAATTGACCTGGGTGGACACCCCAAAATCAGGTTTTATTCAAATTTTTGCCCATTTTTGGAATTCCTGGGCGGCCTGGGAAGGGAACATCATTTTGGTCATTGCTGGCTCTTCTACATCTTGGATCATCAATAAAATCTACAACGACCGAGGCGGTTTTCACAACCGCGTTACCAAACGAATTTGGTTGAAACCATTCGACCTTTGCGAAACCGAAGCTTTTCTACGGCATAAAAACATCTTCTTGAATCGTTATGAAATCACTTTGCTCCACATGGCACTGGGTGGCGTTCCTTATTATTTGAATGAGGTCAGGATTGGAGAAAATGCGGCGCAGTGCCTCCAAAGACTTTGTTTTATGGAAGGTAGTTTGCTGCAAGATGAATTTGAAAACCTCTATTCTCCACTGGTCAAACAACCAGATTCCCATCTAAAAATAGTCTCGACCCTGGTGCAACACCGCTACGGCCTAAAAGGAAGCGAACTGCTGAAAAAAACCAACCTCAGCGATAAAGATGGCTCACCAAAAATACTGGATGAATTGGTCGAAAATGGATACCTGCGTTACATGGTACCTTTTGGCAAAAAATACACCGATGGTACGTACATTTTGGCAGACTTTTACTCGCTCTTTTACCTGACTTTTATCTACAAGCAAAAAAACCTCAACTGGAACAGCCAAGTCAATAGTCCTGCTTATTTCTCTTGGTGCGATCAAGCCTTCGGATTGCTCTGTCATACCCATAAACCAAGCATTTTAAAGGCTTTGGGCATCAATGGCATCCTGACCAGTACAACTTTTTTGCCCCTAAAAGATGAGAATAGGAAAATAACTGCTCAAATTGACATGCTGATTGACCGCGCCGACAATTGGATCAACCTTTGCGAAATCAAATTTGCGAATGATGTTCATGTGATGGCTAAAGAAGAATCCGAGGCGATACGCAAAAAAGTATGGGCCTTTGGTGCTAAACTCAAGCGCAGGAAGTCGATTTCCCCAATCATGATTACCCCCTTTGGTTGCGAAAAAAACATGTACTACCTGGGCCTGATGAATAATCAATTGACCTTGGACGATTTGTTTGTGGGTATAGATTAACGTTTATACCGCGTTTGTGACACCCCCCAAACACAAAAGCGCACAAGGACCAAAGACCCTAGTGCGCTTTTGTAGTTAAACAATATCTCTAAATCACTGCACCTTAAAGCGGTAAGTGATGGTACCGCACTGCTTATCGGCATCGCCCGTATTGAATTTCCACTTGCGGGCATTGCTTACCGCCAGGTTAACCAAGGTAGCATTGGACGTGGTAGAACCGCGCTGGGTAAAATCAGCAGAGACTACGCTACCATCCGAACCTACACAAACCGCTACTACCACCGTACCTTCGAGCGAAGAGTTGTCCGTAATTTTGGGCGCATTCAGCACATTGCGCGTAGTCAAGCTGCCACCAATCGAGCCCGTACCAGTGGTGATTCCGTCCAAAACCTTAGAGTTGGGATCACCGTTGGGGTCGCCTTGGTTGCCGGGGGTGCCTGTGTTGCCTTTGCCTTTTCCTTTGCCACCACCACCAAACAGGCCGCCGATCTGGTCTTTGGTAGCCTGGGCTTCGGCGTCTTTGCGGCGTTTTTCGTCCTCAGCGCGCTTGCGGGCGTCTTCTTCTTCCCTTGCACGCTTATCGGCCTCTTCTCTTGCTTTGCGGTCACGCTCCTTTTGCTCGCGAATGGCCACTGCATTGGGGTCTTCGGTGGTCACCACGGGTTTTTCCTTGACCGGAGTGCTGGGCTTGGTAGGCGTGGGTTTGGGCTTGGGGATCACGGGTTCGGGATCCACGGGTTTGGGCTTTTCTGGCTCCGGATCAGGCATGGGCGCTGGAGGCCCAGGGGTGTTTTCTTCTCCTTGGCCCTGGTCAGGCAAACCGAGGTTGACCAAGATCCCTTGTTCGGGGTCCGGTTGCTCTTTTTGCGGCCAGGGAATCAACGCAAGGATAATGATCAACGCGTGAATCACGGTGCTGATCATGTACCCATCGCGGCGGGCTTTGCGTTCGTATGGCGTTTGACCGTCCATGTTTTTTTATTATTGGTGTTATCCAAAAGTCAGTGCGTAGAATGTACTCAAAAATACGACACTTTACTTTATGATGCCAGTAGCTTCTGAAATACACAAAGTTTGGGCGACTTTTATCGATCAAACTTAAACTCACCCGGTGTATTGATCGGCTTTTTGCCCTCTGAAGACAAAATGCCGTTGATTTGCAGCTTCAGCGCAATGTTCATCACTGCTACGACATGCTCTACAGGGGTGCCTTGCACGGGGGCAATGATGAAGTTGAAAAGCTGCGGCGTGGCCCCAGCCCTGGTTTTGAGTTCGTTTTCCAACAACAGCAAACTGGTGCGGCGGCCATTGATGAAATAATCGCCATTGACCTCAATTTTCACTTCATCGGTGCGCGAGGTAGTTTGCACCGCAGTACTGGATTTGCCAGGCAATTTCAAGTTTAGGGCATTGGGAGATACCACCCCTGAAGTAAGCATGAAAAAGATGAGCAGCAGAAAGATGATGTCGGTCAGAGACGACATGTTGAATTCTGCTACGGCCTTGGAGCGTTTTTTAACTGCCATAATGATAGGTCATTTCACTGGGTAGTGATAGGTTGGGTGGCCAAAATCGCTTTCACGCCTAGTTTTCCGGCAATTTCCATCACTGCTACCACTTCCTCAAAGGGTGTTCCCACTTCAGCAACGATGGTGACGGTGAAATCTGGATTTTTCCCTGATTCTTCGATTTCCCGCTTGACAATTCCTTCTAATTGTTCGTACTGGATAGGAGTGGCTTCGTGAAAAAACTCCCCTGCCTTGCTGATGCCCACAATTACGGAGGTTGGGGCCACCGTTTTGGAGTCGGACTTAGGCAATTCAAAGGGCTTCACCTGCACGAAGTTGGCGGTAAGCATGAAGAAAATGAGCAGCAGAAAGATGATGTCCGTCAGGGACGCCATACTGAATTCAGCTGATGCTTTTTTGCGTCTTGCGAGCATAAATCAACTGATTAGTTGGATGGTTCCTGCAAAAAGTCCATGAATTCGATAGTAGATTGTTCCATTTGGAAAATAACCTTGTCGATGTTCGATACGAGCAGGTTGTAGCCAATCAAGGCAAAAATACCTACTCCCAAACCAAAAGCTGTGGTGATCAGGGCCTGGTAAATACCACTCGCGAGGAGCGATGGGGTAATGTTTTGAGCCGTCGACATGTTGAAAAACGCCAAGATCATACCCGTTACGGTACCCAAGAAGCCCAACATGGGGGCAGAACCGGAGACAGAAGCCAGGGTAGATAGGTTTTTCTCCAGTTTGAATACCTCCAAGTTGCCTACGTTTTCGATGGCAGCGTCAATATCGCGCAGGGGCTTGCCGATGCGCTGGAGACCTTTTTCTACCATCCGGGCTACGGGGGTGTCAGTACTTTGGCACAGGGCCCTGGCCGCTTGGATATTGCCCGATTGTACGTGGTTGCGGATGTTGTTCATGAAGTTTTGGTCGATCTGACCAGCCTTCTTGATCGCCCGATAGCGCTCAACAAAGATGACTACCGCCAAAAAAGACAAGACCAATTGGAGCAAAACGATGATGATACCAAAGGTACCACTACCGAGGATGATGTTGACAAAATTCTGAACGCCAAAGGATTGTTGAACCTGGGTTGAATCTGCTTGCAGCAGCAAGAAAAAATTCAGCATTGAAGCGATAGTTTAGGTGAAAAGCCAAAAGTCACTAATTTCAGCCTTGGAAACGATTCGTTTTTGCGAATAAGTATTTCCCAGCGCCTCAAATTTAACAAATGTGCCCAAGAATAATGTGTGAAAAAGCAAAATCTTACAATAAGATGTGGGTTTGTAGTTAAAAAGAGGGCTTTAACTTTATTTTTCAGTTAAAATGCAACCCCAATTTAGGATTTCTTGTCTAAGTATTTGCACCTCACTTATGAGCGCCGTTTTTTCCGGCCGTTTTTCGACACTGCTCTTCATCGTACCATCCTCGCCTGCACATTTCAGGCCTAAACTGTCATTTCCTAAAACCCAATATACGATGAGAAACGCCAATAAATTTCTATGCTTAAGCTTGGTTTTGTGCCTAATTTCAACTGGCTTACAAGCCCAAAAAATATTGCTGGCTTTTCATTCCAAACCTAAAAAAAGCCAAACCTTGCCTACCGGGGCGGCCATCCGCCAGGCCCAGTTCCCAAATTTTGAAGCTTATTGTAAAACGCATTTGGAATACCCCCAACAAGCCCGTGAAAATGGCATTGAAGGTTTGGTCCTAGCCAAAGTAACGGTTAGTGCAAGTGGTAAAATCAGCGAGGTACAGATCGTTCAAAAGCTGGGTTTCAATTGCGATGAAGCAGTGATGAAATTACTAAAAGAAATGCCCAATTGGAATCCTGCGGTACAAAATGGCCAGGTGGTAGCTCAAAAAGTGTACGTGCCGCTGTCTTTTCACTTGGGCGGGGGGCAAAAACCTTGAGCCTCAACCCCCAATGACCGCCAACACCTCCTCCCAGTAACTTTCGCTGATTGGTACGCGGTGCTCACCCAAGTGGATCAAAGTACCATCCAATTGAAATACCTGCTGGAGGTTGACCAAAAACGAACGGTGTACCCGCATAAATTGCTTGGCGGGCAGCTGCGTTTGGACCTGGTTGAGCGGCCGGTACGTTTTGAATTCAGTGGATTTGGTGACAATGCGGCACACGTTCAATCGAGCTTCGCAAAATAAAATATCCTGGAACGGAATACGGTGGATTTGGCGCCCAAAACGGATTACTAGGCCCTCAAATTCGCCGGTTTCTTTTCCTGGAATTTCATTTATGGCTGGGGTTTTCAAGGCCCTTTGTACGGCCCGCAGGAAGCGTTCAAAGGAAATGGGTTTGGCTAGGTAATCGGCTACGTCGAGATCAAAAGCTTCGAGGGCGTGCTCAGAATAAGCGGTCGTGAGGATCACTGAAGGGCGATCTTTGAGATTTTTCAACAAACTAAGCCCATCAAGCCGGGGCATGTTGATGTCTAGGAAAATGACCGTCACCTTGTGCGTTTGCAAGGCTGCAAGGGCTTCGAGACCATCTTCGCATTCGGCCACCACCTCTAGCAACTTGCTTTGTTCACACCAGTTGCGCAGGATGCGACGGGCCACTGGTTCGTCGTCGATGATTATGCAGGTTTTTTCCATGATTCCAATTGTAAGTCGAGCTCAACCAAAAAAATACCAGTTTCCTGGCTGATTTTGAGTATATGTTTACCTGGGTACAAGAGCTCCAGACGCCGTTTTACATTCCCCAAACCCAGCCCCGCCCCTTTGTTTTCGAGTTGTGCAATGGTTGAATTTTTTTCTCTGAGTATTTTTTCCTGAAAAGAGTTTCTGCTTAAAAAATGCAGCTCGTTTTCGATCCGCTCAACCTTGATCTCCAGAAAACGATCCCCTTGTTGGTTCGCTTGAGCGTATTTAAAGGCGTTTTCTACAAAAACCAACAGCAACAAAGGTGCAATGCCATATTTTTCATCTTTTTCGTCGGAGAAATGGGTACCGATTTCTAATTTTTCGCTCGCCCTGGCACTCAGCAACTCGATGTAATCTTGCAAAAAACGCCATTCCCTGGCCAAAGTAATGGGGCCATTGAGGGTTTCGTACAAGGAAAAACGTAATAAATCGGACAAACGCAGGGTCAATTCAGGTACCGCTTTGGGATCGGTCAGGGACAAACCATAGAGCGTATTCAGGTTATTGAGCAAAAAATGAGGGCTGATTTGGGTTTGCAGGTATTGCAATTCTCCTTTGAGGCGCAAACGCTCCTCTTGGTCACGGGCCTGTTGCGACATCCAAATGTCTTTGGCCAACTTTACCCCGACAATAAACAAACTAAACAAGAAAGACAAGGAAAACGCATCGGTTATGCTGATTTCGTCGTCTTTCCAAACAGGGGACAGCGATATAAAAAGGTCCTTTTTAGAAAGGGTAAACCAGTAGTTGACCATACACTCTAAAACGATTTTCAAAGCAGCAAGCACCAGAAAAAGCACCAAACGCCCCTGGTACAAGTACCTGGGAACCAACCACAAAATGAGCACATAAGAAAAGGGAATGACGATCAAATAAGAAGGCAAAAAGTACTCAATGTATAAGCTTGGATAAAGTTGGATCAAGTTTTGGTCATTGATGAGATTACTCAACATGTAAATGGTCCACAAGGCCAGGTGCTGCACCCAACGCAAATGCATCCACTGTGGAAAGACCAACTGCTGAGGTAAATTGATAGCCTCATTTTGCCTGTTTTGACTTTTCATGCGATAAAGGTAATGGCTAAATGCTGAAAAGGACAGTTGACTGGACCATTCGGCTTTTCTACAGGATTGATCTGCTTTTCCAATGGATAAAAACAGCCTTTTTATCGTTGCATTCATCCTTTCAAATCGCCAATCCATCCTGTCTGTTTGAAAGTACCTGAGGGTGAGTTGAAAATTTGTCCATCATACTGGCAAAATCACCCAACTATGCTAAAATACAAATTTCTCGCTGTTTGCGCCTTGTGCTTATTTTTTGCTTGCGCCAATAACAAAGGCGACGACATGGCTCCAGCGTACACCCCACCTGATTCGAGCTACGGGCTGGTGTACAACAAGATTTTCAAAGTTTCCTGTTCGCTGAGTGGTTGCCACGATGCCGCCAATGGCTCCCACCAGTTGTCGCTCAAAGGATCGGCGGTGTACAATGCCATGATCAATGGCTCGGTGCGCAATGTGGAAGCAGGGGCTGCCAACCTGAAACAGATTGTGCCCGGCAATCCCGACCAGAGCTTCCTGTTTCACAAAATCAACTACGACAAGTCACCGTACAAGTTCGGCGCAAAAATGCCAACCGGGGGGTTGACCTTGACCCCTGCTCAAATCGAGTTTGTACGCCAATGGATCGCCGCTGGTGCTCCACTGGAAGGGCATGTGGCCGATAAGGCACTGATGCAATAACCCTTTTCCACGCTCTAATTTACCATGTCATGAAGAATCTATTATTGGTTCTATTATTTGGCTCATTGTTGTTTTCCTGTGAAAAAACCATTGAGTACAACACCGCCGATATTCCAGCTGATTTCGTGCCCCTGCCCAAGCCCAAGTCAGGAGAAGGCTATCAAATGCATGTGCCTGCTTATCCCATTCCGGCCAATTACGAACGCGAGTGGTTCATGCGGGTACCGGTGGGTAACAAGGAAGAAATTTATGTCAACAGCTTTGAGATCAAGTGCCGACCAGGTACGCACCATTTGGTGGCTTATGGTTTCAGGGATGAAAACGCGGCCAATTTACCTGCATTCAATGTGATGCGCGATCAAAATGGCCTCGATGGCAGGGTCAACCTGAGGTCAAATATCAGCTCTTCCAACATGCTCCTTTCGGCGCAAAGCCAGGATTTTACCCTGCGCTTACCAGCTGGTATGGCCATTAAATTCAATCCCAATGCTTCATTAGACCTCAATTCTCATTACTTCAACAAAACCAGCAAAACCATTTTTGGAGAAGCTTACGTGAATGTCAATACCATCCCCAAAGCCCAAGCGAGTCAAATCCTTACTTCCGAATTCATCGACAACGCGGAAAACCTGAAACTTCCTCCTAAAGCCAGAACAAAGGTCACCTACACCGAAACTTTCAGCAATGACATATTGATCTATGTGATGTCGTCTCACATGCACAAGCGGGGCGAAAAGTTTGAAATCTTTGGCGTTGGTGGTGAAATCGACGGCCAACTGCTGTATGTGAGCCAGGATTACGAGCATCCACCCTACAAGTTTTTCAACAAACCGCTGGAAGTAAAAAAAGGCCAGGGTTTGAGGACCGTCGTGACTTACAACAACGAAACGAACCGCGAAATCCAGTTTGGCGTGACCAGCGAAGACGAGATGGGTTTGGCCCTAATTTTGTTCAACCAAAAATAAGTAAAGCATGAACAGATTAAAGTGCATAGGCCTTTTGTGCCTACTGCTTGGGTTAAGCCATTTGCTGCAAGCCCAAAACAAGTGGATGGTGATGGCTGAAGCATACCACCAGGATTTCGGGGCCAGTATTTTTGTAGGCCAATTGGATGTGGTGGATGCTACCCCAGTCCGTCCGGGTTTTCGCTTAGGTATAGAGCGCAGTTGGATCGAGGGCAATGGCTTTCGCTTGTTCCAAGACCTCTCGGCGGGCTATTTTCACCATACTTATGTGGAGAAAATATTCACCTTGGGCACCGATTTTGGTTTTGAACTTCGAACCTTCGGCCAATTGCGAACGGCTTTGAAATTGGGCGCGCATTACAACTCCGCACAACCCAACGACCCACGCTATGCCTACAATGGCGAGCGTTGGGTGCGCAGCAAAAATACGGATCCAAAAGTCAATCGACTGAATGTTCCTGCCAGCTTAAACATTGGCTGGCGTTTTGGGGTGGAAAGCAAGCACCCGGTCGACGTGTATGGCGCAGCCGAGTGGTCGATCGGCACACCTTTCATGCCCGAAGCAGAGATCAACCTGATGCTGTACCGTGCCCTGAAACTGGGGATACGGGTAGGAATTTAAGTCTTTTCCATAGCTCGTTTTGGTCAGCATGTAGCCGAAAAGCAGCTAGCCTAGTAGGCCTTTTCTTTCGCAATCACCCAAAAAAACAAAAACAACCATGATCTTCCGAATTTCCCTTTTCATCGTACTATGTTCATTTTTTGCTTGTCAAAAAAATGAGCAACCTAGCCCAAGCGCCAAGAACGATTCGGGTTCAGTAGTGGTCAAGTTCGACAACCGTTTTGGCAGCACCAAACTCTTGCTCGATGGCACCGAATACCAAAATGCCGCAGGCGAAAACCTCTTCATTTCCCGTTTTGATTACTACATCAGCAACATCAAATTGCAGCGGACCGATGGCAGTTTTTATACCGTGCTCCAGGACAGCAGCTACTTTTTGGTCCGCGAAGACCAACTGGCCAGCCAGCGCGTTACCTTGCGCAAAGTGCCTTTGGGAGAATACAAAGGCATCAGCTTCACCATCGGGATCGATAGCTTGCGCAGCACCATGCCCTTGGCCCAACGCACAGGAGTACTTGACCCTGGAACTACCGCTGCCGACATGTATTGGACCTGGAACAGCGGTTATATCTTCGTCAAAATGGAGGGTTCTTCACCCGCTATTGCAGCCGATCCCAACACGGGCAAGCGCAATTTTTGGTTCCATATTGGTGGTTTTGGTGGTTACAACCAGCGCAGTATCAATAATTTGCGTCAAGTTAATTTAAATGTGTCAGATGGCACTTTGACCGTCAGCAAGGGCCAAACCCGGGCTTCTTCATTCCACCTCATCGTGAATGCGGCCAAGATGATGGAAGGGGTACAAAAGGTCTCCTTGGCCAAGAATCCGGTAGTGATGTTCAATTCTTTTTCCAGTACCCTGGCCGATAATTATGCGGCAGGCATGTTCAGTTTAAGCCATGTGGAAAATTATTAGTCCTGCCATGAATCACTTAGGATGTTTGATGGTTTTGAGCTTTTTGTTTTTTGCTTGTAGTCGGGAGGACGGTGAAAAAGCATTGTTCAACAGCCCAGGCCATTTTCCTCCGACCAGCTACGATTTTAGCCAAAACCCGCTGACTCCAGCGGGCTTTGCGCTGGGTAAGAAATTGTTTTACGACCCCATTTTGAGCCGGGATGGTACGATTTCTTGTAACTCCTGTCACCAACAAGCCTCGGCTTTTGCCCACGCCCAGCACGACTTGAGCCACGGGGTTGACGATAAATTGGGTCGTCGCAATGCGCCTACTTTGCAAAACCTGGCTTGGCGTACTTCCTTAGGCTGGGACGGCGGGGTGCCCCACCTCGATCTTTTTCCTTTTGATCCCATCACCAATCCGGTGGAAATGGACGAGAAAATGCCCAATGTGTTGGCCAAACTCCAAGTGCATTCGCAGTACCCGACCTTGTTTGAAAAGGCTTTTGGCAGCAAAACCATCAGCACGGCTAACCTGATGAAAGCTTTGTCGCAATTTCAACTCATGCTCGTCTCGGCTGGCAGCCGCTACGATCGGTATTTAAAGGGGCAGGAATCGGCCTTGAACGTAGATGAAAAAAGTGGCTTGTTGCTTTTTCAGCAAAAATGTGCTGCCTGTCATGCGGGTCCTTTGCAAACCGACCACTCTTTTCGGCACAATGGTTTGCATCCATTGGGCAAAGACCCTGGCCGATTTAGCGTGACCCTGGATTCGCTGGATTATTTGCGTTTCAAAGTGCCTACTTTGCGCAACATTGCACAATCCGGCCCCTACATGCACGATGGGCGCTTAAAAACCTTGGCGGAAGTGATTGAGCATTACCGCAATGGTGCCACCATGCACAAAAGGGTCGATCCCTTGCTGAAAGGGGGCATTGCCATCAGCAAGACGGAGAAGAACCAAATCATCGCCTTTTTGAGGAGTTTGAGCGATGATGGTTTTTTGAAAAATCCTCGGTTTTTGGAGTGAAGTAGCGTAAGACTTAAGAAAAGTTAAAAGAACTGTCTCTCGAACGATGAGTAGGCTTCTGGGGGAGCATAAAAAAATAAGGTGGACGAAATTGGGTTGTGAAAAAAAGAAAAGCAACTGGATGAAAGGAAGTTGCTTTTCTTTTTCTTCTAAACCTCAATAGCAGATATGTCCACCTTAATTTTAGCTCAAATATTTACTGTAAAACGCATTTGGAATACCCCCAACAAGCCCGTGAAATGGCATTGAAGGCTTGGTCCTAGCCTAAATAATGGTTAGCCCAAGTGGCAAAATCAGCGAGGTACAGATCGTTCAAAAATTGGGCTTCAATTGCGATGAAGCCATGCTGAAATTACTGAAAGAAATGCCCAATTGGAATCCCGCAGTACAAAATGGCCAGGTGGTAGCTCAAGAGTGTACGTGCCGCTGTTCTTTCATATGGGCGCGGGTCAGTAGACTTTATGAAATGTTTCGCAGAAAGTGATTAACTTTCGGCCTTCCTAAAATATCAGATCTTATGGAAAGAGCCCTGTTTCTGTTATGTTGCGTTGCCCTTGTTGTGAGCGCTTGCAGCAATACAAAGAAAGAATCCAAAATCAGCGAGCAAAACCAACAAGAAGAAATCCCTATGGTAGGTGGCGATGCCGATGCTCATGGTTGCAAAGCATCCGCCGGATACCACTGGTCAGCATTAAAAAATGAGTGTATCCGGCTTTTTGAGGCCGGTATCGCACTTGAGGCAAAAGCGGAAGGACTAGACAAAGGCCTTGCAGCTTACGTGGTCTTCAAATCTGATACTGATGACGCCCAAGCTGAGCTTTTTTTGCCCGGTGAAAAAAATGCTATTCTTTTGGAAAAAGCCCAAGAAGAAGGTGCTGACATGTGGCGAAATCCAGAATATACGCTGATTCAATGGAAAGGCATGATCAGTTTGGAAGACAGCGAAAAGACCTTGTTGTATCAGGGCGCGGCGAAGTAAAAACCAAGGTACTGACACAAAGGATTCCCTCAATCTCCAAAACTCCGCCTTTCATCGCCCAATCCTTGCTGAGTTGGCCAAAAAACCTATTTTTGAGCCAAACCAACGCTAACCATGCCCAAATTTCACCTGAGCTGGCTCATGATTTTGTCCAGCATTGCCCTGGGAGCACAAAATGCGCCCAAGCGCCCACTCGAACATGCCGACATCGCGGCCTGGAAAAACCTGGAACAAAGCAAAATCAGTGCCGACGGCCGCTGGGTGGCTTATGTGCTAAAACCCAATGAAGGCGATAGCGAGCTGCGCATTTATGACGCCCAGACCGATCGCACTTATCCAGTACCAAGGGGTGAAAACCCAGCTTTCAGCTTCGACAGCCGCCACATCGCTTTCTTGATCAAACCTCAGCGCGACTCGACGATGGCCATGCGCCGCCGCAAAGTAAAAAAGGACGACTTGCCCAAAGATACCCTGGGGATTTATGACCTGAAGGACCTGCGCCTGACCAAAATAGCCAGGGTAAAAAGCTTCAGCCTGCCTGAAAAATGGGGTGGCTGGCTGGCTTACCACCGCGAAGCCCTCAAAGTAGAGCCCAGAGCACCCAAGGACAGCCTGGCTTTGACCCGAAAAAAAGAAAACGAAGAAAACGGCACTGGCCTGGTGATCATCAACCTGACTGACAATACCGAACAACTGATCGGCTACGTAAAAAGCTATGTGGCAGCTCCTGAAAAAGCCCGTCTTGCCTGGTACAGTACTGGCGACAACAAGGACCAAAAACCGGGCGTGTACGTTTTCGACGGCGAAAGCAAGCGCATCCTGCCCGCCAAACTGGGCAAGGGCAATTTCAAAACCATGCAGTTCAACCGCCCAGGCACGCAACTAGCCATGCTCTGCGACCTCGACAGCACCAAGGTCCGCATCCGCCCCTGGCAACTACAAGTGTGGTCGCTGGCCAACAACCAGGCCCAAACGGTCTTGAGCCCAGGCCATGCCTTTTTGCCAAAAGATTGGGGAGTGAGCGAAAATGCCGCTTTAACCTTTGCCAAAGACGGTAGCAAGCTCTTTTTTGGCATCGCACCAGCCCCTATTTTAGCGGATACCAACTTGCTGGAGGAGGAAATTGTAAACATGGAGCTTTGGCATTACCAGGATCCGCTCATCTACCCGCAGCAAAAAGTACAGCTCGAAAACGAGCGCAAACGCGCCTACACCTGCGTTTGGCATACCGCTGAAAACAAACTGGTGCAGCTCGGCAACCCCAACATCCGCGATGTCCGGCTGGGCAATGAAGGCAACGCCAGCCACGCAATTGGCTTGAACAACCTAGCCTACCAGGTAGAAACCACCTGGAGCCTGGAAAACGTAACCGATGCCTACCTGATCGATGTACAAACGGGTAAAGCCGAATTGATTGACAAAGGCATTCACGGCAATCCGGCCTTCTCGCCCCTAGCTAAGTACGTATTTTGGTTCAGCAGCAAGGACACTGCTTGGATGGCCCACAGCCTAGCCAAAAAAGCCAGTATGCGCCTGTCTAGCAACGACAAGGTGGCTTTTTACGATGAGTTACACGATTCGCCTTCACGCCCTAGTATGTACGGCTACGCAGGTTGGACCACTGACGACGACTACCTGATGGTATACGACCGCTACGACATTTGGATGTTGGACCCCACGGGCCAACTCAAGGCCACCAACCTGACCAATGGCCGCGCCGAAAAAATCACCTCGCGTTACATCCGGGTGGACCCAGAAGAACGCTCGATCGAAGAGGTGAAGCCCATGCTGCTGCACACGGTCAATGAGAACACCAAGGACGAGGGCTACTTGACTTACGACATCCACAGCGGCAAGAAAAAACCACTGCAACAAGGTCCATTTGACTACAGCACACAGGTGCTCAAGGCCAAAAATGCCGATCGTTGGGTATTCCGCAAAGGCAGTTTCCAGGCTTATCCAGACCTCAGTTACAGCACAGATCTGATAAAAAGCAAGGTCATCAGCCAGGCGAATGCCCAGCAGACGCAGTTCCTGTGGGGCACCAACGAACTGGTGGAATGGACCTCGGCCACGGGCGAGCGCCTGAGCGGCATGTTGATCAAACCCGAAGGCTTTGACCCCAAGAAAAAATACCCGATGATCACCTACTTCTACGAGCGCATGAGCGATGACCTGCATACCCACTGGACCCCCTCGTGGAGCCGCAGCATGCTCAATTTCTCACAACTGGCCAGCCGGGGCTTTTTGGTATTTATCCCCGACATTCCTTACCGCATTGGTTACCCGGGTGAAAGCTGTGAGGACGCCGTGGTGTCGGGAGTGACTGCCTTGGTCGACAAGGGTTTTGTGGACAAAGCCAACTTGGGCTTGCAAGGCCATTCTTGGGGTGGGTATCAAATCGCGTACCTGGTGACTCAAACCAACTTGTTTAAATGTGCCGAATCGGGCGCTCCGGTGGTCAATATGGTCTCAGCTTACGGAGGCATCCGCTGGGAAAGTGGCCTCAGCCGCATGTTCCAGTACGAACAATCTCAAAGCCGCATCGGTGCCACGCTCTGGGATAAACCCTTGCGTTACCTCGAAAACTCGCCAATTTTCTTTGCCGATAAGATCGAGACCCCGCTCCTGATCATGCACAACGACAAAGACGGAGCCGTGCCCTGGTACCAAGGCATCGAGTTTTACATGGCCATGCGCCGCCTCAACAAGCCCGCCTGGCTACTCAACTACAACGAAGAAGGCCACGGCCTAGTAAAAATGCAAAACCGCAAAGATTTCCAATTGCGCATGTTGCAGTTTTTTGAGCACTACCTCAAGGGTGCGGCCATGCCGGATTGGATGGTCAAAGGCATTCCTGCGGCAAGTAAGCCGAAGTAGAGTTTGGGTTTTTAAATAAGAAGCCCCGAATCAACAACAATTAGGCTTGGTTCGGGGCTTTTTTATCGAATCTCAAATCTCTTTAGTGCAAGAAAAACGAAAGAATAAGCATAACTGGCGATACTCTTTTGTCTAAACCAGAATTTTCAAAATTCCAGGAGGTTCAAGTTGGGTTTCAAGTTGAAAAAGGCTTGGGTGTTCGCCTAGACCTGAACTTATGCTAGATTTTGGATTTGCGAAGTTCTTCTTGTTGACTTACGACTTACGAGTGACGACCTACGACTTACGAAGTGGGGGGCTCGCTTGCAATAGCCATGAGTGCTTAGGCATCCGTTTGCACGGTTTGGTATATTTGAATTGATTTTAGCTTAGTTTACGTCGCAAATATTTGAAATACAATGATTTAAAAATATTGTTTGCCTACTACAGGGATCCAATAAATTTACTCAGTTATGTTGTTGGGAAAACTTGAATCGTGAAAATGATGATTTGATGCACTCACAAATTTTAAATCGAAGCCTTACTTCGTAAGTCGTAAGTTGTCACTCGTAAGTCGTAAGTCAAAAAAGCTTTGGGGCTAAATGACCTGAACAACCTCATTTTGAATCACCACTTGAAACCCAATAAGAGCCTTCCAGGATTACTTGCATGGTGTTGGCCAAAACCAGAATTTTAAAGAATTAGAGAATTGGCCCGCTTCGCGGTCTAACTCCAAATAATGAAGGTGCGAATGGGTGAAATTTTAACCTAGAACATAAGCGACTATTTTGTCCCTATTCCCCTAGCGAGCCCCCAACTCATAACCCCCAACCCATAACCCCCAACCCCCAACTCATAACCCATAACTCATAACCAATTCTAACGTCAAAACCCAAAAAACACCCCATTCCCAAACACTAATTGTACTTTTTACACTAATTACCATTACACTTTACTGATTATCTGTTTACTTTGCAGTGAAATGTGCTGTTGAACCCAAGCGCAACCCCTCATCAAACAACACCAATGTCCAGTTTCGACACCTATTTTAAGGCTGCATTCACCGTTGACAATGTCATTTTCGGTTTTGATGAAGGAAACCTAAAGGTTCTATTGATCAAAAGGGGTGAAGAGCCTTTTATTGACGCTTGGGCCTTGCCTGGCTATTTTGTCAACGTGGAAGAGGACCTCGACTCGGCAGCCAACCGGGTATTGAAAGAGTTGACTGGCCTCACCAATGTTTACCTCGAGCAGGTCAAAACCTTTGGTAGCGTAAACCGCCATTCTTTCGGTCGGGTGATTACGGTGGCTTATTTTTCGCTGATCAAAATCGCTAATTTTAGCATTCAGCCCTCATCCATTGCTTTGCAAACCCAGTGGCACAATGTAGAAGAATTGCCCCCTTTGGCTTTTGACCACGATACCATCCTCGAAGCTTGCCTGCAACGCCTGAAATGGCTGGTCAAAACCCGCCCTGTTGGGTTCGAACTCCTGCCGCCCAAATTTACCCTCACCGAATTGCAGCACCTGTACGAAGCAGTCCTGCGAACGCCCTTGGAAAAACGCAATTTCCGTAAAAAGATCTTCTCAATGGACTTCTTGATCGACCTCGATGAAATCCAAGAAGGGGTAGCGCACCGCCCAGCCAAGCTGTACCGTTTTGACCGAAAACGCTACAACAAGCTGGTTGAACAAGGCCTCAATTTTGAGTTCAAGGAAGGACGTAAGGTGGACAAAGGCAAAGGCAACCAAGCTGAGGCAACAGCTTAAAGCTACGCTTCGTACATTTTCCTACACAATGCTATTTTTTCCACTGCGGCGCAGCTTTTTTAGCTACCTTTGCAGGCAAATGATGACTTGGAATCTTGTTTGTCGTCCAAAAATTTCACAAACAAGCCATTCCGGTATGAAGCAAGTGGCTGTTGATTTTGATTTTTGTTTTGCAATTTATTGATTTTTAAATTGTTGAAAAAACGAAAAGCAGCTGTTTGCAGAACTGAGGGATATGAAGAACATTCGGAATTTTTGCGTCATTGCACACATTGATCACGGGAAAAGTACCCTTTCGGATCGCTTGCTCGAGCACACCAAGACCATCGACAAGCGAAACATGGTTGATCAGACCCTGGACAACATGGATTTGGAGCGCGAGCGCGGCATCACCATCAAGAGCCACGCCATCCAAATGCTTTACAACCATAGCGATGGGCAGCGTTACACCTTCAACATGATCGACACCCCCGGACACGTGGACTTTTCCTACGAGGTTTCGCGTTCGATTGCAGCTTGTGAAGGAGCCCTACTACTGGTTGATGCCACCCAAGGCATCCAGGCACAGACCATTTCCAACCTCTACCTGGCCATCGAGCACGACCTGGAAATCATCCCAGTGCTCAATAAAGTCGACATGGAAAGCGCCATGATTGATGAGGTAGCCGACCAGGTAATCGACCTCATTGGTTGCAAAAGAGAAGACATTCTCTTGGCCAGTGGCAAAACGGGCATTGGCATCGACGACATCATGACCGCCATCGTTAACCGCATTCCAGCGCCCAAAGGCGACCCGGAAGCGCCGCTGCAAGCCCTGATTTTTGACTCGGTATTCAACTCTTTCCGTGGAGTAATCGCTTATTTCCGTGTACTCAACGGGCGTTTGAAAAAAGGCGACAAGGTCAAGTTTTTCCATACTGCCAACGAATACGAAGCCGATGAAGTAGGGATTTTGCAGCTCAACCTCATCCCTCAACAGCAGCTCGAAGCAGGCAACGTAGGTTACATCATCACGGGCATCAAAGAATCGAAGGAAATCAAGGTGGGCGATACCATCACCACCTACGCCAATCCTTGCCCCGAAGCCATCAAAGGTTTTGAGGACGTGAAGCCAATGGTATTCGCAGGGATTTTCCCCATCGACAACGATGATTTTGAAGACCTGCGCGACAGCTTGGAAAAACTGCAACTCAACGACGCCTCCCTGGTGTTTGAACCCGAAACCTCGGTGGCCCTGGGGTTTGGTTTCCGTTGTGGCTTCCTCGGCATGTTGCACCTGGAGATCATCCAGGAACGCCTCTCGCGCGAGTTCAACATGGAGGTGATTACCACTGTTCCCAACGTATCGTACTACGCCACCAATACCCAAAGCGAGCGTTTCATGGTGCGCACGCCAGTGGACCTGCCCGACCCCAACTACCTGCGCACGGTCGAAGAACCGTATATCCGAGCCCAGATCATCACCAAACCGGATTACATCGGTAGCATCATGACCCTGTGCATGGAAAAACGCGGCATCCTGACCCGCCAAAGCTACCTAACTACCACCCGGGTGGAGCTGACCTTTGAGATGCCTTTGGGTGAAATCGTGTTCGACTTTTACGACCGCCTCAAGTCCATTTCGCGTGGTTACGCGTCTTTTGACTACCAAATGATCGACTATCGCGCTTCGGACCTGGTCAAACTCGACATCAAGCTCAACGGCGACAATGTGGATGCCCTCTGTGCCCTCGTACACCGTACTAAAGCCGAGGCTTTCGGTCGCCGCATTTGTCAGCGCCTAAAAGAATTGTTGCCTCGCCAGCAGTTTGTGATCGCGATCCAGGCCGCCATCGGTGCCAAAATCATCGCCCGCGAAACCATCTCAGCCATGCGCAAGGACGTAACCGCCAAGTGTTATGGTGGTGACATCAGCCGCAAGCGCAAACTGCTCGAAAAACAGAAAGAGGGCAAGAAAAAAATGCGCCAAATCGGCTCAGTAGAAGTACCGCAGAAGGCATTTTTGGAGGTATTGAAGCTGAATGAGTGATGTTTAGTTGAAAGGTTGAAGGGTTGAGAAGTTGAGGAGAGGGGCTTCGAGTTTTCATTGAGCCAGCGGTTCTGGAACGAAATAATCGCCTATATTCTTAGTGGAAACGCTACCCAGTCGCACCTTCATTATCTGGGCTTAGACTGTATGGACGCTCTCACGCGAAGCGTGACAATTCTCTAATTCTTTCAAATTCTTGTTTTGGCCAACACCACGCAAGTAATTCTGGAATCCTGGAATCCTGCAAATTCTGATTTAGACAAAAAAAGTCGCGTTGATATTGGGCTATTATTTCGTTTGCGTTCCATAAGCAGGCTCTCTTCAAAACTTTTTGATTTTCAAACATATACAAAACGGGCTTGTCGCTTCAATCGCCACAAGCCCGTTTTCATTTTTGCCAAATTTTTACACTTTCTACATTATTTTTCACAAAAAACTTGACAAAGCGAACAAAAAAGGCGTACATTTGATTTATAAAATAAACTACTTTACGCGATGGAAGAAAAAAGCATCTCCCCTGAACACAGTTTGCAGATCATCACCCGGATGATGGACGAGGCGCGTTCGCGGTTTGAGGAAAATGGGGTTACTTACTTGGTTTGGGGTACATTGAGTGCTTTGGCGGGTTTGAGCCATTTTTGGTTGAACACCATTGATCGCATGGAGTTGAGTGGGCTGCCTTACTTGGGGCTCAACCTGATTGGCTTGCCTTTTACTTTTTGGTATTATCGCCGCAAAGGAGGTGCACAAAACATGGCCAATAACCAAATAGGCAATCTTGTAAAACGGGTGTGGCAATTGGTGGTATGCAACGTGATCTTGCTGGGCTTTTTCTTCTTCGACTTTCTCGGAAGCAACCTCACTCCCATCATCCTGCTTTTGCTCAGCTTGGGCATCTTTACATCGGGTATTGCGTTGCGCAGCAAGCTATTGATCCTGGCAGGATTGTCAGTAAACTTACTTGGAATTGCCGCTTTCTTTGTTTCTTTGGCCTATCAACCCCTGATGATCAGCCTTGCGGCAACCTTGGCCATGATCATTCCTGGTACGGTACTCTTTTACCATGATCGAAAAAGAAAAAAAGGCTAAAGAAGGGCCAATGGTGTTCCAAAAACTCGACCCGCTGCTGCATTCCGAGCTGCGCCTGGCGGTGATGTCGTACCTGGTGGCTCAGTCCAGTTCCGACTTCAACGAGCTGCGCGAAGTGACACAGTCCACGGCTGGCAACCTGAGCGTGCAGTTGAAAAAACTGGAAGAAGCCGGGTATTTGAAAATCACCAAAGGCTTCAAAGACAATTACCAGCACACCGCTGTAGAACTGACTGACAAGGGGCTAAAGGCTTTTGAAGAATACGTCAATGCCTTAAAGACCTACTTTAGCAATGGCTAGTTGTTAATGGTTAGTTGTTAATGGTTAGTTGTTAATGGTTAGTTGTTAATGGTTAATGGTTAATGGTTAATGGTTAATGGTTAATGGTTAAGCTGCGCTGATTTTTGATTGCATCAACGATTTTGGTCGTTTTTTTTTAAACCTATTTACTTTATTTTTTAAACTAGTTTATAATGAAAAATTTACTTTTGCTTTGCTTGTTCAGCATCCCGTTTTTTGCTTGTAATGCAGACAACCAGCCTGCCATTCCTTATTCGCAGTTCAAGTTGAATGCGCAACAAGACACGATTTTGAACAAGATCGAATCGAGGATCTCAAATGCCTTTGTGGCGAGTCTGATGGGGAAAAACACTGCGGCGCTCGATAAGTTGGATGCCCAGTTGATGGCCCTGCAAAAATCAAAACCCAACAACTTGGTGCAGTACTGGCGGGCATACTCGCAGTATTGGCGGGCCATTTACCACATCCAAAACAAACAAGAAGAACAATCCGAGCAAGCCATCAACGCGGCCATCGACATTGTGCAGGAAATGGACGGCAAAAATGCCGAGGATTATGCCCTTCTGGCCCATGCCCAGGGTTTTGCCATCCAATTCAAAAGTGGCATGGGAGCGGGCATTTTATCGGCCAAGGCCAAGGGAAATGCCGAAAAAGCCATCAAAGCAGACCCCAACAACCTGCGTGCTTACTATGTCCTGGGCAGCCTGGATTTTTACACCCCCGCGCAATATGGTGGAGGAAAAAAAGTGGTGGATTACCTGGAGAAGGCCATTTCGCTCAAACCCCAACATGCCCCTAATGCTTACCTGCCTTCCTGGGGCAAAGACGAGGCCTACGCCATGTTGGTAGAATGGCTGCTGGACAAAGGCGAAAAAGACCAGGCCAAAACCCATTACCAGGCGGCCATCAAACTATACCCCGACAACTACCAACTGAATAAATTGGCCAAGCGATTCATTTGAGCGAAGTTGAAAGGATTTTCAGAAGTCTTTAGGAGGGTTCATTCAATAAATCCAAACCGTGCAAACAAATGCTCAAGCTACCTCTATTCTTGCCCGCGAGCCCCTACTTCGTAAGTCGTAAGTCGTCACTCGTAAGTCGTAAGTCAAAATTTCAAACTTCACAAATCCAACACTCACGGTTTAAAGGTTTGTTGAAAAACACGCAGCTGCTCTTGCTCCTTTTGTGCCTCCAGATTTCGCCTTTGACCGCCCAGGTGCTCAAGGGCAAAATCCTGGACGAGCGCCAAAATCCCTTGGTGGCGGCCAGCGTGTACTGGGCCCAAAGCCAGGAACTCAACACGGCCAGCGATTTGGACGGACAGTTTGAGCTGCCCCTGTCCAAGCGTCTGCCGGACACTTTGGTGGTGCATTATTTCAGTTATGTGGAGTTGAGGTTGCCTTTTTCGACCTTGCCAGCGGGGCCGCTGATCTTGGAGCTCAAATCCCAGCCTTTGTCTTTGGACGAAGTATTGATCCGCAGTGCCGCGCCAATTTTGTCTGATTTTGCCGCAATCCAGCTCGAACCCTTGCAAATCTGGCGCAACCCCGTGGCCGCAGGCGACCCCTTGCGGGCGGTGAATGCGCTACCTTCCTCCACCAACACCCAGGAAAACGCCAACCCTGCCTTGCGCGGCAGTGACCCTGATGCCACCCGCACCATCCTGAATGGCGTACCCATTTACCAAGCGGTGCGCAACAGCCAACTGAACGGTTTGGGTAATTTCAGTGTGTTCAATACCGCTATGTTGAAAAACCTGACCATTTATCCAGGCAATCCACCCCTCAATTATGGCAACAGCGCCGCCGGGGTGATTGAGTTGGAAACCTTTGATTCGGCCTCGGTCAGTGCCTTGGAATTAGGTCTGTCCTTGGCCAATGTGGGCCTGCTGGCCAAGGGTAAATTGGGGTCAAAAACCCATGCAGCGGCTTATATGAATGGCCAGTTTTCGGATGCCTTCATTGGCCTCAATCGTTCCAGTTTGCCTTTTTTGAAAGGTTTTGGGGCCTTGGATGGTGGCTTGCAGGTTTTTCGATCTTTGGGCAAAAACTGGTCGATGAAATTATTCGCCTACGCCATCGACGAGCATTTTTCGGTCACCGCCAATTCGTTCGGCTACGAAGGGCCCAGCGAAGGCGGGCGACAACGCTATTTCCAGGTTTTCAACTTGCAAGGCACTTGGGGCAAAGGGACTTTGCGCTTTGACCAAGGCAGCAATTTTAGCCGAAACCAATTCCAATTTGGCCTCATCGACGTAAATGGGCGTGAACCTTCCCAGTACAATGCCTTGTCCTGGCGGCAGTATGTAGGCAAAAAATGGACTTTGCAGGCGGGTTTTACCCAGGAATGGCGGCGTTACCAATCGGAGGGCACCGTGCCTGAGATCTTTTTTGCCCTTGCGCCTCGTTTCCCCAGTTTCAATGTTGATACCACCGTTGACAACCAAAACCTGGAGGGCTACTTGGTCTGGAAAGGTTTGATTGGAAAATACCTGAGCATAGCCGGGGGCTTGCGCAAAAATGTACCCATCAGTGGTCAATCGGAGTACCTGAGCAGCCAACTCAACCTGCGCTATGCCCTGCCCCAGGGCCAAAGTGTGTTGGCCAGCCTGGGGCGCTACCATTATTATGCCCCTGCCACTTATTTTCAAATGGATTTCCCCCTGCGCAGGGCGGATCAATTTTCCTTGGATTATCAAATGCAACGTGAAAAACTACTGCTCACTGCTGCTGTTTATTGGAAACAAGAACAAGGCTCACAAAACAACAATCTCTTCATCAGCTCCAATCAGCGCCAGATCTGGGGCGCAGAAGCTTCGGCGGAATGGACACCCGACGGGCGCTGGTATGTCAACCTGGCCAATACTTTTTTGAGGGTAAAAGAAAAGGACGAAAGCGGCAAAACCTGGCTGGGCGACAACACCTTGAACTGGTTTGTAAAATGTGCCCTGCGCTACGAACACCCCAAGATCGCCTCCTTGGCTTTGAATTGGATCGGTCGCCCCGGCGAACGCTATACGCCGCTGGAAGGGGCCGTCTACATACCAGAATTGGAGGGATTGTGGAAACCTATTTTTTCCAATGATTTCAACAGTGCGGTGTATCCGGCTTACCACAATGTAAGTTTGAGTTTGAGCCGTTACACGCCTTTTCGCGGGGGAAGCCTGGTCGTTTTTGCCAATGTGAATAACCTTTTCAACTTCCGGAATCCGCGCAATTGGTTGTTCAGCGCCGATTACCAGCAACAGGCGTATCAGTATTTTCAGTTGCGGACGGTGTATTTTGGGGTGCAGTGGCAGATGAGGGCCGCAGATTAGACATCTTCGTTGCCTCGCTGTGCGAGGCTAGTTGGGAACACGGATGAAACGGATGAGACTGATTTTCACGGATTTCTAGCATGACGTTGACCACTGCTTTTTTGTCTGAACTGTGATGGCTGTGATTTTTATGATGGGCAGGAGGGCAGCATGACGTTGAACACCACTTCTTGTCTGAAGGGTGATGGCTGTGATTTTTTTGATGGGCAGGAGGGCAAATTAGGATACTGAACAGGGCGATGGCTGGCACAAGGCTTTGCGCCAGGTTGTAATTTCCTCCTACTCCACCACCTCCCAATGGCCGCCTTTGTCGGGGCCGATCCTTTTGATTTGATGGGTTGATTTTAGTTTGGATAGTTGCTTTTCGACCATTCTACTTGTTAGTCCTAGTTCTTGTGCTAAGATTGCAATAGTGATTTTGGGATTAGATTTGAGTAGTTCGAGAAGTTTCTCCGAACTTTTCTCCGAACTTTTTACCGAACTTTTCTCCGAACTTTTTACCGCACTTTTCTCCGAACTTTTTACCGCACTTTTACCGCACTTTTACCGCACTTTTACCGCACTTTTACCGCACTTTTCTGAAATCTTAGTAACGGTTCAAAAATAAACCTTACCAATTTTTTAATTGCCAGTTGTCAACATCATGGTCAACGTCATGCTGGAAATCAGTGAAAATCAGTTTCATCAGTTTCATCCGTGTTCCGAACCAGCACCGCACAGCGGGGCAACGAAGTTGCGATTTGGTAAGGTTTATTCGTGGCTTGTCACTAATTTAACGTTGCCTGACCAAGGTTAGGGACTTACCGCCCCACCTCACCTGATGTTGACACCATCTAGCTACTAACATTACGCCCTTACAGGACAGGATTTTGGGCGAAAATTTGTCATTTCAACCTTGAAAAATCCAAACCGTGATCAGCAATTTCGAGAATTTCACAAGTCTCCCCAGCTGCCCCCACTCATAACCCATAATTCATAACCCATAACTAAATAGCGCTTATTTCCCCATCTTTCCCTACCTTCGTAACGCATCACATCCAACATCCACTACAAGCCACGCCCAATGTTCCTAAACTTCTTTTTCAGCCTGCGCAAACACGGCATTCCGGTCAGCTTGCACGAGTACCTGGCCTTGCTGGAGGCTTTGAAAAAAGACATTGGCGCTTATTCCATCGAGGATTTTTACGCCCTCAGCAAGACGATTTTGGTCAAAAACGAGGCACACCTGGACCGTTTCGACCTCATTTTTGGCGAATATTTCCGTCGCCTGCAACACTTGGCCGATGCCTTGCTGGCCACCCAAGTACCCGAAGAGTGGCTGAAAAAAAACTGGGAACGCGAGCTGAGCGACGAAGAAAAAGCCGCCATCGAAAAACTGGGCGGCCTCGATGCCTTGATGGAAAGGCTCAAAGCCCTGCTTGAGCAGCAAAAAGGCCAACACCAGGGCGGCAATCGTTGGATTGGCACGGGCGGCACCTCGCCTTTTGGCCAAGGCGGCTACAACCCGGAGGGCATGCGTTTTGGCAAAAACAGTGGCGGCAATCGCAGCGGCCTCAAGGTCTGGGAGCAGCGCGAATTCAAGAACCTGGACGACCGCGTGGAGCTCAATACCCGCAACATCAAGCTCATCCTCAAGCGCCTGCGCATCCTCACCCGCGAGGGCCTCGCCGACGAGCTCGACCTGGACAATACCATCCGCAAAACCTCCGAAAACGCGGGAATGCTGGACATTGCCCTGCGCCCCGCCAAGCAAAATCGGGTCAAGGTCCTGATCCTTTTCGACATCGGCGGCTCAATGGACGAGCACATCGAAATGTGCGAACAGCTTTTTTCGGCAGCCAAGTGGGAATTCAAGCACCTGGAGTTTTTTTACTTTCATAACTGCGTCTATGAGCGCCTGTGGAAAGACAACAAACGCCGCTACCACGAACAAATGCCCACCCTGGAACTTTTGCACAAGTACAACAGCGACTACAAACTGATCATCGTAGGTGACGCAGCCATGTCACCTTATGAGATTTTTTTCAAAGGCGGCAGCGTGGAGCATTACAACGACGAAGCAGGCATCGAATGGCTCAAGCGCCTGAGCACCCATTTCAAACACCTGGCCTGGATCAATCCCCTGCCCGATTACGAATGGGATTTTTATGAATCGGTCAATCAAATCCGCGAATGGAGCGGCCAGCGCATGTTTCCGATGACCGTGGAAGGACTTACGCAGGCGATGCGGAGTTTGAAGCACCGGAAGTTTGTGCATGAGAGTGATCCGTGGGGGGAGTGATGGTTAGTTGTTAGTTGTTAATGGTTAATGGTTAGTTGTTAGAGGCTTCGAATTAGTTATTGGCTGTGATCATCAGTTTTCAGTTTTCCAAATTGCTGAAAACTTCGGACAACTTTTCAGAATAAGCCAACTGCGAGTTAAATAACGTCAACCCAGCGAGGCTGAAAGTCCCTAACCTTGGTCAGTCAACATCATATTGGTATCTTGCCCCTCAAAAAAATCACAAAAATCACAGTTCAGACAAAAAGTGGTGATCAACATCATGCTGGCCTCCTGCCCCTCAAAAAAATCACAAAAATCACTGTTCAGACAAAAAAATGAGGGCCGAAAAATCCGCATTTTCAAACCTCCATCCGCAGTTTCTTGTCGGCTGTTTGCCTAGAATATGCATCGCCGGGTGTGATGTTGGATAAAAACACTAACTTACGCTGCCATTTGTCAACCCAAAAACCAGTGTTTGGGGAAAAACCTAGACTGTCTTAAAACTCATCATGAAAATATGAAGTGGGCAAAAACCATCTTAGTATTTGGATCGCTGATTTTCAGTGCTGTTCAACTATTGGCACAGGGCAGCCCTTGTGTCTATACCCTGGACCTCAAAGACCAATTGGGCGATGGCTGGAATGGAGCCAGCTTGGAAGTGCGCATCGGCACCCGCAGCACAGTGTATGGCTTGAGCATTGGCCTTGGTGCGCGGCATTACCTGACGATCAACAACGGCGACAGTTTGCGCCTAACCTTCCGGCCTGGTACTGTGGACCGCGAAATCAGCTACACGCTGCTTGACCAGGAAGGAGCCCAGGTTTTCAGCACCGGGGCCAACCCGCCCGTGGCAGGGGTGGTTTTGCGCAGCCGGGTGGTATGTCCTACTTGTGCGCCACTTCCTTCACCCAGCGTTAATTTCGACGACATCAGGGCTTTTACCACGCGCATGAGCTGGTATTCGCCTACCCCAACTTCGATTTTTATCCTTGAATACGGCCCCAAAGGTTTCGTGCCCGGTCCCGGTCGTGGCACCCAGGTGCGTTTGGCCAGCAACCGCTATACCCTGCCTGGTTTGAAGCAAAACACCAATTATGATGTGTACCTGCGCACCTTTTGCGCTACCGCCGATACCAGCAAGCGGATCGGGCCATTCAGCTTCAAAACCCGTTTTGCCATCGACTTGGGCGTATCTGAAATCGTTCAACCCTTCACCGATTGCGGCTGGGACCTGGGCGATACGGTGCGCGTTTTGATCAAAAACTACGGCGGCGAGCCACAATCATTGATTCCGTTCAAATACGCTGTCAATGGTAAAGTGGAAGGCATTGAAATGCCCAAAGACGGCGTTTACACCGGGGTAGTAGGCAAAGACAGCGCCGAAATCGCCGATTTCGATAACATCAAGGCATTTTTACCAGGCGATTACCTGATCGAGGCCTGGACCGAAATGAAGGGCGACAGCGTGATCAAAAACGATACCATCCGCAGCACCTTTACCAGCGTGCCGACCATTCGCAGTTATCCACACTTGCAAACTTTTGAAGACCGCTTCACGGGTTGGACCATTGATAAAAACAGCGTCAACTCCAGTTGGCAATTGGGCACTCCCAACAAACGCCTGCTCAACCAAGCCTTTTCAGGCAACCGGGTGTGGATCACCAAAACCAATGGGCAATACAACAACAGCGAGGTGTCTTACTTGGTCTCTCCTTGTTTGAACTTCAGCAACCTGCGATCCGATCCAGTCGTTTCTTTTGCGCTGCAACTCGACCTGGAGGGCTGCTGTGACGCAATTTGGGTAGAACTCAGCACCGACGGCGGTGAAACCTGGGACAAACTGGGCTCCAACGCCAGTGGCATCAACTGGTACAACGACGCCAACCGACAAGTATGGACGGGCAATGGCCCGGCTCGAGGCTGGTTCACGGCCTCGCATCCGCTGCCAGGTACAGCAACTGCACCCGATGTGCGCATCCGCTTTGGTTTCTTGTCCGACTTTGCGAACAGCTACGATGGGGCCATGATCGACCAGTTTCAGGTCTATGTGCCGCAACGCGACTTGGCGGCTTTGAACATCGTTTATACCGGGGGAGACAATGCTTGTGTAGGGCTCGATTCGCTGGTTCGGCTCAACATCGGCAACCTGAGCACCAACAACCAAACGGGTTTCAGCGTGGCTTACCGCGTGAACAATGGCCCAGTAATCACCGAAAACGTAGGTGGCTTGAACCTGGCCCCACGTACCCGCAGCCTCTACACTTTCCAACGCGCCTTCCGCCCCTCGGTACCCGGCAACTACAACATCAAAGCCTGGATTGTAGGCGGCGACAGCCAAGCAGCCAACGATACCGCATATTTCAGCTTCAGGACCTTGTACAATTTGCCTTTCGGCGAAGACTTTGAGCGCGGCGGACCGCCCCAAGACTGGGAAATCGACGCCGACGCCCTGGTTTTACGCGATCGGGGCAACAGTTCCTATACTTTGTCTGACAACCTTTTTACGGGTGATCGCAGTTTCAGCGCCACTACGCCGCTCTTCGGGCCGGTACGGGCAACTGATAGCTTGACTTTTGAGTACCGTTTGGTCAATGTGCAAGGGAATACGGTTTCGGCCACTACCCTGGGAGCCAATGACAATATCCAGGTGCAGGTTTCTACGGATTGTGGGCTGCGCTACACCACTGTCATGACTATCAACAGCCAAAACCACCAGGCCAGCACCAACCTGCGCCGCATGGTGATCCGCCTGGCCAACTTCCCCAACGCTACGATCAAAGTGCGCTTCATTGCCACCTGGGGCGCTGGCGACTATTGGCTCGACCTCGACAACATCAACGTGAAGCGCTGCGGCAACCTCAACTTGAACGTCCAGGTGCGCAACGCCACCGCATCGAATGCCGCCAATGGTGCCATTGCGATCCGTGGTGATGGGCAAGGCTCGCCTTATACCTTCCGTTGGGCCAATGGCAACACGAGCAACGAACTCATCAACCTTCGTCCTGGCAACTACACCGTAACCGTGACCGACCGCAATGGCTGCACTGAGCCTAGGGATATTCGAGTGAATTTCACCACCGCCACCCAAGATGTATTGGCGGTAGACCAACTCAACCTGGCACCCAACCCCACCACGGGCGAGGCCTTGCTGAAAGTCCAGTTGCGCGAAGCGGCCCGCTTGAAGGTTCAGGTTTACAATACCATTGGCGTTTTGTTATTGGAAGTCAACCTACCGGAAAGTCAAAAAGTGGAAGTACCGCTCGACTTGTCAAATTACCCCAATGGCATGTACTTCTTGCGCTTGCACGCCAAGGGCAAAGTACGGAGTGAAAAGCTGTTGAAACAATAAATACGAATACAAACGGATGCAGGGTCGAAAAATCTTGCATCCGTTTTTTTTTGAACATCAAGTCCTGAATGAGCTGAAAAATGCTTTTCTTGCAGGTTAAAGTTTGGGTCCGTGGTTTCAAGTCAAAAAAGATGACGGACAAGCGGTCTTTTGGGCTGCATTGGGAGCGACGTAAACTTTTACTTTTACAGCTAGTTTTTTCCAGATACGACCACCACCATGGCCAAAAGCGAGATCATCGGCGCAACCGAACAATACGTAAGCGAATTGCTCAGTACCAAACTGGCACCCAATATTCATTATCACAACTTGCACCACACTCTGGCAGTGCGAAACTCGGCCATGCAAATTGCCTCAATGAGTGGTTTGGATGAGCAGGAAAAAGAAATTGTAGAAATTTCCTGCCTCATGCACGATGTGGGCATGACCGAAACTTACCAGGAACACGAGGCCGCCAGCGCCCGCATTGCCGAGGCTTTTTTGAAAAGCAAGGGCTACCCGGAAGAGAAAATCACCCTGATCAAAAACTGTATTGCGGTCACCAAACCCAGCTCTAAGCCCCAGGGACTGTTGCAAGAAGTGGTACGCGACGCTGATTACGGTCACTTGGGTAGCTCGGATTACAGCGATCAACTGGACCGCTTGCGCCTGGAGTGGGCTGACGTATTGGGCCAAAGCTACGAGGAGAAAAAATGGTATGAACTGAACCTCGATTTCATCAAAAACCACGAGTATTACACCCCGGCGGCCAAGATGATCTTCGAGGCCATGAAGGAACTCAACCGCAAGCGCATCAAAAAATGGGTGAAAGAAGGGCGCAGTGCCAAGGAAGGAGGCCCTTCAGAAGAAGCGCGCAAAGTGTCGATTGTGGAGAGCCGCTCTTCGCAAATGATGTTCAAAACCTCCCTGCGCAACCACATGGACCTGAGCAACCTGGCCGACAACAAGGCCAACATGATGCTCTCAACCAATGCCTTGATCATTACTTTTGCCCTGCCCTTGTTGGTGAGCCAAATCCGCCAACACCCTGAATTTACTTTTCCGTTCGCGATGGTTTTGGCCACTTGCCTTGCTTCGATGGTCTTTGCCACCCTGGCCACTGTGCCCATGAAAATGACTGGCTTGACCGAGCTGGATAACATCAAAGCTGGAAAATCCAACCTTTTCTTCTTTGGCAATTTCTACAGCATGCAATACGAAGAATACAAAAAAGGCATTCAAATCGTGACTTCGCTGGAAGAAAATTTGGAAGACTCGATCATGCGCGACTTGTTTTTCTTGGGCAAATCGCTGGGCCGCAAGTACCGTCAGTTGCGCATTTGCTACATCATTTTTATGGTTGGGATTTTGGCCTCAGTGGCTGTGGCTGGTGTGACTGAGTTGGTGATGATTTTTCAGGGGAGGGGGTTTTGAGGTAGGATTGCCTTTTTGCTTATTTTTTGGCTCATATTGGGTTTCAAGTGGTGCTTCAAAAGGAGTTGCTTGTGATCATCAAGTTCCACAACTTTTTTTGAGTGACGACTTACGAATGACGACTTACGACTTACGAAGTAGCGCTTCGATTGAAAATTTGTGGTGCAGTAAGTCATCGTTTTTACGATTCAAGTTTTCCCAATAAAATAGCTCAGTCAATTTTATTGCATCTTTAGTGGACATGAACAATTGTTGCAAGTAATTGTTTTTTAATATTTTACAAACATGTCAAAGCCGAGATTAACTCAAAAATACCAAACCGTGAAAATGGGGCCCTAAGAACCCTAAGATCTTGCCAGCGAGCCCCTACTTCGTAAGTCGTAAGTTGTCACTCGTAAGTCGTAAGTCAAAAAATCGAACTTCGCAAACCCAAAACTCACCTTGGCTTAGATCAAGGCAAACGCCCAAGTCTTTTTCAACTTGAAACCCACATTGAGCCTAAAATTGATAAGTTTTTGCCTGAACCACCATGAACCATTCGTCTTACCAAAAAATTGCCGCAGCATGGGCGGCCCATCGCCGCCAAACCGAGGTAGGGCGGCCAGTGAAGGAGTTTTGCAAGCTGCTGCCATCCGGTGCCCTGGTATTGGACCTGGGCTGCGGCAGTGGCTTGCCGAATGCAAAATTTATGCTGGAGCAAGGTTTTCAAGTCATTGGCCTCGACGCCGTGGAGGCCCTGATCAAAATAGCTCGCCAGGAAGTTCCCGGTGCCCAGTTTCAAGTAGGCGAAATTGAAACTTATGCTCCTGAGCTCCTTTTCGATGGCATCCTGGCTTGGGATTCGCTTTTTCACTTGAGTGCAAGCGCGCAGGAAGAAGTCCTGCCCCGTTTGTATGCCATGCTCAAACCCGGTGGCTACCTGCTCTACACCGCTGGAAAAGTGGAAGGGGAAATCACAGGTGAGATGTTTGGTGAAAGCTTCTATTATGGCAGCATCGGCATGGAGCGGCTTAAGGGGCTCTTGGAAGGCATCGGTTTCAAACCCATTCACTTGGAGGAAGATTACCGTGAACGCGAGCAAGAGCGGGACTTGGTGGTATTGGCAAAAAAGCCCCAAACCCATCACCGGATTACCCTTGGGGCATTCAGCCGAGATGTCGCGCTGATCCCCGTTTCAAAAACCCTCAGCATTGCCTACCTGGACTTTTTGTGTGACCGCGAGCTGGTGGAGGCCTCCGCCCTGGCCTTGGCGGAAGCCTTGCGGGGCCAAGACCTCGAAGTCATTGTCGCTCCGGCCGCTGGGGCGATCCCACTGTGTTATGCTTTAGCGACGGTCTTGAAATTGCCTTATGTCATCTTGCGCAAAGACGAACGAAAGCATTCGGGACAAGCCCATGCGGTGGAGGTAAAATCTATCGCTGCGTTGGAAATTGAGCGCCTCATTTTATCCGAAAAATACCGGGATCAATTAAAAGGTAAAAAAATCCTGCTGCTCGACACCGTTTACTCCAGCGGCAGCACCATGCAAGCCATGAGTGAGCTTTTGCAAAGCTTGGGACTGGAAGTAAAAGGCAAAGCGGTGGTCTTTTTTGAAGGCGAAGGTGAATGTCCGGATCGGGACGTCTTGTGCATGGGGGTGTTGCCATTGTTTACCCCACATTGAGTGTCACCTGCGGGGAAAGGCCCTAACGATGGGCGATTCAAGTTTTTTGAGTTTCGGATTGTGTACTACAGATTTTCTTTTGCCAAAGGGCCCACGTTTGATACTTAGGGAGCGTAAAAAATAAGGTGGATAGGTTTGGGTTTAGCAAAAAAAGAACACAACTTTCTTTCATGCAGGTGCTTAAACTGGTAGTGCCCTTTTTTCATTAACCCCAAATCCGCCCACCTTCTTCTTAACTATGTCAGGCTGAAAAATCACCGCACTTTCCCCTCCGCAGCCTGCAATACATCCAAGGTGCTACCGCCCAAATGCACAAAAGCAATGATGCTGCAATTGCTGTCCACCCAAGCCGCAGGTAGGGTGAAGTTGTAGGTTTTATTCCATTTTTTGCCGCCGACCAAGGCGTTGCTGAGGGGTTCACCGTCAAATGGGGTGAGCATGTCGCGCAGGTTGTGGCGGTGGCTGTAATCGCTTTGTTTGCCGTCGGGGGTGAGTTGCACGTCCACCACCTTGTCTTCGGCCA
The DNA here is from genome assembly GCA_013299105.1 of Chitinophagales bacterium. GTDB lineage: Bacteria > Bacteroidota > Bacteroidia > Chitinophagales > Saprospiraceae > Haliscomenobacter. Next base: position 7,934 of record JAAFJY010000030.1, on the reverse strand, counting down.
ACATTACACTCAGGCGCAGGTCGCCAGCGGGCAGGGAGCGCAGGGGTTCTACTTCCACTTGCACGCTGAGTTGGCGCGAAAGCACATTGTAATTGTTGACGACCCGCACTTCTACCACCGGAGCCTGGGCCAGTTCGGCAGCCACAAAACCCGCCCATTGGCCACGGTTGAGCTGTAAGTCGAATTCATTCTCAAATTTCTTGCGGTTGATCACCGCCGAGGGGTAGCCCAATGGCCGCCCCAGCAAATTGATGATCCCATCGCCCTCCGGGGTGCGAAAATCGAGTTTGCTATCCGGATAAGGGGGCGCAAATGAACCCGCATGGATGCCCACCGGGATGAGTTGCTCCTTGTAAATGCCTTTCAAGTTGAGCACCTCCGCCGTACCCGCCGGGCAGTTCACGCAGCGCACCCCCGTGAATTCTTCGACCAAAATGCGGCGTGGCACCGAATTGGGGTCCGTACCAGGCTTCACGGGTGTGATGACGGGGGGGATTTCCTCGCAGGAGAGGAAAAAACAGAGCGATAACAGGGCGAGTAATGATTTCATTTTTTGCATGGGCGTATTTTTTTACATACGATAGACGACATACGATTTACGATAGATCATTTGGCCATCATGATGTTGACTTAAAAAGTAGAACTCAAGGTCATCTTGAATCCGCTGAAGGCGGGCTCCAAACGACAAATGCCGCCAGTACAGACCACCCCTTCCACTTGTTTTACATAAGAAAGAGAAAAACGGTTCGCATTGACGGTGTAAAAAACGTCCACCCGGGGGTAGTGCAGGGCCTTGCGTTCGCCTTTTTCGATGGGGCTTTCGCGGCCCGGGGCTGCGTTGTACATGTCGGAGAGGGTGAAGGTCCAGTTGGGGGCCATCGTCATCTCCAGCAGGGCGAAGGCCCAGGAACCATAGTCGGCCCCCAGGTTCACGGCTTTGTCATTGACCATGTTCATGTACTGGGCTTCAAAACGCAGGGCTTTGCGGGGACTGAACTTGTACAAAACATCCACAAAGGGGGTGATGGTCTGTACCAGGGGCACGTTGGGCTTGAATTCATACACTTCCTGGTTGTATTCCTGGCGCTGGACTCCGCCCAGGATGATCCATTTTTTCTGGATTTTGAGCTGCATTTCGGCATAAATTTCGCGGTACAGCAGGGTTTGGTCCAGTTTGGTGATGTTGGAAAAATTGAGGTTGAAGCTCAATTTTTTGCTAGGCGCAATTTTTGCGTCAGCCTGAAAAGCCCATTCACCCAATTCCTGGGTAGCGGCGTTGTAGCGGCTGGTCAGGCGATAAGTGTTGGAACGGGCCATCGGCGGCAAAAAATTGATGGTCCCCCGGTTGATCTGCTCCTGCGGGCGGGTGCGGAAGCTGAAATTTTGGGTGCGCTTGCCCTCCACGCTCAGGCCAAATTTATTGGCAGCGTAGCTCAAGTTGCTGTACAAGACCGAACCAGGCTTGCTGATGAAGCGGTCGCCAATGATTTCTTCTCCATTTATTTCGGTCACGGCAAAAGGGTCGTTTTGGGTATCGGCGGTTTTGTAAGCGCCTTCCAGGTACCAGGTCCAGTTGCCGTTGGTGAGGGTATTGTAGGCCGAAAAGGCGTAGGCGTTGTATTTGGGCACAAACACGTACTGCTCCTGGTAAGTATTCAAAGACGCCACCAGGTTGTTCATCGATTGGTCGTCGATGGTGCGGTTCACAATGCCAAAACCCGGGGCGATGGACCAATTGGAGTTCTCTTTGCCCACAAAGCCATCCACACTCAGGCCCTTGATGATCGAGCGGTACAGGGTAAACTGTTGCTTTTGTCGCCCGGTGAAGGCTTTGACTTTCCAATTGGGACCCAGGGCGTAATCGACTTTCAGGCCCACCAGGGCGTTGTCGATCAAGAGTGGTCTTTCCTCAAAAGCGCGAAAAATGATGCCACTGCCGATCTGGTCGTAAATGAACCCCGCGTGGATGCCCAATTTATCGACTTGTTTTTTCACAAACCACATGCCAATGCCCTGGTCGGTGTACGAATCGGTGGGGTTGAGCAGGTTGGAGTTGTTGAACACATCGAAGCGGAAGCCAAAGTCAAAGCCCCAGTTGCTGTAATTGAGGTTGAGCCAAAGATCGGCACCGTACTTTTGGCGGTCGTACTGCGGAATATTGGCTGCACCGATCAATGAATCGCGGATGAAAAAGTTGGCATTGGCTTGCAAACTACCATTGAGTTGGCCACCGCTGGGCTTTTCAGCATCCTGGGCTTGTAAAACCAAGGCTTGCAAGAAAAGCAATAAACAGAGGCCAATAGGGAAATAAGTGGATAATCTAATCATAGGAAACGTTAGGAACATGACAATTTGCACGGTCAAATACGCTGCTGATTTTTTTGCCGTTATTTTTGGACCGCGAAATAACTCGCTCAAATTTATCTAAAAAGCTCGACCATGAAGTCTTTGAAATACTTACTTATCGCCGTCTTGACAATTAGTGGCATTTCTCTGAGTGCCCAAAACGGCAAAGCCCTGCCCGATGCGACCCTCAAAACCCTAGAAGGCAAGAGTGTTTCGCTGAAAGATTATGTGGGCAAAGGCAAGATCACCATCTTGAGTTTTTGGGCTACCTGGTGCGCACCTTGCAAAAAAGAACTGGATGCGATTGCTGAGGTATACAGCGATTGGCAAAAAGACTACAACGTACAAATCCTCGCCATCACCATCGATACCCAGCGCGAATTGCCCAAGGTGAAACCGATGGTGGCTACCAAAGGCTGGGAGTACATCATTCTGAGCGATGCCGCAGGCCAGTTGAAAGCGGCTTTGAATTTCCCTGCGGTGCCACAAACTTACGTGGTAGACGCCAAGGGCAATATCGTGTACGAGCACTCTGGTTATGTAAGCGGCGATGAACTGGAGTTGGAGAAAAAATTGAAGGCTTTGAAGGGGAAGTGAGGAGCAATTGGATGTTTGCCTATGGGCCGCTGATTCAGTAACTTGAGTGCTGGCTTGTTTATCCTGTTTTTTACATACGATAGACGAGGTACGACTTACAACATATGATTTGAGGGGGCTCGCTGGGGAAATTTGTCCCAATTTCAGGTTCTCGTTTGCACGGTTTGAGATTTTTGAAATTTAAAATTGCTGAAAACTTCGGAAAAGTTTCAGTGGCTGAGAGTTTTTTGATTTTTATGTTGAACAAGAAGCGTTCATGACTGTGCGTCGTGCTACGCCTTGGCGTGAAAGTGGGCCAAATTCTCTAATTCTTTAAAATTCTTGTTTGGGTCAACACCACGCAAGTAATTCTGTAATTCTGCAATCCTGAAAATTCTGCTTTAGACAAAAAATGTGGTTCAGAAAAAACACCTCGCTCTATTGTTAAGACCACCCACCTTTCGCCGAAGTTTTCAGTACTTTATTTTTTCGCAGTCCCCACGCGGGGATTTTGTCGTGGTAAAATTATCCAGCAAGCTGTTGACCACCTAAGTTTCGATATCAAAACAGGCGGTTTGCTTTCGGGTAGTATTTACGCTCGGTTAGTACAATCTTTTTCTTCAAATTCTATTGTCACAACGAACTTTTTTCCGAGGCAATGGTTATCTTTGCGTGACCTTATTTCAAAGTAGATTCAATCTAAATAAACCAAGGATGACGAAGGATACACGCCGCGTTTACCTGGACAACAACGCCACCACCCCCACAGACCCTCGCGTCGTGGAGGCGATGCTGCCATATTTTTACCAAATGCCAGGCAACGCTGCCAGCCGCAACCACCCTTTTGGCTGGGAAGCTGAAGAGGCCGTTGATTATGCCCGCGAGCAAATTGCTGCCCTGATCAATGTTGATCCCAAGGAAATCATTTTCACTTCTGGAGCTACCGAAGCCGATAACTTGGCGATCAAAGGCGTGTTTGAGATGTACCATAGCAAGGGTAATCACATCATTACCGTCAAAACTGAGCACAAAGCCGTTTTGGACACGTGCAAAAAATTGGAAAAAGAAGGTGCTGAAGTTACCTACCTCGACGTAAAAGGTGATGGCTTAATTGACTTGGGCGAATTGGAAGCTGCCATCAAACCCAATACCATCTTGGTGTCGGTGATGTGGGCCAACAATGAAACGGGTGTGATCCAGCCGATGAAAGAAATCGGGGAGATTTGTGCCCGCAAAGGCGTTTTGTTCTTCAGCGACGCCGTACAAGCGGTTGGTAAAATCCCCGTAAATCCCAAAGAAACGGGCGTACACCTGATGGCCTTTACCAGCCACAAAATGTATGGTCCAAAAGGAGTTGGAGCCTTGTACGTGAGCCGCAAAAGCCCACGCGTGAAGGTAACTGCCCAAATGGACGGCGGTGGTCACGAGCGCGGCATGCGCTCTGGTACCCTTAACGTACCTGGTATCGTAGGTTTTGGCAAGGCTGCTGAAATTGCCAAAGCTGAAATGTTCCAAGACGCAGAGCGCTTGAGCAAAATGCGCGACCGCCTGGAAGCCGCTTTCAAAAATAGCCTCGAAGAGGTGTACGTGAATGGCAACGTCAACAGCCGCATGCCTCACGTGACCAACATTTCCTTCAAGCACGTAGAAGGCGAAGGGCTGATGATGACGTTCAATCAAAACATTGCTTTGTCTTCGGGTTCTGCCTGTACCTCCGCCTCATTGGAGCCTTCATATGTATTGGTGGCCTTGGGTTTGGGCGACGATTTGGCGCACTCCTCACTGCGTTTCAGCCTGGGTCGCTTCACTTCGGATGAAGACATCGACTACGTGGTGGACAAAGTTAGCGCTGGGGTGAACCACATGCGCGACTTGAGCCCAATCTGGGAAATGTACAAAGAGGGCATTGACCTCAATTCAGTGATTTGGCAAGAGCATTAATCAGTTGCTAATCTAATTTGTTAACTGCAAAAACTAAAGCATCATGGCTTATTCAGATAAAGTTCTCGAACACTTCAAAAATCCACGCAACGTGGGTACGCTCGACAAAGCGAGCAGCAATGTTGGCACTGGTTTGGTAGGTGCTCCTGAATGCGGCGACGTAATGCGCCTGCAAATCGAGGTGGACCCAAGCACCCAGACCATCGTTGATGCCAAGTTCAAGACTTTCGGTTGTGGCTCGGCCATCGCTTCTTCTTCTTTGGCTACCGAGTGGCTCAAAGGCAAGAGCATTGACCAGGCTTTGACCATCGACAACATGGACATCGTGGAAGAACTGGCCCTGCCGCCCGTGAAAATCCACTGTTCTGTATTGGCCGAAGACGCCATCCGCAGTGCAATTGCCGACTACCAGCAAAAAAATGGCCTGGAAGTAACGGCCGCCGTGGAGGCTCACCACTAATTGGTTTTACAAAAACTATGGCCTTGCAATCGAGCACATGTTTGATTGCAAGGTCCTTGTAATATCTCAACCATGTTATTTGTAGCTGACAGCGCAAAACAACGCATCGATGAAATTCGCGCCACTGGGACCATCCCCTCCGATTGTTTCGTAAGGGTTTCAGTGACTAGCGGTGGCTGTTCGGGTCTGAGTTATCAAATGGATTTCGACTCTGACTCGAAGCCCAATGACCAGGTGTTTGAGCACAATGGTGTAAAGGTGGTAACCGACCTGAAAAGCTTCTTGTACCTCTTCAACTCTACGCTGGAGTTCTCGGCGGGCTTGGAAGGCAAGGGTTTTTACTTCCAGAATCCCAACGCATCCCGTACCTGTGGTTGTGGCGAGAGCTTTGCCGTGTAAAGTTTGCGTTTGGAAAAACATCTCGCAAAAATCTCTGGTGGACCTATGTGTTTACCAGAGATTTTTTATTAGCATTACATTTTGATTTGAACGCTTCAAAAAAGCTGTTCTAGTTGGTGTGCACCTACCCAATCAGTAAAGTGTCAAAATTATTATGCACCATTTTTCTGGGACTTATTGCTCAACGGGTGTCAACGTCATGCTGGAAATCCGCGAAAATCTGCGTCATCCGCGTCATCCGCGTGCAAAAATGGCCACGCGATAGCGGGGCAACGCAGTTGCGATTTGGTATATTTTTTTGTGGCTTATCAATTAGGCTATGATCCGCATCGGTTACGACGCAAAACGGCTTTTTCAAAACTTTACAGGCTTGGGCAATTACAGTCGTACCTTGCTGAGGAACCTTGCTTTTTATTATCCAGATCAAGCTTATTTCCTGTTTACCCCCCGCGAAATCCGCAATCCCGACACCAAGTTTTTTTCCGCTTCCGCTTCTTTCAGCGTCGAAACGCCTGCTGCCTACCAACGGCCATTGTGGCGCTCTTATGGCCTGCGATACAGGGCCAAACGGCGAAAAATCCAGCTTTACCACGGCCTGAGCAATGAATTGCCTTATGATTTGGGCAGTACTGGCATCAAAACGGTGGTGACGATCCACGATTTGGTTTTTAAATATTACCCACAATATTATCCAGTTTTCGACCGCCTGGTGTACGATTCCAAATTCAAGTACGCCTGCCAGCACGCCGACCTGGTGGTGGCCATCAGCGAAAGCACCAAAAACGACATCGTCAATTTTTATGGCATCGCACCTGAAAAAATCCAGGTCATTTACCAGTCTTGCGACGAGCGCTTTCAGCAGGAAAAATCCAAAAAACTCATCGAACAAACCCTGAAAAAATACCACTTGCCCAGCGAGTTCCTGCTCAATGTAGGCAGTGTGAATGAGCGCAAAAACCTGCTAGGCATCGTTCAGGCCATACAATTACTGCCCGCTGATTTGCAATTGCCCCTGGTGGTGGTGGGTGAAGGCCAGACCTACAAAAACAAAGTCCTGCAATACCTGCGCGAGCAGCGCATCGAAAAACAAGTGCAATTCGTGCAGGTTGACAACGAGGACCTCCCCGCCCTTTACCAACAAGCCCGTTTGTTCATTTATCCTTCGCTCTACGAAGGTTTTGGCATCCCAATTTTGGAAGCTTTGTGCAGTGGCACCCCGGTTTTGAGTTCCAACTTGTCTTCCCTGCCCGAAGCCGCTGGCCCCGATGCCATGCTGGTCGATCCGCGCAGCCCCGACAGCATCGCCGCAGGCATCAGCAAAACCCTGACTGACGAAGCCCTGCGCAAAAAAATGACCAGTGCAGGCTATGCCCACGCCCAAAAATTCAATGGCGAGTCCCTGTCTAGGCAAATGATGGATGCCTACGCCGGGCTGCTAGGTGGCTGGGAGGAGTTGAGGGAGCCGCGGTAGGGGGAATGATATATAGCAACCTATTCAGCAATAAATCAGAAGAATAATGAGAAAAAAATTAGGAATTGGTGCGCAGCACTTCTCTCATTTCAGCAATGAAAATGTGATCTATGTAGATAAGACTGAAAAGATCTACGAATTGATGCAACAAGGCAAACACAATTTCATTACTCGCCCTCGCCGCTTTGGAAAATCGCTCATGCTGGATACTATTCAAGCCATTCATCAAGGGGAAAGAGCATTATTCAAAGATACCTGGGCTTACGACAATATTGATTGGGAAAAAGAAAAGCGTCCTGTATTAAAAATTGACTTTACCCTGATCGATTATGATACAAAATCCTTAGCCGAGGGAATTGTAATGTACTTGGAGCCAATTGCCAAGGGCCTGGGTATCGACACTTCTGGTTCTGGCCCGGTGTCACTTTTTCGCAGCATCATCGAAGTTTTGGGCCAAGAAAAAGAGGTCGTCATTTTGATCGATGAATACGAAATGGCCATTGCCGATTTTGTAGGAAATGACGAAAAAAGAGTACAAGACAACATTTTCACCCTCAAAAAATTCTATGCGACTATGAAAGGTGCTGGGTGCTTCATTCATAGCAGCTACATCACTGGAGTTATACTCGGCCACAATAAGTTTTGTGCAAAAGACATATAAAAAAGAGTAAACATAGTATTTTTGAGATTGCAAAACAGAAATACCCATGCTTACTCTAAATATCAGCGATGCTGACATTG
>JAAFJY010000003.1 GCA_013299105.1 Chitinophagales bacterium | reverse complement strand
AAGTTCCACCAATTCCTGTTTCGATACAATCATCGCTGACCTTAATAATCACATCGTTGAAATAGAAATCATACGGTGCAACCCCACCCGTAGCACTCAGTTTCACCCGAATCGTATCCGTGAAGCCTTCGCAGGCTTCGATGGAGCTGATGGTGATCGTACCAACGGGAGGGGGACCCAATACAACGTTTACAGTATCAACATCAACACATCCACTAACATCAGTGGCGGTCACGAAGTACTGACCAGTAGCAGTGACGGTAATGCTTGCCGTAGTTGCGGCAGTGCTCCAAATGTACCCACTTCCCCCGGTGGCAGTAAGGGTGGTTGAATTTCGTCCACAGATCTCGGTATCTCCAGTAATACTTGCAAATTCTTTGGGCTCTTCGGTCACGGTCACTGTATCGACATCCTCACAACCATCAGGGGCTGTCACCGTAACCCGGTAAGTACCAGTGGTAGTAAGTGTAACTGCCGCAGTAGTCGCGCCAGTACTCCAGGCATAATCACCCCCTCCAGTAGCAGTCAGGGTTACACTGCCGCCTACACATTTGATTGGATCGCCAGTGATGCTCGCAAATTCTTTGGGTTCCTCCGTCACCGTAACTGTATCGACATCTTCACATCCATCGGGGGCAGTAACCGTAACCCGGTAAGTTCCAGTAGCAGTAAGCGTGACTGCCGCAGTAGTCGCGCCAGTGCTCCAATTGTAAGTACCTCCTCCAGTAGCGGTCAAAGTCACTGAGGCAGCAGAACCTACACATTTTACTGGATTGCCTGTGATGCTAGCAAATTCTTGAGGGCACAAGCTGAATCCCACCAACAGCGGATTATGGTCCGAAGAACGGTAAGGATCTTTTTCAGCCGTACCCAATACACTTGGTGTAGTAAAATCAGCGCCATACTCAAAAGCAGTCTCTGCCTCTTGGGCGTTGATGGCCCATTTTCCACTGCCAGTCAGTTTTGCAGCCAGGCTAGGGGAAGCCAAGATATGGTCCAAAGAACCCCAGCAACCATCAAATTGATAGGAGAAACCAGTGGGAATCAAATCCACATAACCATCATTGGTTAAGGCTTTGATTGGATCTTCCTTTTTATAGGCATTCAAGTCGCCCATCACGATGTAATCAGGATCAGCTACACCAGTAGGATCCGTGGTGAGCCAACGACTAATGGTATCCGCAGCCAATTTACGGCGGTTGTTCCAGTTGCCTTGGCCATCATTTTGGTCGGCATCCAGGCCTGAACCTGTACCACCTTTTGACTTGAAGTGATTGACCACCACCGTGAACACATCTGCCGATGCATTGTGGCGGAAACTTTGCGCCAAAGGCACCCGGCTGGTGTTAGACCCTATGAATAAAGAGCTGGGTATAGCCAAATTGGCCGTAGTGCCCACAGGCGTAACCGTTGCTATTTTATAAATGATGCCTACCGCAATTTGGTCGCTGCCAGGGGTGGGCGAGGTAATGTAAGCGTAAGTAGTAGCGCCAATGCAAAAATTGAGCGAATCGACCAAGGCATCAATGGCGCTGCCATCGGCGTAGCCATCGTTTTCAATCTCCTGCAAGCCTACCACATCGGCATCCAGCGCTTTGAGCGCATCCACAATCTTAGCCGATTGCAAAGCAAACTGAGCCGCTGAAGCCGCACCACGAGCGGTAGGAAAAGTAGGCCCATTGAAGTAGTTCAACACGTTCATGTTAGCTACCTTGAGGGTACCACCAACCGAAGGTGGGGTAGCCGGACGGGGCGCATCAGCGCTGAAGGCGACTGGAGCCAAAGGGCGAATCCGATAAGCGCTAAAGGCTTGGTCCATGATGCCACTCAAGCCCGTGATCGAGCTGCCCGAACGCAGGAAAGAACCCGTACCAGAGCCATCATTTACGGCTAAATGGTAAATGGGTGTATTGTTGGAACCATCTTTGCGGTCGTCCAAGATGATTTTGTCTAAATTTTTAGCCGTCTGGGCAGCAGTGTTCCCCGACATACTGGGATCGTTGAGTTCGGTGAACTGAGGAATCAAAGCATCACTGGTCAACACCACTTCGCCAAATTGGCCCGCCGCATTGTTTTCGGTGATGACCAACTTGCCAGGAAACGTCACTCGCATGCCTTCGTATTGCTCCAAGTTGGTGGATACAAAAGGCATACTCAAGCTAATGGCAGTAGGCAGGGTATTTCCGCTGCTGATGATCGTCAAAGCGGTAACTGAGGTAATACTCGTTTTTTGAAAAGTCTCGCCCGCCGTGCCTGTGATACAAACCTGGTCACCTACTGCAACTGTGGTTGTGCTGCTGACAAAAATCCCTTCCGAGGTATTGACATTGCCATCGGCATCAGCGTCTTCTTCTTGTACATAAAAACCTCCCAACTCGCCAGCACCCTGGAAAACAGCGGTGACGATGCCCTTGATGGTACGGGTACCTGTCAAAGCAGCGGTGGCTCCAGTACCTTGGATGGCACTGATCAGGGTAGGAACGGTGCAAGGATCGGCCGCAGCGGTAGTGAAGGTAAAGACGAAGTCATTGGCCATGTTGTCAGGCGGGTCCGTAGCATCCACGTCGCTGACGTTGGCAGCAATAACCGTGACGGTAATGGTGGTGCCTGGAGGCAAATTTGCATCAGGATCAAGGGTGTAAGCGCTACCTGAACCCGACAAACTAAAGCTCACCGTAGTGGGGGCTGGAGCTCCAATCGTAAAAGATGAAGCTGATACAGTAACGTTTTCTGAAAAATTAATGCTGATATTCGAGCCTACAGCTACGTTGGTGGCGGAGTTGGCAGGGGTGGTGGAGGAGACAGTGGGGGCGGAATCGGAGCCTCCACCTGTAATGGTGAAAGCAGTTGAACTGAAGGGTACATCTGGTACTGTTCCATCAATACCTTGGTCCCCACTAGCATCTTGGGTGACCCAGTTTGAAGGATTATTTACCAGCGCAAGGTAATTGGAAAAACTCGCCTCACCACTTCTGGCACCTGTATAAGCGGCGATATCTGCATCGTCATCAACTGTAGCTAAGTTAATTGCATTGGTTCCAACAGTTAATCCGGTACCTGTAAGCAGTCCATTAGATATTGGCGAAAAACCTCCGTTGGCGATGGCCGCGATGAATGTGGGTGAAGCCGCAGTACCCTGATAGGCATAAACGACCTCATCCGATGCTCCATAAGCTCTATTAGTACCACGTCCAGAAAGTGGGATCACCACGGAGCCCGTACTGGCTGCTGTAGTGCCTGAACCAATGTTGTCAATCAGAATAATAGTACCTGCGGTAACTGCTGATGTTGCAGTCCAACTGAAAGCTCCTTCGTTGGTATCTTGCCAAGCGGTACCATTCCACTCATTGTCTTCAAAAACAATGACAGTTCCTACTGCTAAGTCAACAAAAGTGACAAAGGCAATATTATCATTTCCATCAGCATTAAATCCAACAAAAGCAATGTCGCCAGCAGCAAGTGTAGTTTGGCCAAATGCTTGATGAGAAGCTAAGAAGAATATGAATATTAAGACAAATGATTTTGAGATAGCCCCGAAATACAGATTGAGGGCATGGACCATCGTAAACCGATGGCTCAACAGGTAGCAATTTTTCATAAGATTACAATTAGGTCGTCTGGAAACAAAAGTAGCACAAAATCTCCGTTGTTTGCCCCTAAATCAAAAGTTTACAGACATTTAATACCAACAACTGAGGCAAAAAGTCCCGACTAACTGAATTGGGGTACAATTATTGTTTCGCCAATTACCCCGATACAGTTTATTTATATCAACAATTTAGGATGCCAAACCAAAAAATACCCTCAATCACTGGCTAATCAGCGCCGACCCATTCACATCTCCCAGCTTGATGGCCACAAAATCCACCTGCACTTTTCCACTCAACTCTTTGATAATGTGTTGCTCAGGAAAATTGTCCCCCCAGGGGTTACGCACATCACTGAATTTGAACTTGGCCTCCACAAATCGCCAGCTTGGCAAGCCTTTGAAGGAAGGGTCGAGGTTTAAAATGACCTTGCGCATCTGGATCAAGTCAGCAGTTGAAATCGACTTGGAGCCATTCACATCCGCAGCGATCAGGCGGTAGGGGTTTTCCAAAAGTCCAATGCCCAGGATGTGCTTTTGCACCAATACCAAATCAAAGGTCGTGACCCCATTGCGCGGGTCTTTGTCTAGCTTCGGTCCGATGGTGTAGTTGCCGTTTTGGGCCAGAGTCTTGAATTGGTACCCCCCGCTTGCGGAAGTAGTGACCAAATCTTGTTTGTCGCCAGCAAGCACCATTTCGACCCCAGCCAAGGCTTTGGCATCTTCGGTTAACACCAGGCCGCTGATCTCACCGTCCAAGGTCACCGCAGGGCATACTTTTTTACTATCTTGGATCAACACATTGCAGATGCAGAAGTCATGATTGCCTACTTCGTCCCAGGCGTGTACCTCTACATTGAAGGGTTTACCAGCATGGGTGCAATTGAAAATGAGCTTATCCTGGTTGATACTCGGCTTCTCCCCTACCCTATTGATTGAGTACTTGGTCACGAGTTTGAGGGAGCCACTTTTTTCAGGGCCTTGACCATTGCAATCGAATACTTTTGAGGCCAGTAAATCTGAAGCAAAAAGGGTAAATGTACCCCCTCCCTCACCATTGTTTTGCAAATCAGCAACCAGGCTTCTAAGGCAAATCGGCGCTGGCCCTTTGCAATCCTGCACCATGAAGGGAATCCTGGTAGCCGCCGACACATTGCCACATTCATCGCGTACCGCTACGATCAAGTCATGGGTCCCCTCCGGCAAATTGCTAAGTGTAACGGCCATGTTGCCATTGCTGCCGACCTCGATATTGAAGCCGTAATCACGGTTGGTTTGTGGAATATAAGGGCCGATTGGAGTTTGAAACAGGGCCAAAGAAATACTGCGTTCCAGTTCCAGGTTCTTGCTGCAATTGTCCTTGGCCACAAAGGGAATCCGCACCCGATTGCCAGTACAGGTCAGCGGATCGGTACAAAAAGTATCGCGCTTGAAACTGATCGAAGGGGCCTCTGTATCAAAAACCTTAATGACCTGGGTGTACATAAATGAGTGGTAAAACTCCTCGGCTTGCCTACAAAAAGGGGGTATGATCTCTTCGTCGTCGATCGGAATATCCGATAAAATACTGTTACTGAGGTTTCCTTCAAAAGCCTGTTTGTTGTAGGAAAGTATGAAGCGCTCGTCCCCGTTGCGCTCGTTGTCGCGTACCAGAAGCCAAATTTTGGCTTGCCCGTTTTTGGTCCATCTCCGGTCAATGACAAATACATTGGAACTGGCGCTAGGCTCCCCACAAAGATCTTCGTAGGCACACCAATTGATGATGGTATAAGTGCGAAAAAGCTGATAACACTCTTTGCCATCAGGCTCAAAACGCTTGTCAGAAATATTCACCGCAATGATGTCACAGAATTTTTGCACCACCTGAAGGGTGTCTATAATGGGTTTGCTGCAATCTTTCAGCTCTAGGTCACGCGGCAAGAGTATCTCGTATTCCCGAATGGGCAAAATGGTAATCACTTGGGTACATTCGGTGCTCAACACGCCAATGGGCGTCGTTTTGCTCAAGGTCCAGGTGCGCTCAATGGTTCCTGACCCACATTTCAAGTGTTTTTTCAGTTGATAAAAGGTATCAAGTTTACTGCATTCATGGCCTGCGGTCAATTTTACCTGACCAAAAGCGGGCGCTGCCAACAACTGGTTGTCAATCAATCCCAAACGCTTATCGTCGCAATACACTGTAAGGTTTTTTGGGGCCTCACACACAGGGCTTACTTTGTCTTCGGGAGCAATCGTCAACCAGCAAAAAGCACGGTTACCGCTGTGGTCTTCCCCCCACAATTCAAGGGTTACTTTTTCGCTGAGGTCACAACAAAAAAACTCTGCGAGGTCTTCCAATGGCGTCATCCACTTGTCTCCAACTTGGGAAAAACCATCTTTTTCATCCAATAACTTGTCGTTGTTCAAATCGTATCCCTTGGTCAGGTAAATGTTTTTGCAAAGTGGGTTGTAACTTCGCCTGAGCTTGACCCACTTGAGTTGGCAATTATCAAAACTACCAGCGTTTACCTCATTGACCAAGACCTTGGCGTAGCCATTTACATAACCATTTGTATTGCTCAACACCACTTTGATTTCGTCCTTGCACTTCATCACTGGTGCCGTCTTGTCAACCACCAGCAAGTCGACCGAATCGCGCATGGCATTGAAGCAACTGTCATAAGCGGTGATGATCATGCGGTGTGCTCCCAAGGGCAAACCATGCATAAAATCGCCGGTGGTGATGTATGGCACCAGGTCCCAGGTATTTTCTGCGATCAACACCCCCGATTTTGACCAGCGATCCTTGGTTTTGACCCGTACGCTGATGTTGGCCAATTTGCAGTTGTCCAGCAGATTGAGATCGTGGTCCGTATTGAGCCGAGTGGGGGTTATGGGCAAAGAGGCAGTACAGGTATTAGGGCCAGTGGCGATCACGATTGGCGTTGCTTTGGGCCGCAAAGTTGGCGCTTGAAAATCGCCGATTCGAATGAGTACTCTCAAGGTATCGATGCCACCTTTACACCAATCGACTACATATATTTCGCGGTCAATGATCAGGCCCTTGCCTTCACAAACGGTAAATTCGCGGTCGTGCTGCTGGAGGGAGTAGTTGCATTCCACCTCATCAAGCAGAAACTTGCGCTCCAATTTGGGCGCTGTCCCTGAGTAGAAAGTACTTTGGATACTAGGCAAAAAATCCTCTTTGCGGATCCAGCGTTTATCAGGAACACATGTGGTGTAAGTCACGATTTGGTCATAGGCTGATAGTGCAGGTTTGGGGTTTTTGAACTTGAATTCGCTCAGTGGTGGCCTACGCAATTCAATTACCTGGGTCGTATCCTCTGTGCGACCATTGCACAAGGAAACCGCTACCCAACGGCGTTCGATGCGACCCCACAAGCCTTTTTTGTTGAGGGAATCACAGCCATAAGTCGTAAGGCGATCAAACCATTTGACATCCACATCACAATTACAAGCTTCAAAATGGGCATATCCGAGGTTTTGTACCTCATCTGAAATGCTGCGTACATAATGTAAAACCGTGGTTCCTCCAGTACCTCCGCTGATTTGGGGGAAACTAGGTTTGCTGCCAATCGGGCCCACCGTTTTGGGGTTGTTCAGCACAAAATCGGCGTCGAAACAATACACCGTTTGAGGCTCTAAATCGCCTTTCACAAAGGCTGGGGACTGATAGTTTTCTACACTCAGGCGACCGCTACAAGGGGTAAAAGTGAAGCAATCTTTATAGGCATCCTTCAACCTGACGATGTATTCAAATTCCCCGGTTTTTTCGACATAACTGTCTCCATTGGCGTCCTTGACCAACACTTCGAGGGCGGTTTTTAGCAAATCTCCGTTGTCGCAACTCGAAAAACCCTCCATCACCATGCTGGGGGTAATCAGCAAGCGACAATTGGCCCCCAGAGAAACCCTCGCACCCGTACGGCAAGCCAAACATTCAACTTTGGTTTTGGGCAACACCCGGACCTGTACATAAAAAGGTTCCCCCACACAGCCAACTTGGCTACGTGGTACTATGCGGTAAAAAATGGCTTGATTGGTAGCACTGGTATTGCTCAACACATCGCTGATCAGCGACCCGCTACCTGAGGTCGATGTTTCACCCGATACATTAGGGTTGTTGTATGCCGTACCCGAGCCGATGGCATTCACGCTGTACCAAGTGAAAGTACTATTTAAATCGCAAGCCAGCAAAGCCTGCAAGTCAATGTTTACCGCATTGCAAGTGAATTGGGTTTTGCTAAAATTGGTCCCCAAAGGTTTGGGATTTACCACAAAACTGATTTGGTTGAGAAAACTGTCTACTTGGCCCCTGGTATCGCTCACCCGACTCAAACTGAAAGTGTACATTCCCGCTCCAGGGTTTTTGAATTTCAGCAGAACTTGCGGCGTATTTTCAGCTACAAAAGTCTGGGCGCCTTGCAGGGTTTTGCACTTGCCGTTGTACAAAGCATAAGCAGTAGCGTAATGAAAAGTAAATGGCCCCTGACCGCTAGCAGAAAAAAGGATTTTGACCGAATCGCCACTGTCTTCACACAGTTCAGCCGGGCCAATCAAGCTCAATTTACCCAAGGGTGGTAAAATGGTATCGGTTTGGATCGCCTTTTTTGGAGCACCCTTTTCCACAGTTTTTTTGGCCAAAAACAGATTTGGTTTAGCACCTGCTGCACTACTTACAAAGAAAAAAAAGCAAACAGTAAGGCATGCCAACAGCGCCCAGTGACAAGGGAGGTGATTTTTTTTCATGGAATGTGATTTGGTCGTCGTAAATCGGAAAAAGACAAAGACCGGGATCAGGGCTAGTGATTCAAAGGCCAAAAATAAAATTTAATGATATAATAAGGGTAAAAATTTAGCTCAATGGTTGCGTGTGATAAAGATAAGGGAGTGTAAAAAAATAGCCGTCTATCTTCTTGGTATCTGAGCTAAAATAAGGTAGACATCTTTGTTTTTGAGGTTTAGCAAAAAAAAGAACACAACTTCCTTTCATCCAGTTGCTTATATTTTTTCATTAAGCCCAAACCTGTCCACCTTATTTTTTTAAGCTCCCTTGGTGAAAATTATACCCATTCGCGCCTTCATTAGCTGGGCCTAGACCTCGGCGTACCTTGCACACCTTGGAGCGCGCTGTATCTCGCTCGGTGTGAGCGCATGATACGGCGCGTGAAAAGCGGGCAATTCTCTTATTCTTTAAACTTCTGGTTTTGGTCAACACCACTCAAGCAATTCTGGAATGCTGCACTCCTGCAAATTCTGATTTACTGAAAACTTCGGAGAAGTTTCCGTAGCTGAGAATTTCGTGATTTTCATGTTGAAAATGAGGCGTTTATGACCGAAAAGCGGGCCAATTCTGCAAATTCTTTCAAATTCTAGTGGTCCAGGAACTAAATAAGCGCCTATTTAAAGTGCGTTAATGTATGATTACAGCTCGCCAAAGCGTCAGGAGACGCGGATCAGGGCAGTCCCCGTCAGGAGACGTGGGACTAGCGATAATGGTTTATTATTTCGTTCTCCACGCACTAGTTGTCAACATCATGGTCAACGTCATACAAGTAATTCTGTAATTCTGTAATTCTGAGAATTCTGGTTTAGACAAAAAATACCTAGTGGTACGAATTACAAATACCTCCTAGGTTGCAGGCAGGCTATTTGGCTTTGTAGCAAGGCGAGAGGAGGGAAAATAGTGGACTATTTGACCGACGAACAACGCAGCTACGGAGACTAAGAGCCCTGGAACTTGGGGCAGATTTACAATTTGGACCACTAGCTTGATTATTGTGATCGCCGTTCTCCGAAGTTTTCAGGATTTAGACAAAAAAGTCACTTTGGTAATGGCCTGTTATTTCGTTCGAGTTTTACTTGTTTTCCAATTCTGCTAATTTTTCTTTACCTTTGCCACGAAAACCACCCACCAAACTTCCATATGGCGAGCCGCAATCGACTTCTCGACGCCTACAAACAATCGGTTGAAATCAGCAGGCAAAGCATGCCGGAGGCTGATTCCATGGAAAAGTACCTGCAGGTGATCTTGCCCCAGATACGCCAATGGAGTGAAGACTTGCGGGAAGAACACTTCTTTTTACGCACCCACTGGATGGAGTTTCGGGATGACGATAATTTTCACGAGAACATCCTGCACATTTTCAACGAAGGTGGAGAATACCTACGCATTACCAATGGCGATGCTGAAAGTGGCTCCTGGCGCATTTTGGATGGCAGCAACAAAATATTGATCGAGCACAACCAGCCCGAATTGTATAAATTGGCCTTCTTGAATGAAAATTTTTTCATCCTCAGCAAACAAGGCGATCAGTCCAGACTGGGTAGGCCCGTGTATTTCATGATGGTTCGTGAGTCCTTGGGGCAGAAGATTGAATGGATGGATGCGATGGGATTACTACATAAAATAAAGTATGATCACAGTAAATTCTACCAGTACATGGTTGCTATAGTGATCATCATCATATTCATGGCGGTGATCTATTCGCAAAAATGAACACAGTTTTTAATACACCCCCACGCTCAACATCACCAGAGTACAAGCAATTTCCACCTCCACGCCCTGCTCGCGGGCCATCTTCACAAACGCAGGATTTTCAGTACCTGGGTTAAAAATGATGCGCCTCGGCTTCAAACCCAGGATGTAATCGTAGTAGACTTCTTGCCTTTCCGCATTCAGGTAAAGGGTGACCGTGTCAATGCCTTCGAGTGCAGGTTGGCCAGTCTGAATTTTTACACCAAAAATTTCACTTTCTTTCAAACCAATGGCTTCTACTTCATGGCCTTTGGCCAAAAGGCGTTGCACGGCTTGGTAAGCTACTCGTTCGGAATTGTTGGAAGCACCTAGGACCAGGGTTTTCATGGAAGTTGAAAGGTTGGAAAGTTGAAGGATTGAAAAGACCAGTTGTGAGAGGCTCACCTCTTTACAACATTTCAACCCTTCAACTAAAACGAAATTAAACCAACAACTTGATCGGTTCTTCCATGATTCCTTTGAACGTTTGTAGGAATGCTGCTCCACTTGCCCCATCTACTACGCGGTGATCGCAGGAGAGGGTTACTTTCATGGTGTTGCCCACTACGATTTCGCCATTTTTCACCACTGGTTTCTCCACGATGGTCCCTACCGCCAGGATACAAGCGTCTGGTGGGTTGATGATCGCCGTGAATTCCTCAATGCCAAACATACCGAGGTTGGAAATGGTGAAAGTATTGCCCGACATTTCATCGGGTTGCAGTTTCTTTTCTTTGGCTTTGCCAGCCATTACTTTCACTTCGGTATTGACTTGCGAAAGCGATTTCATGTCGGCGTGGCGCACCACTGGTACCAATAAGCCGTCTTCTACGGCTACCGCTACACCAATGTTTACATCCTTGTTGTAACGAATTTTATCGCCCAACCAGGAAGAGTTGATGTAGGGATGCAAGCGCAAAGACGCCGCAGCGGCCTTGATCACCAGGTCATTGAAGCTGATTTTGACCGGAGCCACCTCGTTGAGGCGGGTGCGCATTTGCATGGCTTTCTCCATGTCAATTTCAATGGTCAGGTAGAAGTGTGGAGCCGAGAATTTGCTTTCGCCCAAGCGGCGAGCAATCACCTTGCGCATCTGCGATACGGGTACATCCTCATAGTTGGCAGCGCCGCCACCAAAAGATGGAGCCGCAGGGGCTGGACTTGGCGCAGCGGGAGCCGCCGGAGCCGGAGCTGACTTGGTTTCGATGAAGGCTTCCACATCGCGTTTCACGATGCGGCCTTGGTCACCAGAACCAGCCACCATTGCGATGTCGATTCCACTTTCTTTGGCAATGGACTTGGCCAATGGAGAAGCTTTCACGCGGCTGTCTTCGGTCGCTGCGGGTGCAGGAGCAGCTACCTCCGCAACTACCGCAGGGGCAGGCGCGGCCACTTGTCCGTTGGAAGATGGAGCCGGGGCTGGAGCAGCAGCACCGCCATTGGCAGCAGCCAATACAGCTTGCCAGTCTTCGCCAGGCTTGCCAATTACCGCAATCACGCCGTCAATGGGCACCGTACCTTCTTTTACCGCAATGTGCAGGATTACCCCTTCCACGAAAGCATCGAGCTCCATGGTGGCTTTATCCGTTTCCACTTCGGCCAGGGTTTGGCCTGGTTCTACTTTGTCTCCCTCTTTTTTCAGCCAGGCTACGATGTTCCCCTCTTCCATGGTATCGCTCATGCGGGGCATCCGGATCACTTCAGCCATAGGTTATGTGTTTTTTCTCTGTGTTAAAGTTAGGTGGTCACAAAGGACCTGGAGCGCTTTCGCCACTCAAGCGCCCAAATTTAAGGTAATACGGACAGCGCACCAATTTGTTCGTGTTTTTTTTTGCGGAAAGACAAAAATGAGCGCTGACAGGAACATATGCGATAGTGTCGTGCAATAAAAAAATGCCCCAAAGCCAGACTTTGGGGCATTTTTTGATAAACGCCAACTTCATCCTAATTCACTGCTTAACCAATCGCTTCCTTTGCTCCTGCGCCTCCACTGAAAAAGGTTGTAGTTGCACATTGAGTTCGTGGATGTTGTCAATCGAGATTTTTTTGGTCACAAAACCAGTGTATCCTCCCACCGATACTTCAGTGCATCCCTTGGGTACCAGAAGTTCGAAGCGACCACCTTCATTGGTCACTACGCCACCGCTCATTTTGCCTTTTTGAGGGTCGAAGTAATCGTAGCCGACGAAAACGCCAAGCATGGGGTCGTTTCTTTCGTCAAAAACTTGACCACGAATCGGCTTGCTGTTGAGAATTTCACTTTTGGGTACAAATTTGCCCAAATAAACCTGGTGTTCGTTTTGGTCAAAACATTCCAAACGCACTGATTTACCCTTGGTGTCGATGAACCAGTTCATGGCCACCCCATCTTTGCGTTGGAAGGAGAAATAGCCCTGCTCCAAGCTCAGCGGATGCAGGTAAATGGCTTCCGAACCTTGCCAATGGCCCATTGCACCTTTGGTTTTCCAAAAAATGCGTTCTCTGGATTCTAACAACAAGTCGATTTTGACCTGGTTGATTTCGATTTTTAAAGTATCTCCGTACAAGGACTGCAGGGAGTAGATGGCGGACTTGGTTTGCCCAAAAACACCAGAGAAATGAAGGCATGCCAGGAAGAAAATCAATTTTTTCATAGTAACAGGGTTTTAGGTGTTGATGCGGTAATTCTGGCCTTGTGTCTAGGGTCGAAAAAAAGGCACTCAACTAATCGTCCGGTCAGGCGCAGCGAGGCCCCGGATGTGCAATAGTTCAATCAATTCTTCCCCATCGTTCGACTCGAAGAGGCAAAACTCAAAAAGGCCCTGGGTCACAGCTTGCTGCACCAGGGTATAACCTTTGGCTTGTAAATCTCTCTGCGCATACTTTAGCGCGTCCAGCTCTGGAAAAGTATAGCAACTCAGGGAATGGCCCTCTCCTCTTTTTTGCAAATATTCGGCGTACATGCTGGCTCCATTCAGCGGGGCAATCAACTCCATGCGCGTACCCGTATGACGGGCAAAAGCCATTTTGAACATAAACGGGGTATCTACTCCTCGTACCGTACAGTGATCGGGTTTGACCATCCATACATTCCATTGAATGGACAAGGTTTCAGCGAGTTGTTCGGCGGTAGCATCAAGGTCTTCCACTAGTGTGCTGCGGTGGCAAAATGAGATGGGATGGGGTGTGAGCGACATTTTGGGCAGGTTTTAAGGTGTGTAACTGGGTGTAAAGGTCAGGTTTCTTTCAGTAGCAGAAAAGCGTAGAAATACCTGTTTTGTGGTGTATTTCTTGGTAAACGGTCGTTTTTTGCAAAAAATTACTGCTTTTGGCGCTAAATATTGATGTATTTGTGTGATTGTCATGGGGCGGTGCCCCATCATGGTCGTACGGCGGTACCCTATGCTGACATATCTCGCAATCATCGGGCGATGCCCTATGCTGACATATCTCGCCCTTTCAGGGCTGGTGCTTTTAGCTTATTCTCAGCGAGTATAGCCTTGCAGATCGTATTCGTACAAAAAATCCAATCCGGAGAACCCAAATGCAAACCTACCCACAAAGCTGACCAGCGAGCCCCTCCTTCGTAAGTCGTAAGTAGTCATTCTTAAGTCGTACTTCAATAGTCAACATCATCTTAGTATTTGAGCTAAAATAAAATGGACAGGTTTGCTTTTGAGGTTTAGCGAAAAAAGAACACAAATCCTTCCAGTCAGTTGCTTATCTTTTTTCGCTAAACCCAAACTTGTCCACCTTATTTTTTACGCTCCCTTAGCTTCATTCATCCCTAAGCATCACGGCCCTCACTCCTTATATGCCCGAACCTGGTACCCCGCTTGTCTCAACAACGCAATCACCCCCATTGCACCACCCAGGTGCCCCGCTCCAACGGCAAAAAAATGGGCATTTTGGCGCATCATTTTTTCCATCAAAGGAATCCATTTTTTGTTGCGGTTGTCCAGCATCAGGGCGCTGTAATTGTTCATGTCATCTTGATTGATCAAGTCTTGCAGGGCTTGGATATCTTGTTGTTTGTACAAATCCACCATTTTGTCAAAGTCGGCATCCGATTCTCCTTTGCCTTGTTTGATGCTTTCCACCAACATTTCGGCTTGCACTTTGTAGGGGATACTATCGAACATGCTCATTTGAAAAGCCGCCGTCTCCAAGCCATTGACTTCTTTTTTGTCCGCCTCGGCCATTGCTAAAAACTCGGCTTCGTAAGAGGTCATTTCGGCCGCTGATTTACCTTCATCTCCTCCACTGATCATCTCCGGGTCAAGGCTGCTGAGGAACATGGGCTTGATCCGATTGATCATGAACATGGGTAAACCTATCTCTGAAAAATGCTTTTCCACCAACTTATAGTCCTCAGCTGGTAGCAAATCGCGCAGGCTGGTGTCTTTTTTCATAAACGATTGCATGAGCAGTGGAATCAGCGCAAAGATGTTTTCCATCTCCTTCAAATCGATCTCAAAAGTGACTTTTTCGGTTTTTTTAAATGCTTCCTTTGTGGATTTATGCATAAAAAAATCCTTGCGATCGATCAAATGAATGGTACCATAGAGGTAGGAATTTTTTTTGAGCCCATTGCCGCTGATTTCCCAGATCAGGGACTTTTCGGAAGGTAAATCCTGGGCTTGAAGCAAAAAATGGACAAAAAACAAGAACAATCCGGTGATGAGGTATTTCATGGCGATTAATTGGGTTGAGAAGTTGAAATGTTGAAGAGTTGAAAAGAGTGGGACCTCGGAAAAGGGAAATGTTGGTCTTATTTTCAACATTTCAACCCTAAGAGCCTGTTTAAATATTAGAGGTTTAGGCGGAAAACGAGTCAAATTTTGACTAACCCTTTTAAAAAAGGTAGCAGGAAAAGCGGAGTTATGCAGCGCATAATGAGCATTTTCCTAACGAAAAGTAGTCGAAATTGGGCCGTTTTACGGCAAACAAAAAAATTTAAACATGCTCTAACCTTTCAACTTTTAGTGGTTTTGGTCAAAATCCTGCACAATTTCCAACAAAAGGTAAATGTCCTCCAGAAAACTGCGGATCAAGTCAAAACTGAGGTTAGAACGCCAAATGAATGGCTCTAATATGTCGCGGGGTTCAGTAACGGCCAAAAAAATGTGTTTCTCCAGAAAAGAAAGGTACATTTCCTTGCCTGTTTTATTCACATAATTTACGATCGCTTCCTGCATGGGTTCGCTCAAAATGCCTTCTACGTGGGTATCGGGGTCGGCATAAACGATGAATTGCTCCCGAAAACTGTCCACATTGACTTCATGGTCCACGTTTTCTGCCCCATTCCAGGTAAACTCTCGAATTGAGCGGGTATAAAAATGCTTGACCTCGCGTGGCCAAATGGCTACTCGACCTCGGGTATCTTCAGGAAAAATGGCGTGCAGGAAAATACCTTTGAACACATATTCCAAACCCGTAGAAACGGCAGAGTTCTCCTCTACCCTCAATTCTGAAAGCTCAAAATCCATCTCCCCTACCCTTCCGCTGATAAAATCCTCTCCATTAAAAATTGCTGGCCTGCATGCGAAAAGTTGGGATTGCTGGAAAGTACCAAAGTCGATGCCTTTTTCGGGGCTGTATTCCAAGCGACCCATGTTGGGTTCTTGGCTGATAAAATCTAGCACCAAGCGCAAAACATGGGGTTTAAAAGTGAGCATAAATCGACGAATGCGGTAGCTCAAATAGATAAGGTAACCCACAATCGGAATGGCCAGCACCAAGCTCAAAACCAGGATATTTACATAAACCTCAAAGGCAATCACCCCCAATAAAAGCACCCCTGAAATAACCAACAAACGGATCAGACGCCACCTTTTGCGCTCCATGCGCATCAGTTCAGGGTGAATGGTATGGTTGTAATAAATGCGAAATTCGCTGAGTCGATGCATACAGTCTTGGTGATTTCGGGGGAAAGTTAAGGAGATTTTAGCTAATAATTCGGACCACCATAACCAACCAGACGATATTGAAAGCAGTCTTTGCTGGAAAAATGTTGAACACTTGGTGCGGCGGACGCTTCACAGCGTTTCGCTGCAAGGTATTTTCATTAGATGAGTCGGTCCTGCGCAAATTTATTTTGCGTAGTTGCACAAAATAAGCTAATTTTGCAGCCTTATGGAAAAAAAGCGCTTTTTGATGGGATTCTTGTGGGTTTTGCTCCTCGTAGTAAGTGCCTGCAAAAGTGAATTTGAGCGGATTCGCACCAGCAGCGACCCAAAAGAGCAATTTGATAAAGCACAAGTCTACTTCAAAGAAGAAGAGTGGATAAAATCTCAGACCTTGTTCGAAGGCTTGATCAGCTCCATGCGGGGAAAAAAAGAATCGGAAGACATCTACTACAAGTACGCTTACACTTTTTACCACTCCCGCAACTACGTTTCTGCATCTTACCACTTCAAGACTTTCGCCAATACTTATGGTGCAAGTCCGCTGCGCGAAGAGGCAGAATTCATGTCGGCATACTGCAATTACAAACAAGCGCCAACATTTCGCCTAGATCAATCGTTTAGTGAAAGGGCCATTCAGGAATTGGAGTATTTCGTAAATGCTTACCCTGACAGCAAAAAGGTCAAAGAATGCAATTCCTTGATCGATGAGCTGCGGGCCCGCCTGGAGGAAAAAGCAATGGATGAAGCCAAACTGTACTACCATATGCGGTATTACCAGTCGGCAGTAACCAGCTTCGAGACCCTCTTGAAGGAATTTCCAGAGACCAAAAGCGCCGAGTTGGTACGTTTGTACATCATTCGTGCAGACTACGAACTGGCTAACAATAGTATTTTGGACAAACGCGAAGATCGGTACAAAGAGACCAAACGTCGCGCCGCAGATTTCATGGAACGTTACCCCAAATCGGAGAATCTCCGCGAGGTGCAAAACATCCAGGATAATGCCAACAAACAATTAAAATTATTGAGCAATGTCGGATATCAAAACCAAAGTGCAGGGGGTTGACCCCAACGTGCGTGCCCGCAACATGGACGCAGTGGCCAAAAAATCGGCCAATGTTTACGAGTCGCTGGTGATCATCACCAAGCGTGCCCGCCAGTTGAGTGTGGACATCAAGCACGAGTTGCACAACAAGTTGGAAGAGTTTGCCGTCAATTCCGATACCATTGAGGAAGTAAGCGAAAACAAGGAGCAAATCGAAATCAGCAAGTTCTACGAGCGCCTGCCCAACCCGGCCATCATCGCTACCGAAGAATTTCTGAACGACGAAATTGCTTACCGCTATGTGGATCGCAAAAAGCGTTTCCAGGATTAAGCTTGGAAGAGCATAGCTAAAAAGAGCAACCTGGGGCCATCACCTTGGGTTGCTCTTTTTTCTTAACTACTGAAAACTTCGGAGACGTTTCCGGAGTTGAGGGTACTGTGATTTTCATGTCGATTATGAATTGTTTATGACCGCGAAGCGGGCCAATTCTTTCAAATTCAGCTTTAGAAAGAATTTGGTCAACATCACGCAAGAAATTCTGTAATTCCGTAATTCTGAAATTCTGGTTTAGACAAAAAGTCACGCTTAATTGTTAAGACCGCTTTTCTCCGAAGTTTTCAGTAACCACACTCCGAGGACTTCAAGTTGACTCAAATGGCTTCTTTAGCAGGCAAAAAAATCATTGTGGGCATTACAGGCAGCATCGCGGCTTACAAATCGGCAAGCTTGGTGCGCTTATTGATCAAAGCAGGTGCCGAAGTACAAGTGCTGATGACCCCCGCAGCCGCTGATTTCATCACCCCACTCACCTTGTCTACCCTTTCCAAAAGGCCAGTTTACAGCTCAGTCAGTTCGGAATCGGGTTGGAACAACCATGTGGAGCTGGGCCTTTGGGCTGATGCTTTTGTGATCGCGCCCCTGACTGCTACTACTTTGGCAAAATTGGCCAACGGTATTTGCGACAACATGCTGGCCGCCGCTTACCTTTCTGCCCGTTGTCCAGTGTTTTTTGCCCCCGCAATGGACCTCGACATGTGGCACCATCCCGCCACCAGCCACAATGTTGAGCGCTTGCAATCTTATGGCAACCATTTGATCCCGGTTGGCACTGGTGAGTTGGCCAGTGGCCTGCACGGCGATGGCCGCATGGCCGAACCAGAAGAAATTCTCAACTTATTAGACCGTTTTTTTGCCCGACAACAAGATTTAAAAGGCAAAAAAATCCTGATCACCGCTGGCCCAACTTTCGAGGCCATCGACCCGGTTCGCTTCATTGGCAACCGCTCTTCTGGCAAAATGGGAATCGCATTGGCCGATGCTGCTTCGCTCCGGGGAGCAGAGGTGGTTTTGATTTTAGGCCCTTCTCGTTTGAGTGCACCTGAGTCGAAAGTCAAAACCATTCGGGTGCAAAGTGCCCAGGAAATGCACGATGCCGCTATTGCTGAATTCCCGTCTTGTCAAGTCGGCATTTTAGCCGCCGCAGTGGCCGATTACCGCCCCAAAACAGTAGCTACTGAAAAAATCAAAAAACAAGGCGATGAACTGACCTTGGAACTGGTTAAAAACCCCGACATCGCCGCTTATTTAGGCAAAAACAAGGCCAAAGGGCAGGTTTTAGTAGGTTTTGCCCTCGAAACCAACAACGAGGAAAGCAATGCACTGGGCAAATTGGAGCGCAAAAACCTCGATTGCATCGTGCTCAACTCGCTACGCGACAAGGGGGCAGGCTTCAATCATGATACCAACAAGGTTTCTATCCTGTTCAAAGACAATAAGCGACAGGATTTTGAGTTAAAAGCAAAAGCTGCCGTAGCAGATGACATCCTGACGGCGGTAGTAGGATTATTGGCCAAAGTTTGATGCGTAATACCATGAGAAATTTCTTCTTTCTGTTGTTTTTTTTCGCCTTGGTCACACTCCAGGCCCAGGAATTGAATTTTAAAGTAAAAGTCAACGTTCAAAAACTGCTCACTGCGGACCCCGTGGTATTTAGCAATCTCGAGACCGCGATTCGAGAATACCTCAACGACAACAAGTGGACTGATGATGAGTACAAAGAAGACGAACGCGTAAAGGGTTTCATCCAATTCACCATCTCCGGTGAAATGTTGGATCGCAACAACCAACCCATTCCCAACGCTTACCAGGCCGAGCTATTGATCGAAACTTACCGCCCGGTTTATGGCAACAACTACGAAACAACTTTGATCAAGTACATCGACAAGGATGTTCAATTCAAATACGAGCAGTTCCAAAACCTGCAATTCAGCCGCAACCAATTCACTGACAACTTGTCTATGACTTTGGCGTACTGGGCTTATGTTTCCTTAGGCATGGATTATGACTCTTTTTCCAACAGGGGGGGCGACAATTATTTCCAGGCTGCACAGCAAATTGTAAACCAATCACAAAACAACAACCCTTATGTAGCTGGTTGGACCGCCAGCTCTGGCCTCAACAAGGACAATCGCTATTGGCTCTTGGAAAACCTCATTTCACCACGCATGAAAGCGATGCGCGAATTGAACTACATCTACCACCGCTTGGCCTTGGATGTAATGGCCCAAGACGTGGCCAAGGGTCGCAGTATCCTGGCCAAGGGCCTGGAACAAGCCCAAACGGTTTACAACCTAAACCCTAACACCATTTTGATGCAGAATTTCATCAATTCCAAGTCAAAAGAGGTATTGTCGATTTTCCAGGGTGGCGACGTGAATGAAAAAGACCAAGTGGCCAATATCATGAGTCGCATCGATGCCGCCAATTCCAATATGTACCGGCAGTTGAGGTATTGAACTTAGTTTGTGGTTGAAGGGTTGAAAGGTTGAAGGGAATTGGGCTTCCATGGGCATTGGCATGACAAGCCTGTAAATGCTAGCAAAGTCTCTTTAACTTTCTATACAAAGCTTGCTAAAACCCATGCTTATGTACACTCACTTCACAAGACATTACCTCGCGCTAACTGGAAGTTTCTTGCTTCAGCTCGTGGTGTTCTTATGCGCCGCTATGCCATCAAAGGCGGCTCATTTACCACTCGACACTTTACTGCCAGATCAAATATTGATCCTTGATGACGCCCAAAAAGTCATCGGTGATTCCTGTATTTTAAGCGAAAACAAACGTGAGATCATCAATGGCGTCCTGACCTATCATTGTGCTTATACTTCTGTTCAGCCCAGTATTGCGACCCGCAAGTCGAGCCTGCTGACCCTTCACCTCGAAGATTACCAGAATGATGAAACGGCCAGCAAAGCATATGCCATCATCCGCAAATCGCTGCAAAGCTCAAAGGGCTTGAAAGTAGTCCGCAACCTGGGCGACGAAGCCTATTTTCACACCGATGGCGTAAATCGACATTTTGCATTTGTGTTTGTCCGCCAACACAATCGCCTCATGCGCCTTCGCCTGACCAACCTCGGCCCCAATGCTTCTTTTCCAGCCCTGATGGAACTGAGTCGGAAAATCATTGCTAAGGGAGCATAAAAAATAAGGTGGACGGATTTGGGGTTGGTAAAAAAAGATAAACAACTGACTGAAAGAAAGTTGTGTTCTTTTTTTGCTAAGCCTCAAAAGCAAATACGTCCATTTTATTTTAGCTGAAATACTAAAGTGTAACTCTTTTGTCTGAACTGTGTTCTCGTGATTTTTTTGATAAACATGAGTTGCACATGACCACGCCGTGTAACGCTTCGCATTAAAGCGGGCCAATTCTGAAATTCTTTCAAATTCTGGATTGGTCAACGTCACGCAAGTAATGCTGTAATGCTGTAATCCTCTGAATTCTGGTTTAGACAAAACTCACCCAAGATCACTTCCAGAAAAACCAAAAGGCAAAAGCGCTTTAATCGAATCGAACAAATAAAAACTGCCCGCAGGTCCCTGGATCAGTAAGCGAATCGCCTGGCCGCTGCGCTGTTCATTTTCCCAGATCACTTGCCGACAAGCGCCACAAGGCGATACAAAAATGTCGTCTTTGGCCGCGACCACCGCCAAAGTAGCAATGGCTTGTTCAGGGTGCAAAATATTGGCCAAAGCGATGGCATTGCGTTCCGCACAGAGGCACAGTGGATAGGAGGCATTCTCTTGATTGGCACCTTGTAAAATCACTTCATTTGTCAGCAGGATCGCCGCGCCCACCTTGAATTGCGAGTAGGGCGAGTAAGATTTCCCCAAAGAGTCTTGGGCACAGTGCAGCAAAAGTCTATCTTTGGCCGCAAGTTCGTCGATTGTAGGGAACAACTGGTAGTGGATGTTTAAACTCAGTGCTTGCATGATGCGGGTTTTGTCTACATTAACGTTCATTTCAAGCGCTTGATCATGGTTACCTCCGTATTTTTACATTCTGCCCTTTTTCAATTCTGCCCAAACCAAATCAAATAGTAAAAACTTGACCGAAATGCAATTGGGAGAAGTTTTTACACCAAATAACCCAAACATGAGAAGTATCCTGATCATCGGAGCTGGTTTGTCATCCAATGCTTTGATCAAATACGTACTGAAAATTGCCGCAGAACGCAACTGGTTCGTCACCGTTGCCGATGCAGCATTGGAAAACGCCCAGCAAAAAGTAGACAATCACCCCAATGGCCGTGCGGTATGGCTGGATGTGATGAAAGTAAACGACCGCCGCGAATTGATCGGCAGAGCCGACGTGGTGGTTTCGCTTTTGCCTGCCCACCTCCACCTCGAAGTAGGACACGATTGTGTAAAGTTGAAAAAACACCTGATCACCGCTTCCTATGTTTCGCAAGAAATGTACCGACTGGGCGATGAAGCACGCGACCGCGAGCTAATTTTCATGGGTGAAATGGGCTTGGACCCTGGTATTGATCACATGTCGGCCATGCAAGCCATTGACGCCATCAAGGCCAAAGGTGGCAAAATTACGGCTTTTCGCTCTTTCACCGGTGGCTTGATCGCCCCTGAAAGCGACGACAATCCCTGGCATTACAAGTTCACCTGGAACCCTCGCAACGTGGTGTTGGCGGGCCAAGGAACGGCTCAATACCTCGAAGATGGCAAGCTCAGGTACCTTCCATACAGCCGCTTGTACAAGGAAAAACGCAACATCAATATTGCCAATATTGGCAACTTCGAAGCCTATGCCAACCGCGACTCGCTGCTCTACCGCGAAGTATATGGTTTGGCCAATATTCCCAATATTTTGAGGGGAACCTTGCGCAGCAGAGGCTTTTGTGAGGCCTGGGATGCCTTGATTCAAATTGGCTTGACCGATGCCGATTTCCCGATCTTGCATTCAGGTGAAATCACCTACCATGAGCTCATGGATGCTTATGTGAACAAGTACAGCGGTGGCTCAGTACGCGAGCGCATAGCCCAAATGCTGGGGGAAGAAATTGATTCGCCAGTGATGGAAAAACTAGACTGGTTGGGCCTCTTCAGCAAGAAAAAAATCAAACTGCCCAACGCTACCCCAGCCCTGATCTTGGAGCACCTGCTGCGCGACAAATGGAAACTCAAAGCCAGCGACAAGGATATGATCGTGATGCACCACGAAATTGAGTACAGCCTCAAAGGCGAAAAGCGTCAGTTTCTTTCAAGCATGTCGCTCAAGGGCAAAAACGCGGAAGATACCGCAATGGCTCAGACTGTTGGCCTGCCGATGGGAATCTTCGTCAAGTTGGTGATGGAAGGTAAAATCCAATCTCGTGGAGTGCAAATTCCCGTCATGCGTGAGGTTTACCAGCCAGTACTGGAGGAATTGAAGGAGTTTGGGATCGTTTTCCATGAATCGGATGAGAAGATTTGAATTAAAGTTGAGGGGTTGAGAAGAGGGGGCTTGCGCTAATATTTAACGTAAGTTCTGGATTTGTGAAGTCAGAATTTTTGACTTCCGACTTCCGAAGTAGGCGCTCGCTCTCAGGTTTTGAGGTAACTTGAGTATTCGTTTGCACAGTTTAGAATTTTTGAAATGCAAAAATCTCGACTTTGCACCCGTAAAAGAATACAAGTCATTGAAAATCATTGCTTACCCAGAACTCACGTTGTTTATGAAGCTTATCTTGCAACTCATAACCCCTAACTCATAACCCCTAACTAAAAAACAATTCAACCCCCATTTTCGACCATCCACGCGATTATTTCGCTATGATCGTCGATAAATCTTGCATTTAGGCGGTTTTTTTCTGCATTTTTGGTGAAAAGACAACGATATGCAAAAGCACAAATACTACCGCCATCAATACCGCAACTGTGGCCATAATTTCTTCCATGAAAAACCCAATGAAAGCTGGGGAGAAAAAGAGTGGGGAGAATACCGCCAGGCCAGGCATGACCATGAAAAGGAAAAATTCTACAAACACCTGACTTGGTACATCGCAGTCAACGCCTTCTTCATGTTCCAGAATATGCGGCATGGCAACCCATTTGGCTCAATGTCGGTAGCTTTCTTTTGGGGAATTGGGCTGTTTTTCCACTACGTCAAAGTATTTGGTTGGCCCAGAGGCGATGATTGGTTCAATGACAATCGCAAAAATGACGACGATGACTTTGAGGACGATCGCAAGGACGATGAACCCAAATGGAAAGACAAGGACTTGGTGTAAACTTCATCAATATTGGTAAAGACTCAAGTTGGGTTTCAAGTTGAAAGAGGCTTGGGTGTTCGCCTAGACCTGAACTTATGTTAGATTTTGGATTTACGAAGTTCTTTTTGTTGACTTACGACTTACGAAGTGGGGGCTCGCTTGCAATATGCATTAGTGCTTAGGCATCCGTTTGCACGGTTTGGTATATTTGAATTGATCTTAGCTTAGTTTACGTCGCAAATATTTGAAATACAATCATTTAAAACTATTATTCGCCTGCTACAGGAATGCAATAAATTTACTCAGTTATGCTATTGGGAAAACTTGAATCGTGAAAATGATGATTTGATGCACTCACAAATTTTAAATCGAAGCCTTACTTCGTAAGTCGTGAGTTGTCACTCGTAAGTCGTAAGTCAAAAAGCTTTGGAGCTAAATGACCTGAACAACCTCATTTTGAATCACCACTTGAAACCCAATAAGAAGCCTTGGTAAGTTACCTCTGGGGCGTTTTCCTGAATACATGAATGCGAGTTTGATAGTACCCAACTCGCATTCATGTATTCAGGAAACCTGTTTTTGATGCAAGCCTCTGGATTGATGATGGATGTGAATAAGGGGCAGCGACTGCCCCCCAGCGAGCCCCCAACTCATAACTCATAATCCATAACTCAAAACGCCCTCTTTCTCCGCAAGTCCAAACTCCAGTTGCTCTCCAGCGCTGGTAAAATCTCAATCGGTCCTTCCAGTTCCCTCGCTTCAAAGGTCTGCACCCTGCGTTCCGGCCCCGAAGTAAGCAAGTTAATGGTTTGAGCGGCCTGCGAGTGGCCAAAATCCCAGAAGCGACTGATGCGGCGGCCTTCGGCTTCAAAACTATTGATCGGAAACGTGGCATAGGCTCGCCCACCTGGATGAGAAACATAATAAGTACAGCCACCTATCGAACGTTTATTCCAAGTGTCGTACAGGTCGATGGTCAGCGGCACATCTACCTCTAGGGTTGGATGCAGGGCACTCGACGGTGTCCAAGCTTTGTAGCGGATGCCCGATACGTACTCGCCGTGAATGCCCGTGGGGCGCAAGGGCACTTTGATGCGGTTCACAAGCAGGTTGTAGCGGTCGGTATTGATGCCCGTCACCCGAACTTCCACGCGTTCCAGCGACGAATCGACGAATCGAGAAGTGCCTGAATTGCTCATTTCTTCGCCCAAAACGTTCCAGGGCTCGATGGCACTGCGCAAGCTGATGCCCACGTCTCCGACTTGTACACGCCCCAGGAAAGGAAAACGAAACTCAAAAAAAGGCTCCAGCCACTCGACCTTGAAATGGAAACCATCGGCCTGCAATTGTGCACAAACATCCCTAAGATCTTCGCGAACGTAGTGGTGCAGCAAAAATTTATCGTGTAGTTCAGTGCCCCAACGAACCAGCTTTTGGCGGTAAGGTTTTTCCCAAAACCAGGCAACAAGCGTGCGGATGAACAAGAGTTGCACCAGGCACATTTCCTTGCTGGGGGGCATATCAAAAGCCCGCAATTCCAAAATTCCCAAGCGGCCTGAAGAAGAATCGGGGCGGTACAATTTATCGATACAAAACTCGGCCCGGTGGGTGTTGCCCGTGATGTCGACCAGCAAATTGCGGAAAATGCGGTCAGTCAGCCAGTAAGGCAACTCTTTTTCGCCTGGCTCCGGAATTTGATCAAAAGCGATTTCCAATTCGTAGAGCATTTCTTGACGGCCTTCATCCACCCTTGGCGATTGGCTGGTTGGCCCGATGAAAGCAGTGGAAAACAAGTAGCTCAAGCCGGGATGGTTTTGCCAAAAACACAACATACTGCGCAGCAAATCAGGCCTGCGCAACAAGGGACTGTCAGCCGGACTGGTACCGCCGATGGTGATGTGGTTGCCGCCGCCCGTGCCCGTGTGTTTGCCATCAAGCATGAATTTTTCGGCTCCCAAGCGGCACTCTCGTGCAGCTTCAAAAAGGGTATCGTAGTTGTGCAAAACCTCTTTCCAGCTCTTGGCCGGATGGATGTTGATTTCCAAAACACCAGGATCGGGGGTCACAGCCATTTTATCCACCCTTTTGTCGTAAGGTGGCTCGTATCCTTCGATGACGATGGGCATTTTCAGCTGTTCGGCAGTCGCTTCTACTGCGGCCAAAAGGTCCAGGTAGTGCTCGATCAGCTCGCAAGGCGGCATAAAAATGTAGATTTTGCCCTCCCGCGCCTCCACGCAGACGGCAGTTTTGAGGGTCACCATCAGTTTGCTAGGACGGGAATCGTCTTTTTCCTCGGCCTCTTTGCGCTTTTTGATGAGATAATTGGGGTCCTTGAACGTTGCTTCCTCTTCATCAATTTCCTCCGCAGCATAAACCTTAGGGTTAGTGATTATAGTCGGGATGCTTTCGTCTGCGGGTTGGTGGTACCGGGCTTTCACTTTCTCATGGTAAGTTTCGAGTGGCCCAACTTCTTCAAATGGGCTGCGTTCCAGGGGCGCTTCCTGTTGCTCTGGGGCCAATTCGGGCAGTCGATCCAGCGGAATGCGCAGCCCCATCGGCGAATTACCTGGCAGCAGGAACAATTGCCCTCGACCAAAATCCCAAGTGCAACTCCACCAGGCATTGGTATCGCGATTCCAGCCCAGGGGCAGGGCAAAACCCACCGGATTGTTCATGCCTTTGTCAAGTACTTCGAGCAGGGTTCTTCTTTCAACTTTGTCGTGTAGGTTGACTTTGGACAGGTCGAAATTCTTGGGCAAATTGCCTTCCTCCCATAAAAAGTAGAAGGCATCTTCAAAGGCTGGAGAACGGTTTTCGGGATTTACGCCCAAGTAGCGGGCCAATTCAATGGCAAATTGCTCGGCTTGGGGGTGCTTAAAGCCGTAATCTTTGTTGATGTCGGCCAATAAGGCGGGGTTTCGCCACATGGCCTTCCCATCTTTTCGCCAAAACAAGGTATAAGCCCAGCGCGGAATCGGCTCGCCAGGATACCACTTGCCCATGCCATAATGGGTGAGGCCATTCGCACCAAAATCGGCTTTGAGTTTCAGCAGCAAGTCATTGCCCAGGCGGCGCTTGTCGGGACCATCGGCGGCACCATTCCACTGGGCCGATTCCATGTCATCGACTGAAACGAAGGTGGGTTCGCCACCCATGGTCATGCGCACATCGCCCTTTTGCAGGTGCTCGTCCACTTTGTGCCCCAAGGCCAGGATTTTGCTCCATTGGTCAGCGCTGTAAGGCTTGCTAACCCTTGGGTCTTCGTGGATTCGCTCTACGGTATTGGAAAAATTGAAAGTGATTTCTGCATTGGTCAGAGCGCCGCTGATGGCGGCTGCACTGACCGGATCTGGTGTACAAGCCAAGGGAATATGCCCGGCCTCGGCCAATAGCCCCGATGTTGGGTCCAAACCAATCCAACCAGCCCCAGGAATAAATACCTCGGTCCAAGCGTGCAGGTCCGTAAAGTCCGCCTCCGGGCCAGAAGGGCCATCCAGGGCTTTTTGATCGGCTTTTAGTTGCACCAGATAGCCAGATACAAAACGCGCTGCCAGGCCAAAATGCCGCAATACCTGCACCAGTACCCAACCCGAATCACGACAAGAACCCAGGGCAGTACCCAAGGTTTGTTCGCAGGTTTGGATACCTGGTTCCATGCGGATGGTATAGTTGATTTTACTGTTCAAAGCCTGGTTGACACTGACCAGAAAATCGACGCTGCGGCTGCCTTCAAATTGCTTGCATTGCGCGACAAATGCCTTTAAGAGTGGCCCCGATTCGACGATTTCAAGGTAGGGGGAGAGCTCTTTTTGAAGTTGCTCATCGTATTTGAACGGAAATGTTTGGGCATATTCTTCCAGAAAAAAATCAAAAGGGTTGACGGGCTGCAATTCGGCGATCACTTCCACATCAATGTGAAAACACCTTACTTGTTCAGGAAAAGAAACCCGTGCCAAGAAATTGCCAAAGGGGTCTTGCTGCCAGTTGATGAAATGCCCTTCGGGTTGAATCTTGAGGGAATAGGCTGCAATCTGGGTACGCGAATGCGCAGCGGGGCGCAAACGGATGGTTTGGGGAGAAAGCGTTACCAAACGATCGTAATCGTAATGGGTACTGTGCCGAATTGCAACTTTGATGGCCATAAATCAGGAAGTATTTTTGGGGTGATGCATGAAGAAGCTCATGCTTCGATTCCAAACAACTAACAACTTTACAAGCTTATTACTCAATTATATTTGGCAAAACAAAAATAAACCTAAAGTTTAGCCACTATACGAACAAAAAGCCTGAAAATTTGCTGATCGTTTAACGCCATGCCTGAAGCATTGACGAAAATGCAAATTTTTTGCAAAATTATTGCTTATTTATCAAAATTTAATACTTTTGAGCAAGAACCTTTTCCCAATTACACAAAATTGTGTTGGACAACTTTGTGTGGTCAGGCCAACTGCGCTGACTTTGAAACGAGAACCTATGACCGAAAACCATACCTTGTTTGACAATTATCCATTCGATGCCCGTTTTTTTGACGAGGTTTTTGCCAATGAAGGGCAAATAAAACCCTTGTACCAAAATGTATTTGGCAAGTTCAACAACATGGACCTGGAAACTTTCCGCAGGCTGAATGACTATGCCAAGCAAGCCTTTCTCAACCAAGGCATCACCTATGCGGTGTACAAGGATGGCCACAAGGGTGCCGAGCAGATCTTTCCTTTTGACCTTTTCCCACGCATCATCTCGGCCAGCGATTGGAAACGCCTGGACGAAGGCCTCAAACAGCGCAACCAGGCGCTGAATATGTTCATCAAGGACATTTACGGGGACAAAAAAATACTCAAGGACGGCATCGTCCCAGCTTCTCTGGTCCATACTTCGCCGCATTTTTGCCAAGAAATGGTCAACATCCGGCCCGTGGGAGGGGTTTATTGTCACATTTCTGGTACCGACCTCATTCGGCACTCCGACGGCGAATATTATGTGCTCGAAGACAACCTGCGCAGCCCATCCGGTGTGAGTTATGTACTCAGCAACCGCGATGCGATGAAGCGCACTTTGTCCAATTTTTTCCGTTGGTCGCAAGTCGCTCAAGTCAATGAATACGCCCACGAGTTATTGTTGACCTTGAAATCGGTGGCCCCAGAAGGCATCGACGATCCCACCTGTGCATTGTTGACGCCCGGTGCGTTCAATTCGGCTTATTTTGAGCATACTTTTTTGACCCAAGCCATGGGCATTGAATTAGTAGAGGGCAGCGACTTGATTACCAAAGACAATAAGGTATACATGAAAACCTTGCACGGCGAAAAACAGCTGCACGTCTTGTATCGCCGCATCGACGACGCCTTCCTCGATCCACTGGTTTTCCGCCGAGACTCGGTTTTGGGCGTACCTGGCATCATTGCAGCTTATCGTGCAGGCAATATCACGATCGTGAATGCTCCTGGAACTGGGGTAGCTGATGACAAAGCCATTTGCTCCTACGTACCGGATATGATTCGCTACTACTTGAGCGAAGAGCCAAAGATTCCAAACGTTCCTACTTATTTGTGTGAAAAGCCTCAAGACCTCCAATACGTGCTCGAACACTTGGATGAATTGGTGGTAAAACCCGTGGACATGTCGGGCGGCTATGGCGTATTGGTCTGCAACCTCTTGAGCAAAGCCGAACAGGAGGACGTGAAAAAACAAATCCAGGCCGATCCACGCAATTACATCGCCCAGCCGCGCATGTCGCTTTCGGTGCATTCCACTTACATCGAGGGCAAGGAGCGTTTTGAGCCCCGGCACATTGACTTGCGCACCTTTACCCTCACGGGCAAGGATCGGGAATATGTTTTGCCGGGTGGCCTGTCGCGGGTAGCTTTGCAAGAAGGCAGCCTGATCGTCAATTCCAGCCAAGGCGGGGGATCGAAGGACACTTGGGTAATGGTGGAGTGAGTTGAAAGGTTGAAGAGTTGAAAGGTTGAAAAGAAGGACTCACTCAGCAGACCGATGTTTAAAAATTACAATTGTTATTTATGCTTGCACGCGTTGCTTACTCATTGTATTGGATGGGCCGTTACCTGGAAAGGACGGAACACCTGGCCCGCTTTACCAAAGTGCAATATTTCACCAGCCAAGATGCGCCATTTAGTCAAAACCTGGGTTTTGTGCTCAGTTCGATAGCCAATTTGGCTGGTATGCCCATCGACAAAGTGGAAAAATGGGACGAGCAACAACTGCTCTACGATGTGATCTTGAGCCCCGACCAGCCGCTTTCCTTATTGAGTAACCTCACGTTGGCGCGCGAGAATGGTCGCAGTATGCGCAACGCCATTTCTTCGGAATTGTGGCTCATGATCAATCGCTACTATATTTTTGCCCGCGATTACGATCCTTACTATTTCAAAACCCAGGGCCTTTTCGACTTTACGACCAAGGCCGAAGAGCATTGCGCCCTGATCCGTGGTTACGTTGATGCTACGTTGACCCACGACGAGACCTGGGCCCTGATTCGCCTGGGTATCCACTTGGAGCGCGCTGCTCAAATTGCCAGGGCCATCAGCTGCAAAATGTACGATATTTTCCGAGCCAGCAATGGTGAAAACGACAGCGCAATGGAAAATTACAGCTACGCCATCCTGCTCAAATTGCTCGAAGCGTTTGACATGAATCGCAAATACTACAAGGCTGCTCCTGAGAAGAAAAATGTCATCGAATTTTTGGTTTTCAATGAATTATCACCTCGTTCCATCCATTTTAACTTGCAACAAATCCGCTATTTCCTCAAGCACTTGGGTACCGACAACGATACTGCACAAGGACAACCCAAAGCCATGATCAAAGAAATGTTGAGCGAATTCAGTAAGCTGGATTATGAGCAAGTAGAAGGCGAGTTACAGCCTTTCATCAACAAGACTTTGCAATCGATTTACACCATTCATGCCAAGATTGAAAGCTTGTATTTTCGGGGGGAAGATGCGTAGAAACTAGCTGGGGGCCCGTTGGCCTAGATATAAACTTAAGGTGAATTTTGGATTTGCGAAGCCTGAATTTTTGACTTAGTATTTGAGCTAAAATAAGATGGACATCTTTGTTTTTGAGGTTTAGCAAAAAAGAACACAACTTCCTTTCATCCACTTGTTTAAACTGGTAGTGACCTTTTTTCACTAAACCCAAACCTATCCACCTTATTTTTTTATGCACCCTTACATAACTCAAAAAAGTCTTAGACCTTGATGACCAAAACAAACTCGTTTTGAAGCAACACTTGAAGCCAAATAAGAGCCCAGATTTTCGACAGCCTACATAAGAGATGCGGCACATGATTAAGGAGGCTAGCTGGGGCGTTTTCTGGGAATCTTTAGCACTCATTAACACGGTTTGGTTTTGAATTGGTAAAAGCTTAGTAACGGTTCAAAAATAAGCCTTACCAATTTTTTAATTGTCATGGTCAACGTCATGCTGGAAATCCGTGTAAATCCGCTTAATCCGTGTCATCCGTGTTCCAAAAATAGCCTCGCGCAGCGAGGACATCGTTAATAAAGTACGCAGTTGCGATTTGGCAAGGTTTATTCGTGGCTTGTCACTTACCAGCGAGCCCCCAACTCATAATTCATAACTCATAACTAAAATCCCTATCTTGCACCCCATGCAAACACAACTGTCACTGTCAACTACCCTTGCCAACCTGGGTATTCATTCCCTGAACGAAATGCAGGAACAGGCTTTGGAAAATATTCCAACCGAGCCCAACCTCATCCTCTTGGCCCCTACCGGGTCAGGCAAAACCCTGGCTTTTCTGCTGCCGATCCTAAACCTGTTGCGGCCCGACCAGACTGGGGTGCAGTGCTTGGTGTTGTCGCCCACCCGCGAATTGGCCATTCAAATTGAGCGGGTATGGCAAAAAATGGGGACGGGCTACAAAGTCAATACTTGTTACGGCGGCCACCCGATTCAAACTGAAATCCGCAACCTAAGCCAAGCACCCGCACTATTGGTCGGAACGCCTGGGCGCATCATTGAACACTTGCACCGCAAGTCTTTTGGATTGGAAAACCTGCACATGCTGGTTTTAGATGAATTTGACAAGTGCTTGTCGATGGGTTTTCAGGAACAAATGGCCCAAATCATCGAAGAAATTCCTCATTTGGAAAAAAGAATCCTTGTTTCGGCCAGCAATGAGCAAAGCATTCCAAAATTTACGGGCATCGTTGCGCCCATTGTGTTGGATTATACAAGTACTGAGGACAAATCTACTGATGGCTTGCTGGTCAAAGCCGTTTTGGTCAAAAACAATGACCGCATTCAGACGCTTTATCAATTGCTTTGTGCCTTAGGGAATGCCCAGACTTTGATTTTTTGCAACCAACGCGAATCCACCGAACGCGTGGTGCGCGGGCTGAACGATTTGGGGCTGCAAAGCTCTTTTTTTCATGGTGGAATGGAACAGTTGGACCGCGAAAAAGCCCTGGTGCAGTTTCGCAACAGCAGCACAGTGGTTTTGGTCGCATCTGACCTAGCAGCCAGGGGACTTGACATCCCCGAAATCAGAAATGTCATCCATTTTGAATTTCCCTATCAAGGCGCGGATTTTGACCATCGCAATGGACGAACGGCCCGAATGCACAACGAGGGTACGGCTTTTTTGATCCTCAATCCAGATAAAAACCTGCCAGCATACCTCCCAGGCATGCCACCACTGTTTGATTTGCCTGAAAACGTACCACCGCCACCACTTGCGGAGTGGGTCACGCTGTACATCAGTGGAGGCAAAAAGGACAAGTTGAGCAAAACGGACATCGTGGGGTTTTTATCCAAAAAAGGAGAATTGCAAAAAGAGGAGATTGGTAAAATTGAATTGTTGGATTACATGTCGTTCGTGGCGGTGAAAAAAGGCTCGGTCGGCACGGTGTTGGAAAAGATTCAAGGTGAAAAAATGAAAGGAGCCAAGTATAAAATTGAGGTATTGCGAGTAGCATAGTTGGCTTGGGTTTTGGAGTTTAGCTGGTAGACCCCAGGCATTGTTGTTGGTTTTTTATTGATCTTGAATCCTTTACACGTTGCCGCGAAATTATCCTTTTGCGGTGATTTGTGCCTGGGGAATTTTGGGCAGGGAGTTCCAATTGGGTGGAGATTTGGGGATAATCTCCTCACAACATGCAAAACTCCGCCCCTGTTGCGCTAGATTATTGAGCCTGCCTTACGAACTCAAGATTTCAAAGTAACAAAAACAAGCCCTTCACTAAAAATCCTCAATGTCGGCCAAAAACACTAAAGCTCGAAAAGATAGAACACGCCTCCCCTTCACAGCTCCACATGCAAATGGTCATCGTGCCTCACTGCCTGGCAGCCGTGAAAACGGACCTTGGAAGCGTTGAAGCCCAAGCGCGATTTCAAGTGCGGCTCGATGAAGATTTTGCGGATTTGAGGGTGCTGAACGAAGGCTTGAACCAAAGCCTTGGTGCGGATTTCGTCGAAAAGGTAGGCTTTTTTCTTGCGTTGTGAAACCAGTCTTGGCAAAAGGTTGTACTGCCAATGGCCCTTTTGTTGGCAGGTTTTGGGCATGTTGTTTTCATGGGGCAAGGGGCCTTCGCACGCGCCGTAGCCGATTGGAGATGGGGCTTGAGTGGACGGCAAACCTGTTTTTGCATCGAGGTACAAAAAAGCCAGGTCCAGCTTTTCACCATCGTCATGACTCAGGTGGGGCAACAACGGAAACTCATCAAAAAAAGGAAAATTGGCATCCAAATAGTTGACTTGGGTGCCTGGAAATCGCTTTTGCAAGGCAAGTACAGCCTCGGTCGCTGCCGTTTTCAAAGCAGGCTTGACGTAATGCCGATTCAGAATGACGGTACCGAAATGCAAGGGCAGCAGTAGCCCGTTTTTCCCAAGGGGCAAGGGCACCCGACCAGTAATGCTCGCCAATAGTGGCACCACAAAAGCGCAAAACAAGCCATAAAACAGCACAAAACTACTCCACCTGAGCAGCCATTTTTGCCAGCCATTTTCTAGTTTTTTTGCCAAAACCCGCCAAAAAATCAGGTGCAAAAGGTAAATCAAGCCACCTACCTGGCTGATGGCGGTGAGCAGGAAAACGAGCAGCACTTGAGCAAAAAATCGCAAGAATTGCATCGGCTTTGAGGTAAAATTGTGGCCAAAAAATAGGATATTACGGGGCGTAAAGACTTTGGTTGTCGTGGTTTTGAGTAGGATTTCGTTTATGTGTTAAAAAGGCGTGGATGGTGGTTCCGGTCAAGAGACCGTGAACCAGCGTCCAGTCGGAAGAATCAATTGAAATCCCTACTTTTCAACCCTTCAACATTTCAACCTTTCAACTTCATCTCAACTTCTTCTCAACTCCACCCCACAAATATACTGACCATATGTCCCTACACCTAGGCATCACCGGAGGAATCGGCAGCGGGAAAACCACTGTTTGTCACATTTTTTCAGCTCTTGGCATCCCCATTTACTATGCCGATGAGCGGGCCAGGTGGCTCATGATCCAGGACCCGGACTTGATTGCGGGCATCAAAGCCCTTTTTGGAGCAGAAGCTTACCTGGAAGACGGCAGCCTGAACCGCCAATTGATCAGCACCCTTGCTTTTGGCCAGCCCGATTTGTTGGCCCAACTCAATGCCCTAGTCCATCCCGCAGTAGGAAAAGATGGCCTGAAATGGCAAGCCGAACAAAACAGCCCTTACACTTTAAAGGAAGCTGCCTTGTTGTACGAAAGTGGCAGTTACAAGACCCTAGATAAAATCATCGTGGTCACGGCACCGCTGGAAGTGAGAATCGCACGTGTGATGGCACGTGACCAAGTGGAGCGAGAGGCAGTTGAGAAGCGGATCGCCCAGCAAATGCCGGAGGAAGAAAAAATCAAAAGGGCCGATTTCCTCATCCACAACGATGGGGAACATTCACTGATCCAGCAGGTTTATGAGATTCATCGGCAGGTGCTAACCCTCCCCCTTTAAAGCCGCCTTGTAAGTAGCCAGGCAACGTTCGCGGGCAAAAGCGTGATCTACAATGGGCTTGGAGTAGGCCGCAGTGCCATATTCAGGCACCCAGCTCAATACAAGTTCTTTGCCTCCCCTACCCGACAATGCAGCGCAGGGCTAAAACCTTTTGGCCTTCTCCCCTGTTCTGATCTAATAGTGAAAATATACAT
Source organism: Chitinophagales bacterium (assembly GCA_013299105.1). Lineage (GTDB taxonomy): Bacteria > Bacteroidota > Bacteroidia > Chitinophagales > Saprospiraceae > Haliscomenobacter. Next base: position 307,541 of record JAAFJY010000003.1, on the reverse strand, counting down.
CAAATACATGGTAAGCCTGCGCTGCAAAATGGTTGTAAAAGCGGCGTTAAAAGATATGGGGTTTCCACATGCCATTGTGGAATTGGGTGAGGTAGAACTTTTACAAGACCTATCAGCAGAACAAGTTAAGCAACTCCAGCAAACGCTGCGAAAGTCGGGCCTGGAACTCATGGACGATAAAAAGGCAATCCTGATTGAGCGCATCAAAACCGAAATCATCGAAAGGGTGCATCACGCCGAATCACCACTCAAAATAAATTTTTCCAATCACCTCGCCGAAAAATTGCACTACGATTACACCTACCTTTCCAACTTATTTTCGGAAGTGGTGGGAACAACCATTGAGCACTTTATCATTGCCCACAAAATAGAACGGGTGAAGGAATTGATCCTATATGGTGAGTTAAACCTGACTGAAATTTCATATTTGCTCAATTACAGCAGCGCAGCGCACTTGTCCAACCAATTTAAAAAAGTAACTGGCTTGACACCTTCTCATTTTAAAAAATTGAAAATCAAACGCTTGTCCGGACTTGAAGGAATCTAAGTAACGGTTCAAAAATAAACGTTTCCAATTTTTATGATTCCTGATCAGATCATGCTGTCAACATCATGGTCAACGTCATGGTCAACGTCATGCTGGAAATCCGCAAGAATGGGTGTGTCGTGTGTAAGTGTGAGTTCGAGTGTGGGGCTTCGATCAGAATCTATCGACTTTACCTAATTGGAAACGGGGTTCACACACACTCACACCCAAACAAACACACTCACACCTAATTTTATCCGCGTGCTAAAAATGGCCTCGCACAGCGAGGGCATAATCTATAAAGTATACAGTTGCGAATTGGAAAGGTTTATTCGTGGCTTGTCACTAAGTATTTGAGCTAAAATAAGGTGGACATATTTGCTTTTTAGGTTTAGCAAAAAAGAATACAAATCCTTCCAGTCAGTTGCTTTTCTTTTTTCACTAACCCCAAATCCGTCCACCTTATTTTTTTACGCTCCCTAAGCACCTGTGAATCCTGTAATTTTTTTCAGGGATTGTGTAAGAGTTCCAAGCCTTTTTACCCCGATCTTTGCACAAGATTCTGTTTATGCTTCACCTTATTCTTAACAAAAGGGACTGGCAGGACAATCATAAAATTCACAAAAATGAGCAAAGACAAAGGAAGTAAAAACCACAAAAAAGCACCTGCTGACCGATCTGCGGGTAAAATCAAAGCCACATCTGCATATAAATCCGAAGGCAAAAGTGAATTAGATAAAAACCACTCCCTAGATGTTTTTCTTCCCAAAGCCGATCCTAAGAAAAGCAAGGGTAAAAAAGATTAACCAGCGTTTTAGAATCCGTGGTGAGGCTGAAAAGCTTACCTCCAATATTTAAAGTGACCTGTGTTCCGATTTAAACCAAAATGGACGTAACCAAACACGGGGTCATCCTCGAAAAAACCGATTTCGGTTTTGAAAACGCCGGAGTATTGAACCCCGCCGTTATTTGCGAAGGCAATACCCTCCACCTTTTTTACCGTGCGGTGCGTAAAGGCAATTATTCTACAATCGGCTATTGCCGTTTGGAAGGGCCGCTTACCGTGGTTGAACGCTACGAACAGCCCGTGCTTTTTCCGCAGGGAGATTATGAGTCGCAAGGCGTGGAAGATCCACGTTTGGTAAAAATCGATGGATGGTATTACCTGACTTACACCGCATTCGACGGCGTTAATGCACTTGGTGCCTATGCGATCACAGAAGAATTGCCCTACTTTGAGAAAAAAGGGATCCTTACGCCCCGAATGGTCTATAACGATTTCAAACACTTGGCAGAAAGTAAGACCCCACTCAACGAAAAGTACAATCGATACAACGTTCCCCATACAGACCGACGGGATAAACACAAAAAAAGTTTGATATGGGACAAAAATCTGGTTTTTTTTCCCCGTAGGATTGATGGAAAATTTTATTTCCTGCACCGGATCAAACCCGACATCCAGATCACAGCAGTACATGACCTCTCTGAATTAAATGGCGCTTTTTGGGAAGACTATTTCCTGCATTTCCAAGAACATTTGCTTTTGGAGCCTCAACATCGCCATGAAATCAGTTACCTCGGTGCCGGTTGCCCACCCATCGAAACCCAACACGGTTGGTTGATCATTTACCACGGCGTTCACGATACTTCAGATGGGTACAAATATGTAGCCTGTGCGGCTTTGTTGGACTTGAAGAACCCAGCCATTGAGCTTGCTCGCTTACCAAAGCCGCTTTTTTCGCCAGACAAGGAATACGAGATCCACGGGGAAGTCAACAACGTGTGTTTTCCGAGTGGCGCAGCCTTGTTTGGTGATACCCTCTACATTTATTACGGTGCCGCCGATCAACAAATTGCCTGTGCTTCCATGCGCTTGTCCGATTTGGTAGCAGAATTACTCGCCCAAATCAAGATTTGACATTCATTGCCCTCTCTGGCATCAAAGATCTTTCATGGGCAGGCGATAGCACTTTAATTTCCGTTTTTAACACATTTTCTAATTATGACAAACCATTCCGATCTGCTTGCTCCTGAAATTCTCCTGATCAGTTCGTATCCCCCTCGTGAATGTGGAATAGCAACTTTTTCGCAAGACCTTTTAAAAGCCTTACGAGACAAATTCGCCCCCTCTTTTGGCTTCAGCGTTTGTGCCTTGGAAATGGCCCAAGAAAAACACACTTACCCTCCCGAGGTCCGAGAGGTACTCGACACCTCCGACCCCGAGGCGTATTTGCATTTGGCAGAGACCATCAATACCGACGAACGAATTAAGATTGTGTTGCTTCAACACGAATTCGGATTCTTTGAACCGATCAGCGAGATAGATTTTTTAAATTTTTTAAAAAGCATTCACAAACCGCTGGTCATTGCTTTTCATACTGTATTGCCCAAAGTAGATGAGACCTTGACAAGGAAGATCGGCGCGATCGCAGCGGCCTGCGAAGCGGTAGTCGTAATGACCAATAACGCCGCGCAAATCCTCGCTGATGAATACGATGTTCCAACCGAAAAAATCAAGGTCATTGCCCACGGCGTTCACTTGGTGCCGCATTTGGGCAAAACTTTCCTGAAAAAAAAATACGGATTGAGCGGCCGAAAAGTACTGTCCACCTTTGGTTTGATCAGTTCTGGAAAAAGTATCGAAACGACATTGAACGCCTTACCGAAGATTGTAGCCTCTCACCCCGAAGTTTTGTTCTTGGCCATTGGAAAAACCCATCCCACGGTCTTGCGACAAGAAGGCGAGCTGTACCGCCGCATGTTGGAAGCAAAGGTGGCGGAGTTGTCGCTCGAAAACCATGTGAAATTCATCAACGCCTATTTACCACTCCCCGAATTGTTGGAATATCTGCAAATGACTGACATTTATTTGTTCACGTCTAAGGATCCCAATCAAGCAGTAAGTGGTACTTTTTCTTACGCAGTAAGTTGTGCTTGTGCCATTATTTCCACCCCTATTCCTCATGCACGTGAGTTGTTAAGGGACGATGCAGGCATCCTCATTGACTTTCAGAATTCACCACAACTCAGTGCCGCCACAAATTGCTTGTTAGGCAATCGTGCATTGCGCAATAGCATGATTAACAATGGCTTACAACGTGTCATTTTTGCCGCCTGGGAAAATGCAGCAGTCGAACACGCCAACTTGTTCCAACAGCTTGACCCCCGAAACATCGAATTGCATTACGCTCCACCGGACATTAACCTGAGCCATGTCAAAAAAATGACCACTTCCTTCGGCATGATTCAGTTTGCAAAAATCAACCACCCGGATCTCTCGTCAGGTTACACCCTCGACGACAATGCCCGTGCATTAATCGCAATATGTATGCATTTTGAACAGCATTTGGGCAAAAGAGAATTGTTATACATCAAAACATACTTGAATTTCATTGAATATTGCCAACAACCCGACGGTTCTTTTTTAAACTATGTTAACGTTGAGCAAGAATTTACAAACCAAAATGCAGAAGTCAATTTAGAAGATTCCAACGGGCGTGCAATTTGGGCTTTGGGCTATCTGATTGCTAAACGCGATATCTTGCCTGTCGACTTAGCCCTTCAAGCGGAGAAACTGCTTGTAAAAGCATTTTCGCATATAGAAAACATGTACTCGCCGCGCGCCATGGCCTTCAGTATCAAGGGTTTATTTTATTACTTCCAGGAACTGCCATCAGTAAGATGCAAAAAAGTATTAGAGACGTTCGCCAAACGATTGACAAAATTGTACCGAAACGAATCAGTCGATGGCTGGCATTGGTATGAACCGTACCTCACCTATGGCAACAGTATTTTACCCGAAGCCATGCTATGCACCTACTTAATTTGCGGTGAAGTAGCTTATAAAGATATTGCCTACCAATCATTCAATTTTTTGCTCAAACACACTTTCAATGAAGAAGGCATCAAAGTCATTTCTAACCGTGGCTGGATGCAAAAAGGGAATGAAAAATCAGACTATGGTGAACAACCCCTTGATGTAGCCTATACTATATCGGCCTTGCGGCTCTTCCACGAAGTATTTGGCGAAGATAACTATCAGAAAAAAATGGAAATCGCTTTCGACTGGTTTTTAGGGCGCAACCACCTTCATCAAATCATTTACAATCCCTGTACTGGTGGTTGTTACGATGGCTTGGAGGAAACGCAGGTCAACATGAACCAAGGTGCAGAATCGACGCTGAGTTACCTTATGGCCCGTTTGGCTTTCCAACAAACAATCTCGACACAAGCCTTTCGAAGGAGCCAGTTAGCAAAGGCGAATCTTATAACAACATAATTTCAATTAGCACAAAGGCCTTACCCTTTTAAAGCCGCCTTGTAAGTAGCCAGGCAACGCTCGCGGGCAAAAGCGTGATCTACAATGGGCTTGGAGTAGGCCGCAGTGCCATATTCAGGCACCCAGCGACGGATGTATTTGCCCTCCTTGTCGAACTTATCTTGTTGTGCCGCAGGGCTAAAAATCCGGAAATAGGGCGCTGCGTCGGTGCCACAACCTGCGGCCCATTGCCAACCACCATTGTTGCTGGCTAAATCGAAATCCAGTAGTTTTTCGGCAAAATACGCCTCACCCCAGCGCCAGTCGATCAGCAAGTGTTTGCTCAAAAAACTGGCAGTGATCATGCGCACACGGTTGTGCATATAGCCAGTGGCGTTGAGCTCGCGCATGCCCGCGTCCACGATCGGGTAGCCCGTTTTACCCTGACACCATTTCTCGAATTCAGCCGGGTCGTTGCGCCATTCGATCTGGTCGTATTCCGGGCGGAAAGCCCCCTTGGCCACGTGCGGAAAATTGGCCAGGATTTGGGCATAAAAATCGCGCCAGATCAGTTCGTTCAAGTATGTTTCGTTCAAAGGGCCAGCTTTCAATGCCTTTTCGCGAATGCTGATCGTGCCAAAACGAAAATGGATTCCCAAGCGAGAAGTGCCCAAAACGGCGGGAAAATCACGGGTCTTATCGTAATTTTTGATCAAACCCTGGGATACGCTGGTGGAAGGTATTTCTATATTGCTCCTTTGAAAACCCATTTCCTCCAGCGTAGGCACTGCTTGAGGGCTAATCTTCAAAAAATGATCAAAATAGGTTTCGTTGGGATATGGCTTGAGGTAAAACGAAACGGGGCTGCCATCGGGCAAAGTATCCATTTGGGAGGCCAGTTTGGCTTTCCAAACCCTGGAATAAGGCGTAAAAACCGTGTAGGGGCTGCCATCAGCCTTGCATACTTCGGTTTTTTCGAAAATCACCTGGTCTTTGCAAGTGTGAAATGGGATCGCTTTTTCCTGTAAAAGTTGTCGGATAGCTCCATCCCGCTCCAAGGCGTAGGGCTCATAATCGTGGTTGGTGTAAACGGCGGCAATGGAATGCGTCCGAAGCAGTTCGGCCCAAATTTCAGCTGGTCGACCATGTTTCACTACCATAGCACTACCCAGAGATTTTAATTCTTCTTGTAGCGCGTTGATCGCTTCATGCAAAAAAGTAAGCCTTGGATCACTACGGTCTAGTAGTTTCTCTAGTATATTGAGGTCGAAAATAAACAAAGGCAAAACAGGGTATTCGCCCTTCAACGCATGGTACAAAGCCGCTTGGTCTCGGAGCCGCAAATCGCGGCGCAACCAACAAATACTGATTTTTTGCATAGCCCAAAAAATAAAGGAAGCATGTTTACTTACACTCCCTCCACTAGGTTTTATTTGGTATGGAGCATGAACATCGCTTTGCCGTTTAGGTTCACCACCAGCGTATTTTTTATGCTGCTTTTTGGTGGATGCAGCAAAGAACAATTGTTACAAAACAAAATCGAACGCCTGGAGCAAAAATGGGAAAGGGATAAAAACTGGCCCCATGCCATGAAATTGAGCAAAGCCTATGCCAAATTTCGACAAAACTTCCCACAATCCGGGCCAGAAAACAGCTTGTATGCCCATTCTCTGGCTCAATTGGCTCTGGAAACGGGCAAAACCACGCTGGCCGTCGAGACCCTGATGTTCAGTTTGAGCAAGGATGATTGTAGCGCAGGGCAAATGCGGAAAAATGCATTTTTGTTGGCAAAAATTTATCGCCAGCGCTTGCAAGCGCCTGATGTGGCGGCCAACATGGAAGCAATGGCAAGGAAAGGTTGCCGGAAATGGAGCTTTGAGCAAGGTTTTCTGGAGCCGGAATGCCAATAGTTCTATTCTTAATCAGCATATGCAGGGTCAAGTCACAAAAATTAACAACTAACCATTAACCATTAATAATTGAAAAGACAAGGCATGCCTTGTCTCTACTTCAACACAATCGGCTTTTTGTCAAAGGGATTAAGGGCAGTGCCTTTGACTTTGGCTTCGGCTTCTACCCGGAATTCAGATTTGATGGCGCTCATTTTCTTGGCAGCATTGACAACCCCACCCAAGAGGAAATTGGAACTCGCCATTTCGTCCATTTCGGATTGTACCAGGCTGAATGGCAAGGTGAATTCCACTTCGACTTCCTGCCCGGCGGGTACTTCAAAGGGTTCGCGAAAATCGAGGTAGCCTAGTTCGTATTCGTCCACGCGTTTCTCTTTGCCGCGACCGCGGGAATAGCGCTCAATGAAAACCATTTTTAACTGGGTCACGGTTTGGGTATGCTGGGTCTGAAAACGCACCAATCCCGTAACAAAACCATCGGAGGATTGGATTTCATCGGGAAGCAGGATTTCCAGCTTGATGCCTTCGATGCCCAGCCATTTTTTTACTTTGTTGATCATGTACAAAATTTACTCGAGTTAGGGAGCGTAAAAAAATAAGGTGGACGGATTTGGGTTTAGTGAAAAAAGATAAGCAACTGGATGAAAGTAAGTTGTGTTCTTTTTTTGCTAAACCTCAAAAGCAAATACGTTCAGTTTATTTTAGCTCAAATACTTACTGACAAAAATAAAGGATTAGCAGTAAGTATGCTCGCTTTTAAGATCAAGAACAGTAAAGTGTCGACCAGGGTTTGAATTTGAGCTTGAGAATTTATTAGGTAAAATGTACTTGCCCTGTATATTTGCGCCACAAAACCAAATTATGTCCGCCATTCAACAAACCACGGATACCATTATGATGGTGCGTCCAGCCAGCTTCGGGTTCAATGAAGAGACCGCTGCTTCCAATGCTTTTCAACGCAACGACAGTAGCTTGAGCGCCGAGCAAATTGCCGAAAAAGCCCAAGGCGAATTCGACGAAATGGTGGGCCGTTTGCGCACAGCAGGTATCAATGTGATCGTAGTTGAAGACCAACCTGAACCGCGGACCCCTGACGCAGTTTTCCCCAACAATTGGGTCACTTTTCACCAAGATGGTACCATCATCACTTACCCCATGCAGGCCGCTAAACGCCGCCTGGAGCGACGCGAAGACGTGCTCCAAAGTTTTAAAGAGCAGTTCCAAATCAGCCAACATGTACGCATGGAGGGGCACGAAGCCCAAAATAAGTTCCTGGAAGGTACCGGCAGCATGATCTTAGACCGCTCCAACCATTTGGTGTACGCCTGCCTGAGCCCGCGAACCGATGTCGATTTGATCGAGGAGTTTTGTCAGGTCACGGACTACCTGCCAGTGCTTTTTCACAGCGTGGACGGACAAGGACAAGACATTTACCACACCAATGTAATGATGGCCCTGGGCGAGACTTTTGTAGTGATCGTGTTAGACACTATTCCAGACCCCGCCGATAAAGCCAAGGTCTTGGCCCATTTTGACGCTACACATAAAGAAGTGATCGAACTGAGTATCGCCCAAATGATGTCCTTTGCCGGCAATATGCTACAAGTCAGGAATACTGAGGGTAAAACCTTTTTGGTCATGTCTGAGCAAGCTTACCAGTCATTGACCCTAGCCCAAATCGCCAAAATCGAAATACATACGACTATTTTGTACAGCCCCATTCCAACCATCGAGACTTATGGCGGGGGAAGTGCGCGATGTATGATGGCAGAGGTGTTCTTAGAGCGGAAATTGACAAATTGAAGCGTTTAAAAGTTGGAAAGAAAGCAACAGTATTTGTTTTCAGCTAAAAGCGGGCGAAATTAATATTGGATTTCGTCTGCTTTTTTTATTTTAATTTCACATTAAAAGTAAGTGTCGAAATTTTGTCTGGAATTTAAACTTCTGATAAAAACCAGCTTGTAATCTGCCAAAAAATGTCAATCTTTGTCTGATGCAGTTTTGAATTTTATTCTTTTTTCCTGATTCAGTCCTTTCAATTTTGTGGTTAAACAGGCCAATGAGCCTCCAGAATTGCTGTGCATCAATTGACGCATATGTATTCAACTTTTCATCCACCACATATACTGATCATGAAAAATGCTACATTCAGCCGCCGGGACTGGCTGCGCTCTTCTTTGACCCTGGCTTCCGGTGCTGCGGTGTTGCCCGCTGCCATTGGTCGGGGAGACTTTTCCACTGAGCAAAATATACAATGGGCTGCACAAAGCCGCTTGCAAGAGCTCGATTTCCAACTGCCGCTCAATCCGCCTGCACAAGTGGCTCGCCTGAATGCCAATGAGAATCCTTTTGGCCCTTCCGCCAAAACCCGCTTGGCCATCATGGAAACGGCCATGCAAGGCAACCGCTACGCCCACGGTGAGGCTGCTACGCTGCGCAAACTGATCGCCGAACGCGAAGGAGTATCAGAAGACTACATCATGATGGGCCCTGGTTCGACCGATTTGTTGGAAAAAACCGCCATCACCCATTTCATCAATGGTGGCAATATTGTTTCTGCTGATCCAGCTTACATGTCTCTGGTCAATACGGCCAAGTCCTTCAAAGCAAGTTGGAAAAATGTGCCTTTGAAAAAAGACTGGTCGCACGACCTAGCTGGCATGGAAAGTGCCATCGACGCCAACACCAAGTTGATCTACGTTTGCAACCCCAACAACCCAACAGGCAGCATCACCGAGGCCAAAGCCTTGCGCAGTTTTTGCGAAAAGGTATCCAGCAAGGTCCCCGTTTTTGTAGATGAAGCTTACCTCGAATACCTCGACGATGCGATGGCTTCCAGCATGGTGGACCTCGTGGCCAAGGGCAAAAATGTGATCGTAGCCCGTACTTTCAGCAAAATCAACGCGATGGCTGGCTTGCGCGTAGGCTACATCGTGGCGTTGCCTAGTACCTTGAAAAAAATAGAAGACATGGTACGTGGCAATATGGGCATGTGCATCACTTCGGTAAACGCCGCGATTGCCAGCATTCAAGACGCCGAATTCCACGCCAATTCACGCAAGTGGACCGCCGAAGGCCGCGAGTACCTCTACCAGGAATTGAAGAAAATGGGCATCAACTATGTGCCTTCCTACACCAGCTTCATCTTGTTTCCGATCGAAATGGAGGGCAAGGCTTTCTTGCAAAAAATGTACGATTCGGGGGTAGCGGTACGCTCTTTCCTGATCGATGGCAAAACTTACTGCCGGGTATCCGTCGGCTTAAAAGACGAGTTGAAGCTTTTCACAGAAAGCCTCAAAAAGGTTATGGCTTAGGGAGCTTAAACCAGCCGTTTTCTGCAAATCCGATAGCCTTCGGGGGCGATTCATGATCGCCCCCATTCGCTTTGACAAAGTTCATAAAAGTTCAACTAAAGCAATAAAATGAGCCTCGCTTTACAAAAAGCCTTGTCGCTGCTGGTTTTGATCGCCATTGGCTATTTTTTAAAGTCGAAAATCAAAGGCAAAGAGCAGTTGAATGGCATCAAGACCTTGATCCTAAGCCTGGCCTTGCCCGCTACTATATTTGTAGCCTTGCTGAAAACCGAGTTGAGCAGGGAGCTGATTGCCTTGCCGATTTTAGCCCTGGTTTTCAACCTCTTGCTCCTGGGAATGAGCTGCTTGTTGTTGCCCATGTTGGGGATTGAGCGCAACAGCCCGGCATTTCGCAGCCTCTTGATGATGGTTCCTTCTTTGGCCCCTGGGTTGTCGTGCTTTCCCATTGTCAGCGAGTATTTGGGCGAGCAACCAGTGGCCTGGGCAGCTTTGGGCGACTTGGGCAACAAAATTTTTGTGCTGATTTTGCTTTACTTGCTGGCTATGCGTTGGTATTACCATTCACATCCGGAACAGAATGTTTCGCAAAAAGCAAAACTGAAAGACCTTGGCAAAAGCCTCTTGAACGAGCCTGTCAACCTGGTGTTGATCGGAGCACTGGTTTGTATGAGTTTGGGTTGGCACCTGGATAATTTACCTGCATTCAGCCAAGACATTGTGTTGAAAATAAGCGCCATGATGACACCTTTGGTTTTGTTGTTCATCGGGATTTCGGTCCAGCTCAACTGGACACAACTCAAACTCATTGGCAATATTCTATGCTTGCGGGCTGGGCTTACTTTTTTGTTGAGTGCTTTGTTTCTGGCCCTCTTTCCACAACTTTCGCCTGAAGCGGCGATGCTGGCCATTGTTTTCCCACAAAGTGCGGCTAGTTTTTGGCCTTTTGCCCATGTTTCCAGCGTACATGCAATGGAGAGTAGTGGGGACCAACACAATCCTCATTTCACCTTCGATCCTGGCTTGGCCTTGAATTTTGTGGCCTTGTCGTTGCCCTTTTCCACACTTCTCATCTTGAGCGTCTGCACCTATGGCAAAGGAGTTGCGCAGCCTTGGCCGCTTTTCGTTTTGGGTCTGGTTTTCTGCGGTATTTCGATAGCTACTGTTGTCATCAAACGCCTTTCAAATACCTTGAATGAGCGGATGAATGCCGATTTTTCAGAAGCAAAGTAAATAGTTCAATTCAATCGACAAAATTCTGCGGTTTGGATAATTCAAGACAAGTGCTGGAAATTTAACGTTCAAGTACTTGCATCTTTAGTTTAGCTTTACTTACATTTGTGCTAGCGCCACGCAGGTAGCACCATTATTTTGACTCTAACAATTTAAACAAATTAGGGGGAGATTCATGGAACTAGGGCGGGCCTCAGTCGCTTGACTTGTCGCGATTCCCTCCGGGGACAAGAGGATTACCGAACAACGATGACTACCTTATTCGTGCTTTTTCGAGGGTCTCAAAATATCCCTTGTTATCTGTGTGGCACTTTTATTATACTTCAAAAATACGGCGGCTTCAGTTGTTTGAAGTGCCCATTCAACCTGACTTTTTCCTGCAAAGCACTCATTTCCTTTACTTGCGGCAGGAAGTTTTCCAAGTGGGCTATCAAGAACTCTTGACGTTGCGCCTCAAAATTCATCGTTAATAATTCGTACTCTTTTTCTCTGGGCAAGCCTGCGTAATGGGCAATGTCAAAAACTTGCAAAGCGCTGGCCCGCTTTGGCAACTCTTTTTCAATGCTCAACAACTCGAATAGCTCCTGCATGTATTCCAAAATCCGCTCACTACTGCCTAAATTACCTTCCGTGTCATGTTCAAGGCGCTGAATTTTAGCCCCAGCGTACAAGCGATCGGGCATCGGATTGATGAACTGTTCGATGCGGTACAATCCTTGTGCATGGGTATGGATGTCCATTGTACCATCAGCGTTTTCCACTGCAATTCGTTCCAAATGGATTTCCGTTCCAATTGGCATCACTTGCTGGTTCAGGTAGCAGGGGATACCAAAAGAGATGCCTGTATCTTCACATTCCCGGATGAGTTGTCGGTAACGTGGTTCAAAAATATGCAGGTTCAGTTTTTCGCCAGGAAAAACCACGATTTGCAATGGAAACTGTGCTAGATAAGTTGCAGGCATGAATTGGCTTATTAAACAATTTTACCGAACAAATATCTGCGACTTAGGTTGCAAAACTTCGGCCCAATTTGCTCAAAAAATCGACCTACTCACGCTACGAAGCTCCATCACCAGATCAGCTCCATAAGCACCAGCAGGGGTTTTAAACCCTGGATAGACCTGCCCATCCAAGACCTTTTTGGTGATGTTGACGCTGGCTTCGGCAGTAAGATTGTAAGCTTCTTCGGTTTTGATCCAGGCACGGATTGGCTCCCCTTTTGCATTTTTCACTTCGCCCCAAACCAAGGTATAAGCCTTTTTACGACGAACTTTGTCAGGACCAGCTGGGCGCTGGTCAATGCGTTTTCTCACGTACCTGCGCACCCATTCTTTGCGCAAGAGCCAGTTGAACAAGCTTTGCCAGCGCATCATGTTATAGCTACTTTGAGGTACGGCTGTAAAAGTTTCAATATTGGGAATGCCTGTGGTGTAAAAAGCAGTTGAAACATCCCCCCAGGGAATGGCCATTACAAAAAGCGATTTTTGAGGAAAATCGAGCTGCATGCCCGCGTGGCCAAGGGGGACTTTTACAATTTTACCATTCTTGCGCATGGCCCCACCTTCACCTAGACCTTGAGCCATGGTCATGGCCGTACCGTGCGAAATCTGCCCTCCTACCCCACCGAATGCGAGCCGCAAGTTTTGAGCATCGGGCATTTGATTTTTCAAGAACAAGGCCATGCAATCGGTAGGCACCACATCGAACCCCGTGCCGGGCATGACCATGATTCCGGCCTGACGGGCAGCGGCATCCAAACTGGCGCAACGCTCAAATACGGCAATCTCGCCCGTGATATCAAGGTAATGCACCCCCATTTTCAAGCAAGCTTGCAACATGGGCTCAGCAGTTTGGCTGAAAGGGCCCGCAGCGTGGAGCACTACTTTTACTTGTTTCAAAGCGGCTTCCAAGGCAGCCTGGTCATCTAGCGCAAAAGCCAAGTAGGGCAATTGGTATTGTTCGGCTAGGGCTTGCAATTTGGCGGCTTGGCGGCCAGCAAGGATCGGTTTCAGCCCTTGGGCAAGTGCTTCTTCGATGATCAATTGGCCAGTATAGCCATAAGCACCATAAAGTAGAAATTCAGACATGCATGTGTGTTTTAGGGTGTTTGTTAAGACTCCACCAATAAATTACAGCCTCTCACATCACTTGCGTCCAGGCGACCCAGGATTTCAAAACTGCCGTCGGTATGTGTTTTTCCCAAGTCATCGGTGGCAATGAAGGCGATGGAATCAATATTGGCCAGATCGATGATGTTGACCACCCCAGTTTTTCCCAATGGTACCTTACCAAAAGGGTCATTGGTTTCGCGCAGCATAATACGCATGGTGGGTGCGGGAAAAAAGTGCCCCTCGCCTTTTGAATAAGCTTGTGACAACAACTCGGTCATGCCATATTCTGAGTGGATTTTAGCCACGCCCAGGCCTTTACATAGGATTTGGTGCAATTCCTCGCGGGTGATTTCTTCCCGGCGACCTTTCATGCCACCCGTTTCCATCACGACGAGTTCAGGGAAATTGATACCTCCTGCTTCGGCCAAGTCCCAAAGGGCAAAACTAACGCCCAAAAGCACAGTTGGGACCCGTTTTTTCTGACAATATGCCAAGCGTTGGCGCAAATCGTCTAATTCGTTCAGAAAAAATCCGCTCAAGTTATGCTTCGATTGCTGGATAAAATCCTGCGCCATGAAAACCAAAGACGAACCACTGCGTTCCAAGTAAGCTGGCAAAAGTGCCAGGAAACAATAATCACTGCAAGGGCCGTAAAAAGTTTTGAATCCACGACGAGCATTTCGGATGTACCACTCTTCATCGCGCAGCAAATGCCGACTGGTTTGCAAGCCGGTGGTGCCGCTGCTGCTAAAAATCAGGGCTGGCTGCCAATCCCCGGTTTTGATTTCGTACTTTTTAAACAAGGAGATGGGTAAACAAGGGATGTCCTCAATCTGTTCAATACAGGAAGGCTCAATCTTGAGTATTTCAAGGTATTGACGGTACAAATCATTGTATGTGGCCTGGAATTGAAAGAGCTCCAAAGCCAGCTCGGTAAAGCCATTGGCGTCTACTGATCCAATTTTTTGCAACAATTGCTGCCTGGCTGACGTAAAATGTTCCTTGCTTTGCAAAAAAAGTCCTATTTTTTGGTTTGAAAAGGGAGCCTTGTCAAAAGCTACTTTATCACAAAAATAATACAAATGCTAAGAAAGATTTTCACCCCACTGCTTTTGCTTTTACTGTCAATGGGTTTGTGGACCTGTGCCAACCCTCCAGAATACCCTATTGAACCGATTATCAGGTACATGGGTATCAGTAAAAATCAAATTGATCAGAACGGAAGTTTTACTGGTAAACCCGATACCATTGAAATACGCTTTGCGTTCACTGACGGCGATGGGGATTTGGGCAGTACTAAAGAAGAGAATTTGTACGTCACGGATAGCAGAACGGATATTCCGCTGCCTTTTGCCATTTCACCCATCCCACAATTGGGGGCCGGAGAAGCGCTACAAGGCGAAATCAGCATCAAATTGACCAATGAGAGTTCAACGGGTTCGTTCTGCTGCCTGGATAAACGCGCCAATACGGTTTGCTTCGTCAGGCGCGACTTTCCTAGTGACACGCTTTCTTTTTTGATTCAACTCAAAGATGAGAAAGGGCACCTGAGCAACAAGATCAAAACTGATCGAATCACCATTTTGTGCAAATGAGTGATTGCTGATAGTTGAAAAGTTGAAAAGTTGAAAAGTTTAAGAGAATATGAACTTGTACTTGATTCGGCACACTGCGGTGGATGTAAAACCTGGGGCTTGTTATGGGCAGAGTGATGTGGGGCTGGCAAATACTTTCGAAGCCGACATTAACAAAGTAAAAATCCTGTTGAATCAGTACATTTCATTTGAAAATTTTCATTTTATCAGCAGTCCGGCCCAGCGCTGCCAATTGTTGGTACAACACCTGAGCCCAAGTTTTACACTCGCCCCTGAACTTTGGGAAATGGATTTCGGTGCCTGGGAGGGCAAGACTTGGGGGGAAATTCCGCCAGCCGAACTGGATCCCTGGATGGCCGATTTTGTGAACATTCGCCCACCAGGAGGAGAAAATTTTCTGGAAGTTCAAAGTCGTTCGGTCCAGTTTTTACAAACAATTGTACAAAATAATGTGGAAAACCTCGCATTAATTACGCACGCCGGGGTAATTCGGGGTTTGCTCTGTCACTTAATAAACTTACCTTTGTCGAACGCTTTCCAGTTGGACCTCGATTATGGTTCCATCACCCGCTTGACATTCAAGCATGGCCTTTGGAAATTGCGTTTTCACAATTTGACATAAGGGTTGCATGGGGTGGTACCTGTGCTACTCAACTTGAAAACTACCACAATAATGGATACTCAACGCCTCAATCCGCGTATTTTGACTTTGTTGCTGATTATTTTAGCGGCCAGCTTGGTGCGGGTATTGAATGCCGCACAATTGGGCCCGATGACTAACCTTACCCCCATTGGTGCGATGGCACTTTTTGGCGGTGCCTATTTTAGCAAACCCTGGAAGGCATTTGTGGTGGCTTTGCTGTCGCTGTTATTGTCTGACTTGATCATCAATGGCGTTCTGTTCGATGGAAAATATGGCTTGATGTACCAAGGTTGGATGGGTGTTTATGCCGTTTTTGCCTTGATTGTATGGTATGGCAAGCAGTTTTTGCAAAAAATCACCGTAGGCAATGTGCTGTTGGCAGCCTTAATCGCATCGCTTGGACACTGGATTTTATCAGATACCATGTCTTTTTTCAGCCCCTTGGGCCTGGATTTGCGCACGGGTCAGCCTTTCGCCCGCACTTGGGATGCTTTGTTACAATGTTATGCGCAGGGTTTGCCTTACATGAAAAATTTCCTGACTGGAACCTTGTTTTACAGCGCTTTGATGTTCGGCGGATTTGAATTGGCCAAAACGCGCTTTCCGGTATTGGCGATTCGTCAATAAACCCAGGCCCTAAAACCCTCCTTTCAATGATTTGGATGATAACTGGCGGAACCCGCAGCGGGAAAAGCCGATTTGCGCAGGAAGTTGCCTTGCAGCATAGCGATACTCCTTTGTACATAGCCACCGCCCGCAGTTGGGACGATGACTTTGCCTTGCGAATCAAACGCCACCAACTCGACCGCGATGATCGCTGGACCGCCATTGAGGAGGAAAAAGACCTGTCAAAACTCGACTTGCAAGGCAAAGCTACCGTGATCGACTGTGCCACCCTCTGGATCACCAATTATTTCTCCGACGAGAAGCAAGACATTGAAAAGTGTCTGGAGTACGCCAAAAGCGAAATCGACGCCCTCGCCGAAAAGAAAGAATTGATCCTTTTTGTGAGCAATGAACTGGGCATGGGTTTGCACGCCGATACCGATATTGGCCGCAAATTCACCGATTTGCAGGGTTGGGTGAACCAGTACCTGGCCAGCAAAGCCCAAAAAGTAACCTTGATGGTGAGCGGCATTCCGGTGGCGGTGAAGGGGTGAAGTGCTTGATCGAATCCTGAAAAAGTGCTATCTTTGTAGGAAATCAGTTTGGAATGGCTAAGAAATTGCCACTGGGCTTACAGGATTTTAGGAAGATTCGGGAACTTGATCTTGTTTACATTGACAAGACTCAGCATATTTTTGACCTGGTTTCAGCGCCCAGTGCTTATTTTCTTTCTCGCCCTCGCCGATTTGGTAAGTCGATCACTTTATCCATTCTAAATGAGCTTTACAGGGGTAGCAAAGCGCTTTTTGCCGGGCTTTGGATCGAGTCTCGTTGGGATTGGGAGAAGACGCATCCAGTTATCCATTTGTCTCTCCGTGACATTAATTTCGAGCGCTTGGGGTTGGAAAAAGCACTGCTCAAGCGCATACTTGAAACAAGCCATTCGTTTGGAGTCAAACAAGAGGAAGACACCGCTCAGGAACAATTCCGTTTCCTGATCAGGGAATTGGGCAAAGAAAAAAAAGTGGTCGTCTTGATCGATGAATACGACTCCCCCATCATTCATTACCTGGGAAAAGACCTGGATCAGGCTACTGAAAACCGCGATAACTTGAAGAGCTTTTTTTCAGTGCTCAAGGAAATGGATGCCAACCTGGAGTTTGTGCTCATCACGGGGGTAAGCAAGTTTTCTAAGGTGGGAATTTTTTCCGGCTTGAACAACCTAACAGACCTTACCATGCACCCCGCTTTCGCGACCATGCTGGGCTTTACCCAAAAGGAATTGGAGGATAATTTTGCGGAATATATCGACGACTGTGCCCAAGCGCTTAAACTTTCCAGGCCTGAATTAATGGAAAAAATGCGTTGGTGGTACAATGGATATAGATTTGAAGAAAATGCAGAAACCGTTTACAACCCAGTTTCGATCAATTCTTTTTTCAACTTTAAAAAATTCAAAAACTTTTGGTTTGCAACTGGTACGCCTAAGTTTCTGGTGGACATACTAAGACAACAAGGACTCTATCGTTTTGAATTAGAGCCTCAGAGTGAAGAAAGTTTTGATGCTTTTGAATTAGACAACCTCAACCCCCTTGGTCTCTCCTATCAAGCTGGCTACCTTACCATAAAGTCAAGAGATGAATTTGGTTTTTATCACTTGGATTACCCCAATCATGAAGTTGAAATATCCATGAAAGCTAGTCTTTTGGAGTCCTACACTGGTTTAATTCATGGAAATGGGGCCCCTGTTGTTTTCAAAATAGAAACCCTGCTCCGCCAACAAAACGTGGAAGAAGTCATCAAAATCCTCACAGGCCTTTTCAAATCCATCCCTTATCAGGAATACGAAAAATACCCTGAAAAGTTTTACCATGCAGCAGTACACCTGATTTTCTCCTACATGGGATTGTCGGTGTACAGCGAAGTGCCCAACAGCAGCGGCCGCTTGGATGCTTTGGTGGAAACTGGAAACAATATTTACATCTTTGAATTCAAATTGGACCAAAGTGCGGATCTTGCCCTTCAACAAATCCGTAAAAAGGCTTATTACGAAGCTTTTTGGCACAAAAATAAGCCCGTGATTGGTGTAGGCATCAATTTCTCCAGCCAAAACCGCACCATCGACGAGTGGAAGATGGAAGAAATGGCCTGAACTTATTGTTTTTAAGCTTCCTTGAAGTTATTTACTTTTGCATTAAATCAGCGAATAATGGCCAAATTTTTGCCACTGGGGCTACAGAATTTCAGGGATATTATCTCAGGTGGATACATCTATGTTGATAAGACCCAATTTTTTGTTGACTTCAAATCTTTTGGCCGTTTTTTCTTCCTTTCTCGCCCTCGAAGGTTTGGAAAATCTATCACTTTGTCAACAATTAAAGCGCTTTATAGTGGTAGTAAAGAACTATTCGCTGGACTTTGGATCGAATCTCGTTGGGACTGGGACAAGATTCACCCGGTTATTCATTTTTCACTCCGCGACGTCAACTTCGAACAGTTAGGGCTTGAAAAAGCATTGCGAAATCGGATGTTGGAGGCGAGTAGTGAATTAGGAGTAAATTTAGTTGAAGAAACAGCCAGAGACCAGTTTCGTGTCCTGATTCGTGAACTTGGGAAAGTGCATAAGGTGGTGGTATTGGTTGATGAATACGATGCACCTATTATTCATTTTTTAGGAAACAACACAAAGAAAGCGGAAGAAAATCGAGATTATTTGAAGAGTTTTTTTTCGGTAATCAAGGAGCTGGACTCTTCAATTGAGTTAGTCTTCATCACTGGCGTGAGCAAGTTCACTAAAGTAGGCATTTTTTCGGGCCTCAACAATCTCACCGACCTGACCATGCACCCAGCTTATGCAACAATGCTGGGCTATACCCAAAAAGAACTCGAAGACAACTTTGCAGAGCACATCGACGAATGCAGCCATGCTTTAAAACTCGACCGACAAGAACTACTTGATCAATTGCGCTTGTGGTACAATGGCTACCGCTTTGAAGAAAACGCTGAAACGGTTTACAACCCAGTTTCGATCAACTCCTTTTTCAGCTTTAAAAAATTTGAAAATTATTGGTTTGAAACTGGCACGCCCAGGTTTTTGATTAACCTACTTAAAGAAAAAGGATACTACAGCTTAAAACTTGAGCCTCAATCCAAGAAAAGCTTTGACACCTTTGAGCTTGAGAACCTAAACCCTTATGGCCTAATGTACCAAACGGGTTACTTAACGATTAAATTTAGAGATGAATTCGGCTTTTTTCACCTCGATTATCCCAATCGTGAAGTCGAAGATTCTATGAATGGCAACTTAATTGATTCCTATTTGGGCTTGCCGTACGGCGATAGCTCCCTGTTGGTTTTCAAACTAGAAACCCTGCTCCGCGAACAAAACGTGGAAGAAGTCATCAAAATCCTTACTGGGATCTTCAAATCCATCCCTTATCAGGAATACGAAAAATACCCTGAAAAGTTTTACCATGCAGCAGTACACCTGATTTTCTCCTACATGGGATTGTCGGTGTACAGCGAAGTGCCCAACAGCAGCGGCCGCTTGGATGCTTTGGTGGAAACTGGAAACAATATTTACATCTTTGAATTCAAATTGGACCAAAGTGCGGATATTGCCCTTCAACAAATCCGTAAAAAGGCTTATTACGAAGCTTTTTGGCACAAAAACAAGCCAGTGATCGGTGTAGGCATCAATTTCTCCAGCCAAAGCCGCACCATCGACGAGTGGAAAATGGAAGAAATGGTCTAGCGGGCCATGTTATAAAGCAGTCTCTAAGAGTGAAAGTTGAGCAGCATAAGCTTTTACAAAATTGTTATCTTTGTAGGAAATCAATAAAGCATGGCCAAACTTTTGCCCCTGGGGTTACAGAGTTTTCGGGAAATCATTGAGGGAAATTATTTGTATGTGGATAAAACTCACTTCTTCGCAGATTTAAAGCCTCTTGGAAGGTATTTGTTTCTTGCACGTCCGCGCAGGTTTGGCAAATCCATCACTTTATCGATACTAAAAGAACTATACAATGGAAACAAGGAGCTCTTCTCCGGACTTTCGATAGCCTCAAAATGGAATTGGGAGCGTACCCATCCGGTTATCCACCTAAATTTTACGGGTATAGGAGTTCAGGAGAAAGGACTTGAATATGGATTGAATTATTTGATGGACATGGCCTATCAAGCTTTTCAATTTCCAGTTAAAGAAGCATCAGTCAGCACAAAATTTGAGCAATTACTGATCCATGTTGCCAAAAAAAATAAAGTTGTAGTACTGATTGACGAATACGATGCACCAATCACTCAATTTTTGGGAACTGAACAAGCAAAAGCACTAAACAATCGAGAACTACTTAAAGATTTCTTTTCGGTCTTGAAAAAAAATGACCACCTACTCGAACTGGTTTTTATCACTGGAGTAAGTAAGTTTTCCAAAGTAGGCATTTTTTCGGGCCTCAACAATCTCACCGACCTGACCATGCACCCAGCTTATGCAACAATGCTGGGCTATACCCAAAAAGAACTCGAAGACAACTTTGCAGAGCACATCGACGAATGCAGCCATGCTTTAAAACTCGACCGACAAGAACTACTTGATCAATTGCGCTTGTGGTACAATGGCTACCGCTTTGAAGAAAACGCTGAAACGGTTTACAACCCAGTTTCGATCAACTCCTTTTTCAGCTTTAAAAAATTTGAAAATTATTGGTTTGAAACTGGCACGCCCAGGTTTTTGATTAACCTACTTAAAGAAAAAGGATACTACAGCTTAAAACTTGAGCCTCAATCCAAGAAAAGCTTTGACACCTTTGAGCTTGAGAACCTAAACCCTTATGGCCTAATGTACCAAACGGGTTACTTAACGATTAAATTTAGAGATGAATTCGGCTTTTTTCACCTCGATTATCCCAATCGTGAAGTCGAAGATTCTATGAATGGCAACTTAATTGATTCCTATTTGGGCTTGCCGTACGGCGATAGCTCCCTGTTGGTTTTCAAACTAGAAACCCTGCTCCGCCAACAAAACGTGGAAGAAGTCATCAGAATCCTCACTGGTCTTTTTAAATCCATCCCTTATCAGGAATATGAAAAATATCCTGAAAAGTTTTACCATGCAGCGGTACACCTGATTTTCTCCTACATGGGATTGTCGGTGTACAGCGAAGTGCCCAACAGCAGCGGCCGCTTGGATGCTTTGGTGGAAACAGGAAACAATATTTACATCTTTGAATTCAAATTGGACCAAAGTGCGGATCTTGCCCTTCAACAAATCCGCAAAAAGGCTTATTACGAAGCTTTTTGGCACAAAAATAAGCCCGTGATTGGTGTAGGCATCAATTTCTCCAGCCAAAGCCGCACCATTGACGAGTGGAAAATGGAAGAAATGGCCTAGCTGGCCAGCCTACCTCAACTTACTCATGCGAAAGCGAAACTCGCCAGCCCGGTTTTGCGCCACAAAGGTCAGGCGTTCGAAAGTCAGGAACTCAATGCCGCTGCTAAAGGAGAAGTAGGGCCTGCGCCTTTCGTCTTCGATGTTGATGTCGAGGTAGTATTCGATGTCATTTTCGCCGTCAAAATTGTCGCGGTCGAGGAAAACACCCCAAGTGCCGTAATAGACTTTATTGCTCAAGCGATCATCATAGACACAAGTGTAATCGGGATTGAATTGAAGGATATCACCCTCAAAGTCGCCGGAGATGTTGTCGCGAAACAAATCGCCATTTTCCCGAAAAAAAGCTTTGTCGAAAATCCAGGTCCCTAGCAGGCGGTCTTCTCTGCGCTCAAGCAACTCTGCATCAGAGCACGCACTGAGGGCCAATAAACAAAACCCCGCAAGAACAGTCAATAAGGTGGGCAAGCGTTTCATGAGTGAAAGGTTTTTACAAAGTGAAATGGTTCAGTTAGGTTCTCAATTGTCGCTGGTATTGCAAAACAATCTCTACCAAGATAACAACTGTTTGTGCCTACCCCCATTCTCAAAATCGGTTTTAACCATATCCAGCCCAAACTTTAACATAAGTTATAGAAATGCTAAGACTTGGATTTTACTCACTAATCATTATCTTGCAGCTAAAGACGGCCATTTATTCTTTTGGCGTACAATCCTTTTTGTTTTTGAGCTAAATTTTTTCGCTCCGTTACGCCACCCTATTTTTGATCAAACTATGCAGAAAACCTATGAAACCAGCGCTGACACCCTGTTCTTGGGCGCTTTTTGCCGTCTTTTTCCTCTTCCAATTTGACCGTAGCAACGCTCAAGCGCTCAATGATTGCAAAAACATTGGCTTTGAGCTCGGCAATTTCACTGGTTGGCAAGGCGAGTTTGGCACCACCGAAACCAATTTTTTTGGAGCCTTGAGATTCAGGGATACCAAGCAAGGTTTCTCCCCTCAACGTCATACTATCGTTCGCTTGGAAATGGGCCGCGATTTCCTGGTGCGCGATGAGGTGATTCCTCAAGTATCCTTGGGCAACTATGCCCTGCGCTTGGGCAATAGCTCGGCGGGAAGCCAATACGAGCGCATCAAGACTTCTTTTTTAGTTACCAAAGACAATTCCCTTTTCATCTACAAATTTGCGGTGGTCATGCAAGACCCCAACCACAAACCCGTGCAACAGCCTAAATTTGAGGTACAGGTTTTGGATGGGCGCAGCAAACAGACTTCTTGTGGTTATTATCGGGTGGCCGCAGCCTCCAATATTCCTGGCTTCAAAAACCAGGGCGACATTCGTTACCGCCCCTGGACCAACGCGGCCATCGACCTCCGGGATTACGTCGGGCAGGTAGTGACCATCCAATTCACCACTTTTGATTGCACCGAGGGTTTGCACTATGGTTATGCTTATCTCGATGCCGAGTGCATCAGCCCAACCATCAAACCCAGCTATTTTTGCCCTGGTTTGGACACCACGATCACCCTCAACGCGCCGGATGGTTTTGCCACCTACCGCTGGAGCACGGGGGCAACTGGCCGCAGCATCAACCTCACCAAGCCCACGCCGGGCAGCAAATACACCGTGCAAGTGACCCCCCTCAATAGTTTGAACGAAAGCTGTTCCTTCAGTTTTGAGTATGAAATTCCCGATCGCTTCACCCGCGAGCTGCTTGATGTGGACGAAGTGCGCTTTTGTGGCAGCGCCGGACAAACGGTCAAAACCATCGACGAGAATTTCCAGTCCTTCAAATGGACTTTTGGTAAAAATGGCCCCCAGGTCTCTACTACCCCAGAGGTTTTGGCCAAACAAGCAGGGTATTACTACCTCGAAGCACGCGACCGCAGTTGTGTGTTTCGCGATTCTTTCCTGGCCCGTAGTTTTCCAGAGCCCTCCATCACTACCGATTTAAAAGCACCTACTTGTGCGGGTTTGAACGATGGGCGAATTACCCTGGTAGGGGCCAACAACCTGACTTACGCCTGGAGTACAGGGGATACTGGGGCAAGTATTGCGCAATTGGGCCCCGGCACTTACTTCACTACCATCACCGAAACGGGCAATGGGTGCAGTTTTGAAAAAAAGTTTGAACTGCAAGCCCCTCCAGCGTTCCAAACTAGCGCCAAAGTGCTCAAGCAACCTTGTGGCGATGAGCAAACGGGCCGCGCAGAAGTAAAAATCGAAGGTGGCGATGGCCCTTTCAACATTCGCTGGAGCAATGGTGAAACGGGGACAAGCATTCCATTGAATCAGGCGGGTTGGTACCAGGTGAATGTAAGCGATAGCAAGGGCTGCCAAAAAGTGGACAGCATCCAGGTTTTCAAGCTCGAATTGGAAGCCAGCAGTACTTCACCCACTTGCTTTGGCGACAAAAATGGGGAAATTCGCTTGCGTGCACGCGGGGGCGACCCTACTTATTGGTTCAAAGTAGGCGATTCGCAGGCTTTGCGTGATTCGGTTTTCAGGCAACTTGCGGCGGGTAAGTACCGCATCAGCGTGGAGGATCAAACGGGCTGTAAAATCGGTCGCGACTTGACCCTCGCCGAACCCAGCCGATTCACCATTAAGCTGCCCAAAGATACCAGCTTGCAATTGGGCGACTCCTTGTACATTAGTGCCATAGGGAATCGCCCCATCGCCAACTTCAACTGGAAATCTTCTTATCCGAATACTTGTACTACTTGTCCCGAATTCAATTTGAGTCGCATCACGCAGAAAGGTGAAATTACTTTATCGGGCAAGGATGAACTAGGCTGCTTCGCCACCGCCACCATGCGCATCAACGTCAACAAAAGTTACCGGATTTACATTCCTACCGCTTTTAGCCCCAACGACGACAAGCAAAATGACAGTTTTGAGGTATTCCCCAGCCGAGCCGTTGAGCGGGTTTTGTACCTGCAAATTTTCGACCGCTGGGGTGAATTGTTGTATAGTTTTGACGGCAGTCAAGGCAAAAAACCAAGTTGGGATGGTACCACCCGGAGCAAAAAAATAGCCCCGCAGGTCTTGGCTTACAAAGCGATGGTGGAATTCATTGATGGAGAAAAACGAACCTTTATGGGTGAACTGAATTTGATCCGATAAGTGGTTAATGGTTAATGGTTAATGGTTAATGGTTAATGGTTAATGGTTAATGGTTAATGGTTAATGGTTAATGGTTAATGGTTAATGGTTAATGGTTAATGGTTAATGGTTAATGGTTAATTAAATTTAAAAAATAGTTGAAACTTTATGTCTTACGACAACTTTTCAACATTTCAACCCTTCAACTTTTCAATTACTTCTCAACTCCTCAACCTTACAAACTCACACCATGCAAATTCCAGCGCGGGGACGCGACAAAGCTGAAATCTTGAGCGATCTACAGGCTTTTCACGATAGCGACATTGCTTGGAAAACTGGCCGCATCTGGAGCATGATGTACTCCGTGGATGAGGAGCACAAGACCTTGGTGGAAGAAGCTTACCGCAGTTTTTTGACCGAAAACTACATCAGTCCCTTTACTTTTGCCAGTTTGCAGCGAATGGAGCAAGAGGTGATCGCCATGAGCAAAAACCTGTTGAATGGCCCTGAATCGGTATGTGGCACCATGACTTCGGGGGGGACGGAGAGTATTTTTCTTTGTGTTTATACTTACCGGGAGTGGGCTCGCAAAAATCGGCCTCAGGTTCAACATCCGGAATTGGTGATGTCCAGCACCACTCATCCGGCGTTTGAAAAAGCGGCCCATATTTTGAACATCAAAATTCGCAGGGCTAAAGTCGATGAAAACCAAGCAGCGCAGCCCGCAGAAATGGCCAAGTTAGTCAACAAGAATACCATCTTGATTGTCGCATCGGCCCCTTCTTACCCACATGGCATCCTTGATCCGGTGCAGGAGATTGCAGTTTTGGCCCAAAAACACCAATTGCCCTTGCATGTGGATGCCTGCGTTGGGGGATTCATGCTGCCTTGGGTCGAAAAGTTAGGCTATTCGATGCCCGCCTGGGATTTTAGGGTACCTGGGGTCACTTCCATGTCGGCAGATGCGCACAAGTTTGGCTACGGGGCCAAAGGGGCTTCGGTGCTTTTGTTTTCCAAAATGGACTACCTGCGGCACCAGTTCTTTGTCAGTACCGAGTGGGCTGGTGGGGTGTATGCTTCCTCGACTTTGATGGGCTCCCGCTCAGGTGGCCCCATTGCAGCGGCTTGGACGGCGATGCAGCACTTGGGGCAAAACCGCTACCTCGATTTGGCCCGTGAAATCATGGAAGGGGTCGATAGGCTCAAAATGGGCTTGGAGGGCATCCCCGAAGTGCAGATCATTGGGCATCCCGCCATGAATATCCTGGCTTACTGTACCCATCGAAATAAGCCCGATATTTTTGTAGTAGCCGATTTACTGATCGAAAAAGGCTGGGTCTTGGATCGTCAACACCTGCCCAATTCAATTCACCTTACTGTGATGCGGCACAATTTGCCAGTCATCGGGCAATATTTGAGCGATTTAAAAGAAGCCATTGCTACGGCCAAAGCCAATCCAAATTTGGTAGCCCAAGGCGAAGCTGCCATGTACGGCATCTTGTCTCGCTTGCCCATGAGGGGCATGGTGGAGAAAAACGTACGCAAGATTTTTGAAGACCTTTACACTGCAAAAACTGGCACGGCAGAAGGCACTGAAGCTGCAGAATCGCCCGGCACAATGCCCAACACCCCAGCTTGGATGGGTATGTTGAACCGCATTTTGCGCTGGAAAGAGCGCTGGTTTTGAACAAAGTTGCTTTGAACAGCATGACATACTTCTAAATTTCAACAATTTTACTACCTTTGCGCATATTGAAATTCTTACCTCAACAAGCAGCCCGGTCGCACTTTTTGCCATCAATCGCACTCTGCCTTCTTATCATTTGCAGTAGATTTTTTCCAAATTCAATGAAAAAAGTTGCTGTAACGCATAAAATCGGGATACTTTTCGACAATGTTTCTTCGCACTTACTGTAAATTGCTACAACTTGGGTCTATTTTTGGCCACCTGCAAAAAATAAACCTTTGTTAATTAATCGTTTGACACGGATAAAACCCGTGTTTGCACCCTAATTTTGTTTTTCAGTAAACTCATAAATCCAAAAACCCATGCTCCGGCCCCTTCTAACGCTAGCTTTGTGCCTACTTGCCTATTCAACTATTCTTGCCGCCGATTACTATTGGGTAAACGGCAGTGGCAACTGGTCTGATATTACTCACTGGGCCACTACCTCAGGTGGTGGGGTGAAACACAGTGTGGTGCCTGGTGCAAGTGACCGGGTATTTTTTGATGCCCAGTCTTTCAATGGTCCAAACCAAACTATTACAGTTGACAATGAGACTATTTTTTGCTTGGACATGAATTGGACTGGGGCGACCAATAACCCATCCATTGTAAGTGGGGCAGCTAACGTACTGAACGTGTACGGTTCACTTCGTTTCATCGATAACATGACCTGGAATTTTAGGGGCGAGGTCAATTTTTTGTCGGGTGCCGCTGGCAATGAAGTGGATACCAGGGGCAAAAACTTTCGCAAGTTGGTCAATTTCAATGGCATTGGCGGGCAATGGACCCTCGTTTCGCCAATGAGTACGGATACCATGGTGACCCTGGCCGCTGGTGGCCTGGTAATCAATGGACAAACCTTGACTTGTGAGCATTTTTGGATAACTAGTGTAGGTGCCACCAGGTTTGACCTGAGCAGCGGTGCAGTGGTGGTAACAGGTTTGCCTTTCCAGCGTATAAATATTGATTTCAGAACACGCGGAGCCGTCGAAATCAATGGGACTGCCAATTTAACAACCGTTCCGGGTACCGGTAGAATCGAATTGACCTCACCCAATACCTTAATGCGGTATTATGGTGGGCAGACGCATGCACTTGGCACGGTATTGTTTGCCGCCACCTTGGGCAAAAGCCAAATAGCTGTCGACCAGGGCAGTACCCTTAACTTGACCCGTCTTGAAATCCGTAACGATGGCGAAATCAGGGGTCAACTGAACTTCGATGACCTCGTACTCGGGCCTGGGAAAACGTACAGCTTGCAAAATGGCCTCACCTACAACATCAGAAGACTCACCGCATTGGGGACCTGTCAAGCTCCTATCCAAATGTTTTCTTCTCAATCGGGTGCCCAGGCTACTTTGCGTGCTCCAGCGGACTCGATCAAAGCCAATTTTTTCTCTTTCAAAGACCTTGCAGGCACAGGTGGCGCTCGTTTTGTAGCTTTCAATGGGGCTGATTTGGGTAATAGCAGCGGCTGGACAGTAGTACCCAAAGCCAACAATGCCTTATTCTGGGTAGCTGGTTCCGGCTCTTGGGACGATGTGATGCACTGGTCTTTTACCAGTGGAGGGCCAGGTGGTGCTTGTTTGCCAACTGCTGCCGACAATGTTTTTTTTGATGCCAATTCGTTTGGAGCCCCTGCCGGACGGGTAAACCTCAATGTAGAAAATGCCTATTGTCGCAACATGACCTGGACCGGGGCCACAGGCAATCCGATCCTGGCTGGTGCGATGGACAAAAACCTGCACATCTTTGGTTCTTTGACCTTCATCCGCAACATGCAATACCAATTTGAAGGGGATGTGTACCTGGAAGGTGCGAATACGGGCAACATCGTTACTTCTGCCGGGCAAGTGTTTCGCAAAAACCTGATCATGGATGGCTCTGGCACTTGGAGCTTGGCCGATAGTTTGTCGATTAAACGGGACTTTTTATTCAAACAGGGCGATTTCAACACCAATAGCCAGCAGGTAGCTTGTTTCAACATGCTCAGTGAGGCTGCTACGCCCCGCAAATTGACCCTGGGTAATACCAAGTGGTACCTAAGGACCATTGACTTATTTTTCATCACTTGGAGGCTCCATGCCGATAACCTCGCTTTTGACGCAGGAAATTCACTTATTGATTTCAACATTTACGGCAGCCTTACAAAACAAGGCAGAGCTGGACTTACTTACAATCGTATTAACTTCAGAGGTGGTACAGGTAGTCTTTCTCATTGGGATTTTCGAGCTGCCCGGGTAAAATACGATACGATAACCGCAAACACCGATATCTATTTTTACTCCAGACATGAAGTCAATGTTTTAGAACTTAGGCAGTTAAATTACAATTTTAACATCGCTTCGAGCCAAAGCCACAGCGACACATTAACGGTCAATGAAATACTTTCACCAAATAATTGCGAAGGTTTGGTTAATTTCCGTTCTCAGACGGACAATTTCCCAGCTTATTTGGAAACCACCCGCAATTTGAACTTAAGCCGTTTTGCAATCCGTGATATTCGAAGGATTGGGGCTGGGGTCACAACGGCGAACAGTTCATTTGACCTAGGAAACAACCAAGGGATCACTTTCAACAGTGGCACAGGCCGAACCCTGTTTTGGGTGGGAGGCAGTGGCACTTGGAATGCTCGAACCAATTGGTCTTTGAGTTCAGGTGGGCCAGGAGGCGAGTGTCCTCCTACGCCGATTGACGATGTGATTTTTGACAGCCGTTCGTTCAGTGGACCTAATCAATCTGTCAATGCAACATTCAGCATCACTTATTGCAAGAACATGACTTGGACAGGTGTAACCAATACTCCAATCTACAACTTTTGGTATTTAAACATTTTTGGTTCCATGACCTTGTCTAATGCGATGACGGTCAATGGCTCTAATGTGTATTTGAGAGGAGAAAGGACGGACAACATGATCACCACAGCGGGTAAAAAAATCTTTAACATCAATATTGACGGTGGTGGGGTTTGGACTTTGAAAGATGATTTACAAGCTGCCTACCTTACCCATGTCAATGGAACCTTTAATTCCAATAATTTTAACGTTACTTTGGATTACGGTTACACGGGATGGATCACTGGAAATACCAGGAAACTACAAATGGGCAGCAGTTATTGGAAAATCATCAACAATGGACAAAACAATGTGCCCAATTTCAGTTCTTCCACTGGCCTCACCATTGAACCTGGAACCTCTACACTGGAGTTGATGGGCGATCAAAGCTTCTTATACCTTTACGGAGGAGGTAATCTGAACAAAGTTTTGTTTTCCAACATTTCTGGTACTGGCGAAATTGGTACAGCACCTTATCTGGCTTTTGGGCAAAATCTCGAACCGAAAGCAAATTTCGTTCACGTTGAATTCCGCGGTAATGGCATTATCCGAGGAGTGAATACTTTTGATACCTTGATTATGGCGGCGGGCAAAACCTACCAGCTTGATCACCAACGCAACCAAACGGTGACCAAATTCTGGCGGGTTATTGGCAACAACTGTAGCCCGATTTCATTGACATCTACTTTAGCGGGAAGCAAGGCTACTGTAAACATGAACAGCGGATCCGTTTTGGCCGATTTTGTGCAAATGCGCGACCAGATTGGTGCAGGCACTGTGCGCTTTTTTGCTGGAAACAACAGTACCAACATCGGCAACAGTAACCAAAATTGGATCTTTGAACGAGCGCCACAAACCGTAAAAGTGGGCGTACTGGGCCCCGATGTAGTGCTTTGCAAAGGCAATAGCATTACCCTGAACGCCAATACATTCAGCCCTGGTGAGCGCTATGTTTGGAGCAACAACAGCACCTCAAGCACACTAAATGTGAGTACCAGCGGCCAAATTCGTGTGTCTATTACTTATGGCAACAATTGTGTATTGCGGGATACCGTTAATGTGCTCCAACCCCGCGATTTTAACCCAAATTTGCCCAATGACACCACCTTGTGTGCTGGCGAACGCATCATTCTGCGAGCCAATCAGGGCAAATTAGTGGGTGCCACTTTCCGCTGGAGCGACGGCTCTACTGCGGATACCCTGATCGTAACCAAGGCAGGTAAATACAAAGTCACCATGGAACTGAGTGGCTGTATCAGCAGCGACTCCATAAATATTAGCATCCTCGACAACCAAAACAGCGTCAATCTGGGCCCGGACATTACCAAATGCGTCGGCCAAATCCATCGACTGCGGGTAAGCAGTCGTCCTGGTACCAGGATTCTGTGGAACGACAATTCTACCGATACTGTACTAGTCGTTCGCCAGGCGGGACTTTATTCCGTACAAGTTTTTGAAGGCCGCTGTAGCGCCAAAGATACGGTAAGGGTGACTTACAACCCCAGCATTGGACTCAATCTAGGCCGCGACACCGTCGTGTGCGAAGGCGGTCGCGTAACCCTGACCGCAAATGTCGACAATGCAGTGTACCGTTGGAGCGACAACTCCCCTACCCGCTCAATCAATGCCAGCCAGCCCGGCAGGTATTGGGTGGATGTGACCAAAAATGGTTGTACCGAAACCGATACCATTCGTTTAATTAATATTGCGTTACCCCGCTTTAACTTAGGCCCTGATACGGCCTTGTGCACCGGGCAAAGCCTGCAACTAATGGTCGTCAACAGTACCCCAGGCTTGACTTACCGTTGGAGCAGCGGGGCCACTACTTCAAGCATCACTGTCAGCGGGGGTTCGGCTTTGGTGGGGGTGACCGTAACCGATCGAGGTTGCGCTTTCAATGATTCGCGGACCATCAATTTCAACCCTGTTCCGGTCTTTAACCTCCCATCAGTGCGTGGATTGTGCGAAGGCGAATCAACGACCCTGGACGTTTCGCTGCCCAATGCCAGCTACCGTTGGCAAGATGGGAATACGGCTGCCCGGTACATGGTGACCAGGGCTGGCCTGTATTTTGTGGATGTGACCGTCAACGGCTGTACTTTGAGGGATTCGAGTCAGATCAATTTCTCTCCTGCACCGCGATTTACACTTGGTAGAGACACCTCGCTTTGTGCTGATTTGAGCTTAAACATTGGCACTACTCCGGTAAATGGCGTGACTTATCGTTGGGACAATGGAGCAACTACCGCTTCACGCGGAGTCAATGCCTCGGGAACCTACACCCTTACCTCCAACCGCAACGGGTGTACGTTCATGGACGATATCAATGTCATATTTAAACCCCTCCCCGTTGTAAACCTCGGCAATGACCAAAGCCCTTGCCAAGGCCAGCCCGTAACACTCAGTGCCGCCCAAACTGGCGCCGCTACCTACCGCTGGAGCGACAGTAGCACCGGAAGTACTCTGGCTGTAACCCAAAATGGCACTTATTCAGTGGAAGTGACGAGTAATGCATGTTCGAAGCGCGATACAGTGAGGGTCAATTTTGTACCTTTGCCCCGTTTTGAACTCGGTCTGGATACGGCCCTTTGTTCCGGGCAAAGTTTCAGAGTTGGTTCTACGCTAGCTGGTGCCGCTTATCGTTGGAGCACCAACGAAACCAGCCCTTTCATCAACGTGAACACCAGCGGAACTTATTCCTTGACCGTGACAGTGGGCAGTTGCTCTTTTACCGACGAAAGAAGGGTCTTGTTCAACCCCAGCCCAGTCCTCAACCTTGGCCTGGACCGAGGAGCCTGTCAAGGAGAAACCATCGCTTTGAACGTGACCCAAACTGGAGCGGCCTACCGTTGGCAGGATGGCAGCACCAGTGGTGAATTTTTGGCCCGCCAAACGGGCAGCTATTCGGTTGAAGTAAGCTTAAACAACTGTTTCCGCCGCGATACCCTGCGCTTGACTTTCAACCCTATCCCCAGTTTTAACTTGGGCCGCGACTCCAGCCTTTGCGACGGTGAAATTCTGGCTTTGAATGGCACTGTAAACGGAGCCTCTTATCGCTGGAATGACAATGTCAGTACTGCTACCCGACAGGTTACACAAGCGGGTTTGTACTGGCTGGAAGTTACACTAAATGGCTGTAGCAAACGTGACTCGGTGAATGTTAGGGTAGTCAACTTACCCCGCAGGCTCTTTGGTCGCGACACCATGCTCTGCGAAGGACAACAGCTGCGCCTCTCCATCAATGCCCCTGGGGCTACTTTCCGCTGGCAAGATGGCAGTACCAACAATCAGTTTTTGATCTCTCAGGCAGGTTTGTATAGCCTGGAAGCGCGCAATGGTCGCTGCCGCTCTGCGGATAGCCTACAAGTGGGCTACAATCCGCTGCCTCGTTTTAATCTGGGTCGCGACACCACTTTGTGTGACAATGCTACCCTGACCTTGCGCGTGCCACTCAGCCCTGATGCCATCCGTTGGAGCGACAACAGCACGGGTGGAACCCTACAAGTAAACAAAGCAGGCCAGTACATTGCCAATGTGATTGAAAGCAATTGTCGTTTTGCGGATACCATTACCGTGGTTTACCGCGAAACGCCAAAATTCAGCTTGGGTAAAGATACCATTGCCTGCGACGACCGCATTTACTTGTTGGAGCCTCAACCCCGCTTGCCTGAATCCATCAAACTGACTTGGTCAACGGGAACGGGTATTAGAGCTTTGCCTTTGAATAAAAACGAGACCGATAAACAATTCTGGTTGTTGGCTGAAAATGGCCTTTGCAAATTTAGTGACACCGTGAACGTAAGTTTCCGTGAATGTGCATATTTCAAAGCTTACGTTCCAAATGCATTTTCACCCAACCTGGATCAAGTCAATGACGACTTCCGCCCCCTGCTTGACCAGGATGTAAAGATTACCTCTTACTTGTTTCGAATCTTCGACCGTTGGGGCAATCTCGTGTTTGAGACCAGTGACCAAACCCAAGCCTGGGATGGCAGGTCCAAAGGAAAAAAAGCGCCCGAAGGGGTTTACCTGTATTTCCTTGATGTTACTTTCGAGGACGATCTTGGACCTGGTGCCCGTAAGATTACGGGAGATGTGGCTTTGATCAAGTAAGCTGAAATAAAAACCAACAAGCCCCCATCATGCTAAACTGTGATGGGGGCTTGTTGGTTTTATAATGGTAAATCGAATAGAAAAAGCTTTTAAGCCTACTAATATGAAAGTGATTAACGTCCACACAAGGATAATCGCTCAGCCTAAAGCTCAAATAGTCAAGTTATTCAAAACCTTGGCCAGTGAAAATGACCAAATGCTGGCAACTGACAAGTGGCCTCGGATGAAATTGGACCAGGGTTTGCGAGTAGGCTCAAAAGGTGGCCATGCCATGATCACTTATTTTGTAGAAGCCTATGATCCTGAACATTTCATCAAGTTTCGTTTCACAGTGGATGGTTTCAATGGCTATCACCAATTTGAATTACAGGAACTAGAGGCCAACAAGACATCACTGACCCACATCATTGACATGCACACCCAGAACTCGGCCACTATAAAATGGCTATTGGCCATTCGGTGGCTGCACGATGCCTACATCGAAGACGCTTTTGACAAGGTGGAAAATCAGTTTTCTGTCCTTCAAAAAACGACAAAATGGAGCCCTTGGGTTAGTTTTTTGAGGAGGGCATTGGCTTGAGATACAAACCACGGGTTTTACCATTGTGCTGAGAAATGAACAATTTCACGAAAAAGCAAACGAGCCGGGTAATTTGATCTGCCCGGCTCGTCATTATTTGTGCAACTGATCCACTTCAAAACCCAAATTGCTTCAACACCTCCTCCGGCACACCTTGCCATACATTGGGTTGGTTGCCGATATAGCCCAGATCTTTGAATCCCATTTCAGTGGTATAAAATCCCGTCATGGTCAAGTCGCGCATCAGGTTGAAAAAAGCTGTCCCCTGCTTCATGGCTGGGGTAGCCTTTTCGGGATAGGCGATGTCCTCCACGATTTGGATGCGCTGGGCTGGGCTGATGGCCGCAAATCCTGCCCCAAACCGTTTTCTGGACTGGTTTTCCAACCACATCAAGCCCCCGCGCAAGGGAGTTTGCTGCTGTGGCATGTCTTTGGCAATGAACTCGATAAAGGCGGGCACACCTGCTTGTGAAGCACTACCCGAGGTTGCATCAGCGGGCAGGATAATGTCACACAGAATGGTAATGGTGGCCATTTCAGCGGGGGTAAAGAAGGTCTCACTCAGCAGCTTGGCGTCGCGGTCGGCTTCCGCTTGGGTGCGGCCAGCGAGGGGTGATTTTTTCTTCTTTTTGGCCGATAATTCTTCTTCATTCAAAGCGGGGTCGGCTTTGGCACCAGTGGCTGCCGTTGCAACACCTACCGAGGTCAGGGCGATGTTTTTGAGTACGTCACGTCTTTTCATGGTTGCTTTGATTTAGAGTTTATTGGCTTTCACCTGGTCAATGATGTATTCCGAGGTGCGCATGGCCGAGGCCAGGATGGTCCAGGTCACGTTTTTGTCGCCTTGCGATACGAATGGCGCTGCATCCACCACGAAGAGGTTTTTCACATCGTGCGCCTGCTGCCATTCATTGAGGGCCGATTTGCCAGAATTTTTGCCCATGCGCACCGTCCCAATTTCATGGATGATCTGACCTGGAGCGGCCAAACCATAATTATTTTCAGCGCTGGGCTTGAAGTCTCCCACTGGCGTGCCACCCATTGCGTCGATGATTTGAGCAAAGGTTTCTTGCATGTGCTTGGCCTGTTTGATCTCGTGATCCGACCATTTGTAATGGAAGCGCAGCACAGGGATGCCATACTTATCGACCTTATCGGGATCAATTTCGCAGTAATTGCTTTCTAGTGGGATGGGTTCACCGCGCCCGGCAAAGCCAACGTAAGCACCAAAAAAGCGACGTGCATCTTCTTTCAACCTTGAGCCATAGCCCCCAGCTGGATGGGTATTGCCATCGGCGTAGGCATATTTACCGTTCATGTTTTGCATGCCCATGCCGAAGCCATAGCCAGGCATGTTCATGCCGCCGCCATATTCAATGTGGTAACCCCGCGCGAAGTCGAGCTTGTTGTTATTGAGCCACCAAGGAGTGTACACGTGCATGCCCCCTACCCCGTCTTCATTGTACCGCTTGCGGTTCATTAAAGCTGGAATGAAGCCCTGGCGGCCCGCACCTGTTGAATCATTGAGGTATTTACCGATGACACCACTGCTATTGGCCAAGCCCTGTGGAAAACGCCCCGACTTGGAATTGAGCAACAAGCGAGCCGATTCACAAGCAGAGGCTGCCAAAACCACGACCTTGGCTTTGACTTGGATCTCTTCACGAGTGCGGGTATCTACATAAGACACACCTGTGCAGAGGCCTGTCTGTGGGTCGGTCAGCACCTCGCGTACCATCGCATGGTTTTGTAGGGTCAGGTTCCCAGTTTTTAAGGCTGGAATGACCAAAACACTTGAGGAAGAGAAATCTGCATAGGCTACACAGCCCCGATTGCACTGGTGGCAATAAAAACATACGCCCCGTTCGTCATTGATCTTTTGGGTCAAAATTGACAATCGTGAAGGAATCACTGGAATACCGATCCCCTTGGCCGCTTTTTGGATCATCAATTCGTGCAAACGTGGCTTAGGTGGAGGTAAAAATATCCCATCTGGCTCGTTGGGAAAATTTTCAACCGAACCAAAAATACCGATCAAGCGATCGACCTTATCGTAATACGGCTTCATGTCGTCATAAGTGATCGGCCAGTCGTCGCCAATACCACTCAAGCTGCCACGGCGGAAATCATCGGGCCCAAAACGCAAAGAAATACGCCCCCAGTGGTTGGTGCGCCCTCCCAACATGCGCGAACGGAACCAGTGAAACTCAGTGCCTTTGACGGTCGTGTAAGGCTCTCCGTCGATTTGCCAGCCACCCCAGGCTGCATCAAAATCGCCAAATGCACGGGTAGTCCCCGCACCCCGACGAGGCGATTCCCAGGGTGCTTTTAATTGCGTAACATATTGTGGATCAGCCGGATCGTAATATCCGCCTGCTTCCAAAAGACAAACTTTAGCACCAGCCTTAGCCAGCGTATATGCCGCCATGCCGCCGCCTGCGCCCGATCCTACGATGACCACATCGTATTGTTTGGGCTCTTCTTTGATTTGAATACTCATTTTGGTGTTGTTGTGCTAGACCTCCCCATCTCAAAAAGATAATTACGGGCCGGCGCTGATGTAGGCAAGAAAGGTATTCAAAAGCCAGAAGTTAATCACCAACATTCCATTTATTTTTTGCAAAAACCTGCTGTTGCTTTCTAAACCTGTCTTTTTGACTTTTTTCAGCTGGTTTTGATAATTTTGGCACAGTGTTTGCTAATTTTGCATCAATTCGACTGCAATCCTGAATTTAAACATCCTCATAGAGGCCTGTGTAACATATTCCACCTAAGCTCAAAAGCTGCTTTTTCAACTTTTTCCTTGAAAAATGCATTTAGTATCTGAGCTAAAATAAGGTAAGTAATTTTGCTTCTGAGGTTTAGCAAAAAAAGAAAAACAACTTCCTTTCGTCCAGTTGTTTTTATTTTTCACTGAACCCAAACTCGTTTATCTTATTTTTACATTCCCTTATTTCAAAACAACCCCGTGGTTTCACTATGCAAAAAGTAAACAATATGATCGACGCTAAAATGCGCTACGACTATAAGACGGTACCCAACGATTTGATGAACGTGCTGCAATATACCCTACCCAATGGGTTGCAATTGTTTTTAAGCGTCAACAAAAACGAACCCCGTATTTTCACAAATATTGCTGTACGGGCCGGATCCAAACAAGACCCAGCGGATACCACTGGCCTGGCCCACTACATGGAGCACATGCTATTTAAGGGTACCAGTAAAATTGGCACCTTGGATTGGGAAAATGAAAAAGTACTACTGGAGCAAATCTCAGACTTGTACGAGCGCCACCGTCAGGCTACCAGCGAGGACCAACGTGCTGAGATTTATAAAAAAATCGACGAGATTTCGTTTGAAGCTGCCAAACTAGCCGCACCCAGTGAATATGACAAACTCCTGAGCCAAATTGGAGCACAGGCTACCAATGCTTATACCTGGGTAGAACAAACTGTGTATGTCAACGACATTCCATCCAATGAAGTAGAACGTTGGATGCGCCTGGAATCTGAGCGCTTCCGCATGATGGCTTTGCGCCTGTTTCATACCGAGCTGGAAACCGTTTACGAAGAATTCAACATCGGCCAGGATAGCGATAGCCGCAAGATCTTCACTGCGATCCGTAAGGGTTTGTACCCCAATCACCCCTATGGCACTCAAACCACCATTGGTTCGGCTGAACACTTGCGCAATCCATCACAAGTCAATATCCAGAGGTACTTCCAAACTTATTATGTGCCCAATAACATGGCCATCGTTATGGCTGGTGATTTCGATCCTGATGAGATTGTCGCATTGGCTGAACGTTATTTTGGAACTTATGAGACCAAACCAGTCCCCCCATTTAATTACGAAGAGGAGTCCCCACTCAATACGCCTCAAAAAATGCTGGTTTATGGCCAGGAAACCGATAGCCTGACCTTGGCATGGCGTTTGGGACCAGCAAAATCTCAGGATTCTTTGATTGGCCAATTGGTGGTCCACCTCTTGTACAACCAACAAGCCGGTTTCATCGACTTGAACATCAACCAGCAACAAAAGGCATTGGAAGCCAGCGCCTGGGCCTGGTCTTATCACGATTATGGCGCTTTTGGGCTGTCTGGCAAGCCGCGTCAAGGGCAAAGCCTGGATGAATTGCGCGACTTGCTCTTGGGAGAATTGGATCGCTTGCGAAACGGTGAATTGGAAGATTGGTTGCTAGAAGGGGTTATCCTGGACTATAAATTGGGCCAATTGCATAGCATTGAGTCCAATGATGCAAGGGTTGGGGCAATGACCTCGGCCTTCATTCTGGGCCTGCCTTGGGAGCGTTACGGCAACCGTTTGGAGGAAATATCTAACATCACCAAAGATCAAATTTTTGAGTTTGTACGAACCCACCTGCAAAACAACTACGTGGAGGTTCACAAACTTCAAGGCGATGACCCCACGGTCATCAAAGTTGAAAAGCCGCCCATCACTGCGGTGGAGCTCAACCGCGATGCAGTTTCGGATTTTGCTCAAGCGTTCTTAGCAGAAGAAGTGCCTGGAATTGAGCCCGTATTTGTCGATTATGAAACAGCGATACAAACCCAAGTTTTATCGAATGGGCTAAAGTTTGACTATGTTTACAATCCCAGCAACCCCATTTTTCGCTTGGAGTATATTTTTGAACTGGGGAAAAATCACGATCGGAAATTAGCCCTGGCACTTCAGTATTTCAGCTACCTGGGTACTTCTAAATACAGCAATACTGAGCTGCAAAAAGAGATTTATCGCTTAG
Source organism: Chitinophagales bacterium (assembly GCA_013299105.1). Classification (GTDB taxonomy): domain Bacteria; phylum Bacteroidota; class Bacteroidia; order Chitinophagales; family Saprospiraceae; genus Haliscomenobacter. The sequence goes on along the minus strand of JAAFJY010000003.1, from coordinate 268,840 downwards.
GCGTGACCATTGACTTCAACAATGACGATGAACGCACTTACATTTCGATCACAGGTTTGGAGGATAAGGTTGAACAGAGCATCCAGTTACTCGAACACATCTGGGCAGAGCTAGAGCCCAATGCAGAAACCTTGCAAACCGAAATTGAAGACATCCTGACCCGCAGGGCCAATTCCAAACAAGACCGCAACTACATCTTCCGCACTGCAATGGGCAGTTATGCGCGTTATGGCACCGAATCACCTTTCTTTGACCGCTTGAGCGAAGTAGAACTCAAGGAAACTACCCCCGAAGAATTGGTGCAACGCATCAAGGACTTGAGAGACTATGAGCATGTTGTTTATTATTATGGTCAAAAACCTGCGCGTGAAATTGCTGCTTTGATCGAAAAGCTTCATCAAACGCCTACTGCGTTCAAAAAACCAGCTCCAGCCCGCAAGTTCAATTTCCTGGATACCACTGAAAACCGGGTTTTGTTCCTCGACCATCCGATGGTGCAATGCGATGTGATGCTTTTGTCTAAGGGTACTCCCCAATTCAACTTGTACGAAGATTTGATGGCGGATGTGTACAACGAGTACTTTGGCTTGGGGCTTTCCAGCATCGTATTCCAGGAGATTCGTGAGTCAAAGGCTTTGGCTTATTCTACCTATGCATATTACAGCTCACCGCGCAAACTACAGCATCCGCACTACCTGCAAGCCTATGTGGGCACACAACCAGATAAACTTTCCGATGCCATACCTACTTTACTAGATTTGCTGGAAAACATGCCAGTGGTAGATTCTCAAATCGAAAATGCCCGACAGTCGATGTTGAAAAGCATCGAAACTGATCGTGTGGTGCCGTCCCGCATCTATTCCAGTTTGCGCGCCTCCCTGGACACGGGCTTGTCGCACGATACCCGCCGCGATTCCTACGAAATGCTGCAAAACCTGACCCCACAAAGGCTTCTGGAGTTTCAGGAACAATATGTGAAAGGGCGCAACTACACCTTTGTGGTACTGGGTAGCAAAGAAGGAGTTGACTTGGATTACCTGGCTCAGTTTGGTAATTTTGAAGAATTGAGCATGGAGCAGGTATTTGGGTATTGAATGAGATTGTGGCTTCCCTGAAATTGGTTTGAAAGGTCAATTTCAGGGAAGCTAAGTGTGCTTTTCAGGTATGCTCATTGTGCTACAATCACCGACACATTCCCCTTTTTCCGAAAGCTTTCCACGTAAACATGCGCCTCCCGAATTTCATCCAGGGTGTAAGTGCGATCAATAACCGTGTTCAACTTTTCAGCTTCGATCAATTCTTTCAAATACAACAAATCCTGTTCCTGATTCTTGGGCGAACTTTTGACGGTGATGAATTCCCCAGTGGGTTTAAGCAAAGGCTTGCAAAGCCTTTTTGACGTTTTTCCAACTGCATCAAAAACCACATCAAAATTGATGTCCAATTGGGCAAAATCCTGTTTGGTATAATCGATTACCACATCCGCCCCAAGTGACTTTACCAAGTCTATGTTGGCGGTGCTGCATACCGCTGTAACTTTGGCACCATAATGTTTGGCCAACTGAATTGCAAAAGTACCCACGCTGCCCGAAGCACCGTAAATCAATATTTCGTTCCCTGGCTTCATGTTCACCTTTTGCAAAAAACCCAAAGCGGTGAGGGCACCGACGGGTACTGTAGCGGCCTCTGCAAAGCTCATGTTCGAAGGTTTCAATGCCACCAACCCATTTTCAGGTAAACATTTGTACTCGGCATAGCCGCCAAAACTCAAACCGCAAGAAGCAAAAACTGCATCCCCTTTTTTGAAAGATTGGACTGCTTCCCCCACTTCTTCCACGACCCCTGCTACTTCAAAACCCAGGATTTTGATTTTCCGGGGGCGAAATAAGCCGTTGAAAATTCGCGCCAGAAAAGGGTCTGCCTTGCGCAAGCGCCAGTCGCCAGCAGTCACACTGGTAGCCTGTACTTTGATGAGGATTTCCTCAGGTTTGGGTTTAGGCTTTGCTACTTCTTTAATTTGGAGCACTTCAGGTCCTCCATAGTTTTCATAAATTACTGCTTTCATAGCTTGGTGTGCTTCATTTGAACGGAAAGGCCCTGCAATAGTCGGGGATATCAAGCTCGTTCACGCACTTTATTCGACCAATTTTTGAGGATTATCGCTCAATTCAGTATTTCTAGAGCCTAAAAAAGCCTGCCTTTTTTCACTCCTCAGCAAGCACTACTTCTCTGACCACCCCGTTTTCGTCCTGGTATTGGAGCCTGATTTCTGCTTTTTCAGTAAACCGCCCCATGATCAACTGGCAATCCAGGTCAGGCGTTCTTTTAGAAAAATCCTGGTCTTCTATTTTCAATATTTTCCCACCACTTTTCATTCCTAATCGCCCGGCGGGAGAATTTCGCCAGACCACGCCGATTTCATAATGGCCCTCAGCAGGGTAAATGGCAAAGCCCATCTCCTTGTCGACAATTGGAGTCTGGGCCTTTTTTTCGTAGCCTTGAAAATAGAATTGCCCGTTCAAGTAATCCAAGGTGATCATGCCATATTCGCCCAAACCAATGCCCACCCTACTGAAACTTTGCTCTTCATCAGCCACTGAGCTGAATTTCAAAAAATGGCTATCGCCAATGCTCAAGCTGTCAAAAACGAGCTCCTCAAACCATTGATCCTGCTGTGATTCGGTGAGTGACATGGTTTGCTTTCCATGTCCAATGTTTTTCACCCGCGCCATTTTATTACTGAGCGTGAAAGCTGCATCTTCTTTGGAGATGCAAAAAACGCTTTCATCACCTGTGTCAAAATTGGCAATAATTAGTTCACCATTGCCCAAGGAAAGCTCCAAAAAGGGTTGACTTTGCTCCTCATCCAAGTGGAGTGGCGTCGCTGAGGCCTGACTTAGATTTAGGTATTTCAACTCATTGCTCAAGATCAAATGCCGGGCTTTCCAGTCAATTTTCAGGATACAATTTCTTAGCGCATTGCTGCCAATCATGCCTACCACGCCCCAGCATTTTAGCATGCCTGCCAAGTCATCATACACTTGCATGGCTGGTACATCCCTAAATTCGATACGTCCTATTTTGAAGGATTTGAGCTCCACCAGGTCCAATGCTTCGGTGCCGCCCACGGCGTCGCGGATCTCCTGATTATCCAAGTATTTTGCGCCAATTTCGTTTTTCAAGCTTTCAAAAATCATGGTTGGCGCACCCGTATCGAGCATGAATAGGCGAGGCTTTTGGTCGATTTCAACACTGATCAGCATTTTGCCTTGTACCCACTCAAAAGGTATGGTATCACAGAATGGCGCTTGGAATTCCGCTCCCTGGTTGAGCAGACCCTGGGCCGGGAGCCCAACAGCCCAAACCAAGAGCAAAATCAGTGAATTTATCCATTTCATAGTAACCGATGTAGCAGGATAGTTTGCCACACCTTGGTTTAAAGTACAATGTGGTATGATTTGTTCAGCGAAAATGAGTACTTTGTGTTGATAAATCTCGCCGATGAAACACACCTTGATCCTCGTATTGGTCTTCATTACGCACGTTACCGCATGGAGCCAGGAAAAACAGCTATCCTCATTCGATCCCAAGCAAATCAATCCTGCAACGATGATCTGGCTCTCCAAACCAGCAGCCAAATGGGAAGAAGCCTTGCCAGTGGGCAACGGACGCTTGGGAGCAATGGTGTATGGGGGTGTGCAGGAGGCGGTTTTCCAATTCAATGAGGAGACATACTGGTCAGGTGGGCCTTATTCTACCGTCAAAAAAGGTGGTCATGCGGTTTTAAAAGAAGTCCAGCAACTCGTTTTCGCCGAAAAAATGCTGGATGCCCACAATCTTTTTGGTCGCCACCTCATGGGTTATCCCGTTGAGCAACAGAAGTACCAGTCCACAGGTAACCTTCATTTGCGTTACGATTTTGGCAAAGACCATAGCGATTACAAGCGCTGGCTGGACCTGGAAACTGGCATCAGCGGAGTGGAATTCGTAGTGGATGGGAAGCGGTACAAACAGGAGATTTTTTCATCCTACCCCGATCAGGTCATTGCCATCCGCATCACTTGCAACGTTCCGGGCAGCATCTCGTTTACCGCCAACCTGCGGGGCGTACGCAACCAGGCCCACTCCAACTATGGTACCGACTATTTCCAAATGAATGGTGCAGCGCCCGATCTACTCACTTTGAACGGAAAATCGGCTGATTACCTGGGTGTAGAGGGCAAATTGAGGTACGAAGCCCGTGCCAAAGTGATCCCAGAAGGCGGAACGATGAAAATAGATGGCTACCTGATGCGGGTATCCAATGCCAACGCTGTGACAATTTACCTAGCGGCTGCCACCAATTTTGTGAATTACCAGGACGTCAGTGGGGATGCGTCAGCGAGGGTCAAAAATTCTTTACAAGGCATTTCACAAAAGTCTTATTCCGACCTCAAAAGTGCGCACATCAAGGATCACCAGCAGCTCTTTTCGAGAACAACCTTGCGTTTGCCCAGCACCAACAACTCCCTTCTACCCACCGATGAACGCATGGTGAAAATCCAGGAAACGCCTGATCCAGCCCTGGCAGCTTTGAGTTACCAATTTGGCCGATACATCCTGATCGGCGCTTCTCGTCCCGGTACGCAACCCGCCAATCTGCAAGGCATTTGGAACAATGACATGAATCCGGCCTGGGATTCAAAATACACTACGAACATCAACACCGAGATGAACTATTGGGCCACTGCCTCGGCCAATCTCGATGAATGCATCCAACCCTTGCTGCAAATGGTCAAAGAATTAACCGACCAAGGCAGCCAAGTGGCCCGCGAGCATTATGGCGCAAAGGGCTGGGTTTTTCACCAAAACACGGACCTGTGGCGGGTAGCGGCACCGATGGATGGGCCGAGTTGGGGAACATTTACAGTGGGCGGGGCCTGGCTGTTGAATGGATTGTGGGAGCATTACCAATATACGCAAGACCAGCAATTGTTGCGAGAATTGTACCCCTTGATGAAAGGTTCGGTTGAGTTTTTCATGGATTTCCTCATTCCACACCCCAATGGCAAATGGCTGGTGACGAACCCCTCAACTTCGCCCGAAAATTTTCCACGCAGCCCCGGCAACGAACGGTACTTTGACGAAGTGACGGGAAGTTTCATTCCTGGCACCACGATTTGTGCGGGTTCATCCATCGACATGCAGATTTTGAATGACCTTTTCACGGCTTACGGCCAAGCCTGCAAACTCCTGAATGCCGATGCCGATTTTGCCAATAAAGTAGAAGCGGCCAGAAAAAAACTGGCTCCTCCGCAAATAGGCAAAGACGGAGCCCTGCAGGAATGGGCTGACGATTGGGGACAATTGGAAGAAAAACACCGGCACTTTTCTCATTTGTATGGTTTGTATCCCGGCAATGTGCTTTCGCCTGTGAAAACACCAGAAATGATAAATGCCTGCAAAGCGGTATTGGAACAAAGGGAAGATGGCGGCACCGGCTGGTCGCGGGCCTGGAAAGTGGGCCTATGGGCTCGCTTGAAAGATGGTAATCGGGCCGATAAAATATTCAAGGGCTACCTCAAGGAGCAATGTTACCCGCAGCTTTTTGCCAAATGCTATACGCCCATGCAAGTGGACGGATCGCACGGCATGACAGCTGGCATCTCGGAACTGCTGGTCCAATCACACGAAGGGTACATCGAATTGTTGCCTGCCTTGCCTAGCGATTGGAACGAGGGCAATTTCAAAGGAGTTTGCGCCCGCGAAGGTTTTGAACTGGACTTTACCTGGGTCGGTGGCAAAATCACCAAAGTGAGCATCCTTTCAAAAGCAGGAAAAACCTGTCACCTGCGTGCCAACCTTGCCTTGAAGAGTATGGACAAAAAGCTGAAAATCACCAGCCCAGAGCCTGGGCTGATCACTTTTGCTACGGTCAAAGGCCAGCGTTATGAGTTGGTTCCGCTTGGGAAGTGATGGTATTAGCTAATTTGAATAGGGTAAACGCTTGCCTTAGCTGGCACCAAAGGGAGCGGTGCGCTGGTACAAGTCTCCAGACTTGTACCATTATTTGCACGTCTCTGACGTGACATGATTTACTTATAAAAAATTGATTGTCAAAACAATGCAAATAAATCACTTTCACTTCCAGCAATTTCCCATGTGGCCCTCAACTGACCTTTGATGCAACTTCTGGATAGATTTTAGATGGGATTAAGGGGGATTTTTTACCCCGGACTGAAGTCCAGGGTTACACGATTTCAGATGTGTTTGGGGGTTTCTATTTGGAAATCAGCAAATTGTAATTCTTGATCATACTTGTTCAGGCGGTTTTCCTATGAAATAATTGGCATATAAACCTAAAGCTGGAATCTACATGGGAAATCCTGTCTCACTTTAAACTCTTCTGCAAACAATGATCGCGTCTTCGATGCGTCAGAGACGCAGTAATAGACGTACAAGTTTGGAAACTTGTACGAGCGGCCACTTGGAAAGTGATTAAATCTAAACTGCCTAAATTTTCCAATAACTCCCCCCTATCGCGTATAAGGCGAGGTGCTTTCTACCGCTACCAAAAGCTGGGTAAGGGCAAGGTTCTTTGCAGTGAGGTTCATTCGATAAGTGCCCTCCGTGAGGAACTTGTCGTAATGGATGAAGTAAGCGTAATCACTCTTTACTTTTTGCACAATCAAGTCCCAGCGGTATTGATTCAAGCCTTTTTCACCTGCAAAGGTATAAGTCCATAATTGCTTCCCTTCCTGGTCCGTAAGCGACAGGGTAAGCTGCTTTGGTTCGGCCAACCAACATGAAATCGGGACTTTCTCAAGCGTTCGATAATCTGTTTCACCTCCCAAGGAATTTTTCCAGGGCAATTGAACCTGCGGGATGGAGAAAAACTGCTCTTGATCGGATTGGGCTAATTTCCGCAGCTCATAAATAGGACTGAGGTTTACTTTGTAGATGCCTCTACCGTGGGTGGCCACCAGCAGATCTTGGGTGGTTTCATTGATTTCCAAATCTGCAATTGCTGCACATGGCATGTTCTTTCCGAGGTAGGACCAAGTCTTTCCGCGATCGACTGAGATAAATACACCTCGAATCGTCCCCACATACAGGAGGTTTTCATCCTTTGGGTCTTCCAAAATTACATTTACGGGTTCGTCGGGCAAGCCTTCCGAGATGTTTTTCCAGTTTTTACCATCATCCTCCGAAAGGTACACATAGCGATGCAGGTCATCATAGTTGAGGCCAGTCATGGTCAGGTAAACCCGCTCTTTTGAAAATCGCGAGGGGCAGATACTTCGGATGTAATTATTGGCGAGCCCCTGGACGTTTTCCGTCCAATTTTTCCCGTCGTCTTTTGAAACCCAAAACGCACCTTTATCGGTACCTGCGTAAAGTAGGCCTTGTGCAATTGTTGATTCTGCTATGGCCCCAAGTGCAAAAGATCGCTTTTGCTGATCGGAAGATTTTGACAAGTTGGGGCTGATTACTTTCCAGGAATCACCCCGATCCGTACTTTTAAAAATAAAATTCCCACCGTGGTACAGTGTTTCATGCTGGTGGGGCGAAATAAAATAGGGGGTAATGTAATTGAATCGCAGGGTATCTTTCAATTCCAGGGGCAGGGTCGGTTGGATTGAGACGACCGAATCCACGCGCCGATCCAAGCGTTGAGCAGCACCATGTTGCATACTGTAATAAACGATGCGGCTATCACGGGGGTCAACTTGCGTAACGCAACCATCACCGCCATCCCAAGGGTCGATCCACAAATATTCCCAGGGGTCTGGAAAATTGGTATTGATTTCAGCCGCTGGTCCATATACAGTGGCGTCATCTTGAGTGCCCCCATAAACCAGGTTCGTGCTTGGATCAATGGTAAGGTCATAAAATTCTCCAGTTGGGATGTTGTTGTAATGCATCCAGGTAAGTCCTTTGTCGTAGCTCACATAAAACCCACCATCATTACCCAAAGCCAGGTGATTGGGGTTTTGGGGATTAATCCATAGTTCACATTGATCGAGGTGCAGTCCTTGGGCCTGGCTTTTGGTGGCATGCATGACTTTTCCACCTACGAAATCGAATGTTTTGCCCCCATCAGCGCTATGGGCAAGCCGCACCCCAAGGCAATAGACTTCTTCATCGTTTTTGGGGTTTAGGTACACATCGGTGAAATACCAGCCAATTCCTGGGAAAAGCTTGAATGCCTGGGCATGGGTTTTTACCCAATGTGCTCCACCATCCTCCGTTTTATACAATTCGGCGGTTTCGTCACGTTTGTTATTGAGGTTATCAATCAGGGCGTAAGCTTTGTTGGGATTGGTGTGCGAAACAGCCACTCCGATCCGCCCCACTTTTTCACCCGCAGGCAGACCCATCTTCAGCGGCGTCCAGGTTTTTCCAGCGTCTGTGCTTTTGTAGATGCCGCTATTTTTTCCACTTACGCCGGGGTTTACTTCCCACATACTTGCATACACAATATTTGGGTTGCTGGGGGCAATGACCACGTCGTTGGCTCCGGTCTGCTCATTGATCTTCAGGACCTGTTGCCAGGTCTTTCCACCATCAATGGTTCGGTAGATTCCGCGATTTTTGTTCGTGGACCACAAATGACCCACCACACATACCAGTACAATATTAGGATTTGTGGGATGAATCGCTATTTCGGCAATCGACCAGGAATCTTCCAAGCCGATGTGTTTCCAGGTTTTTCCGCCATCTTCAGATTTGTACATGCCAGTACCGGGCAGGGTGAAATTCCTTGGTTTTTTCAAATGCTCACCCGTTCCCAAATAGACAATGGATGGATTGGACGGGGCCAGTTCAAAATCTCCAATGCCCAAGGCAGGCTGTTCATCAAAAATTGATTGCCAGTTTAATCCATGGTTGACCGTTTTCCAAATACCACCGGAGCCAAAACCAACGTACATGGTACCAGGGTGGGTTGCATCCACTTGCACCACATCAGCCCGTGCGGAGTTGACGGTGGGGCCAAGCGAAATCCATTCCAGCTTATAGGGCGTGTTTTTTTTCATCGCCGAATACACCTCAAAAGATTGCACAAGCGGTGAAACAGGTTGTTGTGAAAAACCCAGCGTTGTCACCGTGAGCAATAAAACAAGTGCCTTGCTGTATCCAAGTTGATTAGACCTCATCATTTTGCTTGTAAAAGTTACGCTGTCCGCATTTTGGCGAAAAGTATGAAAACTGCCATCAACAAACCTTGAAAAAGGTCTTGCTTGCTTCGGCTTCTTGCTGGGCCAGCCTGGCCTCGATTTGCTTGGCGGTTTTGGTGATCGCCAGACCACCCAGACCCGTGCAGCGCAAGGTATTCGGAATAGCGTCGCCCACTTTTTTCATGGTTTCGATGACTTCATCCAGGGGAATGACCTGGTCATAATCGGCCAGGGCCATGTTGGCGCAGGAAATGGCCGTAGAGGCCGCCATCACGTTACGGTTCAAGCAAGGGGCTTCAACCCGGTCAGCAATCATGTCACAAATCATGCCCAAGGAAGCTTGCAAGGTCATCGAAGCAGCGGTTAGCGCTTGATTGAGGGTTCCATTTTTCAAGACCACCAACCCAGCTGCGGCCATGCCCGAACCCGACCCACACTCAGCCATGCAGCCCCCTACTTCGGCAGCAAAAGTGGCATGAGCGGCGATGAAAACACCAATGATACCCGCTGCCAACATCGCCTTCACCATGTCGTCCTCGGTCAATTTCAGGGTAGTTGCCGTGCCAATCACTGCGCCAGGCAAGGCCCCGCAGGAACCAGCCGTTGGTGCAGCCACGATCACGCCCATCGAACTTTTCACCTCCATCATGGCCGAGGTGAACAGGATTACGTTGTTCAAAACATCCCCTTCTACCAGGGTTTTCTTTTTGATTTGGGCTTTGAAATTGACCGATTGAGGGCCCAGGATGCGGTCGGCGTAAGAAGTGCCATTGATGCCGATTTCAATCGCATTTTGCATGATTTTGACAATTGCACGCATCTTTTCAAAGACCTCCTGCTGGGAAATGTTGCCACGAGCGCTTTCGTAGTGAGCCGCCAATTCCCATAGCGACAGGTCTTTGTCCTGGTTGTAGGCGAGCATTTCTTCTGCGGTGATGAAAGGCACGCTTAGGTTTTTGCGGGCCAAAACGGGCAGCACGGGCGATAGTTGTTTGACTACTAATCCAGCATCCAGGTTCAACAGTTCCTCCTGCAAGTTGGCTGGCAAAAACTGATTGGATTTGACTTCTACAAAATCCAGGGTCCCTCGCTGAATGTTGATTTCATCGCAGACAAAAGAGCGCTCCAAAAAATCAGCGATTTGCTCAGGCGCTTGGGTGTAGATCAGGGTTTGGTAATAATCACCCGCCATCAATACCGCTGCACCGTCAATTTCGATCACCTGAATCATTCCACCACCCGTAGAAAGCGCAGTGAGGGTATGCGTTTCCCGCGCATTTTTCAAAGTCAGTTTGTAGGTATTGGGATGGGTGGCCGCAATGGGGTGAATTTCAATGGTAATTTTGATACCAGCCTCCTCCACGCCTTGCAAATAATGCATCAGCCGCTCGTCGTGCGCTTCCCAACCCAGCAAACCACTGAACAAGCCCATATCCGAGCCTTGGCCTTTGTGGGTGGTGGCCAAAGAGCCATTGGGGTCAAATTCGACCAGTACTTCATTGATCTCCTCTTCCATCAAATCACGACAAATCCTGCCGATGCGCAGAGCCGCCGCACAATGAGAGCTGGATGGCCCCCGCATCACCGGGCCGATTACGTCGTTGAAAATGCTTGGGTAGGTTTGCATGACTAGATGGTTTGTGGGTTTATGGTAAAGTTGAGCAGGTCGAATATAAGAATTTTGGCCAAATCAGGGGATTTTTGACAAGCAAATGCCCAAAAATGTCTTTTCCTCCCCCCGAAATAGCCCAACAACTCATTTTTACATGGATTCAACAAGCGGCAATCCGCCTTTTTAAACTATCAACACTTTACTTTAGCTGGGTAATTTACCACACACTCACTTCGACTATGCAAAAACTGGTCATTGCACTGATTCTTTCACTGGCTTTTAACACAGGCTGGGGACAATCCAAACTTTTGTTGCGCCACCCATCGACCAACCACGATGGCTCACAAGTGGCTTTTTCATTCCAGGGCGACATCTGGACCGTGCCCTCCTCCGGCGGAAAAGCTACCCGCCTCACCATTCATGAGGCTTATGAAGGAACGCCTATTTACAGCCCTGATGGCAAAAAAATCGCTTTTTCAGGCAGCCGCTATGGCAACAACGATGTTTTCGTCGTTCCTTCTGAAGGAGGCAACCCAAAACGCCTGACTTATCATTCGGCCAGCGACAACGTGATGAGTTGGGCCTCCAACAACCAAGTGGTTTTTGCGACCTCGCGCGAGTTTCGTCAAATCGGCGGCCATCCTGAAATTTATGGCATCAACGCCACGGGCGGCACGGAATCCCGCCTCTTGGACACCGAGGCTTTTGACCCTGCTTATTCTCCCGATGGACGCTTTGTGGCCCTGGTGCGCGGCATGAGCAATCCTGTTTTTCGCGAAGACTACCGGGGCACTGGCAACCGGGAAATCTGGCTGTACGACACCAAAAACAAAAAGTACAGCAAACTCCCCTTGTTTACCACCAACGACATCATGCCCCGCTGGAGCGGCAATCGCAGCCTTTATTTCCTGAGCTCCAACAGCGGAACCTATAACCTGTATCGCTGCAACATCAACGAAAGTGGGCAATTGCAGGGCAATCCTGAGCAATTGACCCAATACAAGGACGAGGGCATCCGCCACTTCAGCCTTTCTACCGATGGCTCTACGGTGGTTTTTGAAAAAGACATGGGCCTTTACCTGATGAAAACGGGGAAAGGAAGTGGTACCAAAATCGACGTGCAAATTGCCGCCGACGAGCGTTTTGACCCCAGCGAAAGCAAAACTTTGAGTAATGGCGGCAGTGAATTGGCCATTTCTCCCAACGGAAAACTGATGGCCTTTGCCGTGCGAGGTGAAATTTTCATCAAAGAAGTGGACAAGGAAAAATCGCGCAGCGTCAATGTTTCCGACCATCCTAACCGCGACATGGGCCCCGTTTGGTTGAGCGATACTTCTCTGGTATTTGCATCTGACCGGGCCGATGGCAATTTTGAATTTTTCTTTTTGCGTTCAGCTGACCGCAGCGAACCCAATCCATTTAAATCGCTCAAGCACGAATTGATCCGCCTGACCAATACCCCTGCGGACGAATCAGAGCCGGTAGTTTCGGGTGACGGCAAAAAAATCGCTTTCCGACGCGGACGCGGCGACCTGATCGTGGCCGATTTGGGCAACACTGGTCAATTCAGCAACGAAAAATTATTGGTAAAAGGTTGGGCGGGTGCAAATGGCGTGGCCTGGAGCCCCGACCACAAGTGGTTGGCTTATTCGATGAGTGACTTGTACTTCAACAACGAGATCTTCATCCACGCCGCTGACAATTCCCAGCCTCCCGTCAACGTGTCGATGCACCCACGCACCGATATGCAGCCATTTTGGAGCGCCGATGGTTCAAAACTCGGCTTCATCTCGGCCCGCAGCAACCGCAACATGGAAGTATGGTTTGCCTGGCTAAAGAAAGAAGACTGGGAAAAAGTAAGCCAGGATTGGCAGGAAAAAGACAGCCCTGCCGATGCCGCTCCAGCTCCAAAAGCAGGTGCCAAAACGGAAGTCAAACCCATCCAAATCGACTTTGATGGCATCCACGAACGCGTGGTGCAAGTGACCAGTTCACCTGGCGATAAAACGGGCTTGGTCATTTCCAAGGACGGACAAACCTTCTTTTATACTGCCCCCAGCAGCTTGGTGCGGGGTCGCGACCTGTACAGCATCAAATGGGACGGCAAAGAACTGAAAGAACTCACCAAGGGCGGCAGCAATCCCTTTGGTTTGCTGGCCGACAAGGAAGGCAAGTACATCTATTATGGCCGCATGGGTGGTTTTTCCAGGATTGACGCCAAAGCGGGAACCAGCGATCCCTTACCCTTCCAGGCCAAAATGAAGATCGACTACCCAGCCGAACGCTCGCAAATTTTTGAAGAAGCCTGGCGCACCATCCGCGACGGATTTTACGACCCTCAGATGCATGGCTACGATTGGACTGCCTTGAAAGAAAAATACCAAGAACGCTGCGTCAATGCCTCGACCAACAACGATTTCCGCGACATGTTCAACTACTTGCTCGGTGAAATCAACGCCTCGCACATGGCCCTGAGCGCACCCGATCGCGCCGAAACCCAGCAAGAAGCCACAGGCTTATTGGGCGCAGAGCTAATGCCACAAGCCAATGGCATGAAAGTGAACCACGTTATACCTGAAAGCCCGGCGGCCAAAAAAGGCAGTCAGTTATTCGAGGGCGACGTGATTACGGCAGTAAACGGGGTTGCCTACGTAGAAAACGCCAATTTTTACGAAAACCTCAACAGCCTGGTCAACGAAAAAGTGCTGCTCAACGTGACAGGAGCCGACGGCAAAACCCGCGAAGTGGTGATCCGCCCCACGGCCAGCCTAGGCGATAACCTGTACGATGAGTGGGTAGACAAGCGCAAACAACTCGTAGCTGAATGGTCGAAAGGCCGCTTGGGCTACCTGCACATTCGCGGCATGGACATGAGCAGTTTTGAAGAAACCGAGCGTGAATTCATGGCTGCTGGTTATGGCAAAGATGGCTTGGTGATCGACGTGCGTTTCAACGGCGGCGGCTCAACAGCGGATTACCTGATGACGGTTTTGAATTACAAACAACATGCTTATACCATCCCTCGTGGTGCCAGCGAAGACCTGGAAAAAGACAAGAAAAAATTCCGCGACTACTACCCTACTGGCGAACGCCTGGTCTTTTCGGCTTGGATGAAACCCTCGGTTGCCCTTTGCAACGAAGGCAGTTATTCCAACGCGGAGATTTTCTCCCATGCCTACAAGTCGCTGGGCATCGGCAAGTTGGTAGGCCAGGCCACCAATGGTTCGGTGATTTCAACTGGCGGTCGGGGCCTGATCGATGGGTCTTTTGTGCGCCTGCCCTTCCGTGGCTGGTTCACCAAAACGACCGACAAAAACCAGGAGTTGGGGCCAGCGGTTCCCGATATCGTTCTTGACAACTCCCTGGATTACACCGCAAAAGGCACTGACGAGCAGTTGAAAGCAGCGGTGGAGGCACTGTTGAAGGAGATCAAGTGAGTTATGGGTTACGAGTTATGAGTTATGAGTTAAAATTTATAACTCATAATTCATAACCATAGCTAGAAACTGTGCAGATCCAGCGGGTAAGTTCTCAATACACCTTTCAAAGTAAACGAAAAAACAAATCATTCCCGCTAGTCCCACGTCTCCTGACGGGGACTGCCCTGATTCGCGTCTCCTGACGCATTGGCGAGCCAAAATCATACCTTACCGCACTATGAATATGGATGCTTATTTCGTTCATAACTCGCGAGCAAGCCGCTGTGACAATCTCTCCGTGAAAACGAAGCAAATGCCAGCTCAAAACTTGCCAGCGAGCCCCAACTCATAACCCATAACTCATCATTCATAACCAACAACTCATCGCTAGTCCCACGTCTCCTGACGGGGACTGCCCTGATCTGCGTCTCCTGACGCATTGGCGAGCCAAAATCATACATTAAGTACCATGAATATGGACACTTATTTCGTTCATGACCCACTGTCGCCGCTGGTACCTATTTCTCCGTAAAAACAATGCAAATCCAGCTCAAAACTTGCCAACGAGCCCCCAACTCATCACCCATAACTCATCATTCATAACCAACAACTCATTTAATCGTATCCAATTTCTTCGGCAACTCCGCAGATTTTTCATAATCCTCAGCCAGTAAAGCTTTTTTCAATTCGTATTCCAAGCGGGTGGCTTCGTCCAAGGAGGTCATGGCGATCATGCGCTTGGATTTGAGCTCTGCCAAAATCGCTTGGGCGGTGCGGTAAGCGCTCAATGGTGTCATGGCATACTGAGACAAGCCACCGCTCAAGTTGTCTGGTTCGGGAAACGCGGTGATCATTTGCTCCAAGTCTTTGGACATTTTTTCGTATTCGGCAATGTCTTCGTCGAGTTCTTTGACCGATTGGGGTTTTTGTGGAATGTTATCAGGACCACCTTCGCGCATGCATACCTGGCAAATTTTTTCTGTTTTCATGGTCCTTGCTTCCAGGGTGATGGTCAGCGGAAGGTCTGAGCGGCCACAACGCATGCAGTTGGGCGAATTGTCCAGGGGCTTGAGGTCACCACTTCTCAAGGCAGCTTTAAAGTTTTTGGAAAAGAGCTCCAAGGCTTTCAATTGCTCCATTTCAAAGTCTTCGTCGTCTTCATCCTCGTCGTCTTCATAGTCGTCCTCATCCTCTTCATCCAGGAAACTAAGGTCGGGTATTTCTGCAATCCCTACCTTGACTTGAAAAATTTTGAGATCGAAAATGGTGTTGATGATGATGCGAATTGGGCTACCATCAGCGCGGGTTAGTGCTGCAAAGAGGTAAAAACGATCATCTAAAGCCAAATCGCTGGGACTAACATATTTTTTTAGGGCCTCATCGTCAAAGGTATAGCCCTTGGACCAATCGTACTTTTCCGCTTCGCTTTTTCGAAAAAAGTCAAAAAAATCCTTCAATCGTTCCCTGGCCATCTTTTTCATGGTGGTGGCGAAGATGTAATTAGGGTCTTCGCTTTCTGGTGTTTTTTTGGTGTTTGACATGTTGATTAATTATTGGTTGAATGATAAAAAAGGTAAAGTCAAGACGAAAGCACAGCCCGACCATTGTGTGATGACGCACAACAATTGGCCATGAGCGCTTCCTACGGCGCGACTTTATCCAAAGGATCTAGAAATAGTTTTAAGGTAATCGTATAGAAAGGTAAGAGCAGATGCTCAAAAAATATACTCAAAAATAAAACAATGTTTTTAAAAAGGCAAGGGATAAAGGGATTTTTTTGCATTTTTACCCAATTTTGTAGTCTTTGATGCAACTCCAAATCGTAACCAATCCGGGGGTGACGATTTTTCGGTGGACGATTTTCTGTATGTAAGGTGTGCAGCTGTGGCTGAAGGAAGGGCTTACTTTGAAAATGTACTAAAAACCCCGATGAACTGTCTGCCCAGATTGACTTCGAGCACCTATTGTCAGTGGCATCGGCTGCCTATCAGCTAAAAACAGGCCGCGATTTTGATTATTTCCCCCTTTACAACTTCGAGAGCAAAAGCAATATGGAGGGGTGGAAATGAGGTATTATGGGACACAAGAATTCTTATGAAAACGAAGACCCTCATCGAGTCTGCCATAAAAAATGGAAATTCTTATACATTAGCTTCGATGGGGAGTGATTGTGATTATAAGCTAAAATAACCCATAGAGATTTGGGGAGGAACACTCATGCCCATGTATGCCGTACACGCCGTTCCTGTGGATCGACATGTATGGCATACTGAACATTACCCAAAATCCCATCACCCCACCACCACAATATTAATCATCCGCTTAGGCACCACAATGATCTTCTTGATCTCCTTGCCTTCTGTCCATTTCTGCACCGCTTCAATTTCCATCACCGCTTTTTCCAGGGTTTGAGGCTGGGCGTCGGCGGGGAAAGGCGCGGTGGTGCGCAATTTGCCGTTGATCTGCACGGGATATTCGATCACGTCTTCTACCAAAAAAGCCTCGTTCAAAACCGGGAAATCGGCGTGGTGCACCGAGCCATCGTGGCCCAACAAGTGCCACAATTCCTCGGCTTGGTGGGGCGCAAAAGGGGCCATCAAGCGGGTCAGGGCGTCCAACACCTCGCGCTTGTTGCAATTGGCTTTTTGCAAGTCATTCACTGCAATCATGAAGGCACTCACACAAGTGTTGAAGGAGTAGCGCTCGATGTCTTCTTTGATCTTTTTGATGGCGGTGTGCAAAATTTTATATTCCGCCTTGCTCGGTGCTTCGTCGCTGACCTTGAAATTAGTGAGGGTTTTGTCGTAAAACAAGGCCCAAAAACGGCGCAAGAAATTGTACACCCCACTGATGCCCTTGGTGTCCCAGGGTTTGGCCTGCTCAATGGGGCCGAGGAACATCTCGTACATGCGGAAGCAGTCGGCTCCGTATTGCTCTACCACGTCGTCGGGGTTGATGACGTTGAACATCGACTTCGACATTTTGCCCACTTCCGACAAGGTCACCAATTGCAATACACCCGACTTGCCAGGCTTGGCCGTGACAGTGCCATTTTGGAAAATGGCTTCGGGACCTTCAAAAATGGCATTTTGGTAGTCAGGTCGCCATTCGATGAATTTTTGTACCCCAGCCGCGTCCAAATGCGAAGAAGGCAAGCCATAATCCGTGACATAGTCCACCAAAACCGGGATTTTGGAGAAACTCAAACCCTTGGCTTCTTCCTCAGCCAACATTGAGTGACAAATGAAGCGGCTTTGGCCATTTACTTTTTCTTTTTGCAAAAACACACTTTCCACCACCCCTTGGATCATGCCCTGGTTGATGAGTTTTTTGAAAGGTTCCTTGCTAGGTACCAAGCCCTTGTCGTACAAAAACTTGTGCCACATGCGCGAGTACATCAAGTGCCCCACCGCGTGCTCGGTGCCGCCGATGTACAAATCGACTTCGCGCCAGTAGTTTACCGCCTCTTGGCTGGCAAATTCCTGCCCATTGTGGGGATCCATGTAGCGCAAGAAATACCAAGACGAACCCGCTGAGCCCGGCATGGTATCGGTTTCGCGCTTGAAGCCATTGGGCAAATTCACCCAATCGGCGGCCCTGGCCAAGGGCGAGCCTACGCTGCTGGGCTTGAAATCCTCCACTTCGGGCAATTCCAAGGGCAATTGGGCGGTATCCAAGGCATGAGACACGCCTTCCTGGTCGTACTGGATCGGGAATGGTTCGCCCCAATAGCGTTGGCGGCTGAACAAGGCATCGCGGAGTTTGTAGTTCACACGGCGTTTGCCCAAGCCCATTTTTTCGATGCGCTGCAACATCTCTTCGATGGCCGCAGGCACTTCCAGGCCATTGAGAAAGCCGGAATTGATGATGATGCCTTCCTTGTCGTGGCGGGTCGAGCCTGGGTACTTGGACTTGTCCACCACGTCCACGATTTTGAGGCCAAACTTGCGGGCGAAAGCGTCGTCGCGGTCGTCGTCGCTAGGCACGGCCATGATGGCCCCGGTGCCGTAGTCTTTCAACACGTACTCGCCAATCCAGATCGGGATGTTTTCATTGGTGAAAGGGTTGATGGCGTAGGAGCCCAAAAAGCAACCCGTCACTTCCTTCACTTCGGCCATGCGCTCGCGCTCGGTGCGGGATTTGACATAATGCAAGTACTCCTCCACTTGGGCGGCCTGCTCAGGCGTGATCAAGCCGGGCACCAAGTCGTGTTCAGGGGCCAAAACCATGTAGGTGGCCCCAAAAATCGTATCGGGTCGGGTAGTGAAAATTTCGATTTTAGCCTCGGAATTGGCGATGTCAAAAAACATTTGCGCGCCTTCCGAGCGGCCAATCCAATTGCCCTGCATGCGCTTCATGGCGTCCGACCAGTCGATGTCGTTCAGGTCGTTCAACAGGCGCTCGGCGTAGGCGGTGATGCGCAAAGACCATTGCAACATGGCGCGGCGCTCCACTGGGTAGCCGCCCCGCTCCGAAACACCGTCTTTGACCTCGTCGTTGGCCAAAACCGTGCCCAAGGCTTCGCACCAGTTCACGTATGAAGCTTTGCGGTAAGCGAGGCGGTAGTTCATCAAGACCTCGTCTTTTTGCACCGCACTCATGGCATTCCATTCAGCGGCGCTGAACTGGCCTTCGTAGCTGTGGTATGCATTGACGCCTGCACTGCCCGCTTGGGCAAAAGCAACGGTCAAATCGCTGATGGAGCGGGCTTTATTTTGGTCCACATCATAATAGTGGGCAAACAATTCCGCAAAAATCCACTGGGTCCACTTGTAGTAGCTGGGGTCGGAGGTTTGCACTTCGCGGTCCCAATCGTAGCTGAAGCCCAGGTTGTCCATCTGCTCGCGGTAACGCTGGATGTTTTCTGCCGTTGACTTGGCGGGATGAACTCCTGTGCTGATGGCGTATTGTTCGGCAGGCAAACCAAAGGCGTCGTAGCCCATGGGGTGCAAGACATTGAACCCACTCATGCGCTTGTAACGAGCGTAGATGTCAGAGGCGACATAACCGAGGGGGTGCCCTACGTGCAAGCCCGCCCCAGACGGGTAAGGAAACATATCGAGGACATAAAACTTGGGCTTGTCACTTTGGTGAGTGACCTTGTAAACCTTGTGTTCTTCCCAGTAGGCTTTCCACTTTCGTTCAATCTCGCGTGGTTGGTATTCCATGATCTCAGTCTTGTTCGGGTACAACGTTACTCAGGGGGGCATAAAGTTCCCTGGTTTTTGTGAATTGCGGTCAAAGGTAAGAAAAAGCGGTTCCTTGACAAATAGTGTGGTAAAGTAATCTACAGGCTTTAGTTTAGAGCGGCTTTGTCAGTTTCAATCTTAAAATCAAGTAAATCATTAATCGAAAATATCCAGCAATTCCCGCTTTGGACCATATTTTGCTGACAAATAAAGCCTTGTGAAAATAGGACAAAAATTTGGAAAGCAAAAACACAGTTTTTAGCACTAAAAGCGAGTGTTGAGGTCTCAAAGAGGCTGTGCCAAGTTGAAAATAGAGCGGAGCGCTGGTAAAAGCCTCCAGACTTTTACCAATATTTACACGTCTCTGACGTTTGACAAATTTTTAATAAAAATTTGACTATCAACCTATTGCGTAGAAGTCGCCAAGACTCCTTCATGCGTCAGAGACGCAAATATAGCCGTATAAGTCCGGAGACTTGTACGAGCGGCACTCTTTTTATTTTGAGACGAAAATCAAACATCTCAGTTTTTATAACAACAAAATCAACGAATTACACCCAAACGGGGAATTGCTGGAAAATATCCCTTGACTAATACTATTTCTATTGCAGCAAGGCGATATAAATAATGAATATACCAATTTATAGTTAATTCAATTTAATAAAATAACATTATATTTTCTCAGGATTACATCTAAAATCGTGTAACCCTGGACTTCAGTCTGGGGTAAAGAGCACCCCTCGTTGTTCCATCTGAAATCTATCCAGAAGTTACATCCATTGGGTACCTTAGAGTTTGATGAATTAACAGATTTGATCAGATATTTTACCAGCAAGTCTTGATCATTCCCCTTCCAAAATCCCCTCCTCCACCAAAATATCCTTCAAACAAAAACCGTAGCCGTCAAACAAGGGAACCCAGTCATTCCAAGTGAAAATCTCCAGGTTTTGGGTACTGCAGGCCACATAAATCTGC
Source organism: Chitinophagales bacterium (assembly GCA_013299105.1). Lineage (GTDB taxonomy): Bacteria > Bacteroidota > Bacteroidia > Chitinophagales > Saprospiraceae > Haliscomenobacter. The sequence continues at coordinate 248,487 of JAAFJY010000003.1, read as the reverse complement.
TGGCTGCGGGCATGATCCACACCACGCCTTCGGTACCGAAGTCGAGTAAGCGTTGAGATTTGTCAACAATGTACGACATGCTGATGTCGGTGGGTGGTTCGGTTTCGGTGCTGATGGGCTCGATTTTGATGTCCACTTCCAAGGCGAATTTGGGTGGATGCTGGTAATAGCGCAAGGATCGTGGGTTTTCCAGGGATTTCTTTTCGACAATCGCAATGTCGTTGGCCATGTTTTCGTGGCGTTCCAAGTGCAGGCCTGCTTCATTGGTAGGCACCCAATACAGGTCTTTGGGCAAGGTGTTTTTGAGGTAAAACACCAAGGCTTGGACGATAAGTGACTGAAATATACTCCGACCCTTGATTTCTTCCAGGGTTTTAGAGCCTTGCAAAACTGCCCGGTAATGTTTCCGGTAATAAGTCTTATTGTTGAAGGTTTCGTAAACCAAGCCCTTTGGTACAGGTAACTCCTTAATTTCCATATCACATTTTCTTGCTTTGAAAAATACAACTTTCTCCCTAAATCGACAAGTTTTCCATGTCGCTGCTCACTGCGATCCACTAATTTCCACCCCATTCTTCACATACTTGCAAAATTTTCGTATCCTGCAACGGCAAAACACCACATTTCGCACGGTTCAGCCCCTTCCTTTCGTTGGATTGTTTTGTAAAAATGAAACTCTGATTAGCAACCAATACCTCTTGATTCGTGAAAAACAAACCTAATCTATCCTTTTGGCAGATTTGGAACATGAGCTTTGGCTTCCTCGGAATCCAATACGGCTTTGGTCTCCAACAGGCCAACATGAGCCCGATTTACCGCTACCTGGGCGCAGAAGAAAGCAGCATTCCCGGCCTTTGGCTGGCTGGCCCGCTCACCGGGCTTTTGCTGCAACCCATCATCGGCGCTTTGTCTGACAAAAGCTGGTCTCCACGTTGGGGCCGCCGCAAACCTTACGTTTTCATCGGGGCCATTGTGGGCAGCATTGCGATGATTTTAATGCCCAATTCCAGTTCGGTGCTCATGGCTGCCTGTTTGATGTGGATGCTCGATGCTGGCCTCAACTCCGCGATGGAGCCTTTCCGGGCCTTCGTGGGCGACATGCTCAACGAAAAACAAAGGCCAACTGGTTTTGCGGTGCAGTCGTTTATGGTGGGTTTTGGCCAGACTTTGGCCAACCTGATGCCCTTTATCCTACCCATGATTGGCATTTCTATGGCCATCACCCACGAAATGGGTAATGAAATTCCCAATTCGGTGCGTTTCCCATTTTACATCGGGGCCGCTGGAATTTTGATTACCATTTTCTGGACCATGTACACCACCAATGAGTACCCGCCAGAAAATGACGATTACAAGAAAGCCCACGTTTTCAGTGCTGAGGAGCAAAAAAGTATCAGCTTCTGGCGCTTGGCACTTTGCATTGGTGCCGCAATCATGGGCACTTTGTTTGCGATTAGAGCAGCCGGAGTAACTACTGGTTTGATGTGGGGAGGAGGCATTTTTGTAGGGTTGTTCGTGTTGCTGCAATTGCCGGTTTTTAAAGAAATTCTGGCCTCTTTGTCTGCCATGCCCAAGGTGATGCGCCAACTTTGGTGGGTCAAGTTTTTTACCTGGTACGGCTTGCCTTTGATGTGGCAATACCTTTCGCTGTCTGTGGCCAAGTACGCCTTCGATGCGCCCAGCCCGGAAGCCAATCCTCAGGGTTTTGAAGACGGTAGCAAGTGGGGAAGCTTGTGTTTTGCCATGTTCAGTATTTCCTGTTTTGTGATTTCCATCTTTTTGCCCGCCATCGCCAAGCGCATCGGCAGCCGTCGGGCTACCCACGCGGTGTTCCTGAGCATTGCCGCCATTGGCTTTTTCAGCGTATTATTCAGCGATAGCAAATGGATCTACTTCACAGGCATGACCCTCATTGGTTTGGCCTGGGGTTCGATCATGTCCATGCCATATTTGCTGCTGGCCAGCGCGGTTTCGCCTGCGCGCATGGGGGTTTACATGGGCATTTTCAATGGTTTCATCTGCATCCCACAGTTCATCGGCATGTTGACGGTGCCACTTTTCTACAAGACGGTATTGGGCGACGATCCGCGCAATGCCTTGGTTTTAGCGGGTATTTGTATGCTCCTGGCTGCCGGGTCTTGCTTCCTGGTCAGCGAAAACAAGGCTGACATGGAGGTAGAAGTCAGCGGCGGTGGCGGAGGGCACTAAGTAACAAGCCACGAATAAACCTTACCAGATAGCAACTGCGTACTTTATAGATTATGCCCTCGCTGCGCGAGGCCATTTTTGGAACACGGATAAAATTGGGTTTGGGTGTGTTGTTTGGGGGTGAGTGTGAGAAAATCCCGTTTTCAAGCGATCGGAGACAAAAGTAAAAGCACGAAGCTCCCACACCCGAACTCACACTTGCACACTCCACACCCATTCTTGCGGATTTCCAGCATGACGTTGACCATTAAGTTGACCACTAGCAATCGCAAAAATTGGAAAGGTTTATTTTTGAATCGTTACTACGTCTTACTTTTTTGGATGAGTATGAAAAAATGAAAAGCGCGTTGGGACTTGGTGTTCCAGCGCGCTTTTTGCATAAATGTAATAGCTTTTTCTACATATTTATTGATCAGCCTCCGCCACCCAATAACTAACAACTAACCATTAATTACTGCTTCAAAAAGGGCTTGCTGACCTGCACCCCTTTTTGTTGCAATTGCAGATAGTACACGCCTTTTTTCAGGGCATTGACATTCAATGGCGATTGCAGGTTTTGTTGCAATACCGTTCTACCATCGGCGGCGATGATTTTTACTTGCGCTTGCTGGTTTTGGAAAAAACCGCCCGGATCATTGACGTACAATTGATTGCGACAAGGGTTGGGATAGAGCAAAATCCGATTTTGGAGTTCGACTTGTTCTGAAGTGCTGGTGCTTTGAGCCAGGCAAGGCATTTCATTGCTGAATACTTCCATTTCCAGCAACTCACTCCAGCCTACATTGGTTCCGAGGACATTGAGGCGCAGGTAACGCGCTTGGGTAGCAAGATTTTGCAGCACGTCCACTCCCCCATCGCTGGATGCGGTATTGAAAATTTCCGTCCACTTTTGCTCGTCATTGGACGCCTCAATGCTGTACTTGCTGGCTGCGCCAAAGCCCCACATCAATTTGATGGTAGAAATGCGTTTGGTTTTGCCCAAATCCACTTTGATCCAGGCTTTGTTGTCGCCAAAGGAACTGGTCCATTTGGTTTTGGGTTTTTGGTCAAAAGCCCATGCGGCCAGGTTTTTTGCGTCTGCTTTATTGGCCGTTGCAGGTTTTAGCGCGGCTTCATTGGCGGCGCTTGGCAAGCTGAGTTGATCTGCCCAAACCGGAAAATTCTCCGCCTCCAACTGATTCCCCAAGGCTTCAAATTCGGCTTTGCTCATCAATACCAACCTGGGCAAATAGCACTGCATGAAACCCCGGTGCCAATTGACATTGATCAGGCTGGAATCGTAGCGCGAGCCCGTCGGGTCCGATTTCGACCAGTCCAAGACCTGCTCATGGGGCGTTTGCGGGCAAGTCCACTCCGGGCCGACTGCAACCCAACGCAGCAACAAGCCCAAGCGAGACAAAGGGCCCCAATTGACCCAGGTTACGCCATTTTGGCCATTGGCATTAATCGGTCGATCCTGCGGACGGGAGTAAGCAATGATGAAATTCCGGTTTTTGTTGATCAAAACCTCATCATCACGCACGGCATTGTAACAGGAAGTCACCGAGGTAAAATTGGTCGCTTCAAAATCGTATCCACAGATCGACCAGTAGCGCACTTCTGCGGAGTTAAGTCTGCTTTCGCCATTTTTCGTAACCGGAAAAGTAGGGAGTTTCCCCACCAAAACCGCTACCCTACCCTGGGGCACAATGACTTCACGGCCCAAGTAATTGCAATAATTGTTGACGGTTGAATGCGCCTCGTAATTGCCCGGAGGGGCTTGTTTTTCCCCTCGGCCAGATACGCCCAAGTCCACTTGGCGGATTTTTTCCAGGGTATCGGGGTGCATCCAACCGTTAGCAGTAGCTGCTCCTACCAACATGCTGCGCAAAATGCCCCAGGACTTGTGCCAACCCGTGCCCGACATCGAAAAATGTACAGATGGATCAGCAGTACCACTCACCCTGGCTGGAAAAGTGGCGTTGGCCCTTTTGGCAAAAGCAGAAAAATTGGAGCCAATGAAGTAGCGTTGCCCAGAGGGTGTTTCCATCCACACTTTGGGCAAAGGCATCCCTCCCAAGGCTCCTTTGGCCCGATCAGGGGCATATATGCGGATCCACACCCCGCCGAGGTCCCATTTTCCGCCGCTTTGGATGGGTTTGTTGGTAAAATCCTTGACACCCCAAGGCCCCTGGTAAACCAACAAGGAGCCATAACGCGTATTGCTGGCTTTGCGGTAAGGATACACAAAGGCACCTTGGTTCAGGGGCACGCCCTCGCCTTTGGCCATGACATAAGTGACCCGGTACTTGCGATTGGGTACATTGCGGTCGTTGTTGGGGCGATAGGGGTTGACATTGCCAGGCAAGGGCTCAATGTCGGCATCTACGATCGATACTTCGGCACCACCATACACCCGATTGGCCACATACTGCCGCCCATTGAGCGGTGGCGTGACCTGGATGCTGAAAAAACGGGCGTGTGGAAACTCTCCTTCGATCACCAATTTATGGCCAAAAGGGGCCAAACAGGTAGCTAAAAAAAAGTAGGTAACATTGGGATCAGGGATGGCTGGGCGCACCGAGTCGAAGTTGATGGGCTTGCTCAAGCGCGTAGCCCAAGCTTCTTTGGGACTTACTTCCTCAGGCTTTTTTAGGTAAAAATCTTTGTTGTCAACCACTCCAGGAGGGATCAAGTTGGTAGGAATCTGGGCGGGGGCTTTGCCTGCCAGCCAATCTTCGATGTGCTTGTTCAAGCGATCAGAAATGCTCTGCCCGGCATTCATGATGACCTCAGCCGGGGCATCTGGATAGGGTTCGGGCTTGGGTATGCAGGAGAAACAGATCCCAAGCAAGCCAAAGGCTAATAGACAATTGCGGAACATTTTAGCTGGTTTTGGGATGAACAGGCTGGTTTTCAAACAAAACGAAAGCGTATAATTCTGGTATTGTGTGGTTTTTTGTAAAATATTGTTAAAACATCTGCTGGTCAGATCATTGCTTGTCCATTTTTGACTTGATGAAATTTCTTTTTCTCGTAAAAAAATGAATTTTTGAATCATCTTTTTGGCGCTCAAATGCCCCTCTTCACCTCAGAATGAATGGCCTCAAAAAATCGGTAGTGCTACAGATGTAAGGCTAGTTCATGAGATTTGCAAGGCTATTTCAAGGAATCTCAGCGCAAGCCAGCATTACATTTGAATGACTACCAAAAAATCTTTGCGTACCTTCACCCCATCATTATTCGCAAAAACTCTGGCCAAACATGTGCTTATCTGGGATCAAAACTACTTGCCTGCTTTTCATTTTTTTGCTGTTTTTAAGCTTTGATTTATTGGCTCAAAATGCCACTCTCAGTGGCAAAGTAGTAGAAGCCACGAGTGCTTCCGCACTGGCTTATGCCACCGTGCGGGTGTTCAAAACCAGCGATAATCAATTGGTTGCTGGGGGCTTGACCACTGAAAACGGGACCTTTTCGATCCAGGTACCCTATGGCCAGTACAAGGCCGAGATCGAATTCCTGGGCTTTGAGCCACTTCGCAGCAACGAATTTGTACTGAGCAAGGAGCAAAATAAACTCGACCTGGGCACGCTGCGCATGGAGTCGAAAGTGGTGGAACTGGATGGTGCGGAAGTACGTGCGGAAAAAAGCACAATGGTCTTGAGCCTTGACAAAAAAGTGTTCAACGTGGGCAAGGATTTGGCCAATGCAGGTGGCTCGGCGACCGAAATCTTAAGCAATATTCCTTCGGTATCGGTTGATGCGGAAGGGGACATCAAACTGCGGGGCAGCGATAATGTGCGGATCCTAATTGACGGCAAACCTTCGGGGCTGGTGAGTTTCAAGGGCAGCAGTGGCTTGCAACAACTTCAGGCAAATATGATCGACCGGGTAGAGATCATCACCAATCCCTCGGCGCGTTACGAGGCCGAGGGTGCGGCAGGAATCATCAACATCATCCTAAAAAAAGACCAAAAACAAGGTTTCAATGGTTCTTTTGAGTTGGTTTCGGGTCATCCGGTCAATTATGGAGCTGCTACCAACCTGAATTACCGCCACCGCAAAGTCAATTTTTTCATCAACTATGGCTTGTCCTGGCGCGAGACTCCCGGACGAGGCACCCTATTTCAAGAGCGTCGCAATGGCGATTCTACTTTCTTGCTGCGCCAAACAACCAATAACGATTTCCGTGGCCTGAACAACAGTGTGAGGGGCGGCATCGACTATTTTTTCTCTGACAAAAGCATCCTGACCGCTTCCTATTTGTGGCGGAGGAGTGATGCCCAGCGCTTTTCCAAGCTCCGCTACGAAGATTTTTTCCAAAACCTCAATACGCCCCTTGGCTACACCTTGCGCGAGCAGGACGAAACTGAAGACGAGGTAAATTCCGAGTACCAGTTGCTGTGGAAACGCAAATTCAAACGTGAAGGCAGCGAACTGACTGCCGAGGCCAAATACCTCAATTATTGGGAAAGCAGTAATCAGTTGTTTCCCCAGCAAACCTTTCGCAGTGATGGAACGGAGGTGAAAAGCCTCGCTACCGTGCAGCAATCACTCAACGATGAATACGAAAGGCAATACCTGTTACAAGTAGATTACGTGCATCCAGTAGCCAAGAAAGGCAAAGTGGAGGCTGGTTTGCGCAGCAGTTTTCGCGACATGGTCAACGATTTTTTGGTGTCGGAGCAAGACGACAATGGCAAATTCCAGCCTTTACCGGGTCTTGACAACTATTTCACTTACCTCGAAAACATCACGGGAGTGTACGCCATCGCGGCCAATCAGCATGGGCGTTTTTCCTGGCAAGGGGGCCTGCGCTGGGAATACACCGATGTGACTACCGCGCTCGAAACCACTAATTACCGCAACCCGCGCAACTACGCCAACCTTTTCCCCAGCGCTCACCTGACCCTGGAGTTGCCCAACAACCACGCCATCCAAGCCAGTTACAGCCGCCGTATTCGTAGGCCAAGGTACGACGATCTCACCCCCTTTGTAACCTACACCGATGAACGCAACTATTTTAGCGGCAACCCCGATTTACAGCCGGAATTCAGCGATGTGTATGAGATCGGGCATATCCGCACTTTCGACAAAGGGTCCTTTACCTCTTCCATTTATTACCGCAACACCACGGGGCGTTTTGAACGCATTCGGATGCTCGACGAGCGGGGTTTTGCTCAAACCTTCCCACAAAACCTCAAATCAGAAAATGCGGTGGGGGTAGAATTCACTTGTGGCTACTCCCCTACAAAATGGTGGAAACTGGATTTCAACGCCAATTTCTTCCGTGCGGATATCGATGGCAGCAACCTTTCTACCAATTTCCAAGCAACCGCCCAGAGCTGGTTTTGCCGTCAAACCTCCAAGTTCGCTTTGCCCAAAAACCTGGACATCCAACTGCGGGGCAACTACGAAGCTCCGCAAAGAATCGCCCAAGGCATTCGCAAAGGCATTTATTTCGTGGACGTATCGGCCAGCAAAGACATCATGGACCGTAGAGGTACCCTTACACTCAGCGTTTTGGACGCGTTCAATTCGCGCAAGTGGCGCTCACAGATCAATGGTGCTGGTTTTGAGACCGAATTTTTTTTCCAACCTCGCCCCCGCCAGGTCAATTTGACCTTTAACTATCGGATCAAACAGAACAAAGGGGCTGCTAAGAAAATGCTGGAGGAGTGAGGGTAAAGGTTGTGGGGCTCATTTAGTATTTGAGCTAAAATAAGGTAAGCAAATTTGCTTTTGAGGTTCAGCAAAAAAGAACACAAATCCATTTACCTTATTTTTTTACGCTCCCCTAGAGAATCTATTGTTTTGTACAAACGATGAAATCTCACTCTTTTTGCCCCAAAATCAAACTTCGGTGTTTTTGCCCCCAAACTACAATAGAGGCGATTAGAGGTTCCAAGGAATGACCGTGTTCGGTTAAGCGATAAGTATAGGCATTCAGCTGGTGGTTCTCCTCTCTACGCTGAACCAATTTATTCATCTCCAGGTACTTCAATTCTTTGATCAGGGTGCGCGGAGTAATACTGCCCAAGTCTCTTTTGAGTTCATTGAAGCGTTTTTCCTTGTCGCACAAACTTGCTAAAATGGCTCCGCGCCAGCGCCCACCAATCACATTGATGACATCTTGCACATCCCTGACTTGCAATTGCTTTTGCTTATTTCTCATTGGTTATCAGCTTTTTAAAAAATCCGGTATCCTAAAAGATAGTGCTATTTCAATGTGAAGTTAGTATATTTTTGATACTGCTTTATAGTTTTGTATTCGAGCCAAGAGTCCGCTTTTCCTGCTACTCTTTAATAAGGGGTTAGTCAAAATCCGACTCGTTTTCTGGTTAAACTTCCAATGTTTAAACACACTCTAAAAACACCAACAAAACATGGAAAATCAACATTCAACCTTAGGCATACCCAAGCCTGTCCAAATCTTTACCTGGATCCTGATCGCTGCGGGTAGCTTCTTTTTTTATGTGTACACCTTCAACCCCAGTCTTAGTTTCCCCAACGCCAGCCTGGATACTTACGCTGCCAAAATGGGCTTTGCAAGTACAGGGGTGCGCATTTTGGGCAGTGTACTGGCCTTGCTGATCTCCGTTTTGGCCAATAACCCTCGGTGGCTGTTCATCACGCTCATTTCACGGGTTTTTATTGAACTGGGCGATGTGGTAGTTGGCCTTTTACTAGATGGAGTTACCGCCAATACTGGTGCCCTGCTCGTCTTGGCAGCAGTAGAAATTTGGGCAGTGCTGAAGTTATGGCAAGTGATCAAAGATCGGCCATGAACCGGAAAACCTTCTACACTCACCCCTCTACAAGTGTAATGTAGAGGGGTATTTTATGCCCATCTCACTTCCCCGTCACAAACTCCATACCCTCAAAATTCAACTTCTCTACCGCTCCTTCCCCGTTGAGCATAAAAATACCGAGCGCATTGCCGTTCCAATCGCGCTCATAAGTGCCCCGGAAAGTATCGTAGTGCCAATGGCTCAGTACGGCTTTAAGCACCTGGTTCAAGGTAACTTTTATATTGCTGCCTTGCACTTCCACCAGCGCCTCGCCGTACAAAGGGTTGCTGTATTTTCCGGCGTACTCTGCCAGGTTTTTAGATGGCTTGGTATTGGCCACCCTTTTGGCCACGAAATCGGCATCCGCTTTGTCGGCAGTGGCCTGGATGCCTTGGTACAATTTCAGGAATTCAGCGTTCCAGTCGCGGTTGCCGCCCAGAGCGAAGAGGTCGAAAGCCTTGTACACCAGGGCATGGCGCAACTCGGCGTGGTCGAAATTGCCAAAAACGTAGAGGCCGATTTTTTCTTCCGGCATTTGGGCGTTTATAGCAATTTCGCCGTCGAGACTGCCCGTGTGGTAGTTGATTTTTTTACCCTTGTAATCGTGCTGAAACCAACCCAGGCCATAAGAAGTCCAATTGGGCTTGATGATTTGCATGGTGGGGTAAAACTGCTCCAAGGGAATGAGCGTTTGCGGGCGGAACATTTCGGCCCAGGTCTGGGCTTTTAGCAAGCGGCCACCGCTGTATTTGCTGCTGTCGAGCATGACCTTTACCCAGGTGGCCATGTCGTCAATGCAAGAATGCACGCTGCCTGCAGGGCCGATTTGGTCGGCGCTGGTGGCCTCGATTACTTTGACCGCGCCTTTGACTTTGAAATGTGGCTTGGAAAGATTGGCGGTCGGGGTGCTTTTCGAAGTGGGGTAGGTATTGTTCATGCCCAGGGGTTTGAAAACCCGGCTTTGGATGAAGTTTTCCCAACTTTGACCACTCACTTTTTCGATCACCTTGCCTGCTGCGAGGTAAAAAATGTTTTGGTAAATGAAGCTGGACCGCAAGGAGTAGCTGGGCTTTACGAGTTGCATTTTGTTCAAAATCTCCTCACTGGATACGTTCATGATGGTCCACAAAAAGTCGGCATTGCCCACCCCCGTGTTGTGGATAAAGAGGTCGCGCACCTTGAGTTCGCGGGTCACCTGAGGGTCGTACACATGAAAGCCTGGCAAGTACTTTATCACGGGATCGTCCCATTTTACTTTGCCCTCGTCAACGAGGATGCCCATACACACCGCCACCATCGCTTTGGTGGTCGAGGCGCAAGCGAACTGGGTTTGGGTATTTACCAGGTTGGTAGTGCCCAATTCTCGCACGCCATAAGCTTTTTTGAAAATCACTTGCCCATCTTTGACCAGCACCACCGCCATGCCAGGCATTTGCCAGCTTTTCATGCCCGCCTCGGTATAGGCGTCGAATTCCTGGTTTTTTTGAGCTTGAGATTGTCCAAAACAAGGGCCAAATAGGCAAAAAGCAATTACGACGGAAAATAGATGTTTATGCATGATGTAGTGTATTACGCTGGTTTCTTTTCAACATTTCAGCCCTTCAACTTTTCAACTCAACTCGTTCTCTCCTTGCCAATCCCAAAGCACCACCGCCCATTCTACCCCACTTTTCGGGTCGGTGTATTGGTGAATGACTTCAAATCCCACCCGCCGATGCCCATTGAGCGAACGGGGATTGCTCAAAGCGATTTCAGTGATGGCAAAATCGTATTTTTTACCAAAAAAACGCCTATAAGCTGCATAAGCCTGGTCAAGCACCCCTTGGCCGCGATAGGCTTTGGCCACACAAACCTGTCCCACCACCAGGTAATGGTAATCCGAAACGGGCTTACCCTGGTAAGTAATGCCCTTAAACAGCTCAAACAAGGGCACTAAAACAGGTATATCCGCGCCCGAAGCGGCAGTCATGCACAGCAAGTAGCCGACTACTTCCTCATCCACTTTGGCGATCAGGTGCGCTTCGACGGCATTGAGGGCGGCCATTTGTTCGTAAGTGTGGTCAACGGTCACAAAACCCTGGCTTTGGATTTCTTCTTGGTCCAGGTTTTTGACCAAATTGGCTTTTTGCAGGCTCAAAATGCCTTGAAGGTCGGCTTCGCTTTGGGCGGTGGTGTAGGTAATCATGGTTTGGGTGCTTTGGTGGGGAAATATAGGGGATTTTGAAAAAATTGATTCAATAAAGAAGCGTCTTTTATAAAATGAAAGCTCTTAGAGATGAAAGCAACTTGACTTTATACTTAAAAATCCACTATTTTTGTAAAAAAACTACATGTCAGAAATCAAGTTACAAGTAGATGATCGATACCTTCAGGTCTTTTTGGAGTACCTGAAGACATTAAACTACGTAGAGGTTAGTAAAGTATCAACAGTTAAGCTTAAACAAAATACCGATCTGAGTTCGAATTCTTTTACTGAAGTAAGTCTAGTTGATCCAATCAAAATAGTATTAAGGAACCCCAATTTATCGACCAGTCTAGAGGATGCACTAATCAATAAGACTTATCGGCAAACAGACCTTGAAGGATTGAATCAATTCTCTGAAGAACTGTCTATTCCTGAATCCATAGATGAGTTAATCTCTCAATTAGCTAAATGAAACGGTATCTTTTAGACACAAATGTCTTACTTCATGCCTTAAAACAAGATGCATTTTGGGTGAATATTGCTGCCGAATTTGAACTTGGGTCCTCACAAAACTTCATTTCTGTTGTAAGTTTAGGAGAATTGTATGCGCTCTCATTGAGAAACAATTGGGGAGCGGCGAAGACAGCGAACTTACAATTACTCAAGACTTATTTTGGTGTATTGGACATAAATGTAGAGCTTATCCTTCAAAAGTATGCTGAAATTGACGCATTTAGCCAGGGAAAATTACAAAACATGCCTTTGTCCGTTTCATCCCGCAACATGGGAAAAAATGATCTCTGGATAGCTGCAACTGCCTCAGCTTTTCAACTGCCCTTGCTGTCTAACGACAAGGACTTTGGTCACTTGGATGGGGCCTTTTTAGACTTAATGGTTTTGGGGTGAAGCTATTTGGGCGATCTTTGAAATTTCAACTTTCCATGCCTAAATAACACAAAGCACCTTGGTCATCGATATAAACTACCACTAAATAATTGCTGAGGCCCCGGCCAATCGAATAGTCAAAAACGGCATAATTTTCTTTTTTCTCAGGCGCTACCCTGATCCGGACCAACTGTAGGCTGTTCAGCATTTGTGTACCAGGAGCAAGGTTTTTATTTTCAAAATCGATTATTGTTGCGAGTTTTTCTTTGTTTATCACGTCCAGGTGGTGTTCAACATAGGATTTGACGGTGCCAACTTGTTCTTTGAAAAAATCTGCTTCAAGATTAATTTTGTTGCGTTGGTCAAACTCCCCCAGCTTATGCAAGAACCCATCGAGATTCTTCCACTTTTAGAGTTCCATGTTTTTGCTTTCAAATTGAAGGTGAATTGCATTTTTCGGACATGGAGCTCGGCTTCAACGTCGTAAAACTCTTGCTAGTCATGAGTAGGCATTAGACTAAAATAGAGCAATATATAGGTTTTCATGCGGTTAAATTTAGGAGTCATCTGGCCAGGATATGGAAAATCATAAATACGCCCAGCCAGATGGCTTCCAGTTTACTGCTTTCTCAGCTTTTGATCATATTTACTAAGCTCTAAAAAACGGATAGGGTCAGTCATTTCGACTATATCTACAATCGCTTGCCTTTTGTCGCTGGCATTGTTGTAATATTCCTCGGCAATTTTATAGCCTAAAAAATAACCCAAATCGGCAGGTTTTTCTTTTGCAGTTGAGTAGTTGTATAGCCAGTTGCCAATGTTTTCATTGCATAGTTCATTTTTCAGGTCTCGCCACACCAGTTCCTCGTGTTTATTCCCGTAATCGTGGTTGCTTCCCAGTTTGTTACTCGATACCAAAGTGCCGATGAAATCACAAAAACCTTCACGCATGATGCGATAAAGCAGCTCACATTTGATCTCCTTTCCGCTGGGCATTTTTTGTTGTGTATGCACACACTCGTGGGCAATCATCCCTTTGATGGACTGTAAAATGTTGCCAGTCTTGGCCAAATTTCTACTAAATTCAGTGTTGCCAAACTCCGACAAGTCCACTTCAACCGTTGAGGTCGTGATTTCTGTGCCGATCAATACAAACTGGTTCGAGATGGTCCCACCAGTGTTGAGAATGCCCATTGCAAAACATACTTTGAAGGGCTTGAAATTGGGATATAATTTTTTGAAGTTGAAAAAAACGCTGTCGATCACCGCCTCTACCTTTTTCGTTTGGTAGGTATTTTTGCGTATACTTTGGTAAAATCGGGGATACTTGGTTACCAAGGTAACGTACTTTTTAGCTGTGAATTCTCTCACTTGAATGAAATCCAGCAAACCGTCAGTTGCCCGATCAAGGTATAATTTTTGAAATGAGTTCACACTGTCATCTCGAGTTTTACAGTACTTTAAGTTGTCGTAAGCTTCCCAAAAATGGTCAATATCAATCGTTTGAACGGTTTTCCGGTTTTCAGTAGCCAGTTCAGCTTTGATTTTTTCACGTACTGCAATCTCTGCTTTGCTCAAACTGGTGACCAACAGAGTAAATTTTCCACTTTCCGTATTTTCCTCGTGCTCAAAGCGCTTGACTTGCAGGATAAAAGTTCCTGATTTTTCAGGTTTGTACTCAAATTTTTCATACCCATCAATATCATCTGGCGTGTTGCATTCAAATACCGGGGCATTCGATTCGCTCTTTAGTACATAGTAAAGTGCGATGCCTTGCTGCTGTAAAGAAAACTGGTAAATCCCCCCTTTTTCGAGTTTCAAGCTGAAGTTTTCAACTTTGCTTTTGTCCAGTGCAAGGTCAGGATAGAGTTTGCTGAAAACAACAGCGCTGTGATTTTGTCCAAAAACATGGGTATGGCAAAGAAAGACCAAGAAGAAGAAAAAATGCTTTTTCATGTTGTTCGATTTTTTGGCAAAGGTCGGTTCAAGAACATACTCAATCGCTCAGTAACCTGATCATGAACGTCCGAAATCGGGATATTGGACTTTTTACTCTAAAAACTCAGAAGGAGACTTACCTGTATGCTGCTTAAAAACTTGATTGAAGGTAGATTTTGAATTGAATCCGGCTTCCAGAGCAATGCCTAGAAGGGTCTTGTGCTTTTCGGTGGGTATTTTTTGCAATATTTCATTTACCCGGAATCTATTTACGAAGTCGTTGAAATTAGAACTGGTGTAAGTGTTGATCAGGTAAGAAATATATTTGGCAGGTAATTTCAATTCTTCTGCAAGGTCTTTAAGTGAAAGTTTGGGTTGCAAAAAGATTTTGTCCTGGGTAAAAAGTGCTCTTAGTTTGGCGAACTCTTTTTCGTCATCGTAGTTTTTGAACTCTTCCTACTTTTTCAACTGGAATTGCTTGGGAATTTCAAAAAAGGATGGATTTAAAAAAGAAAGATAAGCTAGTCCAAACAACATGATAGCCGCACAAATTTCAAACAACCTTCTCAAATCGTAATGCAGTACACTTTCAGCAATCCAAATGACAGCAAAACAGGATAAAAATTATGCCTATTTTTAAGGCATGAGAGCGCAAAAAGGGATTATCCACTTGTTGGGCACGCTGATAATTTTTAAAAATTTTGGCCCCTTGCAAGCACAGAATGAATAAGGTCAACAATAAAGGGAGCCAATCAATAAAGAAGAACCAAAAGCTTGATTTTCCAAAATACAGGTATTTGCCTTGGCTGAAAAAGCCGTTGTATGTACCATTATTTCAACTAAAGCAGGGAAAAAGAACCAAAGGTGCTTGGTTGAAAACTTAAAATTAGCTTCCGAATTGTGTCTCAAAAAAAGCCAAACTGCGGGAGGGATGGTCAAATACGAGTTGAGCAGCCAAAATGGAATCCGATATTTGGAGTTATTATAACCTGAAATTCCGCCCCAGGAAAAGAGTAATTCCAAAGAAAAAAAGACAATCAATAAGCTCAAGTAAATATTAGAAGGGCGGTTTTTGGCCTTTTTCAAAATAAGTGCCAAAGCAATCAAAAAACCCTGGATAGCGGCGCTCAAAAGAAATGTAGCGATCATTGAGTTTCATTTAGTGCCTTCTGGCTGCTTTTCGGCTGCCCGTTCGAGTGCTCTTGATGGTTAAATGGGTCGTAACTTGTACAGCAAAGATAAACTAAATGCCTATTGATTGAAGAGGGTTTTTAGGATATAAAGGTTGCCAGTACTGATGGTGACTTTCCTTTTTCAAGTTTGGCTAAGGAAGCATAAAAAATAAATTAAACGGATTTGGATTTAGAGAAAAAAGATAAACAACTGACTGAAAAGAAGTTGTGTTTTTTTACTAAACCTCAAAAGCAAAGTTGTTTACCTTATTTTAGCTCAAATACTAAGAATAAGTATTTTGTCATATTCTTTTGCCTGATAGGCTAAATCCCATCTTGGATTAGTACCTCCATGTTCTAACATCCGCTAATTTCACCATCACATTACCAAACCAATCACAATGAACATCCTAATTGCCTGCGACAGTTTCAAAGATGCCCTGGACGCCACTGCGGTGTGTCTGGCAATTGAAAAGGGGCTGCTTTTGGCTAATCCGGCCTTTCAAACCCGAATTTTCCCGCTCGCTGATGGTGGCGAAGGCTTGTCTGATGTTTTAAACTACCATTTGGGTTTGACGAAAATAGAGGTAGAAGTCCAAGACCCGCTATCTAGGAAAACAAAAGCAAGTTATAGCCTCTCCCACGACCAGCAAACGGCGTTTATTGAAATGGCCCAGGCGGCAGGTTTGCAACTGCTGCAAAATGAAGAGCGCAATCCTTTAAAAACCAGCACTTTTGGTGTAGGCGAAATGGTGAATCATGCCATTCAATGCGGGGCGAAACGCATCGTTCTGGGCATCGGCGGTTCTGCTACCAACGACTTGGGTATCGGCATGGCGGCGGCTTTGGGCTGGCAATTTTTGGATGAGGGCAAAAATGAGCTCTCCCCCATTGGCGGAAATTTGGGCAAAATCCGCTCGATTGTTAATCCAGATTTGGCTAAATATGAAGGCATCACTTTTGACGTGATGAGCGATGTCAAAAACCCGCTTTTGGGGCCAAATGGCGCTGCACAGGTCTATTCGCGGCAAAAAGGGGCCGATGATGCAGCCATCTTTCAATTGGAAAAAGGGGCCCAAAACCTGCTCCAAGCTGCAAAAGTACCCGCCGAAAAAGCTCAAATACCAGGGGCCGGGGCCGCCGGAGGGCTTGGGTTTGGCTTGGTGCATTTCCTGAATGCCAGCCTCAAAAGCGGTATTGACACCGTGATGGATTTGACCCATTTTGACCAGCAAGTGGCTTGGGCCGACCTGATTATTACAGGTGAAGGTCGCTTGGACAGCCAAACTGTGCATGGCAAATTGATCGCAGGCATCGTCAATCGAGCCAAATTAAAACCAGCGATTGCCCTATGTGGTGCCTTGGATGCAAGCCCTCAAACTTTGAAAGACTTGGGTTTGAAAGCTGCGTTTTCGATTACGCCAAAGCCTTGTAGCTTGGCTGAGGCTTTGGCAGCAACGGCAGAGAATTTGGAGAAGGTGGCGTTTAGCGTGGGAAGGCTGATTTAGTGGTTAGTGGTTAGTGGTTAGTGGTTAGTGGTTAGTGGTTAAAATTTCGGAGACGCTGTATTAATGTGCAAGAGATTCATAGCATTTTTTTTCAAGCGGTAAATTCTCAGTACACCTTCAAAGTAGATGAAAATTAGTTTTCTTAAATTCCTATAGCCTTGCTGAATGCATAAACCGTCTTCCAAATGCTAATCACACTATCAATCTTCAGGCGAGCAAAAGTTCAGAGAACTTTGACGTTTGTATCCACTGCTTCGGATGAAGTGCGACGTTAAATCGGCCTCATTTTGACATCTTACTTCATCCAAACCGTGGTCAGGCCACAGCATAAGGGAAGCGCCATCATTGGATAAGGATGAGAGCTCACAACAAGCGTAATTACAAGCCCGCAAACCAAGCCTTCAGCACCTCTCGGTCGACCTCGTGCCCGCCTTCGAACCAGGTTTCATTTACTTTCAATTGCTTGAATGCAAGCAGTTTTCGATGCTTTTCCACCATTTCTGGGGTGAGGAAATGGTCCTTGTCGCCACAAATAAAGTCGATGGGGTGTTGGTCCCAAAAACCAGGCTGGGTGTGGTAGTCCAGGTCATCGGGAATAGCACCGCCCCACATGACGAGGCGCTCGAAATCGGGAAACTCCCGCATGATCCAGCGCAATTGAGTAGCGCAGCCCTGCGAAAAACCAAAAAGGATCAGTTTGGCCTTGGGCATCTTGGAACGGTATTCGGCATAGAGTTGCTGGAGCATGTTGCAAAAATCGGCAATTTCGTCCAGGCGGTCTTCACGGGTCATCCAGGAAGCGCCTACGTCGCCCGTAAAGTCTTTCCAATAAAAACGCGACAAGCCTTCGGGGGCCAATACAAATAAATTGTCTTGCTGGATGGATTCAAACTTGCGGATGAAGTTTTTGGCCAATTGCCCGTATCCGTGGCAGGCGATGATCCAGTACTCGGTTTCAGGCCCTGCTTCGCCTAAAGTATAGTAATGTGCAGTGCGGGTAACGGCGATTTGATGTGCTTGCATCGACTAAATTTGAATGATCGTTCAAATATCGGCATTTCGTTCATTTTACCTATGAAAATTGTACCTTTTCGCAAATTTTTTAACCCATGTCCGAAATCAAGCCAGATGCTGCCATCCCAATTCGCCCTGGAGAAGAATTGCCCATTCCAGCCCTGGAGGCTTATCTTAATGCTCAAATCCTTGGTTTTGGGGCGATTACACAAGTGACCCAATTCCCTGGCGGTTATTCCAACTTGACTTACGCACTTGATACAGCCGAGCGTGCTTATGTGCTGCGCCGACCACCTTTTGGGGCCAAAAACATCAAGGGGGGGCACGACATGGGACGAGAATTCCGCATTTTGTCGTTACTGGCCCAGGCAGGCTATCGGCGCGTACCCAAAGTTTTGTCTTTTTGCGAAAATGAAACGGTGATGGATTGCCCATTTTACCTGATGGAACGGGTACAAGGGGTAATTTTGAGGGGAAAACACGGAGGTAAAGCTAATTTACCCGTCGAAACCATGCAGCGCTTATCGGAAACCCTGGTCGATGCGCTGGTCGATTTGCACGCCATCGACTTGCAAAGCAGCGGCCTGATCAACATCGGCAAGCCCGAAGGCTATATCCAGCGCCAGGTTGTGGGTTGGAGCGAGCGCTACCGCAAGTCGCAAACCGATGAGATCGCAGACATGGAACAACTCAGCGCCTGGTTACAAGCCAATATGCCCGCAGAAGAAGCCCCCAGCCTCTTGCACAATGACTACAAGTACGACAATGTGGTACTTGACCAAGATTTAAACGACATCATCGCGCTGCTCGATTGGGAAATGGCTACTATCGGCGATCCTCGCATGGACCTGGGTACGGCCCTCTCCTACTGGGTGGAACCCCACGAAAGTGACTTTGAAAAACAGTTCAACCTGACCTGGCTCTCTGGCAACCTCAGTCGGCAGGAAGTACTGGAGCGATACGAGGCAAAAAGCGGAAAAAAAGTCAACAACATCCTCTATTTCTATGTCTTTGGCTTGTTTAAAAATGCGGTGGTGATCCAGCAGATTTATTACCGTTACAAACAAGGCTTCACCCAAGATGAGCGCTTTGCGCTGCTGATTTGGGGCGTGAGGGCGCTGAGTGAGAAGGGCGTAAAAGCTTTGGCAAGTGGCACCATTTGAGCCATTAAAAAAGGCCGACGTTTTTTACACATCGGCCTTTTTTCAATAGCAATCACTTCCAAATCACTTGCGATTTCGTATAAAGTTGGCATCAATCTGCCCCCATTTCGAGGCAAGTGTAGGGTTGCGGCGCATTGCTTTGATCCCTGGAATCGGATTGTGCAAGAAGGATTTGATCTCAGGGTGTTTTTCCAAGTCAAAATTCCGTCTTTCTAATTCTTTGATCGTTGCTTGGAAAATTTGCCCAATTTGATCGGCATTGTCGTCGAGCATACGGTCGAATTCCTGGTCGCTAAAGATTTTATCCAGATCAGGAACTGTAGTGGTATTGGCGTTCAATGGCGACTGAGTCGAGTTAGTACTCGCCATGTTTGCTGTAGCTTCCGCATTTTCAGGATGCAAAGGGCCTTTGCCTTCCAAGTAAGCCATGATGTTATCGACCTTATTCGACAACTCTTCGACTTTTGGTGCCAGGTCATTTTTCTTGAGTCCTACCGCCACGTTGACGTAATGCAATACGGGGGCATCGTCTTTGGTCGCCTCCCAGGCTACCCCAACAATTTTGGAGAAGTCGGCAGCAGCAAGTTTTTTGGGATTTACCGCTACGCCCATGCCGTCGTTGTTGCCCGAAGGGATGATGTAGTCACCTACGTCCACCTTGCCGAGCACTTTTACGGGTACTTGGCCCATGAAAGCGATTTTTTCAAAAGCTGCCTTGTCTTTTTCTTGTGGTGCATTGCCCAACACGGCTGGCATTTTTGACACCACCATGAAGTGATCGGCATTGCTGGTATTCAGAGAAACCAAGCCGCCTTTCACGCCAACAATCTCTCCAAAAATCAGGTCGCGTTCTTTGACCGCACGTGGGAGCCACTCTGCGTAGTCACCAGAACCTGAAGTATAAGACACCCCGACTGCGTTGACCGTGTTTTCTACCCAGTCGTCGTAGGAAATGATGAGGGAGGCGATTTCAGTGGCCACCCCTACTCCTTCAGCAATTACCCCTACGCCTGCCAAAATCCATCCTGGAGCTTGCCAAGAAAAGATAATACTCGCCCCAGCCGCAATGGCAGCTGCAACATAACCTGCGGCGGTAATGGCAAAACTAACGCCTTGGGCGATAGTTGATACGAGGGCCAATTCAAAAAGAGCAACTTGGTTTTTGTATTCAGAGCTGTTTTGAAGTTCGGCCAAAGTTTGCCCTTCAATCGTTCCCCAGGTCTTTACGGCATCTGCAAACGTGACAAAATTGTTAGACTCGCTACGATTACCACTAATGGTAATCCAAATGCCTTGTTTGCTACCTTCGATGAGCACAGGGTAAGCATCGCGACTATCATCGGTGCCGTCCACGCCACTTTTGATTTGCAATTGGCCTTCTTTGGTGAAAACTGCCCTGGTTCTGAGGTTGGTTTTCAGTACAAAGTTTTGGTTATCACGCGTACCTGTAAAGTGATTCTCAGGTCTGGTGGCGGTATTCCCTCCTGTTACCCAATAAATGGATTGGTTCTTTTGATCCTGATCGTTGGCCGAGTTAGGTGATCCTTCAATCGAAGAAGCGGTATTGGCATGAAAGGCATAAGGCGCACTCAACAAGGGTGAGCGTCCCAGGACCGTGAAATCTTGGTTGCCTTGAATATCCGCTTCGACCCCAAACCAGATCGACCCTTGCGACCAGGGAATTTTATCAAAATCTCCGCTCATTACCTTTCCTTCGCCGATCACCAGGTTGATCAAACCAAGGGCATCGGTGGTTACCTGGTGCACTTCGGTGTAAAAAGCCTGGGTTTCGCCTTCGTTCTTGGCAAATGAAAACCGCAATGCCACAGGTTGCTGGACCAGCAATTTACCGCTGGGATCCCGCATAATAGCCTGGTAGTTGATCCCTCTCGGCAAGGCTTTTTGGGCCCAAATGGCCGTACTGCTCCAAACAAGCAGGATGAGTAAGCTCAATAGTTTTTTCATCGCTGCTGGATTTTAACGCTTGGCTTTGATCTTCTGATCCACCATTGCCCATTGGGTGAGGTAAGCTGGATTGCGGCGCAGTGTCTTCATGGTTTCCGTTGGATTCTCAAAGAAGGCATCCAATTGCGGACTGCTTTGGTGACCACGTTTTTTCAGTTCAGCTTGTACGCTGCTGAAAATGTACTTGTAAATGGTCTCATTTTTGTCCACCAAGGCATCGAATTCCTCATCGGTCAAGGTTTTTTGGAAGGTAGTAGTCGGTTTTTCACCAGTTGTAGCTGCTAGCGTGCCACTGCCATCCAAGCTTCCTTTGCCTTCGAGGTAGTTCATGATGCGGTCTACTTTGGCGTTCAATTCGTCTACTTTTTTGCTCAAGTCGTTGGAATTGATGCCCACTGCTACGTTGACGATGTTAAGGGTTTGGTCTTTGGCATCTTGCCAAGCTACCCCTACAATATTGGCGTAATCGCCTATTTTCATGTCTTCTGGATGTACTGCTACTCCAAATCCATCTTTGTTGCCGGAAGGCAGAATGTAATCGCCAATTTTGACTGGTCCAGCCACGCGTACAGGTACTTGCCCCATGAAGGCCACTTTTTCAAACAAATGCTCTTCTGCTTTCTGGGGTGCGTTGCCCAAAACGATTGGGCGCATCGAAACGACCATCAAGTGGTCGGCACCTTGGGTATTCAAGGATACTTGGCCGCCTTTGACCCCAACTATTTCTCCATAAGTCAAATCCCTTACTTTGGGGGCACGACGCAACCACTCGGCATAGTCGCCAGAACCAGAAGTATAAGACACCCCAACCGAATTGACGGTATTCTCTACCCAATTGTCATATTCAATGCCCAATGCAATGGCTTCGGCAACAATGGCCGCCAAGGTGGCGATGGCACCCACTGCTGCAGCTGCCCCAAAACCAGTGCCAAACAAACCGCTGATCTGAATCCCCAAGCCTACGCCTGAGGCGGCTAGAGATACCAACTGCAATTCAAAAAGAGCTACTTGGTTTTTGTATTCAGAACTATTCTGGAGCTCAGTGAGGGTTTGGCCTTCTACTGTACCCCAGGTTTTTTCCGCATCGGCAAAATTCAAGAAGTTGTTCGCAGTGGAACGGCTGCCGTTCACCTGAATCCAAATGCCTTGCTTGCTGCCTTCGACAGTTACAGGGTACGCTTTGATGTCATCATCAGGGCCGTCTACGCCACTTTTTATCTGCAACTGGCCCGTTTTGGTCTCAATTGCGCGGACCACGTTGTTGGTTTTGATTACCAAATCTTGGTTGTCACGCGTACCGAGGAAGTGATTTTCTGGGCGGGTTGCGGTGTTGCCGCCTGTGGTCCAGTAAATCGACTGGTTTTTCTCTTCTGCCGAATTGGCTCCTGGCACGTCGCCACCGCCCACCAATTCCGAAGCGGTCATGGCGTGGTAAGCATAAGGTACAGATAGCAATTTAGCCGAACTCACTTGTTTGAAATCATTGCCAGCTTTGCTATCGATGGCCAGGTTGAGCCATACTTGCTCCTTTGCCCAGGGTACATCTTTCAAAGCTCCATTTGCTTCTTTGCCCTCACCGATGACGATTTTGAACAAACCATTTTGGTCGGTCACTACCCGGTGGGTTTCGGTGTAAAATCCGCCTGGATTTTCTTTAGAAGCCAATGACACTTTTAAGGCGATGATGGCATTTGCAATAATTTTATTGGTAGCATCGCGGGCTACGGCCTGGTAGTTCATGCCTTGGGCTACCGCATCCTGAGCGTTCAATTGTTGGCCCAAGAGGGTTACCAAAACGACCAACAAGAGTAATATTTTTTTCATGTTGCAAGGATTATGCATTGAAAGAATCGAGCTGCTTAGTTGTTTTTCACCACTTTGAATACTTCCAAAGGTTCACCCAAGGCAGTATAGATGTGCAGGAAATACAAGCCTGATGGCAAGTTTTCTACATTCAATTCGGTGTTTCGCTGATTAAGTTGGATGTTTTTGGCCAGAATCTTGCCTTGTACATCCAGCAATTGAGCTTTCAATTGGGTTTTGCTTTCAAAAGCCAATTGAATGTTCAGAATACTTTGCACGGGGTTGGGTGCAATGGTTACGCTGGGCGCAACACTTCTGGGTTTCTCCAAAATCACTTCCAAGCGTGGTTGCTGAAAACCAACCGTTATCACTTTCTCGGAATTAGACCAAGACGAAATGGCGGTTTCACCCAGGGTCCAATCCATGCTGAACTTGGGCGTGGTAAATTTTCCGCCACCAGTGCCGATGACCTCGAGCACTTGGTTTTGGGCTTGAGTCGTAATTGCCAAGCTAGAGCCCAACAAAGCCATGAAGGCCACAAGCAACAGAAAGGTAGAATGTTTCATGATCTGTGTTTTTGTGAAAACCCGTTCCGGCCACCTTGAATCATCAAAACAGCCGGAACGAGAACTTCATGTTTATCGGGTCAGCAACACCATTTTCTTGGTGTCAACAAAATCTTCAGTCTCAAAAGTGTAGTAGAAAACTCCGCTGTCTCGCAGCTCATTGCGCTTAATCAGGACCGTGTTTTCGCCTTTCACGTACTGTGCTTTTACGCTGTAAACCAAACTTCCCTTGGCGTCGCGAATGGTCAAAGTACCTTTGGCGGCCTTTGGCAGGTAGAAGCCGATCAGGGTTTCATCGCTGAATGGGTTAGGTTGATTTTGGTGCAAAAGCGCATTGGTACTCAAACGATCAGCGTCAAAGGTCAGCTTCACTCCGATGGTCTGGTTTTGCACATCGTAGGCTTCCGCAGCAGTGAGTTGGCTGTTGATCTTCAACACATCGCTTACCTTTGCCGTCGTTTTGGCTTTGAATACAAGGGTAAAGAGGTATGCGTTTGGATCGTGCTTGGCCGTTGTACTGGTGTTCCAACTGCTGGTGATCAAACCTTTATCTGCGAATACACCAAAGTTTTCAGTTTTGGACAATCCGTAATCCATACTCAGCAATTCTACCGCAGCCAGGTCGTATTTCAGCGTAAACTGGTAACCCTGGATCTGCTGCAAATCGCGGGCACGAACTGGAATCTCGTACTGCTGATTGGCTCTCATCAGTTCGTCCTTGGCTTCGATCAAGAATGCGCGATTGGTACGAATTTCTGACTTGACGGCTTGTGGACTGGTAGCAGCATTGCCGTTAACGTCGCCCATTTTCACGGCTACGAAGTCGGCCTTGGCCAGTGCGGTCAGGTTATTGATGTTGATCACTTCAGGGTAATCCTGGGCAAACGGATTGGTTGCATCCGGGAATTTGTAAGTGGCATCAATGAACTTCCAGCTAGGTACACTCTTGAACTTATCGTCGATTTGCAAGATTAACTTGCGAATCTGGATCAAATCGAGGGTGGTGATGGTCTTCGAGTTGTTGACATCAGCAGCGATTAAGCGGTATGGGCTGGTGATCGGCTGTACATTCAGAATGTGCTTCTGAATCAACACCAAGTCGAAGGTCGACACCCCGTTGCCGTGGTCTTTGTCGTGTTGTGCACTCACTGTATAGTCACCGCCTTTCTTCAAGTTGTCGATATTGAATCCACCGTTGTTGCCTGTATTGGCTTTCTGGGTAGATGCGCCACCTACTTCAACTGCTACGCTTTGCACTGGCTCGGCGTCATCGGTCAGGATCAAACCTGCGATTTGACCCGTTTCGGTTGTGCCACCAGTTCCGCCACAAGCTTTGTTGTTGTCCTGTACTTGGATGAAGGTTACGCAGAAGTCATGGTTACCCAGCTCATCCCAAGCGTGCAACTCAATCTGGATGATTTTGCCTGCATCTTTGCAGTTGAAGGCCAAGCTGGTTTGGGTAGCCGATACTGGGCTGCCAACGCGGTTGATTGAGTATTTGGTTACCAATTTACCATTGCCTTGGGTTTCCGGCCCTTGACCGTTGCAGTCAAAGATTTTGGAAGCCACGAAGTCAGTAGCCCATACCAGTGCAGAACCATCGCCACTGCCGTTGGGCATCAACTCAATGCTAAGGCCATTGATACAGATCGGTGCAGGTCCTTTGCAGTCTTCGATGATGAGTGGGATGCGAGTGGGTGCGCTCAAGTTGCCGCACTCATCGCGAACCACCACGATCAAGTCGTGCTTACCCATCGGCAAGTCTTTGATGTTCACCTCGAACTTGCCTTTGTCCAATTTTTTGACCTCCCAACTTGTGGTGCTGTAAAGGATCATTTGCGTCCGATCTAAGGTCTGGAATGGAGCCACCATCAAGAGGTTGGTTTCCATCGTCACATCGTCGGTGCAATTGTCCTTGGCGTTCACGATGATCTGAGGGTTGGCCAAGCAATCGCCTCCATCGCGGATGCAAGTTGTATCAGGCACTACGCTCACCACAGGTTGAATGTCGTCGTAAACCTTGATCACCTGGGTGTACATAAAGGAGTGAATGTAAGCTCCAGTTGGCAAACCTTCGGCGCTGCCACTGAAGGCAATTTCGCAGAAGTTTGGTGTGAAGCTTTCGTCGTTGTTGTTCTTTGGTTCAACAATACCATCACTCAGCAGTGCACCTTTGTGAACCACATCGTCAGCAGAGAGGTAGAACTCTTCGCGTTGGTTGCGGTCCTCATCACGAACCAATACGAAGACTGGTCTCAAGCCATTGTCGCTGTACTTGCGATCAACCACATAGGCTACATTGGCAGCCATTGGGTCGCCGCAGCGCTCGTCGTATGCACACCAGTCGATCACGGTGTAAGTGCGGAAGATCTTGTAGCATTCATCAGCCGACTTATCGTAGCGCTTGTCGGTGATGTTGATCGCCAAGATGTCGCAACTGTGCTCATCCACTTTTAGCGTATCGATCAATGGCTTGCTGCAATCGCGGGTGTCCACGTCTTTAGGGAAGCGGATGTCGTACTCGCGCAGTGGCAATACCGTTATGATTTGCTTGCAAGTACTTACGATTGGGCCATGAGCAGTTTTCTTGGTCAAAGTCCAGATGCGCTCAATGGTACCTGCTCCACACTTCAGTTTCTTAACCGTCGTGTAAGTGGTATCAACAGCTGCACAAGTTGCACCACGCACGATGACTACATCACCGAATGCACGAGCAGACTGGACTTTACTGTCGAGTGTACCCAGGTTTTTGTCGGTACAGAATATCCGAACTGCACTTGGAGCAATGCACTCAACTGGCGTTTTGTCCTCAATTTGAGTAGTATGCCAGCAGAAGTTGCGGTTGCCAAACTTGTCTTCACCCCACAATTCTACCATCAGGCTACCGCCGTCGCAGCAGAAGAACGGTACGGTGTCCATCAGCGGAGTCATCAACTGCTTGGTGCCTTTGGCGATTTCGAAGAATTCGCCTTCGTCTGCCTTCCTGTTTTTGTTCAAATCAACATAATCCAAGGAGTCGATTTTACCATTTTTATTGGCATCAACATATTGGATGATGGTCTTTAAGCTTTCTTGACAAGCATCCGTGACTGGGCGACGTACTTTCACCCACTTGAGCTTACAGTTGTCCCAGCTGCCTTCGTCGAGGTCCTTGGCTGCGATGTGTCCATTGCCCAGGTTGTCGAGGGTGATGTTGAACTTGTCGTCACACTTCATCACTGGAACGATCTTGTCCAGGATGCGGATCGGAATCATGGCAGTGTCGGACGAGTAGCAAGCATCGTAAACCCGAACTTGTACAAACCAGTCGCCCACCATCGGCACACCAGTTACCTGGAATCCTTTGGCACAATCCCCTTTCACGGTGACAGTTGGGCCCAGTTTCATTTCGAACTTCCCAGTTGGGCGCTCATCCAGGTCCTTGATCGCTACACGCTCGAAGACTTTGATGTCGTAGCACCAGTCGCTTTGCTCAATAACTTTGAAGCTGCTGCGATTGAAGATGAAGCTACCTGTACAATCCATTGGCCCGGTAGAGAAGGTCAATACGTCATCTGGATCATAAGTTGACGTAGCTACCTTTGGATCAGCTTGTGGTTCGCCGGAGTAGTGACCTACTTTGCCGTCGTTGTCGATGTCCAAGGCTTGGATGATGGGTTTTTCATCATCGCCTACTACAATCGTCTGTTTCCAGGAGTAGCGGCCTCCTTCCCACTTGCTATCAGTGTAGCAAGTGTTGTTGGAATCGGGTAGAATGACGTAGTTGGGATAGTTCTCACCCTTGCCATAGCACCAATCGAAGATTGACCAGTGGCGGATGATCTTTTTACCACAACCACCTTCTTCACCAGTTACAAAAGTTACTTCATCTTTGTAGTTGAAGGCAAAACCACAGAGGTCTTGTCCAGTGATGTAGACCTTATTTCCTGCACCATTTACATAATGTGGCACGGCTTGAGGAAGTTCGTACTTCTTGCCTACCAGATCAATCAAAGCAATGAGCGTATCCCCTTTGGCTTTGTTGTTGGGCACCAGAATCTTGCATACTGGTAGCACAATCCTTGGGCGGTAGAAGTTAATCAATTGGTGGCAAATGCCTTTGTTGCCCATTGCATCGGCAAAGGTGAACGTCCGGCGAATTTGTGCATAAATAAAGCCATTGGTTGACGACAAGGCACAATCCGAGATGAAGACGATTTCATCCTTGACATTGTCAAGGCGAGGGGTGCTGCATGCATCGGTAGCCGTAGCAATGCCTGTGTAGTAAGCGTAAGTGGAATCGGCCCAAGATCTGGTCACGTTCAATACGCTGTCGATGTCGCTGCAAATAAAGGTATGCGTACCCACGATCCGGTTCTTGGAATTGAGCTTCCGAGAGGTCGTTGGTGGGCAAGTCACCACAGGTGCCAGTTTGTCCACAAAAATGATGGGGCCCCAGATTACATTGCAATGGTTGGCCACACTTCTCACCTTATAGATGAGCTTGCGATCCAAGTATTTGCTGGCGTCAAATGGCACCCGGTCAACTGAAGCCCAAAGGGTTTCTTCGGTGTGCTTGTCCTGAATAATTACGCGGTAGTAACTACCCATAGGGTATTTGTCAAAACCACATACAGGGATGTAGTTAGGCACCAGTTTGTCGGCGTTGATGATGGCTTCGCAGTTTTCATCCAAACCGATCTGGAATTCCTGGTATCCACTGTTCCACTTGGTTTTGATCCAGCATGAATCGTTCATGATCGCCTTGTCGTCTTCGTCGATGTACTTGTCACGACCCGTTACGTTAGGCGATACATATGGTGGTTGGTAGTCGCCTTTCAAACCGCGGTCAGCAACCATGCCTTCAAACAGGATATTGTCGCCGCCCAAAGGATAAGCCAGGCTGGCCATCGGCATTGGATCGTCGAATTCATCCGTAGAGTCATACACCACGATGGTTTTGCCAAAACGTGGGTGGAAGTAACGGAAGTCAGTCAATGGGCGCTTTAGGCCAGTTTGCTTGTTGAACCCTACGGCGCGACCACTTACCAAAGCTGACAACATCCAAGGATAGTTGGCGGTCTTGGTTGGGTCGATTTCAAACTCAATTTGTAAACACAAGATTGAATCACCGCGCAGGATAAAGTTTGCAGACTCAGAAGTAGGTATCAACAAGCGGGTATCGGTCGTACCGTTGTAGTTAGGGTTAACCACCAGCAGGTCTTTTGCTTTCGCATTTACTGAGGTGTTGTAGTTAACCAATGAGGATTTCTTAATTTTGACATCCTTTGGGTTGGTCACAAACGCACTGTCAACAACGGTTACAATAGGCTTGGAAGCCGTGTACAAGGCTGGACCGTAAGCATTCAACAGGTTGAAGAACATCTGCAAGCTGTCGAGTGGCACTTCTTGTGGATTTTTGATGCACAAGTGAGTGATCACATTGAAGTTACCGCAGATCTGGCTGGTTGGGAAGTTCACCCCAACGATGTCCATGCTGGCTTCAACGTTTGGTTCGTCCACCCAACCGATGTCAACCGACTTGTCCCACTGGTTGTCAGGGAAGAAGACAGGTGTGAATGGGTTGGCGTTGTCTTGGGCATCTTGCTTACCGTTTTCAGCCAGTGGTCGGTCATTGACACATACTTCGGGCTGGCGGTTGTTGCCGTCGGCGATTTTCACAAATGCACCCGGGCCTCTTCTAGGGCCACTGACTCCAGTGGTGATGCCGTCGCTGTCGTTGTTGTCGTCCACCCCAGGATTGTCTTGCAGGGTTACCACGCGGTGCTTGGGCCAGGCATTGACAAAAGTGGCACTATCCGTAGCAAAATATTTTAGCGGCAATACGTAGTAAATACCAGGAATCAAGCCACGGAAGGAGTACATGCCGCTGTCTTGTGCAGGCGAAATACCAGTTTTTACTAGGGCACCAGGGGTGTAAGTACCTACACCTGGAGGCGCGATGCTGCGGTTGTACAAAATGTCGGTCACTGCACCCAAAGAGGAAAGGTTGGTCTGGTAACCTACGGTGTCGAATGCCCCAGTAGCACCATTCACCCCACCCCAGATCAATACCAAGTGCAGCGAGTCGACTACATCTTCGTTGGCATCCTGATCGCCAAATACATCGTGGTCGAACCAAGCCAGGTTGCCAATTTTGGCAACTGGAATGGCGTAATCTTCCACCTCACCTTGTGGGTAAGGATAGCGTCCGAGGTCGCCAGCTACATCGTTGAAGGTAACTGGAGCCCCCAGAGGAAGGTTATTCTCGAACGACTTCACGTAGGGCGAAGTCTTCATGTGAAACTTGTTGTTGTCAGGTTCCAAACCGTTCGGGAAAGCCGTTGGGAAAGTCGCTGAGTAGTTGGTCCAGCCCAATCGGTAGCGCATGAATACCGTACCAGTGTCGTAAACAGCATTGGTAGGCACCAAGAAGGCCAAGATCGTACTGTCCACCCCATTGGCACCAGTTGCAGGCAACACGGGCGTGCGGGTATCGGCAATATCAGGTACGTTGTTGGTCGAGAAGGGCGAGCCAGTCGAAAAGGCCTGGTGCGTAAACAACACTTTCTCATCCGTAGTTGGGTCCAATACACCATCGCCGTTCCAGTCAATGAAGGCATCAAGGTATGCGGTACGATTGACATATCCGCCAGCAGCCGTATCCTGAGAGGTGTAGTTCACCTTGATATAGGCATACTCACCAGGAATCAGTGGCGAAAGCAGGCGTACACCCGTTTCGTCGTCGGCGGTCAAGCCTTTTTTGAAGGCACCCTGGTCGTCGTCGTCGCCTCCGGCTTTGCTACCTGCATCAGCGTCGGGTTTGCCATTGAGCTCACCGTCCACCCCACGGCCCAAGAACAGGCGAGGCTGGATGGCATGTCTGGCCCCAAACAGGTTGTTGAACTGCGCATTCATTGAGTCGCGCAGGGTCAAGTATTTTGAGCCCTTCAAAACTGAATTGATTGGTAAATCACCATAATCAAAGCCCGTGTAACCAAAGTCACGCGTTTCGTCGTACTGGTTATCCGGGAAGTTGTTCAAGGCATCGGCACTTGGCGGCAGGTTGTTGCCTGCAACCAAACCACCTACGTCGTTGCGTGGCGCGTTTTCATCCAGACACAACATCATCGGATTGGTGATGGTAAAGGTGTCAGTAGTGATGCGGTTGTCGATCAACAGGTCGTCACCATTGCTATTGTCGTCAATGCAAGCGTCGTCAGATGGATCTGGGTTGTTGAAGGTTGCGGTCATGCCCGCTGGATCAGAAACGATCAGTTGGTAAACCGGATTGGGAATGCCAGAAGGGTCTACATTGCCCAACAAGCCGCAGAAGAAATAACGTCCATTGGCATCGGTGGTATCGTGATAAGTAAATTCGTAAGGATCGCCATTGTTCAGGATACCGTCGGCACCAGCAAATTGTAATTTGATAGGCACATTGGCGATGCC
Organism: Chitinophagales bacterium; assembly: GCA_013299105.1. GTDB lineage: Bacteria > Bacteroidota > Bacteroidia > Chitinophagales > Saprospiraceae > Haliscomenobacter. The sequence goes on along the minus strand of JAAFJY010000003.1, from coordinate 217,879 downwards.
TGGTTCGAGTACATCTTGGAATCCATCGTAGTCGCGGTCTTCAAATACCGTGTTGCCCACTTTGGCCAGGGAAATGAAGTAGTCTTCAACCTCGCCATAAGGAATCACCCCGCCAGGCACCTGCGAAGAAACTGCTCCTGGCTGTGGGTCGGGGAAGTTGAGGTTGGGGGCCAAGATGCCGTTAGGCCCGATGCGTGGGTCAAAGCTGATGCGGAAACGCGACAGGATGTTGCCATTGTTGTATTTCACATTGGCAGGCACCTTGAAGGTCAAAACGATCGAGTCATTGGCATTGACCAAGTAGTTCATCTCCAACTCTAAAGCCTTGGTATTGGGCTCCAGAATGGCTGGTTTGCCATCGAGCAGGCTGAACCGGATGTGTTCGTCTGGATCGTAGTTGCCCGCACCATCGTCAAAATTGCCATCGCCGTTCCAGTCGATCCAAGTATGCAGGTAAGCATCAGGACCATCCAGGTTCAATTTGGCGTGGTATTTCACCGACATCAAAGCGTTGTAGCCTGGTACCATTGGAGTGAGGAAGCGAATACCGTCTTCGTCGTCTCCACAAGCATTGGCTGCATCGTGGAAGGGCCAGCGGCGGCCTTGTGAAGGATCGTAAGGGAAATTCGGGTAATTGCTGAAGTTAGCAATCGGGTCATCTCCGCCAGCATCAGGACCGGGTTTGAACTCAGCACCAGCATCTTGATCGGGTTGGCCTTGCCATTCTACGTCCTGGCATTTGCCGAGGCGCAGGTCAGGCGTCACGATGTGCTTGGGACCTTCTGGTTTGGTACCATTTTCAGTAGTGATAAAGTTGGTTACCGAAGGATTGTTGCCACTTTCGGCCAAGTCGCCGAGGTCAAGACCTACATAACCGAAATCAAGACGCTGCTCTACCCTTTCGTCAGGGAATCCATTCAAGGCGTTGGGATCCAACAATTGTGGATTACCCTGGTCAAGAATGCCTTCTTCATCGGTGCCAATGCGGTCGGCGGTGAGCAAAAAGGTTTGGCTCTTGGACTGGCGGCGGTCTCCACTCACATAATCCCAAGGGTTTTTAAGTGGTTTGCCATCACTGTCAAGGTCTTCTTCCGTTACATTTTTGATCCAGTCAAAACGGGTTGGCGTCAGGCCGAAAGTGTCCACAGCAATGACTTGGTATGCACCTTCGATCAAGCCCGTGAAGCAATACAAGCCCTTGTCGTCGGTGAAAGTTTGCAGGATCGAGTCGCGGATCAGGTCCTTGCCACCATCCACGATGATGGTCCGAGGATTAGTAGCAGTTTTTTGCGTAACAGAGTCAAAAGCGCCTGTGATGGTGTTCACCCCACCATAACGCAAGACGATGCGAACGTTTTTGATGCCCAAGTTGATTTCCTCGGCGTCTTGCAGGCCGTTGTGATTGCGGTCTTCCCACACCAGGTTGCCTAATTTGAAGATCGGCTTGTAGTAATCTTCTACTTCACCGTCCCAAGCTGCACCAGTAGGTTGTGGGTTGGCATTGAACACTGGATCAGTGGTGAACCGGAACCGGAAATACACCTTGCCCCCCAAGAAAGTGGCGTTTGAAGGCACATTGAAAGTGATGATCTGGGCATTTACCGTAGTAATTGCCGCAATCGTGGTACCACTTACATATTCCAGAATGCCATCTCCATTCCAGTCGGCCCACATGTGCAGGGTAGCTGGATTGGTGTTGTTATTGGTACCCGTAAACGACAATTGAGCAGTCCTACCTGGCACCAATGGGCCAAGGAAAATGATGCCATCTTCATCGTCAGGTTGTATGTCTTTGTCATCGCCGTCAGCTTCGCCATTGGGCTTACCGTCGGTTTCGGTGTCGATCAGTTTGCCCATGAAAGTCAAAGGCTTCACTTGTACACCGTGGCGTGGGCCGTTGTTAGCGCTGGTGGTTTGGAAGTCATTGGGGGCTACGTTGGCACTTACATCGGGCAAGTCGCCGAAGTCAACGCCGCGCAATTCCACCATAAAATCTTCCACTTCCCCATCAGGAGCCTGGCCGTAGGCGTCGAGGATCGCACCTGAGGTCAGGCGCACCCTTACGCCAATCGAATCAGGCTTACCGATATTGGGCACCAACAAACTGAAATCCATATTGCCAATAAAGCCAGCACTCACCGTTTTAAAGTTGGTTTCACCAGGTCCAGTGAAAGAACCATCTCCATTCCAGTCGATGAAAGCCCAGAGGGTTGCACTGCGATTCGAGTTGTTGGTAACCGGAACCCGGAACACCGTTGGAGTTGACGAAATCAGCGGGTAAGACGTTAAAGTAGTTGGATGAAGGAAGTTGCTTTCCGCTAAGTCTTCATCGTCTACCCCATTGAGGTCATCGCCACTTGCTGGCTTGCCAGGGAAGGCGTCTGTTTCAGGATCAGGAGGTGTAGCACCGATGTACATGGCGTACACATTGGGCGAATTAGGGTTATTGTCGTGATCAATGGCCCTGATTTTGTGGCTTGGACCAGGCTGGCCACCTGCTTTGTCGGTGATGTAGCGGGGTTCGTACAAGTCGGCCCAGTCATACCCAACAATGCTGACCCAAAGGTCTTCTACTTCCCCTTGGATGTCGGTTGGTACCCCTTGGGCCGGGCCCGTGGAGAAGCGAACAGCGGTATTTTCGTTGCTCAAACGGAAACGAGAAGCCACCCGATCAGGAAGTGGGCTTGGTGAGGTAGGCACGACAAAATCAACATTGTAATAGCCACTCACGCCCGCTGGAATCGTGATGGTTGCTGATTTTTGGTTGGGCGAGCCGTCTTCAAAGCTGCCATCGTCGTTCCAATCCACAAAACCTACCAGGTAAGCTGGAGCATTGGTCTTGTTGGTCACAAACACCTTGAAGCGGGCTGGTGCGCCACGAACCACCGAGTCAGGAGGAATCACTCCGTCTTCGTCGTCGATGCCGTTGATGTCGTCGCCAAAAGCATTGATCTGTGGTTGGCCATTGCCTTCAGCGTCGATCAGGTTGCCAATTTTCAAATCAGCATTGATCAAGTGACGTGGGCCGCGGCTACCATTGGCTGCGTAAATAGTCTCATAATTGCCGGTAGCCGTTGCACCAGCAGTACCAGCAGCCTCCGCGTCGGGTAAGTCGGCATAATCAAAGCCGCGAATACCTTGTAATAAGTAATCTTCAACTTCCCCATCGGGCATTGGGCCGTAAGCGTCGGTAATCCCTGCTGAGGACATGCGGATTCTAACCCCCACATTACCCGTTGCATAAGTAGGTATAGTCAAATTGAAGGTCACCGGAGAAGTACCAGGACCTACCGTTGTGGTGAATCGCTCAGTATCGTTCTCAAAAACGCCATCGCCATCCCAGTCAATGAATGCTACCACATTGGAAGCGGCGGCCAAGTTGTTGGTCACATTGAATTTAAGGTCAATGGTATTGCCTGCGATCAGCGAATCGGCAGTAGCTGCATTGGTAAACCAAGCACGGTTAATGTTTTCATCATTTACACCATTCGTATTGTCACCATCTGCCAAGGCACTAGGTTGCCCATTGAGTTCAGGATCAGGAGGTGTCGCACCAATGAACATCGCTGGCTGGCGATTGATACCAGTAGAAGTTGGATCCAAGTCGATGGAGTCGATCACGTGACTAGGGCCGATCAAACCGCCAAAAATATCGGTAGCGTATTTAGGTTCTGGTAAATCACCGTAGTCGCGCAGGGTGTAGGAGATGCACAACTCGTGTTCTGCTGAAGGTGCAAAAACAATGCCATGAAATTGGAAAACTGGCAGGTCAAAATCATTGCCAGAAAGGTGCAAGCCAATTTGGAACAACTTGTCGCCTTTCAATCTTCTTTGTACATCTTCAACTGCTACTTGGCCCAAGTTGGTAATGGCTCCCGTCGCGTCAGCGGCAATCACAAAGTCGTTGTACTTGGTTTCATACAAGTCTTGGAATACCGCAGGATTGAAATTGGTGTAGGGGCTGTAGTTGCCATCTTGTACCTGGGTAATGTCAAATTGAATATCTCCGGTAGCGCTGATGATCATGTTGTCCTGATCAATATCGCAGATTGATCTGAATCCTCCTTGAATCGCCTTGGGGCGGTATTCTACTTTGGTAATAGTTGCGTTAGTGGGTATTCTGCTCAGGTCAAATTTCACATAACCCCGCATTTCCACTTTGTCATTACTGCCTACTGGCAAGCTGACACTTTGCCGAATCCGGCCTACTGCAATCGCACCGAGACCCTCAGAAATGTGGGTGCTGCCATCAGCGCAAGCAGTGGGGTCAATTTGTTGTAAGTATCCCCCCATCACGCCGGGTATTTCGCAAACTACCGTTTGGAGTTTATCCAGCGCAGGGTCATTGGTAGGATCGAACAAGGTGCAATTGTACCCATTGGAAGGGCAGTTTTTGGTAGGATCTACAATAAAAATACCCGTCACGTCCCCTGCCGTGAAACCTGTAATGACAATCTTACCATTGGCATCAGAAACAACTGGTCCCGCAGCGGGTGTACCTACCAAGCCTCCATAGTTGAGGGTATAATTGGCATTGGGAGCCAACCCTGAGATGGTGATGCTTCCATCATTGCCTCCAGGAGTAGTGGGATTGGTTTTGGTAGTGGTGATGCTCAAGCCCGTGTTCATGATGTAGTCGACCTTTAAGGAGTCGCCAACGCATTGGGTCAAGGTGTTCCTAATTCGTACCCAATAGCTGCCACTATTGAGCGGGGCTGGCATCGGCATATAAACGGGCCCCGAACTCATCGGGTTGGAGGTGGTAGTCGTGGCTGCGTTAGTGAACCAACGATACTCTTCATTGACACCCAAAGCACCCATGGTAATCTTTAAAGGCTGCCCTACACACACCGCCGGTGCCGATACAAAGCTTGGCAATCCTGGTTCCGCTGGGCGCGCCACTACCACCGTGAGCGTGTTGGAGGGGCAACTGGGTGAGAAATTGCTCAATACTTGAACAGTATATGTCCCCCCTGGCAAAAACTTAATCCGGAAACGCCCATTCACATCCGCAGTGAATTGAGCGCCATTAGAAGGAGAGCCGCTGCCACCACCAGTATAGCTGATCTTGTATGGTGCATTGGGAGTAAGGCCCTGTATTTCAATAAAACCATCAGCACTGGCACAAGTCGATGCAGGGCCAGCACTCGCCAAGGAAATTTGAGGGACAAAAACAGGCAACTCGCCAAAATTTGAAGCAGCTGGACAATTGGCGTTTTGAGCCCTTACCTGGTACCTGCACAAAGCATCAGGGTACGCAACGGTAAAAGAGTAACTGCTACCATTGGCTCCTGGTATGGGGGTTAAAGAGGCAGTTCCCTTCGAGATACCATTGCCAGTGGCTGCATAGACCACATTTCCTGGTGCCACAAATACCCCATTTACTGCGTTTTGGCCAAGCCCATCTTCAATTTTATAGTCTGTAAAGATACTGGAGCCATTGGTCCCTATTTTCAACCCATTATTGGTAGCCACATAAATTAATCCATTGCTTACCCAAAGATCATTGATGGATTCCCCAGGCAAGTAATTGTCAGCAAAGGTAAACCCGAAATTGGTCGAAACAGAGAGGCCATTGGTGGTACCTGCATAAACTACGTTGCCCGCAACAAACACCGACCTGACATTGTCGGCAGCTAAGGAACTATTGAGGAAGGTCCTATTGAAAAATGGAGAAAAAATTCCTAGCGGGTAGTTAAAATTAATTGAAAGCCCATTGCCAGTGGCGGCATAAAGTCTAGGTCCTTCAACATAAACTGCATTGACCTGGTTACTCCCCAAACCATTTGCGGTTGTGAAATGGAATATTTGGCTCATTGTGTTTGTAAACACGTACACCCCATTCGAGGTACCAGCGAACACGTTAGTACCAGATACAAAAAGAGAATTGATAAATGTACCAGAAAGCACTTGATTGGTGAAAGATCCCGGAGCACCTCCGGTAGTCGACCAATAAATCCCGTTATTCGTAGCTGCATAAACATTAGTGCCACTAACAGCTACATCATATACCGCCAAGTTACCTGCAATGGGAACCAAAGTGTAAGTCCCTCCGCTATTGGTAGAGATGCTCAAACCAGCGCCAGTCGCTACATATACATTGGAACCACTGGCTACTACCTCGTTGGTGACCGCAGGATTGTTCCCCGTGGTAAGGCCAGCAGTGGTGTTCACAAACGGTCCAACACACATTTTGTACCATTGAAAAGTGGTACTGTTCATTGGAGAGCCAAAATTGGCCGTAAAAGTAGCCATGTCCCCTAAGCAAGCAGTCACGTCATTGACCGTTAGAGGACCAGGACCATTGATCGTAAAAGGAGCCGAAGGAATTGGTGGACAATCATCAATCGGATTTGTAGAAACCACCCGCACCCGGTATCCAGTACCAAATGGGATATTGAAAGGCAAACCAAAAGTAAATGAACCACTACCTACTCCAGTGCCTTGAAGGGGAATTTCATCCAATACAGTCGGTGTAGCAAAACTTCCCGATGCATCACTCAACTCCAAGCGAAAGAAATTGGTGACCAGATAAGTTGTCGTCTGACTAGGCGTGAAGCTGACCGTGATATTTTGTTGACCTTGGCAGAAAGGACCTCCTGGATTCGTGACCGTAGTTCCTTTTTTTACCTCAAAGGTGTTTGAAGCAGCCGATATCGTTTGCCCAATGGTATTCTGGCTTTGGTTGGACACTACCCTTACCCTATAATTAAGGCTTTCAGTCACATTGGGAATCGTCCCTGAAATACTACCAGTGCCCGTACCAATGACCGGAGCACCACTGATCACCGTACCTGGAAAATTTCCATTGGCTTGGCTCAACTCCAGCGTAAACTGGCTATTCGCAGGAAATGCACAATTCGTAGAAAATGGAACCGTAATTTGGTCTCCTACACATACTCTGCTCGATATTGAGGAATAGTTACCGGTAAGCGTACGTGTAGATACAGTGAAATTCCCTGTGTTTGCACCACCCGCCGGCACACTTGAATTAGTCACTCGAAAATTGTACGTCCCTGGGGCTAAATCGAATGGCAAATCCCCTAAGATAAGCCCCCCCGGATTAGGTGCTGTAGCTATTGCTGGATTTGCAAAGGTTCCAGGGCTATTTGTATTGCTCAAAAAAAGTGAAATGCCCGTGCCAGTGCCACCATAATTTACACCTACAGCTTGACCAGGACAATAAGGGCCTGGAACATTAAGGGTTGCACTCGTAATTTGAGCTTGCAGCCCTGTAAGCATAAACATTGCAAACAGCGCTGTTGCCAAAAAAGGTCGAAGCCTACCTCGTGAAGGCAGCGCAGTGAATGGGTTTGGGGTGCCGATCCTTGGATGGCTGGAACGTACAATTCTTATCATGAGACGTGATTTGATCAAAATTGTTATTAGCCATCAAATGTTTACTTGATGGCAAGGCGCAAAAAAACATCAAAAATTCGTGTTGCAATTTTGGTCGTCTTATTGCAACTACCTGGATAACATTTTAGTCTGGAACAAGGTAGGGTGGTTTAGCAGATAACAGTGTGTGCTCCTAATGTTCTAAACAATCGAGATATTGACCACAAATATAGGACTACTAAAATAAAATTACTTGTTAGCATGTCTTTTTTTTTCATGATTGCAAAAATATAAATTAAAAAGCTTGCAAAAAGCTATAAATCAGCGTGAAACAGAATAAATAATAAAGCCACAATACTTTCAAAAAAACAAACAATATATTGTTGTAAAAAAATAGAAGATATTGCCTTGATCTTTGGCCAGTAAAAAACCTGCGAAACCTTTTAATCCCTTACCTTGCATCCATCAAGTCCAACCACTTTAACATGCTCACCGAACTCATCAAAACCGAACGCGTAAAACAACTCTTACCCGAAATCAAAGCCTTCATGGCCGAGGAGGTATTTCCCTACGATTTGGCCTGGAGCAAAATGCCTTTTTTTCAACTGGAATCCACACTCAATGCCCTGCGCGAAAAAGTACGGGCCAAGGGCTGGTGGTTGCCCAATTTCGATCCACACTATGGTGGGCAGGGCTTGAATTTGTTAGAACACGCCTTTATTGCAGAGGCCATCGGGGGGTCTCCGTTTGGATATTACTTATTCAACTGCCAGGCCCCCGACATTGGCAACATGGAACTGCTGCACATCGCTGGCACGCCTGCGCAATGCGAAATCTACCTCAAACCGCTGAGCGAAGGTAAAATCCGCAGTTGTTTTGCCATGACTGAGCCCGAATTTGCAGGCTCCAACCCCGTGCGCATGGGCACCCTGGCCGTAAAAGAAGGTGATGAATACATAATCAATGGCCACAAGTGGTTCACCACAGCTTTTGATGGTTCAGCATTTACCATCGTCATGGCGGTCACAGATCCAACTGCCGCACCTCATCAAAGGGCCAGCATGGTCATCGTGCCGACCGATACCCCAGGCTTGAAAATGGTGCGCAACCTGCCCATCATGGGCCATACAGGCGAGGGCTGGGTGAGCCATTCCGAAATCAGGTTTGAAAACGTGCGGGTACCTGCCAGCAACCTCTTGGGTCGCGAGGGCCAGGGCTTTGCGCTCGCACAAGTACGCCTGGGGCCAGGCCGCATCCACCATTGCATGCGCTGGATGGGCATCTGCGAACGCGCCTTCGACCTGATGTGTCGCTACGCCGCCCAACGCGAAATCGAAGATGGCCGCACCTTGGGCGACCTGCAAATGGTGCAACAAATGATCGCCGAAAGCCGCGCCGAAATCGACGCCGCCAAGCTGATGACCCTCAGCACTGCCCTGCTGATCGAAAAAGCAGGCCAAAAAGCGGCCGCCGAAGATGTATCGAGCATCAAGTTTTTTACCGCCAAAATCCTCAACCAAGTGCTCGACCGCGCCATCCAGGTCCACGGCGGTCTGGGCATCACCGACGATACCATCCTGGCCCTCTTTTACCGCGAAGAACGCGCCGCCCGAATTTACGACGGCACTGACGAAACCCACAAGGCTTCCCTGGCCAGGAAGATTTTGAAAAGGTATGCGGTGAGTAAGGGGTGAGGCTTAGGGGAAGGGTAGTTTCAACCATTTAAGCTTGGTATTTTTTTGTCTGGATCAGAATTTTGTCTGGATCAGAATTTTCAGAAATTTCAGAATTTCAGAATTTCTTGCGAGACGTTGACCAAAGTAGAATTTGAAAGAATTTAAGAATTGGCCCGCTTCGCGGACTACCACGTTGACCAATACTCTTCTTGTCTGAAACAAAATTTTCAGGATTTACTGAGAACTTCGGAGAAGTCACAAAAGCTGTGATTTTTGTGGAATAAGTGACGCTTGAAGCCGCGAAGCAGGCATATTTTGTAATTTTTTAAAATTTAGAAAAGTCAACGTCATGCAAGTAATTCTGTGAATTCTGTAATCCTGAGAATTCTGATTTAGACAAAAGAGTCTTATTTGCCTATGGAAATTACTTGTTCTGAAATTTTCTCCGAAGTTTTCAGGATTTATTTTGAAAAACCATAGTAAGTGCTTAACTTTAATAGCATAATTTTTGATTACCTACCTGACTATTTTTCATTCTACCATTTCCATTTAATTTTTTACTTTATTATTTCATTTTTCCATGTTTGAAAAAGATCATCTCACCTACAAGATCATTGGTTGTGCCATGAAAATCCATAATGTCATGGGGCCAGGTTTTCAAGAAGTAATCTATCAACGTTGTTTTGAAGTTGAACTTAAGAAGGCTGACATCCCCTTCGCAAGAGAGTTAGACCACGAAATTTATTACGACGGCGTTAATGTTGGTTCAAGAAGAGCTGATTTTGTAGTTGACAATCGAATAATCTTAGAACTAAAAGCAGTGCCCAAACTGGAAGATGTCCACCTTGTACAGGTAAAAAATTATTTATCGGTATTCGACTACCCTTTAGGCTTGTTGATCAATTTTGGCGCAAAAAGCCTGGAACAAAAATTACTTTTCAACAACAACTATAAACAAAATAGTCAAATATGATTAAATCCCTTCAAATCCTAATTTGGTCAATGTAGTAGTCCGCGCCGTGCCAAGCCTCGGCATGAAAGCGGCCCAATGCTGTAATTCTATTAAATTCTTGCTCGGTCAACGTCAACACAAGTAATTCTATAATTCTGGAATTCTGGGGGCTGTCTCAGAACTCAAAGTCAAAATGTTCCAATGCCACTGCTACGCAGTTTTAAAGGGCTCACTCGGCATTTCAGCTACCACAATGCCACCGCTACGCGGTTTTTGAGTAAAAAAAAGCCCGTAGGGCTGACATTGTGGTAGCAGTAAGAGGCGGAGAATGGTCAAAATGGCGTAGCCATGGCATTAGAAAATTATCCTTTGTTCACATTTTGACCTTTTGATACAGCCCCAATTTCAGCAAATTTTATGGTGTAAGTGACACTTGAAGACCGCAAAGCGGGCATATTCTGTGATTTTTTTAAATTTATAAAAGTCAACGTCACACAAGTAATTCTGTAATTCTGAAATCTTGTAAATTCTGATCCAGACAAAATATTCTGATCCAGACAAAATATTCTGATCCAGACAAAAAAACTCAATGGTAAAAATTAAAAATCTCCATGCTCTTGGCCATGGATCGCAGAAAGACGGGTAAATCAACTCCAGTAGCTTCCTGGTTTTCCGCAAAAAAAGCCAGCATATTTTCGGTGGCCATGTTGCCAGTGAGTTCGTCTTTGGCCATTGGGCAGCCGCCATACCCCCGGATGGCTCCGTCAAAACGGCGACAACCGCTGGCATAAGCCGCCTCCATTTTTTCGCGCCAGGCATTGGGCGTGGTGTGAAAATGGGCCCCAATTTCTAGCTGCGGATAAGCCTTGATCAGGTCCGAAAAAATATAACGAATGCTCTGCGGCGAGGCCACTCCAATGGTATCCGACAACTGAAAAATGCGGATGCCCAATTGCTGGAGGCGATCCACCCAACGGCGCACCACTTCAGCGTTCCAGGGGTCGCCGTAAGGATTGCCAAAACCCATCGAGATGTACAAGACCAAGTCCTTGTTTTTTTGTACACAAATCTCCTGGATGTCGGCTACCCGTTCCAGTGATTCTTCGATCGTGGCGTTGGTATTGCGCAATTGAAAGGTTTCTGATACCGAAAAAGGGTAGCCCAGGTACTTGATTTCCGTAAAACCAGCGGCTTCTTCCGCCCCCCGACTATTGGCAACGATGGCCAGGAGTTGGGTATGGCTTTGGCCTAGGTTCAATTGGCCCAAGACCTCGGCGGTATCGCGCATTTGGGGAATGGCCTTGGGCGAAACAAAACTGCCAAAATCTAAAGTATCGAATCCCGCCTGCAACAAAAGGTTGATGTAGGCAGCCTTGAGCTCGGTGGGCACAAAATCGTGCAGACCTTGCATGGCATCTCTTGGGCATTCGATGAGTTTTACGGACATGGCGTTGGACAGCTTTTTGTCAAAACTAGGAAATGGGTATGAATATTGGGCTTGCTTTGGTAATTTTGCAGCTGAAATCACACGATGATGAACAAGAATCTGCAAACAATAGTTGGCTTCCTTTTGGTAGTTTTTGGTTTTTCTGCTCTGGTGCTCAGCTTTGTGGGCCTGCAATTGTCTTTCCTGACTTGGCTCAATTTCGCGGGCCCTGGCTTTGGACTGGTGCTCAAACTCCTAATGTTATTGGGTGGTTTTGTGTTGGTTTATTTGGCCAAGACTGATTTCAAAGGGGAAGGGTGATTTTTTTGTCTAAGTAACGGTTCAAAAATAAACCTTACCAAGTTTTTTGATTGCCAGTTGTCAACGTCATGGTCAACGTCATGCTGGAAATCCGCGAAAATCTGCGTCATCCGCGTGCTAAAAATGGCCTCGCGCAGCGAGGCAACGAAGTTGCAATTTGGTAAGGTTTATTCGTGGCTTGTCACTTCATCCATTTCATCCACAACATGTTCTTGTGCCCCATCAAACGGAAGTCGTGCAATGGTTGTGGCTCCAAACAAAAACAAAAGCCTCTCCAAGTTTCCCAAGAGAGGCTTTCCAATATGTTTTAGCAGTGACGGGAATTACTGCAAAATAACTTCTTTTTCTTCCACCATCTTGCGGATGTTGATCAGGGCATAACGCATCCGGCCCAAAGCGGTGTTGATGCTCACGCGGGTCAACTTCGCAATTTCCTTGAAGCTCATGTCTGCGTAATGGCGCAGGATCACCACCTCACGTTGCTCAGGCGGCAACATGTCCACCAATTGGCGCACCTTGTCGTGCGTTTGGCTGCGGATGATGGTTTGTTCGGAATTGTAGTCCGGCGTTTGGAGCACGTCAAAGATGTCAAAAGTATCGGTTGGAGATACTTTTGGACGGCGCTTGGTCCGACGGAAATAGTCTACACACATGTTGTAGGAGATGCGCATGGCCCACTGCAGGAACTTGCCTTCGTGGTTGTATTTGCCGCGGCGCAGGGTGTCAATGATCTTGATGAAGACTTCCTGAAAGATGTCTTCAGCCAGAGATTGATCTTTAACAAAGAGGTAGATTGAAGTGTAGATCTTCTGTTGGTGGCGATTGAGCAATTCTTCGAAAGCTCTTTCGTTTCCTTCCAGGTAGCAGGCGATGAGCTGCTGATCATTCAACTGAGAAACTTGCATAACTAAATAGTTTAAAAGCTATGGGATTAAAAAAACCACAAAACCGTTTAGTGTAGAAGTTTCTTGTCGATAGACTTGTTGTTGCGTGAGGCGCTGAAGCGAAATTTGTATTCGTCAACGCCGTAAAGATAGGCGCATTATTTTATCCTGAAAGCAATTGTCGCAATTTTTTTTAAATTTAACTGAACTTTAACGCAGGAAACACACTTGGAGAGCACGAAAAGAGTTGTTTAAAATAATTGATTTTCAGTTATTTATAAAATATTGTGCAAGTTGGACAACAAATTTAGACTCAGACCGCTCGACTACAAAAAACAGCCAATGGAGTGAACATTTTCTCCAAAAAAGAATTTATTTTTTTGATCAACTCGTTGTGATTTGCCATTTTTTGTTTAATTTGTGCGCTGCAATTCAGCTAGCATTCTACTCTGTTCATGAAGACCAAAGCCAAAAATACCACTCCAACTCCAGCCTCCCCCGATCAGGCCATCCTGATCAAAGGGGCCCGGGCCAATAACCTCAAAAACATTGACCTGGAAATCCCCAAAAACCAATTGGTAGTGGTTACTGGTGTATCTGGTTCGGGTAAGTCCTCGATCACAATGGACACCCTGTACGCCGAAGGGCAAAGACGTTATGTCGAAAGCCTGTCGTCCTACGCCCGCCAGTTTTTGGGGCGCATGAAAAAACCCGACGTGGACTACATCAAAGGCATCTGCCCGGCCATTGCGATCGAGCAAAAGGTCAGCACCGCCAATGCCCGCTCCACCGTAGGCACGCTCACCGAGGTGTACGACTACCTGCGCCTCTTGTATGCCCGCGTGGGGCGCACCTTCTCCCCTGTCACTGGCGAGCAGGTCAAAAAACACGAGGTCCGGGACGTGGTTGACTACATCCAATCGCATCCTGAAGATACCAGGGTGCAATTGTTCATTCCCTTACCTTATAAGTATGCCGACCGCAGTTTGCAGCAAGAATTGACCCTCTTGTTGCAAAAAGGCTTTACTCGCCTGTTGCGCAATGGCGAACTGGAAGACATCCAGGACTTCATCGCCAGCAAGGATGAGCAGCTCAAAAGCAAAATCTCAGCGATCCCCGAAAATACCTTTCTAATCTTGATCGACCGCTTTGTAGTCAATGGGTCGGAGGATGAGGACAACAAACGCCGCGTTGCCGACTCGGTGCAAACCGCCTTCAACGAAAGCGAAGGCGAGTGCCTGGTGGAGATTTTGGGCAAAAACGAGATGCGCAGCTTCAATGCCCGCTTTGAATTGGATGGTTTGAGCTTTATTGAACCCACCCCTCAACTGTTCAATTTCAACAACCCATTCGGCGCTTGCCCCACTTGTGAGGGTTTCAGCATGGTGATGGGGATTGATGAAAACAAGGTCATTCCCAATCGCTCACTTTCGGTGTACGACGGGGCCATCGCGCCCTGGAAAGGTGAAAAACTGGGCCTTTGGCTCGAAGAATTTCTGCAACACGCCCACAAGTTTGATTTTCCAGTACACACCCCTTACCAGGATTTGAGCAAAACACAAAGAAGCTTGCTGTGGAAAGGCAATGCCCATTTTTTTGGCATCAACGCCTTTTTCAAAGACCTGGAGGAGAAGTCATACAAGGTGCAAAACCGGGTCATGCTGGCGCGTTACCGGGGCCGTACCACCTGCCCCACTTGCGAAGGCTCGCGCCTGCGTCCTGAAGCGTCTTATGTAAAAGTGGGAAAAAAAGCCATCGGCGAGCTGATCGACCAGCCCATCGACGAATTGCTCCTGTTTTTTGTGGATGTACCGATCAACGAATACGACCAAAAAATTGGCAACCGCCTGCTTTACGAAATCCGCAGCCGCCTGCAATTCATGTGCGACCTGGGCTTGGGCTACCTTACCATAAACCGCCTTTCATCGACCCTCAGCGGCGGCGAAACCCAGCGCATCAACCTCACCCGCATGTTGGGCAGCAACCTGACCAGCTCGATGTACCTGCTCGACGAGCCCAGCGTGGGCCTGCACCCGCGCGATACCGAACGCCTGGTGAAAGTGCTCAAATCGCTGCGCGACCTGGGCAATACGGTGGTGGTAGTGGAGCACGAAGAAGACCTGATCAAAAACTCGGATTACCTCATTGACATCGGCCCCGCAGCGGGGATTCACGGTGGCGAGGTGGTGTTTGCCGGGCCTTTTGCCAAAATTTACGACGAAGCAAGCAACAGCCTGACCACCCAGTACATGAGCGGGCGCATGGAAATTCCGCTGCCGACGATTCGCCGCAAGGCCACCGAATTCATCACGGTAAAAGGGGCCAGGGAAAACAACCTGCAAAACATCGACGTGAAATTCCCCTTGCACAACCTGACGGTAGTGAGCGGGGTTTCAGGCAGTGGCAAAACCACCCTGGTGAAGCAGATCCTCCACCCTGCCCTGCTGCGCGAAAAAGGCGAAAGCAGCCCCAAAGCCCCCGGCGTACACGACAGCCTGGAGGGTTCGATCCAAAAAATCACGGGCATTGAGATGATCAACCAAAGCCCAATTGGCAAGTCTTCGCGGTCCAATCCGGTCACGTATGTCAAGGCTTACGACCCCATTCGCGAGTTGTTTGCTGACCAGCAATTGTCGAAAATCCGCGCCTACAAGCCCAAGCATTTTTCCTTCAACGTGGACGGCGGCCGCTGCGACAACTGCAAAGGCGAAGGCGAACAAGTGATCGAAATGCAGTTCCTGGCCGATGTGCGCCTGGAATGCGAAGTATGCCGGGGCCAACGCTTCAAATCAGAGGTTTTGGAAGTGCAATACAAGGGCAAAAACATCTATGAAATACTCTGCATGAGCATCGACGAAGCCCTGGAGTTTTTTGCCGATCAAAAAGACATCATCCAGAAAATCAAACCCTTGCAAGACGTAGGCCTCGGCTACGTGCAGTTGGGTCAAAGCTCCAGCACCCTCTCCGGCGGCGAAGCGCAAAGGGTAAAACTGGCCTCTTTCCTCAACCAGGAAAACAGCAGCCAACACGTACTTTTCATTTTTGACGAGCCCACCACTGGCCTGCATTTTCACGACATCCGCAAGCTCCTGGATGCCTTGAATGCCCTGGTGGAAAAAGGCCATACGGTGATTGTGGTAGAGCACAACCTGGAAGTGATCAAGTCAGCAGATTGGCTGATCGACCTGGGCCCGGACGCTGGCAAACGCGGCGGGCATTTGGTGTACCAAGGTGCGCCGGAGGGGCTTTTGAAGGTGAAGGAGTCGATTACTGGGGGGTATTTGAAGGAGAAGATGGGGTGAGGGTGGCTGGGGCCTCGGATTTTTTTGGCCGCTGATTTTCCTTTTGCTTGCTGCGCAAGGGGGGCTGCTGCGCAGCCTGTTGGGGGAACACGGATGAAACGGGTGCTACGGATTTTTACGGATTGCCAGCGTGACGTTGACACGTGATAATTTACCCTTTAAATTCCAATCGCGGAGCTGTAGAGACAGGGCATGCCCTGTCTAAAGCAACGTTAGGAAAACAAAAAACATAGAAGATTAAAGGAATTTTTCTTCAAGGTTCAACTACTTCCTATCTTACAATTTACCCTTGCCTCACGCCAAGAAAACGATCATACGATAGGCCAAATGTCAACTTGCATTTGGATTTTTTACACGCCAAAAGATCGTCGTTTGTTTGAAATTTATGAAGTAGTGCGCTAGAAAAGCTGGTCAATTTTTTTCATAAAAATTATTGAAAATCAAGTTTTTACAAAAAAATCACCAAACATTAGGGTCCTATAAATTCTTACCTAGCCTTAGACAGGGCATACCCTGTCTCTACACGCCCGCCATTGAAAATCGTGCTAAAAAGGGAGCCTTTTTGTCAACATGATGGTCAACGTCACACGTCAACATCACACTAGCAATCCGCGTAAATCAGCGTCATCCGCGTCATCCGCGTGCTAAAAAAGGGTCGCGCAGCGGCCAAAAAACCGCGCAGCGGTAACCTAAAAATTCCGAGGCAATCCGAGGCACAAAAACACAAATGGGGCAAGGAAAACCCCTACCCCATCCGTAGTTCATACCAAACCCAATTCGAGGCTCAAGGATTGTTCTCCTTGGCCAGTGAGTTGATCCAGGCGGCCATTTGCAGGGCTTCCTTCTTCGGCACCTGCGGCATCGCCGCCATTTCGGTCGAATAATCCGGCCAGTTTTGGGGCTGCGGGTTGTAGATCAACTCCACGATTTTTTCATCGCTGTATTTGCGCTTCGAAATCTCCGTAAACGAAGGGCCGATCTGACGGGTGGTGGTATTGTGGCAACCCAAGCAAGTCCATTTGGCGAGCAGGGGTTGTACTTTGTCGTAAGTTGGGGCCTTGGCCATCGATACTTCTTTGCCTTTTTTGGCCTTGGGTACTTTGATTTTTGGATCAACTGCCTTGGCCACAGGCGCTACGCTGCGCTTGGTGCTCAGTTCATTCGCCGCCAACTTGGCACCCTCTGGAATGTTGTTGAGGGTGTAAAAAGCGGTGGGGTGCAAAACTGGCAGGCCGTCTGCGGAGCGAATCCCGTCCATTTTGAGCTCGTGGATGTGGTATTGGCTCAGGTTGGCCACCACCAGGCGCACTTTCAGGCCATCTGACGATACCTTCACACCTTTGATGTCGAGTGGGGTTTCACGGATGGGTGGGCTGCCGTACACGGGGTGGTACTTGTAAATGAAGCTTTTGCCACCATAAGAAGCCAGGTCTTCGGCCTTGGCCTTGTCCACCGGGTGCGTGAATTCGATCTCAAAGCCGTCGGGCATCGCCTTTACGGTTTTCATTTCCATCGGCACTTTGCCCGTCCAGAACAAGCGCTGTAAACCGGAAGTAGTGGTCCCCGCCGAGCCCCAACCGCGATTGGTCAAGCCCGCGTACAAGGAGCCATCGTGCCCCCAGGTCATGCGCAAAACGCCCGATTGGAAGCCACTGCGGAAATCAAAAGCCACGCCTTGGTATTCGCCCTTGACTTTTTCCAAAACCACCCGCATGATGCGGCTTTGGCCCTGGTCGCCCACAAAAACCTGGCCCGCAAATGGACCAAAAGCGCCCTTGGTTTCGTCCACTATGATTTCAGCGTTCGAGATCCCCAGGATACCATGCGGCAGCCAAACTGCTGGCATTTGGATTTCGGGCACTTGTTGCTTGACTTCGTACAAAGTTTGAGGGTTCTTTTCATCGGCCACGTTTTCGGGCTTGATGAAGGCTCCGTCTTTTTTGGTTTTTCGCGGATCAACAATGCTATTGAACTTGTCCGCGCTCAATTTCAGGGGTGAATTTTCCTGACCCGTCCATTTCAAACCCGCTGGGTGCCCCGTGAACGCGCCTTTTTTGAGGTGCCAAATGCCGCCAGAGCCCATGTAATCGCCCTGGTTGTCGTCGTAAAACAATTCGCCGTCGATGATCCCCAAGCCACAGGGCGAACGGTGGCCCGTTGCCCAAGGCTCCATCTCACCATTGGGCGTGATGCGCATCGACCAGCCACGCATGGGCACCCGGCTTTCGCCCCGCCACCATTCTTCGTTGCCAAAGGCCACGTTGCCGCTTACAAACATGCTGCCATCGGGCGCAAATTTTGGACCGTAAGAATACTCGTGGTAGTGCCCGGAAAGTGGCCAGGCATACACTGTTTCGTACACATCGGCCTGGTCATCGCCGTCGGTGTCCATCAATTTGGTCAATTCGCCGCGTTGGGCCGTGAACAGGGCATTGCTGCGGTAAGCCAAGCCCAAAGGCTCGTGCAAACCCGAAGCAAACTGCTTGAACACCGGGTAAGTGCCGTTGATCATGGCGGGGTTTTCTACCAAATAGACATCGCCACGGCGAGTACAGACCGCCAAACGGCCATCTTGCAGGGTCGTAATTCCACCTACTTCCAGCAGCACACCTTCGGGCGCTGGCAAAGTGACGATTTTGTAATAGTCATCTTCGGTGGGGGTTTTGGCAGGAGGAGGTGTCAACTTTGGCACCTTGGTATCCAGCACAAAACTGCTGAACAATTGCACAGCGAGCAGGCCAAGGATCAGCAGCCCGGTTTGTTTGATATATCTCATGATTTGAATAAACTTTGATTGGGAAGGAATTTTACCACACGATCGAATAACGGATCACGCCAGCAGCAACCGGAGCAATCAGTTCCTGCTTATCGCCCTGGGTACGGATCATCATCGGGCCGGCACCACGTTCGGGCAGGATGTAGTACTTGTCGTCGATGCTGAAGCCGCCTTCAGCCAATTGGCGAATGCTTTTCCCTTCAGCAAACTTGGCGTGTGCGCCCACAGGAATGTTGCCACCTACATTGATTTCACGCAGGATGGATTGCTGGTCTTCGCTGGGTTGAACGCGGTCTTCCACTTCCATGCCCTGGTAAGTGTAGCGGAAAATCGGGCGATCGGTCACGTTGTTCATGCGGTAGCCTTTGCTGTCGAAGTCTTTTTCGTCGTAAACGGTAGGGAAAGCGCCTTGCCCGCCCTTGAGCACGCCAAAAGTTTGGCCCATGAACAAAAACTGGGTCAAGCCCCTTGGACGGAAAGAACCATCACCCCGGTCGTTCCACATCGGGTAAGCGTCGATGAAATTGCCGCGCCATACGCAGGCGAGGTTGCCTGCTTTGAGGTCATAGACATAATGCACCCCGCTTGGTTCGCCCACGCCGATGGTATGGGTCAGGCGGCGCTGGTTGTCGCCATCAAAATCGAGGAAGGCGCGCAAAAGCCGGGGCTTGTTTTGCACATTCACATAAATCTGTGGCTCCGGGTTGGGGTTGGGAGGATACGAGCTATAGGTGGTCAGCATCGTGCGTTTGATCGCAGGCCCTTCCGCATACAAGGCCAGCCGCGGCGGCATCCAAGGTGCATCTTTGTAGTAGTAAAAAACAAAAGGGTGCGTACCTGCTTTGAGGTTGATGGTGCCATTGCGATTGCCCCACCAGCCGTCGGGGGTCTGGTTTTCCACCACGGTTTTGCCATTGACTTCCAATTTCACTCCGCCTGTAAACAAGGTGGTAAAGGTATAATCGGCATCCGCAGGTACGGTGACATTGCCGTTGAAAGCAAGGCCATAAGAATCTTCACGTTCCAACAACTCACTCGTGATATCCTTGGTGTTGCCGCCAATTTTGGGCGTGGTGGTGGCAAAGTCGCTGACCACCTTGTATTTGCCTTCAAAATAACGGTAAACCAGGTCGCCCACTGTTGCAGTACCAGCGCCCAGGCTGCGGTAGCGAATATTGCGAAACGCCACTGCACCGTGATCCCCCTGGATAAAAATTGGGCCCATTGCGGTTTCGTTGTTTTCGAGCGGGCCACCGGTTGGCAGCGGTACTTCAATGTTCTCATGCACCAAGACCCCATTGATGAGGACCTTGTTGAAACGGGCATTTTCTACCTTTTTACCCTGTGCATCAAAACGTGGTGCCTGGAAAGAGATGTACATTTTTTGCCATAAACCCGGTGCCTTGGCCGCGTTGGCTTGTGGGGCCTTACCCATGTAAATTTTGGCTGGTTCGGTTTCCCAGTTGCGGTAAATGCCGCCCAGGTCGCTGTACTTGGCCGACTTAGTACCCCAAGAGTCGAACAATTGCACCTCGTAGCGGCCTTGCAAGTAAATCCCGGAATTAGAGCCCTTGGGTAGCATGAACTCCAGTTCGAGCTCGATGTCGCCGTGCTCAAAACCCGTCATTAAACGGTAGGCGTTCATTTTGTCCCATTGCTGGGCTTTGGCGTAACCCTCGATCAGGTCGTGGTCTTTTGGGCCTACGTTATTGAGCAAAATGCCTTTGCCAGGGCTGCTGCTCATGCCGCCACTGCGGTCCATTTGCACCTCGCCCACGATTTGCCAATTGCTGCCCGTGGTCCGAAAATTGCTCATGTCATCCAAGCTGAGTGCTTTCAAGGGCGAGTCTTGCCCCTGAAGCCCCCAAGCCAGGGCTAGGAAAAGGAATGATAGAACGGTTTGGGTCAATACCTTCATTTTTTTGAGAAGTTGAAGAGTTGAGAAGTTGAGAAGTTTAGGAGAAATGCATCAATGCGCGCCAGCAGGTACACCATCGCTTTTAACAGCTTCAGTTTCGCCAACGAAACGCCAAAGTAAGGCGGAAAGGGCTAAACACCCAGCGCAAATGACAAACAACACACTTTTGTTGTCGGATTGCCCAACAAAAGTACCTACACCCAGACTGGCGACCAATTGGGGCAGGGTCACAGCCAGGTTGAACAAGCCCATGTACATGCCCATGCGCGATTGATCGATTTTTTGGGACATGATCGAAAAAGGCAAACTCACCGTAGCCGACCAGCCGATGCCACAAATGCCGATCAGCAAGTAAATCGCTGCTGCACTGCTCCCAAAGAAGAACATTGCCGCATAGCCCAGGGCCATGATCGCAAGGCAAATCCAGTGGGTGCGCACTACGCCAATGCGGCGAGTCAAAGGCTCCAACACCAGAGCGGGCAACAAGGCGGCGACCCCATTGAACAGCAAAAAGGCCCAGGATACGATGCGCCCTTGGTCCACATTGTCCAAATCGGGTAACTTGTCCTGCACGTAGTTGAACATGTAAATGAACATGCTTTGGATGCCAATCCAGGTGAAAGAATGGGCAAACAGGATTTTTTGAAAGTCGATCAAACCAGGGGCATACGGACCAAAAGTTTGTTTTCCCCTAGCAAATAACATGAATCCAGGAATGATGAGTAACCCTAAACTGGCACCCTGGATCAAGCCATTGAAAAAATCGGAGCCTTCGGTTCCCATTACTTTCAAGACAATAAAGTAGAAAGCATACAAAATATAACCCCACAAAGGCTGGATGGCGTATAAAATGGCACTAAACGAAGCTTTGGCGCTCGATTTACCATCCGCTGCACCAGGTAGTTCCCTGGGTTCGCTGATGAAAAATGGAGGGAAAATGGCCAAAACCAAGAGCAAAATCGCTCCAAAGTAAATCAGCACATAGTTGTCCCAAATTGCCCCCACCGCATAAGCAGCCACCCCAAAAAAACCCGAAATGGTCTGCATCCAGGTGTAGCCCTGGGTGCGTTTTTCACCAGGCGGAGTCACGTCGGTGATGATGGAACGGGTAGGGTTGAAACTGATGTTGATGGCCAAATCGAGGGTCAAAGCCACTACAATCGCAGTAGGCAAAAGCCCCAAGCCCAATACATCGCCAATGCGATCAATACTGGGCAAAGCCAGCAACATCAAAGCCGCCAAAGTGCCACCGATCAAGATAAATGGCCTGCGCCGACCGCCCCAAAACCACACTTCATCGCTGATCAAACCGATGATGACCTGGCCAAAAATACCCGCCAGTGGCCCAGCCGCCCAGACCAGGCCGATTTTGTCGATTTCCAAGCCATATTTGGTGCCCAAAATCCAGCTCAAGGCCGAAATTTGCACCGAAAGGGCAAAACCCATCGCCGTGGAGGGCAAACTCAAAATGGCGTAAAATGCCGGGCTCAAGCGTTTTTGGATGTCTAGCATGGAAAAAGCAGTTTTTTGAAAAAAGACGAGGTAGAAAGTTGAGGAGTTGAGAGGTTGAGGAGAGGGGCTCACGTGAAAGTTCCTAAATTCTCGCCCGCAGGTTCCCGGCCATTAACAATTAACCATTAACAACTAACCATTAACCTTTGCCGTGGTTTTGTAACAATTGCAAAATCTCGTCATGGGTCCGGTTGTAGCTGGAAGTTTGCAAAACGATCGGCGTACCATGTGATTTCATGTTGCCCGTAAAAGCCCCGGCTAGACGTTGGTTTTTAGGCTTACTGGCATAGGCTTGTGGGTTGCGCAGTTTCACCAGGATATAGGACATCCCCAGGTACTTGCCCGTTTCCAGCCCGGTGATATCGCGCCAGTCCACTTGTACCCCACCATCCCGCTGGGGGAAAAGCCAAAGCGCATTTTCGTCGATGATCAACTGTACCTCTTTGGAAAGCAAGCTTCGACCCAAGAGTGCAAACTGCAAAAGGGCAAATAACAAAAACGGCGACATCAAAAGCACGAAGCCTGCCCGCAAATTCCCTCCCGCGTCAAACAACCTTGGAGCAATCAGCACAAAAAACACCAAAATCACTGCCAACATCAATCCACTGGTCAGTTTGTTGATCCCAATTTCAACTCGGTTCGATTCCATAGTTTTATTCAATCGTTGTGTAAATTCTCAAATAATGTCGTCGCCAAAGGTGTAAGTTCTCAATCCATTTTCAAGACAATCAAAAAGTCTGCTTTGGAGTCCTTTAAGGGAGTTGTAAACGATCAAGTTGATCCCCCCAGCAGCTTTTCTGATACTTTAAATGGTCGTCCTAAAATCAATTACCCCACTGATCTTGAGGCGAGTAAAAGTTCGGAGAACTTTGACGTTTGTAGCCACAGCGACGGGGTCTCAATTGGCACTTCGGATGAAGTGCCCACATGACCTCGGCATTTTCGAGCTACAAACGTCTCTCTCCGAAGAAAGGCGCTGTTGGGAGATACCGATGAAAATTCACATCATTTTTTCTTCTAACTCCTCAGGCAATTAGTCCCTGGTAGCTATGCGGTACAAAATGAAGCCCATCAGTGCAAAAAAGGCAACACCCAATAACTGAAAGCCCCCTTCCCCCATCGCATGGTGCAGCGCGGGCTCCAGGTTGAGTTTTCCGATTGCTCCTGCAACACCTTCATTTACCGACAACAAAGCAACCACCACGCCCATCAAAGCCCCACCTGCTACCAGACCAGTGGCGAAGAGGTTCCCCTTGCTCAGTTCTTCATCGGCTTCGTTTTTCACTTTACCTGCGCGCCTTTTGTCCACAAATCCCCGTAAAACCCCACCAATCCAGATTGGCAAGGTAGTAGAAAGGGGCAAATAAGCGCCCACTGCGAAAGAAAGGGATTTCACGCCACACAATTCAATGGTAATGGCCAGAAATGCCCCCACGAGCACATACTGCCAGTCGAGGTTGAAGCTCAGTAAACCTTTGATCAAGGTGGCCATCAAAGTACCTTGTGGGGCTGGGTATTTGTCTGTACCAATGGCATGATAAATGCCTTGCGAAACCATCTCTGGTGTAGGTGTGTCGAGCACTTTCATGGTAAAACCAATGGCCAAGGCCGATACTACTGCCCCCACAAACAAGGCCATTTGCTGGTATTTCGGCGTAGCACCCACCAAATAACCCGTCTTGAGGTCTTGGGAGGTGGCCCCGGCGTTGGCCGCACCAATGCAGATCATGCCACCCACTACCAAAACCATCGGTTCGTATGTTTTGCCCGTGAGGCCAAAAGCAATAAAAATCAAAGCCGTGCCCATCAAAGTGGCAATGGTCATGCCCGAAACAGGGTTGGAACTGGTGCCAATCAAGCCCACAATGCGGCTGGAAACGGTCACAAAAAAGAAGCCAAACACGATGATCAGGATGCCCAGTAGCAATTTCCCGCCAATCGAAGTACCTGGAATTTGGGGCAAAATGGCCAGCAAAATCACCAAAGCCAAAGAGCCAATAGCCACTACTTTGATCGACAAGTCCTGATCAGTACGAGCCACTGATTTTTCGCCTTCGCCCCCTTTGAACGAGCCAAAGCTTTCGCGGAAGGACGCCACGATGGTTGGAATGGTTTTGATCAAGGTGATGAAACCGCCCGCTGCCACTGCACCAGCACCAATTTGCCGCACATAAGCCCGGTAAATGGCTGCGGCAATGTTACCAAAACTTTTGGAGGCCGGGTCCCAGCCCCCAGGGCCGCCAGCGCTGTCCAAACTGGCCAGGTTACCAAGTTTGACGAGTTGCAAAGCGATGGTTTCGGCGGGCACCAAGGAGGCCAAAAGTGGGATCAAACCCAACCATGCCAATACCCCACCAGCCACCAAGACCCCAGCAATGCGCGGCCCAATGATGTAGCCTACCCCCAAGTATTCAGGCGTGATTTCGCCATTGACCGTGGCCGCTGGTAAATATTTATTGGTGATTTTAGTAACAAAAGTGGGAGTCTCCGCGATCAAATGCAGCACTTTTTGAGCAAAAGCATACAAAAAGGCTACGCCCAGACCCAGGTAGGCGGTTTTGGCCAAGTCCCCACCTTTTTCACCCGCAATCAAGACCGATGCACAAGCCGTTCCTTCGGGATACGGTAAATTTTTGTGTTCTTTGACGATCAAAGACTTGCGCAAGGGGATCATCATTAAGGTGCCCAGGATGCCACCAAAGCAAGCCAGGATCATGATCGTGCCGTACTTGAAGTAATTGTCGCCCACGCTGGGGTCCGACAAAAACAGGAAAGCAGGCAAGGTAAAGACCACCCCGGCGGCAATGGATTCCCCCGCAGAGCCGGTGGTCTGGATGATGTTGTTTTCCAAAATGGTGGTGCCCAAAAAGCGGCGACCCAAGGAAATGGCCAAAACCGCGATGGGAATAGAAGCAGAAACAGTCAAGCCTGCCTTGAGGGCCAGATAGACCGTGGCAGCACCAAAAATGATGCCAAAAAGCGCCCCCAAAAGAATGGCACGAACGGTGAATTCCTTCACGCTGTGGTTGTCAGCCGCGATGTAAGGTTTGACTTGATCGGTGTGGTGGTTTTCCATGTTTGTTTCAGCAGTTATAAGGTGTGGTTAGGGATCGTGAAAGCATCAGAAACAGTTTCAAGGCAGTTTCTAAAAACTGAAAGCACCGATTTGAGCCATGTAGGTCAACGTCATGGTCAACACAATGGTCAAAATCATGTTGGAAATCCGTGTAGATCAGTTTCATCCGTTCCATCCGTGTTCCCATACAAGCTCGCGCAGCGAGCCAAAGTACTTGTCAATTTTTACATGCTATCTTTTCAGTGGCCAAAAGGCAATTTGAAAATTCGGCTAAAAGTTACAACAAATGCGGAAAGAAAGAAGAATCTGGGCGCTTTACTGCCTTTTTTTGGCGTTTGGACCAATTTTATTTGGCCAAACCGTGCTGGATCGCAGCGCTTGGGCCCTGCAATTTGCCGAGGAGTTTGAGGGCAACAGCAGCCTCAACAGCTTGATTCCCAACTGGGTTTTTCAATTTCCGGATACTTACCGCGATAGCATCCGCTCTTTTTACCCTTCCTGTGGCTGTACAGGCTCCTGTATGCGCACACGAAATTTGCAAATCAAAAATGGACAGCTTTTTTTACAAACCAAATCAGAAAACCTGGAATGCAACGGTGAATCTCCGGGCTACAGCAGCGCCATGATCCGCAGCCTGCACGACGATTATCCGCTGGCGTTTTGCCAAAACCCGATCAATGCCACGCCTGGAGGTTACTTGTTTGGGCTATTTGAAATCCGCTGCAAATTACCAGCTACTTATGGTACTTACCCCGCCTTTTGGCTAGTGGGCAATACCGCCGACAGTGAAATTGATGTGTTTGAATACGATGGGCGGCGGGGGCGCGAGTTTTTTGCCACCCACTACTGGCACGACCACGAAGGGCCGGATAATCGCGGCAGCCGCTCCGACTTTTATCGCCTGC
Organism: Chitinophagales bacterium; assembly: GCA_013299105.1. Taxonomy (GTDB): domain Bacteria; phylum Bacteroidota; class Bacteroidia; order Chitinophagales; family Saprospiraceae; genus Haliscomenobacter. Next base: position 191,793 of record JAAFJY010000003.1, on the reverse strand, counting down.
CAAAACCCCTGTCCAATGAATTTCACACCTGGACCCTGGTGTGGACACCCGATTCACTGGCCTGGTTTGTGGATGGTTTGCACCTCAAAACCCTGGGTGAATATGTCCCTGGCCTGAGCTCTTACTACCCACCTGCCGGGCCGAGCGACATGTGCCGCTGGCACAAAATGGACCTGATCATCAATTCGGGGCCTTGTTGCCCGGCTCCTGGTACTGGTGTTTTCGAGGATTTTTTGGTCGATTATGTGCGGGTGTACAAACCCATTGGCTTGCCGCAGTTCAGGGGGCAAAGTGAAGCCGAGTTCACCAAATTTTATATTGATACGCTTAGGCCTTTTTACCAAAAAACACAATTTAAGCGGGTTTTGGAGGTGGGAGAGAAATTAGATTTTAATCCAAGTCGGTACCGGGTAGGGGTGAAAAAAGAAGGGAGGGATAGAAAAAACTGGGTCAGAATTGAGGGTAAGGAGTGAGCAGTCAAGCGGCACTTTTGATGCAACTGCCGGATAGATGCAAGATGTGACTGAGGGGTGCGCTTGGTCCCCGGACTGAAGTCCAGGGTTACACGATGCAGGATGTGATTTTGGTTTCATGGTAATATCGAACAGAAATAAGGGATGGTAAAAGAATAAGTTATAAAAATTGGCAGGACAAATTTTGAGTTAAGTGGGGTCAACGTCATGCTGGAAATCCGTGTAAATCCGTTGAATCCGTTTCATCCGTGTTCCCATCCCGCGCCGCGTCATGCCCTGCGTGAAAGCGGGGCAAAGCACCAATTCTTACAAGTTATTTTCTCTGTAGCTCTAAATCGTATTTCCAATAGTCAAAGGCTTGCAGACTTTACTATAAACTCGAAAGGTGCAAGCGAAAATCCCTCCACTTGCACCTCTCTCTTCAACATTTAAACACTTCAACCTTTCAACTTCTCTCATCAATTCGTCCCCGTCCCCTTCTCAATCACCTTGATCAGCATGCCCAGGTTGACCTGTTCGGTTTGCTCCATGCCGTTGAGGATGGCGTGTTCTTCCAGGCGCTTATCGGGAACGCCTTGCGAGCGCAGGTAATCGGCCAGGGTTCCTGCACGATTGACATCTTTGACCCTTACCCGCTCCACAAACACATTGATGCGGTTGGGGTCGCGCAGCTCGCGGAAACCCCGGAAAGTGTTTTGGAACAACATTTCGTAATTCTGGAAATCGGTTGACAAAGACAACCCATAAAACTTATAAATGTAGCTATCCGCCTGGATCACATAGATCAAAGCACGAATGGTTTTGCCCGTTTGGCGGTTCAGTTGCTCGGCGGTCATGGCGATGGCTGGATAACCATTGACCGTTACGTTCTGCTGGTTCAAGAGCTTGAAGGAGTCTTGAGCAATGGCTGCATTGGCTGCTTCGCGCAGGTTTTGCTGTTGGGCCAGTGCAAAAACAACCATTGCTTTTCCATCTTTGGGCGCCATTTGCACCTGCTGGGGTGAGTTTTGCAAACGCCAATCGGAAGGAACCGGGAACTGGAACTTAAACTGTGGGTGGTAAAACACGCCACTTTCCACATATCCCTGCTGCGGGTCGGGGCCATAGGAGATGCCATCGATCATGCGCAGGTAGCCATCGCGGTTCACGGACAGGTTGTAGTTGTTGGTTTTCTTTTGTTCCGCTTCGGCCATTTCACCTACTTTCTTATTGCGGTCAAGGGGATCGGGGTGAGTGGACAAAAAGGTAGGAACCCGGCCTTCAGGACCACCACTCAAGCGGCTGATGGTTTTGAAAAAGCCAGCCATTTCGCGGGCGTCATAGCCGATTTTAGTGGAGTACTCCACACCCAGTTTATCGGACTGGCTCTCATCGTCACGGCCAAATTTGAGCATCAACAAACCAGCCCCCTGCGACAATTCGTTGCCAAATTGCGCCAATTCTGGTACCGCTACCATGCCCACAATCAAACCCAATTGCACCAGGATATTTTGAGATTGTTGTGAAACCCCATGTCGAGCGGTTACGTGGCCAATTTCGTGACCCAAGACCCCGGCAAACTCCGCTTCGTTGTTGAAATGGGCCATGATGCCACGTGTAAAATAGACATATCCTCCTGGCAAAGCAAAGGCATTGACCACATCCGAATCCAGTACTTTAAAATGGAAAGGCAAATTGGGTCGGTGTGAAATTTTGGCCATTTGCTGGCCTTTTTCGTCAATGAAAGCCTGGATTTTTTGGTCATTGTACTCACCAAATTCTGCAATAATCTGCGGATTTGAGTTGGCTCCTAAGGCAATTTCCTGTTGTTCGCTCATGACAGCAAACTCCTTTTTGCCCGTAACTGGGTTGCGAGCGCAGGATGCACTCAGGATTAAGAGGCCAAAGACCATTAAGCGAAAGCTTATCAGCATGATATGTTTTACCATGATTTTGATTTTTTGGGTAAAAAAGGACGAGATGCAAAAATCGCCACAAAATTATAAACGCAAAGCATTGGGCGGCGTAGTATGCCTCAAAATGCCATGACAAGTTAAGGAAAGTTTACCATTTCCGCCTTCTTCTAAGTGGGCAGCATAAAAAACGCGACGTTCCGGGATATTTTCCCGACCAACGTCGCGCCTTTTAGCCCGAAAACCTGAGTTGTTGGGCTCTTTTCAACCCTTCAACATTTCAACTTTTCAACTCAAATGTGGATCACTTCGCCATAAGCCGCCGCCGCCGCTTCCATCACCGCCTCGCTCATGGTGGGGTGCGGGTGGATGGCTTTGATGATTTCGTGGCCAGTGGTTTCCAGCTTGCGCAGGGCCACCAATTCGGCCACCATTTCGGTTACATTGTTGCCGATCATGTGGCCACCAAGTAGTTCGCCATATTTGGCGTCGAAAATCAGTTTCACAAAACCCGACTTATCACCAGCAGCACTGGCCTTGCCCGATGCGCTGAAGGGGAATTTGCCCACCTTCACTTCGTAGCCTTTCTCTTTGGCCTGGGCCTCAGTCATGCCCACCGAAGCCACTTCGGGGATGCAATAAGTACAAGATGGAATATTGTTGTAGTCGATTGGCTGTGGGTGATGACCAGCGATTTTTTCTACACAAGTGATGCCCTCGGCGCTGGCTACGTGGGCCAGTGCAGGGCCAGGCGTTACGTCACCAATGGCGTAAATACCGGGTACATTGGTGCGGTAAAACTCGTCCACCTGGATCAGGCCACGGTCGGTTTTTACCCCAGCGGCTTCCAGGCCAATGCCTTCGATGTTGGTGGCAACACCCGCAGCTGAGAGCACCACATCGCATTTGATTTCTTCAACCGTACCTTTGGCGCGGTCTTTTACTTTTACCACGCAACCTTTGCCCTTGGTGTCCACACTTTCCACGGCCCAGTTGCCGAGTACACGAATGCCTTTTTTGGCGTAAATCTTGCCCAGTTCCTTGGACACATCTACGTCTTCACGCGGCAAAAGACCTTGTTCCATGAATTCAACCACCGTTACTTCGGTGCCGATGGAGGCATAAACATAAGCGAATTCTACCCCAATTGCTCCTGCGCCGATTACCACCATGCTCTTGGGTTGTTTTTCCAAAACCATCGCTTTGCGGTAGTCGATCACTTTTTCACCGTCGATGGGTACATTGGGCAGGCCCTTGGCACGGCCACCCGTAGCGATGATGGTATGCTTGGCGCTGTAATTGGTCTTTTTGCCTTGCGCATCAGTTACTTCTACTTTTTTATCGGCAGTAAGTGCACCAAAACCGTCAATGACGGTTACTTTGTTCTTTTTGAGCAAAAAGCTTACACCCTTGCTCATTCCTCCAGCCACATCGCGGCTGCGTTTCACCATGCTTTCCCAATCGGCGCTGGCACCTTCGATTTTGATGCCATAGTCGGCTGCGTGGTTGATGTATTCGAATACTTGGGCACTTTTGATCAATGCTTTGGTGGGAATACAGCCCCAGTTGAGGCAAATCCCACCCAGACTTTCTTTTTCAATGACAGCCGTTTTGAGGCCCAACTGTGAGGCACGAATGGCGGCAACATATCCTCCAGGGCCTGTGCCAATCACGATTACATCGAACTCCATGCTATGTTGAGTTTGTAGATTTATGGTAAAACGTAGCCAATGCTATTTGGCAAAATCGCCACAAGATAAGGGCTGCGCTGCGAAAAATGAGGACTAAACTTAGAATTTCATGTAAAAACTTGGCCTAAATGTTTTGGGAAACGCCTCATTCTATTCAACATTTCAACTCTTCAACATTTCAACTTCATCCATAGTTTTGCTAAAAACTCCAGATTTTCCAAAAACAAAAAACTCCGCCATGAGATGCATAGCGGAGCAGAAGCTAACTTACTGATACTAAAATATTCTTGACACGAATAGCTGCATTTCGGCCTTGCGAAATGTTCGTGGATCTTTGCGTATGAAGTGCTCTCAATGGAAAAAATACCTGGAAGCAAAAACCTGGTGGCTGGCGCGAACCTGACAGTCGGCGACACAATAGCCTTTGAGAAGTGCTGGTGTATTGTACATGACCTTCATCTGGTTTTTCGCTTTCCTTTTTGGATGGTACAAAGCTAATCATAAGTACCGCTCCTGTCAAATTTTTTCTTTGCAATTTTCCCAAGCAAGGTCAACACGGAATGTGTCAATCATTTGGTTAACTTCATGTTTATCAGAGTCATAAAAATAGACGTTTAAATAAATTTAGGATTCCGAATTTTGAAAACACATTGATTTACAGCCCACTAAATTTTTCGACGAACGACAAGCTCAGTCCACAAAATTTGAAAACACCACCAAAAGAATAACATCTTCAGCGCTGGGAATGCGGTCAATTTTTACGTAAAACCCTTGTCCTAAACTAAGTGTTTCAGCCAATCGAATTTCCCCTTTTTTGGAGTTGATGGCCATGGCCCATTGCCCCATCGGGAGCAGGCGTTGATCCATCAGTGCAAGGTTGCTCAATTCGCGGATGGCCAGCTCGGCCCACACCAAAGCCGAGTCGGTTTTCATGCGTCCGGGGATGCTGAACCGGAATTCTTGGCGCAATTTTTCACAGCCACTTTGTAAAATATTGAGGCGATGGCCATTTTTCAATAGCACCTCTTCTTCGCTGTTTACTTGATCAATCAGTTTGAATTGTTGTTGCTCTACCCCTCGCATATCGGGTGTAAACATGGCCTGCGGACTGCTAGCACAAGTCTGTTTTTTGGAACCACAAGCCAAGAGGCCAAAAATGGCCAACAAGAGAAAAAAATGGGCAAATGTTTTCATAAAAGCAAAAACGCTTGGGCCATGTCGAAAGTACACAACCCAAGCGTGCTGTTGAAGAAAAAATGATGAACACAATGGGGTTTCTTTTCAACCCTTCAACATTTCAACCTTTCAACTAAAAAATCATTTGTTGCGGTCTACGCAGTTCAAGTCTTCGAAGGCCACCTTCAAACGTGAAATCAGGCTCTTCTCCCCTTCTCGCAACCACACGCGTGGATCGTAATATTTCTTGTTGGGCTTGTCCTCTCCTTCGGGGTTTCCGATTTGGCCTTGCAGATAAGCCTTGTTTTTTTCGTAATAAGCCCTGATGCCATCCCAGGTAGCCCATTGCATATCGGTGTCGATGTTCATTTTTACGGCCCCGTACTCAATGGCTTCGCGGATCTCTTCGCGAGAAGAACCTGAACCACCGTGGAATACGAAGTTCACCGGATTCAAATCAGCGATGCCGTACTTGGCACGGATGAATTCCTGTGAGTTTTTCAGGATTTTGGGCGTCAATTGCACATTTCCAGGCTTGTACACCCCGTGTACATTACCAAAAGCGGCGGCAATGGTGAAGTTTTTGCTCACTTTACCCAGTTCAGAATACGCATGGTCTACTTCAGAGGGTTGGGTATAAAGCTTGGAGTTGTCAACGTCAGAGTTGTCCACGCCGTCTTCTTCACCACCAGTTACACCGAGTTCGATTTCCAGGGTCATGCCCATTTTGCTCATGCGTTTGAAGTATTCCACGCAGATTTCGATGTTCTCATGCAGCGGTTCTTCTGACAAATCTAGCATGTGCGAGCTGTACAAAGGATAACCATTTTGCGCATAAAATTTCTCACCCGCAGTCAACAGACCATCCACCCAAGGCAAGATGTTTTTGGCGCAGTGGTCCGTGTGTAAAATCACGGGCACACCATATGCTTCGGCCACCTGGTGTACGTGATGTGCACCAGAGATGCCACCAATGATCGACGCTTTCTGGTCAGCATTTGACATGCCTTTGCCCGCAAAAAAAGCAGAACCACCGTGCGAAAACTGGATGATAACCGGAGAATTGAGCTCACGAGCAGTTTCCAATACGGCATTTACCGAGTTGGTGCCCACCACGTTAACTGCGGGCAAGGCAAAGTTTTGCTCATTGGCATAGTTGAGCAAATCCGTCACTTCCTGGCCGTGCAATACGCCAGCGCGAAAACGGGTGGAGGTAGTAGTTGACATATGGATTGTTTATTGTTTGAGTTGAAATGTTGAAGGGTTGAAATGTTGAAAAGAGCAGAACAGGGCTTGTCTTTTCAACATTTCAACAATAAACTTTTCAACTTAAATATAGCCTTCTTCAGCAAGGTACCTTTCAGCGTCCAGCGCGGCCATACAGCCAGTACCAGCAGCAGTTACAGCCTGGCGGTACACATTGTCCTGGGCATCGCCGCTGGCAAAAACGCCTTCAATATTGGTTTTGCTGGTACCTGCAATGGTTTTGAGGTAACCAACATTATCATGGTCGATCCAATCCAAGAAAATCTCGGTATTGGGGTGGTGACCAATAGCTACAAAGAAGCCTTTGATGGGCAAAATGCTCACTTCGCCCGTTTTATTGTTCAGCAGCCGTACTCCTTCCACCTCGTTTTCGCCTAGAATTTCCTGGGTTTCAGTGTTCCAGTGTACGATGATGTTTTCGGTTTTGAGTACCCGCTCTTGCATGATTTTAGAGGCACGCAATTGGTCGCGGCGCACGATCAGGTGTACTTTCGGGCACAATTTTGAGAGGTAAGTGGCTTCTTCGGCAGCGGTATCGCCGCCGCCCACTACGGCTACCTCCATGCCCCGGTAAAAGAAACCATCGCATACCGCACAAGCTGACACGCCCTTGCTGTTGAGGCGTTTTTCCGACTCCAAGCCCAGCCATTTGGCGCTGGCCCCTGTGGCGATGATCACCGACTCGGCGTGCAGCTCATGGCCGCTTTCGGTCCAAGCCTTGTGGATCGGGCCACTGAAATCGACCTTGGTGACCATTTCATAACGGATATCGGTGCCAAAACGAGCCGCTTGTTGACGGAATTCCTCCATCATTTCAGGGCCCATGATGCCTTTGGGATAACCAGGGTAGTTTTCAACGTCATTGGTGATCATCAATTGGCCGCCGGGGTCTTTGCCCGTGTACAATACGGGTTTCATGTTGGCACGCGCAGCATAAATCGCCGCCGTGTAACCCGCTGGGCCGGAACCAATGATGAGACAATGCAGTTTTTCCGTCGTATTGGACATAGCTATTGAAGTTGTGTTTGGTGCGGTGGCGCAAATTTAGAAATGTGCATCTGCTTTTTACTAAACTGGCCTAAAAAATAACGTAAATGTGCTGATGAGAACCCTTTGAGTAGTGTTTTGGTTGGCTTGATGGGCTTGTATTGGGTGAATGGATATGAAAATCGGTAAAAATTAACGCTATCTGTCGGGTAAGGACAAGTGAGCATGTGTAATTGGGCTCTAGGGTATGCGATGCTTTTTTGTATCGAAAAACCCCATTTCAAAGCCCACCTTTGTATAAACCTCAAACTGACAACAAAGCATCTTTGAGGAAAAATTGATTCAATCCTATTTCTGCATCAAGATTTGGGCATCCCAAAACATGCCGAATCACTTCAAAATTCTGTTCTCCAATGGGTAAATTCTGCATCGAAAAATATCTTTTGTCAAAGATACGGTTTTTTGATGGAATGTTGGTTTTGGGAATTGGGCAAGAAGATAATGAAGCCCTTGTGAGCCCCCTCCTTCGTACCTCATCGATCATCAATCGTACTTCTTTTTAATGGTAATGGTAAATGGTTAATAGTTAATGATTAATGGGAAGCTTCGATTGATGACACTAGGGGGCTTTGGCCCTTCCTTTTTCTACAACAGCAATTAGAGTGGCATGATCGGGGCAGTTCTTCGTACCTCAAAAAATTCAATCCGGATAACAAAAGCTGATGACCTAAACCAGTATCCAATTCGGAGCCGTTAACAACTAACCATTAACAATTAACCATTAACAACTAACCATTAAAAAAATAACCCCTCAGGGTGACCTTTCTCCCCAAAAAGCCCTATATTTTTGCTTTTAACTGAAACTTAGGGAGCGTAAAAAAATAAGGTGGACGGATTTGGATTTAGTGAAAAAAGATAAGCAACTGACTGAAAGGAAGTTGTGTTATTTTTTTACTAAATCTCAAAAGCAAATGTGTCCTCCTTATTTTAGCTCAAATACTTATTGCCCTTTGCACATGCGTTTATTGTTATGCACACTGGTTCTGATTTTTTGCAGCACGGGTCTTTTGGCTCAAAAACCTGATCTGCTGCTCAGCAATGCCGAACTGGCGGAGCTGGCAGACCCGATCATGGACGGTGTTCCGGGGCAGGTTAAACTCAGCCGGGCTTTTGAGTTTTTGCAAAAAGGGGACGAGTTGATCCACAAACACGATTACGTGCAGGCTGTTCGGGCTTACTACCAGGCTTTGCAACGCTTCCGTAAACTGGACGAACGGGCAAAAGCCGGGCAAACCCTGGTCAAAATTGGCGATGTATATGCCGTAGGCAGTTATTTCAGGCAAGCCATCGACAGCTACCGCGAGTCCCTGGAGTTTTTGCGCAACACAGGCCAAAATACACTCCTAGCCGAGACCCTGGAGAAAATGGCCGGCATCCAGGCAACTTATGGTTTCACCAAACAATCAATTACGTTTTACAGGCGCTCACTCGACATCAAGGAGCGCTTGAATGATGAGCCCGGTGTGCTTTTTTGCCAGCACATGCTGGCCAAGCTCCATTTTACCGACAAAAACTACCCCCAGGCACTCGAATACAACCAAAAAGTACTCAAGGCCTCGAAAGTCGAGCCCATTATGCAGGCTGATGCGAGTATTTGGGAAATCATCATCCTCACTTTTTTGAACAAAATTCCTGAAGCAGAGCAAAGTGCAAACCGAGCCAGGGTTATAATCGAAGCACAAAACAACCGTTCCGACCGCATTCGCTTACTGGCTGCCATGTCAAACCTGCACTTGGCCCAACGCGACAAAACCCAAGCCAAAATTCTGCTCGACTCGGCCAAAGCAATGGTACGGGGCAGCCGCAACCCCGAACTGGTCATTCCCCCTTTGGAACAAATGGCCCTGATTCACGAAAACAATGGCGACTACCAGGAAGCTTACCGCGCCATGAGCCTGATTGATCAGTACAAAACTTCAGTACGTAGCCAATACATCGTCAACCTCAGCGCCGAGATCAGGGCCGCCAATGAGGGCCTCTTGAATGAAAAAGAAGTGCAGCTTCTGAAAATGACCAATCGACTAAGCGCAGCCCAACTCAAACAAGAAAAACTAACCCGCATAGCCCTTTTCCGTGAAAACGAACTCAAAGACGCTGACTTGTCGAATCATCGCTTGCAAATGAAGGTGATGGAAAAAGACGCCCAAATCCAAAAAGGCAAACTAAGCCAACAAGAAAAATCCAATGAAAACTTGCGCGTCCAGAACCTGCTCAAAGAAAAAATGCTAACCGAGGAGCGGCGCTCCGAGAAAATGCTTTGGCTCGGTTTGATTAGCTTGGCTATTTTAGGTGGTTTGGTCACTTATTTGTACAGGAAACAAGGCCAAAAAAATACGATCATCCGCAAACAATCAGCTGAACTGGCAGTTCTGAACCGCGAAATCCACCACCGGGTCAAAAACAACCTACAAGTCATTTCGAGCATGTTGGACCTGCAATCCCAAACCCTGCCCGACGAGCGCGCCAAGGCCGTGATCAAAGAAGCCATCCTGCGGGTGCAATCAATGGCCTTCATCCACCAAAACCTTTACCAAGATGAGGCCGTGAATATCGTGAACATGAACGATTACATCAAAATTCTCTGTGCCCACCTTTTCGACACCTACAATATCCGGGCCGATAAAATCCAACTCCATGCAGAGATTGAGGACCTGAAACTGCACACCGATACCGCCGTGCCCCTGGGTTTGATCCTCAACGAGTTGATTTCCAATGCCTTGAAATATGCTTTCCGAGGCCGCGAAGCAGGCAATATTTGGGTGGTTTTGGCCAAAAACGAAGAAGAACTGCTCTTGCAAGTAAAAGACGATGGAGTGGGCTTGGCCCCCGATTTCCACCCCGAAAACACCAGTAGTTTTGGCTACGAAATCATCCAGGCTTTCGCCCAAAAACTAAAGGCTCGCCTCAATATCGATGGCAGCCAGGGGGCTGATATTCGCCTACTCATTACTAAGTATAAAACCGCCTAATACCCTAACATGAGTGCCATCAAAGTACTGATCGTGGAAGACGAGCCGCTCATTGCCCGCAATATTGCCATGTACCTACGCAATAACGACTTCGAGGTATCGGGCATTGCCCACGATCCCAGCGACGCCTTGTACCAACTCAAGTGGAACAGCCCAGATTTTGCGATCCTCGACATCAACCTGGAGTCGGATCAGGACGGCATTTACGTAGCCGAACAAATCAACAGCCAGTACTTCATTCCTTTCATTTTCCTCAGTTCTTACTCCGACCGCGAGTCCTTGGAAAAGGCCAAAAAGACCAAACCTTTTGGCTATCTGGTCAAACCTTTCAACGAAAAAACCTTGTACACGACCATCGAAATCGCGATGATGAACCACGCTGAGCAGGCCAATCGCCACGTACCCAGTCTCGCCATCGACAAGCTGAACCAGCACTTACTCGCGCCTTTGACCGATCGGGAATTTGAAGTTTTATCCGAAATGTACGCGGGCAAAACCAATCAGCAGATCACTGAATGCCTGTTTATCGCCATGAATACCCTGAAAAAACACATCAACAATGCCTATTTCAAGCTGGATGTGGTGAGTAGGACGACTGCGCTGGCGAAGATGCGGGACTTGATGCTACGGTAGTTGTTAATGGTTAATGGTTAGTTGTTAATGGTTAAACGCTGATTACGATCTTGTTCTAATGGGCTAAGGGATGGCAAAAGAATAAGTTATAAAAATTGGCAAAGCAAATTTTGAGTTAAATGGGGGTCAACGTCATGCTATAAATCCGTGTAAATCCGTGTCATCCGTGTTCCAAAAACGGCCTCGCGCAGCGAGGGCATAATCTATAAAGTACGCAGTTGCGATGTGTAAGGTTTATTCGTGGCTTGTCACTAAGAGCAAAATAACCACCTATGTTGGCAAATTAATCTTGGGTTTGATCGAAGCCTAAATCCTCTCTCAGGTACCAAAACGTGTAACGAAATATCAATTTGATGTTCAAATTTCATTAGCGCACGCGCTTCGCAAGAAGCAAAAGCTTTGTAGAACTGGGATTCAGAGGGCGAATCCTGGCTTCGCAAGAAGCCTAAGGGTCTAATTCTTTCAAATTCAGGCTTGGTCAACATCATGCAAAACGCCTCAAACCGCCTCTTCCTTTTTTCTCTTCAACACCAAACTCAACAAAGCAGCGACCACCAAAGCCCCTGCCGCCCCTTTCCCGCTGGCCTGGGTCAAAGCCACATCTTGGTGGGCGTTGGCGATGCCCATGAAGGCCCAAACCAATACCGCTGCGAAAGCCAAGTCGCGTTTTTTGACTACAAACCACAAACCCAGGGCCGTAGCCACCGCGATCATCAGCGCGGACCAAACAGGCTCCCCAAAGGGCACACCGCGCCAACCCAAAGTCGTAAGCAATATCGTTGCATTGGCAATACTCGCCACACAAATCCAAGCCAGGTAAATGCGAAAAGGCAACTTCACGAACAAGGTTTCTGCCCAAGTTGAAGGCCCCTCCAAGTCAGTGATGACGATGTAAATATGGATCAATACCGCCAAAAGGCCCAGCATGATCAAAAGAGAAAGCGGGAAATAATTGAAATGCCAGGCAAAAATCCAACTCGCATTGAGCACACACGAGGCAATGAACCAGGGCCGAACGGCCTGCAGAATGGCCCCCTTGCGTTGCGCTGGCAAAACCTGGTAAGTCACGAAGCCCATCAGCAGCAAATAAATGATGCCCCAAATCGAAAAAACATAACCCGCTGGCGTAAACAAGGTTGGGTAACGATCAGAAATATCAGCGGGGGTCTGGCCATTCAAGGGCAAGGCATTGGACAAGTAGTTGACATACAACGTACCAGCCAGGGCTACTATGCAAAGAATGGGTAGAAAAGGATTGGAGCGCATGCACTTTTTGCAACATGGAACAGCAAAAAGTGCCAAGAGTTCAAGTACAAGTACCTATTTACCGAGCAATTCCGTCCATTTTTCGGGCAAAAAACCTACACTCAAGGCCACACCATCGCGTTCAATCACCGGTCGCTTGATGATGGAGCTGTTTTCAAGCAGCAAAACCATGCCAGTTTTGGCCTGTCCGATGGCCGATTTCTGGGCTTCGTCCAGGGCCTTGTAAGTAGTGCCTTTGGTGTTGACGATGCTTTCCCAAGACAGGGTTTTGAGCCAATTGTTGACGATGGCTGTGCTCAATCCATCTTTTTTGAAATCGTGAAAATGGTAAGCAATGCCCTGGTCCTGGAGCCAAACCCGGGCTTTTTTGACGGTGTCGCAATTGGGAATGCCGTAAAGGGTAAGCATGTGTCTTTTTGTTTTGGGTAAACATTTGGGTAAATACGCTGAAATGGGAGAAATGGTTTTGGGACCCCACAGATTTGAACCATTCATAAAGCATTCACCCCATAAAGTGGCACATTCCGCATCCAATCCTGCTCCCGATAAGGGCTCATGCTGAAACGAATGGCTTGTTGCGGCTGGTATTTTTCCACAAACGATCGCAAGCTCTTCGATTTCAGGTTTTCTTCGGCTTTTACTTCGATGGGAATGATTTCGCGTTGGTTTTGGATCAACAGATCGACTTCAGCGCTGTTGGACGAAGCCCAATAGTAGATTTCGTGTTTGATTTTCAATTGCTGGGCCACGAATTGTTCAGTCATTGCTCCTTTGAATTCGGTCAAAATCTGGTTTTGTTCCAGCAAAATTTTTGGTTCCAACTGTGCCATTGCATTGAGCAGCCCTACATCCAGGCAAAAAAGCTTGAAGGCATCCAAATTGGCATAAGCATTCAAGGGAATCCCTGGTTTCTCCACACACGAGGCTTTCAAAACCAAACCAGCGTCCGTCAGCCAAGTGATAGCGGTCTCAAAATCTTTGGCCCTTGAGCCTTTCTTGACCTGTCCGTACACAAATTTGCGGTTCTCCTTGGCCAATTGGCTGATCAGATGACTCCATACCATCCTGATCCTGGGCACGACTTCGATGGGTGCGTATTTGGCAAAATCGTTTTCGTAGCCTAGCAAAATTTTGGATTGAATGGCTCGGACCAGGTTTAGGTCCTCATATTTGAGGTAGGTCGCCACTGCTTCGGGCATACCACCAATGAAGTAGTAAAGCCGGAGCAAATCCACCAACTTGTCGTGAAAATTTGCCGTGACGGGCCAGTTTTCAGCCTCCAATGCAGACTTTAGGATCGACTGGTCGATGCTGTCCAAAAATTCAAAAAAACTCATGGGATACATCCGCAAAAAATCGACCTTGCCCACTGGAAAAGAAGTATGCTGCTGCAACGATACGCCCAAAAGCGAGCCAGCGGCCATGATGTAATACCCTGGTGCTTGTTCGTAGAAATATTTCAGGGCAGTCAGTCCTTTTTCGGCCTCCTGGATTTCGTCAAAAATGAGTAAAGTGTGATCAATGTTGATTTTTTGATTCGCTTCGATCTCCAAGCTGGCAATGATTCTTTTGAGGTCAAAATCGCTGGCAAAAAGCTTCCGCAGGCGTTCGCTGCTCTCAAAATTCAGGTAAACGACCTGTTCAAATTCGTTTTTACCAAACGCTTGCATGAGCCAGGTTTTGCCCACCTGCCTGGCTCCTTGGAGGATCAGGGGCTTGCGTTCGGGCGAGTTTTTCCAAGCCAATAAGGATTGATAAAGGGCTCTTTGCATTTTTTCGTATGAATTTGTGTGTAAAAATACACTTTTTCATATGAAAAAATGTATCTGAACACACTTTTACCATAGGAAAACGTGTAAACAATACGTGTCAAGCATTAAACCTATAAAAATTTCACTTTTTTGATGCAAGCCTTTGGATTGATTTTAGATGGGATTTGGTGGGTTCCTTTGGTCCCCGGACTGAAGTCCAGGGTTACACGATTTCAGCTGTGATCAGGGGGGGATGATTGTAGATTTTAACACATGGTTAGAAAAACGATTGCAAAAATCCCCAAGAATCTAGCCAGCAAGCCCCCTACTCATAACCCATAATTTATCATTCATAAGTAACGGTTCAAAAATTGAGACTGCCCTTTCCAATTTTTTAATCGCTAATTGCCTACATCATGGTCAACGTCATGCTGGAAATCAGTGAAAATCAGTTAAATCTGTGTCATCCATGTTCCCAACCCGCGAAGCGGGGCAAAAAGGATTCGTGGCTACGAATTTGCGAATTGGCAAGGTTATTCATGGCTTGTCACTTCGGCTCCTCTTTCTTCCCCTTCAGCATCCCCAAAAAGCCCTTTCCAAATTGCCACATGATCGGCAAAGCCGATACAAAAACCACGCCCAAAACCACCAAACTGAAATTGTCTTTGACCACCGGTACATTGCCAAACCAATAGCCCAAGAGCGTGATCGGCAAAACCCAAATGAAGGCGCTGAACACCGTATAAGCCATGTACTTTGGCCAGGCCATTTGCCCCACTCCCGCGATAAAAGGCACAAAACTGCGCATGATGGGCACAAAACGGCTCAAAACCACCGCCAAAGCCCCGTGTTTTTCATAAAAAGCCTGGGTTTGTTGCAGGTATTCCATTTTGATCCAACGGCTCTTGATCTGGAAAATGCGCTGCCCAAAGTAGCGGCCAATGGCATAGTTGACCGTGTTGCCCAATACCGCAGCCACAAAAAACAAGACGATGATCAGGCGGATGTCGAGGGCGTTGGCACTGGCGGCCAGGGCTCCAGCGGCAAAAAGTAAACTATCGCCAGGCAAAATGGGCGTAACCACCAGGCCAGTTTCGGCGAAAACAATGGCAAAAAGGATCACATAAAGCAGGTTGCCATATTGGTTGGCCATCTGCACCAAGTGTTCGTCAATGTGCAGGATAAAGTCGATCAATTTGCCAATGAACAGAAACAACATAATCGGGAGTTTGAATGAGGCGGCAAAGGTAGTTCTTTGAGTTGAAGGGTTGAAATGTTTAGGGTTGAAAAGAAAAAGAAACCCGTTTTCAGTTTTGGGTTTCTATCCGAACCTCAAAAACAGTCTTGCCATCGGCTCCGGTTTTAAGCGAAAAATCAAAACCGTGCATCATCAAAATCTCTCGGATCAAAGTGAGGCCGATGCCTTGACCGTGATCTTTGGTACTGAAAAAAGGCGAAAACAACAGGTCTTCCATACCCGCAGGAATGCCTTGGCCTTCGTCGATGATTTGCAAAATGGTGGGGTTTTCGCTGGCTTTCAACTGAATTTTACCCGGTTTTGACATGGCTTCGATGGCATTTTTCAGGGCATTGAGCAAAACCTGCTCCATTTGGGTACGGTCGGCTTGGAAATAGATGGGCTTTTTCCCCAAATCCATTTCCAAGTGGATACTGTGCTCGGCAGCTTTAAAGCGCATCAAGTCGGCGGCTTTTTGCAAAAGTTCGCGGGCATCCACCCGCTCCAAGTTGGGCAGCGGCAAGCGAATCACGTCAGCAAAACGGGTCATGAACTGGGCCAGGTTGTTGTTGCGCTCAATGGCCACTTGCCAGGCTTGTTGCAAGCGGGGATTTTGCTCCAGCGATTGGGCGGTATCGAGGATGGAATTGACCGCGCCGAGGGTATTGTTCACCTCGTGGGCCATCATGCGGATCACTTTGCCGTAAGCCTTTTTTTCGGCTTCTAAAATTTCCAAGGTCAGCTCTTCAATGGTGACAAAACTGCGCCGAAAACCCCGGTCGATGAAACCCGCCTTGTGAATTTTGAATTTTTTGGCGCTATCGGCCTGTAAAATCTGGGTTTTGCCCTGCTCCATCCCCACAATCGCCTCAATCAAAGGATGCCGAATTTGACGCAAATCTTGCTGTTCCAGTTCTTTTTTACCCAAACCGATCAAGGCTTCCGCCCTGGGATTAAGGCTGTAAAACTGGCCGTCCAAATCCAGGATCAGGATGCCAATGGGCGAGGTTTGGATCAGTTTTTCGAGAAAATAATGCTGCTCGGCTTGCACCAAACGCTCGCTGCGCAATTGCTCAATCATTTGATTATAAACCCTCACCAAGACATCTACTTCCTCTTGTCCGGTGGGGATGAGTTTGATGCTGAAATCACGGTCGGCAATGGCTTCGGCCCCGCTGGCCAGCATTTGCACGGGCTGGATCAATTGTCGGTACAAGCCCCAAGACAAAAAAATAGACGCCAGGATAAACAGCTCCGAAACGATGAAAAAAATCTTGTTCTCACGAAACACAAAATAAGACATGATGAAGGCCGCCAGGTGGATGCTGGCGATGAAGAGGATGTATTTCGTATTCAGTTTCATTCAAGCAAAAGTATGATTATGCACGCTTAGATGCAGCTTCTGGATAGATTTCAGATGGAATCAGGGGGGCTTTTTGCCCCGGACTGAAGTCCAGGTTTACACGATTTAAGATGTGTTTTCGATTCCAAATCGGCACCTATCAAATACCAAAACTAAAACGGAAAACCGAGTTACACAGGGTCACGACAAACTCTTTTCAGCGCGCTCTCCTTCGTAAGTCGTAAGTCGTCACTCGTAAGTCGTAAGTCAAAAATTCAAACTTCTCAAATCCTGAGCTCGCCTTACAAATATTATCGTAATCGCCCTTACTCCTGCTCATAAGGAATCTGGTATTTCCCCAAACGGCGATACAAGGACGATCGTGTCAATCCCAAGGACCTTGCCACCCGCGCCAACTTGCCCTTGTGAAACTCCATCGCTTTCTTGATCATTTGCACCTCCATTTCTTCCAGAGTCATGCTGCCAACTGCGGGCAATTCTTCTTTGCCTGGGTTTTGCGAAGGCTGGTATTGTTTTTGAAAATCAGCCACTTGCAACACATCCTCATTACTGACCAAGACTGTTCTTTCCACCAGGTTTTTCAGTTGCCGGATGTTGCCAGGCAGGGGCAATTGTTTGAGCCAATTCAGCGCTTCGGGACTTATTTTGAGGGGCCGATGGTAGAGTTCGCTCAAATTGGTGACAAAATGCTGCACTAGCAAAGGGATGTCGCTGGCCCGCTCGCGCAGGGGGGGCAAATGCAAAGTAATGAGGTTGATGCGGTAGTACAGGTCTTCGCGAAAACGCTGTTCAGCGACCATTTCTTCCAACTTGCGGTTGGTGGCGCAAATGACCCTCACATCGGTGGTTTTGCTGCGGCTACTGCCCAGGACTTCGTAAGTACGGTCCTGCAAAACCCGCAACAATTTGACTTGTGAAGCCAGGTCGAGCTCGCCAATTTCGTCCAAAAAAATGCTGCCTTTGTGGGCCAATTCAAAGCGCCCTACCCGGTCGTAACGCGCATCGGTAAAGGCCCCTCGGAGGTGCCCAAACATCTCCGATTCAAAAAGACTGGTCGAAATGCCCCCCAAGTTGACTTTTACAAAAGGCTTGCTGGCCCGCTTGCTATTTTGGTGAATGGCCTCGGCAATCAGTTCTTTGCCCGTACCACTTTCGCCCAAAATCAAGACCGAGGCATCGGTGGCGGCCACTCGCCCCAAGGTATCCAGTACTTGCAAAATGGCCGGATCCTGGCCGATGATGTGGCCCAATTCGTATTGATCATCAAGCTTACGGCGATTAAGCGGCGCGTTTTTTTCCTTTTTTTGCAAATTCAGGATGGTGCGCACCGATTGCAGCAAGTGCGCATTTTGCCAGGGTTTGTGTATGAAATCAGCCGCGCCTATTTTCATACCCTGTACCGCCAGGTCGATCGTGCCCCAACCCGTGATGAGGATCACCGCCACTTGGGGGTGATCCCTGCGGATTTTTTCCAACATGCGCAGGCCATCGTCACCAGTGGTTTTGTTGCCGAAGTTCATGTCCAGGATCACCAGTTGGGCTTGTTTTTGGCGCAATTGATCCAAGGCATCGCCTAGGTGCTGCACGGCATGGGCGGGCAGGCCTTCTTTTTCAAAAAGCAGCAAAAGAGAAGTACAAACCGCGATGTCGTCGTCGATGATCAGGATCATATCAAGGTTCAGGTCAAAACTGGTTCAGCTCAAGACTCGCGCAATGCGCTGGCCGGAAAAACATCGGAAGCTTGTTTGCTGGGCAAAAAGGCACAAAGGACCACCAAAAAATAAATGGCCCCTACCGCCAAAACCATGCCCCAAACATACACCGATGCAGGCAAGTCAAAGATACGCAGCAGCGGAAATTGCACGGCAAAAAACAGACCAAAGACCAGCGAAAAGGTTGCGATCATCGCCGTTTCACCGATGAAATGGCGCAGGATATGGACCTTGGTAGCCCCCATGGCCCTGCGAACACCAATTTCACCCCGCCTTTGTTGGATATTTTGGAACAAAACCCCAAACAAGCCCAGGGCCACATTGAGCACCAAAAAACCACAGACGATGAAAGCAATGAGCAGCGGAATCCAGGTAAAAAGATTTTTGTTGTGCTTGAGCTTGTCGAGGTGCCTGATCTCCACGGTCCAATCTTTGCCAATGCGGGCCATGTCTTTGGCCAGACGGGCTTCAAAATCGGCATTGGTGCCGGGTTTGAGGTGTAGGAGTACGGTGTTCAAGTCCGATTTTGAAAAGGGTTTGAGCATCTGAAACATCAACAGTTGCTCCCCCTGGAAGTCACTTTGGTACTTGTAATGGGATACCACACCAATGACTTTGTAAATTCCATCTTCGGGTTTTTTACCTGCCTGGAGTTTTTTGCCGATGGCATTTTCAGCTTTAAAAACTTTTTCCTTCAGCTCTTGGGTGAGCAAAACGGGCTGCTGCCCGCCCACGGTATCGGCAGGGCTGATCCAGCGACCTGCGTTGAGCTTTAACCCAATCGTTTTTTGGTACTGCTCATCGACCTGCATCGGTTCGATCTGAAAATCTTCACCCTCGTAATAAAAAGAGCCGCCCCATTGGCTTTCGGAATAGGGATAATTGTCGGAGCAGTAAGTAAAAGATTGCACCTCTGGATAATTTTTTAGCCGCTGGCGTACCAATTCAAGGTTGGGATTGGTATCGGTATTATAGAAGAACGAGAGCGTCCAGCGATCATTGACTTCGATACCCGAAGGTTTGCGGTAATTATTCCAATTGTACACCCCCGCACTGCAAACTGCGAAGAGCACCAGGAAAGAGAAAAAGATTTCGAGCATGAGTAAAAAACTGCTGCGCTTCTTTTTCCAGATTAGTTTGAACAGATGTGAAAACATGTCTTCTTAGTTGAAAAGTTGAAGGGTTGAAAAGACTCAGAGCGTGTTTAAATATTGGAGGGTTCGGCAGAAAACGAGTCAAATTTTGACTAATCGAGGCAGGAAAAGCGGAGTTATGCAGCGCATAATGAGCATTTTCCTAACGAAGAGTAGTCCAAATTGGGCCGTTTTATGGCAAACAAAAAATTTTAAACATGCTCTTAAGCGCTGATGCGCAGGGCCTCGGCAGATTGCAGCTTGGACATGCGCCAGGCGGGCAATACCCCGGACAGCAGACCAAATACCAGGGTCACAATCAGCGCGACCAGGACCACGAACCAATTGATGCGCAAATCAGCATTGGGAATCAAGCCACTGCGATTGAAAATGGCGAGGATAATGGCGGCAAAAATCAGGGCCAAAACACCCCCAATAGCGGTCAAAATGATGTTTTCAACGATGAACTGGCGGGTCAAAGCCTTGCTGGTGGCCCCAAAAGCTTTGCGGATGCCAATTTCGGAGGCCCGCTCCATGATCCGGCTCACGTTGATGTTGATCAGGTTGATCGCAGGCAAAGACATGAACAGGAAGGCAAACAAAATCAATACCCCATACACCAAGCGCAGGCTGCTTTTTTCGGACAGCCTAAAAAACGTATCGGCAAAACCACCGAGGTAGCCATAAGCTTGAGAATCGAATTTTTCTGTTTTTTGGACGGGTACTTTCCGCACGACATCGCTGTACTCTTCTCGAATTTGGTCCATATTCGCCTGGTCTTTGGCTTTGAGCATGACCCAAAATGACCCCATGTATTCGGGGTTTTTCAAGTCGTACTTAATGGTATTGACAGGGAAATACACATCGCCAAAAGAGAAAAGGCGGGTCATGGGTACACCTTTCACTACCCCCAGCACCTGGTACTTGGCTCCATCTACCTCTATTTCACGGCCCAGGACAGATCCACTCTTCCCGAAAAAAGCCTCGCGGGTTTGTTCATTGATCACCACTCCCTGGCGGTTGCTGTTGATGTCTTTTTGGGTGTAAGCCCGGCCTTCGAGGAAGTCGAATTGGCAGATTTCCCAAAAATCAGCGTCCGTATGGCGGGTTCTCAACACCACCCTTTTGCCATTGGGATAAGCCGTCAAGACGCTGGGTATGGTGATGACACAGGTTTTCTCAGGTGCTTTCAAGGTTTTGACAAAGCGCTCGTAAAAGGAGTAACTCAAAGGCCCGATCCTGGAACTGGTGTTGCCGAATTCCATTTTTGCGGCCAGGATGTACAAGGTGTTGTTGCGGCCCCATTCAGGATAGTTGGGGCCGATCACATGGTGCAAAAATGCCGCCAACACAATCAAAACCGTCAATGTAAAACTGATGCCAAAAAGGCTCAGAAAGGTATATGCCTTGCGGCGCTGCATCACCGCCCAGGTGATTTTTAGGTAGTTGCTGAACATGTTCTTTTTGTTTAAAGGTTGAAAAGTTGAAGGGTTGAAGAGATAGACCTGGTTCAAGAACTTAGGATCAGTTATTTTTCCGAAGCCCTCTTTTCAACATTTCAACACTAAACTTTTCAACTTTTTAAGATACTTGCGCCCCGTCAAACAGCCGCACCAAACGATGCGTGCGTTGGGCCATGTTTTCGTCGTGCGTGACCATGATGATGGTGGTTTTGTCCTCGCGGTTCAGGGTTTCGAGGATTTCCATCACTTCATTGCCCATTACCGAGTCGAGGTTGCCCGTGGGCTCATCGGCCAAGATCAGGCTGGGGCGACCTACAATGGCCCTCGCAATGGCCACCCTTTGTTTTTGCCCACCTGATAATTGGGTGGGATAATGCTTGAGGCGGTTGCTGAGGCCTACTTTGGCCAGGGCTTCGGTGGCCAGTTTGCGGCGCTCGCTGGCCGAAATTTGGCGGTAAAGCAGGGGCAATTCCACATTATCGACCACAGACAGGTCATTGATCAGGTGATAACTCTGAAAAATGAAGCCAATTTTGCGGTTGCGCAGTTGGGAGAGTTTTTGGTCGTTCAAACCCTCTACTTTTTCTTCGTCGATCACAATGGAACCACCAGAGGGTGCGTCCAACAAGCCCATGATGTTGAGCAAAGTACTTTTGCCGCAACCAGAAGGCCCCATGATCGACAGAAATTCACCTGGCTTGACCTCTAGATTGATGTTGCTGAGGGCCAGGGTTTCGATGGTATCGGTGCGATAGACCTTTTCGATGTTTTTTAATGCAAGCATGGCTTTGTTTAGTTGAAGTGTTGAAGAGTTGAAAAGAGGCGCGAAATTGAACTCAGTTCCGAACCCCATTTTGATCAGTGACAAGCCACGAATAAACCTTACCAAATCGCAATTGCGTACTTTATAGATTATGCCCTCGCTGCGCGAGGCTGTTTTTAGTACGCGGATAAAATTGGGTTTGGGTGTGTTGGTTTGGGTGTCAGTGTGCATAAACCCCCATTTCCAATTAACTGAGTCGAAGGATTCTGATCGAAGCCCCACACACCCGAACTCACACTTGCACACCCCACACCCATTCTTGCGGATTTCCAGCATGACGTTGACCGTTACGTTGACACACGTCTCTCTTAAAAACTGGAAAGGTTTATTTTTGACCCGTTACTTAGTAGTTTGTTTTTTAAGTTCGCTAAACCATCGTAAATGAGTTTTTGCATTAAAGAGGTAAGTACGTCAGCCCTTTTGCCAGTTCAGCTCCGCCAATCAGTAGGGGAGATAATTACGAAAACTTAAAAAACGCTGTACTTAGGAACAGGAAATAAATAAAGTGGACATCTTTGACTTTTGATTAAGCCCTTTGCTTGGCAACGTAATAGCCAAAATCACAGTCAAAATCATGATGGAAATCCTTGAAGATCAGTTTCATCAGTTTTATCCGTGTTCCACTATAGCCTCGCGCAGCAGGGCAACACAATTGCCAAGTTTTACAAGTTTGTTCAATGGCTCTCATAGCTTTTTATTTTGGTCAAAATCGAACAAGGTCAGTTGGCGCAAGCCGTAGTAGGCAGCCCAGTAATCGCGCAAGGCACCGATGTAGTCGCGTTTGGCGCGGTCTTTTTCGGCAATGGCCAGGCTTAGGCTGTTGATGTCCAGGTTGCCCAGCACGTAGCGCTCTTGGGCGATTTGGTACTGCTCAGCGGCGATTTGGTCGGCACTCGCGGTCAGGCTAAGTTGTTTTTTTTGCAAGGCAAACAAGCTGATTTGGGTGTAAATCTCCTGCCGAAAATTCTGCTGGTCCTGCTGGATCGTGTAATCAGTCAGTTGCTTATTGGCCTCAGCAGTTTTGATCCTCGACTTCGAGCGGCCCCAATCCATGACGGGAATACTCAATTGCAGTTGTACAAATTGGTAGTTCTGTGGGGCCTTCCACACTTCGCCCAGTTGGCCATTGCTGTTGGTCAGGCCCAGGTTGGCAGACAGGGCGGCGTTGATGCCATTGTCGCCCTTGGCTTTGGCGATCCGCTGGTCGGCTTCTAAGCGGCGGCGGGTGAAAGCAATTGAGGCCGCCCGGTTGGCAAAAGCTTCAGCGATCAGCTTTTCGGGATCGACTTCCGGGGTGGCTTGGGGCTGCGCTTCCTGGAGCTCCAGTTTTTCGCTTCCCGTCAAACCCGTAAAACTACGCAAACGCAGGCTGGCAATTTCCACATCCCGTTGGGCCGAGGCGGCGGCTTTTTGGGCTTTTAGCTGTTCGAGTTGTAATTGCAGGAGTTCGTTGCGGCTGGTTTTGCCCAGTTCGTATTTCTCGTTGGCAATTTTCAGGATGCGGGCGGTATTGTCGAGGTTGCTTTGGGCCATTTTTTGGTTGACCTGGCCCAGGAGCAGTTCAAAATACAAAGTGCTGGCTGAACTGGCAATTTCGGCCAATTCTTCCACGTAGGCTTGTTTGCTTTCTTCATATTTCAGGGGCTCAATTTTGTTGTCCCACTTCAAGGCATTGAAGCGAAAAAGGGGCTGACTCAGGCCCACTGCCGCCAACGGGGTACCATTGTATAAGGTGATTTCGCGGTCAAAGTCGTCGAAACGTTGTAAACTGGTGGTGGCAAAAATCGTACCGCCAGTTTTGGCAATGTTCTGCTCCAAAGAAAGACTCAGAGAGGAGTTGTTGTTGCGCACGGGTTGGAACAAAATCGAGCCATTGGGCTGCAAAACCTCCCGAAACAAGCGGTTGAAAGAGGGCAAATTGCCACTCAGCAGCAGTTGGGGCTTGTAATTGGATTGAAAAGTGCGGTACTCCCAGTAGCGGGTTTCCTTGGTGGTACTGGCTTGCAAGGCGGCAATCGACTGCTGTTGGGCCAAGTCCACTACCTCTTGCAAGCTGAGTTGGCGCTGGGCTTGTACGTTCAAGACCAGGCCCAGCAGTAAGGTGCAGATCAGGATTCTCATCAGGGCTCTCATCAGGGCTTGATTTTGATTTGGCGGGTGTTGCGAAAACGACTCAGATCGCTGATGATCACTTCTTCGCCTTTGCTCAGGCCCTCGGTGACTTCCACGTAATCAAAATTGCTTAGGCCCAATTTCACCCTGCGCCGCTCGGCATTGCCATCCGGCCGGATGACGAACACGTCCTGTGACTCTCCACCGCGAAAAGTAGGTCCATTGAGCACCCGCAAAGTGCGCGGATGATTGGCCGTGACCAGAAATACCTCGACTTTCATGCGGGGCCGCAAGTCGAGCCCTTGGGTTTGGTCGAGACGGAGGTCAAAGCTGATCACATTGTTGGATACGGCAGGGTAAATGTTGACCACTTGTGCGCTGTAGTCTTTGTCATTCACCCTTACCACAGCCGACATGCCCACTTGCAGGTCCTCGGCGTAATTGTCCGACACCTGGCCCAGGATTTTGAAACTGCTCAGGTTGGCCACGCGGGCCAGGGGTTCGCCTTCGTTCACTTTTTGGCCCAGGTTTTTATTCACAAAAGTCAAGACCCCTGGGATGTCGGCGCGGATGATGGCTTTGCCCAATTTGCGGGCCTGGGCCTGGTAATCTTTCTCCTGGATCGAGGCCGTGATTTCGGTTTCGCGGATGCTGGTACGCATCACAGCCTGGCGGCTGCGGATGTCGTTTTCGAGTTGGCGTTTTTCCAATTGGGCGATGCGGTAATCGTTTTCGAGTTTGTCCACGGTTTCGCGGGTGCCGCCGCCAGCCTGGAAGAGTTTTTTGGCGTTTTCGATGTCGGCTTTGAGGGCATTGATGCGGTAAGCCTTGATCGAGTCGTTGATTTTGAGGTCGTAAAAGCTTTTTTCCAGTTCCAGTTTGAGTTTTACGATGCCGTTGCGCTTGAGTTCGAGTTGGTCTTTTTCCTTGTCCAAATTGCTACGGGTATCGCTGGCGTCGAGTTCCAGGATCACTTCGCCGCTTTTGAGGCTGGCACCTTCGGTAAGGTTTACTTTCAGGATGGTCGCCGGGATCGGGCTGGCGATCAATTGCTCGAATGCGGGCTGCACTTCTCCGGCGGCATTGATGGTGTTCTCGACGGGGCCAATTTCCACCTTGGCTGTGCGGATTTCGGAACGGTTCAAGCTGCTGAACAAGACCTTGCGGATGGCCCAAGTACCCAGCGCCAGCGTCAACAGCACCGCAACTACCATCAGGATAGTGCGTCGATTGCGTTTTTTCAAATAGTCGGGTGATAACTCACGGTCCATAAGCGAACATTTTTTCTTTTTGTCCGCCTAGTATGGTCCAAGCTGCGTGCCAAAATGTAAGTGGCTGATTTTCTTTTCGTAGAATGATTTTATATTATTTCAAAAGCGTTCGGTATCGGACGGGTTGTGCGGGGGATCGGAGGGCACCGAGGAAGATGGGGGCTTCCTCGGTGACTTGGACTGCGGTTACGTTATCTAGGGATAAGGTTTTCAGATTGCCAAGCAATTAAACCCACACATTATTTCAAAGTGAAGATTACCGTTGGAACTTGACCAGCAAGGACCGTTACTTTTTCTTTACCTATATCTACTGTTTGTCCTGAAAAATCATCTACCGCGCCATTCCCCGAACCAGATCCAATAAATATGCTACAACTCAAAGAATATTGCCCAAAAGGAACATTCGTATAATGTATCTCTCCCGATTTGGTGTAGATACGATCTTCTAAGTCAACATACCTTCCATTCATAATAAACCTTATATTGTACAACTTTGGATTTCGGACTGAATTCCCACTTTTGTCTTTTATGAGTACTTTAAATTCTCCTGTAGTGGCTTCAATTTTTTGGGTTAAAATTTGAACTTGGGGCTTAGGTTCATACATTTTAATGTTCAAAGTGGCTTCCAACCTCCACCTTTGAGCGGCATTGTTATTCCAAGTGGAGTATTCAGACATCCAAATCACTGCACCTGAATTTGAGTTCCCCCATGCTACATCAATATAAGTGCCTAACTTGGATTGGATGTTGTAATAGCCATTTCCTACATCTATAAATTTCCACTTTTGGTTGTCACCACCATGAAAGTCCCAAGTATAAAGCGTGGCACCAGAAGCCGTACTCGCACCGTTGATGTCCAAAACCCTTCCCCAAAAGGTCTTGATGTAATAATACCCGGCTTCATTGCTGCGCTCGATGTAGAATTTTTGGGCTTCTCCGCCGTGGAAATCCCACAAATGCAGGCCAACTCCATTTTGGTTTTGGCCATTCATTACATCCATTGGACGGTCAAGGAGCATCGAACGGATGTGGTATTCACCGGGCTGGATATTGGCGGCAGCAGTAATATATTTTATGTTGGCACCGATGAGATTTGCATTAACTTGCTGCTGTGCTTTTGATAGTGTTACCGCACAGAAAACAAGAATCAAGAACAGTAAGTTTTTCATATTTATTAAGATTTAGCAATATTTGAAAGGAAATAGTCCGAGAATTGTCTGAGTTAGCTGGAAAATCATGACCAAACATGGTCCCAGACTATTTCACATTAAAAATTGTAAGGCAAAGACTATTGCTTACTTTTTGAGCGGAGTTGATCCAGAAAGTCTTGTTTATTGAGTTTTTCGAATACCTCAGTTCCAAGATTCGGTTTCAATTGTTGCAAGTAAGTCTCTGGACTCATAATGTTGGCATTAGGAATCTTTAACATTACTTCATATTGGCTAGTCACCATTTTTTGTAAGGCTGGAATATCTTTCTTGGAAGCTAGACTTTGGGTTTGTTTAACCAAATCTTGATTAAAGAACTGTTTTACCTGAATAACAGGCAAATCTCTTCTTCTCCAATCAGTATAATCTTGGAACAATTCATGATGTACGGGAGAGTCTGCAACACGTACCCTTTTGGGTGAAAGATCAGTAGGAATTTCAATACAACTTGAAGAAATACAATCACATTTGAATATTTTGATGTCGACAGGCACTCCATCCTTGCACACTGGCCGATATTCTAAACATTGATTGAGATTGGCCTCTGCAATTAAGTATTCAAATTCTTTCCAATTGCCACCGCAAGAAACCCGAATAAACTCTGTAGTTCTTGCTGAATAGTTAAACTTCGGATTAGTTTGACCAGGTTTTGTACAGCACTTTTTTGCTTGCTTATTGGGTTTGTATTGAATTCGTGTTTGCCCCAAAAGTGGGTGTAATACTCCAAAAAGAGTAATCAAGCCTAAGCATAAAAATTGCTTTTTCATGTTTATGGTGTTTAGTGATCAAAATCTGCGAGTACCCAGTATTAAAAAGTGTTTACTTGGGAATCGAATAAACAAATACATACCCGTCTCCAGTTCCCATGTATATTTCATTACCTGATTTTGAGAATCGGACAGCATATACGCCAGTAGTGGGTTTATCTCCCATCGCTTGTACTTCTTGCAAAGTGTTTACATCCACTACTATTGCTTTAGAGCCGATTGCAATGCCGAGGTAGCGCCCGTCAGGGGAAAAATCAAGGTCAAAACACTTGGAAATTCCTCCTCTATCTGATAGGCTTAGCCTAAGTGGAACAAAAACCTTGTCTAGTGTATTCCATAGGTAAGAACCAATTTCTCCTTCTTCACTTATTTGAGAGCCAAGGGCTAATTTGCCAGAATCAACAGTCCAACTCATCGATAAAATGTTCTTTGGGGCATCTTTTATCAGTGTCCACTTTTGATTTTGATATTTACAAAGCCCTGAATAATCAAGGCTGGCATAAAGTGCTTGTTCCTTTTCATTCCAACTCAAGCAATTGGGGCGGTCATTGGGCGACGGATATGGAATGGATGATAACAATTCTCCTTGGTAATTCCATATTTGGATATCGTCCAATGTTGAAATTGCAAATTGCCCTTGCTTGATTTTGCACAAGTGGTAAACGTACTCACTACCAACCGTTTTCTTAAAACTAAATCCAGTTTTTGTATTCCAAAAAAACAATTCCATCCCAGTACCAATAGCTACAATGGTGTGTTTGTCTTCTAACAAGGCTATATCTCTGATCCCACCTTGCAACGCTGCTTTTTGCTGAACCAACCTACTTTTCTGTGGATTCCACACTTTTATCACTGCCTGATATTGGCTCTTTATGGTAGATGACAGGTCATTTTGAGCCGTGTAACTCATTTTCCCACCTGTTCCATCAGCACTGAAAATCAAGCCACTTTTAGCTACAATCAGTTTTTCGACTTCATTGATATGAGGCCCGAATACTTGTTTTGCTTTTGATGCGGTTTTCCACCATAGCAATGAAGAGTCTTGATCTATAGAAATAAATTGTCTTCCTTCGAAAAGCCATTTTCCTCCTATAATACCATTCTGGTGTCCGAGATAAGAAACCAAATCACCTCTTTCCGTTCCCCAGACATATAGTTTTCGATTTTGTGCTCCCAACAATACAGCATTACCTCGCTTATTGAATTGACCAAAATTGATGCGATCTGCATTTGCAGAAAGGCTAAAAGTGGGCAAACTTTTTTCTTGAACACCAGAAACAATTCGATTTGCATCCCACAAATGGGCCTGACCATCTCGGCTCAGGCTCAGCACTTCGTCTTTTTGGGGATGAAATTCAACACTTAGAATAACATCCCGCCCTAATTTCACCCTGCGCCACACCCGACCAGTGAGGTCAAAAACCATCGCTCTTCCTGAATCGATTACACTTACCAACTTATCGCCATTAGCATTGAAATCTAAAGTGTGCGCAGGATATGTTGTAGGGATAAAAGGTGCTTCCATTTCAACTATCGTAAGTGAAGTCTGCTTCCTGCTATGTAAATAGGTATGCAATCTTCCATACATATCCATGACGGCCAATATCTTCGTTCGATCATGATACGCTATGCCAAAAGCCCAATCTTGAAGAGAATCAATCCGGTATTTACTCTCCTTGTACAAATCAATTTCCCAAATTTGACCATAACTATCCAAAACATAAGCCCGCTTTTCTTTCACATAGTGCAAAGCCCTGATTTCAGCAGCCAATTTAACCTCCTGTCGAACCCTGCCCTCCCCATCCAACAAACAAACACTGCTATCCACTCCCACCACAATTTCCTGCCCATCCTCACTCGCATCAATGCAATACACATTTCCCCGCATTTTCAGCTTGCGGTAATAAAACTGCTGGCTTTCCCACAAGTCCTTGCGGGCCTGGATGGCAACTTTTGAATTTGGGGAAAGTCTCAGGGCCTGGTTAATGATTTTTCTGGCCGCTACCGGATCGTCTTTTTCGATGCGCCGAGCCTCGGCTACCAGGGCATTGACTTCGGCGTTGAGGCGCTGGTTTTGGCCGTTTAACCAAAAAAAGAAAGCAGCAGTCAAGGTCAAAGTCAAAACGGTAGCGTAAGCCGTCCAACGCAGGTTTCTGGCCCGCCGATGAGTTGCCTTACTTTGATTGATCAATTCAACTTGTTCTGCTTTAAGCCCGCTTTGGTCCAAGTTTTCATCTACCAGTTCTAAGGCTCTTATGCTCAAGTAGGTCTTTTTTCCACCCTCTTGGTCTTGGTTGAGCTTCAAAACACTGTCCAATTGACTCAAAGCCTGGCGTCTTTGCAGCTCTTCGGTGCTGAATCTAGCAAAAACCTGGGCGGCCAGGCGGTCGTGCCACAACTCATAGCGCGAAGGCTGGCCTTCTTCCAAGTCCAGGCGCTTGAGCAGGCGAACATCGGGTGCGCAAAGTTGCTCCAAAACAGAGGCAACCTGTTGTTCTGAAAAAGGGGTTTTGGCCAATTGCAAGTTTTCTAAAACCGTTTTCAAATCCTGGCTTTGCTTGGTCCCTTGTTCGCTCACGAAGGGGTAAAGCAGTTTTAGAACGGGTTGTTCAGTGCTGTTTTTGGCCTTGTAGTCTAATTTGATTTTCGCCAATTGCTCGTCCAAAAACTGGCTGAGCACGTTGTCCAGTGGGTTGGCCGCAACCAGGGCTTTGCTGAAAAAAACTTCCTGATCGTCTGGCGAAGCCGCGTCGACAGCTTTGCGGTACAAGCGATCGAGATAAATTTGCAGGTCAGTCAACTCGACTTGATGCTGCTTGTTTTCCAGTTTTTCGCGAATGTCCAGCGCCACACCTTGCTCAAGTTGAAAATTTGGATAGCCTGCGTAGGGCACTTTCAACATGCCTTCTACCACCTGCAAAACCTGCTGCGAACGCATCCGCTCTACCCGAAATCGGTTTTCAAACAAGTAGGGCAAGGAGCTTTCGTAATCATAAAAATTGGCCAGGTACTCCTCGCGGGTAGAAATCAGGATTTTGCAAAAGAAATCCTCGCTGAAAAGCTGCAAGTCTTCCAGGTTTTGGAAAAAATCATCCTGTTCTGTTTTATCCCCCAAAATAAACAACTCCTCAAACTGGTCCAGAATCAAGTAAACAGGCAACCGGCTGATGCGAAACACCTGCTGTACCAGTTCCCTGATGGAAAGTTGTTCCAGTTCGGATGTGTTCCTCGCACTTTGCTCAAAAGCCTGGAGTTCACGGCATTTTTTGAGCAAACTCAGTCGGATCGACTGCTCGAATCCCTGGCCCCTGCGCACAAAAATCGGCAACCAATCGCGGGGCGACAACATGCCTCCCAAGCCGCACTGAATCAAACTGGTTTTGCCCGATCCCGATGGGCCATACAACAACACCAATTTGCTGTGCATCAGCATTTCACTGAGCAAGCGGGTCTCTTTTTCCCGCCCAAAGAAGTGCCTGCTGTCTTCACGGGTGTAAGACTGCAATAGCTTGAATGGGCTGATATGTGGGAAATTGGGGTTCATGGGGCCTGGAAGTCTTGGTTAAAACGCTGGAATTGCTGGTAAATCCTCTTGAATTTACGGGCTTCCTGCACACTGATCGCGTTGGACAAATCTGGGAATTTCGCGCCAAATTCATGGACTTCAAAATCCTGGTTGTCGTTGTACAGGTATTGGTGGTTTACGTCTTGGTCGATGTAGCGGTAGTGAAACCTGCCAAAACCTTCCATCGCGTAAAGCATATGGATCGCTGGATATGCATTGGCCTTGCCACTCAACCAAGAGCTTTTGTCGAGGTAAAAAGGCGACAAATTCAGGGCCTTGGCCAAGGGGTCTTTTTGGTCACGCGGAGCCAACATGATGCAGTAGTTGTCGCTGGCTTCTTTGCTCATGGTAAGCAGGGGTTCCAATGCACCAAACGCCGCATGCAAGCTTAGACTCTGGTGTACAAAAGGTTCAGCAGCGTCAATGTAGCGCACTTTGTCCACCGAAATCGAGCGGATACTGAACAAACGATACTGGGTCAAAAACAAGGCTGCTCTCAAGTAAGCAGTGTAAATTCCTTCAGCGTGAAGACAGGTTTGGTCCAAAGTACTTTTGCGCAAAGCGATCAGTTCCTCCAGTATTTTGGGGTCGTTTTTGACCAAACAAGCATCCAAAGCTTGCATAAAAGCATGGCCTTCGAGCAATTTTTCATCTACTACTTGCAAAAAATCAGCAACATTGGCTTCCAGGTTGATCTCGTCTCCAGGTATTTCTTGCAAAAGCTTGAGGCATTGGCGAATTTGGTACAAATAATCCACCTTGATGCCGTTTTGCAAATCCAGGGCCAGAGCTTGATCCTTGTAAGTATGGTCGTTCAGCGCACCTTTTTGCCGCTCATCCCACAGCGATGAATAAAGCACATAGGCGATGAAGCGCAGCAATTCCTGGTATGCCTGGTTGATTTCTTTCAAGCGCGGCAAACCAGTTTCCGCCATGCCACTCTCCTGGTCCAACACAAAAAGCCGCCGCAAATGGGTTCCGATGGTCCAGGGCAGGCGTGTGATCAACTCCAACAAGGGGTCCTGGTCATTTTGTAAATCCCCTGCCTGCTCCAGAAACTCATCTACCAAAGCCAGCAAGCTCTCTCTAGCTCGCACCTTGGTATTTTGCAAAATATAAGGAGAAAGCCTCGGCAAGGCATTGAGCACAATTTGCTCCAATTCTTCTCTTTCTTTTCCAGCAATACCTTCATTGAGGTACAACCCCCAAGTAAGTTCAGATGGGTTTTGACTGGGAGCCCTGCCACTACCCCGCATATCCACTAGCGTTATGGATTTCCCGGCATCCGATTTTGCCAGGATACCTTTGGCAAAATCAAAGGCTTGGCCCAAGCTCCTACCCTCTTCGCAAAAATGCTGGTAAAAAGCAGCGGCAAAAATACGGGCGCTTTCGTCCTTGATCTCACAATTGGTGGCAATCACCGCTTTTACCCCAATTGCCAAGAGGTCATCCACCTGGCCCCTGGATGAGCAACCATTGAGAAAAACCAGGATCGGCGGATTAACTTTCCGCTGCTGGTTTTCCAATCCAAACAAAGCTGCTAAACCCTTTGCATTACCTCCTCCTGGAATGCTGAGCGATTTACCGTTAGCATGGCCTGCATAGTGAAAAAAGGAGATATTGCCAGCGTGTTTGGAGAAGAGGTCCTGAATGTCCTCACGTTTGGCATTGGGCAGGTCTTCAATTTGCAAAAGGCTACGGTCTTGCAATGGTCGCAGTCGCTTACGGATGTCAGTGAATTCATCCAATAAGGAAGGCAAAGGACTGTCTATTTCATGTGCTACAACCAGGGCAAAGACCATAAAAATGTGCTTTGAATCGCTTGTCAGAACGGATTTCTTGATAAAAATAAGCCATTATACATATGAGAGTCAAATTCATGGGACTTATTTTTCGATTATTTGGCATTTGTTAACTGGATTGCCCTCAAACCTACGCCATTCACTCCCCATTTCCCGCCATCCGTCTATTTCCTCCCCTTGTACTACCACAAATAGCCCTTTTGCAATACTTTCAACTCAGAAAACCTACATGCCAAACCACAAACCAACTTTGTTCATGAAAAAACATTGGATACTGGCCCTGAGTGGCCTTTTGCTCTGCAATCTACTTTTGGCCCAAGGGCGCCCAGCAGGCGTCCCTCCAACGCCCAGTGCTCCTCCCGCACCGATGGCCAAGGAAGACAAAACTCCCAGCCCTAGCCGCACCCTCAATCCCGATCATTACGTGGAAACCAGCCGCGAAGTGACGATCAAAGGCCAGCGGGTGGCTTACAAAGCCCACGCGGGCACCATTCCGGTTTGGGACGAGGAAGGAAAAATCCAGGCCGGGCTGTTTTACACCTATTACGAACGGACCGACGTAAAAGACCGCGCCAATCGCCCCTTGTTGATTTCCTTCAACGGTGGCCCAGGCTCGGCGTCGGTGTGGATGCACATTGCTTATACTGGCCCCCGCATCCTGAGCATTGACGATGAGGGTTACCCGATAATGCCCTACGGGATCAAAGACAATCCTTATTCGGTGCTGGACGTAGCCGACATTGTGCACATCGACCCGGTGAACACAGGTTTTTCGCGCATGATGAGCAAGGACGGCCCGAAAGAGAAGTTTTTTGGTGTCAACGCCGACATCAAGTACCTGGCGGAATGGCTCAACACCTTTGTGAGCCGTTACAACCGCTGGGCCTCACCCAAGTACCTGGTTGGTGAAAGTTATGGTACCACTCGGGTTTCGGGCCTGGCTTTGGAACTGCAAAACTCGCAGTGGATGTACCTCAATGGGGTAATTCTAGTGTCACCAACCGAGTTGGGGATCGCCCGCGACGGTGCGGTGGACCAGGCCCTGCGCCTGCCTTTTTATGCCGCTACCGCTTGGTACCACAAGGTTTTGCCCGCCGACTTGCAGCAAAAAGACCTGACCGCCATGTTGCCTGAAGTGGAGGAATTCACGATGAATGAATTACTGCCCGCCATCGCCAAAGGGCATTCGCTGGAAGACGGCAAAAAGAAAGCCATCATCGCCAAGTACGCCCGCTACTCCGGCCTGAAAGCCGACGTGATCGAAAAAGCCAACATGGACATTTCGGTGGCCTTTTTCTGGAAAGAACTGCTGCGCGACAAGGGCTACACCGTGGGGCGCCTCGATTCGCGCTACCTGGGTGTGGACCGCCAGGACATTGGCATGGCCCCCGATTACAGTGCAGAATTGACCTCTTGGTTGCATTCCTTCACGCCGCCTATCAACATGTACCTGCGCGAAGAGCTGAAGTACAAAACCGACCTGAAGTACAACATGTTTGGGCCCGTGAATCCCTGGGACCGCAGCAACGACCGCACGGGCGAAAACCTGCGCCAGGCCATGGCCCAGAACCCCTATTTGCACGTATTGGTGCAATCGGGCTATTACGATGGGGCCTGCGACTATTTCAACGCCAAGTACAACATGTGGCAAATGGACCCAAGTGGCAAATTGAAAAACCGCATGAGCTGGAAAGGCTACCGCAGCGGCCACATGATGTACCTGCGCAAAGAAGACCTCGAAAGCAGCAATGAAGACCTGCGCGAGTTCATCAAAAAGTCTTTGCCAAAGCCTGGGCAGCCTGCGAAGTATTGAGAGAAGTTGAGAAGAAGGGTTAGAAGCAAAAGTTAGCGCATTTGTTCTCAACTTCTGACCAAATCTATACAAAAAACCAGGTCTCCGCGAAGGTATTTGAGGAGGCTTGGTTTTCATTATTTTTCAAAAAAATGCCTACCCCTCTTTTTATCGATCAAAAAATACCTATTTTTGATTGATAAAAACCTAATTTATCGATCATGGCCTGGGTTTGGCAATTAGCGGAATGGCCCAACTTCATTTTTGACCCTGCAAAATTGCAGGCCGCAGAATTGGAATTTCACCACAAAGCAGGTGAAATAGCTGGTGCAATGAACCACTTTGAAGCTCAAGAAGACGCGCTTTTTGCAGTAGAATTGTTGAGCCAAGAGGCTGTTTCAAGCTCAAGTATCGAAGGTGAAACCCTGAATCGTGATTCGGTAAAAAGCTCAATCCGAAAACAATTGGGTTTGAAGGCCGATGTTAGAGCCAATCCCAATGAAATTGGAGTAGCTGAGCTGATGGTTGACGTTTACGCCCATTTTCAGACTCCGCTTGAGCATAAAACTCTATTCTCCTGGCATGAGATGCTGATGAATGGCAGACGAGATTTGGAAATCATTGGGGAATATCGGCAGCACGCTGAGCCCATGCAGATCATTTCTGGCAACTACAATTCACCAAAGGTCTTTTACGAAGCGCCGCCGTCCACGCAGGTAGAAATGGAAATGGACCGCTTCTTGGAGTGGTACCATACTAGTTTGAATGCCTCTGATCGCATCCCGACTTTAGTTTTTGCAGGCATTGTTCATTTGTACTTCGAAATGATCCATCCCTTTGAAGATGGCAATGGACGGATTGGAAGGGCTTTGGTTGAAAAAGCTTTTTCCCAACGCTTAGGTCGTCCAGCTTTGCATTCCCTGGCCAAGGTCATTGACCTGAATAAAAAGACTTATTACAATGCCTTGCAAGCCTGCAACATCAAACTAAACATTGATGATTTCTTGGCTTATTTTGCCAAAACCTGTCTGGAAGCTCAGGATTACACCATCCAATTGATCAACTTTACCATCACTAAAGCCAAGTTTTTTGCAAAATATTCAACCCAAGTGAACGAACGGCAAATGAAAGTACTCCTGCGTATGTTTGAGGAGGGCATCGAAGGATTCAAGGGCGGTTTGAGTGCCAAAAACTACCAGCGCATCGCCAATTCATCGCCAGCGACTACTACCCGCGACTTGCAGGACTTAGTGACCATTGGTGCTTTGCTCAGGGTTGGGGAACTGAAAGGCACTCGGTATTTTTTGGGGATTTGATTTACATCCCCTGTCGTAACACCTATCTTTTACCACTTTCAAATCCCGAAAGTACCCAATCGTACCAATATCCACCCACAAGCCAATCGAGCCGTGGGTTGTTTTGCCCAGCATTTTTTCTACGATGAACGTGGAGTATTTAGCGTTGTTGACAAACAATTCTGCTTTTTCGCCCTTCACTTCGATGCGCAGGGTGATCCACTCGTTGATGTTCACCGGGGCGCTGGTTTCGTACTTGCCATCTGCTTCTTTGTGCAGGCGCTGTCGTCGCCCTTGATCCGAAAAGCTATGCCAATGAAACCTTGCGCATTGGGAAAAGGCGGCGGATTTTGGATCTGGCTAAAAAACCTTCACTTCGATGGTCCCATCCTGAAAATCAAGATCCGAGAGCTTGGCATAAGTCGGCTCATCGACTGTAGAAACCAGCCTATTCACATCAAAAGGCAGGGCTTTGAGGTCGCGCTCGATTTTGAGGGCCTTTTTACCCTGGGATAACAATTTTTCGATCTCGATCCTTTCTCCTAGTGATAGGCATTTGTAGCTTGATTCCATTTTACAAATGCAACATTTTCACATTTGTTGCGTTAGATTCTCGAGACCGCCCTTTCAACAGCCAAACTAAAAAACTATAGTTTTTTGCTCTCACAATCTCGGCATCCCAGGCTTATTAGGCACCTCAAAAGTATTCGCGCCCCGCACCTTGACTTTTCGCTTGAAAACCTTGTCCACACAAGTAATGTACAAGGTGTCGAAGTCCTTGCCACCAAAGCAGAGGTTCGAGACCTGCCCCTTGGTTTTTGGTACTGGGATGATGGCATTGACCCTACCCAATTGATCCAGGACCTGAATGCCCGTTTGGGTAGTCACGTACACCCGTCCCTCGCGGTCACATTTCAGGCCGTCGGACCAAGCGTTTTCGTCTTCGTCGCGCACATGCAGCCAACCAAAGCGCTGCTTGTGGGCCAGTTTACCATCGGCTTGAATTTGATAAATCCAGACCCAATGCGAGGCCGATTCGGTGACATACAACTGGGTTTGATCCGGAGAAAAGCATAGTCCATTGGCAAATTTCAGGCCCTCGTCGAGCAGTACCCGTTCGCCGTTGGGGCGCAAGAGGTAGAGTTTGCTGGGCTTTTCGCGGCCATCGGGCTGGGTGAGGTAAATGTTGCCGTTGTGGGCAATTACGATGTCGTTGCCAACCAGGTCTTCGGCCAAAACTGTTGCCTTAAGTTGTGCATTGTAAGCCAAGACCTGCTTCACCGTGGAGCCCCAGCCGCTGGTGATGTTGATCATGCGGCCATCGCTGGCAAAAGAAGTACCGCTGGCCCCTTTCGATTCTTGGATGATGACCAAAGGCTTGCCGTCGGGGCCAATTTTGTAGGTTTTGCCCTTGGGAATATCTTGAAAAACAACCTCGCCTGTGGCATTGGCCGCAATGCCCTCGGTGAAAGTGTAGCCCTCTCCTACCAATTGCCAGTCTTCACCAGGCAAAAGGATGTCGTTCAAAAACTGGTTTTTGCTCTGGCCTTTGCCTACGGGCTTGGGATAATCTTTCCAAAGCCAGCGCATGGCTTGTGGAAAAACTGCACTGCCGTGGGTGTTATTGTGCGCACCCTGGCCCCATACATTGGTTACTTCATAGCCTCCGAATTGCAAAGCTCGCTCCATCATTTCATTGGCTTTCCACCAATCGCCAGCGTAAATATTGAGGTCGTTTTCGCCGTCTTGCAAGAAAATGCGCAGGGGTTTGGGCTCGTACTTGCGGATCAAGGTTGGGTAACGGTCGGCTCCGCGCAGGCCCACATAGGTGCCAATGGCGCTAAACACCCTTGAAAACGCCTCCGGGCGCTCCCAAGCCGCCGTAAAAGCGCATACGGCTCCGCTGCTGGAGCCACCAATGGCCCGGTCGTTGCCATTTTTGGACAAAATGATCGTGCGGCCATCGCTGGTTTTTTGTTGTTCGACAAAAGGGAAAATTTCTTCGAGCAAAAACCGGGCGTAGTTGTCGCCCAAGCCATCGTACTCGTAGCTGCGATTGAAGCGGTCGAGCGCGGTTTCACTATTGGTCGCTTTGACTTGCCCGGGACGTACAAAAATGCCAATGGTTACTGGCATTTCCTTTTTGTAGATCAGGTTATCAAAAACCGTATTGGCGTTCCATTGCAGGCCATCCTGGTTCACATATACACAAGCCGCTTGGCCATTTTTGTACTGCGCTGGCACATATACCCACACCTCGCGGGTGGTGCCAGGAAAAATTTTAGATTGCTCAAAAGTCAGTTTGAGGATTTCGCCTTTTGGCACGCCCGCTTTTTCGATGGAAGCCGAGTCGATTGGGTATTGCTCCGCATTGTTTTGGGCAAAACCAGCAATGGGGAGCAGCAGAAAGCAGAGTTTGAATAGGGTTTTCATGGTGGTTGAAAAGTTGAAGGGTTGAAAAGAAAGTTCTAGGTTATACAGGTCACATTTTTTGAATCCCAAACCGTGTAAACAGCTATTAAGGCACCTTTGAATTTGCCAGCAATTCTTGCTTTGTTCATTAGTGGAAGAAAAAGAGCAGCTTATGTGAATGCGGCAAAATCCAGACTGTGTCAAAAGGGAGTGGTTGGACTGTAATAATGCCATTTCGTAGTCAAAATTTGCGGTTAAAAGAGACTTCACCTGCTCAAAAGGGAGAGGTGAGCTGGTACAAGTCTCGTATGTTTGTAAAGCCGAACAAAACTAAAGCAAAAGTTGAGTTCGAGGGCGAGAACTAGCAATACATTGGTAAAAAACAAATACTTTATGGTTTCCGGTCAAAGGCTGGAGGAATCTAAGTCAAAACAAGCCAAGCGCTATGTAGATCTGGAGAGATTCCCCGCCTCGGAGCCCATTGGAGCCAGAACAAAGCATCTAAGTCCTTTCCCAGGTGGAATCGAGACAGCATATTGACGAGAGAAGGCGACGGCGGGGTGACCGGTATTTGTTCAGGGCCATTTAAAACAATTTGCCAATGAAACAAGTAAGTATTTGCAAACAAGGCTTTGGCATAGATGGGTCAAAGGACACGCTGGATGCCAATGTGTCTCATTAGTACGATGACGGAAAAGTGGTGAATGGCAGAAGTAGAATTTTCGCCAACACTGCCAGTGGTCACAAACAGTTGCAAGCGTGGATTGCCAAGAATTTGCGTTCAGGGACAAGCTATCAGATTGTGATGGAAGCCACTGGCAGTTATTATGAAGAAGCTGCGTTTTTCTTATCACAGCAAAAACTCCGATTGTCTGTGGTGCTACCCAATCGCAGCAACGCTTATGCGAAGAGTTTGGGTCTGAAAAGCCGAAACGATAAGGTAGATGCGGCGATGTTGGCTCGAATGGGCGTGGAAAAACGCTTGGATGAATGGAAGGCACCCAGCGAGGTGATGATGAAAATCAAGCGCTTATGTCGGGAGAGAAGGGGGTATATGCATTATAAAACGATGATAAACAATCGTAAACATGCCCGTAGCCACACCTACAAGCCCGATCCTAATTCCTTGGAACGAGCCGACGGTCTCTTAACATTGGTAGATGCTCAGATCAAAGCGATTGAAGCTGAACTGAAAACACGCTACAAATCGGACCAGGCCTTGGCAGGGAAAGTTGATCAAATTTGTAGCATTCCAGGCATTGCAATGCTCACTGCACTGGCCATCTTGGAAGAAACCAATGGCTTCAACTTATTCAGGAAAAAGGGCCAATTGGTTTCATTCTCCGGGTATGATGTGAAGACGAAGCAGAGCGGAACCTCGGTCAATGAGCGGGCCCGAATATCTAAACAGGAGAACTCGTTTACTCGTGCGGCACTGTTTTTCCCAGCCATCACAGCGGTCAAATATTGCCCACACCTGCAAAAGGCATACGAGCGGATCTAACAGAAAACAGGGATCAAAATGAAGGGGTACACGGCAACTCAGCGAAAACTTCTTGTGTTGATTTATTCAGTTTACAACTCCAAGGAAGTTTACCAAGCTGATTACAAGTCCCCCAAGCGTCCAGTTAAATCGCAGGGATAAGCTCTCCTGTGGCCTAAAATAGATTAGGCAGGGACGGAGCCCTGCCTAAGTAGAGCGGGCTTGGCCGTCTACGCTGCATAATCAGCACCAAGGTGCAAGATTTGCTTGTGGATAGTAAAAGTAAGCAGAATTCCAATGAATTGCAAGTGGACCCAAGGTGCACCTAGTGGTCCAAATTGTAAATCTGCCCCAAGTTCCAGGGGCTCTTTGTCTCCGTAGCTGCGTTGTTCGTCGGTCAAATAGTCCACTATTTTCCCTCCTCTCGCCTTGCTACAAAGCCAAATAGCCTGCCTGCAACCTAGGGGGTATTTGTAATTCGTACCACTAGGAGATTTTTGTGCCAGCTGAAAATGAGCACCCTGAAATTTTTTCGCCGATTTTTTGCTCTTTTTCTTGCACTTTCACACAGCATCTCCAGACTTGTACCACTATATACACGTCTCTAACATGAACGAAACCCACTATAAATCATTGATTATCAATTAAAAACACCCATCAAAATCATCACGACTTTTACTGGCCAACATTAGGCACCTACAGCGCCTCCATACACGATGTTGACCACCTGATCTACCAACATTAGGCACTTACAGCGCCACCAGCGTGATTTTGACTACAGGCGCTGAATCGAAGCGCTTCATGCAAATCATAAAAATCACAAAAATCACAGTTCAGACAAAGAAGCACAACAGCACGAATCCAAATTTGACAAGCATCCACAAAATACCTACCTTTGTACCAATCAAGGTTAAAAAACAAACCTAAACATGGGTGTTCAAGCCATCTACAATACTTACCTGAGTCAATTGTCCTTCGAGGAACGCCTCGAATTGATCCGCCTCTTGGCTGGTGAACCCATGGTGATTGCTGCACCACCCACTCCGCAAGTACCTTTATATGATGTGATGGATTTCGCAGGTGTGGGGCAAAATTACGTAATGGAAGAAGGTGCTCAATACCACGTTGATCAATTGCGGGAGGAATGGGAGTAGATTTACTACAAGCCAAAGCAATCGACGTTCGGATCGAACAACATCGTTTTTATGTGCTGCTGGCCGATGGCCGCGAGTTGGGCATCCCCTACGAGTGGCTCTGGCGCTTGGCCGAGCCAACCTTGAACAACGCCAAAACTGGCGCTTGCTGGCCAATGGAACAGGCATTCATTGGGAGGACATCGACGAGGACCTCTCCATCAAAGGGCTTTTGGAAGGGTGCAGCTCCAATCTGATGTAAAATATCAAGCTTTTTCACAGGTATTTGATCGGAGCTCAAATGGGCCTTGAGCAAATCCCGATTTTGCGAACGTGCTGACGGATAAGAAGCCACAACTGTTTGAGCGACAAAGGAGCGAGTTTGGTGGATTCCCGTCAGCACGTTCAAGCAAAATCGTAGGATTTGATCACAGCCCTTGACTTTTTTGTTTCTTTTTTTGTCAAGAAAAAAAGAAAAAGCGCATTATTTTGAAAACCAATACATTAACCTACTGCGCCTCCATACACGATGTTGACCACCTGATCTACCGACATTAGGCACTTACAGCGCCACCAGCGTGATTTTGACCACAGTCGCTGGATCGAAGCGCCTCATGTAAATCATAAAAATCACAAAAATCACAGTTCAGACAAAAAAAGACCCCGCTGGTGCATGGTCTCCTGACTGGTACCCAGCTTCCGCAGGTCTTTGACCTGCTTACGGGATTTCATCAAAATATTTCATTGTAAATCAATCAATTGCCTACACCACCTTAGACAGGGCATGCCCTGTCTCTACAACCCAAAACGCGTAAAACCCCCTAATTCCGCTTTACCCAAGGTTTCATCTCACCATTTACCATTAACAATTAACAATTAACCATTAACCATTAACCATTACCTACACCACCTTAGACAGGGCATGCCCTGTCTCTACAACCCTTCATGACCCTCATAAAAATCACAAAAATCACAGTTCAGACAAAAAGCCTTTCTCCCCCCGCTGGGCAGTGCCAACAGCCAGGCAGGGCTCCGTCCCTCCGCCCAGCCAGGCTGTCAGCCCTACCCAGCTCCCATTTTTTGTGGGCTCCGCCCCTTTTTGCTCAAAAGTATGGCCAGAATAACCCCAGTCTCACTGAAGAAGGCGGACCACGCGGAAGCCGTAATTGTCGAAGCGGTACTGCGGATCGTCGTAGTAGCGAAAAGCTACCCGGCAGAGCTCGGCATTGATGATCCACGAGCCGCCGCGCAAAACGCGGTCCGAGCCGCTAGCAGGACCTTTTGGATTGCGCTGATTTGCTTTGAAATATTCACCAGACCAATCCTGGCACCATTCCCAAAGATTCCCACTCATATCATAAATCCCCAATTGATTAGGCCGT
Source organism: Chitinophagales bacterium (assembly GCA_013299105.1). Taxonomy (GTDB): domain Bacteria; phylum Bacteroidota; class Bacteroidia; order Chitinophagales; family Saprospiraceae; genus Haliscomenobacter. Next base: position 149,676 of record JAAFJY010000003.1, on the reverse strand, counting down.
TTTCTACCCACTTCATGTGGTTTTAATCCCGAATTATCATCATACCACCCCACCTGGTCCAATTTATCACTGCCCGCATAAGGCATGCCTTCCAAAGCTCCTTTTTCGCCCCCCCGTGCCGCAAACTCCCATTCCGCCTCGGTAGGCAGGCGGTAATTTTTGCCCGTTTCTTTGCTCAGCCAAGCCACATAGGCCACTGCATCCTCCCAACTCACCCCTGCGATCGGTAGTTTTTTGGCCTGGCGGGAATAGCCTACGTTTTTGTACAAACCATTTGAGCCAGTCTCTACGTGGTATTCACTGCCCGGCTCCAGCCATTCAGGATAGTGGCTGCGCGTAGCATCGGCAAAGCGCAGGTATTCCTCCACCATTACCTCGTATTTGCCCAAGTAATAAGCATCCAGGGTTACACGGTGGGCGGGTTTTTCACGTTCTCCACAATCCTTATCGCGCCCATCCTCGCAGCCCATCATGAAGCTGCCTGCGGGTACTTGCACCATCTCCGGCTCCAGGGGGGCGGTGGGGTATTTTTCTTCGGTACCTGGGCGGGTCTGTTGGTTATTGTCAGGATACAATTTAGCTTCAGGTAATTGCCCACTGGCCGCCACGATCTTTACTTGGTCGTACACTTCCTGGTAGGGGCGGTAGCCCGGAGCGTTGATGCGCAAGGTGTAAACGGTGTTGCGCACTCGCTGCTGGCCAAAATCGAGCCAACCCTCGGCATTGCTTTGTACCCGTTGCACTTGGCTGGGGCGGTCGCTGGGTGTGAGGGTAGCGCTGATGCCCGTCAGGTATTCACCACTCATCCCATCGCTCAAGCGGACGCGGATGCGCTGCGGCTCATTAAAATCCTGCTCAATGCGCCGCTGCTCCCGATTAGCCACCATATTCCAGCTTTTGGCGTACACCATCGGAAACCTGCTCAATACCCGCCGTACCGGGCTACTCACCTGAATCTGCACGATCTCGGCCAGCAGGGTATCGCTTTGGTAGGTGTCGTACAGGCGCTTGTCATTGGGCTGGCGATCGTAGAGACGCATGGTCGTAGCTTGGTCATAGTTGTTCAAAGGCAACTCTACGGGTGGCAAAAACTGCCGGATACGGGCCTTGTCCGCATCGCGGCTGGCGCGGGCACTCAGGCGCAGGCGCAGGCCCGTGCGTTGCTCGCGGGGGCTGCGGTAGTAGTTGATTTGGGCGCTGAGGCTATTGTCCTCGGTAGTCACCACGTCGATGCCCAGGATGCGCGATTGCTCGCGGCCCAGCAGGGTGGCGAGGTTGGGGCGCATGGCGATGGTGTCGAAGAATTTGGCTTGGTTAAGCACATTAAATATTGAATCAACCCGAATCCCCTCGCTTTGGGGGCCATTTCCTTGGTAAAAAAGCTGCAAGCCCAGGCCGTGCAGGGCCGCCAGGCGGATTTTTTCGTAAAACAAACTGTCCGTATCGTATTGCAAAAAGTAAGCACTGTTGTTGTCCAATGCTTTGAAAAAGCGCTCGTTTAGAGCCCGGTTCGTCTGCATATCCTGCTTGTTCAGCACATTTTTCAAGGCCACTACGCTGGCTGTGTAATAGATTTTGGCCAAATTTAATAGCGGAACATTTTTGACAGATTGAATCCACGGCGACTTGGAACTGAAATGCTGCGTCGTTTGGCCATTGGACTCTAGCAAAAAGGGTGTTCTCAATTCATTAGCCCTTTTGAGGTCGATTTCAAAATTATCCAATTCCGATTGTTGGAAAACCTGGGTGTCGTCGATCAAAAGATACTCGCCACTTGTGCCAATGATTTTGTTGAATTCCTCTGCCACTTGATTATTGTAAATCACCGAGCTGTCAACATAAAGCCGTTCCCTCACCAACCAGTTGCCCTGCATTTTTTGGCTGGTTTGCAAGGTCCTTTCGCCCGTACCGAAGGCCATTTTGAAGAGTTGCTCAGTGCTCTCCAGTTTCCACATGGCCCCGCCCAACAACAGCAAGAGCCAGAGGAAAACCATCAAAATGCGGGCTTCTCGGTTCCAAGTGACGGGTTTTTCAGCTTCGGGTTCGGCTTCGGGGGCTTTTTCCTGCTCCTGCTGGTTTTCGGCCAAAAACTGCTTCAAGGTATTTTCATCCGCAGGCAAATCGCGGCTGATGGGCGGCAGGTTGAAATTAGAGAAATTCGCGTTTTCAGCAGGGCCTTCGGAAACCACTTCCTCCATCTGCTCTTGCACCTGCTGCTGGCGGAAATCGCCTTTTTTGCGCGGCACATTTGGCGAAACAATCGGCGGCTGGAGTTCTTTGGCCGCCACCGCGCCCATTTCTTCTACCTGCCACTTGCTGAACTGGCCTGCTTCGATGCGCAGTTTTACTGCCGCTTGGGCATCGGCGTCGTAAGGGGCGAGCACAAAGCGCTGCACGGCCAGGTTGTTCTCCAAGCTGTGCTGGGCAAAACTGCCCTCGGCTTCGGCGGCAGCGGCTTCGAGTTCGGCCACGATGGCCTCGCGGGCCAGGGCTTCTTCGTGTTCATCCAGGTCTGCCAGCAGCTCGCGGCGCAGGCGGGGGCTCAGGCGGCCATCCTGCAACCAGGGCACCCTTGACAAAATCAACAAGGTATCGTGGTCGATGGCGATGCCCAGGGCGGCACCGATGGCCAGGCTCAATTCCCAGGTGGGTTGCGGGTGCAGGGCAATGGCGCAGAGCCAGGCATACAAGTCTTCGCGGGCACCAAAGTAAGCGCGGTGGTCGGCGGCGTCGCGCCAGCGGCGGTCCACATCGGGCTCGATGCGGAGGTTTTGGCAGTTTTCGCGCCAAGTGGCAAACTGCGGGGGCAAGTCCTCGGCGGCCATGCCATTGGCGATGAAGTTGGCCGCCGCCAATTGGCCCGCCAGGTCGGCAGGGTACAAGGGCAAAAGGCCGTACAAAGCGGCCTCGCGGTGGTCCCAACTCAGGGGCGGCCTGGGTGTGAGCAACAAGCGCCGCGCCCAACGCCGCAAGCCCGCCTCCAGGTCGGGGCGCAGGGCTTGGGTGGCCAGGGCATAGGGGTCGAGCAAACTCAACCCATCGCCCACAATGACCAGGCGGTGATCGGGGCACAGGCGGCCCAATTGTTCCAGGCTCAGGCCCTGCGGGTATTGGGCGTTCCAAAATTGGAACAATTCTTTGCGGTAAAAAAACACCTCGCTGGCTGCCTCCTGCTCCTGCAATACTGCGGCCAGGCGGCGCAACAAGCGGCCCAAGTGGCTGTTTTCGCTTTGCTCGTCCACCAAAAACAGGTAATCCGCCGTTTTGCTGCTGCTCCGGTAGCGCAAATTCGGAAAGCCTCCCGACTCAATACTCGCCTCCAAGGTGCGGGGCAGGTCGAGGTATTGGACCTGGTCTTCCTGTCTGCGGCGCAGGGCTTCGGCCAGGCGCAGTTGTTCGCTGCGGGGCCGGATCAGGCCATTGTTATTTTGGAAAGGGATGTCGTAAGGGCCGCGATCGGGGGCTTGGGGACCTTCGACGGGAGGCGAGGGTTCGGGTCCCTTGGGTGGCACTGGCCTTTGGGTTTTCGCCCAGCGCCAAAACCAATACATCACGCCCAGGGCCAAAATGCCCAACAGCGCCCAAATCAATGGCCCAAACACCGCCCGAGTGCGCTGGGGCAGGTACTCCAGGGCATATAAGGGCAGTTGAATTTTTTCTTCCTGGATGTTGACGTTGATGGTTTTGGTAAAACTGCACCGATTTCTATTGCCGCTACGATAAACGCTGAGGCGAACTTGATAATCTCCAGCCTTAGCATACTGGTGTTTCAAGTACGCCGAGTCTAATGTTGATTGGGTACCATCACCAAATGAAAACTCGTAGATCAGGTTTTGGAATTGACTACGCTGAGATTTGGGTCCATGGTAGACCATAAATGTAGCTGGTGTTTCAGTTGTCCCATTGATCACCTCAGGAATGATAAAAGGTAGGCTGTCACAGCTGATCTGAATGCTGGTATTTTTAGAAAGGTAATTTAACTTTTCATCTACTCGAAAATCCAAATACAATTCTTCCCCTTGAAATTTGTTGTTAACTGGCCAATGAAAAAATCGTGAAGTATCCGATTGCTTTTTGATGAGGATAGGAATACTGTCCTCAAGAGCATAGAGCGTCCAATAGATGGTATCAAATTCTTTCTCTGGTCGAATACTGAATGCCGCTGTATCTCCAGCATAATAGACCATTCTATCGCCTTGTAGGTGATAAATGTCTTTGGGTCTATAAACTTCACTTTCAATTTTATCCAGCTTAGGTTTCTCGTTGCAAAACTTCAGTATAAAAACTAGTCCGCCAAGGGCCAAGAGTATTGCTAGTGAATATCTCCAATTCCCCCGAACCCAATTCCGCACCCTCTTCCACCAAACCAATTCCAATTCCGGCAAATCTCCCTGCTCGGCTTCCTTGAATACCTCGGCGTAATATTGGTCAAACAAGGTGTAAAAGCGCTCCTGTTCGGCCTTGCTTTTGGTCACTACGGGGGCGAGCAGGTATTTGAGGGCCACTGGGTCGCCCATTTTGGCCAAGGCCGGGCCGCTCCATACCTGCCACAAGCGTACCTTTTCGGCAGGAGAAAGGCGAAAGCCTGCCGATTCCAGCCTGTTGATCAGGCCATCTAGTGGGTATGCTTGGGTTTGTTGGTTCATTTATTTTGTGTTGTATTGAGCCACGGAAATTTATACCACTTTGCAACTTCGTTCCTTATTTCAACCCCGCTGCGCGAGGCTGGTTGGGAACACGGATAAAACGGATGCAACAGATTTTCACGGATTTGCCAGCATGACGTTGGCCGTGATGTTGACACATCTTGCGCTTTGCATTCGTAAACCTTGTTCTACCTGTTTTGACACCTTACCTTTGATTGTTTTTATGGTTAAAAAATGGTGTTTGGGGTTTTGGGGCACGTCAGGGAGTGTATGTTGTAATGGTACAAATCTGAAGACATGTACCAGCGACAGCTCCGATATCCACGATTTTTCCCTAATCCTGGCTTCGCAAGAAGCCCAAGATTTGTCAACATCACGGTCAACGTCATGCTGGCAACCGTGAAAATCTGTGCAATCCGTGTCATCCGTGTGCTAAAAAACTAGCTTGCGGAGCAAGCAAAAATATATACGTGTCCTTTTCTAGCGTTACGTGAGACAGGACATGTCCTGGAAATAGGGTGTGGGCGTGAAGGTGTGGGTTTGGGTGTGTGGGCTTCGTGGCGGCATTTGTCACGGGTCAACGTCATGCTAGCAATCCGTGAAAATCAGTTGCATCCGTTTCATCCGTGTTCCCAACCAGCACCGCGCAGCGGGGCAAGAAAACCTCCGCGGCTCCCCCCTTCACAAGCCCTTCAGCCAGTTTTCAAAGCCCTCTTCCATCCACTTTTTCACCAGCCCCAGGTCGTCCCGCGTTTTCACCAGCAGGCTCAAGTTTTGCAACAACTGCGGCTTCAGCGCCTCCAAATCCTGGCCCGCAGCGCCCATGGGCAGGCCCATCAAATGCAGCCAAGACACCAACTCAGCCGTAGCTGGCGGCTTGCGCACCGCCGTTTTGCGCACCTGCTCGAAGTAGTCCAGCAACTGGTCCAACAAGGTTTCTGTGGCCTTGTCAGCTTGTGCAGGCAGGCCCAATTGCGCCTTGGCAATGTTCATCAACTGCGCCTTGCCGGGAAACGGGATGTGGTAAAACACACAGCGCCGCAAAAAGGCATCGGGCAGGTTTTTTTCGGAATTCGAGGTCAAAATCGTCACCAACCTCTGCTCGGTGTGGTGCTTGAAGGCGCGGTTGTTCAGTTCCTTGATGAAAAATTGGCCCTCCTCAATTTCGTTCAAGATGTCATTCGGAAAATCACGCGGGGCTTTGTCGATTTCGTCGATCAAGACCACACAACTTTGGGCTTGGGCCGGGGCTTGGTCCAGGATTTTGCCGTGTTCTTGCGGTTTCGGATAGCTCAGGGCGATGGCCTTGCCCAGGGCTTGCAGTTCCACAAAATCCTCGGTTTTGGCCCCTTCCTGGCCTACTTCACGCTTGATGTTGGCGGCCTGAAAATGGGCCAGGGCATCGTAGGTGTAAAACAAGTCGCGTGCCTGCGAGCTGGATTTGGTGTAAAAAACCAGGGGTTGGTCCAAAAACTGCAAGCCTGAACCTTGGTCTTGCGCCAGGTCCTGGGCCACTTTGTAGGCCAGTTTGGTTTTGCCAGTGCCGGGTTCGCCCGTCAGCAAGAGGGGCTGTCCTAGGGCGATGGCCAATTCCACCGCGTGTTTCAGGCCCTCGTCGAGCACATATTGGCTGGGCTTGAAGGCCGGGCGGCGGTAATCCTGGATTTTGATGGTCTGGTTTGCCATAAAAGTCTATTTGTTCAACCTTTCGGCTGGTCATTGTAGGTTTTGATGAGTTTTTCCAATTCCTCCTGCACGTCGATCATGTAGTGCGAGCTGGCACTGAATTTTTCTTGCAAAATTTTCTTGCGCTCGCGGGGGTCGGGGGCCAATACGCGGTATTTGCTCAGCCAGCGGTCGATGTCGCTGGTGGGGATTGAATTCAGTTCGGGCAAAGCGATGATTTTGGGGTTGTCGTCCACCCGTTCGCGGATTTCGCTGGCTTGGTCTTCGTCTTCTTCTTCAAATTCGACCGAAAAAAAGAAGAGCAAACGGGGTTGCTGCTCGGTCAAGGTACAGTTGCAAAACTGATCCATGAACCAATGCGCCACTTCCGGGGTCAGGTTGGGATCCCAGGTGTAGCGGTCGATGTGGATGTAAACGCAGACGAAATCCTGCCCGCCGAGGTCGCGCAATTGTGGACTTTGACTCAGAATATCACTCAAACGGCGATCCAGCAGCGGCCCCAAGGCGTTGGGTTGCAGGGTAAAAGCTCCAAACAGGCTTTTGAGCAGGGCGGTTTGGTAATTGAGCAAAGAGGCCTGGCCTTCAAAATTGAGCTCGATGCGCAAAGCCCGACAAGCAGCGGCCACTTGGGGATTGAGGTAGTCCACGCTGCGGCCTTCCAAGTCGAGGGTTACGCGCCGGAAAAAGCCCGTGTGCAGTTGCAAATCGCCGCCGTAGAGGTAAAAATAGTGGATGCGCTGCTGTGGATTGGCCTCTAGCGCAGTGTTCAAACTGCTGCTGTGGCTACTGCGATTGACGGTATAGCTGTGGTCGAGGTGGAGGCGCTGGTGTGATTGGCCTGCAAATAAGAATCCCAGCAGGCGTGTACCGATTTTTGTTTTTTCGACCTTGTATTGTTCTTCAGTGAGAAGTGTTTTATTTTTTTGGTATTCCAGCGTAGCAAAATCGCCTTTCAACAAGGCGGCAATGGTCATTGATTCTGAATCACCAATGGCAGCTTTTTCAAACGAATCTAAAGCTCCCTCGAAGTCTCCTTCGGTGATCAATTCTTGAATTCGTTTAATATCTTCTGCTGACATTGGGTTGTTGCGGTGCTTAGATGGGCTAATTTACGAAAAAATGGGGAAAATGTAACATCTGGGGGGGAATTTGTAGCAGGAGTTTTTTGTCTGAACTGTGATGGCTGTGATTATTGTGAGGTGCATGATGCCAAAATGACGTTGACCAACCAACATTAGGCACTTACAGCGCCACCACGCCATAACCATTAACAACTAACCATTAACAACTAACCATTAACCATTAATGCCATTTCCAAAATCTTCAAAAACTCCTCCCTTTGCACGGGCATTACCGACAGGCGGCTTTGCTTGATCAAGGCGATGTTGGCCAATTCGGGAGTGGCCTTGATGGCTTTGAGGGTTACGGTTTGGGGCAGGCGCAGCAGGGGTTTTACGTCCACCACCGACCAATCGCCAGACTCGGCGGTGGGATCGGGGTAATGCTCGGTGATGACTTCGCAAATGCCGACCACTTCCATGCCGATGTTGCTGTGGTAAAACAGCACCTGGTCGCCCCGGCGCATGGCCCGCAGGTTGTTGCGGGCGGCGTAATTGCGCACGCCATCCCACATGCCACGACCCGTTTTTTCCAATTCGTCAAAACTGTAAGCGTCGGGCTCAGACTTCATGAGCCAGGTATTGGTATCGTCGGACGGGAGTTTATAATGGGATGTTGCCATGTTTCTTTTTGGGTAAATGTGAAACCTTGTTTTCCAAAGATGCGAAACCCTTGATCAGTTTGCGGCGGGTTTCGCGAGGATCGATCACTTCGTCCACGTAGCCGCGTTTGGCAGCCTGGTAAGGGTGGGCGAAGGCTTCCTGGTATTCTTTTTCTTTTTGCAAAAGCATGGCCGCCGGGTCGGCTGCCTCGCTGATTTCTTTGCGAAAAATGATTTCTGAGGCTCCTTTGGCCCCCATCACCGCAATTTCGGCGCTAGGCCAGGCGAAATTCAAGTCGGCACCGATGTGCTTGGAGTTCATCACGTCGTAAGCCCCGCCGTATGCTTTGCGGGTGATCACCGTGATGCGCGGCACGGTAGCTTCGCTGAAGGCGTAGAGCAACTTGGCTCCGTTTACGATGATGCCGTTCCATTCTTGGTCGGTACCGGGCAAAAAGCCAGGTACGTCCACCAAAACGAGCAGTGGGATGTTGAAGCTGTCGCAAAAACGCACGAAACGAGCCCCTTTGCGCGAGCTGTTCACATCCAAAACGCCGGCCAGACTCAGCGGTTGGTTGCCTACGATGCCGATGCTGCGGCCACCCAAGCGCGCAAAGCCGACCACGATGTTTTCGGCAAAATTTTCGTGTACTTCCAAGAAAGAGTCCGCGTCCACCAAGCCATTGATGATGTCGCGCATGTCGTAGGGCTGGTTGGGGTTTTCGGGCACGATGTTGAGCAGGTTTTCGCGCCATTCTTCGCCAAGGGCAAAGGGCAAGGAGGCGGGTTTTTCCTCACAATTTTGTGGCATGTAACTCAACAAACGGCGGATTTTCTGCAACGCTTCCAAGTCGTTGACTGCGGTGAGGTGGGTTACGCCCGACTTGCCCGCGTGGGTGCTGGCCCCGCCCAATTCTTCGGAGCTGACCTCCTCGTTGGTCACGGTTTTGACCACGTTGGGGCCAGTGACGAACATGTAGGAGGTGTTTTCCACCATCAAAATAAAGTCGGTAATGGCAGGCGAATACACCGCGCCGCCCGCACAAGGGCCCATAATGGCCGAAATTTGGGGGATCACCCCGGAAGCCATCACGTTGCGGTGAAAAATATCGGCATAACCGCCCAATGAAGCCACCCCTTCCTGGATGCGGGCTCCACCTGAGTCGTTGAGGCCGATGACCGGAGCGCCATTTTTCATGGCCAGGTCCATGACCTTGCAGATTTTTTCGGCGTGGGCTTCCGACAAGGAGCCGCCAAAAACCGTAAAATCCTGCGAAAAAACATAGACCAGTCGCCCGTCGATGCTGCCATATCCAGTCACTACCCCATCGCCTTCAAAAAGCTGTTTTTGCATGCCAAAATCGTGGCTGCGGTGGGTGACAAACATGCCAATTTCTTCAAAGGAGCCTGGATCGAGCAGCAGGTGCAGGCGCTCGCGGGCGCTGAGTTTGCCCTTGCGGTGCTGGTCGTCAATGCGTTTTTGGCCGCCGCCTAGTTGGGCTTCGGCGATTTTTTGTTCAAGTTGGGCGAGTTTGTCTTGCATGTAGGTGAAGGTGATAAGGGAGTGTTTAAAAAAATATACCCAAAGTGTAAGTTCTTGGTTTCATCAAAACCCTCCCTTAGTTGAAATGTTGAAGGGTTGAAATGTTGAAAAGAGTCACGCTAGATGAAGTCTAAGCACAGTTGATTGGGCATCTTGTTTTTTGTTTCCCCCTAACTTGGTCATTTGGCTAGGTAAAAAGCCACAGTATTATTTGTCATTTTACGAGACCATGCCTCGCTGCGCGAGGCTATTTTTGGAACACGGATGACACGGATGATGCGGATTTTCACGGATTTCCAGCATGACGTTTACACGCGTTGAGCTTGAATCGCATAGATGCACCTCCTATAATTTGAGCTTTTCACTAAAAACGCGGACAAGATAGTGATTAACTTGAAAAACGTTGCAGGTGGGCGGATGTTCAAAATCTGGCACTGAAAATCTGAATGCCCCCTGTGATTGGAATAGATGACAGAACGGGGCTTTGGGGCTTCCGATTTAAGGGCAAAGTTTCCCGAAGCTTGGTAACAAATTCATCCGTTAGGAATATCACGGGCCGCTGAAGCTTGTCCAAATTCTAACAAGGGGCATCTTTCGTAGCGATTTTTTTGTCCTTTTTCACAAATAGACCTAATTTTGACCCGTTCCTATCCAGGTCTTTTTTCTTTCGCCAAGCAAAACACAAAAACATGTCAACTGAAGTTATGGCCTCTCCACTCTCGCAAAGGGTGCTGCAAATGGCAGAATCCGAAACCTTGAAAATGGCAGCAATGGCTCGCGAGCTCAAAGCCAAGGGTTTCAACGTGATCAACCTCAGCCTGGGGGAACCCGATTTTGACACCCCGGTGCACATCAAAGAAGCTGCCAAAAAAGCACTCGATGAAGGGCATACCAAATACACCCCGGTACCTGGTACGGTGGAACTGCGCGAGGCCATTAAGGTGAAATTCAAGCGCGACAACGACCTGGATTTCAACATCAACCAGATCGTAGTGTCCAATGGGGCGAAGCAATCCCTGACCAATATCTTTTTCTCCCTGCTCGATCCGGGCGATGAGGTGATCATCCTCGCACCTTACTGGGTATCGTATTCTGAAATCGTAAAATTGGCCGAAGGGGTGCCTGTGATCCTGAAATCGGACATCGAACAGGACTACAAAGTGCCCGCCAGCGAAATCGCAGCTGCCATCACCGATCGCACCAAAGCCGTTTTGTTCTCCTCGCCATCCAACCCCACTGGCATGGTGTACAGTAAGGATGAACTCAAGGCCATTGCCGACGTGGTAGCCCAACACGAGAACATTTTCATCGTTTCGGATGAAATTTACGAATACATCAATTTTGGCGAAAAGCACGTCAGCATCGGCGCTTTTGACAATGTAAGAGACCGCACCATCACCGTGAATGGCTTCGCCAAAGGTTATGCGATGACGGGCTGGCGCTTGGGTTACATCGGTGGTCCGCAGTGGTTGGCCGATGCTTGTGGCAAAATCCAGGGCCAAATGACTTCCGGGGCCAATTCTTTCAGCCAAAAAGCTGCAGCTTATGCCCTTTTGGCCGACATGACGCCAACTTACGAAATGCGCGATGCTTTCTTGAAGCGCCGCGACATGGTGATCGAACTGTTGAGCAAAATCCCCGGCATCAAGACCAACAAGCCACAGGGGGCCTTCTACATTTTCCCCGATGTGAGTGCTTATTTTGGCAAAAGCGACGGCGAAACGACCATCCACGATGCCAATGACTTTTGTGATTACCTGATGACCAAAGCGCATGTGGCGGTCGTTTCAGGCGCGGCCTTTGGTGCAGACAAGTGCTTCCGTTTGTCTTATGCAGCTTCTGAAGAGGACTTGCGTGCAGCAGTGGCCCGCATTGGCGAGGTTTTGGCGAAGCTGAAGTAAAAGTTATCTATTCCGACCAGTCAAAAAGCCTGAACCACTTTACTGTGGTTCAGGCTTTTTTTGTTGGTCTATTCAGTTATTCGTTTGCCATTAATCGACCCAATTTCTCCTACTCCTCGCTAGGGAATTCAAGTTTGTGTTGTTCAATTATAGCCAAAGCTTCTTCCTCCGTCTGGCCTTCGTTTTGCAGGATATCTTTTACAATGGCTTGCACCTGGTCCTCATTCAAGCCAGTGAGCAAGGCAATTTTATGAAAAGAAGATTCACGAAAATCCCAAAGATTGTTGACAAAATGGCGGATTGATAGCTCAATACCCTCTTCGCGGCCTTCTTCGCGGCCTTCCGCAAGACCTTCTAAATAAAGGCCATCAGATTTTACATCATAATCAAAAGACATGGCTTGAATTTGATTTTTAACAATGAGCTCTGCACTGCGTAAACGTGCTAAAGTTAGCAATTGTTTTTGAAACTTTCTGAGTTGATTTTTGCCTCCCAAAAGCTTTTTCAGGCGACCTAAAATTTGTTTGACTATCTCATCGGTTGAATAGACTCCATAGTCGCCCAAGATCGCAAAAAGAATTTCTTCGGGGGTGTCGGAATTCAAGAAATGCTCCGCTGGAAAATCTTGAATGACAATGACCTCAAACATAGATTTGTGCCCGATAAGTTTCAAGCGATTCAGGCGTATCAGGGTAGCCTTATCGCTCCCCACGTAGATGACAATCTGCCGCAACGGGAGGCCCGTTTTGTGATGGAACATCGCGTAGTGCAGGAAATTGCGTTTTCGGAGGTCTTCGTTTTTGACATGAAACTCAATCTGCAAACCATAATCCAATCGTGGATCATCATGCACTACCCTGCGGATGGCATCCATTTCGATTTCGGGCGTAACTTGAATTTTGGCATCAATCGGCTCCAGTTTCGGGGGAACAAGTACCAAAAGCCGTTTTACCAAGGGCAACAAAAGCGGGTCAAGGTTCTCCTTGAAAATCTTATCGTAATCGTTAGGCATGGATCAGAAGACGTTGATTTGCGCCCAAGATCAATAAGATTTTCTCCCCCTGAAAGGACAAAAAACAGGTTTTGTCCCCTTTATTTTTGGGAGAATTTAAACTGTTACAATACTACAAATCACTAATAATCAGCAATAAAGTTAATTTTGAAATCGTGCTCAGGTCCAAAACCGACCCCAATATCGCCTTACTAAAAGTGAATATTATTCGATCTTTTCAACTGCTTCCCCTACCCCACCCTAGGCAAAGGCTCCTCTAGCGCAATTTCTAAATCAGTACGAAACGAATACTGAATCCGACGTTGTCTCAACATTTTCCCCGTCCAAGCATCCAGGATAAAAAGGCGGTCGTGCCAGGCGGCTACAAAAAAGCCATTGGAAAAAGTGAAATTTCCACTGTGGCCCAACAAGGGTTTCAAGCCATGTTGGCGCAGGTATTGCATCCAGATTAACTGGCCCGTTTGCGCATCAAGGGCATAAGTGATGCCATCCCACAGGCAATAAACCCGCTCATCCCAAAGCAGTGAAAACACTTCCCCTTCGGCATCTCGCTGAATTGAGTGCCGCTTCAAGGCGTACCGCCATACCAGCTGGTCCGTCTCGTAATCGTAGGCATGCAAGATGCCATCCGAACCGGAGTAATAAAGCGTTTTCATCAAAGTATGTTTAGTGGAGGCCATTAACACAGCCTCGAACACTCCAGTTGGAATGCGAAAAAATGGGCAATCTTGAGTGGATGGTGTGCGATTATCGGTTCAAAAAAATGTAAACCCTGAAAGATGGGGAAAACTAAAAATAGTAAGGCTAGAATGAATCACATGACCGAATACCATAAATTAAATACCGTTTGATCATAGATAGAACACTTTTTTAGTGCTGTAAAGTTCCTTTGAAGCAGTTTTTTTTCAAAAAATCGACGAATTTTTAAAGCGCTGGATGCACAAATCACCCTTTGGAGTTATCATCCTCCCTGGGTTTGCCCGTAGTTTTGAAAGCAATAAAACATGTACAAAAGGAGCCAAAAGAGGTTCAATTCCCCTGGGTCGTTAAAATTTCGTTAAGCTCCAGTTTTGGATTAAACGCAAATACGATCTTCAAGTCTGAATGTACAAATGCCCACCTTGGGTATCTCATATTCTAATTCACAAGGCAAGTTTGAGGAAAAATCAAAACGCTACACTCCTCCAGCTGCCATTAAAATCCCTACACCATGTACAAGCATTTTGCTTCCCTGCTGACCCTGGCTAGTCTCTTCTTTTTGTTGTCCGGCAATACTGCTACCGCGCAGGGCCGCTGGGAATTTCTGGGCAAACGCCAAGTAAACTACTCCGTGGACCGAGATGTGATCAACGTTACCTGGCGCGACGGCGCTTTTGATGCCATTCGCTTTACAGTCACTGGTGGAAAACTGAATATGCACCGTTGCACCATCCACTTCGAAAACGGTGGCAAACAAAACATTGAACTCAAACAGGAATTTGACCGCAATAGCATGACCCGCATTGTGGACTTGAAAGGCAACAAGCGCCTAATCGAAAAAATTGAATTCTGGTACGACACCAAAAATGCGGCCAACAACAAGGCTGTGGTTTCAGTCTTTGGCAAGCATTGATCTGCCAAGCAGTTGATGTAAAAACGGCCAGCCGGATTTATTTCCTTGCTGGCCGTTTTTCTATTTCAGAAGCTGCTGTAAAATCTCAGTCGAGGCCTTTGGATCAGCCTTACCCTTGGATTTTTTCATCAATTCACCCATGAAGAAGCCAATCAGGCCTTTTTTGCCTTTTTGGTATTCTTTTACTTTATCAGGAAACTGTGCGATTACTTCTTTCGCCAAATCGCTCAGGAAGTCGCTGTCGGCACTTTGGATCAGGTTCATTTCCTGGGCTAGGGCCAAGGGGGCTTGGTCAGGCTTGGTGATCAAGGCATTCAAAATGTTTTGATAAGCAGCGGTACTGTTTACTTTGCCCTCTTCCACCAGGGCAATAAGGGCTGCTAAACTTGTACTTGGCACTGGAAAAGTGCTCAGGGTGCTCTTGTTTTCCTGTTTCCAGGGCAAAAGGCGGTTAATGATCAAGTTGGCTGCGGCTTTGTAATTGCTGGTATGTTGAATCAAGCCTTGGAAATACAACAAGGTTTCGCGGTCTTCGACCAAGATGCTGGCGTCGTAGTCCGAGAGTTGGTATTTTTGAGTAAGTTCATTGTAAGCCGCTTTGGGCAGTTGGGGCAATGCCTGGTTAGTATTGTTCAAATACGCATCCGATAAAACCACTGGCGGCAGATCCGGCTCCGGGAAGTAGCGGTAGTCGTGGGCGTCTTCTTTTTCGCGCAAAGGGGAGGTAACGCCCGTGTTGGGGTCAAAATTGAGGGTTTGTTGCTTCACCTTTCCACCGTTTTCCATGATTTTGATTTGCCTTTTCACCTCGTAGTCGATGGCCTGGCGGGCAAACTTCATGGAGTTGACATTTTTTACTTCGCAGCGGTCGTTATAAGAGGTTTGTCCATGAGGGCGCACCGAGATGTTGACATCGCAGCGCAGAGAGCCTTGTTCCATGTTGCCATCCGATACTTCCAAATAGCGTACCAGTTGGCGCATGGCGGTCATAAAAGCATCAACTTCTTCACCTGAGCGCAGGTCGGGCTCGGTCACGATTTCAAGCAGAGGAGTACCTGCCCGGTTGAGGTCGATGAAGGAATGTTTGGGGGCCAGGGTATGGATCGACTTACCAGCATCCTCTTCCATGTGGATATGGTGGATGCGGATGGACTTCCAGGCATCGCCCATTTTGATGTCCAAGTCCCCCCCCACGCAAATGGGGCGCTGGTCTTGGGTGATTTGATATCCTTTTGGTAAATCGGCGTAGAAGTAGTTTTTACGGTCAAATGTTGTCCGTTGATTGATTTTGCAACCCAAAGCTAGCCCCAAACGAGTGGCCAAAGCGATTTGTTGTCCATTGGCCTTGGGTAAGGTGCCGGGGTGCCCTAGTGACACCACACTTACCTGGGTGTTGGGTTCCCCGCCAAAACTGGTGTCATCGGCACAAAAAGCCTTGCTGTGGGTATTCAACTGTACGTGTACTTCGAGGCCAATTACGGTTTCATATGCCATTTTGCTTGGGTATTGATCGGCCGCGAAGGTAGTGGAATCTTAGCTTTTCTCAAAATAGCAGAGCTCCAATGAATAAAGTGATGACCAGCGCCATGCTGGCCATAAAGATGTATGAAAAGAAGAGGATGATCATTTTTGCCAAAGTTTTCCCCCAAGACTGCCCATAATATCCTTTCATCGCCAGAAAAAAGTAAAGAATGATGGCTATTTGAGTGAGACTTAGCACCCAAGCAGGGCTTACATTGTCGTAAATGAGCAAGCCAAGTGCTGCCATGACCAATAAAAAAGTGTGGCAATGCAATGAAAAAACCAGGTGCTCCACATAATATCGTTTGTTGCGGATGTAGATGATTTTCAAAACCAAGGCAAACATCACCAGCGTCAATAATACCATCCAGGTCAACTTGCCAATGATGAATTGGATAAAGTTGTCTGGATCCCGGGTCATGCGGATGATTTGCTTGAGCTGAAATCGGGAACTAAAATCATTGATCCCCAACTGATCAAGTACTTTGTCGGGGTCATCGAGGTAAACATTGGCCGTTGATAATTTAAGGGGCTCAAAAGGATCTCCCGATTTAGTCAGGTTAAAATAACCTAACTCAAAAGAATCTAACGTATTGACACTCATTCTGGCAAAAATGCTGTCGAGGAGCCTATCATTGTTGCGGTTCCAGCGCATCTCCTTACGCAATTGCGCACTTACCGTATCAAGATGTGCATTGTAACGAAGGGAATAAGCAGCATCAATGCTTTTTTGCGCACTTGGTAGGTTGAAGAATTTTTCGCTGCGGTAAGCCAAAAGTGCGAAAGCCACGATCCCCCAAAAAATAAACAAGCGAAGGGGTTTTACAAAGTCAACATGGCGGCCCTTGAAATACTCAGTGGTGAGCCTACCTGGAATAAAAAGCCCTTTGATGCTGCGAATCGTCTTAGAGTCAATGTCAAAAATAGCATCACTGAGGTCTACAATAAACTGCCACAAGGAAACCTTCCCTGTTGTATATTTTTGACCACAGTCAAGGCAATACTTGGCCTTGATTGGCATGACTTGGTTGCAATTCCGACAATGTTTTTCAGAAGGTACAAAGTCCATAATAATAGAAGCAGGCTTTAGCAAATTAGACTTTTCAAATCTAAGCTTAAAACGGTAAAAGACAAAAGATATACGTCGAAGGGAATGATTTATTAGATTGGAAGGCGTAAAAGTCGGATAAAACTACCAGAAAAAAAGAACGCCCTCACACAAAGGGCGCCAACAATAGAACACTGTAATACTTGATCTTTAACGCTAAAAGCGCTGTTTTTTTAACTGGGTAGTTTAGCGAGCGCAAAGGTAAAAATTATTTTCGTTTAAACAAACGAACCTACCATTTTACCTTTTAATCTCTTCTCTGTGTTAATGTGTACTTTGTACTCATTGATGGTGCCAAAGTAATAGGGTTTTGAAACGTTTGTTAGGTTTTTTTCTGAAAGGTGCCTTATTTTTTCGGAGGGGGCGTTTTTTTTAACGAACTAGACAAAAGCAAATGCTTGTGTAAGCTTTTTGTTAAAAAATATTGCAGAATGGTAAACTTTTCAAAGCCTTGCAAGCCCTTACTCTAATGAATCTCAGCCTGAAAAAATGAAAATCTTGGATCAAAGTATTAAAAAAAGAACGCCCTCACACAAAGGGCGCCAACAATAGAACACTGTAATACTTGATCTTTAACGCTAAAAGCGCATGTTTCAAATTTTTTATTCGCCACAAAGGGCTCAACTTAGGCTGCTATCCACTAGGGGAGTAACATCATCCGTTGATGACTTTACTTTTCCTGCTACCCTTCGAAGAGGGGTAGTCAAAATTTGACTCGTTTCTCACCTAAGCTTTTGATGTTTAGACACACGCTAGAACGTTGTTTCTTTAAACTGGGTATGTGGTTTCGGTGATAAGGTTGAACATCGTTATGTACTCACTTAACTTCACAATACTAAAGTACATGAAATTTCACTACCGTGGAGACAGGATTTTTCAAAAAGGGCGCTTATTTTATTAAAAGGCGTGGTTTTTTAATGAACAATCTCCCCAAACTTGTCAAAGCTACGCTGGCATCTCTTTGAACTTGAAAAAACTCTAGTGAATATTTGGACTTGCCCCTACTATAACTTAATTTTGAGAATCCCCCTTAAATGGTAATAAATATTATTCTATTGAGAGAACACTTTGCTCCTATTCGGTCTATTCTGACCCTGCTTCTAGGTGGTTTGCTCCTCATTTGTTGGTCAAGCCCGGTCATTATGTTTGCTCAAACCCAAGATGAAACCCTAAAAAGGCGTGCTTCTGGCTATCTGCTCCTTAGTGATGAACTTATTACTACCAATCCTACAGCAGCGGAAGAGTACTTACAAAAAGCTTTTCCGCTACTCGAAAAACTAGAAGACTACTCATCTTTGGGTATTTATTATAAAAATTTGGGCCGGATTCAAGTAAGTAGAGATGAATTCGTGGAGGCGTTGGGGTCTTACTTAGCCGGGTTGCGGTATTTTCAGGTTGCAAAAATTCCTACCCAAGTTGCCCTAAGTTATGCTTTGCTGGGTGACTTGCATGTCGCAATGAACAATTCGGTCAAATCGCTGGAATATTACCAAAAGGCACTGAGTACCATGAGAGGGGTGAGTCCAACGCATGAGATACGCAAGCAAGTGGACTATTTGTGTACCATTGGGGGGATCAAAAGTCAACTTAAACAAAGTTTGCTGGCAACCAAAGACCTCAATGAAGCACGCCGACTGGCACAACAAGACGCCTATCAGTATGGTGAGGGGTTGGCATTGTTATTGTTGGGACGCAACAAGGTTATCCAAAAAAAGTTAGATGAGTCCATGGATTTATTAAGCCTGGCCTTGGGTACCCATGAACGGTATAAACTTTCAGACCTTCAGGCTCAAACCCTGAATGAACTAAGTTTGATCGACCTTAATACCGATCAAATTGATTTGGGCCTTCAGCACAACAACCGTGCCTTAAAACTTGCATCAGAAAATCTGCAAACTCGTTCTGCAACTTATCATACCCGTGCCAAATTAATGCTAAACAAAGGGGCACTTGATTCTGCTGCTTACTATTGTCAAAAAGCGCTGCAAATTTTGCCCCAGAAAAAATGGTCCAAAGAATACCAAGAATTGATCGAATTTAAAGGCAGTATCTTTGAACGAAAAGGAGACCTCAGCAATGCTTTATTGCACTATGAATGGAGTAAATCTCTGACTGACAGCGCCTTAACAGACCCCTTGAGGCAAGTTTTTGAGCGCAAACAGTTGGAGTACACAATGATCACGACCCAGGAAAAAACGCGTGCACGCTATGATGCAGAATTGTCGACCGAGCGCCAGGAGCGTGCAATTACGATTTTATTGAGTTGCTTGATTTTGATCATTGGAGCTGCTTTTTTTGGGCTTAGCCTGTTCCGTCAACGCATCAACCGCAAACTCCGGGTTCAGAATAAGGAGATTGAAGAACAAAAAGACCAGTTGCTCAAACTAAACCAAGTTAAAGACCACCTTTTCAGCATCATTTCACATGACTTACGCTCGCCATTGAAAGCTATTTTAGCCGTTTTGGAAAATTTGAACGACCCCGATACTCAAAGTACGGAGCGCTTGCGTTGGTTTAACCTGCTTCGTCAACAAACTGCACGTACCAGTAGTTTGCTCGAAAACTTACTCTACTGGGCTCAAATACAAATGAATCGTTATGATCGGATTTACGAGCCCGTACACCTGTACCCCTTGGTCAAAGAACTAATTGAGTCAGTACAATTGTTTGCGCCGGATAAACCTGTCAACTTTCACCTCGACGTCAACCCTAATTTGGTTTTCTACAGTGATGCCAATATGTTGAAAATGGCTTTGAGAAACTTATTGGTCAATGCATTGAAGTTTTCTTCAGCAGGCCAAAGTATTTTTATCCATGCTGACCAAGGCGAAAAAGAGACCCTTATTGAAATCAAAGATGAAGGCATTGGCATGACCCAGGATGAAATGGAAAAAGCCATGCAAGGCCGCCTGCCTAGAAAAGGAACCCTGGGCGAAAGTGGCTCTGGCATCGGTTTATCCCTGGTTAGGCAGTCCATTGAAAATCAAGGTGGTACTTTAAAGGGATTTTCAGATCTTCAGAAAGGGTGTACCTTTATTATATCCATACCTAACGTGAAGAATAAAAAGCAAAAACCAGACCTTGCGCTCGATCCACGTAGTTTAGCTGTACAAAACCAATGAACGAAAAATGTTAAAATCTCAAACATGTAGACTTTTGGTCCTGGCCACGCACTGCAAAAGCAGGAGGATAGGTGTTTATTTTGTGTTGATGCTATTTGGGGTTTTGATTTCATTACCGCAAGTGTTTGCACAAAAAGGCCCAACAGTGGCTGCGATGGAGCAAGCTTTAAAAACAAAATTATCAGACAAAGCTAAACTTGAGATTTACCTGAATCTTTTCGATTCTAT
Organism: Chitinophagales bacterium; assembly: GCA_013299105.1. Taxonomy (GTDB): domain Bacteria; phylum Bacteroidota; class Bacteroidia; order Chitinophagales; family Saprospiraceae; genus Haliscomenobacter. The sequence continues at coordinate 129,577 of JAAFJY010000003.1, read as the reverse complement.
TATTTATTCTGACAACCTTAAAGCGAACACTTACAATCAACTGGCACTGCCTTTGGCCAAAACTTCACTGAATAATAGTTTGTTAGGGAGGGCTTTGCATCAGTCTGCAGCCCATCATTATTATGTAGGCAATTTTGACGAGGCAATAAAATTGGCTTTGGAATCTAACCTGGCGCTAGACGAGCAAAAAGACCGAAACCTCATCGCTGGTAATTTCTCGATTCTAGGCAATGTATACTCTGCTAACGGAAGCCATTCTGTGGGAATGGAGTATTTATTTCGCTCCATTGGAATGTACAAGGAAATAGGCAACAAAAGTGCCTTGGCTCAAGACCTTTCCAGCTTAGGCCTCGCGTACATTGACCTAAAATACTATACCAAAGCAGAAGAATACCTGAATGAAAGCATGGATCTAAATCGCAATGATCCCAACCCTAAATCCGAGGCCATAACCCTTCAGTGTATGGCCTACTGTGCATCCGAACAAAAACAGTACAACAAGGCAATTGCCCTAATCACCCAATCCCTGGAACTGGCCCAACGCTATAAACTTCATCTTTTGGCAGCCGACATTCATTCGCAATTTGGGAAGCTCCATGCAGAAATGGAGAATCCCAGCTTAGGCATTACTTATGCCAGAACGGGTATCAATCTTTGTCGAAAGGAACAGGACGACTGGGGAATGGCCATCGCGCATGAGCATTACAGCTACGTTTTGCTCAAATTAAACCGCCTTGATTCAGCACTGTATTACAACGATTTGGCTCTGGAAGGTATGCACCAAATGAATTTGGCTACCTATCTTATTGAGGCTTATGAAACCAGATCCGAGATCTTCAAAAAACTTGGTCGCTTTCAAGAATCACTGCAAGCTTTTCGCAAAGCACAGCAACTGGAAGGAGACCTGAGCTCGCAAGCCGACCGCAATTATTTCAAATTCCAGCAAGAGGCCTATCAAAATTGGGAATTAGAATCCTCTCTGTCCAGTAGATACCAAGAAAAATTGGAAAAGGGTAAATTGATGCGATGGATTCTACTAGGTATCCTTTCATTGGGTATTTTTGGTGTATTCGTATTTTCGCGAACCTATCGCTATCGCCAGCAAGTAAATGCACAACTACTGGAAAGCCAGTCAAAAATCGAGGAGCAAAGGCAACGATTCGAAAACTTGAGCAACTACAAAAATCAACTTTTCGGCATGATCGCACACGATTTTCGTTTGCCATTGGATGCCATTCAAAAAGTACTCAGCGGCTTGACCAACCCCAATGCTACCGAAAATTACCAAACAGAAGCCTTGAAAGTTTTACAAAGACAAACCCACAGTTCGCTCAATTTATTGGAAGACATCTTGTTTACTGCCCGTTTTCAATTGGAAAAATACGAGCCCCTGCGTCAGGAATTTTCGCTCAACAGCTTGATTGAAGAACAACTAGAGGCCATTCGCCTGACCCAAAAAATGGACAACCTGGGTCTTAGGGTGGAAGTCCCTAAAGACATTGAGCTTTATGGCGATGTGGGTATGTTGAAAATTGCCTTGCGCAACTTACTGTCGCGAGTGATCGCTGAAGAAGAACCATCCACTAACAGTAGTTATGTCAGAGCCCGCAGGGAAGAAGACACTACCCTCATTGAAATTGCAGAACTTGTGCCCAAAACAAGTGTACTTTCAAAAGAAGACCAGCTGGATAGACAGGAAAAACTAGACATGATCCGAAACTTTTTAGAAAGCAACGGAGGAAAATTAAGCGCTTTTATCCAAGCAAACGGACCGAGCAAGTTCATCGTCTCCTTGCCCGATCCGAGTTATTCATAAACTTGGGTTCGTTTCAATTTACCCGTCGGCCATTGACAACGCGACTATTGCGATTGAGTTCATCAATTTTGCGCAAATCGAGCATCAAGCCAGCAAAAGCACTACCATAGTTGATCTCGTACTCGCGGCCGTCGTAGCTAACGATGCCTTGATCGCGGTTCCACTCTTTGGCCAAGAGCACAAAACGATCTCCAGCCTTGGGACTGGGGCCAAACATGAGGTATCGCTCCGCTGAACCATCTTCAAAAGATACCGCTAAACGATTGACCTTGGGGCTGAACATATAAACACCAGGTGTACCGTGAGGGATGACGATTTCTTCAACCCTGCGGCCATTCACCATTCGTACCTTACCATTGATGATCTCCGAGGAGCTACCGCCCAATTGCCTGCGCAGTACAATGTCATCGGAAAGGTAGAATTGGATTTTTTTCAAATCACCCTCGCTCCAGCGTTGGCGGTCGTACAAGTCTTGGGTAAAATGGCTCAAGCTAGGCGAACAGGCACTCAAAACCAGACTTGCAAATACGGTAAGAAGTAAAGCTCTCATTCCGGTCGTTTTTGTATTTGATGCGGAATTTAAGCCTTGCCACTATTCCTTAAAAGGCTTTTAGAAAAGTTTAACACGAAAACCACCTCTGGAAGAGCAAGTGTTAGCAGTTTTAACAGCAAGTATTTTTAAAGCCTCCTTTTTTGACCCTTGACATTTACTGTTTGAATATTACTTGCTGCACTTGGTAAGATCGCAAATCTACTAGACTGCGACAAAAAAGACTGGCCAATTGGCACTTCCTGGCTTTGTTTTTCACCATTTACATTCCATTCCAAGCGCACATCGTTGGCGTTTAGGCGGATGATGCGAGCATTTTTTTGCCAGCGAAAAACCTCTACTGGACCTTGGTTTTGTCCGGCCATCACGATGACATCTTTTTTAGCACCTGCCAAAAGCACCAGGCTCTTGGCATCGCCAGGCACGTAAAAACCCGACTGCTGATAGCTCGCAGCCTTGAATCCACCTTTGCCATTGCCCAACAAAAGGAGGCCATTGCAGGCATCTAAGCGGCCCGTGGTTACTTCGGTGCCAAAGTCATTGCCAACTGCCAGCACATCCAAATGCCCATCCGTATTCCAATCGGCGATGGCCATGCCGTTCAAAGGAGCGACTTGGGCTTGCAAGGGCAATTCATGCAGGGCAAATTTTCCATCACCCTGGTTTTCCACGTAAGCATTGAACAGGTAAGTGGCAGAAACCACCAGGGGTTTCACATTTTTGAAATTGGCCAAGTAGTCCTGCATCCCCGTTTTGGCGTATTCGTGGTGGTAGAGGTAAAAACGCTTGGTCGTGATGATTTGGCGGTCCAGGTCCAGGCGCATGTGGTAGGGAAATTCCTGGGCTTGCCCCTTTTCGTTGTTGAAATACACTGTTGGAACGGCATCCAGTCCGCCATTGCTGTCAAAATCGGCGGCATAAATGCGCAAAGGTTGCTTTTCGGTGGCTTTGAAGAGGTGATTTTGCCCCAAGTTACCAGCAATGTAGTCGGTGTCGCCGTCGCCGTCAAAATCAGCACCAGCCAGGCTGGTCCAGCAACCTTTGGCTTCGTTCAAGCCCTGGGTTTGAGCTGGTTGGAATTTTCCTTTTTCGTTTTTCAAAAAAGTCAATGGCATGAATTCTCCAGCAAGCATCAGGTCTTGCCAGCCGTCATGGTCATAATCGGTCCAGAGGGCATCGCAGACCAGGCCAATTTTATCCAGGCTTTTGTTGTTATTGGCGTCCAATTGGAACTTGATTTGGCCTTTTTTGCTCTCATTTTTCAGCAAAAAACTACTGGCTGGCAAGGGGAATTGGTGCGGCACATGGCGACCTGCTACCAACAGGTCAAGGTCGCCATCTTGGTCGTAATCAGCGGCGCGCACGCAAGAGCCACTTTTCAAAAAGGTGGGCAAGGCCTGGGTATTAAGTTGGAATTGGCCATTTTGATTTTCATAAAAAACGTCCTGGTAAACCGCATTGTCAGCCGAAAATTCATTGCCACCCCTTACGCAATACAAGTCTTGGTCGCCATCGCCATCGGCGTCAAAAAATAGGGTTCCCAGTTCTTCGCCTAGTTTTTCGGGACCTTCTTTGCCTGGCAAAAGGTCCTTCAACTCAAACCTGCCATCGGCTTTTTGTAATAAAAACTTGCCTTTGTACAAGTGTCCGGCACCGACGTACACGTCGTCCAAACCATCGCCATTCACATCGGCTACGGACATGCCGGGGCCAAATTGCGACAGCTTGTGTGGAAGCAGCGGCTGGAGGTTGAAGTCGATGAAGTCACTTTCTTTTTGCACGTAATCGATGCCCAGGTCGGTCGTGATGTTTTTGAACCAGGTCTCGGCGTTGGCCAGGTATTCGTTAGTGGCTTTGAGGCCCGTTTTGGTTTTTTTGATCTCCAAAACCTGGTCGGCTTTGACCTTATTCTGGGTTTGTACCGAGCCATCAGGCCAAGTTACCGTTATTGATTTGACCCATTCATTTTCACCCAAACCAAAATGTGCCAAAGGCTGGATCGAAGACAAATAGCCCCGGTATGGGCTGTATTCCCACACTTGCTGATCGTACTTGCCATAAGTAATGTGGATGGTGGCCCCCAAGGCTGCGGGATTTTGCCCCTCCCCTTTCAAGCGGATGTTGAGCCAATGTTGTTTTTTCTTGGCTTTTTTTTGCTGTTCGTTTTGTTGGTTTTGATACAACATGGCCGGGTCGTCGATGTTGTTGATCACCAAATCGAGGTCGCCATCGTTGTCGAGATCGCCATAGGCAGCACCATTGGAGAAAGAAGGCGTGTCAAAACCCCATTTGGCGCTGGTATTCTCAAACTTCAGGCCGCCCAGGTTGCGGAAAGCGTAGTTTTTGAGCTTGATCGAGGGAATGCGGTCCATCAACATGCCAATGCTGGCCAAGCTACTCACATCCGAATGGTAATCCATAAAGTCGCGGTCGGTGATGTCGCGGGGAAATCCATTGGTCACGACCAGGTCGCGCAGACCATCGTGGTCAAAATCGGCCACCAGCGGGGTCCAGCTCCAGTCGGTAGAACTCACTCCGGCCAACATGGCGATTTCCGCAAAAGCGGGTCGACCTTTCCCTGGAATCATACCTTGGTTCCATTGCAAGGTATTGCGTACATGCTGGAATTGGTAGCCAAACTGGGCGTTGTTTTGATAGGAGTTGTAGTTGTTGGGGGTCAACATGGTTTTGCGCCGCAGGTTGTCTTCGGGCAGCATGTCGAGGGCGATGACTTCCATCAGGCCATCGTTGTTGAGGTCGCTGACTTCATTGCCCATCGCCGAGTAGGAAGTGTGTTTGAAATATGCTCCTGCACGGTCACTAAAGGTGCCGTTTTGATTGTTGATGTACAAATGGTCGGTGGAGAGGTAGTCGTTCGAAACGTAGATGTCTTTCCAGCCATCTTGGTTGAGGTCGCAAATGTTGATTGCCAGCCCATAGCCTTCGCCACTGATCCCCGCCTGGACCGAGACATCGGTGAAATGGGCGTGGCCCAGTTTGGCATCGAAATCATTGCGGTACAAGCGGTCGCGGTTGTAGTTGAGGCTGTCCAGCAAGCGCGTTTTGTAGGCGTTGGGCAGTTCTTCCTGCTCTTGGTGGTTGACTGATAGGAAAAGGTCGAGGTCACCATCGCGGTCGTAATCAAAAAAAGCGCAATTGGTGCTGTAATTGGTGTCGGCGATGCCATACTCCGCAGCCATTTCACGGAAAATAGGCGTTCCATTCTTGACACCCTGGTTCACGTACAACAAGTTGGCGCGTTTGGGGCCAGGTTTATAGGTCATGCAAGTGACATAAACATCTTGCAGGCCGTCGGCGTTGATGTCCACTACCCCAACGCCAGATTTCCAGCGGCCTTTGCCACTCAGCCCCGCAGTTTCGGTCACATCGTCAAATTTCCAGTCGCCCCGATTGAGGTAAAGCTTGTTGTCGACTTGGTTTCCACTGAAGAAAAGGTCTTGTTGGCCATCCTGGTTGAAATCCGCGATGCCCACGCCGCCGCCGTTGTAGATGTATTCGTAGGTGAGGATGTTGAACTGATCATCAAACTTGATCTGGTTGTTAAAAGTCACCCCGGTTTTTTCGGGTGACAACTGCTTGAACAAGGGCTTTTCTTTTTTGCCACAAGCCAGTAAAGTCACCAAACACAAAAGCCCAATCCAGCTACCTATTTTTTTCATAAACCAATGCAATTGTTCAGGCGGGAACTAACCCGCCGCTTGTTTTTGTTTGCTTGGCGAAAGATAAGACGAGCGCCAAGAATCTGCCAAGCCTAGCTACAAAAAATGTGCACGGCACTTTACAAAACAATGGCTTAAAGTGCATTTTTGACGTCGTAAACATTTGAAAAAGAGTCAATTGTGCATCCCCAAATCTGGGGACAAAGCTTTGAAATGCTGAAAAGCAACCATTAACAAATGCTATCAAAAGCTCAACTAAGCAAAAAATAATTGCACCGAGTGAAAAGTGCATTTACATTTGTGACAGTGAGTTTGAGTTAATTGTTTTCAAAGTCACTGATTTTTTCTAAAGAACACTGCAAGAAACTAAACCTTAAACCTAAACCTCAAATGAAAAAGCCCATTCAGGATTGGCTGCTGGCTACTGCGCTGGTAGTTGCCCTAGTTCAATCCACTAATGCCCAGGAGATTCAACTCCGTTACAGCAAAGCGGCCAACCAATTCACCGCTGATTTGCCCAATTTGACTCCCATTCAAAGCAATGCACAGGTCAAAGGTGCTACTTGCAATCCCAATGAACGCAAAGCCTGCTGGGGCGTTTTTTGGCTCGAAACAGGGGATGGCCACTACCAGGTGAGCAACAAACCTGTGATTGAGCACCTGTACAGTCGGGGCAAAGTACCCATCGAGGGTGTACTCAGCCGCATGATCATGACGCCGTTTTACGCCCGCAATGCACCAGTAGAACTGACGCTACCTTTGCGCCCGGCGCAAATTTCCAATCAGACCTGGAATGCTCCTGCCCGTAAGTATTTGGCGCGTGGGCAAGTGTTGGGTGTCGAAACCAATTCGCGCCGCGAGGTGATCCCTGGCCAAGCCATCCGCCTGGCCGTGACCTACAAAGCTCCGGCTTTCAGCACCAATTCGGGGCATTTGGCCATATTGTTCAACCGCAAAAGCGAAACCCAAGGGCGCTTGAAGCCATTTGTGTTCAACCCTGCTTCGATTGCAAGTGTGCACAAACTGACCGACAGCGACGGCAGCTTAGTGCTCAATGCCCTCGGTGTACACCAGAACAAGGTCAAGCAAATTTTTGCCGAAAACAGCCAACAATTGGTGTATGCGATCAAAACCCCGATGAGTGCCAACGAGGAGCGCAACTTCTTTTTCACCCTGACTTTGGACAAGCGTATCGACGAATTGCCCAAGGAGGAGCGCCGCGAATTTGAAGTGACTGCGATCTGGATTCCCCAGGGCATGGCCTTCGATCCGCAGAAAAACCTGCGCAAAACGACCCTGGTGTTGGCCGAAATTCACGACCCCAACCGCATCAGGTTGCGTCCAGGTACGGCTTATTTTCGCAAAAAACACCAACCGCGCTTGGATGCCAAGGTCCAATTCCAAAACAATGGCCTGGGCCTGACCAACGATGTGAAAGTAGAGCTCGATTTCAACAATCCAGTCATGGACCTGAAAATGGGCCAAACCGTACCCGAATGCGAGCCTTGCCGCGACCGCACCATGCCCGATTCCGTGTTTTGCTTCACGGTGGATACGGCCAGTGGGAGCAATTTTGAGAAAGCAAGCGTGATATTTCACAACATTGGTCTGCTCGGTAAAAAGGACTTTGGCTTGCTGGAAAGTAAAAAAATGACCAAGGGTTGGTTTGAGTTTTCGGCGCAGCCCATCGCCAAACGCGTGGCGACTACCCGCGCCAAAGCCAGTATCCATTTTGACCAAAACGAAGCGGTGGTGACCAATCCCAGTACGGTAGCCTGGCGGCAAAGGGGCTTGTTTTTGCAAGCTGGATACAACCTGGGGGCCCAAGCCAGCACTTTTCAAGCTGGTGCTAAAAACTACCTTTCGGGCTTCAATGGCGGCATTGGCTACCTGAATGCACCCGTAGGCGGGGGTTGGTCGAGAGGGTTCTTTCTGGGAGCTACACCATTGGCGATCAGCCGTAGCAACAACTTTCCGATCAATGGTCAAGCCCTCAATAATTCCCAAAACCTGCAAATGCTTTGGGCTGAGGCGCGGGCCAACGTGGGTTTGCAATTGAATCATTTTGCCAGGGCGCAGTTCAGTGGTGGCGTGGGGGCTCCGGTATTGGGGGATATGACAATTCTTTCTGGAGATAATCAACGCACTATGCCTTTGGGGATTTTTGAACAACCAAAACCTCAAAAAGGCATTCCTTCAATTGACTACATTTCAAACAACCCTATTGATAATGTCTCATCGACTGCAATTACAGTTGGCTACAGCCTACAAGTGGGCTTGGAATTTGGCCTGGTCAACGACGTAACCCTAGGGCTCAACTACGACCGTCGCCTGCTGCGCGGCCTGAGCAAGGGGGATTGTGTGACGATCAACACCCTAGGTGCCAGCTTGCGGGTAAAATTGGCTGGGCTTTAGACCTTGTAACCTTAAACCTTTACCAGTGGTGATAAGTAAGAATTGTCGCCACTGGCTTTAATGAGAAAACTAAACCTAAAACACCATGAGAAAGCTATTTTTTCTGCTTTTGCTGACCATGTTCGGCTGCACCTGCCACGAGAGCGAATTTCCGCTGCAAGCGGAGGATTTTGTCCCACCACTGCGAGTGGTCGAATCGGGTATTCCAAGCAACCAATTTTACGCCTTTTTCTTCCAATTCAACAAACCACTTGATCCCAAAAGCCTCAAATCTGGCATTTCCTTTTACGTAGATGGCAACAAAGTCAATTACACGGGGGAGTACTCCTTGGCAGAAGGCAATCGACTGATCATCCCCGCTTGTGCATTTTGGGAAAAAACGCCAAGTAAAACAGGGACCAATTTCAGCTTGGTCCTCAACGGCGACAAGTCTTCGCCCCACGCCCTGCGCGGCCAAGACGGTAGCCTACTCGACGGCGACAAAAACAAGGTGCCTGGTGGTAATTTTGTCATTGGTGTAGAAGGTTTTCAACACCATGACAAGTTATGTGGGATAGCTCAGGCCGCGCCGAAGGCCAGCGTGGATACTTTGCAAGTTTATAGAATAGTCAAAGGTGGAGCTGCTTACTTGTATGCTTCAGTAGGTTTCAACATGAGAATGGACACCAGCACAGTTGTTTATGGCAAAAGCATTTGGGTGAACATGAGTAACAAAGCTGGGCAAGTCCTTCAAACGCTGCCCTTACAAGGCCATGCGTGGAAAAGCAATGGTTCGATAAATTATCGCCGTTATGTGATGGCTTTTATCCTAAATTCCGATGAAGCAGCCATGAATTTCACGGTCAACATCAAAGGCACTGGCCGCAGTGTGGTCAAAAGTGTTTATGGCGTGACGCTTGATGGCGATGGCAATGGTAGTGCGGGTGGGGATTATGTGATGAGTATGAAGTGAGGTTTTAGTTGAATTCCCATCCTGTTCGAAAGGTCCACTTACACGCCTGTCCGTCAATTATGGCGAGCAGGCGTTTTTGTTGGTGGGCAATTTGCAAATCCTCCACCACCGCCCCAGGATTTTGAAAGCTTTGTATGCGTACCCCATCTATTCCAATTGCCACAATCGCTTGCCTTGCTTTGTTTGGGGCCAAAAACAAGGTTCCATCCTCTCCAAATGCCACTTTTGAGCCTTGCAACCCACTTTTGCTGATTTTTTGGCCATCCCAGGTCAGCAAGTTCGACTGGTTTTGGTCGATCAGCCAGGCTTTTTTGCCGTCGGGTGCTACTTGTAAGTCGGCGGGACGGAAACCCAAGTTGATGTTTTCTGTTACCGAAAAATTGACCAGGTCAATGCGGAGCATTTTTGCATCAAAAGTTGCTACCAGTAGTTCTTTTTCATGGTTCCAGGCCGCAAGCCCAGCTATTTCTTCATGGCCTTTGAGGATTAATTTTTGTACTGGATTTTTACTTTGCCAATCCCATTTCAGCAAAACCGAGTCGGGAGAAGCCAAAACCACTGTGTTGTCTCCAAGGGCCAATAATTTGAAGGCCGATTGAATGGGCACTTGGGTTTGAGCTTTTACTTTTTTGCCCAACAAGTCAAAAGCCTGTAATTCGCCCGTGTTTTTCAGGTAAAAAAGCGTGTTGCCGTCTGCTGAAAGGGCCATTGGCCAGGGCTCACCAAAAGGCATGTTACCTATATATGTGCTATCAAATTGCTCGGACTGGGGTTTTGACACCCAAAGATGCCCAGCCATGCTGGCAAAAACCGTACGCCCCGCCCGGCTAGTCATGCCGATGATGGGGTCAATGGAATGAGGAAAAAGAGCCTTGGGCTGCGGATCGTAAAAACGCCAGCGCTTGGCCTGGCCTTTTTGATCAACAGTGTGAATGAAATCGCCATTTTTTTCCCAATTGGCGCTCAATAAAGGCGTAGTTCCGGCCGCCAGGGTGTAGACTTTTTTGAAATCCTCCAAGTCAATCAACACTGCCCTACCATCCTTTCCCGCACTGAGTGCATAACGCCCATCCGGGCTGGTCGCCAGACTTGAAACGGATCCTTCGTGCATTTTTTCGGTGGCCATGACTTTGTAGCCGTCAAAAGCGTTTAAAAAGTATAGCCTGCCGCCCTCCAAGCCCAGGATCACTTGATCTTTGTTTTTGGCAAAAACCAAAGCAGTAACAGGTTGCTTGACGCCACGAAATACCAACTGCGGCTTGGGATTTTTCAAATCAAGAGTCCACAACTCCCCTTCCCCATTGCCGATGAACAATTGATCAATTGCCCCAAAAGTCAAAGCTTGGGGATCGTCAATTTCTACTTGGATTTGTTGCTGGCTTTTCAGGTTCCAAAGCAGCACTTCGTTTTCGGCATAGGCCACTGCCAGCCACTCGGCATTGGGCGAAACGGCAATTTTGCGGGGGGCATACTGGCCTTCGTACCAGCGCCGGAGGCCCTTGTTCAATTCAATTTCATACACTTTGCGGTTCAAGCAGGCCACAAAGACCCTGTTTTCAGCGGCAAAATGAATGTCTTGCACCTCATTGCCGAGGGAATCGTATTGGTAAAAAGCACGGTCTTGACCTGCACGATAAAAATCCAAGCCCCATTGGCTGTTTTGGGCCAGGGCCAGGGTCCCATTGGACGAAACAGCTGCTGCTCGCAAACCTTTTTTATTGGCAGATAAAGTATTTTCATAAGGCAAATACTGTTGCCAGATTTTGCTCCAGCGCTGGCGTTTGCTTTGCTTATCGCGGCTTTTCTCCAGGCCTTTTTGCATTTTTTGGTAGCCCAGATTGGCGTCTTTTTCCACCAGCAAAGCGCCTTCATTGAACAAGCGGTCGCCTTCCAAAAAACCATTTTGCCGCCAGGTGTGGAGGGTAAAAAACAGGATGGCCACCGCAGCTGCCCCCAATATCCACCGCCCCACCTGGATGATTTGGTGGGTGCGCTGGCGTTCGGCTTCGAGTTTTTGGCGGCGTTCGCGGCTTTTTGCCACCAATTCTCGCTCTTTGTCCACCCATAGGCGCATACCATTTTGCCCAGCTTCGACCAAGGCCAGGTCTTCGGGGTCGATGTAGGTTTGTAGCGGCGCGGCGAGGTATTCGCGGGTTTTGGTTTCCAGGATGCGCAAGGCCCTTTGGCCGGGTTTGTCCGACTCGCGAATGGCTTTTTGCACCACTGGAGCCAGGGTGTCATGGGCCAAAGCCGAGGTTTGGCCATCGACCGCCGTGAGCAAATAAAGTTCCTGGAATTTTTTGATCAATGCATCCAGAACTCCCGACTGGTGCTCATATTTATTGCGGAGCGCCTCCAGCCCACGCGCCTCGGCAGTGCTGTAATCGGTGGTGTGGTAATGGAGCAAGTCCAACGCCAAGCCAGAGCTTTCGACCTGCTGGTGTACTTCTTTTTCCCAAATTTTGATTTCCGCCATTTGCCGCCGGAAAAAATCTTCGAGGTAAATGCCTTTTTCAGTTAGGATGTGGTAATGAGCCAAGCTGAAGCGCCGAGGGTAAGTCCCTTCGCTCAAACGCCACATTTCGGTGAGAATGATCTGCAAAAGCGGGGCTACCGGCGAATCGGGGTCTTGCAGCAAGTCCGCGATGATTTGTTCAGCCAGCCCGGGCTCGATGTCAAGCTGGTATTTTTGTCGCAGTTTTTCGCTCGATTGCAGTCCTTGGATGATTTCCTTCAAGTCTGGAGCGTTCAGGCGTTCCAGCAGGATGTCGATGTAGGGCAGGTTTTGGGCTTGCAGGGCGTTTTGCACTTCGCTGTGGTATTCCTTGCGGTAACCCAGCACCAGCTTGCCTTGGGGTATTTCATTTTGTGAAAAAACGGCTTTCAATTGACTGCACAAGCCCTCTATTTCAAGCAAAGCACCTTGTGCCAAAGGCCGGGTAAAAGCTTCCTCCACTTGGTCCAGGATGATGACCAGGGGCTTTTTTAGTGCTTTTTCGCGTTGTTTCCAGCATGCTGCCAGGCTTGTATTGGCACTGACCGGGGCTTTGAGTTGCTCGACCAAAGCCTGGATTTGCAGGCGGGTATTGGGGGTTTGAATATCGGCCAGCAGCTTTTCCAAGCTTTGGATTTCAGCTTGTTTTTGGGCGTTTTCTGCTTCGCTTTCGGGAGTCGTTTTCAAGGCTTGCAAAAGCCCTTGTTCCAGGCCAATTGCAGGATCGCGCCGCAAATAAACCACCGCATAATCCTGCTCCAAACGCGGCAAAACGCCAGCGTACAAAAGCGACGATTTCCCTACCCCTGAAGGCCCTTGCAACAACAAAATCGAAGGCGAATAAGCCGCAGTGATGGCATTGTAAACCTTGCGGATGAAGCGATTGCGACCAAAAAAAACGGCGGCATCCTGCCTTTCGTAGCGGCGCAAAAACTGGTAAGGCTCGTTCGGCAAGCCGATGTCTTGGGGCAAATTAGGCAGGCCAAACAGTTCATCGCCGGCCAGGCTGGGCAAGTCCCAACGGCCAGCAGTCACCTCCGCACCGGGCTGATAAATGAGCTCCCAAGGCAAGCGATCAGGGGCCTGCACACGGCCACTAGAGCGCTGGTACAAGTCTTCGACCCTGGCATGGGCAGCTTGCTGTCGGGCTTGTGCCAGGTGAAAAGCTTCCTGCAAGGGCAAGCCATTTTCGACCAAAGCCTGGTAAAAAGTAAGGGCAAATTCGAGCGCCGTTTGATCGCCGATGGCGGTGCTGGTGCCGATGGCCGCTGGAATGCCAGCCTGGGCCAATCCCCGCGCCAAATCACCAGAAGAACAGCCATTGAAAAAAGCAAACTTGAGGGCGGGTAAATTGCTGAGGAGGGGCACTATGCCCATCGCAAAGGCAGTACCCGCTTGTCCTTGAGCATCTTCAAGTACCAATTCGCTGCTGCCTGCGTGGCCTGCATAGTGAAAAATGGCCAGCCGTTGGCGCAGATGGGGCTGAGAAAGCCGCGACACCAGTTCGTCCAGGCTCAAACCATCCCAAACCAGGTATTCGCAATGGGGCGAAGCCTGGAAAATCCGCTCCAGTTCCCGGCGCTCGCTGCGCAAGTGCACGAGGTGTTGGCCCGGATCGGAGTAGTTGTTGGCAAAGGCCAAAACAGCGATGGGAAGTGGTTTGGACATTGGGGTGTTTAGGTGTTGTAATTGCGCTGAGGGCCACTGAAAAAATAACTTGTAAAAATTGGTGCTTTGCCCCGCTTCGCGGGATGGGAACACTGATAAAACGGATTCAACTGATTTTCACTGATTTCCAGCATGATGTTGACCCCATTTAACTCAAAATTTGCCCTGCCAATTTTTGATCTTATGCTTTCGCTACCCCAAAACGCTTTTCAGGCCAATAAATTTACAAAAAAATTGGCAATTGTGAAAGCTTGAAGAAAAAGTAGCATTTGGTAATTTTGGGGTCCGAATTGTAAGAAACTAACACAGTCAATTTCAAATTAAACCTTCACCCCTTGTTTGGTAATAAACTGTTGAGCAAACGCTCAAAAAAAGGTACTGTCCACACAAAGATCAAGACCCCCATGATATTGAACAGCATGTGAGAATTGGCCACCACCCGCTCAGTAGGCGCATTTTGGCTGACCCATTCAACAATATTGACGAAGGGCCGAAAACAAAACAAACCTAATGTGATCGATAAAAGGTTGAAAGTCAAATGAAACAATCCAGTTTTGAGTGCTTCCCTACTGCCTTTGATCGTTGCAAGTAGGGTATCGCTACAAGTGCCCAACTCTGAACCCAACATCACAGCAATGCCTCCTGCAATGCTCAATAAGCCTTTTTTGGATAAAATAATTGCCATGCCCACCGTAGCGGAAGAAGATTGTATAATCAAAGTGATTCCTGCGCCAATGATCGCCCCCATGAGCGGGTCTTCCGTTTTTTTCAGCCATTCCGCAAAGAAGGGCTCATCTCTGAGCGGTTCTACGGCATTTTCCATGGTGAATAGACCGAAGAACAAAACGCCAAAGTATAAAATGATCTTTCCAGCCTTATTGATCCGGTCAGATTTTGAAATAAGTAACAAAACAAAGCCCAACAATAACAATACTGGAGAATATTTGCCTACATCCATTGCAATGATTTGGCTGCTGATGGTAGTGCCGATGTTGGCCCCCAGCACAATGCCCATGGCTTGTCGAAAGCTCAGGATTTTCGAATTGACCAATACAATGGTGATGATGATAACGGCTGAGGAAGAGTCCAACAATGCGGTAAGGAGGGTTCCAACCACCAGGCTGCTCCAAGTATTGAAAGTGAACTTCAATATCCAGTCATTGGCCCGTTCACCAACCGCATCCTTGATGGTATCCGAAAGGTTATTGACCGCAAAAAGGAACAAAACCAGGCCCGCAACAACAGACAAAGCAACTTCAATCATGTTCGGAAAATTATTCGTCTAAGTTGCGAGGCTAGTATAAACTGGGCGTAAAAAATATGTTAAGCTTATCCCTTTCGCCAAGGTTTACCCTGCTTCATTTTTCGGCCAAAAAGGAAAAACTCGGTCACTGCTCTTCATCCTCTTCCAGTTGATTTTGAAAAAACTGGCGTTTGAGCTCTAACTCTTGGTGTAGTTTTTGCGCGAGCAACGCTTTATCGGGTAGTTCAGTCAGGTATTCAGCAACTTTGATTCCAGCGTGTTCGAGTTGTAGGAGTTCAATTTGCTCTTGACCGCCCTCGGCACAAAGGATCAGACCGAGCGGCGTGTCTTCGCCTTCTTGTTTTTCGTACTTGTCCAACCACCGCAAGTAGAGTTCCATTTGCCCCTTGTATGCAGCCTTGAATTTTCCCAATTTCAGCTCAATCGCAATCAAGCGTCGGAGTTTGCGGTGGTAGAAAAGCAAATCGAGGTAAAAATCTTCTCCATCGATGATCATGCGTTTTTGGCGCTCTACAAAAGTAAAGCCACTGCCCAGTTCCATGATAAACTGTTCCAAAGCGGCAATCAAACTGTCTTCCAGGCTTTTTTCGCTGTACATGCCTTTTAGCCCAGCAAAATCAAGGAAATAAGGGCTTTTGAATACCAGATCAGGTGAAATGGGGTCGCCTTTAGACAAATTATTTAGTTCCTGCCGAATCAGCAATTCGGGTTTCCCACTGATAGCAGTACGCTCGTAAAGCATGCCATCGACTTTCTGACGAAGCATTTGTACATTCCATCCTTCGGATTGGCACATTAATGCGTAAAACTCGCGCTTAAGCTCGTCTTTGATGGGGATCAAAATGAGAAAGTGGGTCCAACTCAATTGTCGCATTGCTGATGCGACAATTTGCTCATCAGGAAAAATGAGGGCAAACTTCATCATTCTCCGAATATTTTTTTCTTCAAACCCCCTTTTTCCATACTGCTGCTGTAACTGCACTGCCAATTGTGCTACAATTTGCTTGCCATATGGTGCGCGTTTTCCATCCAACAATTCAGTATTGATTCGCTCCCCAATTTTCCAGTACATCAGGGTCAAAGTCTTGTTGGCAGCCGAAGCTACGTATGCCCTTGCATTATCCACCAATTGGCAAATATCTGCATACAGTTGTTGGTTGTGTTGATTCAATTCCATACGAATTATTTTACGGCGCTAAAAATAATACAATTAATTTAAAAATGTAAACAAATGCAAATATTTTTATTTTTTCGGACCCTTACCTCCACAAAATCCTGTTCACCCCCGAACATCCCAGTGTCCATTTCCGAACAATCTTTTTCTAAAAGCCAACACAATTACTTATTTTTCAATTGATTAAAAAATCGGCACAGCTTTTGCAACATTTACCTTCATCACTACCTCACTCAACCCGTTTGTTATGTTAGGCAGAAAAATCAATCTCGCGTTCCGCAATTTGCGCAAAGAAAAAATCTACAGTTTTCTCAATCTTTTCGGTCTGGCTTTTGGCCTGGCGGCCAGTTTGTTACTCATGTATTGGGTCAAAGACGAACTGAGTTTCGACCGATTCCATTCCAAGGGCAAAGACATGTTTTTGGTGTATGGTTCGTTCAAAGGGGGCGATGCGGTACAAACCACCAATACCACTCCAGCGCCGATGCACTTCATGGGTTTGCAACAATTGCCAGAGCTGGAAGGTGCTGCCCTGACCCGCCCAGCCTATGAATTTACGCAATTCAGCCTGGGCGACAAAGTGGTGTACGAAAACAATTCGGCATATGTGACGCCTTCATTTTTCACGGAATTCGACTTCAAAATGCTGAAAGGCAACCCCAAAAAGCCTTTCACTGCAACGAATTCAGTGGTTTTGACCAAGGACTTGGCCGAACGCATCTTTGGCGATCGCGACCCGATTGGCGAAGTGGTGCTGACCGATCAAAAGAAGCCTTTCACGGTAAGCGGGGTGATCGATAATTTTCCCAGCAATTCCAGTATCCAATTCCAGGCTATGTTCAGCATGGATCAAAGGGCGGCCACTTTTGGCGGCAATGGTGACTGGAAAACCATTCAGGAAGACTGGGGCAATTTTGAATACACCAATTATTTTCGCTTAAAACCAGGAGCCGATGTAGCTGCTTTAGCCAAAAAATTGGACGACATGTTGGTCAAAAACAACAAGTATGTCAAGGCGGGCATGTTTAGTTTCGCGCTCCAACCTTTGCAAAAAATGCACTTGTACCGCACCGACGGTGGGCCGGGTTTGATCCAAAATGTGAAGATTTTTTCGCTGGTGGCGTTGGTGTTGTTGCTCATCGCTTGTATCAATTACGTCAATCTCGCTACCGCTCGCGCTACCCGCCGGGCCAAAGAAGTGAGCGTGCGCAAGGTGATTGGTGCCACTCGTGGACAATTGGTGGGGCAGTTTTTTCTGGAATCTGCCTTGCTGTTGGGCATGTCCTTTTTGCTGGCATTGATCCTCATCGTGATCGTGCGGCCATTTTACGAAACCCTGACTACCAAGCAATTGCATTTTGATTTTATGGACCCTCAAATGTGGCTTTTGGTGGCAGGGGCTTTTGGATTAGCACTATCTGCGGTAGGAATTTACCCGGCTTTGTTCCTTTCAAAATTCGAACCTGCTTTGGCCTTGAAGGGCAAGTTTTCCTTTGGCGGCAGCAACAAGGGCTTCCGCAACGTGCTGGTAGTGGGGCAGTTTGTGTGTTCGATGGCCCTGATCGTGAGTACGATGGTGATTGGGGCACAGCTCAATTATATTCGCGACAAAGACTTGGGTTTCAACAAAGAGCATGTGATCACCCTGGTTACTGGTGGCATGTTTGAGCACCTGGATGCGGTGAAAAATGAATTAAAAAGTACACCTGGTGTAGTGGATGTAGCGTCAATGGGCGACGATATCCTCAACTCAGGCAATTCCACTGGCGACACCAACTGGGAAGGCAAGGATCCCAACAAGATTTTCATGGTCCATTCCTCCAGCATCGACGCGAACCTGATGCCAATGATGAAAATGAAACTGGCAGAAGGTGAGATATTCACAGGTGCAAGTTCTGACAGTGCTAAATTCATTTTAAACGAAACGGCCATACGTGAAGCTGGCATCAAGGACCCCATTGGCAAAAAATTCACTTTGTGGCAAACCGAGGGTACAATCATCGGGGTGGTGAAAGACTTCCACAACCTTTCGATCCACCAAAAAATCGAGCCAATGGTGTTTTACTACCAAAAAAACAACTGGCGTTTGCATGTGAAAACCACAGGCAACGATGCCCCCAAAGTCATCGCCAAGCTCGAACAACTGTGGAAGCGCTACAATGCGGGCTACCCATTCGATTACAAATTCCTGGACCAAAGCTTCAATGACATGTACCAGGCCGAGCAGCGCACGGGCAAGTTGTTCAATGCCTTTGCGGTGGTGGCCATTTTGGTATCGGGTCTGGGCTTATTCGGCCTGGCTACCTACATCGCCGAGCGCCGCACCAAAGAAATTGGCATCCGCAAAGCCCTGGGCGCTACGGTTGACAACCTGGTGATGTTGCAAGCCAAAGACTTCATCAGGCTGATCGTGATTGCCATTGTCTTGGCCATTCCGCTTTCGTGGTGGATGATGAACAGTTGGCTCAAAAACTTCGCTTATCGGGTAGATTTAACTTGGTACCATTTTGTGCTGGCAGGTGCAATTGTACTCATCGCTGCCCTGCTGACGGTGAGTGCACAGAGCGTGAGGGCTGCTCTGAGCAATCCGGTGAAGGCTTTGCGGAGCGAGTGATAGCAGCTGAAGTTTTTTGGTAAAAAAATTGCGCAGGTGGAGCTTGATTCTGCTTGCGCAATTTTTATTCGGTAAAATCAGGGCGGGCCTCTAAAAAATCCCCCACCCCACACATTTTTCCTATTTTCGCGCCTGCAAATTTAGCTTTGATGAACCTTTTTCGACTGGCCTGCTTTTTTTGTTGGATGGTGTTGTGGAGTGCTTGCGAGCGCGTAGAAAAGGCTGTAGAAGCCTCCTCTCCCCTATTTGTAGCCAAAAACGCCGAGGTCTCCGGCTTGAATTTTAGCAATCAGCTCAACGAGAATGAGGATTTCAACATCATAGAGTACCTTTATTATTACAATGGTGGTGGGGTCGCGGTGGGGGATGTCAATGGCGATCAATTGCCTGACTTGTTTTTTACCGCCAACCAAGGTCCGAACAAACTTTTCATCAATCGTGGTGGGCTCAAATTTGGCGATTACACCAAACAAGCTGGAATAAGCTCCAATGGCGGCTGGTCAACGGGCGTAACGATGGTTGATGTAAACGCCGATGGTGCGCTCGACATTTATGTATGCCAGGTAGGCCAATACAAAGTGCTCAAAGGCAAAAACCTGCTGTACATCAACAACGGCAAAGGACAATTTACCGAGCAAGCTGCGGCTTATGGGCTTGACTTTGTAGGCTTTTCTACCCAAGCGGCTTTTTTTGACTACGACCGCGATGGCGATCTGGACTGTTACCTGCTCAACCACTCGGTACACGATGCAGAAAACTATGCCCAAGCCAAAATCCGCAATACCCGCGATCCTTTGTCAGGCGATCGCCTGTTCCAAAACGTAGGCGGCAAATTTGTAGATGTGAGCACCAAAGCGGGCATTTACGGCAGCAAAATCGGCTTTGGCCTGGGCATTGGTGTCAGCGACTTGAACCTTGATGGTTGGCCAGACCTTTACATTTCCAACGATTTTCACGAGCAAGATTACCTTTACCTCAACCAACAAAACGGTACTTTCAATGAAGTTGGCCAAAGCAGCCTGGGCCATACCAGCGCTTTTTCGATGGGCAACGACATCGCTGATTTCAACAACGACTTGCGCCCTGACCTCATCACCCTCGACATGAAACCTGGCGATGAGCAAATCAACAAAGCCTCCGCAGGGGCCGATCCTTACAATATTTACCAGTCGAAACTCCGCTACGGCTACCATTACCAATATACCCGCAACATGCTGCAACTCAATTGTGGCCCCAACGTGGGCGGCGAGCCAAGTTCGGATTTATGCTTTGCCGAAATTGGTCAATTGGCGGGAGTGGATGCAACGGATTGGAGTTGGAGTCCACTCTGGGCCGATTTTGATAACGACGGCCTCAAGGACCTCTTCATCGCCAACGGCATTTGGCGCAGGCCCAATGACCTAGATTACACCAAATTTATCTCCAACGCCCAGGTGCAATCTAGTGCCAGCGACCTGGCTTTGGTCGCAAAGATGCCCAGTGGAAAAGTACCTAATGTTTTTTTCCAAAATCAGGGGACCTGGACCTTCAAAGACCAAAGCAAGACCTGGGCCGATTTTCAGCCCTCCTGCTCCACTGGGGCCGCTTATGCTGACCTGGACCTGGATGGCGACTTAGACCTGGTTTTAAACAACCTCAACGAAAAGGCGGGACTTTGGGAAAACCAGGCTCCAAAGCAAAATTCCTTGATGGTAAGTCTCTCCGACCCTGGTAGCATGAATCCGTTTGGGCTGGGTGCCAAGGTATTTTTGCAAGAAAAGGGTTCAATAACAGCCAACCAAGTCCAGGCAATTCAAACTACCCGTGGATTCCAATCGGGGGTGGAAGCAAAAGCGCATTTTGGCCTGGGCAAAAACAAAGTCGATGACTACTATATATTGGTACAATGGCCCGATGGGCAATGGCAAAGGAACGAGTTCAGCGGCGGCGGTCAGCATTTAAATATCAAAAAAGGAAAAAAAACGAGCCCCAAAGCGCCCATCGCACTGACCAATGAACCAGAAATTCTTCAAAAAATTGAAGTAGCTGGCCTGAATTACTTGCACCAGGAAAGCGACTATGACGATTTCAACTACGAACAACTGCTGCCGCATATGCTTTCGACCCAAGGGCCAGCCCTGGCCAAAGGAGACCTGGACGGCAATGGACAAGCAGACTTGGTGCTCGGCGGCTTGGACATAAAATTGTTTTTGCAAAATGAAAAGGGGTCCTTTACTGCGAAAAGCCCTCCGGTAAAAAAGGGCCCCGACTACACTGCAGCCACCTTATTCGACGCCGACGGGGATCAGGACCTGGACTTGTACTTGGGTACGGGGGGCGGCGAGTTTACGGGACTTGATTCGTTGCTCTTGGACCAATTGTGGGTCAACGATGGGCGCGGGCAATTCAAACTGGCCCCTTCGGCCTTGCCTTTGATGTACAGCAATACGGCTTTCAGCATTCCCTTCGACTATGATTTCGACGGTGATCTCGACTTATACGTAGGCAGTCGCTCGATCACTTGGGCTTATGGGGAGGTGCCCATTTCTTATTTGTTGAAAAACGAAAAAGGCATTTTCCGCGATGTGACCGAAGCTGAAGCGCCAGGTTTGCGAAAATTGGGTTTGTTGACGGCTGGCGAAGCCTGGCAGGAAAATGGATTGCAAAAATTGGCGCTGGTGGGCGAATGGATGCCCCTGACCATTGTGGAATTTGGCAAAAAAGGCCTCAAAGTAAGCCAAGTGCCCAGTAGCGAGGGCTGGTGGAATACGATCTATGGCAATGATGTGAACGGCGACGGTCAACGTGATTTCCTGCTCGGCAACTTGGGCCTCAACAGTGAGCTAAAAGCCTCGGTAAATGAACCTGTGGAGCTTTGGGCGGCCGATTTTGACAAAAACTACCGCTTGGATCCGATTTTGACCTACTACAAAAACGGCCGCTGCTACCCTTACGCCAGCCGTGATGAGTTGACAGCGCAGTTGCCGGGTTTAAAAAAACGATTCCCAGAGTACCAGGCTTTTGCCAAAAGCGCTTTCAATGAGGTTTTCCCTAAAGACCAACTAAAAGATGTCATCCACCACCGAGCGGTCACTTTTGCCCATTCAGTTGCTTACGGCAATAAAAATGGCCAGTACCAGCTCGAAAACCTGCCCGAAGCCCTGCAAATAGCACCGATTTTTGCATTTTCGGCATTTCCTGCCAGTAATAATGGTGAAAAAGCATTCGCAGCAGTAGGAAACTTGCTGGAAGTGCGGCCTGGTTTGGGGCGTTATGATGCTGGTAAGGGAGTCATTTTGACCTATGCCAATGGACAGTGGAAAGCCAAACGAGACCCTGGGTTTTTAGTACCAGGTGCAGGGCGCAAAATGGTACTTTTACCAGATGGACGCTTATTGGTGGGACAAAATAAGGGCAGCGTGCTCGTGTTCAAAAGTTGGTAAAGGCAAGCCAAATTGGCGAAGGTGAATTTTGTGTATCAAATATTCGATTACTTTACCAGCTACGTCGATGCCCGTAGCGTTTTCAATGCCTTCCAGACCAGGTGAGGCGTTGATTTCCAAAATCAAGGGGCCACGTTTGGATCGCAGGATGTCCACTCCGGCCACTTCGAGGCCACAAACTTGGGCCGCTTTGCACGCTAAGTCACTTTCCTCGGCGCTCAACACTTCTGCTTGGGCCGTTGCGCCCCGGTGCAAATTCGAGCGAAATTCCCCTTCAGCGGCTTGTCTTTTCATCGAAGCCACCACCTTTCCATTGACCACGAAGGCCCTTAAGTCGGCCCCACGCGCTTCTGAGATGAATTCCTGGATGATGACTTTTTCATTCAGGGCCTGAAAAGCCTCGACAGTAGAAACGGCAGCACTAGCTGACTCAGCCAAAACCACGCCGATGCCGTGGGTCCTGCCAATCAGCTTAATCACTACTGGCAAGCCTCCCAAGTATTTGATTTGCGTTTTTATATCCTGCTCATGCCCGATAAAAATGGTTTTAGGGATGGGCAGGCCTGCTGCTTGTATTTTTTGCAAGCTGCGCAATTTGTCCCGTACCAAGATCAGGGCTTCAGCATTAAGAGTACTAGGCAGCTCCATCATTTCGCAATGGCTCAGGAGTGCGGCCCCCATCGAGGTAAATGAAGTGCCAATGCGTGGAATGATGCCATCCAGGCGGCTCAGGGCCAGGTCGTTGTAATAAGCCTCGGCAAAGCCATCCTGCAAGACCATGCTGCACTCTCGGTAATTGATGATGTCCACTTCATGGTCACGCTGCAGCGCTGCCTTGAGCAAAGTTTGGGTGGAGTACAACTCCGCGGAGGTGGAAAGCAATCCGATACGCATGGTCTATAATGATCTTACTGGTCTTGGGCCGCAAGATACGATTAATGCACTAGGATGAAAGTGTTGGGTGTTAAAGCTGGGTTAAATCTCAGGATTTCTAATCGCCAAAATCAGGGGTGGTCAAAAAGCGTATTTTTTGGCTGGATTTCGGTTCCAAGTCGCTGCATCTTTGTGTTGTGCAAGGGAAATAACAAAACCCTCAAGCACGGCAGGAAACCCGAAACTGCCTGATCAAGAAGTAGGGGAATTCATAATTTTTTATTTTTTAAGCTATGAAAACGAAATTTTTACTGTTCCTGGCGGTGCTGGGGATGGGGCTAGGAGTCTTTGCCTGTGAGAAGGAGGGGGAAGATGCTGTTGAGGTAACTTCATCCGCCGAAAATGTGCTCAAAAAGCTAGAGAAAGCTGACAAAGAATTCTCTAAGTATTTTGAGGAGGTCAATGAAAAAAGCGGTGGCAAACTTGCCCTCATTATTAAATCTCATTCAGGTAATCCTGAAGGATTAAATAGTGATATAGAGTTTAACAAATTGGTTGATATCAAGAAAATAGAGACTTTATCAAACCAATTTAACGAAGCTTATAATAATGCATTAAAAAATTACAAGAACAAAGAATTTGACCCTCTTGTAACAATCAGCTACAAAAAAATTATAGGTGAGTACCCAAATAAAGAAAAAACCAACAGCTTTTATGGGCTACCATGTTGCTCACAACTAATTGCGGACTTGGAGAGTAGTTCCGAAGAATTGGGTAGATGTCTAACAAATAATTGGAGTATTGACAGTTGGTATTTCTGTAGGCTTGAATATAATTTTAGTCGAGACTTTGCTGAAGCTAACTACATGCGTTGCTTGCAGGATCATTACTAATAATACATTCTCCACGATTCTAAGTCAAAAAATTGGTGATTTACTTACTACAACCTTATTACATCAAGATGTTTATAGCCATTGCAAACTAGGTTGTAAAAAAGATAAATAGCAATTTTTTGGCAAAGGGAGAGAGTTTTCAATTGTCTGAATCACTTAAACAATTTAAAATGAAAAAGTTGTCTTACATGTATTGCTTGTTGATTTTTTTCTTAGGGCTCAACAGCTGTCAACGAAATCAAGAATCAACGCAAGAAATCCTGGAGCAAATAGCCAAGGATAAGGCTTATGTTGACTACCAAAAGATAAAAAATGATTTGGCAGTAAGCATTGCTAGTAATGAATTCGATCTTGAAGGTCTTCATTATGTATTGGATAAATACAGTAACCTGAAATTTTGTAATATTCCTACTTCTGTAGTTGAACCGTTTAAGGGTGGGAAGGAATATTTGACATTAAATTGTAAATTGGATAAGTCTGTAGAACTATTTTATAAGAAATATCCAATTTACGAGAAACTGAGTACAGAAGAACGAAAGAAAATTCGTTTAATCAGTATTGAAAACGGTTACTTGCCATCTAACGGCTCAATTAGCAAAACCATTTTAAACAATAAAAAAACGAATTAACATGAAAAAATTCATGATCTTAGGATCCCTTTTGATATTGTCATTAGGCCTGTGCTCCTTCTCTCTTGACTGCGAATCAAAGTTTAGTATTGAGGCAAGTGAGGTAATAGATGAATATAGTGCAAATGTAGAATCTTGCAATCATACATACTCTAGCATTTATAATAAATGTCGCTTAGAGGCGAACAGGAGATACTACAGCCAGCTCGATGGGATTCTTGACTTGTATGAGTGGTGCATCTCTAGCAGGTAATTTTCAAAGGGGATTGGCATACTCAAAGGCCAATCCCCAAAATCAGCCTTAATCAAAAACCTGTTTTTTCTTGATCTGAAAAGCCTTCAACCGAATTTTATAAAACCAAACCCCAAAAAGACTCTCAAACAGCTGTCATTCAGCCATTTTTCTTCCTAGTTTATTCACCATCGGGCAGATAACAAAATTTTACCCGGTACAAAACCAACACACCATGAAGTGCTTGAAATGGTTTCTTTTTTTGAACTTATTTGTCTACGCGAATTTGCTTTCAGCCCAGTTCGGATTTCCATTGTCTGACCCTTATCAAGGCATGGAACTCAAAAAAGAATGGACCGATCATCTTGCATACCAGGAATTCAAAGCTGCATTTGATAAGTTTCGTCAGGCGATGGGCGGGATAGACCATGCAGCCTTTGAAGAAATGAGTATCAAAATGGTAAAAGAAAACCCAAATGGCCCCCCAAGTGAGCAAAAAATGAATGAAGAAATCATGAAAATTAAAGGCGGAAAAGAATTTTTAGAAGCTATGGCGTTGGTCCGTGAAAAGCAAAAGAAAGTAGCAGAACAGCTTCCTGATTTTGTGGCCTATCAAAAAGAGTTTCTACAGAAAAAAGTAAAGGGAGATCATTAACCCTAACACCTATTCCCAAGTTAATTTTCATCTTTTTCACTATCACCGCCGCAAAATCCAATCCGTTTTGCCCGGTCTAAAACCAATACACCATGAAACGCGTATCTTTTTTGACGACTTTGTTTTTGATTTTGGGCATTAGCCAATTTGTGCAGGCCCAAGCGCCATCAATGCCCGTTTTAGCCAAAGATATGATCAAGGATGAGATTGTTTACGATCCTATTTTCCAAGAATTCAGCAAGGTTTCTCTTGAGATGTTAGACAAGGTCAACTCCAATGTAATTGACTTTGTTGGTATTATGGAATACATATTGAGCATGCCCGAAGAGACTCCCGATGAAGAATTAAGCAAAGGAATCGAAAAACAAGCAGGGGGAGGGCTTTATATCGATTATCAGAAAAACCTCAAAGAACTGTCGATGAAACTGAATGAAAAATATCCTCAAATCAAGGACGTGTTGGGGAATAAAGCCAAGCCCAGCAGAGAAGAAATGAAAACTATGCTGGCCAATATGAAAGCCCGACAAAAAAATTAATCCCATCCTATCGCTGATACTGTATGACAGCCGGGTCAAAATCGTTTGGCCTGGCTGTCTTTTTTTAGCAGTTTTGCTCCATTTCGGCAAAGTTTGGCTCCAAAGCCACAAAAAAACCAGGGATAAATGGCTCCATTCCTAGTTTTCCCCAAACATCCTTACTTTTGCCCGACCTGATCAATGAAAAACAGGTGTCCAAATTCATGAGCGCCAAATTATTGCTTTTTACGACCTTTTTGCTTTGCCTTACCACGCGGATGAAGGCCCAGGAACTCCTCATTTCCGATTCCATCCGCATGAGCCTCCTGACTTGCTCACCGGGTGATGCCTTGTACAGCACTTTTGGCCACAGCGCCCTGCGGGTAGTGGACTACAAAACTGGAAATGATGTAGTGTTCAATTGGGGCATATTCAACTTCAACACCCCCAATTTTTACTGGAAATTCATGCGGGGGCAGCTCCCCTACTCCATTGGCGTGGATCCTTTCCAATATTTTTACCTTGACTACAAAAGCCTGGGCCGGGGTGTAGTAGAGACCCCTCTGAACCTTCCCCGCGAGGCGCAAGACAAAATAATGGCTGCCTTGCGCGAAAATTACAAGTTCGAAAACCGTGAATACAAATACGATTTCTTTTTCGACAACTGTGCTACTCGCATCCGCGACATCCTGGCCAATGCCTTGCAACTGGAATACAGCACCCAAGACACCACCCGCACCATCAAGCCCTTACGCAGCCTCCTTGATGAACGCTTGGGCACGATGCCCTGGTCCGATTTCGGCATCGACCTGGTGTTGGGCCTACCCGCCGACCGCAAAGCTAGCCTGGACATGGAGATGTTCCTGCCCGACTACCTGGGCAAGAACCTGCCCAAGGCTCGCTACCAAGGACAACCCATTTTTGGGGCCAATCAAGTGCTTTTGAATGTATTGCCCACGGTGCAACAAAATGGCGGTTTTCCCAAGCCACTGGTGTTTTTCAGCATTCTAGCAGCCTTTATTTTGGGCTTGGGGCTTGTCCCTTCCAAGTGGCTCAACCGCAGCGTGGACGGGCTTTTGTTTCTGAGCTTGGGGCTGGCTGGTTTGCTCATCGCTTTCTTGTGGTTTGGCACTGATCACTTGGCCACCAAGGACAACCTGAACCTGATTTGGGCCAATCCACTGGCCTTGCTTTGCTTGGGGGCCGCTTTTGGAGGTAAAAGAAAAACTTGGCTTTGGGTCACTGGCGGCTTGGCGGTTTTGACTTTGGCGTTCTTCCCATTTTCACCACAAGATTTTCATACGGCCATTTTGCCCATCTTGCTCATGATCGCTGGCCGCTGCGCCCTACGGATTTTGGGTAAAACCAATTGAAGAACTCATCCATTTTCAACATACCTTTTGCCAACCCATGCAATACCCTGCAAAATTTGACACCATCATTTTTGACCTTGGTGGTGTACTCGTCGACTGGAACCCAGAGTACCTGTACCGCAAAATCTTTACCGACGAGGCCGAAATGCGCTATTTCCTGAGCGAAATTTGCACCAATCCCTGGAACCTGGAGCAAGACCGGGGCCGCCCCTTGGCTGTGGCTACCCAACTATTGGTGGATCAATTTCCGCATTACCAAAACCAAATCGAAGCATACTACGGCCGCTGGGCCGAGATGCTGAATGGGGCAATTCAGGAAACAGTGGAAATCCTGGATGAACTACTCGCCAAACCCGAACTCAAAGTCTACGCCCTGACCAATTGGTCGGATCAAACCTGGCCACGCGCCTTGGAACTGTTCGATTTTTTGCACAAATTTGAAGGAGTTCTCGTTTCGGGTGTCGAAAAACTGATCAAACCCGATCCCGCCATTTACGAATTGATCCTCAGTCGCTACAACATTGAGCGCAGCACAGCCCTGTTCATCGACGACAACAAAGGCAATGTGGAAGGCTCTTGGGCGGTGGGCTTGCCAGCAGTGCAGTTTGAATCCTCGGCCCAATTGAGGTCGTTTTTGGTCGAAAAGGGCATTTTGAGTTGATCCTGTCCTTCTTTTTCACCCTATCCATTCAAAACCATGAAAAAGTACTTGTTCACTATCTTGATCGCTTCGTTTATTTCAAAGGCCACCCAAGCCCAAGACAACAAAAAATGGACGCCGGAGCTGATCGTCAACACCGAATACTTCAGCGGGGCGGTGTTTTCACCAAAAAATGACTTGGTGGTGTGGGGAAAAACCCGCGCAGCAAAAGAAAAGGACAAGTTTGTCACCAACCTCTACCTCAGTCGCCTGGACAGCAAAAAAGACGGCAAATTTCGCAGCGTGGCCCTGACCAACCAAGACGAAAGTGAAAGCGATCCACTTTTTTCTGCCGATGGCGAAACGATCTATTTCCTCTCCAGCCGGGCCGAGGGAAAAAAACTGTGGTCAATGAGCACTTTTGGTGGCGAAGCCCAGGCTGTGCATGAATTCAAAAACGGCATTTCCAGCTTGAATTGGCTCAATGACAGCACCCTGGTATTCACTGCTAATGAAGGCGAGACCTTGCTCGAAGCAGAAACCAAGGAGAAAAAAGACGACGTGGAAGTAGTCGAAGATACCACACATTTCAAAGCCAGCCGCTTGTTTACCTTCAACCTCAAGTCCAAAAGCATCCGCCGCCTTAGCGACAACAAGTACCAGATCGGCGAATATGCCGTAGCGCCCAATGGTGAGTGGATCGTGTATCGGCTCATCCGCAGTCCGCACTTTGGCATCGATGGTTTGCCACGCCCTACCATCCATTTGCTGAACGTCAAAACGGGTGAAAGCAAGCAAATCTTGGGCAACAACCCCAACGAAAGCAATTTCAGTTTCAGCCTCGACAACCAGGGTTTTTACTACACCATCTTGTTGACCTCGAACCCCAATTACCACATGGCCGGGGTCAATGAGTTGCGATACTACCACCTCAGTAGCCAAACCAGCAGCACAGTTCCCCTCAATTGGGAGCGAAAAATGGAAGGTTCTTACCAGGTAGTGGCCAATGGCGTGATCGTAGCTTTGCCCAATGGGGCCACCAACAAATTGGCATTTTATCAAAAAAGTGGCAGCGCCTGGGTCCAACGCAATCCAAAAATGGGCGACAAAGAGGAACATGTCAGCTTGCGCAGCGTATCGGACGACGGCAAAAAGGTGCTGTACGAATATTCGACGGCTTCCAAATTACCTGCGTTTTTTGTTGCCGATTTGAAAGACACCAACCTGGTCAACGAGGCAGAACTCTGCAAGCTGAACGAAAACCTGGCCGAAATGCCCAAGGTCCGCAGCGAGGTCGTGAAGTGGAAAGGCTACAAAAACGAAGAAGTGACGGGCATTTTGTATTACCCTGAAAACTACCAGGCAGGCAAACGTTATCCCTTGATCCTGTCGATCCACGGTGGCCCACACGGGGCTGACCTTGACGCTTGGGACGAAAACTGGGCCAGTTACTCCCATATCCTGAGCCAGCGCGGGGCATTTACGCTCAAGCCCAACTACCACGGCTCTTCCAATCATGGCCAGGCTTTTGCGGAAACCATCCGCGAAAATTACTACGAGCCCGAAATGGAAGACGTGACCAAAGGCATTGAGTTCCTGGATCAAAAAGGATTGATCGACAAAAAGCAAATGGGCGTGATGGGCTGGAGCAATGGGGCCATCATTTCGACCATGTTGATCGTGCGTTATCCCGATCTGTTCAAGTTTTGTGCCCCCGGCGCGGGTGATGTAAACTGGACTTCGGACTACGGCACTTGTGAGTTTGGGGTGAGTTTTGACCAATACTACTTCGGCGGTGCGCCTTGGGACGACCGCAATGGCAAAAACTACAACGAGACCTACATCCTCAAGTCGCCTTTGTTTGAACTGGAAAAAGTAAAAACCCCCACCATCCTTTTTCACGGCAGTGACGACCGTGCGGTACCCCGCGACCAAAGCTGGGAATACTACCGTGCCCTGCAACAAGTAGGCAAGGCCCCGGTGAAGTTTTTGTGGTTTCCTGGCCAGCCGCATGGTTTGCAAAAAATCACGCACCAGTTGCGCAAAATGAACGAAGAACTGGCCTGGATCGACAAGTACTTGTTCAACAAAAAAGACGAGAAAAACGAAGCCTTCAAAGCCGACAGCCCGCTGGCCATGTTGATCGAGCGCGACAGCAGCGCAACTTACCAGGGCCAATACGGGGTGTGGAGCAATGGAAAATTGTTACCTGAAGTGGTTTTGGTCAAAAAAGACTCGATCTCAGTAGGTCGTTTTGAAGTGACCAAGGCCCAGTTCAAGCAATTTGACCCCAAATATACCTATCCAGCAGGGCAAGACAACCTCGCTGCCAACCTGAGTTTTGAGCAAAGCAAGGCTTATGTAGCCTGGTTGGCCAAGCTCACGGGCAAAAAATACCGCCTGCCCAACGCAGCCGAAGCCAAAGCATGGCACCAAAGCGCCCACGAAAGTGCCTCCAAAGAAAATACCCTCAACTACTGGGCGGGCTATGCCCTCACCAAAGAAGAAGTGCCCCTTTTGCAGCAAAAACTGAGCGGCCTGAAAACCAGTTTGTTCAAAGAAGTTGGCGCTTTTGCCGCAACCAAAATCGGCCAGGCAGAAATTTATGACCTGGGTGGCAACCTCGCTGAATACCAGGCCGATGGCAGTACTTATGGCTGGAGTGCTTATGATTTTGTGGATGCGCACAGTGATAAGGTGAGCCCTGCGAAGGGGAATGTGGGGGTTCGGGTAGTGTTGGAGAAATGAACTTCACCTTGATTGAATTTCATAAGTTTCCCTTTGAAAAATACAAGGATCAGTGCTTTATTTTCAAGATATTTGTGCGGAACAAGTAACGTTTCCAAAATAAACCTTTCCAATGTTTATGATTGACGACCTGGCCAAGTTGTCAACATCATGGTCAACGTCATGCTGGAAATCCGCGAAAATCTGCGTCATCTGCGTCATCCGCGTGCTAAAAATGACCTCGCACAGCGAGGACATGATTAATGTAGTACGCAGTTGTGAATTGAAAAGGTTTATTCGTGGCTTGTTACTAAGTCCTTTTTTGGTCTATTATTAAACCTATCTTCAAATGGCAAAATACACCTTAAAAATCAATGGCAAAAACCAAACGGTGGATGTCGATCCGGCCACGCCGATGTTGTGGGTTTTGCGCGAACACCTCAATTTGCCAGGCACCAAATACGGTTGCGGGGTTGCAGCCTGCGGAGCTTGTACCATTCACGTGGACGGCAATGCGGTAAGGTCTTGCCAATTGCCCGTTTCGTCCGTCAAAAAACAAGCGATAACGACCATCGAAGGGCTTTCGCCCACGGGCGATCACCCGGTGCAGCGGGCCTGGTTGGAGCACGATGTGGCCCAATGCGGCTATTGCCAGGCAGGCCAGATCATGAGCGCCGTGGCTTTGTTGAAAAACAATCCCAATCCCAGCGAGGAAGACATCAATGGCTTCATGAGCGGCAATATTTGCCGTTGTGGGACTTATACCCGCATCAAAGCCGCCATCAAAAGTGTTGCCAAACCTTAAACCTGCTCAATCATGGAAAACAATCAAAAGAACTATAATCGCCGTTCCTTTTTGAAAGTTTCGGCGCTTTCCGGTGGTGGCATGATGTTGGGTGTGAGCTGGCTGGCTGCTGCCAACACCAAGCTGACTGAGTTAGGAGCAGATTTGGAGGCCTTCCAAAATGGTCAAACCCTGAATGCATACGTGCAGATCGGCAGCGACAACATCGTCAAAATCATGTGCCACAACCCTGAGTTTGGCCAAAACGTAAAGACTTCGCTGCCTATGATCGTGGCCGAAGAACTGGATGTGGATTGGAAAGACGTGATCGTGGAGCAAGCGCCTTACGATACCAAACTTTACCCCCGTCAATTCACCGGAGGCAGCCAATCGGTACGCTCTACCTGGCGGCCCTTGCGCAACGCAGGTGCCGCTGCCCGCGACATGCTGCGCAGCGCCGCCGCCCAAACCTGGAATGTGCCCCAGGAAGAAGTGACGACCAAAGTAGGGGTTTTGCACCACGAAAAAAGTGGTAAATCGGCCAAATATGGTGAAATGGCCGCCAAAGCCGCTACCCTAACCGTGCCCAAGGACCTGAAACTGAAAAGCGCCGCCGAACGCAAAATCGTCAGCACCTCACGCAAAAATGTGGACGGTAAAAGCATAGTCACAGGTAAACCCATGTTTGGCATGGACTACCAAAAGCCAGGCATGTTGATCGCGATGATGGTACAGCCGCCCGCTTTTGGCCTCAAACTCAAGTCGTATGACGCCAGCGAAGCCTTGAAAATGCCAGGTATCAAACAAGTGTTCACCATCGAGGTTTTCCCGGATAGCATGGAAAGGGGCGGTTTTGACACCCGTACTTTCAATGAATTCGTGGTAGTAGTAGGCTACAACACTTGGGAAGTGATGAACGCCCGCAAAAAAGTGAAGGCCGAATGGGAGAAAGCCCCTGAGAAAAAGGAAATTTTTGGCGGATTCGGAGGGCAAAAGAACGAAAGAATCACTCCTGCTGGCCTGGAAAGCACCTCCGAGCACCTGGTCAAAATGAAAGAAATGGTCAAACAAAGTGCTAGAGTCTTGCGCAAGGACGGTGATCCCGAAGCTGCCTTCAAAAACGCCGCCCAAGTCATTGAACGCACTTACAACGCACCTTTCCTCGCCCACAATACAATGGAGCCGATGAACTGCTTTGCGGAAGTGACTGATAGCCAGGCTTTCGTAGCTGGTCCGGTGCAAGCCCCTGAGTTTGTGGAGCAAACCCTAATCAAACGCCTGGGCTTGCCTGCCGATAAAGTCGATATCCACCTGACCCGCATGGGCGGTGGTTTTGGCCGCAGGGCTTATGCACACTACATGGTGGAAGCCGCTTTGATTTCACGCCAAGCCAAAGCCCCCATCAAGCTGGTGTACAGCCGCGAAGACGACATGACTTACGGCATTTATCGCCCCATGTACACGGCTACTTACCGTGCAGCCTTAGACGCCAACAAAAAACTACTCGCTTTTCACGTCATCGGAGGTGGGATTCCCGAAAACCCGGTGCATGCCAACCGTTTCCCGGCTGGAGCGCTTGATAACTACCTGGCCGAGGGTTGGGAAATTCCCAGCAACGTCACCATCGGGGCTTTTCGGGCTCCGCGTTCCAACTTCAACGCCGCTGCCGAGCAGTCCTTCATGGACGAATTGGCCGAAGCGATGGGCAAAGACCCGATGGACCTGCGCTTGGAACTATTGGAGCGGGCAAAAACCAATCCAGTGGGCAAAAACAATGACTACGATCCCGACCGCTACGCCGGGGTATTGAAATTGTTGCGCGAAAAATCGGGCTGGGACAAGCCCGAAAACAAGGGTAAAAACCTGGGCCTGGCGGCTTATTTTTGCCACAACTCCTACGCCGGGCATGTGATCGAAATGAAAATCAAAGACGGGCAGCCCTACGCTGAAAGTGTGGTCAGCGCCATCGACTGCGGCGTGGTGATTAATCCTGATGCGGCCAAAAACATGGTGGAAGGCGCGGTGATCGATGGCATTGGTTGTGCTTTGTACGGCAACATGAGCTTCAAAAACGGCAAGCCGGAGCACAACAACTTCAATACTTACCGCATGATTCGGATGCCCGAAATTCCGAAACGCATTGATGTGCATTTTGTACAAAACGACATCGATCCTACTGGCTTGGGCGAGCCTCCATTTCCACCCGTGTTTGGTGCTTTGGCCAATGCCATTTATCGGGCTACGGGCAAAAGGCAATACAACCAGCCTTATTTGCAGGAAGAACCCAAAACGCAAGGGTAAACAAACTGAAGATACCAAGCGGAAGTGCCAAATTGGTGCTTCCGTTTTGAACCAGACCCATTGGCAGACGTTAATATTTCGCAAATGTACTTTTTGATTTTGCGAAAGCCCTTACCTTTGCATCATCGAATCGCAAAGATCCGGGTGATCAACCTGACTTCGCACTGATCATTTTTTTACCAAAAAACAATCCTGCCATGTGGCTATCTGTTAAAAAAAGTTTGCTGTTTTCTGCGCTAGCACTGCTGGTTTTGGCCTGCAACAATGACAAAAAAGTACGCGAAGCTGCCGAAAGCAGCTTGGCTGCCGATCAAAGTGTACAACCAACTGAAGCGCAAGCCTTGCCTAATCCAGTAGTAGAGGAGCCGCAAAAGCCTGCTGGTCCGGTGACCACCATGACATTTACGGAAGAGCGCTACAATTTTGGCAAAGTAAAGGCCGGTGCCAAAGTTCGCCATACTTTCAAGTTCAAAAACACGGGCAAAAACCCACTGGTAATCGCTAACGCTTCTAGCTCTTGCGGCTGTACGGTACCAACCTGGCCCAAGGAACCCATCGCTCCTGGCAAGTCTGGTGAAATCACTGTCGAGTTCGATTCAGCAGGCAAAGTAGGTGGTCAAAGCAAGCGCGTAGCCGTAGTAGCCAATACCGACCCAGTCGAAAACGTGATCTGGATTGAAGGCGAAGTGGAAGAAGCCGCTGCTGCTTCTTCTTCTGGTAGCAACCAATAAGTTGAAAGGTTGAAAGGTTGAAGGGTTGAAAAGACTTGGGCATCCAGCTTCGATTCACGCTTTTCAAATCAATTCGATATTTCAATTTCAACTCAACCCATCAAACGAGGATGAAGGCATAAGTACTTCATCCTCGTTTGGCTTTTACCCGATTCTGATCCACGTTTACTAAACTTTTGAAGTTTGGTAAACGTACAATACACGACAGCCCTCTTTTCAACATTTCAACCCTTCAACTCACATGGGTTTCCAACGCTACCTCTCATTGGTTAAGTTCAGCCATACCATTTTTGCCATGCCTTTTGCGCTGTTGGGCTTCACCTTGGGTAGTCTCAACGGTGGGCAAGGCTTGAGTTGGCGTTTGTTGCTCTTGGTGGTGTTGTGCATGGTTTTTGCCCGCAGTGCGGCGATGGCTTTTAACCGCTACCTCGATCGTGACATTGACGGCATCAATCCCCGTACCAAGATTCGTGAAATTCCGGCGGGTCTGATTTCGCCTAAATCGGCTTTGTCGTTTGTCATCATCAACTGCGCTTTGTTCATGATCAGCGCCTGGTTCATCAACCTGCGTTGCTTTTTGCTGTCGCCAGTTGCTTTATTGGTCATTTTGGGTTATTCCTACACCAAGCGATTCACTTTTTTGTGCCATTTTGTGTTGGGTGCGGGCTTGGGCTTAGCACCCTTGGGCGCTTATTTGGCTACAGGCGGGGGGTTCGACACTTTGCCTTTGCTTTATGCTGGGGCGGTTTTGCTTTGGGTTTCGGGTTTCGACATTATTTATGCCCTGCAAGATGAGGCTTTTGACAAAAGCCAAGGCCTCAACTCCATTCCTGCTTATCTGGGAGGCAAAGGGGCTTTGAATTTATCCACCGTGCTCCATATCTTTTGTGCTTTGTTCATTATGACGGCTTGTTTTTTGCAAAGCGGCTTGTACCCTTCTTTTGGCTGGATCCACTGGTTGGCTATGCTGGTGTTTCTTGGATTATTGTTTTACCAGCACACCCTGGTGAAAGTCAATGATCTGAGTAAAGTCAATTTGGCTTTTTTTACCACCAACGGCATCGCCAGCTTGATTTTCGGGGGCTTGGTGATTTTGGATGGGATTTTGGGGTGAAAGGCCGGGAAGACCAATAAAAAAAACGTGCGTTCTGGGTTTCTGATGTTTATTTTTTCAACATACGATAGACAATATACGACATACGACATATGATTTGGGGGCTCGCTGTCAAGTTATGAGGTACTTTTGGCATTCGTTGCACGGTTTAAACGTTTTGAAATTTAAAATTTACGGCCCTTAGCCAGTCCTCAGTCGCAATTAACTGAAGACCACGGAATTTTATCCAGAACTCACGTTAAAAAAGCGACCCAAAACAGAATTTTTTCCCATTTTGGGCCATCCAAATCACAGTTTGGTCAACAGACCTAAAAAATATATTGAATTAGAACACACTCCTTTGTCGCTTGTCTTTTCCAGAAGATGCATCCCCTCTTTTCAACATTTCAACCCTTCAACATTTCAACTTTTACTCAATTCTTCACCATCACCCGCTCCACAAATTGCCTGCGCTCATTGCTGCCACGTATGGTGTAAAGCCCGGAGGGCAAGTCGCCGACTTGGAGGCTTTGGTTGCCACTTTCCATCAACAGATTTCGCACCAATTGCCCGGCAGCGTTGTACAAGCCGATTTTTAGGGTTTCGTCCACCTCGCCGAGCCAAAACAGGTTTAATTCACCCGTACCCACCGGATTGGGGAATACTTGCAAGGCATTATCCTCGCCCATCAGCACACTTACAATGTGACTCAAGGTGCTTTTACCTGAATAATCGACTTGCCTCAAGCGGTAGTAGTTGAGGCCGCCGAAGGGGTTTTCGTCCAGAACAGCATAATCGTGGGGCTGGCTGGTAGTGCCTTGGCCAGCTTCAAAATGAATCGTTTGCCAACGGCGGGCGTCACGGCTGCGCAGTAGTTCAAAGCCCCGGTTGTTGAGTTCAGCAGCGGTGCTCCAATTGAGCATTACATCTTCACCTTGCCTTTTGGCACTGAGCCTGACCAACTCCACAGGCAGCACACTTTGCACTTTCAATACCCCATTCAGGTAAGTGAGGGGTATTGAATTGGGCGTGGCTTTGATTTGTGAAAAACTCCCGGCATAAGAACCTGCGGTAATGATTTGAAAAGCTTGGTTCTCGGCGGGAGTGTAATTGACAAAAGTAACCTTGAGCACCCCGCTCACCTTGGCCGCCGCATTTCCCAATACCACGATCTTATCAAAATCACTTTCGCTGCGAATTTCGATTTCCAGGCTGCCGTTGGTGTTGAAGTTGTTGTTAAAAGTCAAAGTTCCTTGTGCATTACCCGGTGCTACGGTGCCACGGTTGACGAAGGGGTTCGATTTGAGCATGCCTGTGCCGAAATATGTACCTTGGTTGTCGAGCTCATCGACTTCCATTTCGCCGGAATTGTTGATCATGGCGTTGCTGTCCACGCTCATCAGGCCTTTGGTGTACCAGACTGCACCGTTTTGGATGGTGATTGAGGCTCCACCTTGCACTTTGACCAGGGTTTGAGCGCCCATTTTGAGGCACATTATTGTAAAAAAGCCGCATAGCAGGCTGCCCGATAGATGTATTATTGCTTTCATCATGACAATCCAAATTAGTAGGTCATCTTTAGTTACTGGGCTATTGGTTGTGCGCGAAAAGTCAAGCTTGGCTCACTTTTCAACCCTTCAACCCTAAACATTTAAACTAAAATTACCAAACTAAAATCCAGCGCAGGCTGCCCGCTGCATTGTTGCCTCCGAGGTTTCGGATGATAAATCGTACTTGATTGACGTCAACATTTTCAGTGACTACATTGCAAAAGTCCATGTACGATCCTCCCCCTGATTGGTCCAAGCTGGTCATGACAATGGGGTGGTATCCCAAGTTGTGAGTCCAGGTGTAGATAGCGATGTTGTTGGCAGGCACACCCACGCTGATTCCATAGTAACCTTGTCGGATGCTGCCATTGACGTGCATTTTGATGGGCACGCCAGTAGTTGTATTGCCCTGCGGTGGCGATACCCTGGAAGGTCCGCCTACCGTGGTCACTGCTGTACCACCAGGGTTGATGGCCACGTCGGTCCAGGCGTTGAGGTCTTTGTTGTGCCCCCCAAAAGTCACCACATTGCTGACATTGCCTGCCACAAAACGGTCAGTATTGCTGCCTGTGCCCGTAGCGCTATTGCCTGCATTGAGGGCGATCCAGTCGTTCGTTCCGGTTCCATTGTTTGAGGTAGAAACCTTGATGCCACCAGTGCTGTTCAAGTTATTCAAAGATCCCCAACTGGCATTTCCGCTGGCATCGCTGGTCAGGATTGCCCCTGCCGCAGCGCCATTGCGTAAGCGCAGCGTGCCGGTCACATCCAGGTTGGCAGTGGGGGCATTGGTGCCTACACCGACATTGCCATCTGCTTTGACGGTGAAAGCACCCGAAGTATAGGTAACTGATGCCCCTTCCTCGAAGA
Organism: Chitinophagales bacterium; assembly: GCA_013299105.1. Taxonomy (GTDB): domain Bacteria; phylum Bacteroidota; class Bacteroidia; order Chitinophagales; family Saprospiraceae; genus Haliscomenobacter. The sequence goes on along the minus strand of JAAFJY010000003.1, from coordinate 91,665 downwards.
AGTACAATTCGCTGATGTGGGGTGGGTCACTTTTGCCTTGATAGACATTATAAGCAAACTCGTTGATCAAAATTTTTACAAAATAATACCGATATGCGGTGGTATTGGTCAAATTGTGGGTGAGGTCAATAGAATTTGCAGTGACCGAATTGTTGTGCAAAAGCACCCGATCAGCCCCATCAATATTGGAATTGCTGCCATAAAAACGGTAAGTAACGCTAATATTCGAAGCCAATCTATAGTGGTTGCCAATGACAATACGGTAACGGCGGATCACCTTGGGGCCTGGCTTGGGGTTGGCACGCGGGTGTTCATAATCCTGCCCAATGGAGAAGCTTTCATTGGAAAGATTAGAAAAAGACAGGCCAGAAAAGGTATTGTGGTTGCCGTCAAAAGCGCGATACCAACTGTCCAAAGTAGCGTCGGGGCAATTACAAAAATTGATGGGCAATCCATCACCAGAAACCAGGTACTGAAAGTACATGGGGGTGTAGGTCTGATTGTAGGTCAGTTGTGATTTGGCTACGTCCAAGGCTCCTTGAGGTGTAATATTCACACCTACGTGTCCATCATTGGTCATTTTCATGCCTTTGGTCGTGCCGTCGTTACTGATCGTATTGTTGTTCAGGTTCATGTTTTGGCTAGCAGTATGGTTGCCCAGGTTATCGCCGGCAATTACCTGGGCGCTGAGTTCACCACTTGCATTGGCTACCACCATACGGGTTCCGGTGCCCGCCAGGCTGCCGATTGCCGTGACACCACCCGGATTGAGCACGAGCTTGGCGTATTGACTCAAGGCATTGTCATGCGCTGCGATGGTGGCGTTGCCATTGAGATTCCCCATGATGACCCGGTCGCCAGCGGTACCCCCAAAGTTACCCGCGATCCAGTCGGCGGTTCCAGTACCTGTGTTGGTGCTGCTGACCCTCAAGCCTGCTGTACCACTCACTTGCATGGTGCTACTGGGAGTGTTGGTGCCTACGCCAAGTCGATTATTGGTGTTGTCCCAAAACAACCTGGCATTGTTTTGTGCCAAGGAAGTGCCATTGCTATTCGAAAACACCAAACTACCCGGAGTAAGGATTGGCAAAGTGAGTTTACTATTGAAAAACGTCCAGTCTTCCTTGCTCAAGTAACCATTTTGACTGGCGCTGGCTGGAAATATGCTGATCGTTGGGGTGGTGGTATTGTTGGTGACGATGATGGGGTTGCTGGCGCTGGGTGTAGCGCTCACGCTGGTCACAGTACCAGGATTACCTGTGGGAATGGCAGCGGCAAACAAGTCTCCATTGGCATCTACGGCTACCATGCGGTTGCCAGCGCCAGCTAGTGATCCAATGTTTACCCCGCCCACCGGACTGAGGTGTAGTTTTGCCCAGTTATTGAGGGCGTTGTTGTGGGCACCAATGGTAGGATTGCCATTCAGGATGCCCATCACTACCCGGTCGCCGGCAGTGCCCCCAAAGTTGGCTGCGATCCAATCTGAAAAGCCCGTACCAGGGTTGCTGCTGTTGACCAACAGGCCACCAAGACCTTGTACTTCGAGTTTTTTCTGTGGATTGGTAGTGCCGATACCCACGTTTTGGGCGAAAGAAGTGCTGGAAAATAGAAATGCCAGCAATAGCAAAAAGAGGAATAAGTGTGAATTTTTCATGCTAGTGAAAATTTAGGTCAGTGGTTTCGAGACAAAAAAGATGACAGTTTTTCGTCAGCCGAGCCTACTTTTTTAAGGCGATGCCCAAGCATCGGCTTCAAAAAGAGGCGAAGGATCACGGAAAAGTGGCCTTTTTGGGGCCGAAATGAGAACGACCTAAATTTTTACCTTATCAGGTCGTTTTTCCAAACTGTGCTTGCTCGTTTTCCAAACTGTGTACAAACTGTGTTTAAGGTGCCTTTTTGAGACCCACAAATGAAGCTCATCAGTCCGATTTTGAGAAAAAATGTGCATGGACAATACATGGACAATGGGGTTTTTGGCCATCTTTGCGCCTATCTTCCGCTCCCTTTTATCTGCTTAACATGAGAAAACTGTTCTTTTCACTCCTATTTCTGCATTTGTTCATGTACCTAAATGGACAAAGTGCTGAACTCGATGCCTTGCAAACACAAGCCCAGCAAGCGCTCAAAAAAGGCGATCAAAAATCCGAGGCGCTGGCGCTCAAAAAACTGGCTGAAAAGCAAGCTGACCTCGGCAATATTTACGACGCCCTGCGCAATGCCGATCGGTCGATCCAATTGTACCGCGAGCTGGGCCAGCAATCGGAAGCTTACCACGCTTACCGCACCATTTTCACCATCCATCAGCAATTGCACAATGGGGATAAAATCCTGGAATACGCCCTGCCGGCTCTGGCATACGCCGAAAAAATCCGCGATACGCTCTTAATTTTGCGCATGAAAACTGCGGTTGGAGTAGGCTACAGCGAGAAAAAACAGTTCAAAAAAGCAACCCAACAATACCTTGAGTGCCTAGAATTGGAAAAAAGACTGGGCGAATCGCCTACTTACACCAACGTGAGCAGTGCTTACATTGAAGAACGCGACTACCCACGCGGCTTGGAGTACGCCAGGCTGGCTATCCAGCAATGCATTGCGGACAAGGATACTTTTGTACTGGCCATTTCTTACGTGTGCGAGGCGTATGCACACGCTCGGATGCGCAATGGCAGCGCCGCCCAGGCCTCGGTGGCTAAAATCGAAGCCCTGGCCAAGGCTTTGCCTGAAAAGGTAATCGACCGCGACCTGGCCATGATCCGACACCTGGCCAATGCCGCCGAGGGAAATTACCAGGCAGCTTATCGCTATGCTGTGCAATACCACAGCATTGACAGCACCCTGTCGTCGAGCGAGCGAAGTGCGCAGTATGCCGCCCTAGAAACTTTGTACAAAACCAAGGCAAAAGAAGTTGAAAATGCCCAACTCGCCACCCGCCTAGCCCGGCAGCGGACCTGGCTGATTTTGGTGTTGGGGGCAATGCTTACGCTGGGTGGCCTCTATTTTTTCCAAAGGCGGCAAATGAAAATCCGCGAACAGCTCCTGACTGCCGAGAAGGAATTGCTGGAGTTGGAACACCAACAAACCCTGCTCACCCAAGCCAACTACGAGCGCGAATTGGGCGATTATACCCAATTGCTTTTGGAAAAAAACCGCCAAATGGATGCGCTCAACCAGGAACTGCTCCAGTCGCGCCAACAAGCAGTGCTTTCGGCGGATGAATCACAGGTTTTATCCGCTCAACTGAGCAATACCAGTATCCTTACGGAGGCTGATTGGCGCAATTTTCGGCAAAAATTCGAGCGCGTTTATGCTGGCTTTTTTGATAAGCTGATCAAGCTAGTGCCCGACGCCACTGAAGCCGAACAACGCCTGATGGCCCTGACCAAACTCGAACTGGGCAACGATGAAATCGCCGCCGTTTTGGGCATCCTGCCCGAAAGCGTGACCAAAACCCGTTACCGTTTGCGCAAGAAGTTGAATGATGCGGATTTGGTGGCGGTGGTTCGGGGGATGTGATCAGAGTAGGTGTTAGCGAGGGTGACACGTCTCCCCTATTCATACAATGCCATTGCTTCAGACAGCCCCGACTACTCTTTACCCAAAAAAGATAAATATTTAGTCAATAAAGAAAATGCATCTTCATTGGGAAGTGGGGGTATCCATAACTTCACCTTCCCTAAGCTGTCGACCAGCATGTGAGTTGTAAACGATTCAATTGACATGGCTTTAATAAATTCACTGTCAGCAATAAATAAATTATCGACCTGTTTTATAACCCTACCAGTAAAGTACAATGTCAAATTATCACTGTTCGCTGAGTTCGGACATACAACGAAGTTAATATTGGGATAATCAATAGAAAGTGACTTGATAAAAGGTTGAATGTCATACCTCCAAGTCGCATCATCTTCTTTAATAAACACCAATAAAGTATTTCGAGTTAGGGTTGGGTTGTTTGTCAACGTTACCCCTTGGCCATGTTTGTCTACAACTTTTGCTGCGGGAATAATGTCTCCAAGGTTGAATCTGGGAGCCTTATTTTGCAATCCGGTAGCTGCGACCACCATGTCACCATCTGTAAAAGACTGATATTTGCCGTTGTCTTCCTTTCTCGGCCTTCGTATCACCGTTTCAACTTCCATGCAGGAATTAATGGTTGGAACCGAGACGTACTTACCTGTCCTCAGTAAATCAAGGGCCTGCTGGTGGGTTAATAAATTACCTAGCGAATCCTTGCGAATAATATTATCTTGATTTTCTACTTTGTGCTCTTGCGTTTGGCAAAAGCCAAAACTGCAAAAGCCAAAACTGCTAAAGCTAAAAATCAAAATAAAAGCGATGTAGTGTCTCATAGTTGATCAAATTCACATGATTAGTTCTCCCACTAGCTGGCTTTGGCAATACTTACTTGTCACCTGAAGTTGTCTACAAAATCTTTCGGCTATACAAAGTTACATAAAAAATTGAGCGCAGTGAGGTAGAACATACGCTAAAAAACCAGAAAACAATACCCTAAGCGTATTGACAAAGGGTGAAAAATGGGTTGAGAATTTACCCAACCCATTTATAAATTATTTTGCAGGTGGTGAAAATGGCAGTGCTGATTTATGCACAATAATCCTCAACTTTCCATCTTTACCTTTCTTGAAAACCCAAGTTTTATCGACCATCACTTCTTTCCCATCCTTGCCTGTTACCCAAACATTCCCCATGGTAATCGCCACGGACCCATAAATCTGGATTCCTTCATTTTTTTCGCCAGCATTGTCGTAACGAGCCTTTACCCAAGGAGTAAGGGCAAAGCCTTTATCGTTAGGGTAATCGGCATCTCCACCAACAAAATAAGCCAATGCACCTTTTTTGTCGTTCCTAAAGGTTTGGTCGCCAAATGCCAATGTGGGTTTGAAAAACACCTTTCCGTAGTCGTAGTTGTAAGCGTCAGAAAGCACTTGTTCAGCAAAGGCTTTGTAGTCGCCACCTTCTTCTTTCAATTGTCCAATTTTTACTAAAGCGTCACACCAAGCTTGTTGGGCTGCATTTACTTCTTCATAAGTAACTATGGTTTGTGCGCCTTCTTCCACGTACACCAAGCCTAGATCATCGATGACTTTTTGTACACTTTCACTTGTTTGTGACGCTACCTTATTGGCTTCTTCTTTTACTTTTTGAGTTGCTTGGTCACAAGCGGACACCAAAAATGCTATTGTCAATAGCCCGAAAATCATTTTTTTGTTCATTTGTGTTAAGGTTTTATTTGCCTACTTTTTAAGGGTGTTCGGCTTATCCCTGTATTTTAGACACCCTATTCCGCCTTTTGTTCGTACAGTGTTGGGGAAACGCCCAGTAAGCGATTTACGGTTTGACGAAGACAAGTATTTAAAAAACGACTGGCCAGTGCTTGCATAAATGCCCAATAGCATCATAAATGTAGAGCTTGCACTACGAGAACCATATTTGAAAATATAGTGTTATAAAAGGCGACATAACTTTGCTGTAAGTTTGCAAGACCGAGCTATGCCAGTTGTACTATTCAGTTTGGGAAAGGGAAAATTTATTAAAGGCCCTGCAATTGGATTTTTGGAGGAAATGGTTTAAATTGGGACAATATTCAAAACCTGAAACGTATGTTTTTTGAATCTGACGATAGCAGATTGAACGCTATAATGGATGACCCTCGTGCGCCAAGCATGGTTAATGAGTTGTTATCTAGGCTACAAATTGAACAACAGAAAAGAGAAAAGTTTTATCAAGACATTGATGATGACATGAAAGTAGAGTTCATCAATGGCGAAATCATTGTACATTCTCCAGTCAAAAAAGAGCACACCATCGCGGCTGGCTATTTGTACAAATTGCTGGACACCTACGTTCAAATTCACAAACTGGGTTTCGTGGGGTATGAAAAAGTAATGATCTCTCTAATTCGGAACGACTATGAGCCTGATGTAGTCTATTTTTCCCCAGAAAAAGCGCAGCATTTTAAGGAGGGCCATTGGAAATATCCCGCCGCAGACATGGCAGTGGAAGTATTGTCAAAAGACACCAAAAAAAGGGATTTGGGGATTAAGTTCCAGGATTATGCCCTGCATGGCATCGAAGAATATTGGGTCATTGACCCGATCAAGAAAACCGTAGAACAGTATTTTTTACAAAATGGCGTTTATGAATTGGCGTTAAAAATCAATAAAGGGGAAATCAGCAGTAAAGTTGTCAAGGACTTCAGCGTCGATATAGCCGCCATCTTTGAATCTGAAGCACACCTGGATGCTTTAGAGCAGATTTTTAAAGCGCGCAAATAGAAACCAATCTCTCAATTCACCCTCACAAAAAACGCGTCTTCAGGAATCTCAAACCGCTGGATACCGTACCCATTCGTTGATGGGAAAGAAGAATACAAGTACATCGCTTTCTTGTCAGGGTCAATGCTTTTTACAATGCCACAATGGCCCCAATTTTCGTACCAAAACTGCACCAAATCGCCTGCCAATACGTCTTTAAGGTCATCAATTGCCCTGCCTTTTTGATTGGCCGTAAAAGCGAAATAGACCCCTTTGGGGATCGGCGAGTTTTGCCGCAACAAAGCTTGAATTTCCTGCTCGGTAATGATCCGAATGCGTTTTTTGTCTACCGCTGAAAGGGGCTGGATTTTTTCGATGACTTGGATCAGGAACTCTGTGCAAACGGCTTTTTCGTAAGAAGAAGAAATTTCAGGGCCGTATTGAATGGCCGTGTCAATCAACATTTGGTTTTTGGAGGGAAGTGGAATCGACAGTTTGGGTTCATGGTTCGGAACCTTGGCGCGGTCCTCATGGCCCGAACAAGACAAGGCCATCAAAAGCCATAAAAACAAGGTGAATCGGGAATAAACCATCGCAGCAGTTCTCAGTTGAATCAAGATTTTCACGCAGCGACCCATTCCGAATACCGCGTACCCTCTGCTACCTCAGTCGGGCTCTCAAAAGCCAATTTGTAGCCATCGGGGTCTTTTAGTTCAACAACCCACATGCCGTTGCCCACGAAGGGTTCATCGGATTGAATGCCCTGAGCTTTGATTTTTTCATACTGCGCCAAAGCATCCTCGCACATGAAAAAGAGCTGAACACCTAGTCCCAATTTTTCGACTGGTCTTTGTGGTTCACGATAGCTTTGCAGCATCAAGCCCACCGCATCCAGTTGTAGCCAGCACCACTCAATTGTGCCGTTCGGCTCCCATTTCATTTGGATTTCAAAGCCCAAGCCCTGGGTATAGAAATGGAGTGACTGGTCCATGTCGGTGACCATGAAGAACGGTACGGCTTGTTTGACATTGGGTTGTGGCCCTGCATTTGAAGTCATTGCGATTGATTTTCTCAATTAAACGACAAATTGTTTGCAAAAATTCTTACAAGTTATTTTTACTGTGACTTTTAATGATAAAACCCATGATAAAAATTTAGCCTACCCACAAAATGATAAAACAAGCAAAATTTGTACCTTGGACGAATCTTTCAACGCCTTTTACATGAAAAACCTGCTGTCCATCGGACTTACTGGCCTCATCGCCTGGGCCTTTTCTTACTTTTTGCCCTGGTGGGGTTTCGCCATCCCTGTTGCTGTAATGGGTTTTTTGGCCAAAAATGGGCGCGATGCTTTCGGAAAGGGCAGCGCAGCCATCACCTTGCTTTGGACAGTTTTGGCCATTTTTCACAACAGCCTCAACGGAGGGCTGTTGGCGGGTAAAATGGGACAATTGCTGGGCGGTCTCAATGCCTGGCAATTGATTGCGATCACCGCTGCATTGGGCGGTTTGCTGGGTGGCTTGAGCGGCCTGAGCGGGCATTTGGCGCGCAAGGCTTTTGGCAGCAACGCTTGGTAAGGTTATGGCCTATTTGGCGGTTTTAATCGCAAACAAGCGCCCCTGAAAGGCGCAAACCAATAAATTTTTGCCCGGAAAAAAGCAAGTGTACTCGGCTTTTACGGGAAAAATAGGCAGCACATTCCATTCTCGATCCAGCACCCATGCTTGCTGCTTGCCAAGGTGCCGCAGGCCGATATTTGACCCTTCCCCGAACAATTGCGTTGCTTCAAAAGGAAGTTCTTTTTTGCGCAGCAGCTTGAAATTTTGCCCCTCGTACCCGTTCAAAGTGAGGGTTTTGCCGCCCAAGGCCAGGTAATCTTTGCGTTCGTCGCCCCACAAATTGGCAAACCACAATTGAGGGGTACCACCAAAACCATCCAGCGCCAAAGACAGCATAAACGATTGTCCGTCGGGGCCAATGATCCTTGCCTTGCCCCCTTTTTCGGCTACCACCATGCGCTTGTGCTTCGCTGTCCATTGGTAAAAGATGGGGTGATTGGATTCTCCTTCCAACTGGATGGGCGGAAAATGGTCCATTGCATCGCGGTTGAGCACTTGCACTTGGTTCTGGGCATTGCGCAACAAGAGAAAATCCTGCCCATCGGCCTGAAAAAATTGCAAAGGAAAGTTTTGCGCATCCGCATAAGGGCCGGGATTCCAGCTCGCCAGGGGTCGGCCTTCCCGGTCGAGGCCATACACATAACCATTTTTTCCAGGATAAAAAAAGTAAGGATTCAAGCCCCCCACGCACAGTCCTGGGCTCAACTCTGCTGGCCAGGGAAATCCTGGCAACAATTGCCCACTCGTGTCCAAGCCATACAGGTATTTTCCAGCGCCAAAAAACAAAGCTGTTTTTTCACCAAAATCAGCTTCACAAGGCGCCCCAATGATCGGTGCATTGATTTTTTGCCGCCATTTGACTCTGCCCTCAGCATTCAAACTAATCAATTCACCATCTTGGGTTTGGGCCAACACCGCTTGGTGAGCAGGCAATGGCCACATCCCTTGCACTGCTGTCTCCAGGTCAAGCTGCCAGGCCAGGGCTTCATTTTCCACACTTGGGGTCCAATCCAGTGAAAAATGCCAGGATTTTCTGCTGCTTTCCCCCTTCAGCAAGAATGGGCTGTTTTGGGGGCTGGGGTAGGTGGCAATGTTCAGTCCTTGCTTGATGACCGCCCCCAAACCAAGATCAGGGTCGAGCCTGGCATTGCAAGAACTACCCACAAAAGGGGACTTTTGTGCCAAAGTATTGCCCACTACAAAGGCGTCGATCCAGCGCTCAGCGGCATCTATTGAAGAGGCAAGCACTAGGGTATTTTGCATATAAAAAGCCACAAACCTGCTCCGTCCGAGGGGGTCCAAGGCTCGATTACTCCAAATTTGCAAGTGAAAAGCCTGGTAATTTTGCTCTTGTTGTGCAGGCAAGTTCCGGGTCAGTTTTGACCAAGCACGGGCATGTTTCCCGGCCAACATCAGGCAGGCGCTGCTGCCGGGATTTTCGCCCAAATAAGCCAATTGTGCCAGGCCTTTGCAACTGCGCATCCACTTAGGAGCTTGTTTGGGATCGGGCCAATAGGGTTCGATTTGCCAGGCATTGGCAGGTGTGGCTTCTTGTAACTGTGCCCAGTTTTGGCGGGCTTGTTTGGCGTTGAGTTTTTTTCTTTTTTGGACAAAAAACAATGTTCCCCTCCAGTTTTTCTCTCCAAAATCCCTCTGCAAAGCAATGCCCCGATAAGGTCGATTCACCGGAAAATGGCGGTCTTTTTTGTTGAATTCGGGGCCAATCAAGAGGGTTTCCTGTCGTTTCCAATCCAAGTGACTTGCTAGTTTTTGCAAGGCTGTTGAGCCAGATTTGAGGCTGCGGATGGCTTCTTCGACCATGATCGCATGGGCAGCGAGGATGTTTACGCCTTTCAAATTGGCAAAAACGAGCGTCCTGCCCTGGCCATTCCGGTAATGTTGGATATTGACCCCGCGATACAAAGTTTGCCTTAATTTTTTCATTTTCGCCAGGTCCACAAACTGAAAACCGGATTCGTACAAATACAACCAATCGGCCTGATTCAGGGTGTATTCCATCCAGATTCTGGCAATCAATTGGTGCTGGCCCGCGTATTGTTTTGCGGGTAAATTACTGATCAATTGGGCCGATTCAGGTATGGCGTGGGCCCATTTTGGTTTTTCTTGGCAGGAAAGAAGGCTTGTGCAAAACAAGGCAAGCAAACAGCTTAAATTCAGCCCGGATAGCTTGGAGTGTGACAATTGTTTTACTGTATTAAGGTCAAAAAAACGCATAAATCATTACCTTTAAGCCGAAATTTGGGGATCACGCTCCCAAAATAGCAAATTAATTCGCCTCGCAATGAGGAGCTCAATACATTTCACCAGACTGTCCGATTCTTTATGAGAAAACTATTCCTACGTACTGCTTCCATTTTGGGTTTTGTCGCGGTGGCCATCGGCGCATTCGCAGCACATGGCTTGAAACCTCACCTCAATGCCGATCAGCAAACTACTTTTGAAACGGGGGTAAAGTACCATTTTATCCATACCCTGGCCCTATTGGCTGTTGCCATCATGCTGCATTTTGGCCGCAAAAAACACCTTAATCTGGCAGGTTGGGGCTTTATCATTGGCATTTTCTTTTTCAGTGGATCGCTGTATTTGTTAAGTACGCGCTCTTTACATGGCATGTCCGTTGAATGGCTAGGGCCAATTACGCCCGTAGGCGGTCTGTTTTTCCTGGCAGGTTGGGTGGCACTGTTCCTTTCAACCTACACCTCTTATGACCGCAGTAAAAATGCCGGGGATTAGGGCTTAGGGAGTTTTTAAATAAAAATATACCCAAGTCGCATATTTTCGGTTCCACCAAAACCCTACCAAGTTGAAATGTTGAAGGGTTGAAATGTTGAAAAGAGGAAACCTGACTGGTGTCAAAGTTCAGTGGATTTGGATACTTTATTTTTTGTTTACCCCCTTAAATCTTCACTGTGGGGTACAATCTATCAATACTTTCCTGCAAGGTTTTGATAAAATGACTGCGTTCCGGCACCTTGTGTAGCAGGGTATTGGCAGGATAAAAGTGGTGCTGGGCGTAACTATCGGCATACAATTCAAAGCGCTGACGGGCAATGAAATTACTCATCCCCAAGCGCTGACGATGTGCTCGTAAGGTGGTCAGGTCGATACTTGCATGAGCTGTCATGCTCTCGCCATTGGCGGCTTCGCACAAAACCAGGCCTTCGTAATTGATGATTTTGGAGCCTCCGTCGGTAGAGGCAAAAGGAATATCAATATTGGCCATACCCGCCGAGTTGGCCGATACCACATAGGCCATGTTTTCGATGGCACGGGCTAGTTTACCCACATTTTTCTGGGTCAACATTGGGCTGGCAACTTCAGAAGAAGAATGCAAAAAAACTTCGGCTCCTCTCATCAGGTGGCAACGGGCAATTTCGGGGTACAAAATCTCTTCGGAGGCAATACAAGCCAATTTACCAACTTCAGTATCGGCAACCGGAAAAACGGCTTCCAAGCCATAATGATCGAGGTATTCGTCCCAAACGTCGTGCGGAGTGGGCGCAAACATTGAATTGAGCCTGCGGTAACGCAAGATTAGTTCGCCATTTGGCGCAATCACAAAACTGGTCTGGAAATACAAATCCGGGAAATGAGGGTCATTTTCGTAAGCATTTCCCGACAAAAAAACCTGGTTCTGTTGGGCGATTACCCCCAGGGCTTCGTATTCAGGTCCATTGATCTCCAAGCAAGCTTTTTCTTTCCAAGCGGCAATGGATTCGCCCATCGGGAAACCCGTCAGAAAATATTCTGGCAAGACCACCAGGCGGGTATCTGGCCCGATAAAAGCTTTTGAAGCACGAATCTGGCGGCCCAAGCGCTCGATCGTAGCATCGATGATTGCTTGCGATTGGCTGCGATTGGTCACTCCATTGACTGCGGAACAGGTAACTTGCAAGGCAAGTGCTTTGTACATCATTTTTACAAGTCTTGAACCACTGCTAACACTTGCTCCGGATGGAGAAGGTATTCGTCCAATTGTTCGCCACACAAATGGATGAAATTCAAAAACTGCTTTTTATCCGCCTCATTGAAGGATTCAAAGAGTTTTTCGTTGAACAGCATCCTTTGGGGTTGCAACCTATCGATGAGCCCCTGGCCTTTGTCACTCAAAGTCAAGCGTTTGCGGCGTCGATCGTCTTCGTCTTCCACTTGTTCTACCAGGCCACGTTCCATTAGAATATTGATGAGATTCGACACGTTTGGCCTCGAAGAATCCAAAGATTCGGCAATTTCAGAAGCCATCAGTGATTTTTTCTGGGGGTTGCGCTGCAAGTAGGGAATATTAGGATCGTTGGCCAGGTGTAACATGATCAACCATTGCTGGGGCGAAATGCCCAACTCCTGGCTGATGATTTCCCGGCGTTTTTTCAGTTTGTCTCCCAATGCAATCAAGTGCATAATCAGCGATTCTTCCAGTCGTTTTTCGATCATTTTTTCGTGGTTTTAGCACTAACTTCAACAAGAGGGTGTGATATACGTTCAAAATCAAAGAAAAGAAACCTCGAAAATTGAGCAAAACCTGTTGATCAAACCTCTAGTCCACTCTTCTCAACCCCTCAACTCACACTCGGTTTGCGTAAAAGCGGCACACAAGCCACTGCCACCAGGCAAATGACCAGCAGCAACTGAATGGCCGATGCGTAACTACCACTCGCGGCCCGCAGTTTACCCAAAGTCATGATTCCCATGACCCCCGCCAAGGTATCGACCATGGTGACAATGCCCAGGATGCGGCCATATGAAGCACCATTGTAAAACTCGGCTACCAACAGTTGAATCATGGTAAAAGTACCACTGAATCCAATGCCAAAAATGATGGCATACAACCAAGCTTGCATAGAAGGCACTGCTTTGACCTGCATGAGCACCAGCGCACCCAAGGCCATATTGATGGTAGCAAGCAGCATGATGTGCTTTTTGGAAAAACGGTCGCCCAAGTAGCCAAAAATGACCTTGCCCAGGATGCTGGCAATAAAAAATGCGCTTAAAACCCCTGCCGCCTGGCCTATACTTCCCCCCAAATCCACAAAATGCAGGCTTTGGTGCTGGATCACCCCTACGATGCAAAACCACATCGCCCCCGTTACAGCAGTCAACAAGTAGAAAGTGGGCGAGGTCAGGGCCTGCGCCAAAGTGACATTTTGTGAACTTGAAGTCTGCTTGGGTGTAAAGTCGATCGCGTCTAACACTTTGTCATTTTCGGCTATTGCAGGGGAAATTTGTGGATCAACACTCCCAGCTTGGGGCCGATCGCGCACCAACAAAAAGATACAAGCCAATAATACCAAGCCAACGATTCCCGCCAACACCAACAGGGCACTGCGCCAGCCCAGGGCTCCCAAAAGTGCTGCCGAAATGGGATTGAAAATCGCCCCCCCAAAACTGGAACCCACCAGGAAAATGCCTACGGCTAAGCCCCGGTTGCGGCTGAACCACTGGGTAATGATGTACATACTCGGCAAAATACCCGCCATGACCAATCCCAAAGCCAATAGACAATAGGCCAGGGTCATACTCGACAAAGAGCCCATGCGGCTGTACCACAACAACCCAGCACTCGCAACCACAGCACCCATGATCATGATCAAACGTGGGGAATACCGATCGAGTAAGTAGCCGACAAAGGGCGACAAAACCGCTACCCCCAAAAAAAGCATTTGAGCAGGCTTCGTCACCTGGGCTTGATCCCAGCCAAATTCGGCAATGAGCTTGGCATAAAAAATGGGCAGAGAGTTGAAAATAACCCCATTGCTAACGGTATAACATACAAACAGGCCCAGCAAAACCAGCCAGCCTTGTTTGTTTTCAGGTGTGGTTGAAGTTGACATTGGTTAGGTGTTGATTGGTTGCGGAGTTGAGTAATTTAGGCGTTGAGTGTTCCAACAGCTGCTAAACTACTTGATCTTCTGCTGGTAAATATAAAAAAGTTAATCAGATTAATTATTTTGTGGCGTAATTATTTTTCACCACAAATGGTCATTTTATGAAAACTGGTCGCTTTATCCTTTTGCTTGTCATTGGATCAGCCATTTTGGGTGCTTGTACCAAAGCCATTACCACTTCTGCGCCGCCGCCCGTACAAGCCAAGGCACTCGCCCCTACCCTAACCGAGGACCTGCAAACCATGCTGGGTTGGTTTGAAGGTGAATTCGACAATTTCCAGCAGGTGTGGAAAGAAAAAGAAGACAGCGTCGCCAAAGACCTGATCCACGAACACATCCATTCCATTTTCAAAAAAGTGAACATGCCCCAACTGGGCCAGCAAGTCTTTTTTGTGAAACAATACATGGATGGTGATGAAAGTAAAATTTACCGCCAACGCATGTATAGTTTTTTCCCCAACAATGCTGAAAATGCCATTCAACTCGGCATTTTTTCTTTTGCTGATGCCAATGCCGAGAAAAAGTATGCCAATGCCAATATTACCCCAGCCATTTTGCTGGACTTGCCTGCGGCGGAATTGAAAAAAACCGACGGCTGCGAGGTTTTTTGGAAAAAGCAACAGGATCATTTCATCGGCTATATGAAAGACAAGGCTTGCAACATGGTTTCGCGGCGCAGCGGCAAGCGTATTTTCATCATGGACAGCCTGAAATTGACCCCCAATCAAATCTGGATCCGCGACGAAGCTACCGACGAAAATGGCGGCTATGTATTCGGCCACAAAGGCCATGTTCACCACAAACTCATCCGCTGCCGCAACTACAAAGGCTGGATAGTGGTGCGCAAAGACGGCGAAAAAGAAGACTACTATGTGCGCCGCGACATTAGCCTCCACGACCAGGGCCAACGCGCCCAATTGGTCACTGCGGCAGGTGAAAAAACCAAATATTGGGTAGAACTGGCTCAAGTGGTGTACAAAAGTGGGCTGCCTGTATTGAAGTTAGCCATTTACGAAGAGGGTGTTTCCAGAGCGATTGCTTACACCTGGGCCAATCCAGAGGCCAAAATCCTCGGCATCAACACCAGGGCTTTGCAGGCGGGCTTTACTTTGGCGGAGTAAAAGTCTGGAATTCTTGCTCACTTGTACAAACACACGTCTAAACCACTTCAAGTTTACCATATTATGTACCTTTGCAGTTCAACACAAACCGAACACAAAAAACATGAAGTTCTTTATTGACACCGCCAACTTGGATCAGATCAAAGAAGCAAAGGACCTGGGCATCCTGGACGGCGTGACCACCAACCCATCACTGATGGCCAAAGAGGGCATCACGGGCCAAAGCAATGTCATGAACCACTACAAAGCCATCTGCGAAATCGTGGAGGGCGATGTAAGTGCTGAGGTCATCGCCACCGATTTTGCAGGCATCATTGAAGAAGGTCAGCGCCTTTTTGACCTGGCCAGTAACATCGTGGTGAAGGTTCCGATGATCAAAGACGGCATCAAAGCCATTGCTTGGTTTACTGAACATTCCATTCCAACCAACTGCACCTTGGTTTTTTCAGCAGGGCAAGCGATCTTGGCGGCCAAGGCTGGGGCAACTTACTTGTCACCCTTCATTGGTCGCATTGACGATACCAACTGGGACGGGATGAGCCTCATCTCCGAAATCGCCGAAATCTATGCCATCCAGGGCTATGATACGCAAATTTTGGCCGCGTCAATCCGCAACTCCCGTCACATCGTAGACGCTGCAAAAGCGGGAGCCGATGTGGTTACTTGCCCATTGCCCGCCATTCTGGGCCTGCTTAAACACCCATTGACCGATATTGGATTGGAGCAATTCCTTTCCGACCACGCCAAAGCGAACAGCAAGTAGTTAGATTTTTTTGTCCAAAAAATCTATGCGAGCCCTTGAATAGCATTGAAAAATGTGTATTTTTGATGCACTTCACAAATTGATTAAGAGAGGTTATCTAAATACATTGGAGAGCAGGTCATCTGGCCTGCTCTTTTTGTAAATATTTGTCTGAGCAACGTTTACTAAACTTTTGAAGTTCAGCAAACGTGAACCCAAATTTTCTAAACAGTGGCCACAAGACCTTCCGCTTCCCGCAGTACTACTCACCGCAAAGGTGAAACCAATTATCCTTTGACCATCCTCAAAGCAGCACCGCTGTCGGCCTTGTTTTATGGATTGTTGGTAGTGGCTGGCAATCTGATTTGCTATGTCATTTTTGGTGATTATACCAAACTGGCCATGAAAGTCATGACGGGTTTGCAACTACTGGCGCTGTGGTTGGTAGTGACCAGCACGGTGCGAACCTTGCACAGTCTTGCTTCACATTTTCCGGCCTTTTGGCTGCTTTTGGCGGGTGCGGGCACCGCGATTTTAAGCATACTTGCTGCGCCGATTGTCATGAGTATGATTCGAGGATTGGGCGTAAATGTGGGACCAATTATGCTGGAGGCCAAGCGTTTAACCGTTTATTTGCTGGCTGGAGGCTTTTTTGCCCTTATTGCCCTCATTCACCTGCGGGTGCGCAACAAAGCCCTCGGAAATACCCTGGAGTGGGTGATCATCATTTTCATGGGTATCCTTTTTTATCGGCTTTATATCGCCCAGGATTTTAGCTTGGGCAATTGAAGCGGCTAAAACTTCAGCACAATAATAGCCCCATCACATCAATCCCGCAAACAACAAAATCTTCATCTCCCGGCCATTGACTTCGTAATCGGTGAGCAGGCCTGTCCGCAGATCACTCAGGGTTTTGCCATCATTGTAGGTGCGGATCACGTTCCAGGGCGAGTGAGTGCTCTTGTTGGGTTTGATCAAAATGCGCAAAGGCAAAGGGTTGCGATTGGGCAAATAGAATAGGTGGATGCCCCCTTCATTGCAAAGCAGGGGTAAAATACCAAATTCCTCTACCGTCAGGCTGCGGTTTCCTTCGTCTTCCTCAAAATCTATGTCCAGGTGGTCGAACAAAACGCGGTAATTTTCCATCAGGTAGTCCAGTTCCTCCACGCCTTGCCCAGCCACCAGGCAATCAAAACGCAATTCTACGCGGTCCAATTCGCCTTTCAAAAAGGCCTGGGCGCTCATTTCGCACCACTTGGTGTCCATCAAGTGGTCAAGAAATTCGGTTTGCAAGGCATCGTACAGGTTATTAGCATAGCTGTACAAGTCGTTGATTTCCTTGATGGCTTCGTCTTCAAAAAACCGCGCTTGTGCTTCGTTTTTGGACACCAGGTTGAGGTCCTTTTTGGCCTTGGAATTCAGTTGATTACTCTTGAATCTCAATGCACTGGGCAATTGTTTGGGGTTGCCAAAATCCAGGATCATTTCCTTCACGTTTTGGCGGATTTCTTCCATTCTGGTCACCAAGGTGCTGTAGCGAATGTAGGCTTCTTGGTCGTGTTCATCCTGGGAGATGGCTTGCCCTCTTTCCTGTACTTTGTCCTTGATCTCATTCAATTCCCTTTCCAGACGCATGTAGAACCCCCTGCCCTGCTCCTTGCGTGGTGGGTGTAAAACAACTGGCGTGGGGCTCAAAAACTCCAAAGGGTACAAGCCAGGAAGCAGTTTTTGTTCGTTTTCATCCAACTGAATATCGAGTACCACAGGCCCTTTACTGCGAATTTTCAGCAATTGATTGGCCGAAAGGGCGGTCAAATCCTGTTCGATCTGGCGTTTCAAAGCCCGACCACCCATTTTTACATCGTAGCCCCGGCCAGCTACCCAGCTCAGTGCTTCAGGTTGGATATTCAGGATGGTATGTCGGCGAATAAAGCCGTCCCTTTGCAGCAGTTCATTGATTTGTTGTTGGGCAATGCTGCGGATGTGCTCTTCTTTCAGGGATTTAAAAATGATCACTTGGTCGATGCGGTTGATGAATTCGGGGCGAAATTCACGTTCCAGTGCGGCCCGATACACCTGAGCATCGGCTTCTGATCCGGTAATGGGCCTGATTCGGTGTTCCATGTCCTGTGCTCCCACATTGGAAGTCATGATGATGATGGTATTGGTAAAATCGACGGTCCGGCCCATTCGGTCAGTGAGGCGACCGTCGTCCAGTAATTGCAACAGCAAGTCCTGGACATTTTGGTGCGCCTTTTCGATTTCGTCCAACAGCAACACACTGAAGGAACGGTAACGCACCTTGCCCGTCAGTTGGCCTTCTGGGTTTGCATCGTCCCCAATCAGTCGGTCGATGGCATAAGGATCGAGGTATTCGTTCATGTCAAAACGCAGAAGCGCCTCTTCTGATCCGGTCAAAAAACGGGTCAAAACCTTGGCGGCCTGGGTTTTGCCTACCCCCGTTGGACCAATGAATAGTAACGAACTGATGGGGCGTTGGGTATTGTTGAGGCGGGCTTTGTACAGTTGCACCACATGGTCCAGGGCTTGAACAGCGTCTTCCTGACCAATCAGTTGCTCGCGCAAGCTGTTGAGTACTTCGTTTTTATTGAAAAAATAGCCGCTGTCCACCAACATGTCGCGCAGGCCCGATTGTAGGCTGTACTCGTTCCTTACATTTTGGGCATCAATCGAAAAAGCTTCGTTTTTGATGACCAGTTGTTTGAGCAGGCGCACCGTGGCTCCGGGCAGGGCCTTGCCTTGTTGAAACAGGCGATTGACGTACAAAACCTGGCTGATGGCCGAAATTGAGATGGTAGTGTGGTAGCTGTTTTCCAATTCCCGCCTTTGCAACAGCAGCATTTTCACCGCCGTAGCATAATCGGGTTCCTGGATGCGAATTACTTGGAACAAGTCCGTAAACGGGCGATTTTTTTCTTGCAAAAGTTGCCATTCACGGGCTGTCGAAATGAGTACCATCTGCAATTGTCGCCGTTCCAAATAGGGCTTGAACACATCACACAAAGTCATTTCATTGGAAGCAGAGCGACCGATGCGGACCAAGCCAATTGGGTTGTCAATCAGCAACTTGTGAGCAATATTTTGATCGGCTTTGGGCTTAATCAAGTATTTGATGATGGACTCCAGGCGGCTCTGCCATTGCCCCACGATCGACATGCCACTGATCACCCGGTTGGGGTCCATCGCAAAAATCGTACTGAGTGCTTCCTTCTCCGAGCGGTCTTGTTTGCTGTCCATGTACAGCTTCAAGGCGCTTTCAACCAGGGTGTGCCGTCCTACCCCTTCTTCGCCGAGCAACACAAAGGACAGTTGTTGCTCTTTGAACAAAAGGTCATGGATTTGAACCGTTTGTTCTTCCCGGCAATAGGCCTGTTGCAATTGAAAAGGATAGTTTTCACCCAAGTCGGTAGCTGTTTTTCTCAACTCCGTTGCCCCATCAAACTCATCACTTTCAAAGAGCAATTCGTAGATGTTTTGCTCCTCTGGTTTTTCCAAAGAATTGGGAGAAAATTTCAGGTCCAGATTGACCTCGATCGCGGTGCAAAAATCGCGTTTATTGGCGTAGCAGTTTTCCGCTACAAATTTTGTGCCCTCCGCCGAAAGGGGCTTGCTCAACAACTTGCGGATGATTTTTTCCAACTCCTCTTTCTCGATGGGACCCTTTTCAATTTCGCGGATCAGCATAAAATTGTCGAAGCTGGGCAGGTACAAAATCCTCATGCGGTTGACCTCAAACTCAATGACGATGAATTGTCCGGCGACCATGCCCTTGCCCAAAGCAAACTCCAGTTGAGGCTTCTTGAATTCCATTTTTTCTGGATCCACACTGTACCAGATCAGGCTTTCGATGCTTTCGCGGGAGATTGGCATTTCGGCGATGAACTTGCGTATTTCCTTGCGAAAAGAAAGGGCGGCTTCCTGGTAACGCCGATGCGTGACACTCGGCCCCGGCAAAAACAAAGGCCGCAAATTGAAATAAGGCATGCCATCCACTTGGATGTGCTGAACCAGGGCGGGGACTTTGATGCTGATTTGGGTCATGTGTTTTTACTTTGCGCAAGAAAGTTAACATTTTTACCAAAAAAGATTTATATTGGGTGAGTTTTTAGTAGTAAGCAATGAGCAGCTGATGAATACAAAAAGAATAAAAACCTGAAAATCAAAAAGTTGTTTTATTGTCTCTAACTCTTAAAAACTAAGGCCTATTTTAAGTGGACAAAAGGCTTTCTTGCAGACTTTTCGCTTTCTAACCCATTCTCAAGCCCCAAAATCAATCTCATGGCGGATGATTTTTTTAAGCCTGGCTTCAAAAAATACAAGTTCAAAGAACTGAAAGTCTACTCATCGACCGAATGGTTGGCGGACAACAAGAAGAAGTACCGCCAAGTGTTCGACCGTTTCGAGACGACATATATTTATGCAGAGCTGTCATTTTACAACAAGTACTTCGACATTGACGACTGGGAAATTGACGTACAGCTCAAGTGTTTCTCGCTGCGCAAAGGCCGCAAAGAAATTTGCGACCTCACTTTGCACAAAAAAGTCAGCAAATACGACAACATCATCTTCATCCGCGAAGGCTGGGGCAACAAGTCGGAAGGCTCGTTCTGGAAAAGTGGCACTTACTACTGGGAAGCCTGGTGCGAGGGCGAAAAGCTAGGTGCCAAATACTTTTATGTAGAAGATGCAGGCCGCGACATGCTCGTAGGGCCAAATCCCTATCTTTCAGTACAATCAATGCGCTTGTACGAAGGCCCTTATGACGATGTGCCCGAAACCGAACGCCTGTATTACAAGACCTTCAGCGCCGACGAAAGCCGCTACATTTACCTCGAAGTTTTCCTGCGCAATTTGCACAACGCAAAGTCCTGGCAAGCCGAGTTGTTTGTAAAATTTTACAACGACGCCCGCGAGTTGAAAGGGCAAGTTGTACGCTTGCACCGGGTTGAGAAAAAAGACGATGTTATCCGCATTACCTCCGGTTGGGGATCTAATGTAAAGGGGTCTTGGCGCAAAGACCGCTACACCGCCGAGTTGGTATTCATGGATCGCCTGATTGCGGTGGTACCATTCGAAGTGGGTGATGATTTTGAAGAAGGCGTTTCCCCCGTTTCGCTGCCCGAACAAGGCAATCAACTGATCGTTTCTGCCGATGGCGAAGACTTGGATACTTTCGATGATGTCATGCAAAAACTGGACGACCTGATCGGCTTGCAAGACATCAAAAAACAAGTCCGGGACCACGCGGACTACCTCAAATTCCTGAAACTGCGCAAAGAGCGGGGTTTTGATGAAAACGACACCTTGAATGTCCATTCCGTGTTCATCGGCAATCCAGGCACAGGCAAAACCACGGTAGCGGGCATGATGGGCCAGTTGTACCGTAAAATGGGCCTCCTCAGCAAGGGGCATGTACACGAAGTAGACCGCGTAGACCTGGTAGGCGAATACATCGGCCAAACTGCGCCCAAAGTAAAAGACGCCATCGAAAAAGCCCGTGGAGGAGTCCTTTTCATCGACGAAGCTTATTCCCTGGCCCGTTCCAGCGATGACACCAAAGACTTTGGCCGGGAAGTGATCGAAATACTGGTCAAAGAAATGTCGAACGGCCAAGGGGACCTCGCTGTAATCGTGGCTGGTTACCCCAAGGAAATGAAGCAATTCCTGGATTCCAACCCTGGCCTCAAGTCTCGCTTCAAGCTCTATTTTGAATTCAGCGATTACCTGCCCCAGGATTTGTCGCGCATCGCCGAGTTTTCCTCTTTGCAAAAAAGGGTAAAACTCACCGCGCTGGCCAAGCAAAAAATCGATGAAATAATCGTCGAAGCCTATCGGGTACGCGATCGGAGCTTTGGCAATGCCCGTTATGTGTTTGACTTGATCGACAAAGCCAAGATCAACCTAGGTCTGCGGATCATGCGCAGCGAGGACCTGCGCAACATCAGTTCTCAGGAACTCGAAACCATTGAACTGGCTGACATTGAGGCCATTGACATGAAGAGCAAACGCCCATTACCCAATATCCCCGTAGATGAGCAAGCCCTGCGATTGGCCATGCAAGAGCTCAGTCGCTTGATTGGCATGGAAAACATCAAAACCCAAATCACAGAAATGGTGCGCCTGGTGCGCTACTACCGCGAATCGGGCAAAGACGTACTCAACAGCTTTTTCTTGCACACGGTATTCATTGGCAACCCAGGTACGGGCAAAACCACCGTGGCGCGGATTTTGACCAAAATCTACAAAGCCCTGGGCATCCTGGAACGCGGCCAAATGGTCGAAACCGACCGACAGGGTTTGGTAGCTGGCTATATGGGCCAAACCGCCATCAAAACAAAGGAAAAAGTCGACGAGGCAATGGGTGGGGTTTTGTTCATCGACGAAGCTTACGCGTTGAGCAATCGCACGGGTAACCACCAAGGGGATTTTGGCGACGAATCCATCCAGACCCTGCTCAAGCGCATGGAGGACGACCGCGGTCGTTTCTTCGTTTTTGTAGCTGGCTACGTTGACAACATGGAAACCTTTCTCAAGGCTAACCCTGGTTTGAGCAGCCGCTTTGACAAAACCCTGCGCTTTGACGATTATTCACCCGATGATTTGATGGACATTGCGGTCATGATGTTGCAGGAAAACAAGTTGCGCCCCACGCCCGAAGCCGAAGAATACCTGAAAAAGTACATGTATTTCATCCACGAATTCCGCGATAAGTACTTTGGCAATGCCCGGACCGTGCGCAGCATCATCACCGATGTGGTAAAAACCCAAAACCTGCGTTTGGCGGCCTTGAGCCTCGATCAAAGGACTGAAATCGACCCTGATTTGCTGACTTTGGACGACCTGGCCGACTTGAAACTCGATACTGCCAGCCTGACTTTCAGCAAAAAGACCATCGGCTTTAAAGCGAAGTAGAGATAATTCCCTATACTTGCGGCCTGAAAAAGGAAAACAATGAGCAGTTATCAAAACGACCTTTTCCTGCGCGCCGCTAAGGGTGAACAAGTTGAAAGACCGCCAGTTTGGATCATGCGCCAGGCAGGAAGGGTTTTGCCACAATACCGTGCCTTGCGCGCCAACTATGCCGGATTCCGCGAATTCATGTTCGATCCGGCAGCTGCGGCAGAGGCCACCATCCAGCCCATCGACGAATTGGGGGTGGATGCTGCGATCATTTTTTCCGATATTTTAGTCATTCCCGAAGCAATGGGCTTGGTGTATGACATGGTAGAGAAACGAGGACCCATTTTCCCCAAAACCATCAAGTCGGCTTATGATGTGAAGTCACTGGTAGCGGGTGAAGAGGCCGCCGCCAAGCTTGATTATGTGTATGAAGCCTTGCGCATCACCAAGCGCGATTTGAACAACCGTGTACCGCTCATCGGTTTTGCGGGTGCGCCTTGGACCATTTTTGCTTACATGGTAGAAGGCAGTGGCAGCAAAACTTTCTCCAAAGCCAAGGAATTCCTGTACCGTTATCCTGAAATTTCGCATCAACTGCTGGATCGCATCACCGATACTACCATCGCTTACCTGAAGCAAAAGGTGGCCAATGGCGCTGATTTGATTCAAATTTTCGACTCTTGGGCCGGCATTTTGAGCCCGGCTCAATACCGTGAGTTTGCTACCCAATACATCGCCAAAATTTGTACCGCCATCACCAATGTCCCCGTGACAGTATTCTCCAAAGGTGCCTGGTTTGCACTCGACGAACTGGCCCAACTAGATTGCCAAGTACTCGGCTTAGACTGGAACATTGAGCCCGCCGAAGCCCGCAAGCGCGTAGGCGACAAAGTAGTTTTACAAGGCAACATGGACCCTTGTTTCCTTTACGCTGACGCGGCAACGGTGAAAAAAGGCGTACAAGACATGATCAAATCCTTTGGCCCTAAACACATTGTAAACCTCGGTCACGGCCTGTATCCCGATATTCCATTGGACAATGTGCGGGTGTTTGTGGATACGGTGAAGGAATATAATTATTAATGGTTAATGGTTAATGGTTAATGGTTAATGGTTAATGGTTAATGGTTAATGGTTAATGGTTAATGGTTAATGGTTAATGGTTAATGGTTAATGGTTAATGGTTAATGGTTAATGGTTAATTATTTTTTTATGCTTACTTTGGCGGTTTTTATGATACTGGTGATCATTTTGATGAGTTCCACTGCGTCTTTATTCATGCTTTCGAATTGTTCGCTGCTTAGATAGTCTGTACTTTTTAGTAGCTCTAACCAATAAATGGTTTCGTTAATTTCTTTTTGGGCAATTGCCATTTTATGAACGAAGTCGGATTTGCTTTCAGCATGTTCTGCTTCTCTGGTCAGAGCGCCTACCGCCGTACCACTTCTCATCAGTTGCTTTGAAAGTACATACTCTTTCTTCTCAAATTGCAAATATTGAAACAGCTTTACAATCCGAATTGCAAAGTCAAAACTCTTCTTCTTGATCAAATTCTCACCCATAAGCCCCAAAGTTAATAATTCCCCACTAACCATTAACAACTAACCATTAACCATTAACAACTAACCATTAAAAATATGATTCACACCACCCTCAATACCCAACAACAAATGCCCCTGCTCGGCTTGGGCGTTTACGATGTAAATGGCCAGGAAGCGGTGACGGCCATCCGCACAGCCATCGACCTTGGTTATCGGCTGATCGATACGGCAGCCATGTACCACAATGAAAAAGAAGTAGGGGAAGCCATTCGCCAAAGTGGGGTGGCACGAGAAGAAATATTTTTGACCACCAAAGTCAACAACAATGAACAGGGCTTTGAGCAAACCTTGCGCGCATTTGAAGCCAGTCAGCAACGCCTCGACTGCGAATACATTGACCTTTACCTAATACACTGGCCTTTGCGTGAAACCCGCAAAGACACTTGGCTGGCCCTCGAAAAATTGTACCAAGACGGTAAAGTGAAGGCTATTGGGGTAGCCAATTACCTGCTTCCTTTTTTGGAAGAATTATTGCCCAGCGCCAAAGTGGTGCCCGCTTTGAACCAGGTAGAGTTCAGCCCCTACTTATTTCTAAGCGACTTGTTGGACTACTGTCGCCAACACGGTATCATTTTACAAGCCTACACACCTTTGCTGCGCGGTGCCCGTTTTGACGATCCTAAACTCTTGGCTTTGGCCGAAAAATATAGCAAAACACCTGCCCAAATCATCCTGCGCTGGGCGGTGCAATTGGGCGTTTCTACCATTCCAAAATCGGCCAACCCTAAGCGTTTGCAAGAAAATATCGACATTTTTGACTTTGAAATCAGCGCCGAAGACATGGCCAAAATGGCTACTTTCAATGAAAATTTTCGGGTGGTGGATGATCCGATTGAGCTACTTTGAAATAAATAAAACTATTAAATTAGCCTGCTAACATTTCGGCTAAATTTTACCATTTTTTAAAATCAACTTCTGATCGTGGCCCAACTTAAAGAAATAGCACCTGAGAATCGCACAGGCTTCATGCCTAAAAAAATCAACAGGTTTGTGCAGGTCATAAAGAAAAAAGACTTCATAGTTGATCATGATTTTTCTGTGGGTGGTGATGCCCCAAAAATTTTATCAGGGTTTATGAGTATGGATCTGCTAAAAGGGATGATCCCGCTTCTTGGGTGAAATACATTGCCAAAACTGGCCACAAATGGTACCCCAATGAAAGTATTACTGAATTGTTACTCAATAATGTGGGGTCGGCTTTAGGGCTGACAATGGCAAAATCAAAACTCGCAATTATTAGTGGTCAGTTGAGGTTTCTTTCAGAATACTTTTTACCATCTCCAGAATATGAATTGGTACATGGTGCAGACATTTTTGCAGACTATGTGATGGATAAGGTTTGGGTGGAAGATGTTGAGCAGAAAAAACTCGCTAGAAAGTTTTTTACTTTTCAGTTTGCAGAGAAAGCAATTCAGAAAGCTTTCCCTCAAAATTTCTCAGACCTACTACCTGAGTTTGTCAAGCTGTTAATCTTTGATGCTATTGTAGGCAACAACGATCGGCATTTTTACAACTGAGGAATAATAAAGGATATTACTGACACAATCCCTCCAAAGTTTTCTCCAATTTTTGATACTGCCAGAGGGCTATTTTGGAATCAAAAAGAGCAAAAGATTATTGAACTAGTCAAAAACGAGAGGTTAACCAATGAGTTTATCCAAAAATATACACGTAGTTCAATGCCCAAAATTGGGTGGGAAGGTGAAAATAGTCTGAACCACTATGGACTTATCGAAAAACTAGTATCACATAACAATTCATTCATGGAAATAGCTCAAGTCATGCTAAACAAAAGTAAAGAACATGACATTTATCAGTTGATCGACAGGAATTTTTCCGTAACTTTGAGCGTTGAAAGGAAAGAACTCATTAAACTTTGCCTGGCTGAACGTTTTAATGTACTCAGATCAAGCTTAAAATCATGATTACATTTCTTTATAAAAAAATACTCGACTTATTTAAATCTGAAGATCAGGAGATTAGCCCTGTATCTAATCAGTCTATTGCTGCTGTTTTTGACCTTAGTTATCAGGATATTTTGATTGGGGTGTTGACTTATCAAAACAAGGTTTGGGCTTTTGAGTACAGTGATCAGTTTAAACAACAAACAAGCATTAAACCCTTAATTGGCTTTCCAGATATCAATCGTATTTATAAGTCTGAAGAGCTCCTGCCTTTCTTTGCTTCTCGTATTCCTAGTATTCAACGGCTGAAAATTCAAAACATGATTGATAAAGACGATGAATTAGATGAAGTTACACTGCTGAAAAAGTTTGGCAAAAAGTCCATCACCAACCCCTATCAACTGATTGCAAGCCACTGATTTGTCCAAATCTCTCTCTTGGTATTTGAGCTAAAATAAAAAGAACGTATTTGCTTTTGAGGTTTAGCAAAAAAAGAACACCATTTCCTTCCTGTCAGTTGTTTTTCTTTTTTCACTAAACCCAAATCCGTCCACCTTATTTTTTTACGCTCCCTTGCAAAAAAGCTTTGGCCGATGGAATATCACGCTTTTTTATTGGAGGCTACGGACCTAAACTTTTCCGTTTTGAGATAAAAGGAGTTTAAACTTGGTGGATTCAAGGTTTTTATCGAGATTAGGGTTTCAAACATCCAAACTTCAATGAAAAACCTACTCATCTGCCTGTTGTTTCTCGCAGGCTGCTTCACTGCTACCACTATGGCTGCTCAGTCCAAAAACCTACGACATGTAGTCTTGTTCAAATTCAAAGACAGCAGCAGTGCTGCCGATGTGAAAAAAGTGGAAGACGCATTCCGGGCCTTGCCTGCTCAAATTAAACAAATCAAATCCTTCGATTGGGGCCTCAACAACAGCCCGGAGAACCTCAACCAAGGTTTCACCCACTGCTTCCTGGTGACGTTTGCCTCCGAAAAAGACCGTGAAATTTACCTCCCCCACCCTGCTCACCAGGCCTTTGTGGAAGTACTAAAACCACATTTGGACAAGGTTTTGGTCATCGACTATTGGGCCAAAAAATAGGTTCCAGCCCCTCCAAAACTGCCCTTCTCCTCAAGCCTTCAACTCTTCAACTATTACAAACAATGAACGATTTTAAACAATCTACCAGCCATCGCAGTGCTTTGTACACGCTGATGAGCGTATGGTTTTTCTGGGGTTTCATTGCGGCCTCTAATGGGATTTTGATTCCCATGTTCAAAGAGCAATTTGAGCTCCAACAGTGGGAATCCCAACTCGTTGACTTTGCTTTTTACGCTGCTTACTTTGTTGGTTCGATCCTTTATTTGCTGATTTCCGTGTTCACCGGGGGCGACATCTTGAACCGCATTGGCTACCGCCAGGGGATCATGTATGGTTTTCTGATTTCGGCGGTGGGTACCTTGCTTTTCATACCAGCAGCCTCCCAGCATTCTTTCTTTTTGCTGTTGACGGGCTTATTTGTAGTAGGCTTGGGCTTTTCTTTGCAACAAACCTCTACCCAGCCTTTCATGATTGCCTTGGGCGATCCAGCTACGGGTGCACAGCGCATCAACCTAGGGGGAGCGGTCAATAATTTTGGTACGACCATCGGCCCGGTCATCATCAGCTACGTGCTTTTTGGCACCGTCACCGACGCTGCCCCTGAAGGCGTGGGAATCGAAGCCGTAAAAGTACCCTTCCTGGTCATTGGGGCCATTTTTTTGTTGTTTGCCCTCTTTTTCCGCTTTTCCAATTTGCCGACCATCACCAATGACGAAGACATTGAAATTGGCACCGGGGTTTTGAAATACCCTCAGTTGGTGCTGGGCATGATCGCCATTTTCTGCTACGTTGGTGCAGAGGTGACCATTGGCTCCAACCTGGGCGAATACCTCAAGCAAACCCAAAACCTGGATTCTTCGCGTATTTCAGAGTATGTCTCCCTCTTTTGGGGCAGCATGATGATGGGCCGTTGGACGGCAGCCCTGGCCAACTTTAACTTCAGCAAGGCCGTCAAAAACCTGCTGACCATCCTTACCCCTTTTGTGGCTTTTGGCGTGGTACTGTTTGTCAATAGCCTACGTGGTACGGATGTGACTCCATTGTATATCTATGCCATTGCGGTATTTGTATTAATCGCTGCTTACTTCCTGAGCCAAGAGCGCCCGGTGCGTACCATGCTGATTTTTGCGGGTGGGGGCATCATCGCCATGCTGATCGGCATTTTCACTACTGGTCAGTTGGCTTTGTTTTCACTGATCAGCGGAGGTCTGTTCTGCTCGGTATTATGGCCATGTATTTTCTCGTTAGGCACCGCTGGTTTGGGTAAATACACCAACCAAGGCTCTGCCTACCTGATCATGATGATCCTGGGCGGAGCAGTTGTGCCTGTTATCCAGGGGCGTTTGGCCGATAGCATCGGCATTGGATTGTCTTATGTTGCGCCTTTGGTTTGTTTTGCCTACTTGTTCTACTTTGGCTTGATCGCAAAGCGGGTACTGCTCAAGCAAGGTCTCGACTTCGACCGCGATGTAGCGATGAAGACTGGGCATTGAGCCGCAGATTTGCTTATTATGCTTTGCTTGCTGCGCAAGCTAGTTTGGAACACGGATGAGACGGATAAAACTGATCTACACGGATTTCCAGCATAACGCTGAGTTCAAAGTGGATATCCGGGCTTTAGATCGGAACTTCTACATTTTTCTTTGCACCTAATTTTGAGGTTGGCGGCCCAATTCAATGGTTGCCAACCTCACAACACCCCAAGTGTAAATCAACTCGAAAACTCCAAACCGTGCAAACGGGTGTTCGGGCATCCTATGATTTTGCCAGCGAGTCCACACTTCGTAAGTCGTAAGTAGTCACTCGTAAGTCGTAAGTCAAAAAAACAAGCATCATAAACCAAAACTTGCTTCTGGAAACTAAACTTCAAGGACCTCAGTCGGGGCTAGTCATCCCCAGTTTTTTCAACTTGAAACCCAAATTGAGCCAAAATCAAAACCACACTACCATGATCAAAGCCCATTTTACTTTACTGGTTCTACTCATCATTGGCCTGGCTTGCCAGCAAAAAAAAGATGAAAAAAGCAGCCTTGCCCTCAACAAAGACTTCAATCCCCTGGAATTTTCCTTGGAAGAAGCCATTGAAGCCGACAAAACCCTGCGCGACACCAGCGTAAAAATCAGCTTTGATCACTATTTCAAAAGCACGGGCAAAAGCTACCGTGCTTACCCACTGAAAGCCATTTTGGCACCCTGGTTGGCCAAAATCAAAGACACCAGCAACCTGCAAATCAGTTTTATTTGCTTTGACGGTTACGCTCCCAGTATGAGATTTAGCAAGGTACTCAAAGGCGAGGCTTATGTGGCAGTACGCGACGAGAGTTTGCCTGCGGGCAAGGATTGGCCCGATTCGCTGGCCGAAAAAATGCGGCCATATTACCTCGTTTGGCAAGGCATTGCTCCCGAAGACGAGACTTATACCTGGCCTTACGGTTTGGCCGACATCCGCATCGCTGCTTTTTTTGATGAGTTTGCTGAAGCCTACCCCTTGCACGACGCCAAAGCCGAAAAAGGCTTTTCTCTTTATCAACTCCACTGCATGAAGTGCCACTCCATCAATAAAATTGGCGGCATCATGGGGCCAGAATTCAATTACCCTAAAAGCATTACGAGTTATTGGCAAAAAGAAGACATCTGGCAGTTTATACAAAATCCACAAGCCTACCGCTACAGCGCCAAAATGCCACCCATCGCGCATTTGAAACGGGAAGAGTTTGAAGAAATTTATACCTATTTGCAAAGCATCAGCGAGATCAAGCCGAAAGAGTAAGTAACAACAAGCCACAAATAAACCTTTTCAATTCGCAGCTGCGTTACTCCGATGCAGCCACGAATCTTTTTTGCCCCGCTTCGCGGGATGGGAACACAGATGAAACGGATTCAACGGATTTTCACGGATTGCCAACACGATTTTGACCGTGATTTTGACCATGACATTGACATTTGTTGCGATCAATATCCGTAAAACTGGAAAGCTTCATTTTTGACCCGTTTAAACATTTCAAAAAAACGTACTTTTTTGACAAATCCTGGGCTTCTTGTGTTAGGTGGGTTAAAAAGTTGTATATTCCCAACGCGAAATAACGCTTCACAAAAACACCAACAACATTACAAGTTTAATAAAGTCATCGACAACATGAAATTAAGGCTCATCAAAATCATCAGTATCCTTGTTGTTTTTTTACTTCCTGCAACGCTATTGATGTCAGGAATGAAACAGCCTATGGTGCCAACTAAAAAGAGCAACGGGCTTGACGTAACATTCAAAACCCCGCCACCTGATGCCTATCCTGGTGCTTTTTGGTGCTGGCTCAACGGAAACATGAGCAAAGCATCCATTACGCGGGATCTCGAACAGATGAAGGCAAAAGGCATCAACCGCGCTGAAATATGGGATGTAGCAGCCTATGAGAATGAGAACAACTTCATTCCGGCAGGAGGTGAATTTTTGGGTGACGAATCGGTGGCTCTGATAAAACATGCCATAGCCGAAGGCAAACGCTTGAAAATGAAAATCGGCATTGTGGGTTCAAGCGGCTGGAATGCCGGCGGCCCGTGGGTCACCCCCGATTGGGCATCCAAATCCTTATTTTCATCTGAAGTAGTGGTAGAAGGTCCCAGAAAAATAAGCCTTGAACTCCCTTTTCCTGTTTTTCCGAAGGACTGCCCCATGAAGGACAAGGTAACACCCGAATTTTACAAGGACATCGCCATTCTGGCTGTGCCATTCACCGCATCAAAAACCTTGAATACGGCTGAGCAGGTTGTCAATCTGACTTCGGATTTTAAAGATGGTCAATTAGACTGGAATATCCCTCCGGGCAAATGGGTGGTGATGCGCTTCGTTTGTTCCAATAATGGACAAAGGTTGATTGTACCCTCTCCCAATTCTGATGGTTTATTCATTGATTTCCTTGACCCACATGCGACCAAAAGACACTTGCAATATTTCATGGATCGGCTGGGGGTCACCCCTGCCAACGCCGCAGACGCAGGGCTTGCCTATTTTGAGTTTGACAGCATGGAAATGGCAGAAGGAACACCGTGGACAGACGCATTGTCCACTATTTTCAAAGAAAAATGCGGCTATGCCCCTGAAAAATACCTGCCTATTTTTGCGGGCTGGAAAATCAAGGATGAGACAGAACAGTTTCAATATGATTTTAAGAAAACAATCAGCGACCAGTTGATTTACAGCCATTATACGACCGGAACGGAATTTCTCAAATTATACAATGCCGAACTAGTATCGGAATCTGGCGGCCCCGGTCCCCCAATCTGGGAAACTTGTCCGGTGGATGCCTTGAAAGCCCTGGGTAAGGTCACCACGCCACGCGGAGAATTTTGGATTCAGCATCGGAATATGTTTCTCATCAAGGAAGTTTCGAGCGCAGCGCACATCTATGGCAAACAAAAAGTAGATGCGGAATCATTCACCACTTGGAGGCGATGGAAGGACTCGCCTTTCCAAATGAAAAAATATGTGGACAGGGCTTATTGTGAAGGACTCAACGAAGTGACATTCCATACCTTCGCCAGTACAAACCCCGAAGATGGAATGCCTGGCAGAACCTACCACGCGGGGTCTGATATCAATCCTGGCACTACTTGGTGGGAAAAATCAAAACCGTTCATGGATTACCTCGCCCGTTGTAATTTTATGCTTCGGCAAGGCTTGTTTGCTGCCGATGTGTGTTATTATTACGGTGATCAAGCACCGAATTTCTTTCCCCTTTTTCATGATGTGCCCACCAAACCCATGCTTCCAGGCTTAGGGAAGGGCTACGATTATGATGTCATCAATACCGATGTCATCTTGAATCGCTTGTCGGTAAAAAATGGAAGATTAGTGCTGCCCGATGGGATGAGTTATTCGATGATGCTCTTACCAGACCAAACGGACATGCCCCTGGAAGTCCTCCAAAAATTGGAACAATTGGTGAAAGAAGGGGCCATTATGCTGGGCAAAAAGCCTTCAAGCGTCCCCGAATTACTGAACCATGAGCAAAAACAGGCTGAACTGAGGGCAATAGCCGACCGATTATGGGGTGCTATTGATGGTAAAAAGGTCATGGAAAATAGCTACGGGAAAGGCAAGGTATTATCAGGTCTAAGCGCCGAGGAAGTTCTAAGGCAAAATGGAATACCAAAGGATTTCAGTTTCAGCGGTGCTAAGGAAATTGACTATATTCACCGCACAACCGAGCTGGGAGAAGTCTATTTTTTAAGGAACGAAGCAGGTGAATCCGTTAAAAGCCTCTGCAAATTTAGGGTCAAAGACAAATTCCCCGAATTTTGGGACGCTTCAACAGGCAATATTGAAAAAGTGGATGATTATTCTGTTGAAAATGGGGCGATCTCTATTGATATTGAACTGCCCCCTCATGGCTCCGTCTTTGTGGTGTTTAACAAAGTGAAACGGAAAGATATTCCTGCATTTGGGAAGGGAAAAGGTGCTGCAACCGCACACGAAATAACGGGACCTTGGACGCTGCGTTTTCCACCCAATTGGGGGGCTCCTGCCACCGCAACTTTCAATAAACTTGCATCTTGGACCGAATCAAGTGACAAGGGAATAAAATATTTTTCAGGGACAGCGACTTATACCCATTCATTTAGATTAGAAAAAAAGGCAAGCAGCAAACCTGTCTATTTGGATTTGGGTGAGATGAAGGATGTAGCAGAGGTTTTTATCAACGGAAAATCAGCTGGGGTCCTTTGGAAAAAACCATTTTCTATTGATATTTCTTCGCTGGTCAAAACCGGAGACAATGAATTGAAAATAGAAGTGGTCAATATGTGGATCAATCGCTTGACGGGAGACATGGAACTGGAGCCAAAAGACCGCTTTTGTCGTACCAATAAAAAGTACATGACCAAAGAAATCTGGAAAGGCGGTGATGAACCTTATCGGCTTCAAACTGCGGGATTGTTAGGACCGGTGATGTTGCTTTATTGATAAGGGGCAAGCCACGAATAAACCTTTCCAATTCGCAACTGCGTACTTTATAGATTATACCCTCGCTGTGCGAGGCCATTTTTAGCACGCGGATAAAATTGGGTTTGGGTGTGTTTGTTTGGGTGTGAGTGTGCATAAACCCCATTTCCAATTAAGTGAGTCGATAGATTCTAATCGAAGCCCCACACTCGAACTCACACTTACACACGACACACCCATTCTTGCGGATTTCCAACTTGACGTTGACATCGCATTGATCAAAATAACGCTGTCAATTTTTACTTAATCTTTTGCTATCCCTAAAAACGTGAATGCTGAGTAAAAGAAGTTGTTATTCAGGGATTTATTCCAGAGAACTGGCAATAACTTATCAATTTTAAATTTCAAAAACCTCAAACCGTGCAAACGAAAACCTAAAACATGACAAATTTCCCCAGCGAGCCCCTAAATCATATGTCGTAAGTCGTGTGTTGTATTTCGTATATCAAAAAAACATGCCAAACAAACCAGAACTCCCGTTTATAAAAAAACAAAAAGCCCGCTCCGGACAGAGCTGTCCAGGAAGCAGGCCCAAAGTGCATTAGTAAACTGAGACCCAAATTAAGCCATTCCAACATCTACACGTTATTTCGTTTCTGATTTCATACCCCTATTCCGTTTTATGGACTTATTTTTTGTATTTTTACATTTAAATCTGCAACATGGTTGCATAAAATAATTTAGGTTAGTCTAAAAACTTTTTTAGTAACACCTAAACACTTTAGCTCCCGATGCTGTTTAATCTGTAGTTGCGGTATCCTTACTATTCAAAAACGCTTCTACTTCTAACATCACCCTCATGAATAGATTTTTCACTTGCATTTTCTTCCTATTGGCCCTTAGTGCTGGAGCCCAAGTGCAAACTGGCACCTTGAAAGGATTTGTGAAATCCGGACAAACCCCCTTAGAATTTGTCAACATCGGCATTAAGAATACAGCCCTCGGCTCATCGAGCAACGAACAAGGGTATTTTGAAATCAACAACCTACCCTTTGGCACTTATGAAGTCTTGGCGTCTTTCATTGGCTATGACAAACAAAGCATAGTCATTACCTTAAATACCCGCCAAAGTACCCAAGAGCTCAATTTCAACCTACCTGAATCATCAAGTACCTTGGGCGAAGTTGTCATTTCCGGCACCATGAAGGAAGTATCCAAGCAAGAAAGTCCAGTGCCGATCGAAACCTACTCGGCCAAGTTTTTTTACCGCAACCCTGTACCTAGTATTTTCGACGCTTTGCAAAACGTGAATGGCGTACGCCCTCAGCTCAACTGCAACGTATGCAACACGGGCGATATCCACATCAACGGCTTGGAAGGGCCCTATACCATGGTCCTTATTGATGGCATGCCGATTGTGAGTGGCCTTTCTACGGTGTACGGCCTGAATGGCATCCCCTCGGCCCTGATCGACCGGGTGGAGGTAGTCAAAGGGCCTGCATCTACATTATATGGTAGCGAAGCAGTGGGCGGCCTGATCAATGTGATCACCAAAAGCCCCAGCAATGCGCCCCTGCTATCTGCCGATGTGTTTGCGACCTCTTGGGGCGAAGTGAACAGCGACCTGGGCTTTAAATTCGACCTGGGCGAAAAGGCCCAGTCTCTGGTGGGCATCAACTACTTCAATTTCAACCAACGCATCGACAACAACGACGACAATTTCACCGACATCACCCTGCAAAGCCGCTTGTCGCTCTTCAACAAGTGGAATTTCAAGCGCAACGACAACCGCGTTTTTTCCCTCGCTGGCCGCTACATTTACGAAGACCGTTGGGGGGGTGACATGCGCTGGGCACCTGAGTATCGAGGTGGTGACGAGATTTATGGCGAAAGCATTTTCACTGAGCGTTGGGAATTCATGAGCGCTTATCAACTGCCCGTCAAGGACAAGGTTTTGCTGCAAGTGAGTGCCAATGGCCACGATCAAAATTCGGTGTACGGCAACACGCCTTACCTCGGTAAACAATACATTGGCTTTGGGCAAATGACCTGGAATAAACAACTGGGCCTGCGCCACGACTTGCTGATCGGTACAGCCTTGCGCTACACTTTTTACGACGACAATACCCCCGCCACCGCCAGTTTTGATACCTTGGAGCCGCAAGTCAACCGCCCTAGCAAGACTTTGTTGCCGGGCTTGTTCGTCCAGGACGAAATCAACTTGCACCCCAATCACAAGCTGCTTTTGGGCATGCGCTATGATTACAACAGCATCCACGGCAGCATTTTCACCCCACGTTTCAACTACAAATGGGCCTCGGCCAATCGCCTCAACACCCTGCGCGTAGGCATGGGCAACGGCTACCGCATCGCCAACGTGTTCACCGAAGACCACGCGGCCTTGACTGGCGCACGACAGGTAAAGTTCCTTTCGGACCTCAAACCCGAAACTTCCTGGAACGCCAATGTGAATTTTGTCAAGAAATTTTTCACCAAAACCAACGCAGTAATCGGCCTGGACGCCACAGCATTTTACACCTATTTCAACAACAAAATTTTCGCCGATTACGACACCGACCCAAACCTGATCGTGTACGACAACCTGGATGGGCATGCCATTTCCAAGGGTATTTCGCTCAATGTAGACCTGAGTTTCAAAAGCGGCTTCAAGCTCAACGCCGGAGGTACTTTGATGGACGTGAGCAATGTGGAACAAGGCATCAGCGCCCA
Source organism: Chitinophagales bacterium (assembly GCA_013299105.1). GTDB lineage: Bacteria > Bacteroidota > Bacteroidia > Chitinophagales > Saprospiraceae > Haliscomenobacter. The sequence goes on along the minus strand of JAAFJY010000003.1, from coordinate 55,814 downwards.
ACAAATCCTGACCGAACGCTTCAGCGGGGTTTGGAGCGTGAGCTATACGGTGCCCAAGTTGAACCTGACCATCGACTACACTGGCAACCTCTACGGCCCTATGCGCCTGCCCCTTCTTGGCGAACTGGACCCCCGCCCCGAATTTTCGCCCTGGTGGAGCATCCAGAATATTCAAGTGCTCAAATCATTTAAAAACGGATTGGAAATCTATGGCGGAGTAAAAAATCTTTTGAACTGGGTACCAGGAAAAGACGGTACTTTCCTGATTGCACGTGCCAACGACCCCTTCGACAAGCAGGTACAATTTGGTGCCAATGGCCAGGTCATCCCTACTCCCGACAACCCTTACGCCCTGACTTTCGATCCCACCTACATGTACGCCCCCAACCAAGGCATGCGGGGCTTTTTTGGCATCAGGTACTTGCTGAAAGGATGAAAAAGGCGGTTTTGATCGGCATGCTGGGGCTTTTTGGCAGCTTGAGTTTGAGCGCACAAAGCTTAAACTGGACCCATTTCGAGGACCTGGAGGACAGCCTGCGCCGGGAGCGCCGCCCCTTGCTCCTCTTTGTGCAAGCCGATTGGTGCGCTTATTGCAAAATGCAGATGGCCCAGACTTTCAGCCAAAAGGCCCTGATTGAGAAGTTGAACCGCGATTTTTACTGCCTGAAACTGGATGCGGAAGAGAAAAAGGATTTGGCGTTTTTTAAACGGACTTACCGCTTCCAAGCCACAGGCCCGGGTACAGGCAAACATGAGTTGGCTTTGCTGCTGGGAGCAGCAAAAGGGCTGCCAGCTACGGTGATCTTTGACCGCAGCTGGCAAGTGGTGCAACGCTGGAATGAGTTTGTGTCGGAGCAGGAGTTGCAGGGGGTGCTGGAGAAGTTTTGAGCGTTTTATTCGAGTGAGAGTATCCCGTTTCTATTCAGCAAAGACGAGAGTCTAAACTCGAAGCCCGCACGCCCACACTCAAACAGCACACGCACACCCTATTTACTCCACCCTTTCTTGAACACCTTCTTAAACGGCTTGGCTGCCTTGCCTGTGATCTTAAAAAAGGTCGTTGCTTCCTGGTACGAACTTTGCGGGTACTCGGCACGATAGCGGTCGGCCATGCTGTACACCATTTTCTTGAAACCCTCTGCTTGCAAGCCTTTGCTGCCGTAATTGGCCGCCAGGATGTTACTGATCAGGGGCAATTGGTCCGAAAACAGGCAGTTTTGCTCGATATAGTAGGCTGCAAAGGCAAATTTGCCTGGGTCTTGCAGGTATTGCTCCAGCGGCTTCAGCTCGAACCCAAACTGCTTGATGTTGTATTGATCGAAGTTCTTTTCCAGTTTGCGGTACTGTTTTTCAAAGGCTGCGTGGGCTGCACTGCCCTCCAATTGCCGCCATTCGGCCAGGTCTTCTTCGTAATCTTTGGCGGGTTCGTACTTGCGTAGCCAATTGTTCACACTGGTCGCGTCCAGGTCGCAATAAGATGAGGCCAGACAGAGCTCGTACACCTGCTGGTAAGCCGCATAAGCTTGGCTGTACTTGCGCTGGGCCAGGAGTGCATCGCCTTGTTTTCGGCCTTCTTCATACTTTTCACGCTCCGAAAAACAAGATTCTTTGGCCAGGGTGCCGAAGCGATCTTGCAGGTTTTTGGGCAAGGGCAAGCGGTAATTGTTCAAAAAAGATTGCAAGTTTTTCAAGCCCTCAAAACGCTTTTGCTGGTCGTAACCACGCTCAATGTCGTTGAGTTTTTGGCCGACCAAGTCCGCAAAACACTGGTCGCGCAGGCGGGTGGCTTCGTCTTTTTGGCGGGTTTTGCTGGTTTGGCCTTTTTGTACCAGGGGATTCAGGATGTCCAAAGCGCCTTGTAAATTGCCTTGGGCGGCGAAAGTCTGGCCCTTGGTCAGGTTCAGCAAAAATTCGGTGTCAGCAAAGCGCTCTTCGTTGCGTCCTTCCACTTTCAAGCGGCGGGCCAGGGCGGGGTTGTCCTTGCGGTATGCGGCCAGGTTGCGACCAGCCTCGTCGAGGTAGCCACTGGCGATTTGGTTTTCGAGCTGTACAATTTGGGTCAGTATTTTTTGCTCAAAAACCGTGCCCCCCTTGGCCAGGTAAGCGCGATTGAGGCTGTCACTCAGGCTGGCGTTGATGAAGCCCCCCAAGTCTTGGTGGTAAGTGATGGCGGCGTCCACGTCCTTTTCCAATAACTTTTGGTCGATGTAATTCAAGGCGCGGGCACCAAAACTGCGCTTCAGGGCATTCGCTTGGGCCAATTGGGCATCGCTCACCAAGCCCTTGTACACCCGTCCCGCTGAGTCGAGCGATGCAAAGCGGCGGATGGTTTGCTGGGCCTGGGCGGGGTTGTTCATGCCCCTGGTCGCTTCGTTTTGGAGGTAATTGAAATGGTCCTGGCTAAGGGCGCGGCGTTCATCGCGGGCAGTATAGCGCGGGGCCGTGCCACGGGTCATTTGTTCTTCAAACGCCTCGGCTTTGCCCAAGAGGCGGAATCCTTCGGCGAAGCGCTGTTGGTTGCGCAGGCTGCCGATTTTGCGCAAGTATTCGCTGTGCAAGTCAAGCAAAAGGCCATTGGTATTCACAAACTGGAAACCCGAAACCCGCTGCATTTCGCGCAGGTCTTGGTAAGCGACTTCGGCGGCATCGAGGTTGTTGCTGCGCAGGCGGTCGGCAAAACTGCGTTGGACATTGTCCGAATATTGCCTGAGCGACTGCTGCCTTTCGCCCTGCAAACCACTGAGGATGTTTTGGTTAAAATACTGACGACTGCCGCTCACGAAAGAAATAGCCTGGTTGTAACGGGCGTTGATTTCGCCCCAATCACGACCTGCCTGGGCGGCATTGCGGGCCAACACTTGCATAGCACCCAGTTCGTCTTGGTAAAAACGAGCGGTCACGCCCTCTAATTCTCGAAAGCAGGATTGTTGGTCGTTTTGGTCGAGCAGGCGGCAAAACTCACCCGCATAATTGCGCAAATGGGCCTCGCGGTCGCGCAAGGTTGGCTGACGAGCGGCCTGGGCGATGGCATCCTCACGGTCGCGGTAAATCACGTCCATGATGTTGCGGTTCGACTCCCGGTTCAAATATTTTTGGTCGATGGCCAGAGCATCTTCCAATTGCTCCAGGCGCTGGCGGAAATCGGGGCGTCGGCTGGGGTACAACAATTGGCGGATTTCGGTCCGGCTGGCTTCGCGCATACCCGAATCGAAATCGTAGAGGGCTTTTTCACTGAGTTGATAATTGCGCACCAGGTTTTGGGCGTCTTGGTAAAGACCTTCCTTGCTGCGAAAATCATTGGTGCTCCGAAAACGGCCACGCAGGTAGTCCAATTCCGCATCGAGGACTTTGAACTTGCGATCCTCCCAATCCCGGCTTTTAACGCTCAAGTAGCTTTGGTTGTCAGCGATCAGGTCTTCCATTTCCTCGATGGTGCGCCATTTTTCGGCAAAAGTACGCTTGGAGGCGATGCTATTGGCCAATTCGGTGTAGCGCTCATTGAGCAGTTTTTGGAGTTGTTCTTCGGCTTTGCCAGTACAATTCCAGCCCAACACCGCCAGGTTGTTTTTTTCACAAAAAGCTTTGGCTTCGAGCAGTTTGCTGCGCTTTTGGGCAAAGGTTCCGGCACGACTGGCTTCGTCCATCAGGCCCTCAAAGCGCAGGCGCACGTCGGCTTCACGAATGCGTTCTCCACAATTATCGCTAGGGAACATGTCGCAAAGTTCGCGGGCCGGGACCAGTTTGCTTTGCTGGTTGAGGTCCAATAAGCGCCGCATTTCGCGGGAGGCAGCCTGGCGTAGTTTTTCATCACAGCCTTCGAGTTTGGCCGTCGCACAGAGGTCACGCGCCTCGCGCAGCAGCTTGGGGGCTTCATCGTTGCCTGTTGCCCGGCGCATCAGGTCATCGAATTTGAGCTGCGCGTCGTTGACGGGCACAGGCGTTTTTTCCTCCTCAGTGGGAATAACATCGATCCTTTTGGGCTTGGTTTTCAGCGGATCGCGTTTGAGCAGGGTGTCCGGCGGAATCTGGCCCTGGAGACTGCTCAAAGCGAGACAAAGGATCAAAGTGGTGCATACGGTGGCGAAAATTGCAGGCTGTTTCATTGTTGTTTGGAGTTTAAGAGTTTAGGGTTGAAAGGTTGAAAAGAGGGCATTCGGCGGGGATTTAGCACTGAGGCCTTCTCTTCAACATTTCAACACTTCAACTTTTCAACTACACCGGGATTTATCGGTCCCGAGTATTTTCTATAAACAAGGACAAGGTAAAAAATCGAAATGTTACCTGCGAACAATGACTTTGAATTTTATTTAACCATAAATGAGGAGAGTGTTAAGGAATTTTAGGATCTATCCAGGACCCCTTTCACAAAATCACTTACCAAATAACTCAATAACTTTCCCGTACTCCGGTCTTCCAGGCCATTTTCAAGCTTGATGGCTCCCTCACACAGGTGCAAATAGGCGGCATTGCAACGCAGCCCGGTTTGGTAGGCGTAATAACGTGCTTGCTGGGTACTGACCCCACTTGGCGTGACTGCACTGGACAATACCCGCTCGATGCAATCCAAATCCAACTCGATCCCAACTACTGCACCTGGGGTTTGTACAAAATTGATCGCACGATCAAGGGCTTGGCTAAAATTTATTTTTTCCCTTAAAAAAATATCCTCCCACGTAGAGAACTGGATGTCGGGGTGATGCAAGTCCTGCCAGACCTGATCTGGTGTGTAGTTTTCATGCAAACCGATGATGGCATAACGTTGCAAGTAGCCCTGCTCGTGGGCATAGCGAAAACCATTGCCGCTGTGTCGCCCTTCCATTGGTCGGTAGTCGCTGTGGGCATCCAGATTGATGCAATTTACTTGCCTTGCTGGCTGGGTCATGCGCCCTGCTTCTGCACAGCCCCTCAAATTGGGATAGGCACTGGCATGGCTGCCCCCAAGGATCAGTGGAATACGGCCAGAGGCCACGATCTGGGTGATCAGCGGCGCAATTTCATCATCCATCAGCGCCACCAAATCTCGCAAGGACGAGGAGCCCTGGACGGAATCAAGTGCCGTAAAATCAAAATGCCCCAACAACTGGATGTCTGCTCCACGCAAAAAAGGATTGTCTTGAATATTGAGAAAGGCATCCAAAAAACCATCCCAGGCACTTGCTGCACCACCTAGGCCCAAGTTGGCCCTGGCTCCCAAGTCTTCCCGAATCCCCAGCAAGACAAAACGGGGGCTGTTTTCCTGCAAAACACCATGCAGCCGGATGCGTTCGCCGAGTTTGGTTTCATGTGGCCGGGTTTTTATCCTGGCCCTGGTTTGTGCTGGGTCGACGGGGTAGAAATGCATATCAGTCGGGGATGAATTGGCCATTCAAAATTACGCTTTCGATCAGGTTGGTGCCAAACGAGTAAGGTAAATACGCGAGTGAATGCATGGCTTGGGTGATGATCAGGTTGGCTTTTTTACCAACCGCAATGCTTCCTACTTCCTGCTGTACCTCCATCGCACAGGCTCCATTGAAGGTAGCCGCATTGATGGCTTCTTCGGGCAACATGCGCATTTGAATACAAGCGAGCGCAACCAGCAAGGGCATGTTTCCGCTGGGTGAAGAGCCGGGGTTAAAGTCGCTAGCAATGGCTACTGCGGCCCCTGCTTCGATCAATTGTCGGGCTGGTGGGTAGGGCAAACGCAGGAAAAACGCAGCGGAGGGCAGCAAAGTCGCTACGGTTGAATGCTGGGCCAAGAGGTGGATTTCTTCCTCACCAATGTGCTCAAGGTGATCTACCGATACAGCTCCTGCTTGCACCCCCACCTGTACCCCACCCGAATTGTGGAGTTGGTTGGCGTGCAATTTGGCTTTGAGACCGAATCGACGCCCCGCGTCCAACAACTGAGTCGTCTCGCTGGGTGTAAAAAATCCTTGCTCGCAAAACACGTCGATGTAGTCGGCCAGGTTTTCGCGGGCAATGACCGGCAACATCTCCTCGATCAGCAATCGGATATACCCTTCGCGGTCCTCTTTGAACGCCGCCGGAAAAGCATGTGCACCCAAAAAAGTAGCTTTGATGGGAATTCCTGCCGTCTTTTTCAATTGCTGGATCACCCGAAGCATTTTGATCTCGGCTTCGGTCGTCAGGCCGTAACCGCTCTTGATTTCGATGGCTCCGGTACCTAGTTTTTTTAAGCCATCCAGGCGTTGTTTGGCTTGCTCGTACAAGATTTCGCTGGAGGTTTGCTGAAGATTTTGGGCAGAATGTAAGATGCCCCCGCCTTTTTGGGCAATTTCAGCATAAGTGAGCCCCCGGATTTTGTCGACAAACTCCTGCTCCCGGCTTCCTGCAAAAACCAAATGCGTATGTGAATCGCACCAAGCTGGCAAAACGTGTTGGCCACTCAGGTCAAAAGTCAGGCCAGAACGCTCCTTGTGCTGGAGTTGCTGCATGGGCCCAAAATCAGCAACCTGCTCCCCCTCGATGCGCAAATACGCATTTTCGATGCAAGGCAAGACGGCCAATTCCACCCCCCGCAAAGCCAGGGATTGATCACGCAGCCCCCAAAGGCATTTGATATTGGTCAATAGCATACCTTATTTTTTCACCACTTATTTCAATTCCAAACGGTGCTTTCGAGCCATGTCTTTGGCTATGTCGTATCCTGCATCGGCATGGCGAATAACCCCCATCGCCGGATCGTTGTGGAGTACGCGTTGGAGGCGGCGATCGGCCTCAAGTGTTCCGTCGGCAACGATGACCATGCCTGCATGGATAGAATACCCCATGCCTACCCCACCGCCATGATGCAGCGAAACCCAAGACGCCCCACCAGCCGTATTGATCAACGCATTGAGAATGGGCCAATCCGCTACCGCATCCGAGCCATCGAGCATCGCTTCGGTTTCGCGATTTGGCGAGGCCACTGAACCCGTGTCGAGGTGATCGCGGCCAATCACAAGCGGGGCTTTGACTTTACCAGTACGCACCAATTCGTTGAATGCCAAGCCTGCCTTTTCTCGTTCGCCCAGGCCCAACCAGCAAATCCTCGCCGGAAGGCCTTGAAAAGCAATTTGTTCCTGTGCCTTGTGGATCCAACGGTGCAGTGATTCATTTTCGGGAAAAAGTTCGAGGATCAGCTTATCGGTGACCCGGATGTCCTCGGGATCACCAGAAAGGGCCGCCCAACGGAAAGGACCTTTGCCCTCACAAAACAAGGGCCGAATGTAAGCAGGGACAAAACCAGGAAAGTCAAAAGCATTTTTCAAGCCTTTTTCCGCAGCACGTCCGCGCAAATTGTTGCCATAATCAAAGGTAATGGCACCTCTTTTTTGCAATTCAAGCATCAACTCAACGTGGCGAACAATTGACGCATAAGCCAAATCCAGGTATTGTGTGGGATTTTGCGTTCGCAGTACATTGGCTTGTGCTACCGTTATTTCATGTGGAAAATAGCCAATGATGGGGTCGTGTGCCGAGGTTTGATCCGTCAATATATCGGGCGTAATGTTGCGTTCCATCAGTCGTTGCAGCAAATGCACGATGTTGCAGTGGACACCAATGGAGCGTTTTTTGCCCCGTTTGCGCAAATCCAGCGCCCGGTCAATGGCCTTATCAATGGAGTCCATTTGCTCATCGAGGTAGCGGGTTTGCAGGCGCTTGTGGATGCGCCATTCTTCGGCTTCCGCCACCAGGCAAACGCCGTCGTTCATGGTCACTGCCAATGGTTGAGCTCCGCCCATTCCCCCCAACCCTGCGGTTACGGTAAGGGTTCTTTGGAGCGAACCCTTAAAATGGCGATTGGCGATGGCCGCAAAAGTTTCATAGGTGCCCTGTACGATGCCCTGCGAACCAATGTAAATCCAGGATCCAGCTGTCATCTGGCCGTACATCATCAGCCCTTTTTGTTCGAGTTCGTTGAAGTGTTCCCAGTTGGCCCACTTGGGCACCAATTGAGAATTGGAAATGATTACCCTAGGTGCATCCGGGTGAGTAGGCAAAACGGCAACGGGTTTGCCGGATTGGATCAAGAGGGTTTCGTCATCGTTGAGTTGCTTCAGTGCTTTGATGATCAGTTCCAAAGCCTCGTGGTTGCGCGCTGCTTTGCCGCGTCCGCCATACACGATGAGGTCTTCCGGGAGCTCGGCCACTGCTGGATCAATGTTGTTGAGCAACATGCGCAGGGCTGCTTCTTGCACCCAACCTTTGCAAGTGAGGGTAGTCCCAGTTGGCGTTTGGTAGTGAATTATTTGTTCAGTTGTCATTGTTTTTTGTTTTGTAAGCGTTCAAAAAGTCCACACTGGCTTGCATGTCATCGGCCAGCACCCGGTCTTGTTCGTTGAACCGCACCACTTTGCGATAAGCCTGGTGGAGGGCTTCGATTGGGCTAGCGCTGCGCAATGGGCGTCGAAAATCCAGGGCTTGTGCCGCACTCAGCAACTCGACGGCCAGTACTTTCTCGACATTGTGCATCACCCTTGCGCATTTTACGGCGGCATTGGCCCCCATACTGACATGGTCTTCCTGGCCGTTGGACGAAACAATGGAATCAACCGAGGCCGGGGTGCAGAGTTGTTTGTTTTCACTGACGATGCCAGCAGCGGTGTACTGCGGGATCATCAAGCCCGAATGCAGGCCAGGCTTTTTGACCAAAAACAAGGGGAGCCCTCTTTGACCCGACAACAACTGGTAGGTGCGCCGTTCAGAAATACTGGCCAGTTCGGCGATGGCGATGCACAAATAGTCTAGGCTAATGGCTAAAATTTGGCCGTGAAAATTGCCGCCCGATAGGATAAGGTCATCTTCCGGGAATACATTGGGGTTGTCTGTAACGGCGTTGGCTTCACGCGTAAAAATACCCAGCACATGCGCAAAAGCATCTTTAGCAGCCCCATGCACTTGTGGAATGCAACGGAAAGAATAGGGATCCTGCACTTGGGATTTGGGTAATTGGGCGATTTCGCTGTCTTGAAGGTAGGTCCGAATCTGCTCGGCGGTAGCCATTTGCCCTGGATGGGGCCTGATTTGGTGCAAAAGTGGATGAAAAGGCTGGAGGCTGGCATCAAAAGCATCCAGGCTCATCGCGGCAATCAGGTCGGCCCAGTGAATGGCATTTTTGGCCAGCATCAGGTTGTAAAAACCATAGGCCAGCATGAATTGGGTGCCGTTGATCAGGGCAATCCCTTCTTTTGCTTTTAACGAAATCGGGCTCCAACCCTGTTGGGACAGAACTTGCGCAGCGGGCACCTTTTTTCCTTTCACCCGAAGATGCCCCAAGCCAATCAGCGGAAGACTGAGGTGCGAGAGCGGGGCCAGGTCACCCGATGCCCCCAGCGACCCTTGAGTGTAAACGAGGGGCAAAAAATCGAGGTTGTACAAATCGATCAGGCGTTCTACCGTGCAGAGCTGGACGGCAGAATAGCCTTGTGCGAGCGACTCAATCTTGAACAAGAGCATCAGGCGAACGATGCCAGCAGGTACTTCGTCACCCATTCCACAGGCATGGGATTGCAGCAAATTGTACTGCAAGTCGATGGTTTCTTCAGGATTGATGGCTATGTTTTGCAAGTAACCAAACCCCGTATTGATACCATAATAGAGTTGCCCTGGTTCTCCCAGTTTTTGATCGAGGTATGCCCGACATTGTTGAATGCGAGCAAGTGCAGTAGGCGACAAGGCCAGCTTCCAACCTTCGCTGAGGATTTGTTGCACTTTTTCCAAGCTGAGGGCGCTGCTACCAATTTCGTAAACAGGTGTTTTGACCAGTTGGTCCAGGACTGCTGGCATGTTGAGTGGTTTTGTAAAAGCCTGGCTTATTTCTATTTCAGCCAAGCTTTTACCTTGGTTTTATTTGGCAAGACAAAATTACCCCTTCTTATTAATTGCTCTAAATCGTATTTTCTTGTAGTTTTAATCAAAAAAAGTGATCAATGGAATTGAGACACCTGCGCTATTTTGTCACCTTGGCGGAAGAATTGCATTTTGGGCGAGCGGCCCAAAGGCTCTTTATCGTGCAACCTGCCTTGAGCAAACAAATCCAGGACCTGGAGAAAGAGCTGCAAGTCACCCTGCTTGAGCGCAGCAAACGCAAGGTAAATTTGACCCCTGCCGGGACGTATTTTTGGCAGGAAGCCCGACAAGTTTTGGCTCAATTGGAAGAGGTGCAAAACCAACTCCCGATGATTGCCAGGGGTGAGCAGGGTGAGATTCGACTGGGCTACGTGGGGTCTTGCATCCATACTTTTTTGCCAGAAGTATTGGTTGCACTCAATCAACGATATCCCAAAATTCAGACTTACTTGTCAGAAATGACGACGGCTTCGCAGTTGGATGCATTGCAAAAAGGGCGCTTGGATGTGGCTTTTGTACGCAATCCTCCATTTGCTGAGCAATGGGAGCAGCGCCTGATTTTCCAGGAAACCTTTTCCTTGGTCTTGCCCGCAGATCATCCGATTGATGGCAGGAATTTCCCTGGTTTATCGGCAGTAGCACGTGAAAAATTTATCCTGACTACCCGGCAAGATGGTGCTGCGTACCACCATCAGCAACTGAGCATTTGCGAGGGCGCGGGGTTCAGCCCTCAGATCGTACACGAGACGGTGCACGGCCACACGGTTTTGCACCTCATCGAAAAAAAGCTCGGCATTTCCTTTTTACCCAGTTCTTTTGCTCGGGTAACCACCGCCGCTGTGAAGTTCATCGAACTAAAAGACATTCCCCAACGCGCCGAAATCACGGCCTTGTGGGAGCGGAGGAATCCGAATCCGGTGCTGGGGATGTTTTTGGGGTTGTTGTAGCATTGGTTCTTACACCCAGCTAAGTTCGAAGACAGTTTTACAAAAAAACCGTCTGCCAAAAACCAAATTTACGTCTAAATTTACCCCATTCCATTCACCAGCAGTTGCATTCAAACCATGAAAACCCTTCTTTACACCCTGTGCATCAGCCTCTTCATTTTTTCCTGTAAAAACGCCAACCTGGACATCCCCCAAGACCAACTGGAAAAAGTGTTGAGCGAATATGGTCAACAAAATCCCGAAACCAAGGTGGTTATCCATACCTCAATGGGCGATATCCACGCGGAATTGTTCAAAGACACGCCCTTGCACCGCGCCAATTTCATTCGCATGGTCAAAGGGGGGCATTTTGACGATTGTACTTTTTACCGGGTCATCAGTAGTTTCATGATCCAGGGTGGGGACGTCAAAAAAGTACATTACAGCTTCCTGATTCCCCGTGAAACCAAGCCTGAGTACATCCACCAATACGGTTCGCTGGCCATGGCCCACTACGATGAGGGCAATCCCAACAACAACTCCTCCCCTTCCGAGTTTTACATCGTGCGGGGCCGCCGTTTTCTCAACGAAGACCTGGACGAACTGCGCAGCAAGTACCCGCCCAATCAAATCGAGATTTTTGAAAAACTCGGTGGTGCGCCTAACCTCGATGGCCGCTACACGGTGTTTGGCCGCGTGACCAAGGGCATGGAGGTGGTGGAGAAAATCTCGGAAGTGCGCACCTATGGCGAGGACATGCCAGAACAGAAGATTACCTTTTCGGTGGAATTGAAGTAAGATTTAGAAGAGCGATGTCTGGTTTGGTCGATCTATCAAAAAATCTACTATCTTTTCAGCCAACTATTTACAAACTCAGAGCCTGTTTAAATATTAGAGGTTTAGGCAGAAAACGAGTCGAATTTTGACTAATCGAGGTAGGAAAAGCGGAGTTATGCAGCGCATAATGAGCATTTTCCTAACGAAGAGTTGGCGAAATTGGGCCGTTTTATGGCAAACATAAAATTTTAAACATGCTCTCAAGATCAACAACATGAAAAAAGCTACGCTGCTGCTTGCGGCCTGTTTGATTTCAACGCTGCAATTGCTCCATGCCCAAACGGTGGGTGTGGGGGTCAAAGCGCCCAAAGGTGCCGAAGTTTTATTTGACGGCACCCGTGCCATGCTCGATGCCAATTGGACCTATTGGGCCGGACCACGCTTAAAAGCCACCTTGCCGATCAAGTGGCAAATTGTAAAAGATCCTGTTGACGGCGGGGGGGCGATGAACAGCAATGATCCATCAGCAGCAGGGGGCTTGTATGGTGCTGCCGACGTAGTAACCAAAAAAGCTTTCCGCGATTTTCGCCTACACGTAGAGTTTTTGATTCCCGAAAAAGGGGGCAACAGTGGGGTTTACCTGCAAAATCGCTACGAAGTTCAGATCCTCGACGGCGATACCACTACGCATGGCTTGGGGGCCATCATCAACGAAACCCGCTCGCCTTATCACTTGTACAATGGCTTAGGCAAGTGGAATGCTTACGATGTGAAATTCCGCGCTGCCCGCTTCAGGGATGGTAAATTGGTGGAAAAAGCCCGCGCTACGGTTTATTTCAATGGCAAAAAAGCCCACACCAACCACGAAATCAAAAAAGTGTGGGGCGGCCCTAATTCGGGTATCGACGGTGGCAATGACAATGGCAACGGCATCACGGACGTGCCCGGTGGCATCAAGCTGCAAGCCGAAGGCCACAATGTGATGTACCGCAACATTTGGATCAAGGAAATCAAGGTGAAGAAACCAGATACTGATTTTTGAGGAGGATTTTTTGTCCTGAGCAGAATACTTAAACTCGGGAATACCTTCTCAAATGCCAAAACAGACATCGAAAGGCATGTTTTTACGAAAAATCTGCCAGCGGGTGAAGCTTCGCAAGAAGCCAAAAGCTTTGTAGCACCGAAGCCAAGACGCGGGTCTCGGCTTCGGAGAAGCCTAATGCTTAATTATAAAAACAATATGAGCACTTTTTTTCTGCATTTTTATTCAGCCCAATTTTTCCCTAGATTGGGCTGAATTTTCTCAACCATTTTACTTACCCTACTAGAACATGGAGCCCATCATTCGGATCAAGGACCTGAGCAAGTACTACGGCAGCAAGCAGGTTTTACACAACATCAACCTCGACATCCAACCCGGACAAGTCATAGGCTACATCGGCCCCAATGGCGCTGGGAAATCAACCACAGTCCGCATCCTGGCGGGCATGGATGCCGATTTCAAAGGCGAAGTTGAGATTTTTGGCCTCAATGTCAAGGAACATGCCCTGGAAATCAAACGCCGCATGGGCTATATCCCGGAGTTGGCAGAACTGTATGAAGTGTTGACCCCGCGTGAATTTCTGCTGCTGGTAGGTAGATTGCACGACTTGGACGATGAGCTGATCCTCCAGCGAGCAGGGCAAATGCTCAAGGTTTTTGAGCTCTCAGACAATTTGGACGAGCGCATGGACACCTTCTCCAAAGGCATGCGGCAAAAGGTCTTGCTGGTTTCGGGCCTTTTGCACAACCCTGAGCTGATTTTTATGGACGAACCACTCAGTGGATTAGATGCAAATGCGGTGATTTTGGTGAAAGAAATCATCAGCAGCCTGGCTGAACAGGGCAAAACCGTCATTTACTGCTCGCACAATATGGATACAGTGGAAAAAATCTCGGACCGCATCATCCTCATCGCCCACGGCCAAGTAGTGGCCGACGGAGCTTTCGAGGAGTTGAAACAAAACGAAGGAGACAGCCTAGAACACTTGTTTTCGCAGCTAACTGGCCACTCCAATTTCGATGAAGCGGCCAAGGGTTTCACCCAATCCTTCACCCAGCAAAAGCCTGACCATGAATAAGCTGTTCTTGTACCTGGTCGCACGTTTCAACCCATTGTGGGTGCGCTATGGCGTTGACCCCAAGCACTTGCTCACCATTCTGGAAGCCAAACTCACGATGGATGGGCGAAGAAAATCGGCTTTTAGTTTCAGCCAGCACAACAAAAACAAAGAGTTGAGTGGTCAGGACTGGATCTTGATCATGATGATGACCTTGATGGGCTTATTGTTTAGCATTTTTGCACAATTACTCGTTCACCCGGCTTCTGGTTTGGTCATTTATTTCAGTGGTTGGATTATGTTCATCATTTCTACCCTGATTGTGGATTTTACGGATGTATTGATTGATGTACGCGACAACTACATCCTCTTACCCAAGCCCATCAAAGATCGCACCCTGGCCTTGTCGCGCATTTTGCACGTGGTCATTTATTTATTACGCATTTTCATCCCTTTCAATTTGGTCATGACCATCATTGTAGCCTACAAGTTGGGGGTCCTAGCCATGCTTTTGTTCATTGTTTTGGCTTTCATGGGCTTGTTGATTGGGGTATTTCTGGTCAACTTGCTTTATCTGGTGCTCATCCGTTTCAGCACGCCCCAGCGTTTCAAGGCCATTGTGACCTATTTCCAGATGTTTTTATACACTTTTTCGATCGTTGGCTATCAATTAGTACCCCGGCTCATTGACTACACGGGCTTGGACCAGCAAAATTTGCTAGAAAACCGCTATTGTTGGGCGATCCCCTCTACCTGGCTAGCCGCCATCTGGGAATGGAGTATTGCCGGAGTGCATACCAGCACCATCAGCATTTTGGCCTTAGCAGGTCTTTTGTTTCCTTTTGTCGCCTTGTATTTCATCACGGGCAGTTTGACCAAAAGCTTTAGTGAGCGGCTTTTTGCCTTGGCCAGTGGTGGTTCGGAATCGCAACCCCGAAAAAACAAAAGACTGACTGGTACCACACCCAAATATGCTTGGATGAATTGGACCGCAAGATGGGCTTGTTCCAGTGCAGCCGAGCGCAGTGCTTATGAGTTGAGCTGGTTCATCAGTGGGCGTAGCCGCGATTTTCAGCTCAAGTTTTATCCCAACTTGGTTTTGATGCCAGTATACTTTTTTGTATTCTTTTTCTTTCAGGAAGCTGGTGATTTTTCCAAAGGAATGTCCTTGTTCATCCTTTACGCATCAGCCATCACCCTGACTAGTACAACTTATTTTATTTTCTTTTCGGATCGATTCAAAGCCGCTTGGGTTTTCATCAGCCATCCAATCAATGTACCTGGTGAATTGACCATGGGGGCATTCAAAGCAATGATGGTCAAATATTTACTGCCCGCATATTTACTCATCATGCTTTTAGTCTGCGTTTTGGATGATTTCGGATTATTAGACGATGGTATCTTGGCCTTCTTACTCTCTTTGTCGATTTACTTGCCTTTGATGATGAGTTATGAGCAATATTTGACTTTCTCCAGGCCCTGGGAAGACGTCAGCAAAGGTAATAACACAATCAGGGGTTTGTTGGGAATGTTGGGGGCTGCCCTCATGGGCTTGTTGCATTATTTCGTTTCACCTTATCCTTGGGTCATCTACCTGGCGATCATTTTAGCGGTGACGGCCTGTTACTTTGGTTTGAGTGCCTATCGCAAATTGGGCTGGGAGCGGATTCGGAATTTAGGATGAGGAGGGTTTTAGACACCCAATGCATGGCCAAAAAAGGCTTGCAGCGTCTTTTCGCACTGCAAGCCTTTTTGTTTGGTAAGAAGCAAAGCAAAAGCAGGTTACTTCAGCACCTGAAACTTCTGCACACTTTGTCCTTTCTCATGGATCAGCATGAATAGGTACATACCAGCTGGTAAGTTGGAAAGGGTAATTTCCTCCTGGTGTTCGCCAGATGAGAGCTTTCCAAAGTTGCCTTGCTGTTGCATTTTTCCTTGCAGATCGTAGATGCGGAACTGTACCATGCGCTGGCCATTGGGCAATTGCAAATTAACATTGAGCTGTTCCTTGGTGGGATTAGGAAACAACAGGAGCTTAATAGGAACCTCGGCTTCCTCTTCATTTGCACTTAATTCAGGCAACAAATTGCTGCTGGCTAAAGTCGTAAAAAAAGCCGAGCCAGACCAGGCACTTTGAATGCTGGTGCTACAGTAAAAGCGATACTGAAATTCATACCGCGTACCTGCTTGCAAACCACTCACGAAGCGGCTATTGGATGAAGCCAGGGAAGTGGTCGTCCAAACCAAAGTTCCAAATACCCGATAGCGCACGCTGTAACGGTTGCGCCCTGTCAAGCTACAATTCAGATTGGCAGTATTGACCGTGATGTTCGTCACCGACAATTGGGCAACGGTGGCCGATGTACATTCTGTTTGAGCCGACAAGGTCGAAAACACCCCATTTGGGCTCCAATCGCTCCAGGCACTGCCACATTGTACCCTTACTGCGAATTCATAATCTGTACCTTCGCTCAGGTCCGGAATAGAGGCTTGATTTGTGCTGCCGTTCATCGGCGACCAAGTGCTGGTACCAGCCTCACGGTAACGCCATTCAAATACAGTTGGGCCACTCATGGTGCAATTGACGATTGCACTGGTCCCCGTCATGGTCCCAACACTTAGTTGAGTCAAGGTAGGCGCAACACAAGTGGATGCCACAGTAGTGCTGAATCGACGGCTAGCCGACCAGGCGCTCCAAACCCCGTTGGAGCACTGTACCAATACCTGAAATTCGTAGTTCGTACCCGCCGTCAAGGCGCTTAGACTAGTACTGCCCGTGACGGTATTGGCCAAATCAATCCAAGTAGCAGAACCCACTTGGCGGTAGCGCCAGTCGTAGTTGCTGGCTGAGCGGCTGCAAGCCAGGCTAGCCCCGGTTTGGGTGATGTTAGTGACGCTTAGTTCGGTCACGCGGGCGGTATCACAAGTGGCAGGGACCGCAGCCGTAATGAATCGACGGCTTGCCGACCAGGCGCTCCAAACCCCGTTGGAGCACTGCACCAATGCCTGAAATTCGTAGTTTGTACCCGCCGTCAAGGCGCTGAGGCTGCTCGTGCCCGTGGCGGTATTGGCCAAATCAATCCAGGTAGCTGACCCCACTTGGCGGTAGCGCCAGTCGTAATTGCTGGCGGTACGGCTACAAGCCAGGGTAGCCCCGGTTTGGGTGATGTTCGTGGCGCTCAGTTCGGCTACACGGGCGGTATCACAGGTGGCCACGGGGGCAGCAGTCGTGCTGAATCGACGGCTCGCCGACCAAGCGCTCCAAACCCCGTTGGAGCACTGCACCAATGCCTGAAATTCGTAGTTTGTACCCGCCGTCAAGGCGCTGAGGCTGCTCGTGCCCGTGGCGGTATTGGCCAAATCAATCCAGGTAGCAGAGCCTACTTGGCGGTAGCGCCAGTCGTAATTGCTGGCGGTACGGATACAAGCCAGGGTAGCCCCGGTTTGGGTGATGTTTGTGGCGCTGAGTTCGGCTACGCGGGCCGTATCGCAAGTGGCCACGGGGGCAGCAGTCGTACTGAATCGACGGCTCGCCGACCAAGCACTCCAAACCCCGTTGGAGCACTGCACCAATGCCTGAAATTCGTAGTTTGTACCCGCCGTCAAGGCGCTGAGACTAGTACTGCCCGTGACGGTATTGGCCAAATCAAGCCAGGTAGCAGAACCCACTTGGCGGTAGCGCCAGTCGTAGTTGCTGGCGGTGCGGCTGCAAGCCAGGCTAGCCCCGGTTTGGGTGATGTTCGTGGCGCTCAGTTCGGCTACACGGGCGGTATCACAGGTGGCCACGGGGGCAGCAGTCGTGCTGAATCGACGGCTCGCCGACCAAGCGCTCCAAACCCCGTTGGAGCACTGCACCAATGCCTGAAATTCGTAGTTTGTACCCGCCGTCAAGGCGCTGAGGCTGCTCGTGCCCGTGGCGGTATTGGCCAAATCAATCCAGGTAGCAGAGCCTACTTGGCGGTAGCGCCAGTCGTAATTGCTGGCGGTACGGATACAAGCCAGGGTAGCCCCGGTTTGGGTGATGTTTGTGGCGCTGAGTTCGGCTACGCGGGCCGTATCGCAAGTGGCCACGGGGGCAGCAGTCGTACTGAATCGACGGCTCGCCGACCAAGCACTCCAAACCCCGTTGGAACACTGCACCAAAACCTGAAATTCGTAGTTTGTACCCGCCGTCAAGGCGCTGAGGTTAGTCGTGCCCGTGGCGGTATTGGCCAAATCAATCCAGGTAGCTAATCCCACTTGGCGGTAGCGCCAGTCGTAACCACTCATGCCCGTGCGACTGCAATTGAGGGTAGCGCTGGTTTGAGCGATGTTTGTAGCGCTCAATTCAACTACAAGTGCAGTATCACAAGTCGCTGCTGGATTTACAACACCGCCACTGGTAGTGAAAAATGCCGATGGCGACCACACGCTCTGGATGCCTGAGCTGCAAAAGAATATAAACTGGAATTCATAAGTCGTACCAGCAAGTAAGCCACTGACGAAACGGCTATTGGAAGAGCCCTGCGCGCCAGTCGTCCAAGTAGTAGTGCCAAATACACGGTAGCGCATATTGTAGCGATTTCTGCCCGACACATTACAAGTCAGGGTCGCTGAATTGTTGGTGATATTGGTAGCTGATAACTGCGTACTCGTAGCTGCGGAACAAGCAGTGGGTTCCTGCAGGGTGCTCAAAACGCCGTTGGGACTCCAGTTGCTCCAACTCGTGCCGCATTGGGCCCTCGCCGAAAATTCGTAAGTGCTGCCAGGAGCCAAACCGCTCACCCCGACTTGGGCTGCGCTCCCACTCAAAGTGGTCCAGGCTGTACTACCTGCTTCGCGGATGCGCCATTCAAAAACGCTGCTACTACTGAGGTTGCAATTCAGGTTGGCAGAGGTGGTGGTGACACTGCTGGTGCTCAAATTGGCCAAAATCGGAGCGGCACAAGTATTCAGTGCAGTGGTAAATCTGCGACTCGCCGACCACACACTCCAGGCACCATTGCTGCACAGCACCAACACTTGAAATTCATAATTGGTGGCAGGATTCAGGCCGCTGATATTGGTAGTGCCCACCGTTGTATTGGCCAAATCGGTCCAAGTCGTTGCCCCAATGGGGCGATAACGCCAATCGAAACCACTCATGCCCGTGCGGCTACAATTCAAGGTCCCTCCTGCTGAGTTGAGGTTGCTCACGCTCAATTCTGCCACTCTGGCCGTATCGCAAACTGCCGGAGCTGTGGTAGTAAATCGCCGAATAGCAGACCAAGGGCTCCAGTTGTTGTTGGTGCATTCTACCATCACCTGGATTTCGTAGGTGGTGTTGGCCTGCATGCTGCTGATGTTGATCGTGCTGGCCGCAGTGGCATTGAAGTCAAACCAGGTTGCAGAACCCAGGGGACGCAAGCGAAAATCGTAGCGCAAAACCCCGGTCCGAGTACAGGTTATGCTGGCCGAACTGGTGGTGACATTACTCACTGAAAGTTGGGCCACTTGTACCGAGTCGCAAGGCCCAGTCAAAGTAGTAAACTGCCGAGATCGCGACCAGGCGCTCCACAAGTTGGCTGCGCACTGCACCGATACCTGGAATTCGTAATTGCTGGCCTGGCTCAAGCCAGTCAAAACGTAGTTGCCCGCAGTAGTGCTGGGCAAATCAACCCAGGTACTAGCTCCCAGTAGTCGATAGCGCCAGTCAAAAGCACTGACCCCGCTGCGATTGGCATTCAAGGTAGCCCCCGAAATGGTCACATTACTGGCTGTGATTTGAGCCAAGGCCACTGTATCACATGAAATGCTGGTGGTAAAATTCACGCTCGGCGACCAGGCGGTCCAAGTGTTGTTGCAAAGGATGCCGGCTTGAAATTCGAAGGTGGTATTTGCGGTCAAAGCACTCAACGTTGTATTGTTGGCGCTGGTATTCGCCAGGTCAATCCAGGTTGTGGAACCATTTATGCGGTAGCGCCAATCATAACTTGTTGCGCCCAAGGTGTTGCAATTCAAGCGAGCGCCCGTGCTGCTCACATTGGTCACTGTCAATTCAGTAGCCGTTGGAGCAGCGCAATTGACTGGTCCGGTCACGCAAGCGGCATTGGCAATGGTGGTGCGCATGCGTTCAGCGGGTTGGGAGCCAAAACCTTGATTAAAGTCGATGCCGACCCCAGTCATCAAGTGGCAGTAACTCATGATGGTGCCCGCTACGGGGATTGGCCCGGTTGCGCAGGAGCCTGTGCCATACCCCAGTTGTTGTCCGCAGCCATCAATCGGTGTATTGTTGCCATTCCAGGCACAATCATGGGTGTGTTGTGAGCCTAAGTTGTGCCCCATTTCGTGGGCCATCACGCTGACCGTCCAAGAATAAGTTGGCAAAGCGCTGTAAGTGGTATGGATGCTGGCATACGAATATCCATAGCTATTGCACAAGCCAGGACGCCAGGCCAGGCCACCAGTGGGTGAACCCGTATTGATCATTTGGGCCAAATCACCATTGAACGTTGGGCGCGTTGTGCGGAACGCATTGAGGTGGTCCATTGTATTGTTGGTAGTTGGGTATGAATCAGGCGTAGTCCAACAGAACACCTCCGATACAGCCACATTGATGCCATCGTTTTGGTACAAAGCCGCTACGGCATTGAATGCGCCAAGGATGTAATTGGTAGCACCAGTAGCACCTCCTTTATTGGTCACAATGCCAGGTCGCAATTCCAAATAAACCCGAACGGTTTTGTTATTAGAGCGCAGTTGGGGGCCAAAATTGCGCACCTGCCGGGCGTCTTCGGGCAGTGGCGCGTCGCCACATACGAAATCATTCATTGGGCCCAGTTCCTGCTCAGGATATAAAGTGTAAGTATTGGTTTTGATTTGGTTTTCCAACTTCCCCAAAATCAGGTTGGAACGGTCCGCAAAACCAATCATGCCATGCAATTCGCCATCAAAAAGGCTGACCGCCACCACTGTGCGGGCCGAATCGCGCACCACCCCCCGGTAGTGAACGCCATCCTCGTAAGCCAGTTCCTGGCCGTCACTGCTGCGCAATTTGAAATCGGGAGTGATGGCTTCGTAACGCACCAAATCCAAGGTCATTTGCTGATTAGTGGTGCTGGGAATGCTCAAGGTTAATTCATTGGGGTGATTTTCCACCAATTTGTCGAGGGATTCGGTCTGCAAGTCAAAAAGCAAACCTTTTTTTACGTTTCCTCGAATCAATTCAGAGGCAGTGTTCAAGTCTCGCACCTTATTGAAAAGATGCACGGGTGGAATTTTGCGCGCCTTGACCTGGGCTTTCAAGACCCGCTCGGCGATGTTGGATTGCGCTGACACTTCAGTGATGAACAGACTAGTCAGTACAAGGAGGCTTGTAACAAGGGAAGACCTGGAAAACAGCTTGGTCGAGTACATGGGCTGAACTTGTTTTTGGAATTAGATCAATAGCATTTGAGCTAAAATAAAATGGACGTATTTGCTTTTGAGGTTTTGCAAAAAAAAGAATACAACTTTCTTTTATCCAGTTGTTTATTTTTTTCACTAAACCCAAATCCGTCCACCCTATTTTTTACGCTCCCATATAGATCGGAATCACGCTACAATTACGCTGGTGCAATTGGGCAACCGTATTGGGACTAAAATGGAATAGATAAAAGTGACCTGAATGGATATGGGGAGATGCGGATAAAATCGAGAGGCAAGCCTTGTAGTGTTGACTGTAAATGTATACACTTGTAACACGATTTTAGTCATATGTAGCTCACTTTTTGTGCCAAATACGAAAAAATTAGGGCTTACCCTAGGAATTTGTCAAAGGACTCGTTAGAGTTTTTCTTATCTTTTGATATAAGCTTTCTGAAATGTGTCTAAATTGGGGTGAAAATAAAGGTCCCAAAAAAATGAAAGGTCGCTGATTTCGATGCAAAAGACCTTTATCTTTCCCCAAAATCATCCATCTTTGTAGCCATTCACCAACACTCAAAAAACAGACCGTTTTGCAAAAGCTACTTTTCTCCTTGTTCCTGTTCATGGGCTTCCAATGCTTTTCCTTGGCCCAAAACCCAGGTCAACTCAGCACTGAAGCTATTCCGGGCAGCAAACTGGAGTTTCAGATGGCTTATATCCCTGCTGGTAAATTGCTGTTCAAAGGTGCCGAAGGAAAAACCCAGACCATTGAGCTTGATGCGTTCTGGATGGGCAATAAAGAAGTGAGCTACGATGAGTTCATCCAGTTCCAGTTTCGCAAAAACGACAACAACACCAGCAATTGGAAAGACGGCAAGTTTTCGGCGGATGCGGTTACGCGGCCTACCGCCCAGTACATGGATTATACCTGGGGCATGGGCACCAAGGGCGGCGTGCCCTCGGTAGCGATGACCCAACAAGGTGCCCTTCGCTATTGCCAGTGGTTGTACCAAAAAACGGGCCTCTTTTACCGCCTGCCCACGGAAGCGGAGTGGGAATATGCTTGCAAAGCAGGTGCTGAGGGCGACTTGCCCCAGGGCTTCAGCACCGATAAAATTGATGAATTTGCCTGGTATTACGACAATGCGACTGAAAAATACCACCCCACTGGCCAAAAGAAAGCCAATGTCTGGGGTTTGTACGACATCCTGGGCAACGTAGCCGAATGGACCCTCGATGAATTCCAGGAAGATTACGTGGCTAAAACTGCCGACAAGGCCAACAATCCCTGGTTTCCGCCCGCAGGCAAGCACTTTCGCACCGTTCGCGGAGGCTCTTTTGACGACAACGCGGAGGACTGCGCCTGCACCCGCCGCATCAAATCAACCGCTGCCTGGCAAAAACGCGATCCCCAAATCCCCAAAAGCCGCTGGTGGAATACCGACACCTCCTGGCTAGGGTTTCGCCTGGTCAAACCTGTAAAACAGCCCAGTGCCGCCGAAGTAGAGGAGTTTTTCAAGAAAGCGATAGTGGACCAATAAACGGAATTTGGTTGAAATGTTGAAGGGTTGAAGTGTTGAAAAGAAGGGGCCAATCGAGCATTTGGAATCGCTCCTGACTGGACGCTGGTTCTCGGTCTCCTGACCGGAACCATCATTCAGGCGTTTGCAAGGTGTAAACGCCTGCCAACTCAAAATCCTTTTCCCATTTTTCAAGCCGAATTTCAAAGCTAAATTTCTCTCGATCATGCCCCTCTCCTCAACTTCTAAACTCCTCAACTCCTAAACGAACCACAATGCCATTTCAACACACCGTCCTAGAACGTTTCCTGCGCTACGTGCAGGTCGATACCCAGGCTGACCCCAATTCCAAAACCTTTCCCAGCACCGAAAAACAAAAAGACCTGGGCCGCTTGCTCGCCCAAGAACTCCAAGACATGGGCATTGTCGACGCCCATCTGGATGAGCATGGGTATGTGTATGCGACCATTCCGGCTAACGTGGGCCATAAAGTGCCTGTCATTTGCTTTTGTTCGCATATGGATACCTCACCTGACGCCAGTGGAAGCGGGGTGAAGCCGCTGGTACACCATCATTACAATGGCCAGGACATCGTTTTGCCCGACGATCCCAGCGTGGTGATCCGCATGAGCGATCACCCCAATTTGGCGCATAAAATCGGCCAGGACATCGTAACGGCCAGTGGCACTACCCTACTTGGTGCCGACAACAAAGCCGGAGTTGCCGCCATTATGGATGCCACTCTACAATTGATCAGGCACCCTGAAATTCCGCATGGAACCATCAAAATCCTTTTCACCCCCGATGAAGAAGTGGGGCGTGGAGTAGACAAAGTTGACCTGAAAAAACTCGGTGCCGACTACGCGTACACCATCGACAGCGAAGACCGGGGTTGCATGGAGGACGAAACCTTCAGCGCCGACGCCGCTACCGTGGAAATCGAAGGCATAAGCGCCCACCCTGGGTTGGCCAAAGGTAAAATGGAAAACGCCATCAAAATTGCCACTGACATCCTTGCCGCCCTGCCCAAAGATCACCTGACACCCGAAACCACCAGCGGTCGCGAGGGATTCATCCACCCCGGAGCCCTGCAAGCGGGCGTGGAAACAGCCAAAATCCAGTTCATCATCCGCGATTTCACCCGCGAAGGTTTGGCCTCACACGCCCAGGTGTTGAAAGATACGGTTGATGGCGTGTTGAAAAACTACCCACACTCCAAGGCCCAAGTCGTGATTTCGGAGCAATACCGCAACATGAAAGAGGTACTCAACACTTGCCCACAGGTAGCTGATTATGCCGAGAAAGCCATGCGCCGCATCGGCATCGAGCCCAAGCGCTCGGCGGTGCGGGGTGGTACCGATGGTTCACGCCTTTCGTTCATGGGTCTTCCTTGCCCCAATGTTTTTGCGGGCGAGCACGCTTTTCATTCCCGCATGGAATGGGTATCGGTGCAGGACATGGAAAAATCGGCAGAGACGATCGTGGAAATTGCGAAGATTTGGGCGGAGGAGAGTCGGTAAGTAATAAGCCACAAATAAACCTTTCTAATTGGCAACTGCGTTGCTATTGTGTTAGCTACGATTTTTTTGCCCTGCTCACGCGGGATAGGAACACAGATGAAACGGATTCAACGGATTTTCACGGATTGCCAACACGATTTTGACCGTAATTTTGACCATGACGTTGACACTCGTTGCGATTAACATCCGTGGAGATTGGAAAGCTTTGTAACGGTTCAAAAATAAACCTTACCAAGTTTTTTGATTGCCAGTTGTCAACATCATGGTCAACGTCATGCTGGAAATCCGCAAGAATGGGTGTGGAGTGTGCAAGTGTGAGTTCGGGTGTGTGGGGCTTCGATCAGAATCCTTCGACTCAGTTAATTGGAAATGGGGGTTTATGCACACTGACACCCAAACCAACACACCCAAACCCAATTTTATCCGTGTTCCCAATATAGCCTCGCGCAGCGAGGGCATAATCTATAAAGTACACAGTTGCTATTTGGTAAGGTTTATTCGTGGCTTGTCACTAACCATTAACAATTAACAATTAACCATTAACAACTACATCAACTCAATCCCCAATTCCCGGTACTTTGCCAATTCTTCCTTGGCAGGATCAAGCTCAGTGATCAGGTAATCCAGGTGGTTCAGCTTGCACACCCGCAGGTTTTGTACCGAATTTAGCTTTTCGGCGATGGTCAAGGCGGCGATTTTTTTGGAGCTTTCGAGCATGGCTTTTTTGATGGTCACCACCTCAAAGTCATTTTCAGTGAGGCCCTCGGTGGCGTCGATGCCGTTTACGCCCATCAGGCAGAGGTCGGGTTTGATGTCGTGCAGGGTGCGTACAACTTCGCCGCCTACTGCAATGCCCGTGGTTTTAGACAAAAGGCCCCCCAAAAAAATCGTCTCCGAATTGGGGTGCTCCTGTAACTGCATGGCCGTAGAAAGGCTGTTGGTCAAAAAAGTGATGCGCAGGTCAGCAGGCAGGATCCGGGCCAGTTCGAGATTGGTAGAGCCGCCGCTGATCAATACCAACATGCCGTCGCGCAGCAGGGTGATCGCCTTGCGGGCAATGATTGTTTTTTCCTGGTAAGCGTAAATTTCGTTTTCCTTGTAAGAATAAACATGGTAAGACTTGGACAAAGCCCCGCCGCGCACTTTGATGATTTTACCCGCCTCGGCCAGCTCTTGTAAGTCGCGGCGCACAGTGTCTTCTGACACCTCTAGTTTGGCGCTTAAATCGGTCAAAATAACCTTGTTGTGGATATTGATCTCCCTTAAAATCAGGGCCTGTCTTTCTTTTTTCAACATGGATTGGGTGTATGGCTTAGAACTGGAAAGGTACACAAGCTTGAGAAACCCTGCAATGTTTGGGGCAATTTCCTGCAAAAAGTCAGCGAGAAGCCTTACTTTTGGTACGATGTACGAACGTTTTTCGGATCACCGAATCCATGACAACCATCAATCCCAGGCAACGAGTCCTAGATCACTTATCGTATATCGTATGTTGTTTATCGTACGTCAAAAAGGATGCTTCATGAAAAAAACACCTTATCTCATCATTACATTTTGCTTGTTTGCCAATATCCTGCTTGCCCAGGCACCCGCCTCCAACCTCTACCTTTTTGACTTGCGCAAAGTCACCGACACCTTGTTTCAGTGCTCCAAGCCGCGTTTCCTCACGGCCAGCAACCTACGGGGCTACAATAACCACCCCTTCTTTTTTAGCGACGACGAATTGTATTACTCTGCTATGCCCGCAGGCCAGAGTAATCCAGAATTTTACAGTTTCCAAATCAGCACCCAAACCCGCACCCGTATCACCGACAGCCCTGACGGGGAATACTCGCCCCGCCCCCTTGGCGATGGACAACACTTCACCGCCGTGCGCATGGAATTTCTGGGGCGCGATACTGTGCAAAGGCTTTGGCAATTCCCACTCAATCGCAGCAATACCGGGCAACCCATTTTCAAAGACCTCAACAATGTAGGCTACTACGCTTGGATGAACACCCGCGAGGTACTGATGTTCCTGGTGGACAAACCCAGCCAATTGGTCAAAATGGAAGTTGGTGGCTTCAAACGCGAAGTTCTGGCTGTGAACATCGGGCGCTGCATCAAAAAACTACCCGGCGGTACGGCTTATTTTGTGCAAAAAAACAACAGCAACGCTCCTTGGAAAGTGATGCAGTGGAATCCCCGTGCCGCCGCAGGCAAACAAATCAGCGAGATGTGCGCAACGCTGAGCGGAAGTGAAGACTTTACCGTGATGAACGATGGGTCGATGTTGATGGCCAATGGGCCGATTGTGTACCGCCTACGCCCAGGAGTAGATAAAAATTGGAAAAAACTAGCCGATTTTTCTAATTACAACTTGCGCCGGATCAATCGCATCGAAGTGAGTCCAGACAATTCTCGCTTGGTTTTTGCGGCGCAATGAGCAAATGCGAAAAAAAACAAGGCCCTTCAGTAAAGATGCGGCTTGGGTTAGGAATTGCGCTATAATGGTATGGTCAACGGCCCTTTACTTTGTTGTGACAAAATACCTCAAATTGGGGTATTTTCTGGCTGTATTTATCCATTCCCAAGTTACTTTAGCTCATGAGAAAACTACTGCTGCTTATGCCGGCCTTTTTGTGCACATTTTACTTGTACGCACAAATGGCCCAGGACCAAACCCATACCACCATCATCCAGGAATATCGCAAGGCTTACCTCCACGAATTCGAGAGCAATCCCAAGTCGCCACTCGAAAAGCAAGACCTTGCATCATTGCGCTTTTACGAGCCCGATGCCCGCTACGCCATCAAGTGCCAATTCAACCGTACCCCCGACGCCGAGCCATTCGAGATGGCTACTTACAGCGGCATCACCAAGCCTTTTGTACAGTTCGGCATTGCTACTTTTACCTGGGAAGGCCAAACCATCAACATCAGCCTATACCGCAGCCTGGGCCAAACCCTGCCCCAATACCGCGACCTGTTGTTTTTGCCTTTCAAAGATTTAACCAACAATGTGGATACCTACGGCGGAGGCCGCTACATCGACTTGCGCATTGGCGAAATCGTTGACAACCAGGTGCTCATCGACTTCAACAAAGCTTACAATCCTTATTGCGCTTTCAGCGAGGGATACAATTGTCCTGTGCCTCCCTTCGAAAACCACCTGGAACTGGTTATCGAAGCTGGCGAAAAAATGTATTTGGGCGAAAAGCGCAAGCGCAAATTTTGAAGTTAGTTGAGGGGTGTCGGGCGTTGTTCACTGCTTTGATCCTCAAGAAAAAAGACCTTGCAAGCACTTTGGATGGCTTGCAAGGTCTTTTTTGTCTGAACTGTGATTTTTTTGATCGCCATGAAATCCTAAAGAGCACGATCACTTTCAAAAAAAAGCCGGATCAAAATGCCCATGAGCAGCCTATCCCCGTGGCAAAACCACCGTATCAATTACGTGAATGTACCCATTGTCCGCTCGCAAGTCGGCCATATTGATCATAGCACGATTGCCGCGTTCATCGGTCAGGCACACTTGCTGGCCCAAAATCGAAGCTTTGATTTTCCCGCCATTCAGCGACTTCAATTGCAGGCTGCCGCCGTTGTTTTCGATCGCATTCAACAAGGTTTTTGAATCAAAACTACCCGCAATCACATGATAAGTCAGGATATTACCCAGGGCCTTTTGGTTTTCGGGCTTCAGTAAGTTCTCCACTGTGCCGTTTGGCAATTTGTCAAAAGCCGCGTTGGTAGGAGCAAAAACGGTGAATGGCCCCTCCCCTTTCAAGGCATCCACGAGTTTGGCTGTGCCCAGGGCAGTCACCAAGGTGCTGAACTGCTCGTTGCCCAGGGCCAAATCCACCACTCCCTTGCCGGGTTTGCTGGATTTCAAATTCGAGGTTGTTTTTGCGTGGTGCGCGTTGTTGGATCCGCACTGTGCGAGCAAGGCTTCACCGTTCAGCAGCCCAATGAGGGCTACTGCAAATACAATTGCATTTTTCATGGTAAAAAAGTTGGGTGATTAAGAGCATGTTTAAAATTTTTTGTTTGTCATAAAACGGCCCAATTTCGCCTACTCATCGTTAGGAAAATGCTCATTATGCGCTGCATAACTCCGCTTTTCCTGCCTCGATTAGTCAAAATTTGACTCGTTTTCTGGCTAAACCTCCAATATTTAAACACGCTCTAAGGAAAGCGAAAAGTTTCGCCCCTTAAATTAAAAGATACCACACTTACGCCCGTCACCCTTTTCTGGATCACGCGGTCAAAAAGTTTTTCCAAGAAAATTCACTTTTAGCGGAATCGAATAGTTAGCAAGGGTAAAAACCCAATATTTTGACTTTTGCAAAAAAATAGCATGAACCTTTAACTAATGGCTGTGTTTGAAACCTGATTTTAGTAAAATCGATAAAAAATAGTCTAAACAGCCATGCAAATAACCGCCGAACAGCTCATCCTGCAGCTCAAAGCCAAGGATAAAAAGGCCATCGACGCCCTGTACGATGCCTATGCCCCGGCCCTGTATGGCATCATCCTCAAGATCGTAGGCAAAGAAGGTCCTGCCAAGGACGCCTTGCAAGAAACTTTTGTAAAAATCTGGAACAAGGGCCCTACCTACGACCACAGCAAGGGCAGCCTTTTTACTTGGATGCTCAACATTGCCCGCAATAGCGCCATCGATAAGTTGCGGCAAGGAGAGCGCGAGCAAAAAATGCTCTGGGAGCAACTTGGCACCCAGAATGGCAATGGCCAGGGCCATTACGAGCCCAAGGAGGAATACATTGGCCTAGTCGACCTAGTGCACCAACTCGAATACAAATACCGTCAAGTGATCGACCTGATTTACTTCAAGGGTTACACCCACGAAGAGGTAATGGAAGAACTTGACATCCCCCTGGGCACCGTTAAATCGCGCACCAGGATTGCCCTGCGCGAAC
The DNA here is from genome assembly GCA_013299105.1 of Chitinophagales bacterium. Taxonomy (GTDB): domain Bacteria; phylum Bacteroidota; class Bacteroidia; order Chitinophagales; family Saprospiraceae; genus Haliscomenobacter. Next base: position 26,861 of record JAAFJY010000003.1, on the reverse strand, counting down.
TTCGGAAATTTTTCATTTATCAACAAGTCAGCTTGTTGTGGCTGCTTAGTTTAACGGCATCTTACTATCATGGATAAAGCGTCATTTTTGGAATCGGGCTTATTGGAACAATACGCATTAGGCATCGTTACGCCCAACGAGGAGCGTGAAGTAGAAGCCCACCTGGAGGAGTTTCCGGAGTTGCGCGAAGAACTGGAGCAAATGCGCCAGGCCATGGAAGCTTATGCCCTCAACCACGCCATTCCTCCCCCACTGGATGCCAAAAGCCAAATTATCAAGGATATCGAAACCTTGGAAAAACATGCAGCGCCTCCCACATCTGCAAGTAATTTGCCCAGTTGGTTGATCGCAGCCTGCCTCACAGCTTTGTGTATCGCTTGTGGCCTTTCGCTCTGGCAGATCAACCGCTTGCAAAAAGACAATCAATCGCTGGTGAACGGCCTGGAGGAGTGTAGCCGCAGCAACGACCAATACGCCCTGATCAGTGACCCCAGTACCCGGCCCTTCCAGTTGCAAGGCAGCGCCAATGCCCCGACTGCCAGCGCCCTAGTGTATTGGAATCCCTTGCAGAAGAAGGCCCTGCTCAACGCTGCCGCCCTGCCACCCCTGCCCGAAAACGAGCAATACCAAATCTGGGCAGATGTAGACCACGTGATGCTGAGCCTGGGTACCATCGACAAAGACCAGATCGCTTTCCAAAACATTGAGTACCTAGACAATGCCACGAGTCTGAATATCACCATCGAGCCTTTGGGAGGGAGTAAAACACCTAATGTGGCTAGGCTGGTGGCGAATCGGGCGATTTAGTCATAGCCGCATCTTTTCCCCTAGTGATAGGCGTTTGTAGCTTGTTCCCATTTTACAAATGCAACATTTTTACATTTGTTGCGTTAGATTCTTGAGACCGCCTATGAATGGCAGATGTGAACTTGTGTTCCATTTACAACATGTGGGTGCAGGTAAAGGTCGAGGACTCTGGCTTGTCTTTCAATATCCCGGTGGCCGATATACTCGAAGTCAAAGCAGGTGAAGAAACGGTCCAAGCGGTAGCCGATTGGAAATATTGGATCAGGAATCATTAGTTTTCTCTTGAACTAACGTGAGTTCTGGATAAAACCATTGTTTTTCAATGATTTACTCCGAATAAATGTAAGTTCTCAATCCATATTTCGGCAAGTATCTTTCTCTGTCTAGGCAAAATTGTCAGTTCTCGTAGCACGTTACAAATGTGCGGAAGCCCGGTGTTGGTCAGGAGACCCGACACCAGCATAACGCTCGATTGACGCTGGTTCAAGGTCTATTACCGGAACCATCTCACACGCGTTTGTAACGCGTAAACTGATCTTCAGCGATAAAAACACCTCAAATCATGCCAGTGAGCCCAAATCTTCATTCATAATTCATAACGCTCACCACAGCCTCCCTCCAATCGGTCCCCACCAGGGTAGAATTTCATAGACAATCCGACCAGCCTTCACGGCGGGGTCCATGCGCATGAGGCGCTCGGCCTCCTCGTAGGTCGGGGTGTTGAAAATCACGATGTCTTTGATCTCATTTTCGGCGGCGATGGGGCCAGCCATGCAGGTTTTGCGGGTTTCGGCCAGCCAGCTCAGGTGCTCCAGGTGGGCGCGTTCAAGCCCCAGGTTAACGCTGCTGTTGGGGTTGGCCGTAGGACTCCGCTTCAGCAAACAGAGGTAATATTTCTTCATTAGGAAAATGGTGTCGCCCATTGCCATTTTCAGGGTTTCGCCCTTGGCACTGAGTTCCATACGGGGCGCTGGGGCCTGTTGGGCCAATGCCTGGACAAGGAAGAGGCAAAAGAACGCGGCAAGCCAGCCACGAGAAGTGGATATGTTGATGGGCAGCATTTTTATCAGACTTAAAGTCGCTCGTTGAAAGCAAGGGAGCGTAAAAAAATAAGATGGACGGATTTGGGTTTAGTGAAAAAAGAAAAGCAACTGACTGGAAGGAAGTTCTGTTCTTTTTTTCTAAACCTCAAAAACAAATACGTCCAGTTTATTTTAGCTCAAATACCAAGTATTAAACGCGAATTTGAGATCGCTATTTTTGGACTGGTCAAGTTTAACACCTTCCTCTTGCAAACTTCAGATCAGTTTCAGTAGCTGTGAATTTTGTGCTTTTTACGTAAGCGTCCATGACCGCAAAGCAGGCATATTCTCTAATTCTTTCAAATTCAAGCTTAGTCAACGTCACACAAGTAACTCTGAAATTATGTAATTCTGAAAATTCTGGTTCAGACAAAAAATTCTGGTTCAGACAAAAAAATCCCGCTTGGGGCCGCAGATTAAATAAAGTAGACATCTTCGTTGCCTCGCTATTCGAGGCCAGTTAGTAACACGGATAAAACTGATAAAACTGATTTTCACTGATTTCTAGCATGATTTTGACCATGATTTTGACTTTAACGTTGCCACACAATGGGCTTAATCCAAAGTCAAAGTTGTCCACTTTATTTCTTTTCTGTTCCTTGATTGCTGATACTTCCTTTCGCTAAAATTTTCGGCGTACGCTTAACGCTGCAAATTCTGATTCACACAAAAATTCCTACCTTTCGCCCCAGAAAAATCCTCACCCAAGCATGAGCAAGTTAAAAGTAGCCATCGTCACTGGCGGCAATGTAGCCGAACGCAGCGTATCGCTCAAAAGCGCCGAAACCGTGCGTAAACACCTAGACGACAACAAATACGAAAAATACGTGATCGAACTGAATGGTACTACCTTCAGCGAGCAAGGCACGGGAGCTGTCGTTGACCTCAACGATTTCAGTCTCAACAAGGGCGGCCAGCGCATCCAGTTTGACCTGGTGTACCAAATGCTGCACGGCCACCCTGCTGAAGACGGTTGCCTGCAAGGCTATTTTCAGGTCATGGGTATCCCTTTCACGGGCTGCGGGGTTTTGGCGAGTGCGATTACGTTTAGCAAGCAAGCCTGCAAAGATTTCTTGCGCAGCCACCAGATCCCGATGGCCCCTTCGCTGGTTTTGCGCAAAAACGAGGCCCTCGACTGGGTGGCGCTAGACAGCCTGGCGGTCCCAGTTTTTGTGAAACCCAATAAAAATGGCAGCAGTTACGGCGCTTCTAAAGTGAAAGAGCGCGAGCAATTGGAAGCCGCCATCACCCACGCCTTCGAATACGACGATGAAGTAGTGGTGGAAGGTTTTCTCGATGGCACCGAGTTTTCCAACGGCGTGTTGCGGGTTGGCAACGATGTGTATGTGTTGCCGATCACCGAAATCGTACCCCACAATGAGTTTTTCGACTTCAAAGCCAAGTACGAAAACCAAAGCCAGGAAATCACCCCCGCCCGCCTGGGCGCCGAGGATGCCGCCAAAGTTCAAGCCCAAACCAAGCTAATTTATGAGGTTTTAGGCTGTGCGGGCATCTGCCGTTTCGACTACATCAAAGTGGGTGAAACTTTTTACTTCCTGGAGGCGAACACCATTCCAGGCATGTCGGAGCAGAGCATCGTGCCCCAACAAGCCAGGGCTGAAGGCTGGAGCATCAGCGAGTTGCTGGACCATGCAGTGAATGAGGCTTTGGCCAAAGTAGCAGTCACCGCAGGTTGAAGTATGCCAAGTACCGTTTTGTGAAATTGCTTGGCTCCAGAAAAAAAAATTCACGCTTCATGCAGCGTTTTTCCAGCAATCCTCCTCTTCCCAATGTGAAATGACCAAAATGATTTTTAAAAACTACGTAAATACCGTGAGTTTTTGAGTGGGGCCGATCAATTCTTTTTGATCGGCCTTGTTTTTTTGGTTGAGTATGTTTTTTTGCACAAGATGGAACTTTTGCTACCTTCGCAGCGTTCTAATCTTGCTTTCCAAAAGAGGACAGTTCTAAATGGGGACGTAATTGGTATCGACAGGATCGATCACTGGTTAGTAAGCATGCCGAAGCACGGTGGTTTGCTTCGTTATCAAATGGCTACCAACAACAACTGGCGAGTCTAACTACGCCATGGCTGCCTAATTCTAGGAATTAAGGCACCATTGTACGCTGCGAACCCTTGCTACGGCAAGACTAGGGTCTATGCCTAACCGGCCCCCCGCACGTGCATCAACTATGCTAGGCTGGAATACAAAGTTGGCCCGATTTTGTATTTGAGATCCCAGGGCTGGGTAAGAACACGGTGGGTTACCAGACCAACCCTCTTGCCAAGACCTAAATTGGTAACTAAGCATGTAGAAGGCTAATGAGTACTTTCTCTGGACGCGAGTTCGACTCTCGCCGTCTCCACCACCTTGCCTCAAAGCGCTGATTCGTCAGGGTTTTGAGGCATTTTTTTGCCCGGAATTGATGTTTTTTGTTGGTGAAATCGAGATTTTGCGTTTTATCAATCATGACAATACAAATTCAACAATCGCATCAGCATGAATTTTCGTACTGTCAAATACCGGAACAGAAAAATCGGCCTGACTCAAAACCAATGGAATTTCAGTGCAGCCCAAAATAATCCCTTCGGCTCCCCGTTCGATCAAATCCTTGGCAAAAATGAGGTAATTATGCCTCGTTTCCGGCAAAACCAGCCCTTTGCCCAACTCAGTCACCAGAGTATGCTGTATGTAATCTCTTACTGTTTGTTCGGCTGGAATCACGGCCTCCAAGCCGAAATCCTGCAGTTTTTTTCGGTAAAAATCCATCTCCATCGTGAATTTTGTACCTAGTAATCCCACTCTTGTCAAACCATCTTCTTTGATCAATTTTGCAGTTTCACTTACAATATCGATCAAAGGCAGTGGGATATCTTTTTGTAGCTGGTCTGCAAAAAGGTGCGCAGTATTGGCGCACAAAACGAGGCCTTCAGCACCGGCAGACTCCAATTTTTTGCACGCATCAAGCAAGAGTTCGTAAGAATTTTCCCAAGTTCGCGCCTGTACATCGGCAAAGTTGATAGAATAGAGGAGGCATTGGGCAAAATTGAGCCCACCAAGTTTTTTGTTGATGCCTTCATTGATCAATTTGTAGTAGTCCATGGTGGACACCCAACTGATGCCACCTACTAAGCCAATTGTTTTCATACGCTGGTTGAGAATATTCGCTCGCAGCAGCTTTGGTTTAGCTGCTCCTCATGTGCGGCAAGTTAGGCGGTCTTATTTCTTATTTGCCCCATTTTGGTGGAGAAAATTGATGATTTAACATTTATCGATCAAAAAATGCGTATTTTTGATCGATAAAATCAAAGTTTATCAATCATGGCCTGGGTTTGGCAACTAGTGGATTGGCCGAAATTTGTTATTGCGCATTTGAAGAAGGCATCGAAGAATCCAAAGGTAGCCTCAGCACTAAAAACTACCAGCGCATCGCCAATACATCACCCGCCACCCGCGATTTGCAGGATTTGGTCAGCATGGGGCTTTGCATAGGCTTGGTGAATTGAAGGGGACTCGTTACTTTTTGGGGATTTGAGGGCTGTTTTCATGCAAACCACTGGATTGATTTTAGATGGAATAATAGGATACATTTCGTCCCCCGGACTGAAGTCCAGGGTTTCAAGATTCTAGATGTGATTGCGGTTTCACTGGTCCATTCGATGTTTCCAATCCGTAAAACCGAACTCCCATCCTATCCACAAATCTTCCCAGCGAGCCCTCAAATCATATCTTGTATTTCGTATGTCGTCTATCGTATGTAAAAAAAATAAAAAATAAAATCCGTAAAAACGAAATCCTCCCTTTCCACAATTCTCCCCAGCGAGCCCCACAAATCATATGTCGTATCTCGTATGATGTCTATCGTATGTAAAAAATCCATTCCGTAAAAACGGAATCCACCTCTACCAACAATTCCTACCAGCGTGCCCCCACTTCGTAAGTCGTAAGTAGTCACTCGTAAGTCGTAAGTCAAAAAAAATCTTGGCCACATGAGCAGCCAAACACCTAACATAATCACAGTTTTTTCGCCCACCCCTCCATCGTTCCCCAAATTTCCCCTATCTTCCCAAAAAAATTCCTGCTACCCATGCGTCGTCGTCAATTTCTGCATCAGTCTGCTTTGGCCGGGGCTGCCGTATTGGCCCATCCTTTCATCGCTTATCGCCCGCAGGGCAAGTACAAAACTGTGCTCATCGGCTCTGGCTGGTGGGGGCTCAACATCCTGCGCGAAGGCATTCGCACGGGTGAATGCCAGGTGGCAGCCTTGTGTGATGTGGATGAAAATCAACTGAAAAGATGCAAAACCGAGGTCGATAAACTCTGCAACGACCAGCCCAAACTCTACAAAGACTACCGCGAGTGCATCGCCAAGGAGAAGCCCGACATCGTAATCAATGCCACCCCCGACCACTGGCACGCCCAAATTGCAATCACGGCCATGCAAAACGGAGCACATGTATTTCTGGAAAAACCAATTTCACATACGGTCAAAGAAGGTACCGCCATCGAAAAAGCCGCTCGCGATGCCCAAAGGGTCTGCGTGGTGGACTTTCACCGCCGCTATTCTGAGCACAACCTGAGCGCCAACGAGTTTTTGCGCAGCGGAAAGGCGGGCAAAATCCACGCAGTCAAAGCCTTCGTGCATTACAACTTTGGCCCCGGCCAAATGGAAACCGAAAGCGCCCCTCCTGCTGGCCTGGATTGGGATTTTTATTGTGGTCCGGCCCCTCTGGTGCCCTACAACCCCGGCATTCACCCGCGTGGTTTCCGCCAATACCTTGAGTTTGCAAATGGGAACCTCGGCGACTGGGGTCCGCACTGGTTTGACCAAATTTTGTGGTGGACCGAGGAAAAAATGCCCCGCAAAATCTACTCCGCCCAGCAAAGCAACATTCGCAACTCCCGTGCCAATGCCCCCGAAGAGCAAGTTGTGGTCTACGATTTTGAATCTTTTGTGCTCACCTGGGAACACAGCCTGCTCAACAGCCACGTGGAAAGGCCCACCGAAAACGTAGGCGTATTCTTCTATGGCAGCGAGGGCGTTTTCCACCTCGGTTGGCAACAAGGCTGGTCCTTTTTCCCCAACGACAAGAAAAAGGAAACCCTGCGCATGCCCGCCAAACTGAACGAGCCCGACCAGCAAAACATCGACCTGGTGTGGATCGATTTCTTGTCTTGCATCAAATCAGGCAAGCGGCCCAAAGCCGACATCGAACAAGGCCGCCACGCCAGCAACATGGCCATGTTGGGCATGCTTTCGGCCAAGTTGGGCCGCAGCATCGAGTGGGATCACCAAAAAGACCTGATCGTGGGCGACAAAGCTGCGAACGCACTATTATTGCGCAAGCCCCGGGCTGAAGCGAAGAAGTACATGTGAAATTAAGTTGAGGGGTTGAGAGGTTTAGCAGTTGAGGAGTAGGTATCTCGTTTTCAAATCGAATCAAGACAAAAGAAAGGGCTGGCACTATTTACGCAAGTGTCAGCACTTTTTTTTGGCGTTATTTGAGAAAGGGCAGAACTAACTTGCTGAACTCAGATTAAACGCCCTTCTCTTCAACATTTCAACCCTTCAACTTTTCAACTTCTTTCACCTAAACAACTGAAAACAATCGTTCAAATCGGCTTTGCGCCGCCGCTTGCGGTTGGCACGGGAATCGTCCATGGTCAAGGCGATGGAGAGTTCGTGGGCGCCTCCGGTACGGGCAAGCGTGAGGCCGGACAGTGTGACATCGTAGCTGTAGCCCAAGCGCATCACGCCATAACGATAGCCAATCAAGCCCACCAGTGCATCGGGATTTTTGCCGCTATTCCGGTACCAGGCCCCGGCAAAAACCGGTCCATAAGCAGCATAGGACCCCACCATGAGTTCGGTAAAATCCGCCTGGCGCACGATCATGAAATTGGGCGAGACGAAGGAAGGCAGGCCATTTTGCCCACCCATGTTGAATTGCGCTCCGCCGTGTACCGAGACGCGCATGGGCTTGCCCACTTTCAAAGCATCCACAGTTTCGAGGTAAGATTCGTCGAAGTTATTGAGGTGGTGCATGGCAATGCCTCCGTAAAATTTTTCGGTGTACACCAGCATTCCCGCCGAAAAATCGAGCTGGCTATTGGCCAGGCTATTGGGGCGATTTTCTTCACTGGGCGCGCCTGTGCCGTTGGGGCCAAGTCCCTCCAGTGGATCAAGTTGGTCGCCAAAAGTAAGGCGATTCCAGTCGAGTTGGGTGCGGTAAGCCCCGGCTTCAAGCCCAAACTTCACCCGCAAATCTTGCTTGGTGCGCACTTCGTAGCTGTAAAAAAAACTGAGCTTGTTGGTGCGGTAAGTGCCGTTGCCCGCATCGTCGGCCAGAACGGACATGCCAAAACCACTGTTCAACTGAGGCAACCCCTGCTCATAACCCACGCTAAAAGTGCGGTAAGCATTGGGCCAGGAGGGCCACTGGTTGCGGTAATTGGTCATGATGCGGGGGGCTTGCGAAACGCCCGCAAAAGCCGGGTTGAGCTGCAAGGGAGCAGCAAAAAACTGGCTGTACATGGGGTCTTGCGCATGGCTCCCCAGCCAAAATAGCAGCAGCACGACAATTAACGGGTTTCGCATGGTATGTTTTGTCAATTTTTTCTGATCTAAACGTTTATTTAGGGCCGCAGATTAAATAAGGTAAACAAGTTGACGAAAGCCTTTAGCCGCTTTGCGGCTTCAAGTTGGGAACACGGATGTAACAGATGAAACTGATTTTCACTGATTTCCAGCATGACTTTGCCTTTCAAAGCAGCTTTAATCAATGGTCACAAGTGTTTACTTTATTTTTTCGCAATTCCTGAACTATTGTAAAGAAGTCTGATGTTTGGATTTGGATTGTACAATAATCCCAATTCCAAGCAGCAATCAGCTTGTATCAAGAATCTGCCAAGTAAGTTTGAACAAAGACTTGCTTAATTGCCTTACCTTTGATAATGCAATTAAGCAAGCCTTTGTTGCCAAATCATCCTGCCAACGCCAGAAAAGGTATGAAGAATTTTGTTACCACCCTTGTTCTATCATTTTTATTCGGTCAGCTGGCCGCTAATTCGCCTTTTTTGTTGCGCGAAACGCTGAAATGGCGCGAGTCAGTTAGCACCACTGCCTTGCCCGAAAAGCGCCGTCCTGATGTCAAGACTTTTGAAGGGGCGATTTTCAACGACCAAACCCCAGGTATGCCCTGGCTGGTGCGGCAGTTTCCGGTCGACGGCCCAGGCGACTTGCGGGTCAGTGTACGTGGGGTGAGTTGGGATGATTTTGTGCAGGAGCCCAATTGGCCGCGTAATTTAGGCAGCGAACAAATCCGTTTTTACACCAAAGTCGAAAAAGACCGGGGCCGTTACTTCGGCAAGGTCTATTTCATGCCCCTGAGTTGGCAGGGCGGGCGCTGGCAAAAAGCCATGGAAATCGACTTGCAAGTAGACTGGACCTCGCGCCCAGAACCCGAATTGCGCAGCCTGACTTTTGCCGAAAACTCACAACTGCGCGACGGGCAAGTGTTCAAAATTGCCGTTACTCAAACGGGGATGCACCGCCTGACTTATGCTTTTTTGAAGGACCAACTCAAAATCGACATCGACCGAGTAGACCCGCGCAACCTGAAGGTATTTGGGCATGGCGGCGGCATGTTGCCCAACGACCTCAAAGCAGCCCGCACCGACGATTTGGTCGAAAATCACATCCAAATTGTAGGCGAAGACGATGGCCGTTTCGACGCCAATGACTACATTCTCTTTTATGCCCAAGGGCCCGATCAATGGACTTACAATGCAGAGTCGAAGGCTTTTGATTTTCAAAAAAACATTTACGACGCACGCAATTATTATTTCATCAAAGTCGCCTCAGAGCGCGGCTTGCGGGTGGCAGCGCAGCCCTCAAGCGCTGGAGGGGCATATGTGTCGCGCAGTTTTGACGATTATGTCCGTTTTGAGGAAGACAAAGTCAATGTCATGGAAGCCTGGGACCGCACCACTGGTTCGGGCCAAAGTTGGTACGGCGACCACTTCCGCAACGTTCGGGAATACAACAAACCGCGCTTGTTTACTTTTCCCAATTTGGTGACCGACAGTCCGGCCAAGGTCTTCATCCGCATGGCTTTGAGGGCGGAAAACAATTCTAATTTCAACGCTGAAGTAGGAGGAGTTGCCGTCAACAGCCCCATTGTGCGGGGAGTGGATTACTTGTCGGGCGATGGTGACAATGAGATTGAATACGCTTATTGGTCTGATTTACAAGCCAATGTCAACCTTCGTCAAGAGGCTGTTGATGTCAACCTGCGCTACCCACGCCCCGGCGGCGGCAACGATGGCAGCGAGGCCTGGCTCGATTTCATCCAACTGCAGGTGCGCCGCCAGCTCATTTTTACGGGGGAGCAAATGGCTTTCCGCGACCTCAATTCCTTGCAACAAACCGCTACCACTTACGAAGTTGGCGGCTTCAATCCTGATATCCAGGTTTGGGACATCAGCAACCCTTTGCAGCCACGTTTACAGGAAGGCAGTCGCAGTGGAGCCACCTTCAGTTTTGGCAACAACAGCCGCGATCTGCGCACTTTTATGGCTTTCAACAGCCGTGCTAACTTGTTCAGCGCCCAGGCCCTAGGACGTGTGGAAACCCAAAACCTGCACGCCCTGAAAGACTTGGACATGCTGATTTTGTACGATGCTGCGGGTGAGTTTGCCGACGCAGCCAATCGCCTGGCCAGGCACCGGCAGGAATTTTCCGGTTTGCGTACCAGGGCCATTCGCGTGGACCAGGTTTACAATGAATTTTCCTCCGGGCGGCAGGATGCGACCGCCATCCGCGATTTTGCCAGGATGTTGTACCAGCGCAACCCCAAATTCCGCTATCTTTTGCTCTTTGGTGATGGCTCCTTCGACGCCAGGGACATTTATAAGTATGGCAACAATGCCATTGTCACTTACCAGCAAGAGTCGCTCAACCCACTTTTTGCGTTCCCCAGCGACGATTACTTTGGCATTTTGGAGGAAAGCACCTTCGGCGACCCCTTGGATGGCCGCCTCAATGTGGGGGTAGGCCGCTTGACCGTGCGCAAAAAAAATGAAGCCGAAAATGTAGTCGATAAAATCGTCAACTACGACCTCACGCCAGCAACTTTCACCGATTGGCGCAACCGCTTGCTGTACGTAGGCGACGACGAGGACGGCAACATCCACACGGGCGATGTGGACGCGATTGCGGAGCGCATGTCGAGACTTTTTCCTCAATTCAATGCCGACAAGCTTTACCTCGATGCCTTTCCGCAAGTGGCTACGGCTGGTGGCGCGTTTTACCCCAGCGTAAATGAAAACATCAACAACGCTATTTTTAAAGGCGTTTTGGCCATGACTTACCTGGGGCACGGTGGGCTCAATGGTTGGGCCCAGGAACGGGTTTTGACCGTAAGAGACATCCAGAGTTGGAGCAATTTCGACCGCCTGCCCTTGATCATCACCGCTACTTGTTCATTTACAGGCTACGACGATGCATCGGTTTCGACGGCTGGAGAGGAAGTGCTGCTCAATCCACGCGGCGGCGGAGTGGCTTTGTACTCCACGGTACGTTCGGTTTACGCTTCGCAAAATGCAGAACTGACCCGCTTGGTGCTCGAAGCACTATTTGGTGAAGGCCCCAACAATACCCTCGGCGACGCCATGAACGAGGCCAAAAACCAGCTCAGTGGTGGCACCTTGATCAATGCCCGCAAGTTTGCACTGATCGGTGATCCGGCCCAGCGCCTGGCCATACCGCGCTACCAGGCGGTGACTACCAAGGTAAATGGCAAAGCCTTGAGCACGGTTCCCGATACCTTGCGGGCTTTGGAAAAAGTCAGTATCGAAGGCCAGGTAGTCGATGCGCGAGGCAATCTGCTGCGCAACTTCAACGGGGTATTGTACCCCAGTGTTTTTGACAAAAAATTCCAGGCGCGTACCTTGGGGCAAGACCCCAGCAGCCCACGCGATTTCCCTTTCAACGTGCAAAAAAACGTGATTTTCAGGGGTCGGGCTACGGTCCGCGATGGGCAGTTCAAGTTCAGCTTTGTAGTGCCCAAAGACATCAACTACGCCTTTGATTTTGGCAAAATCAGCTACTACGCTGCCGACACCAGCGCCATGAGCGACGCCAGCGGATCATTTGAGCAAGTCGTCATTGGTGGCTTGAACAGCAATAGTAACCTGGTCGACAGCAAAGGCCCCTTGGTGGAAGTATTCATGAATTCCGATGACTTCGTTTTTGGCGGCATCACGGGCCCCAGCCCCTTGCTTTTGGTGCAACTCAGCGATGACAATGGCATCAATGTAGTGGGCAACAGCATTGGCCACGACCTGGAAGCGGTGTTGGACGATGATACGCAGAACAACTTCTTGCTCAACGACTTTTTTGAATCAGCAATGGACGATTTCACCAAGGGCACGGCGCGTTATCCGCTTGCATCGCTCAAGGAGGGTTTGCACAAAATCCGGGTAAAGGCCTGGGACGTGGCCAACAACTCGGCGGAGGGCTATACCGAGTTTTTGGTGAGCAGCTCGCAAGAAATTGCCTTGCAACACGTACTCAATTATCCCAATCCCTTTACTGACCGCACCTGTTTTCAGTTTGACCACAACCTGGCCAATCAAACCCTCGACATCATGGTGCAAATCTATACCATTTCGGGCCGCTTGGTCAAAACCATTGAGGCGACCCAAATGAGCGACGGTTCCCTGCGGCGGGGTGACTGCCTGGAATGGGATGGCCGCGACGACTTTGGCGACCGCCTGGCTAGGGGCGTATATATTTATAAGGTGAAAGTGAGGGCCAATTTGCCCGGCGGAACGGGTTTAAAAGGCGAAAGTGGCTTTGAAAAGTTGGTTTTGCTAAAATAAGATCGCCTTTTTTTCGTAAAAGAAAAAGGTAAAACAGCAATTCCAGTTTCTGCTACCAAAATCAAGGCAAGTAGCGCTTACCTCACAAGATGCGGTAGCTTGTCGAGAAGAAACGGTAGTTTTTCTATGATCAGCATCATCATTACTCCATACTTAGCCGTGAGCACTGTATCTTGCGGCCTCGTTCTGAAAAGCTTGTGATTGGATGTATTTTTTGCATTGTTCCACATCCCAATTTCCAGGCTGATCAACAAAATTTTATGTATCTCATGAAGAATCAGTTACTCTTCGCTGCGATTATTGCCCTGACTTGTAGCGCTATTCAGTCCAACGCACAGTGTACCCAAGCCAGCAATGGCAAGTTCATCAACCTGGACGGTACACCTTGCACCAACACCGTCGTATCAGCGGTGCCTTTCCTGCGCATTGTGGCCGATGCCCGTTCGGGGGCGATGGGCGATGCGGGCATTGCCATTTCAGCCGATCCCAACGCCATGCACTTCAATGCCTCAAAGCTGGCTTTTGCGGAAGAAAAAATGGGCATGTCGGCGACTTATACGCCCTGGTTGCGCTCTTTGGGCCTGAATGACGTGTACCTGGCGTACCTCACGGGCTACCGCAAATTGGACGATAACCAGGCATTGGGCATGGGTTTGCGTTTCTTCTCCTTGGGCAGCATCCAATTTACCGACGCCAACGGACAGGCCCTGCAAACGGGTCGCCCCAACGAATTGGAATTTTCAATGGCTTATTCGCGTAAATTCACCGAGAAGTTCTCGGGTGCTTTGACCACCAAGTTCATCTACTCCAACCTCGCCGCTGGCCAGGTGGTAGGTGGTGACATCATTGAAGCGGGTGTAGCTTTCGCGGGCGATTTGTCGATGACTTATCAAACGCCCATCGAAACCAAAAAAGGCGACAACCAGTTGACCCTGGGTTTGGCCCTGACCAACATTGGTAGCAAAATCACTTACTCTGCTTCCACCGACCGCGACTTTTTGCCCGCCAACTTCGGCTTGGGCGGTGCTTATACCATGAACCTGGACCAGTACAACACCATTACCTTTACTGCTGACATCAACAAACTGATGGTGCCAACGCCTTGCCAAGGTCCTGATTGCGACCTGGATGGCGACGGCAAAGCCGATTATCGCTCGTACTCTCCAATTCGTGGCATCTTCAGCTCTTGGGGTGATGCGCCAGAAGGGTTCAGCGAAGAATTGAAAGAATTCACTTATTCGGTCGGCATGGAATATTGGTATGTAAAGCAATTTGCCATCCGCGCTGGTTATTTCAGTGAGCACGTACAAAAAGGAGCCCGCAAGTACCTGACCGCTGGTTTGGGCCTCAAGTACAACGTGTTTGGCTTGAATTTCTCTTACCTGATCCCCACCACCAACAACCGCAACCCACTGGACAATACCCTGCGTTTCTCGCTGCTGTTCAACTTTGCGGACTTGGCTGCGGAGAATTGATTCACTGGCATTTTTTGCTGGGAAAAAGCCGATTCCGGGATAACGGGGTCGGCTTTTTTTGTTTTGTCCGCCGACAACTAATAAAGCCAAAAAAATGGCGTATTGGGCAAAACTGCCTGCTTCTTCGTCTCGAAAGTGATAGGTTGTATTTTAGCAGAATTTCAAAATACTCTTGAACAATAATTACCAAGTAACGTTCCCATTGAAAATCAATTATGAAGAAAAACTTCCTGTTCACTTGCTTGTTAAACTTAAGCATGTGCAATATTATTTATGCCCAAACCGAAAGGGAATTTGCCTTCAGCACCGGGCCAGTTTTCCAACGATTTCAGGATTCCCGACACAGCAGTATTTTCCGCAATGCTACTGGCGTTGTCAATGGTGGGTTGTCTTATAGATATGGAAAAAAACATTACAACAAGATTGGGTTGAATTTTGCTACTGGCCAAACCAACCAACAATTTGCTTCTTCAGAGCGAAACATGTATTTCAACCTTTGCTTCGAACAGCTTCGTCAAATCAAATCTCAGCACCAAGTACAAATTGGCGGTTTCGTAGACCTAGGCGGTATTCTACAATTCAGATCAGGTAATTGGTTCGATGCTGGAACTGGAATGAGCTATGGGTTTTGGTCGTCTTTTGGTCTAGCAGCCCGCAAGTCCTTTCAATGGGGCAAAAATTGGCAAGCCAGTATTGCTGCTCGTACACCTTTGTTAGCCTACGTGGTGCGTCCAGCTTATGGGTTTCCCTATCCTCCTTCGTTCTTAAAAGAGGGTCGCTTCAGTTTTGAGCTTGATAACGTTGGTACTGAGCTCCTGAAAAGTGGAGAAATTCAAACCATCCATCAATTTGCCAACCTTCAAATTTCTCCAAAAATTTCCAAAAATTTTGGAACTAAACAGCACGAACTTGGGGTAGGCTACCAATTCAATTATCTGTTCTTTAGCGGAGTCAAACCAATGGCTGGATTTCAGCACCAAGTTTCACTCCAGTTTAATCTAAAATTAGGCAACAATGACTAAGTTTACCCACTTCCTTTCCATCATCACTTTACTAATTGTTGGTTTCAGTTGCTCCAAAGAGCTCAACAACCCTGGCACCAGTAACCAGGCTATTTTTGAGGAAGCCTGGGACTACACTGATCGTACCTATTCCATGTTCGAGCTAAAAAAAATCAACTGGGATGCGATCAAAATAAAGTACCAAGCCAAAATCAACGAGCAACTCTCTCAGGATAGCCTCTTTCAGGTTCTGGGGGCGATGGTCAATGAATTGAAAGATGGTCACTGCCTTTTGGCCAATAACCAAGGAGAAAACATTGGATACGATTATATCCAGGGATTTGAAGTAAATTTTGACCTCAGGCAGGTAGTTCCATACCTAAAAGAGCCTAGAGAATGGAGCAGATCCCTCGCAACTGGTATCATCAACGACAGCATTGGATACGCTTATTATGCATCTTTTAAAAACAGGGAATCTGGAGACTGGCCAATGGTGATGAATTATTTTGCTGAGAAAAAAGTCAAAAAAATCATCCTCGATCTGCGTAACAATGGAGGGGGCGATCAGTTGATTGCTGTGGATATCTGTGGGTATTTTGTCAAAACGCCTACTTTACTGGGCACCATGTACCAGAAAAGTGGGCCTGATCGCAATGATTTCTTACCCCCACTCAGCATCAAAGCAACACCAAAAGCCCCTTATTTGGGCAATATTAAAACCGTATTGTTGACCAATCGGGTTACCTTCAGTGCGGGTTCTTATCTGTCAGGGATGGTCAAAGCCCTGCCCAATGTAAGACATTACGGACAGATCACTGGCGGTGGTGGTGGTGGGCAATTGGCCTATGAATTACCGAATGGTTGGGTGATTTCCATCACCACCAACTACTTTCTTGACGTCAACCAGCAACACATAGAATTGGGCGTAAAACCCCAAAGAGAAATCAACAACACCTCTACTGACATGCTCCAGAAAAAAGACCGGATGCTGGAGTTTGCTATTGCAAATTGAGGGGGTATTGGGTAGTTCAAGGCAATTCCCGCCTGCGTTACGTGAGACAGGACGTGTCCTGTCTCTAAAAATTTCAATACCGCTGCAATAATTCCAACATCTTCCGATCCAGCTTGTAGCCTTGGTAATCTTCGTATTGCACGTCTTTGCGGCCTGAATTGAAGATTCCAAAACTGCCTTTGAACTCCCACAAGGCCCAGCCCAATTTGTGGCCCTGGTACAACTTCAACACATCCTCCATATAGCGCAGGGCGGTCTCGTGGGGGGTATTGTTGTACACCCCAAACTCGCCCACCATCACCGGAGTTTGGCTCACATTGCCAAAATCATGCCACTTGACCAGGGCACCCGCGCCCGCCAGCGGGTTGCGGCCATCCGGAAAACTCAGGCTGCCCGTGCTGGCATTCCAGTTCAGGGGGCTTTGTTTTTGACCCCAGGCGTCATTGCCCAAGAAAAAGACTTTGCCGCCCAAAGTCAAAGCGCTGAGGCGCATCCAGTCGCCCTCGGAGATTTCGATGCTCAGTTTTCGGCCTGCTTTGGGTAAATTTACGGTGTATTCGCGGTTGTACAGGTTTTGATAGCCGTATTGGTTCTTGATCACCGTGCTCCACTCCCCTACCCCTTCGCCGGGTTCGTACAGGTGTTCGTACACCAAAGTCCCATCCAGTTTGACCTGCAAAACTGCTTTCCACGACACCTGCGTCACTTTGAACACCACTTGGCTGCCCGCCGCAAAATCGCCTTCGATGCTCATGGGGCTTTTCAATTCGGGTTTGGTCGTGCCGTACAAGTATTGGCTCACATCATAGGTAGGCCAGTTGGGCAATTCCCAGTTGTTGGCACCTTGCACCCAGGATGCGCCGAAGTGGGTCAGGGCAAAAGGTGCATAATTGTGCAGGGCCTGCCGCACCTCCAAGCCTGCCAGCTCGGTCACGGGTTCGGTGGCGTAGTTGGTTCCATCCAGGTAAACCGCCCGTCGGGGGCTGATGGCCTTGATGGCCGCGATCACGGGTTTCATCACCCTGGCATATTCGCTGCTGCTCACCCCCGAAGGCTCATTGAGCAGGTTGAAACTCACAATTTTGGCCGATACTTTTTTGTAGCGTTTCGCAAAAAAGGTCCAATGGGCAAAAAAAGCAGCTTGCGCCTGCTGGTCGGACCACAAAGAATACTGCTGTTGCGCGGGCAGGGGCTTGCTGGGCTGGTTCACGCCATAGCCTGGTGCGCGGTGTAAGTTGAGCTGCACATGGACCTGGTATTTTTTGCCCCATTCCACTGCCTGGTCGATATTGACCAATTGGTTTTCATCAAATTTCAACCAATCGTTGGGGTCAATGTAAGTGCGGTAGTCGATGGGCAAGCGCACAAAATTGAAGCCCAATTCGCTGATCAATTGGAAGTCTTTTTCCCGAAAACCAGCATTGCTCCAGTCCACATCAAACTTGTCGAGCAGGTTAAAACCCCGGAAATGGGCATTTTTGGGCAATTCTTCGAGCTCTTCAGGGCTCAATTGGGTGGTATCGCTGGGATTCATGGCCTCGTCTTTGCGGCAAAAACTCAGGGTACAACTGAGCAGCAGTAAGGTAAAAAGGGTTTGGAAACGCATTTTTGGTTATGAGTTGTGAGTTATGGGTTATGAGTGGGGGCTCGCTGGGGGGTATGCGGTTGTTTAAACGGTCTGGGATGTTGCAACGTTTTTTGATCAAGTTTGCAGAAACGCGTTACAAACGCATGGAAGATGGTTCCGAACCAGCACAGCCAGGAGTCCAGCTGAGGTTTTTGGTAGCTACCATGCTGGAAACTTCGTAGAAGTTACACGTTTGTAGCACTTGGTTGCATCCCATTATTTGGGAACTTCGTAGAAGTTTCACGTTATTGCATCATATTGGTTCTTAGTGGTTTGAAGTGTGTTTTGAGAAAGTATTGTTGAACCCTCTGGTGCCAAGTCTATGACCGGCACCAGGCTTCTGCACGTTTCCAACGTGCTTCCGAGGTCTTGCTCAAAGTGCTTAAAGGTCGTTTTGGAGCAGACCCACAGAAACGCGTTACAAACGCATGAAAGATGGTTCCGGTCAGAGACCGTGAACCAGCACAGCTCAAATCCTCCAATCGAAGCCCCTCTTCTCAACTCCTCAACCACTCAACTCCCCCTCACATCCTCCGGTACTTACACTCAAACTGGTACTCCCCGGAGCCTACCTCCAATTGTACTCCGGTCTTGGTTTTCAGCATGTTCATCGGTGCTACTCCGCCTTCCCGAACACTGAAGGGGTCATCGGTGGGTAAAGTCACGGTGGCAGTGGTATTGGCCGGGATTTTAACGTTCATCATCAGCTTTTCCCCTACCCTTTCCCAGGAAGAAATGATCTCGCCGTAGCTGCTCTGGAACACCACCTTGGCCCTCGACAAGGTGTCGCTGGGTTGCGGTTGGATCAGGATGTGCTTGTACCCGGGCTTGCCGATCTCCAGGCCCGCCACCACGCGGTACATCCAATCGCCAATGGCTCCGTAAGCGTAGTGGTTGAAGGAGTTCATGCTCACCTCTTGGAAGCTGGTATCGGTGCGAATCCCGTCCCAACGCTCCCAAATGGTGGTGGCCCCCATTTTTACGGGATACAACCAGGAAGGGTAAGTTTGCTGCATCAGCAAGTCGTAAGCCACTTTGGTTTGGCCATTGTCGGAAAGTACGTGGCACAAATAAGGCGTACCCAAAAACCCCGTACTGAGGTGGTTCCGGCGGCCTTTGATGTCGCTAACCAGCTGCTGTACCGCCGCTTCCCGGTTTTCGTCTTTGAACAAGTCGAACATCAGGCCCAAGACATACGAGGTTTGAGAATCAGACACCGTGCGGCCCGATGGCGCTACATATTCGTGGTTAAATGCCGCTTTGATGCGCTCGAATTGGGCAGCATAGCGGGCTTCGTCGTCACTTTTGCCCAAAACCCGGGCGGCCTTGCGCAAGTGATCGATGCTCAGGGCATAAAAAGCCGAGGAGATGTAATAGGTATCGGTATAGCCATTTTTTTCCGTGAACTGCTCCGTGCGGGGCTGGTAAAACAGCCAGTCGGCGAAATGGAAGCCACTCTGCCACAGGTTGTTTTTGGAATTTGATTCAATAAAAGTGGCCCATTTTTGCATCGAAGCATATTGGCGGGCCAGCAATTGCTTGTCGCCGTAGATCAGGTACAGGTTCCAGGGCATGATGTGGGCCACGTCGCCCCAACCCGCCGATCCATTGATTTCGCCGAGCTTAGAAGCACCAAAGGTTGCCGTACGGTTTTTTTGCAACACATCGGGGATCACAAATGGCACGCCGCCGTTGATGCCCTGGTCAGCGATGAGGTCATCCAGCCACTTGTGGAAAAAGCCTGCCACCTGGTAATTGAAGGCTGCGGTGCGCGAAAAAGCTTGCGCATCGCCCGTCCAACCCAGGCGTTCGTCGCGTTGGGGGCAATCGGTGGGCACGTCCAGGAAATTGCCGCGTTGGCCCCATTGGATGTTTTGTTGCAATTGGTTCAGCAGTGGATCCGAACAGGTGAATTCCCCGGTTTTGGGCATGTCTGAATGCATGACCCAAGAAGTAATGGCACCCAGTGGCAAGTCGCCTTTCCAACCTTTCACCCGAATGTAGCGGTAGCCCATGAAGGTAAAAAAGGGCTCGTAGGTCTCCGGCCCACCGCCCTTGAAAGTATAGACAATTTCCGTTTTGGCGGCACGCATGTTGGCATTGTAAAAATTGCCTTTTTTGTCCAAGACCTCGGCGTGTTCGATGCGCAGGGTATCCCCAGCATTGGCTTGCAGGGTAAAACGCACCCGGCCAGTGAGGTTTTGGCCAAAATCGACTACCAAATCGCCTTGTGGGGTGCTGAACACTTTTTTGGCCTTTACCTCCTCGATGCGGCGCACGGGCGGGCCTTGGGGCGCGACCAGGTTGTTTTTGGGGTATTCGGCTACTTTTACGGGCCACCAGGCCGCGTCGTTGTAGGAAGCGTTGGCCCAATTGGGCAATTCCTTGCGGGCATCGTAATGTTCGCCGTTGTAGATGTCGGATTTCAAAATCGGGCCATTGGTCGTGGCTTTCCAGGTGCCATCCGATACGATCATTTGCTTGCTGCCGTCGCTGAAAGTCACTTGCAACTGCGCCAGCAAGGCCAGACGTTCGCCATACACATTGCGGTTGTTTTCCCAGGCCAGGAAACCCCGGTACCAACCGTCGCCCATCACGGCCCCCAGGGCATTGGGGCCAGTTTTGAGCAGGCTGGTTACGTCGTAAGTGAAATATTGCAGGTGGTCTTGGTAGGCCGTCCAACCGGGCGCAAAACACACATCGCTCACCCTTTGGCCATTGAGGTACATTTCGTGCAGGCCCCGGCTGGCCACGTAGAGGCGCGCTGATTGTACTTTTTTATTCAGGGCAAAAGCCTTGCGCAGGTAGGACGCGGGGTTGGATTTTTTCACATCGATCTCCTTTTCGGGATCAATCCACTGGGCTTGCCAGTCTTGGGCACTGAGTAGGCCCATTTCCCACCAGGCCGTTTCGCTCCAGGGTGATTCCTGGCCATTTTGGTCCCAAATTCGGACCTGCCAATGGTAGCGCCGCCCAGCTTGCAGGGCTGGTCCGGCGTAATTTTGCAAAATCGATTCCTCACTCATGCGCTTGCCAGAGTCCCAAACCAGGCTCTTGGCGTCAAAAATCGCCGAACTGGCTACCCGGATTTGGTAAGCACTTTGCAGGGTATTGCGCTGGGAGCTGCGCAGTTTCCAGCTCAGGCGCGGCTGCGGGCTGCCATGCCCCAGCGGGTTTTTGAGGTGGTCGCAAGTGAGGTCGTACAGGGTAGTTTGGGCAAAAGTGGACAAAGTGCCCAACAGCAGGCAAAAGAGTAGGACTGGTCTCATGTTTTTGTTTGTTTAGATGTAGGTAGCCTCGGATGGGAGGGCCCCGCTGCGCGAGGCATTTTTAGCACACGGATGAAATTGGGTTTGGGTGTGTATGTTTGGGTGTGAGTGTGGGGAAACCCCGTTTTCAATTGACTAAGACGAAAAATTGATCTCGAAGCCCACACACCCGAACTCACACTTTCACACTCCACACACAATCTTGCGGATTTTCACGGATTGCAAAAATGACGTTGACCATCACTTTAACCATGACTTTGATTAAGCGATTTTGTTCTGGTTTTGGAAAATGGTTGAAAATAAGCGCTTTCGTTATCAAAAAGAGCTAATCTCAGGTCATCATTTGAAACCCTTCTTTTCAACTCTTCAACATTTCAACCCTTCAACCTTTCCGGCATGAAAAATAAAATTAAATTTGCAAAAACATCGTTTTGACACGCACAATTACACCAATCCATGCCAAAAGTAAAACTCTTTTCCTACCTCCGCGACCTGAACGCCCAGAATGAACTGCGCCAAGTAGCCGAAACCCTCCGCGATTTTGCCGAAGAAAAAGCCGACAAGGGCCTGCAAAATGATATGATTTTGTTTTTGGGGGGATTGACTGGCTTGGAGCAGCAGACTGCGAATCGAATGATCAGCGGTGAGAACCGCATCATAGAAGAGGCCCAAAAGCGCAATGCTTTGAACTATCACATTGGGCGAGCGGAAAAGAAATATGGGGCGGATGTGGAGATTGAGGCGGAGGGTGTGACTAGTGGAAATGGGGGGAGTACTGGTAATTCAGTGGTGACTAATGGTAGTGGAAATATCGTGATTCAAGGGGCTGAGAATTCTACAATCAACGTCAATACTGGGCAACCTACTCAAGCTAACGAGTCTGAAAAGAAGAAGGATACTATTTTGTTTTTGGCTTCTAGTCCGTCGGACCAGGCTCGATTACAATGGAAAAATGAATTCACGAATATCAGTCAAAGCTTGCAAAGCACTCCCAATAATTTTGAGCTATTTTCTTATCGTGCAGTAGATGTTCGTCTGTTGCAAGAATCGATATTGAAGCACAAACCTAAAATTATCCACTTTTCAGGTCATGGTCAGCAAGCAAATTCGATTAACGCAGCAGGTGGTATTTTCCTTGAGGATGAAAACACCAAAGAAGCTAAATTAGTCAAAGCAGAAGCACTTGCCAAGCTTTTTAAGCTCATGCGCCAAAAGTTCAGCTTAGATATTGTGGTACTAAACTCATGCTACTCTGAGGACCAAGCCAAAGCATTGCAAGCAGAAGTACCATACATTATTGG
Source organism: Chitinophagales bacterium (assembly GCA_013299105.1). Taxonomy (GTDB): domain Bacteria; phylum Bacteroidota; class Bacteroidia; order Chitinophagales; family Saprospiraceae; genus Haliscomenobacter. The sequence continues at coordinate 4,401 of JAAFJY010000003.1, read as the reverse complement.
TATGAAAGCTGATGTAAAAGACTCGGTGGCTATTCAATTTGCAGAGGGCCTGTACCGAGGTCTGGCCAATCATCCTGATGATGTACCTTATGCTTTTGAGTTGGCGGTGGTAGATTTGGAATTGCTGGGGATGGATCAGGTAGATTTGCCTGTAATTCTTAAAAAAAAGGACTAACTATATCATTAAATTGAACTCGAATGATTGATAATTTGGAGATGCAACAAAAACTGCCAGAATGAGAGACAAAATTCTCTTCTTAGCCTCTAGTCCTCAAGATTTTGCATTGACTCAATGGAAATCAGAATTTGTTGGCATACATATGGCTTTACAAAAGGATGGAAAAATAAATCATTTCGATTTAGTTTTAGGAGAATCAATCACGCCTACATCATTGCCATTTATGCTAGATTTATATAAACCTCGAATTGTTCATTTTTCTGGTCATGGGCAACAAGGTAATAAAGAGAATAAATCAGGTGGTATTTTTTTTATAGATGAAGAAAAAAACGCCAAATTAGTCAGAGCAGAAGTATTAAATAAAATATTCACACTCATGCGAAAAAAATTTGACTTAGATATAGTTGTACTGAATTCATGCTACTCCGAAGACCAAGCAAAGGCATTGCAAGCTGAAGTGCCTTATGTCATTGGAATGAAAGCTGATGTAAAGGACTCAGTAGCTATAAAATTTGCCGAGAGTTTATATCGTGGATTGGCTAATTACCCTAATGATGTGCCATATGCTTTTAGTTTAGCTCAGGCTAGTCTAGAAGCTGATGAAAACGAGCAGGCCCACCTCCCCGTCCTCCTCCAAAAACCAACCTAATCACCATACCCTTTTCACCTTCCCCTCCTCCACCATCTTCCCCCACTCCTTATTGTAAGTATGCACCTTACCAGGCTCCGCACCAGCCAATGGATACCCCCGATTCACCCACTCAAAGATGCTCCCGTACAGGTTCATCACCTGGGTAAAGCCCGCAGCTTTTAGTTTTTCGGCAATTTTTTCGGAGCGGTAGCCGATGGAGCAATAGACGATCACGAGTTGTTTTTTGTCCAATTTTTCCCATTTTTTCAGGTCAAAATCCTGGTAGCCGCAGTTTTGGGCTTGGGGCAGGTGGCTCACCTGGTATTCTTCGGGCTCGCGGGCGTCGAGCAGGAGGTAGGGTTGGGGGTAGTCTTTGAGGGTTTTCACGTCGATGGCGGGTACGCTGAATTTCAGCATACTGGCTACTTTTTTATCAAATTGGGCATTTTCGCAGTGCCCCTGGCGATTGGCGGGTCGCTTTTGGGCGAGGAGCACAGTGAGGGGGGCAGCTAAAATGAGCAAGAGGATGAGGATTTTCTGGAGTTGCATGGTCGTGGTTTTTGGCTGGATCGGGAGCTGCAAAGGTAAAGATTTCTTGCATGACTTTTTGTCTGAACTGTGATGGCTGTGATTTTTGTGAGGCAAATGATACCAGTATGACGTTGACCACCACCTTTTGTCTGAACTGTGATTTTTATGATTTTTGTGAGATACATGAGGCCAACATGACATTGACCATCACTTTTCTGTCTGAACTGTAATCGCTGTGATTTTTGTGAGATACATGAGGCCAACATGACATTGACCATCACTTTTCTGTCTGAACTGTAATCGCTGTGATTTTTGTGAGGCACGTGATACCAGTATGACCTTGACCACCACCTTTTGTCTGAACTGTGATGGCTGTGATTTTTGTGAGATACATGAGGCCAACATGACGGTCAATCAAGATCATGCTGTGGGACCGTAGGTCCCTAACATTGGTAGCCCAAATGTAAACATCGCGCTCAGCGGGGCCGTAGGTCCCCAACGTTGGTAGGTCAAATTCACACTCGCATCATGGACATCATAAAAATCACAAAAATCACAGTTCAGACAGATAGATGACCATAAGTGCTTGAGCCGTAACTCCCAATTCTCAAGCCACCTACAATTCTCCCCAGCGAGCCCCACTTCGTAAGTCGTATGTCGTCACTCGTAAGTCGTAAGTCAAAAAGTCAACGTCATGCTGGCGACTTCAACCTTCAAAAGTCAACGTCAAACCAGCTACTTCACTGCCCAAGAATCTTAAACGTCGTCCGACGATTAAGCTGGTGCTCGTCTTCCGTACACCTCGCACAAGCGCAGCCTGCCTCCGGCACTCCTTCGCCGTAGCCGCGTGGCTCCAATCGCGCTTGGTCGATGCCCTTGGAGATCAGGTAATCCACCACCGATTGGGCGCGTTTTTGCGAAAGGTCTTCGTTGTAGGTATCGGTACCCCGGCAGTCGGTATGCGAGGCCAACTGGATTTTGATGGTCGAGTTCAAGGTCAGGATTTCGGCCAGGCGGTCGAGGGTGGGCTTGGCGTCGTCGCGGATGTCCCACTTGTCGTAGTTGTAGTAGATGTTTTCGAGGCGGATTTCCTTGTCGAGGAAAACCTTGTCGAGCACGATTTCGATTTCAAACACCTGCTCGGTGGCATTGGGGTCTTTGGCGATGCCCTTGGTGCTGAATTTGGCCGTGTTTTTCAGGTAACCATCCTTGCTGGCCAGGAAATTGTAGTCGGTATTGTCGCTCAAGTCAAGGCGGAATTGGCCCTCCTCTCCTACTGTTACAGTTTCGTTCTTGTTGCCGATTTTGATATCGACCTTCGAGCCAGGCAAAGGCTTACGACCCAAAACCTTGCTGTTGGGGTTATTGGCCTCGGCATAGATTTTTTCCAAAACGGTGCCCTCCAAAATCAGCTTGAGTTTGGGCTTGTCTTTTGGTATTACCACGACAGGTACGGGCGGTGGTGGCACCTTTCTTTTCACAAAACCAAAAATATCGTCCTGCCCTTGGCGGTTGCTGGTAAAATAGCCCACACTGAGCACACCAGTATCGCGCTTGGCCTGGTAATCAATCAGGTAAGCAAAGTCATCTGCCCCAGAATTGAGCGGCGGTTTGAGGTTGAAAACCGGGGCCCAATCGCCATTTTTCAAGCGATAAGTCCGAAAAATATCCAATCCCCCCATGCCAGGATGGTTATCCGAAGAGAAGTACAGGGTGTCTTGGTCCAGGTAGGGAAACATCTCGTTGCCGAGGGTATTGATGGCCCGGCTGAGGATTTTGGGCTCGGTCCACTCGCTGCCAATGCGTGCGGACATCCAGATGTCGTGCCCACCCCAACCATCGGGGTGTTGAGCCGAAAAATAAAGGCTTTTCCCATCCGCCGACAAGCAAGGATGGCCGTAATTGACCTCTGGCAACTGAAAAGAAAGCTGCTCAGGTGCGCTCCAATTGGTCCCATCGAAAAGGCTGAGCATGATTTTGCAATACGCATTTTCCTTCTTCCCCCCGCTGCAACGCGTGAAGTACATTTCGGTAAAATCCTGGTTGAAACAGGCTGTGCCCTCGTTGTTGAGGGTATTGATGATGGGGGCAAATTTTTTGGCATCGCCCGACTTGGGGTCTACGGTAAAGAGGTCGGAGAAGTCGTTGCCCGTCCAGGCATATACCTTTTTGTCGCCCGTCGATTCCGGGCGGTCCGAGCTGATGACCATTTGGCCGTCTTTGAAAAAAACGGGCGCGTAGTCTGCCTTGGGGCTATTGAAGGTACTGGCTTCGACGGTGTATTCGGGGATTTTGATTTTTTTCCAACCCTCAGCCACATCACAGGCGGTGATTTCGCGCTTGAATTCATAAGGGCTGCCGATCTCTATGCCTAGGTTTTTGAAGGCTTCTTTGGCCTCAGGGTAGCGTTCGGCGCGTTTGAGGGCCAGGGCTTTTTCGCGCAGGGCGTCGGTGTTGCTGGAGTTGTCGTAGGCTTTTTGGTACCAATCCAAGCATTCCTCCGTTTTGGACAAGGCCTTGTACGATTCACCGAGCATGAAGGCGATTTTGCCTTTTTCGGCGCGGGTTTTGGCTTTGTTGAATTCTTTGCGCAAAAGACCTACCGCTACACTGTATTGTTTGGCATCGTAGGCCGTTTTGCCATCGCGCACAGCGTCGAGGCCTGCACAAGCAGTGAAAATCAGGGCTAAAAACAGGGTGATCAGCAAGGATGCCTTCTTCATAATATGGATTTACCAGCGGAATATAGTAAAAACACAGGAAAACGACTTCTTGTTGTGAAAAATGGTCAAGTGGCTTGCAAAAGGACTGGGAGTGGATTTTTTTGTCTAAACCAGGATTTTTGTCTAAACCAGAATTTGAAAGAATTGCAGAATTGGCTCGCTTTGCGGTCTCGGGACTTTAATCGAAGCACCTCTTTTCAACATTTCAACCCTTTTAGACTTTGGACAGCACTCCCAGCTCAGTGGGTGCACTGAGCGCAAAGTCGTGCTTTCATATGTTGTTTTTTTCTAATTATTAGCCTGACTTTTGGCCAATCTGATGTTTTTGATGTTCTTTT
>JAAFJY010000029.1 GCA_013299105.1 Chitinophagales bacterium | reverse complement strand
GAATATTAAAAAATAGATGTCGCTTGAAAAACATGAAATTAAAAGATAGAATATTAGGTGTGTGCGCGGGGCTTTGGAATTATAATTTTATCTAACCAATTGATAGTCAAGGGCGGGTAAGTCTATTATACTGAAATTAAGGATGCTGAAATTAGAGATGAAGCAAGATTTTTTAAAGCCGCCGATGGGATAACTCAATTGACCAAACAAGAAGATAAGTATTCGCCATATCAATTGGCTATCTTTAAAGTGCTTGAATATTTGAATAATAAAGCAATATTTAATCCAAAAAGAATTCTTGAATGGATAGATAGATTAGAGAAAACAACTCTTGATTCAACGCCTTATACTTATGAAAATAAGGATGGCAAGACAACAGAATTAGCATCTAAAAAAGAACAATATTACTTATTGAAGGCAAAAGCACTTTTTGAATTAAACCAATCACAAGATTGCATAGAGTGTTGTCAAGAAGGTTTGGAGGCATTTTCAAAATTCCATTATGATAACGATATCTGGTTTAAAAGACTAATCGCCCTTTCAAATGCCAAGCTTTTAAATATTGAAGAAGCAATAATCCAATTGAAAGAGTTATTGAAGAAAAAAAACGAATGGTTTATTCAGAAAGAAATTGCGGAATTGTTATTACAGGTAAATAAAATTGATGAAGCTGAAAAATATGCAATTGATGGAGTATTAAATTTTGGCGATGCAGATAAAAAACTAAACTTATATTTACTAGTTGCTAATATTCTGTGGCAAAAAGGAAAAGGTGATGAAGCAAAGAAGCATATTGAATTTGTCTGTCGAATCCGTCAAGATAAACAATGGCGGATAGATAATGATTTACAGCGACAAGTAAGCTTGTTTAGTATAGATTTGTCGAAATTATCAGGCTTTAAAGCTCTCCAAAACGAACTACAACAAATTTGGGGTAATATCAAATTTGGCACACAAGACCAATTTAAAGGGTATGTTAAATCAATATTGTCAAATGGAAAGGCGGGGTTTGTTGAAATAGAAAGAGGAAAATCATACTATTTTCAACTAAAGGATTTTAAAGGTAGAAGAGATTTAATTAGGGAAGGACAAAAAATTACCTTTTTCTTGGAGGATAGTTTTGACAAGAAGAAGAACCAGGTTACAAAAAACGCAGTACATATAAAGCCAATATTTTGAATTGACTAATGGTAAATTACGCTTTGAATATTCGGTATTTGCATTGTGAAACCTACTTCATAACCCACAATCACTCACATGAAAAACCTCTTCTACCCAACCCTCTTAGCCTTCATCCTCTTCGAGATCGCCAAGGTCTTTTTCATCATGCCCATGCCGGGTAGCCAGGAGCTCGAGAGCATTGACCTGGCTTATTTTTTGCACGCATACCGCTGGTTTTTTCGGATTGGCTTGGGGGCTTTGGCCTTGTTATTGTTTTTTCGTGCGCCTTGGAAACGGCGCTGGTTGCCTGCACTGGGCCTGGTTTTGGGCGGAGTGGTCGCGTATATGTGCAATTTTCAAATGGCTGCTGATACCATGTTTTACCAGCCCACGCAAGTGCGCTTGGAGGGTTTTGCCAACAATAAAGTTGACAGCTCGCGCCTCATTTTAGGGGTTGAGGTCAATGGTATGGCCAAAGCTTATCCGATTCAATACTTGGGTTATCACCACCAGGTCATTGACGAAATTAGGGGCGAAAAAGTAATGGTGACGTATTGCACCGTCTGCCGCACGGGCCGGGTGTATGAGCCCAGAGTCAAGGGCAAAACCGAGACTTTTCGCCTGGTAGGCATGGACCATTTCAATGCCATGTTTGAAGACAAAACCACGGGCTCCTGGTGGCGGCAGGTGACTGGCGAGGCTATCGCAGGGCCATTGAAAGGCCAGGTTTTGCCAGAAATACCCAGCCGACAAATGAGCTTGGGGCAGTGGCTGCGCTTGCACCCTGAAAGCCTGGTGATGCAAGCCGATCCCACGTTTCAGGTGCAATACGACAGCATGAGTGTGTATGAAACCCGTGGCAAAAGTAGCCTGACCAAAACCGATACCCTTTCGTGGAAGCGCAAATCTTGGGTGCTGGGTGTGAAAATAGGCCCAAAATCCAAGGCTTATGACTGGAATCGTTTGAAAAAAGAGCGTGTCATCAACGACGTCTTGAATGACAAACCCATTTTGTTGGCCCTGGCAAAAGATGGCAAAAGCTTTGTGGCTTTTGAGCGGCCTGCAATTGACGCGGTGTTCAGCATCAAAGGCGATACCTTGCTGACTGGTGATTTTGCTTTTGACCTGAGTGGAAAAATGCTGACCAGTAGCAAGATTGCACTCAAACCAGTGCAGGTGTATCAAGAATTTTGGCACAGTTGGCAGACTTTTAACCCTGAGACTGAGCGGTATTAATAGGTTGGTAACAAAATAGGCGTGTATATTATTGGTGAGTTAGGGAGCATATAAATAAAAACATACCCAGGGAGTAAGGAATGGCAAAAGAATAAGTCATAAAAATTGGTGCCTCTGATTTTGAGTTGAGTGGGGTCAACATGATGCTGGAAATCAGTGGAAATCCGTTTCATCCGTAAAATCCGTGTTCCCAACCAGCACCGCGAAGCGGGGCAAAATATTTGCCAATTCTTACAAGTTATTTTTTCCGTGGCCCTAAGTTCATATTTTCACTAAAATCCTATAGCAGTTGACATGTTGAAGGGTTGAAATGTTGAAAAGATGGAGCTCGAAGCTGCTAAAGCCCATTGAATTTGGGTATCTTATTTTTTGTCAAGCCCCTTAAACCATGATTTCGGCTCGCCATTGCTTCAGGAGACGCTGACCAGGGCAGTCCCCGTCAGGAGACGTGGGACTAGCGGATACAAAAAAGGGCTTTAATTTTGGCCGAAAATGTCCGTTTTTAGTCCCAACAAGTATATTTTTTGTACCGAACTTTGTAGGGAAAAAATACCGAATGCCTACGAAATTCACCTTCCTGGTTCTTCCACACGTTCATATCCTCGATTTGGCGGGGCCGGATCAAGCCATTCACGAAGCCATCGACTATGCTGCTGACTTTGCAATTGAGTACTGTGGCATTGGCGAAAATGTAATGACTACCAGTGGTTTGCCTTTTGGAGCACTCCTTCATTTTGATAGCGTTAATTTAGCAAAGGACGATTTTTTGATCATTCCGGGCTCCGCTTACGCCTACCTTACCTCAATGAATTTTCTTCAAAACCGGGCATTGTTTGCATGGATCAGAGAGCAACACAAAAGCGGGGTGAATATTTGCAGCATTTGCATGGGCGCATTTGTGTTGGCCGAAAGTGGCTTGCTCAATCATAAAAACTGCACTACCCATTTCAAAAAAACCAAAGCACTTCAAGCGCGATATCCAGCAATTAAGGTGCAAGAAAATATTTTGTTTACCGAAGAAGAAAACATTTACACCAGTGCAGGTATAGCAGCGGGCATTGACCTGACCTTGCACATCATCGAAAAACTAAAAGGGAGCCACCTCGCTCATCTGGTGGCAAGAGAATTGGTGGTCTATAATCGCCGGAATGGTAATTCAGCCCAAGAAAGTGAATTGCTGAAATTTAGAAACCACCTTCATGCAGGTATCCATAAAGCACAGGACTTTGTCGTTGAGAACATTGATAAAAAAATGACCCTCAGCGAATTGGCTGAAATTGCCAACATGAGCGAACGCAATTTTACCCGAATTTTTAGAAAAGAAACGGGCATCACCACCAATGAATACATCACTAAAATCCGGGTGGCAAAGGCAGCAGAATTGCGAAAAAAACCTGACTTCTCTAAACTTGAAATTGCCAATCAAGTTGGTTTGCAAAGTGAAAAGCAACTGTCGCGGATCTTAAACTCAAAATCATGATCAATAGAATTACCCCGATTCTTGTCTTCTTGTTTTGCTCAATTTTGGCGAATGCCCAGCATATTGACGTGAAACACCTTCAGCTCAACTTAACTTTTGACTGGCAAAAAAAACAGGCAATAGGCACGGCGGTCCTTACTTTGTCAACGCTACAAGCAAGCGATAAAATTGCTTTGGACGCAGGCTTTTTGGACATTGAAAAAATAGTTTTGGGCGGCAAAAAACTGAACTTTCAATATAAGGGCGGCGATAGCTCCAAAAACCTCATCGTAACATTGGGTAGGAGATATTCACCTGCTGAATCAATTGCCCTCACCATCAATTACCGCAGCAATCACGAAAACAAAGCCGACCCGAACGCCATTGCGGGAAGTTTTGGCAAAGGGCTGCGTTTTTTTCAAGCCACCTCAACTATCCCCAACAAACGAAAGCAAATTTGGAGCAGCGGAGAACCGGAAAGCAATAAGTACTGGTTTCCCTGTAATGAAGACATATCGGATATCCATACCACCGAAATCGCCGCAACACTCGAAAAACCACTGCGGCTGATTAGCAATGGAACCCTGGTAAAGACCATTGACCATAAAAACGGCACCCAAACTTTTTATTACAAAGCAGACCAGGCTTTTCCGAATTATTTGGTCTCTATTGTGGTAGGGGAATATGTCGATGTTCAACAAAATAATGGTAAAACCAGGATCCATACCTTTGGTTATCCAGACGAGAAGGAAGCCGTGACCGCAACCGTAGCATTGCTTCCTGACATGATGAAATTTTTGGAAGAAAAAACGGGCTACCCTTTTCCATACGCACATTACCAGCAAGTAGTGGTACAAGACTACCCTTTTCCGGGCTTGGTTGGGCAACACAATACGGCTATAATTTCTGACAATTACATCGATGATTTTGGGGTGCATCAAGATTACAAATACTTGTGGGATGGCGTAGCCATGCAGGCTTTGGCCAATCAATGGTTTGGCAATTTATTGATGCCCAAACAATGGAATGACCTTTGGCTCAACAACGCCTTTGCTCAGTATTTTGCGGGCATTTACACCGAAAAAGACAATGACCGAGCCGAATATCTTTTGTGGTACTATCCTTTTGAAAAATGGAACATCACGAATGACTGGAACAGCGGAAACAAACACGCCATTGTACCCCAAAAAATAGCATCGCTTTCGGCATTTACCCAAGACTCCTACTCCAAATTCAAAGGGGCAATGGTACTGAGGATGCTGCAAAGAGAAATGGGCGATGAACTGTGGTGGAAAACCGTCAAGTATTTTGTGGCACAACATGCACATCGACAAGTTGGCACCCAAGACTTTCAAGCGGCAGTAGAAAAAATCGGCGGCAAATCGTATCAATGGTTTTTTGACCAATGGCTTTACAAAACGGGTTTTCCTCAATTGGAGCTTACCAAATCTTACGACGCTGGCACAAAATTACTAAGCATCAAAGTACTTCAAGTTCAGGAACAAGACAGCACGGTTTCAGCAGCCCAAGTAGCTTTTTTTGGAGGAACAATCGACATTGAAATTGACGAGAAAATAGAAAATGTGTGGCTAAAAGCCCAAAAAGAGAATACATTTCAATTCAATCTTGCCCAAAACCCCAAATTTGTCAATTTCAATGTTGAAAATAAGTTTTTGTGCGAAACCCAATTTGACGCAACAAAGGAAGAATTCCTGGCTCAATTTATCACAAGCCAAGATGTCGCGGCCAAGCAAAATGCCTTGAATAACTTGGTGACAATTGCCAACGATAGCCTTACTTCCGCTGCATTAAAAACTGCAATTGAAGCTGCTTTGATTGCCGAAATAACATCAAAAGCCTATTGGCGCTGGAGAATGGTGGCACTTGGGGCTTTATCAAGAATCGTTTCGGTATCCAAGCATGAAGTGGTGCTCTCTTTGTTAAAGGACTTGATTGCCAAGGAAAATTCTTGGCTCAAAAGCACTGCCATCAGCATCTTGGGCAACACCACAGATGCGAGTTACGCCGATCTTTACATCAGTTGTTTGACCGACAAAAGCGACCGCGTCATCAATTCGGCGGCTATTGCACTTGGTAAAACCAAAAGCCCCAAGGCATTTGAAATATTGATAAACATGGAAAACCAAAAATCCTGGAAAAATCAGAATCGAATCAGTGCTTTAAATGGCTTGCAAGAATTAGGTGACACCAGGGCCTTACCGTATGTTTTGAAATGCATCGAGGACAATCAATCGCCTCGTTGGTATTTGGCCACCCCGGTTTGGGATTATCCTTTCGCAGCGGTCAACACCTTGGTTGCTTTGGGCAAAGGGGAATTGGCTTACCCTGTTTTATGGAAACGTTTCAAAGCATCATTGGCGGACAATGACCTCAACGACATTTTTCAAAATGTGCAGTTGATTGATTTGTTGAAAGATGAAAGAGCTATTGAAATGTATGTTTTATTGAAAGAAAAATTTGCCCATGATGCTGTGAAATTAGAGGCAATCAAGGGGTATGAGCAAAATTTCTTAGGGAGCATCAAACCGAGAAAATGAAAAAAACTGAAATCAAAAAAATGCCCACGTATTTTGACCGCTACATCCATTTAGCAGCTGATGTAAGCGTGGTAGCATCCTTAGAAACCAGTTTGCAAGAATTGGAAAATGCACCCTTGGAAAAGTGGAAAGCCTTGGGTGAGCGGACTTACCTTGCCGGAAAATGGACAATCAAAGATATGCTGCAACACTTTATTGACACCGAGCGGGTATTTACGTACAGAATTACGGCGATTGCACGGGGCGACAAGCAAAGAATGATTCCTTATGATGAAGAAGTTTTTGCCCAAAATGCACAAGCCACACGTAGAACGATTGATGATTTGCAGGAAGAACTTGTCCTCATCAGGAAAGCAACCATAAAATTGTACCAATCATTTACCCCCGACATGTTGCAACAACAAGGCAGGGGATATAGTGGCATGGAATATTGCCCTCTTGCTTTGGGCTTTATGTTGGCCGGGCACCAACGCTGGCATTTTCGGGTGTTGGAAGAAAAGTATTACCCGCTAATTGAGTGAATTCTGGATATTAGTGACAAGCCACAAATAAACCTTACCAAATAGCAACTGCGTACTTTATAGATTATGCCCTCGCTGTGCGAGGCCGTATTTAGCACGCGGATAAAATTGGGTTTGGGTGTGCTCGTTTGGGTGTGAGTGTGGGGAACACCGTTTCTAATTGGCCGAGACGAAAGATTCGGCGCGAAGCCCACACACCCAAACTCACACTTTCACACCCACACCCATTCTTGCGGATTTCCAGCATGACGTTGACCGTTACGTTGACATGCGTGTCTCTTAAAAACTGGAAAGGTTTATTTTTGACCCGTTACTTATCATTGTACTTCAATGAAATTTCTCAAGGTCTGGAGCTGGAAGTCATAAATTTCAAATTTCCAATAACCTCAAACCGGGTAAACGGGATATAAGGTACCTCAAATCCTGCCCGCGAGCCCCAAAATCATATATCGTATGTCGTCTATCGTATGTCGTATGCAAAAAACCACAGCTGATGAACCAGACCCACGTTAATTCTGAAGTAAAGTAGTGGCAGTAGTACACACTCAGCCCCGCTTCGCCCAATACCGATACAAACCCGCCACGCTCATAAAAGCCGGATTGGCCGCCGCATAGCGCAGGGCTACTTCATTGGAGATTTTAGCGGCCCAGAGTTCGCCCTCCACATACGCTTCAAACTTGGGGATGACTTCCTGCATCGGCGTTTGGGCAATGAAATGAGGTTTGATCCATTCGGTCCATTCGATCAGGCGTTTTTCCAGGTCATTCAGGTGGGAATCGACTTGGGTGATCCGGCCATAATGGGTCAAATACAGGGCTGTGGCTTGGCGCTCGCGCAGCAAATGGATGGAACCGCGCCAATGCTCAATGTTGATATCTGGCGGCGGACAGGGCGGCACCACGATGCCACCATTGATTTTCACTCCGGCAATGTCGCCGCAAATGATTTCGTCGCCCACTTGCCAAGCGATGTGGTGTACAGCATGACCCGGCGTATGCAAGGCCCTGATCTCGGTATCGCCAATTTGGAAGGCCTCCTCGTGCTGTGCTGCGTACAAAAGGTCGATGGCGATGGGTTGCATTTCGCCCCACAAGGTATCCATTTGATCCTGGTAGATCATTTTGGCCGATTGCACCAGTTTTTCGGGCTGGTGCAGGTGCTTTTCCCCGAATGGATGTACATAGATGGTTGCACCATGTGCCGCCAAAGCCCAGGCTGCTCCCGCGTGGTCGAAGTGGATATGGGTTAAAAAGACGTGTTTGATCTGATTCAATTCATATCCCAGGGCTTGTACTCCTTTTTCCAATTGAGCAAAAGTAGAGTAGGGCCCCGTTTCAAACAAAATCGGGCCAACTGAAGTCTCCAGCAAGAAGGCTGCTACGGCCTCGGTATTGCCCAAAAAATGCAGGTCGATGATTTTCATATCCTCCTCTAGTCTAAGTAATTGAGCTAAAATAAGGTAAGTTCTTAATCTCTCGGAATCCGTTTACGCGTTACAAACGCGTGTAGGATGGTTCCGGTCAGAGACCGTGAACCAGCGTTAATTTAGCGTGATGTTGGTGTCAGGTCTTCTGACCGACACCGGGCTTCCGCACGTTTGCAACGTGCTTACGATAACATTCGATGGTTCATTGATGACTTACAAAATAAGGTAATCCAATTTTCTCTGAGATTTAGCAAAAAGAACACAACTTCCTTGTAGGCAGTTGCTTAAACAGGTAGTTGTCTTTTTTCGCTAAACCAAAATTGGCCTACTTTATTTTTTTACGCTCCCTATGCTCTGCCGCTGCGGTCGATCAAAGTGGCGTTGGCCTGTTGCGTACCGTACATCACTACATCCTGGATGTTGACATGCGAAGGCTGGTTGGCGATGAAAAACACGGTTTCGGCCACATCGCTGGAACGCAAGGGCTGAAAGTCATTGTAAATCTGCGCCCGCTCGGCGTCGCCATCGAAACGCACCAATGCAAACTCGGTTTCTTCCACATGCCCTGGTGCCACTTGGCTTACCCGAATGTTGTACTTGTAAAGGTCCAGGCGCATGGAATAAGTCAGGGCATCTACGGCGGCTTTGGAGGCGCAATAGACATTGCCTTTTGGATAGACTTCCTTGCCCGCAATTGAGCCCAGGTTGATCACATGCCCACTGTGCTGATTGACCATGAGCGGGGTAATGGCCCGCGTGAGGTACAACAATCCCTTGATATTGGTATCGATCATCTCCTCCCAATGCTCAATCGAACCCTCCTGAATTTCATCAAAACCCTTGGCTTTGCCTGCATTGTTGAGCAGTAGGTCGATGTGGCTCCATTCGTCAGGCAGACTGGCAATCAGGTCGTTGATGCGCTCGCGGTCGCGCACGTCGAAAGCCAGCGTAAACACTTCTACACCGTATTTTTCACGGATTGCTTGGGCGGCGGCTTCCAGGCGTTCGGTGCCACGAGCGTTGAGGATCAAACGCCAACCTGCTGCTGCAAAACGCTGGGCGCAAGCCAGGCCAATGCCCGAAGAACCACCCGTGATGAAAGCTGTTTTGGCCACTTTAGGGGCTTCTGGCTCCACTGCTGCTGCGGCTTCGGCGGCTTTGGCACTACGCGCCAGGAGCAATTCTTCCAGGCGTTTGATGTTGATTTTCAGGGCTTCGATGGTGTCGTGCTCACTCATGGCTAAGGTTTCGGTGTTTTCGATGGTTTGTGCGTATCCATCCTGGTCGGTTTCTGGAGCTTCGGGTTCTTCCATCAGTTCTTCAGGTCGGGGGAGCTCGGTTTCAGTGCCCAAAACAGGGGTGCCTTCTCCGTTTAAGCCTTCCTCTGGTGTGGATTCTAATCTGGGTGCCTCCTCCGTTGCGCTCGTTGCGATTTCCGCTGCGCTTGGTTCCATTAGCACGGTGTCAGCGGCAGTTTCGATGGGTTCGGTGCCCATCTCGGGTTCCATTGCACCGCCGCCCAGGGTAGTGGCCAGTTCGGGGCTTGGTTCTGCCACCGTTGCTGGTTCATGTATGGCTTCTGGCTCAGCGCTGGCCAAGGCTTGTTCTTCCTCCAAGGTGGTTTGCAAAAAGGCCTGGTCATTTTCTGGCGTTTGCAATTCTGGATTGAGCTGAATAGCGGCTTGGTAAAATAAAGCTGCCTGCGCCAAATTGCCACCTTGGTGACTCAGCAAAGCCAGATCGTAGTTGGCAAAAGGGTGCCGGGGTTGAATATCCAGGGTTTTGAGGAAATAGCGCTCGGCTTTTTGGGGGTCTTGCAATTTTTCAGCCAATAGAGTAGCATATTGGTAGTGTGCATCGGCCAATTGTGGGTTGCGTTTGGCCGCTTTGCGGTAATTCAAAGCTGCCCGTTCGGCTTCATCGGGATATTGGTTTTGCACCAATTGGGCAATGCGGTAAAAAATATCTGGATAGTCGGGGTTGATTTCCGCCAGTTTTTCAAAACACTCCAAGGCACTGTCCAGGTCGCCCTTGTGCTCGGCCAACTCGCCCAAAAGGAAAAGGCTGGCTTCGTGGCTGGCATCCATTTCCAAGGCCAATTGCAATTGCTCCACCGCGCCGTAGAGGTCACGGGTGTTTTGAGCCAAAATCAGGGCAAGGAAATAGTGCAAATCAGGATTGTTCGGGTAGTCTTTGATGCCTTGCTTGATGGATTGGATGCCCTCGTCTACTTGACCGGCGCTGATCATGCTGCGGGTTTGTGACAAAACCTCCATTACGCGCTCGTTGGGATCATCCTCTTCGTCGTCAAATTCGTTTTCGTCGTCGTGGTCCCAAGCATGGTGCTGACTTGCTTGCGGGGCTTGAGCTGGTGCAGGGTCCTGGGGCTCTGGTTCCCAGTCACGTTGTTCAGATTCAATCAAATCGCCGTTTTCATCCACCATGAGTGGGTTTTCACCGGGCAATTCATCTGGATCAACCCCTTCAGTGGGTGTGGGATCAGAAACAATAGGGTTAGAGTCATGTGGAGCAGCATTGCCTATTTCGGCTTCGCCGGAATCAGCTTCCGAGGTGTCACTGTTTTCGTTTGTATGGACCAGTTCCACTTGTTGGCTGAAATCCGCGATCGTTTCGGCAATATCTCCGAAGTTCAACACTTCATCGACGGACTCAATGGGCGGAGTTTCAATGGCCTCACCTGGTGTATTTTGTTCTGCTGCGGGTTCAAGTTCGGAGCTATTGTCAACAGGAGGGCTGGCTTTTTCCTCCACCATTGGAGGGGTTACTTGCTGCGCTCTTACTGGTGATTCAGCAGCAGCTTGTGTAGCGATATTTAGATCTAAAACTGGCTGTTTTGATTTGAAGTCTTGCCAGCTCTTTTCATCGCCCAAATGCTGGAAAAGCAAGGAAAAATGATTTTCAATAAAATCGCTGTATTGGTGATGCGTCATGTTGCGCAATACCCTCAAGAACTCACTGGCATCGCTAGAAACCTGACGCAGGATGCGCAAATGCTCGTTTACAAGTTCCTTGTCTTGTTCATCTTCGCCTTCACCTTTGCGCTTTTGACTGCGAATCTCCAGGTATTGGTTTTGCCAAAAATTGATATATGGTATAATGTCACCAATGCGCTCGAAGCGGGTATGGATCACCTCATAAGTGCCAGTTTTTTCATTCCAGGTTTGGCCATCAATAACCACCGGGATCAACTGACCAGCTTTTTGTTGGGCCAATTGCAAAGCCCGGTTCATGCACTGCAAAGAGCGTAGGAAATTATCACTCACCAGCAAAATGATTGCTCCATCGTAATCGTGCAAGCGATCAGCCAGGGGCAGTTCGTCGGTATTTTTTTTGCAATAAAAATGCTCAATGGTGTAGCTGCTTTGGGCCAAGGCATTGGCCATCGCCTCTGCAACTGGGAGGTTGTCGATGGAGTAGGCCAGCGCGAGTTTTTTAGTTGCCATTCTGTTAGGTGATATTTTTGGGGTTGGCGAATCTGGGAATGAATCCAAACGCTGTAATGTACGGGTTTTTGGAAAAAAAGTTACACTTAGTGGAGTTTAGGGTTCAAAAGTTGTGGTACGACATAAAGCTTTGACCCATCGGTGCGACATAAAGTTGTGACCTATCTTCACAGATCATTGACATAGGAAACTTCGGAGAAGTTACACGTTTGTAGCCAACAGCAAGCTAAGTGGGTTTGACTTCGGAGAAGTCTCACGTTAAAGTAGTGTTGATAAAAAGTGCGCACTCAATTGTTTAGACCAAGCCTTTTCAAATTGCACCATAAAAAACTAAAAACCAATATGTTGCAATAACGTGAAACTTCTACGAAGTTCTCAAGTAATGAGATGCCACCAAGTGCTACAAACGTGAAACTTCTACGAAGTTTTCAGTAGATGTATCCTTCGAAGATGGAAGATTCTCTAAGGATCAACTGATGTATCTAAATTGTCAATTAACTGCTTACACAAGGGGTACAACTTTATGTCGTTTTAGGGGTTGAAACTTTATGTCGCACGACAAAAGTTGAAAGGTTGAAAAGAACGACCTGGACCTTTGTATCAAGCTAAGTGACGGTTCAAAAATAAACCTTTCCAGTTTTTAAGAAACACGCATGTCAACGTAACGGTCAACGTCATGCTGGAAATCCGCAAGAATGGGTGTGGGTGTGAAAGTGTGAGTTTGGGTGTGTGGGCTTCGCGCCGAATCTTTCGTCTCGGCCAATTAGAAACGGTGTTCCCCACACTCACACCCAAACGAGCACACCCAAACCCAATTTTATCCGCGTGCTAAAAACGGCCTCGCGCAGCGAGGGCATAATCTATAAAGTACGCAGTTGTGATTTGGTAAGGTTTATTCGTGGCTTGTCACTAAAGAACGTTTTGAGAGATTCATTTTACTGAAAACTTCGGAGAAGTGATCTCCACAATTAAGCGAGAATTTTTGTCTAAACCGGAATTTTCAGAATTACTTGCATGACGTTGACCGAAACAGAATTTGAAAGAATTCCAGAATCGGCCCGCTTCGCGGTCATAAACGCCACTCACCATAATAACACAGCTACGGAAAGTTTTCCGAAGTTTTCAGCTTTTACTAGACTTCAAAAGTTTAGTAAACGTGGGGGCAGCGATTTCGGCAACCGAAAAATGTCCTGATAGTATGCCTTTCTCTTCAACCTTTCAGCTTCAACCCGCCATTTTTTTCACAAAAGCATCAAACTCCTTGCTGAACGCGGGGAATTCGCTGGTAGCCGGACCAGTAAAGCCTGTGTGGATGCGCAAAACGCGGTTGTTTTTGTCCAGAAAAATCATGGTTGGATAGGCGATTACTTTGTTGAGTTGGGGCAGGGCTTTCGACGCCTCGGCCTTGTCGTTGTTGCCTGCTAAAAGGATTTCGTAGGGCAGGTCAAAGGTCTTTTTATAAGTCTTCAAAGCCTGTTCGGCACGAGCAGGGTCGCGGTGGCGCTCGAAGGAAAGGGCAATCACTTCCAAGTTTAGGTTCGGGTTTTTTTTCAGGTAATCCACCAAAAACTCCGTTTCGTCCCGGCAATTGGGGCACCAAGTACCCATGATTTGGATGATTTTGGGCTTGCCTTGGTATTGCTTGTCATTGATTCCCACGGTTTTGCCCTCGGCATTGGGGAAGGTGAAATCCAAAGCGGCAGCACTTTTCATGGTCGTCAAACTGTCGGCGTTGCCCAGGCGCGCATTGGGGTTGAGTTTGGCCTCCCAAATGCTGCGGTAAGTCATGCCAGAACGGAAAGATCCCACCATCGCTTTGGTGGCAGGGTCCACTTTGCCCTCGAACAAGAAAGCATGACTGCCATCAAAGCAGGACAAGTAGAACTTATTGGCCTGGATAGTGCCTTCGAGGTAGCGGTAGTCGCCCGTTTCAGTCAAAAAAGTGCCAGTCAGGTAGTTGCCTTTTTGTTTGAATTCACCAATTCCCTTGAAGGTTTCGTCAAAATTGAGGTCAAAAGTGGCTTCCCAGCGGCCCGTCAAATCCATCGCCGGCGTTTTGCGCAGGGTGGTGAAGCGGTAATCCTTGCCGTGTTTGGCCACAAAGGGGATGCGATAGTTGGTTTTGTTGCGAACCACCCATTCACCTTCGATCACGTTTTCGAGAAAATACCCACTGATATAGGAGTCAAAGACTGGAAAGTCGATGAAAATCGTATCCTTGGCCTGGCTTTTGTCGCGACCCAAGAAGATGTCCTTGACCACAATTCGCTCTTCACCATTGATGATCTCAATGTGGAATTTTTCGGGTGTATCGTAAATCACCTCGAAGTTAAAAGGCAATTCACCCCCCAATACTTCCTCAAATTTGAGGTTCATTTTTTCGGGCAAAGGCTCTCCTCTGGGGTTGGGTGTAACGGTGTTGAGTTGCAGGGCCAAAGTAGCTCGCCAGGGACCTGGGGGCAAACCTTGGTAGGGATTCTCCGCCACGATGCAGCTCTGGAGTACGAATGCTAAACCCAATAAAAAGGTGCAAAAACGAAAGTAGTTCATCATGTTTGGTCTTAACGGCTATTGTGCTGTTGTATAAAAGTCTGGGTGCTAGAAAAAAGCCCCAATCAATTTTCGGCGCCTTTCTTCTCAACTCCTCAACCTCTAACTCCTCAACTAAATTCAACTCTTATCCCCCACAAATTGCTGTTCTTTGTACTTGAACAATACATTGAAGGTGGTCAAAGAACCATAAATTTTGGTGATGTACTGCTGGAGGTTGATTTTTTCCTCATCGCTCAGGTTGCTGGCGTTGATTCTTTGTTCCATCACCCGCAAGCGGTCGCGCAGCATCACAATTTTGTGAAAAAAGGTTTCAATCGGTACTTCCTTGGCTTGCAGACCCGTGTCTCCAGGCTTCAGGATCATGGTCCCGTCTTTCCAGCGGTCGCCCAGAGGTACTTCCTCCATGCCATCGAGGTAAGTGCGAAGGATGCGAAGCAACGACTTTTCGGCTTCGCTGAAGGTAATGGCTTCTTCGGCGGGCTGGGCGTCGGTGATCTCCATTTGGCCATAATCTTTGCCCACCATTTTGATGCCATACAATATGAAACAAATTTCATAGGCAATTGGATGCAAGCGGATCACCACCCCATCGCCATAAGCGGGGTGTTTTACACGGGAACCTACTCCCAACAAAGTGGCATTACTCATTGTTCAATGGATTTTGGGGGCTGAAAATACGGGAAAGAGCGGGAAATGAAAGATGGATCCTGGGAAAATGACAAGAAACATACTTGACGTTGACTTTTTTGAAGTACGAGTGATGATCGATGAGCTATGAAGTGCGAAGGTGGGGCTGGTTGAAGTTATGAGTTATGAATGATGAAGTTGGGGCTCGATGAGGAAATTTGTCGGGGGATGAGAATTGGGGTGGTACGGTTGGTTTTCGAAGCATATAGAGCGACCCCTAGCCCTTGTTACTGCGGAGCTGGCCATTTTTATAATTTTTTCAAATACTGATTTGGGAAACATTGGTCAACGTCAAGCAAGTAATTCTGTGATTCTGTAATCCTGCAAATTCTGGTTCAGACAAAAAGAGCCATACAGGTAATTCCGTAATGCTGTAAATTCTGGTTCGGACAAAAAAACTCCAATTTCGCTGTTCCTTTTTATTTTTGTCAAAAGCTCAAGCCAATCATTATGCTATTGCGTTTTACACTTTTGCTCTCTTTTTTTTGCTGGTCATCAGCCCTCTTAGCCCAAAATGCCCTGCCTGGCCAAGTATTCGAAGTGCAAAGCAGGGCCATGCGTAAAAATTTCTCGGCCCATGCCATTTTACCCGAAAACTATGACCAATCGCCCCAAAAACGCTACCCGGTGGTGTACCTTTTGCATGGTTACAGCGGCAACCAGAGCGATTGGCCCAAAAAAGTGCCCGCCATCCAGCACTGGGCCAATGTACTGGACCTGATCATCATTACCCCCGATGGCGGCTTTGGTTCCTGGTATTTTGACAGCCCGATCGACAGTAATTTTCGCTACCAAACTTACATCGGCCAAGAACTGGTGCAAACGGTGGATGCCCAGTTTCGCACCCTGCCTAACCGCCAAAATCGCGCCATCACGGGCCTGAGCATGGGCGGGCATGGAGCCCTGTGGTTGGCCATGCACTACCCCGAAACCTTTGGTGCTGCGGGCAGCATGAGTGGGGGAGTGGACTTGCGCCCCTTTGCCAAAAACTGGGAAATTGCCCAGCGCATTGGCGAGCAGCCTGCTTACCCCGCGCGTTGGGAACAATATTCGGTGGTGCCCAATATCGAGCGCTTGCAGGGCAAGAATATCCGGCTGCTGTTCGATTGTGGCACCGAAGATTTCTTTTGGGGTGTGAACCAGGATTTGCACAAAAAACTGCGCGAAGCTAAAATTGAGCACGATTTCATCACCCGCCCCGGGGCACACAACTGGGCTTATTGGGAAAATGCAGTGCCTTATCAGTTGTTGTTTTTTTCGAAGGGATTTTTAAAGAACTAAAAAGTAATATTCTCATTTTCAAAAGCTTGTTTTTTACCTAGATGCTAAAATTTGTCTTTTTGCAAAAGTCAAACAGATTATCGTGTTGATGTAAAATCTATAAATTCTATCAATTTAATAGAGTTTATAAAAAATATCCTTACCTTTGCCCTGACGAATTGTGCTAAAATCTCACCCAAACACAAAATCACAAACATGAAACCATTACTTACACTCCTTTTTGTAGCATTGATCAGTGCGTGGTTCCAACCTTCTTTATATGCTCAATTACAAATCAAGGGAAGCGTCAAAAACAAAGAAGGCGATGCCTTGGTGGGTGCTACCTTAGTGATCAAGGGCACCAATGCTTTCACGGTAGCGGACCTGGAAGGGCGGTTTAGCTTGCCAGTCAAGGTCAGCTTACCATTGGTATTGAACGTGAGTTCGGTGGGCTATACCCCCCAAGACCTGAGCTTGACTGAATTACCACAAGACTCGCTCCGCCTGATCCTAGCGGATGACAATGAACTGGCTGAAATCGTAATCACCTCGCGTCGTCGGGAGGAAACGGCCCAGCAAGTGCCCATTCCGATATCGGTAATTGCAGGAAAATTGATTGCCGATGCGGGAGCATTCAATGTAAACCGCTTGAAAGAAATGAGCCCCTCGGTGCAGTTGTACTCGTCCAATCCCCGCAATACCACCCTCAACATTCGGGGTTTGGGATCTACCTTTGGCCTGACCAACGATGGCATCGATCCCGGGGTAGGTTTTTATGTAGACGGGGTATATTATGCTCGCCCGGCAGCTACCACCCTGGACTTTGTGGACATTGAGCAAATTGAAGTACTGCGAGGGCCGCAGGGCACTTTGTTTGGCAAAAACACCACCGCAGGAGCCTTCAACATCCGCACCGCTGCGCCAAGTTTCAAAACCGGAGGCACTTTTGAAGTAAGTTATGGCAACTACGGTTTCGTCCAAGCTAAAAGCTCCATTTCCGGCGGCTTGGGTAAAAAATTCGCTGGCCGCTTGTCGTTTTCAGGTACCCAGCGCGATGGTGTTTTGTTCAACGTGCGCAGCCAAAAGTACACCAATGACCTGAATAACTTGGGGCTGCGTGGACAGTTGCTCTTCAATGCCTCAAGTAAAGTGCAATTTACCCTGATTGGTGACTTGTCGAGCCAAAGACCTGACGGATACGCCCAGGTTGTTGTTGGTGTAGCACCTACTTTGCGGGCTCCATATCGCCAGTTTAACCAAATTATCAAAGACCTGGAGTATAAATTACCCAGTCAAAATCCCTTTGACCGCATCGTAGATACCGATACGCCTTGGCGTTCCAACCAGGACATGGGCGGCATTTCGATCAACATGGATGCTAAATTTGGCAAAGGGACCCTCAGCTCAACCACCGCCTGGCGTTATTGGAATTGGGACCCCTCCAACGACCGCGATTTTACGGGGTTGCCAGTGTTGAAGCTTTCACAAGCGCCATCGTACCACCAGCAGTACTCCCAAGAACTGCGTTACGCGGGTGAAGTATCGGACCGACTCAGTGGGGTAGCGGGTGTTTTTGTCCTGGCCCAAGACCTGAGGACCAGCCCCTACCACACCGAAGAGTCGGGCAGTGCCCAATGGCGTTTTTCACAAAACGCTACCAGTGCATTGTGGCGTACACCTGGCTTGCTGGATGGTTTTGGCATCCGTACCACCTCTCAATTCAATACCTTGAGTGCGGCTATTTTTACCCAATTGGATTGGGCTTTTGCTAAAAACTTGCACCTTCTGTCGGGCTTGCGCTACAACTACGACGAGAAGCGGGTGGACTTCAATCGCCAGACTTATGGCGGCTTGCAAACCACCGATGCCGCTTTGTTGGCGCTGAAACGCTCGGTTTACACCGATCAGGTATTTAATGTGCAAGACGATGCAGGTAACTTGTCAGGGCAAATAACGCTCAACTACCGCAAGGCCAAAAACTTCAATGCATTTGCTACTTTTTCGACCAATTTTAAACCATTTGGTCTCAACTTGGGTGGATTGCCAACGGCCAGTGGAGCTGTTTTGATTGACCTGGCTCGCATCAAACCGGAATATGTCACCCATTTTGAGTTGGGGGTAAAAACCAAACCCAGTGCGAATACCACTTTAAATCTGATTGCATACAGCACTTCAATCCGCGATTTCCAAACCCAGGTGCAAAGCCCGGAGGTCGGTGTAAACCGAGGCTACTTGGCCAATGCTGAAAGGGTTCGTGTGCAGGGTGTAGAATTGGATGCCAGCCTGCGCCTGGGCAAATACCTGAATTTCTTTGGGGCCTTGACTTATACCGATGGCCAATATGTGCGGTTTACAAACGCTCCGGTGCCTCTGGAAGAAACAGGTGGAACAGCTGCCTTCAAAGACATTTCGGGCACACAACTGCCCGGTATTTCTAAATGGGCTGGTTCGCTTGGTGGCGAGTTGAGCAAAGCGGGAACTTTTCTGAATGGCGAGGGCAAGTTCTTCATCGCTTTTGACAGCTATTACCGCTCTGGCTTTTCTTCCAGCCCTTCGCCATCAAAATACCTCAATGTGGAGGGTTATGCGCTTTTGAATATGCGCTTTGGCTTCCGGGCATTCAATGGTGCGTCACTGTTTGTTTGGAGCCGCAACCTGCTGGATCAGGACTATTTTGAACAATTGTTGCCCGCAGCAGGAAATGCAGGACATTTTGCCGGGGTTTTGGGCGATCCACGTACCTTTGGCATGACTCTACGTTACAATTTTTAATTGAGCATCCAAATTTTTATGCCAAACCAACCCACCTTTCGCGAAGCCTTGGCTTTTTGGTTCAAACTCGGCTGGATCAGTTTTGGCGGCCCTGCAGGCCAGGTAGCCATCATGCACGAGTACGTGGTGAGCCAGAAAAAATGGGTCAGCCCCAGTCGTTTTCTCCATGCGCTCAACTACTGCATGTTACTGCCCGGCCCGGAGGCGCAGCAATTGGCTACATATCTGGGCTGGCTCTTGCATGGCACGAGAGGTGGGCTGGTGGCTGGTATTTTGTTCATTTTGCCCTCGGTTTTGGTCTTGTGGATTTTGAGCCTGCTTTACGTTTGGTACGGCCAAACGCCCTTGCTCACGGCGGTTTTTGCGGGGATCAAACCAGCGATTTTGGCTATTGTGGCTTTGGCTTTGGTCAAAATGGTCAAAAAATCGCTGTCGCAAGGCTGGCATTATGTCCTGGCTTTGGGGGCATTTGGGGCCTTGTTTTTTTTCAATATTGCTTTTCCCTTGGTGATTTTAGGGGCTTTACTGATCGGTTTTCTTCAAAATTTTTGGCAAAAAGATCGAGCCATACCCAATGCTGAATCCGAAAGTGATGAAGCAGCATATTACCTGAAATCCACCGAAAACCTGCCCCCTTGGCGGCCCTGGAGCTTGTTTTTGCCCTTGTTTCTGGGGCTTGGGCTGTGGTTTTTGCCTTGGCTGCTGCTTTATCCGCTGAGTTCAGACGGACAGTTTTGGCAAACCCAGTCTTTGTTTTTTACCCAAGCTGCCTTGGTTACTTTTGGCGGGGCTTATGCAGTTTTGCCTTACGTGGCCCAGGTGAGCGTGGAAAAATACCAGTGGCTGAGTAAGGGCGAAATGATCGATGGCCTAGCCCTGGGTGAAAGCACCCCCGGACCGCTGATCATGGTATTGGCCTTTGTGGGGTTCATGGCTGGGTATCGGCATTTTGGTGGCGATATTTCAATGGGTACATTGGCCTTACTGAATACAACTTTTTATACTTTCTTACCCAGTTTTTGCTTCATTTTGGCTGGTGCCCCGCTGATTGAGCACAGCCAACAGCAGCCAGTGTTCAAGGCCATGCTGGGTGCAGTGGGTGCGGCCATAGCAGGTGTGATGCTCAATTTGCTCTTGTACCTGGGCAAGTCGTTAATTTTACCTCAATTTCCGGATTTGAGGCCGGATTGGCTGGCTTTGGCTTGGTTTTTGGTGTCGCTTTTGGCCTTGCAAAGGTTCAAAGTGGGGATGCTTTGGTGGATTGGGATTAGTGCGGTAGCAGGGATGCTTCTCGAAATATGATTGACAGCCTACTAATTACGACACCAGTCAAATTTAATCAAGATATTGAGGCTCGCTGAGATTATTTACCAAACTGCGAAGCAGCTCAACTTTTTTCATTCATGGAAAACTAAATTGCAAGACCAAGCGTTCTCTATCGACTTTTTTACTGGGGAACCATTTTTTTGGGATCTTTCGCCATATAAATTGCATTGATTCCTAGGATTTGTAGGAGAAAAATTTATTTTTGCGCCTTGGTAAGAAACAAGACAGGTGTAAGATGAACCACAGTGCCAAAAATTGGTTGTTCTCGGAACCTTGTTTAACTTTATTGTACACATTTCACACCAGTTAATAGCATAAATCCTATCCTTATGGAGAACCAAGTGGTTAGATACGCTGATGCTGAGTTAGAAGAATTTAAAGTGTTGATTGAGGGCAAATTGGAAAAAGCCACTGAGCAGCTCAATCACATGCAAGACCAAATTCTGGAAATCACCGAGAACACCAGTGATGAACATGGCGGTGATTGGGTGGACGACAGCAGCATCAACAACGATGTAGAAATGTTGAACAACATGGCCATTCGCCAGCGCATGTACATCCAGGACCTGGAGAACGCACTTGTTCGCATCAAAAATAAAACTTACGGTATTTGTACAATCACAGGCCAACTGATCGACAAGCGCCGCCTTTTGGCTGTACCTACTACTACCAAAAGCCTCGCAGCCAAGGTGGCCGAGCAAGCTCCTGCACCAGAAAAACCTGCCCGTCAGGAAATTGAACGTGATGAGGAGCCTGTGGTAAAGAAACCAGCGGAAAAGAAACCGACCGAAAAGCGCATCATTACTACCGTTATTCGCAAATCCTCTGCTGGTGGCAAGAAAAAAGTGGACTTGGGAGAGTTGGAAGATGAAGACGATGACCTGGCTGCAATCGGCAAAGAAGCTTTCTTTGAAGAAGACCAGGATATACTTTATGGTGCAGTTTCTGATCTGGAGGACGATTTGATGGACGACGGTGGCAGTGACGACGATGACGACGACCTCGGCCTCGGCATGGGAGAGGATGGTGACGACAGCGACGATGGAGATGAAGACTATTGATTGGGTGCCATCCGGCCTCTTTTCAGCATATTCACAAAAAAGCCTGACTGCAAAACAGTCGGGCTTTTTTGTTATCGACACACTGGAAACTTCGGAAAAATTTCTGTAGTCGTGATTTTTGTAATGAACAGCATTGCTGGGGTGACGTTGACTGACCAACGTTAGAGACCTACAGCCCCGCCAGGATGGCGTCTTTTGACCACGAACCTATCACGACTTGGCGTGAGCGGGCCGATTCTAAAAATTCTTTTAAATTCTGGTTTAGAAAGAATTGGTCAACGTCATGCAAGAAATTCTGCAATCCTGTAATTCTGCAAATTCTGGTTTAGACAAAACAACTCGCTTGATCGTTGAGACCGCGCTCTCCGTAGTTTTCAACACGCACACAAAAAAGCATGTCAAAATAACTGACATGCTCTGTATTTGAGCTAAAATAAGATGGACATCTTTGTTTTTGAGGTTTAGCAAAAAAAGAACACAACTTCCTTTCATCCAGTTGCTTAAACTGGTAGTGACCTTTTTTCACTAAACCCAAACCTGTCCACCTTCTTTTTTTACGCTCTCTCTGCGGAAATGGAGGGATTCGAACCCCCGGAACCCTTGCGAGTTCACTTGATTTCGAGTCAAGCCCATTCAACCGCTCTGGCACATTTCCTGGCTTTACTTACCTAAATGGTTTGCAAAGCTAAGGATTTCTATTAGAGATTGATCGAATTTCAGGTTTTTTTAGTCGATAGAATTTGTATGCTGCATAATTTTTTTGCATTTTGGAACAAAATAAATCCAAATGAGCGTCTTCTCGGTTCAAACCCTGCTGTCCAATAATTTTGTCCGCGGAATCTTGGCCCTAGGCATCCCTTTGCTGTTGTATTGGGTTCTCTTTCCCGCCCATTTGCACTGGAATTTTTGTCGTTTTGCATTGAGCTCTCCCGCAGCGTATCAAAGGCATGTGGAAAAGTTCCCCAATAGTCCTTACCGCGAAAAAGCAGCTTGGCGCAGGGCTAAAAAACTGGAAGAAGCAGGTATCTACGCCCAGTTTGCCGAAGAGTTTCCTGACAGCAGAAACCATGAACTCGCCTTGTGGAAAGCCGCTAGTATGTTCAATACCCGCGAAGCTTATTGGGAATATTTCAGCAAATACCCAGCTGGTGAAATAGCCGTTCAGTACAAAGGTAAAATCGCACCGTACAAAGCTGCCGCATACAAATACAGCCAAGAGCAACAGCTGGCCGCCAAATTGAATTATGGTGAAATCCAGGACCCCGAAGGCAACAAGTACCGTACCATCAACCTAAGCGGCAAAACCTGGATGGCCGACAACCTCAATCTGAGTACTGCGACTGGTTCCCATTGTTTTGGCAGTCACGAAAACTATTGCTTGCGCTTTGGTCGCTTGTATTCTTGGAAAACCGCGCAGAAAATTTGCGCTAAACTAGGCCCTGGCTGGCGCTTGCCTGCGGATGCCGAATGGGATGAGCTGGCTTCTACTTACGGTGGTGGCAAAGATTGGGACGGTGCTGAAAGATTGGGCAAAAGAGCCTACCGAGAACTCTCTAAAAGTGGGCGCAGTGGTTTTGCTGGCCTCAATGGTGGGCGCATCAACAGCGATGGCCAATTCGATAATGTCTATTTCGCAGGTTATTATTGGACCAGTACAACCTTGGACATAAGACCCGAAGAAGCATATATGTACGTTTTTGATTATCAAAATAGGCAGGTAATCAAAGGCTTGGAAAGCAAACAAGCGGGCCTGTCTTGTCGCTGTGTGAAAGAAACAACCAATCGTGTAGTCCGATAGCGCAATCAGCGGAAAAACCAACGCCGCAGCCCCTGGTCGAGCGCCAACATGGCCAGTAGCCCCAGCGCAATCATGCCACTGATGCGAGCCCAAGGCGCAAGTTGTGCCAAAACATGAGGCAATTCATGAACATATTGAGACAAAGGATCAGATTGCACATTTCCATGTGGCTGTATAAATAGAGTACTGACCAACGGAATAATCAGTACCATGACCATTGCGCAAAGGACGATACGGCGCCAACGAGCAGAGAACAACTCAGTAACGATTCGTGGCCTGCGGTAGCGGTCCTCGGTTTTTTCCATCACAGCAGTGGCAAAACGCATAGTAGGCGTTTCGGCTTGCATCGCTTTCAAAGTAAAGTGGATCGTTTCAGCTTCCTTGAAAGTTTTTTCAAAAGCCGTGTCATTTTGTCGCAAGGATTTAACTTGTTGCGATTCAGCGCTGGTGCATTCGCCGTCCAGGTATTTCCAGATCAACAGGTTGTGAAACTCGTTCATGGCTATTTTGTAACAACTCCACCAAAAAGCTTGTGGTATTGCGGTGCCAAATCTTCCCGCAATTGTTCACGTAAGCGATGGAGCTTGGTTTTGATATTCGTAACGCTTAAACCAGTGATTTTTGCGATTTCACTCACTGGTTGTTCGTTGAGGTAAAAAAGGGTGACAATCGTTGCGTCTTGGGGTTTCAGCGTTTGTACTGCGCTTTGCACCCAGGTGTTCAACTCTTGGTCTTGTAAATTTTCTAGGCTGTTTTTGCTGATCAAATCAGGAATTGGCAATTCCACCCCATCTTTTTCCAAGCTTTGTTGGAGCAATTTTTTGCGCCTCGAAGCATCAATTGCACTGCGGTAAGCTACTGCGTAAAGCCAAGAACTGAACTTGGATTCCTGTCGATACGAACCCAGCATTTTGTAAACTTTTAAAAAAACATCCTGGGCTACTTCTTCCGCCTCTTCCCGGTTCTTCAACACATTGAACGCAATGGTAAATACATATTGCTGGTAACTTTCCACCAATTGACGGAAAGCACTTCGATCGCCTTGTAGCACTCGACGCACCAACAAAATGTCATCTTCCATTTAACAGCTTATATCGAAACCTGTTCGAGCAGTGTAGGATTTAGAGCATGTTTAAAATTCTTTGTTTGTCATAAAACGGCTCAATTTAGACTACTCTTCGTTAGGAAAATGCTCATTATGCACTGCATGACTCCGCTTTTCCTGCCTCGATTAGTCAAAATTTGATTCGTTTCCTGCCTCAACCTCCAATATTTAAACACGCTCTTAATTCAGGTACTGTGACGAGAGCAGAGCTTGCTTTGGTTACAAAAACCAGTACATGAATTTTTTTACGCCAAATTGTAACCTCTTTCTACCCATCTTACGTCATCTGAACAAAAAGTAAAGATCATGGATAAAACGGTAATGGTAGTGGCCATCAATGGCATCCTGTGGCCCTGCTTAGTGTTAATGGTGGTGACCTATCTGTACTTCAATCACCGCACCAAGGTGCGTTTGGCTCTAATAGAATCGGGCCGCGATGCCAGTATTTTCAAAACCCAACCCCAAATCACCAGGCTTCGCACCCTCAAACAAGGGGTATTGTTGCTCATGGCCGGGGTAGGGCTCTTATTTGGTGGCCTGTTGAACGCAATGGGCTTGGACGAAGACGTGGCTTATTTCGCGGGTTTGTTTGCCATGACCGGGATGGGCTTGGTCGCTTTTTACCTCTACACAGGCCAAACCCAACGCGAGCTGGTGGAAGATTCGGATTTGATTTGAGGATTTACGCCAATTTAACTTCCTCCCAAAGTATCTTCTCCACCTCTTTTTTTTCCTTGCTAAAATTGATGCCAATGGCATGACAGGGCTTTCCTTTGTTCAAAAAAGGAGCAAGGTAAGCCTTGTCGTGAATTTGGGCCAGGGCCTCCTCGGCGCTTTTGTCAAGTTTGAATTCCAGGCAAAAAATGCCCTCTTCGATTTGAATGAGGGCGTCTGCTCGTCCTTCTTTGGTATGCACTTCGCTGTTGATGTAAACCCCCATTAAGCTGAAGAGCAAATGTACAATGGCATGGTAAAATCGCTCGTTGTCTTTTTCCCAGAGCGGGCCTGGAATATGCTCGAAAGCTTTGTTGATGTTCTCCTGCAAGCTTGCTGCACTTTTGGTTTTGAGTGCTTTGATCAAATTGGTCATGATGATCTTTGCCGGGAAAATCTGTGATTGGATGTACGTATCCGCCAACTTGTTCAAATAAGCCCCTTTCACTTCATGGTTTGGAAAAGACAAAGTGAAATTGTCCATCACTTCATCGTAGTCTTTGATGGTCAAATAACCAGTTTGAAAGAGAATCGGAACCAAGTTGATGTCTTCAAAGTTGAAGGATTGCAAGCTGAGGCTGTCAGCGGTGATCTCTTCAAAGCGATAAAAGTGCTCTCTTTTGCTGATTTCCATCAAAAAAGTGGGCGTCCCCGTAGTGTACCAATAGTTGAAAAAGTCGCCTTTGTTAAAAAAATTGAGTATAGAAAAGGGATTGTACAAAGTATCGCCCTTGATGTGCCAACGGTAGCCATTGTACCAGTGGCGGATTTTCTCCGCGTCAAATTTTTCTAATTCCATTGGGAAATACTGCTCTAACTCCAGCTGGCTGATGCCACATATCTCATTGTAATCCAAATCAATACTAAGGTCGTTTAAGTTGTTTAGGTCCGAAAAAATACTGACTTGGCTAAACTTGCTCACGCCCGTGATGAACACCAATTTGAGGTATGGATCGGCATCTTTCAAAATGCTGTAAAAGCTTTTAAGAATACCTCGGTTTTCGCGGGCTTTGGGCAGTTGGTCTTGGTCGAGGTAATCAATGATGGGCTTGTCGTATTCGTCAATGAGGATGACGACTTGCTTTTGGTATTTGGCATGTAAGGCGTGGACCAAGGCTTTGAATTTGTCGTCGATGTCTTGAAGTCCAACATTGAGTGAAATCCCTTCTTTTTCAGCGATGTTCGTAAGTTCATTGGAGATGGCTTTGGTTAAGCCTTTAGTGCGATAGCCAATGTCTGAGAAAGAAATCCTGATCACCGGATATTCCTCAAAATCCCATTTGTCCTCGATGTGCAAGCCCTTAAAAAGCGCTTTTTCGCCCTTGAAAAGGTAAAGCAAAGTGCTCAATAGCAATGACTTGCCAAATCTCCTTGGGCGAGAGAGAAAAAAATACCCCCCTTGCTCAACTAGCATATGCACATAGCTTGTTTTGTCTACATAGACAAAATTGCCAGTGATGATTTTTTTGAAATCCTGATGCCCGATTGGGTATTTTTGAATTGCCATAGTACAAAGATAGCGAAAATTATCGCGCAATAAAGTTGAAAGCAGCGGACTAGCGGAGGTGTCAAAAACGCCTCCTCTAAATCTTCCTTGGTTTCATCCCATTTTCCAGGTACTTCGTCCCAAATATTGGATTGGTCTTGCAAATCCAGCGTACTTGTCCTCTAAATCGCACTAGGAAAGCGATTTGATGACTGCTGATGAAATCTACCCTGTACGATTTTTTTGTATGGTCTGCTGGTTCGGACCGTGAAATTCTGAACCGTTGTGGCCGCTCGGAACACATCAAGCACGCTGGTTATGGCGGTTTGGTATTGGTGCCGGCGGTGTTGGGCCTGTTTACCATGATGTATGCCGTTTCTACCCTCACCAACAAGCCCTTTGTGTTCATCGGCGCGGGATTGATCTGGGCATGTATCGTTTTTACTTTCGACCGCTTTATCGTGGCTACTTTCCGCAAGTCGGGCAGCCCACGCAAAGACCTGTTTTCATTTCTTTTTCTAAGCCGCCTGCTGTTTGCCATTGGCATCGGAATCTTGGTTTCACACCCGATGGTTTTGTTGGTGTTCAATGACAGCCTGGAGCAAGAATTGGGCATCATGCGCGAGGAAGGCGAAAAAGCGCTGTACGACCAATACGAAAGAGACATCGACGTAGTACGCAGCCGCGACAGTACCCTCAAAGGCGAAGTGGCGGTCAAAATCGCCGAGCGCCAATGCAAGGAAAAATTGCTGCTGTTTGAAATGAGCGGCAAAGACACCACCATGACTTGCGGGACCACCTCTGGCATCAAACAATATGGCCCACGCGCCAATGAAATCAAAGAAGAAATCCGTTACCTGAACACCGAAATTGCGGCTTTACAAGGCAAAAACGACCAAACCATCGGTGTGAACAGCCAGGAGATCGCCAAATTACAAGCAGAACGGGATAAAAAACTGGCAGCCTTTCGCGAAAGTTTCAGCTACAATTACCTGGCCCGCGAAATTGCCCTGGAGCGACTCAAAGCCAAACCTATTGGTGGCGAATCGGTGACTTGGACCATGTGGTTCTTGATGTTGTTTTTTATTCTGGTAGACGTTTTGCCAGTAGCCTTCAAAGCAGCTACCAGACCCGGCGAATATGACCGTTTGCTGGAAAAAGAAGACCTGCACACCGCAGAATCCTACCCCGCTTACGAGCGTGCGCAGGAGGACCGGGTACGAAAAGCCTACACCGAATCCCTCACCGATAAACGGATGGGGGATTTACAAGAAACTTTTGCCGCTCCACCTGCCGATTTCCCAGCATTGCTAAAAGAAAGCGGGCAATACCTCAATGTGCCAACTGCTTATACTTACGGCCAGGCTGCCGACGGGGAAGGGGATACCTTCGCAAAATTGTGGCAACAAAATGGCCTCAACTGGCTGCGCTACGGCTTTTTCGCCCTGGCTCAAGCCTTGGTTCTGGTGCTTTTGACCCGCGAATGGGCCTTCTTATTCGGCGGTATCTGGGTACTTTTTGCCATCAACGCCCTGGTTGGAAACATTGTCAACAAAACCCTGAGAACAGCTTAATCGCATCAATAATGGAAGCACAAAACGCAAATACCAACGACACCCAAAGCTTTGGTCGTCAATTCATCATCTTCCTGACTACCCTTAATTTGGGCATTCTCTTTGCCTTGGGTTGGTTGTATCTAAAGACGGATACCCACCGCAAAAATTTGGAAAATCGACAGATTCAAATCGAAATGGACTTGGTCCACTACCGTGATTCCTTGCGCAGGGATACCAATTTCCTCAAGAGCATTGCCCCTTTGATTCCTATTAAGAAGGAGGACTCGGGTACGGCAGTCATTCCATGACGCCTACTTTTGGCGGGTATTCTCTTCAATTCTCTGCATCAATTGCTTGATGTCGGCCAGTAGTATCTCGGTTTCAGTAGGTTCCGGGGCATAACTGGCGTTGTCTTTTTTGGTCAATTTTCGGTAAGTCCTCAGGATCATAAACAAGACGAAACCAATCAATAAAAACTGGATGACGGCTTGAATAACTGCCCCCCAGCCCAATTCTGCGTCACCGAATTTGAAGGCTTCTTTTTCAAAATTAATCCCCCCGGTGAAAATCCCGATCAAAGGCATGATCAATTTTTTGACCATCGCATCCACAATCCCATTGAATGCGGCACCAATAATGACCCCTACGGCAAGGTCAATGACATTGCCCCGGAAAATGAATTCGCGGAAATCTTTGAGCATACGAACTCAGGTTTTAAAGTTTATTTAGGTGATAATAAATCAACTCGGTTGTCGCGTAGCCTGGTGGGCAATCAAGCGGTACTTGCCTTTTTCTTTGGCGTAAATGTGTAAAAACCGCATTTTGATGGTAGTTTCTACCCCTTCAGCATTTTTAATGACCACGATCGCATTGTTGCAATGCACCCACGCCACTTTGCCCATATCCCGTACCGTCACTTCCTTGAAATCAAGAGAATGATAGCCCCATTTTCCGTTCATTACGTTGGCGATGTATTCGCTTTTGTTTTCTACAATACCACTGGAATGGGTGTACATCAAATTGTCGCTGAACAGCTCTTCCATTGCAGCCTTGTCGCGTGCGACGATGACTTTGGCCCATTGTTTTTCCAAGTTGTGGAATGGAGTCTGTGCAATGGCGCTTGAGTAAGCCAGGCAAATAAAACCGAATAAGAGAAAAGTAGTGTTACGCATGAGTTGGTGTTTTGGCTCGAAGGTAACAAATTTCAAATCTCCTCACAAAGGGGGAATTTTTGCATTTCGCCTAAAGGGATGAAGATTTGGGATTTTTAAGTCCGCATCTTTGCAATATCAAACATGACTTGTCAACTCAACAAAACCTGCAACCATGAAAACCTTGTTCATCACCTCAACCCTAATCGCCATGAGTTTCTTTGGATTCAACCTCAATGCACAAGAAGACCATTATCCCGGCACTTATACTGGTGCAGAAGGCCAAGTAGGCATTGCACTGGCCAAAAACAACGACGGTACTTATCAGGGCTACCTGGAGGTACAGGGCCAGCGCTACAACTACAATGGAGCGGTGAAAATGCTTGGCATGATTTCGGGCAGCTACAATTACCAAGGCAATGAGGTGGGATTTTCAGTATCGCGTTTGTTGGGCATTTATTACCTGACTTCGGAGGGAATCAGCATTGAGCTCAGCAAAACTGCGAATACTGCCAATTTGAAACCCGCCCAAGTCAATAATCAAACCCCAGCAGCAGTCAACACCCCCAGCGCATCCACCCAGGTTTCTGCAGTTAGCGGCAATCGCTACAACGATGTCCAGAATGGTTATGCTTTTGTCGTGCCAAGCAATTGGTCACGCCGTGACAGCGAAGGCGGTCATGCTTTGACTAGCGCGGACCAACAAAAAAGCGTCGGTGTTGCGCCCCATTTTTACCGCAGCTTGGCCGAAGTGAAGGCCGATATCAAAGACGTCAACGATCAGAGCAGTAATACTTATTTGAAAGCCAGTACCCAGGCTTATGGCACGAACGGCTTGTTGATCCGTTTTGATGGAACCGCGCAAGGGCAAGCAATCGTCATCGAAACGGTCACTTTGGTATCGCCTCATGGCGGCGGTGGGGTCTCGATCGTCGGTGCTGGTCCCAAGGCAAGCTATGGCACCGAAAACAGCAATATGATGAAATCCATTGCCAATTCGGTGACCTTCAGCAAACCACAGTCTTCTCCGCTAGCGGACCAGTGGAAGCAAAAAGTGAACGGCAAACGCTTAGAATATTTCTACACTGGCAATGGTTTGTCGGACAACTGGAAGTTCGACCTGGCTACCGATGGCCGTTTTGTGTACAGCAGCAACAACTCTTACATTTCAAGTGGCTATGGCGACACATTCTCCTACGCAGGCCAAGACAGCAACGCTGGCCGCTGGAGCATCGTAAGCAAGGGCAATACCCCTTACCTGGTATTGCGCTACAACAATGGTAGCGTGAAAGAATACAGCATGGGCGCTGGCAACTACAACAACGAAGTAATGTTGAATGGCAAGCGGTATTTCATCCGTTGAACCGCAAAATCAGATATAGTACATTTTAGGGCATTTTTAGCGGGTGCATGGCTTCGGCGGTGCACCTGCTTATTTTAGGCACACCAGTATTAAGCAGAAAAAAAAGGAGGCAGCGCTACCACAGCACTACCTCAGCCCTAACCAAATAAAACCAAATTATATTCTTTGAATTGAATCGTCAAATTGAAAGCGATTAATACAACACGATTGAGCAGCTTAGTGTCAAAAATACGCTTACAAATTTTTCAATAAGCTGGCCTTGTTTTTAATCGCTGATGCTAAATTAGGACGATTTATTGAAAAGTTCAAATGATTTTCTCGAAATAGGGGCTTTGTTTCATTTATAAGCAAAGTCAATTTCGCTGTAAAAATATTTTATGTAGAAAAGAGGCTTTTTTGACGATGAATATTTTCTTTTTTGGCGCAGAAAGAAATTTTTATCTTAAAACGGGGGGTAAATTTTTTTTAGCAAAAAAATGTTAAAAATTTCACACTTAGAAATAAATACGCCATTCCGCATCAAAACCATGCGCTTGATCCTTTTTTTATTACCTTTCACATCAGATCATTGTGCAATCGAAATTTGG
Source organism: Chitinophagales bacterium (assembly GCA_013299105.1). GTDB lineage: Bacteria > Bacteroidota > Bacteroidia > Chitinophagales > Saprospiraceae > Haliscomenobacter. Next base: position 74,340 of record JAAFJY010000029.1, on the reverse strand, counting down.
ACAAAAACACTTCTGATCAAAATGAAAAACCAATTGCTCTTGTTTTTATGTTGCTTCTTGTGGGCACAAATCAAGCTTATTGCCCAAAAGAATGACAAGGCCGATGAAGATGCCTTTTTTATTCGCGACATTTACAATACCGCCCTGACCAAAGGGCAATCTTACCCTTGGTTGGAGTACCTTTGCACCAAAATCGGCCACCGCCTCAGCGGCAGCGCTCAATCACTGGCTGCTGTGGAATACACCCGCCAGATGCTCGACACCCTTGGGCTCGACTCTGTATGGCTACAACCCTGTATGGTGCCGCACTGGAGCAGGGGAGATAAAGAGATTGTAAGGATTTCTCAATCAGCCATGGGAAGTATAGACCTTCACGCCCTGGCTTTGGGCAACTCGATCGGCACTGGGCCAGAAGGGCTCAGCGCTGAAGTCATTGAAGTAAAGCGCCTCGACGAACTAGAAACCCTGGGGCGGGACAAAATTGCGGGCAAGATTGTTTTTTTTAATCGTCCGCTCGATCCTACCCAACTCAATGCCTTCGCTGCCTATGGTGGGGCGGTAGATCAACGCGGGTTGGGCGCTTCAAGGGCCTCTAAAATGGGGGCGGTAGCTGTTTTAGTACGATCCATGACTACTCGGCTCGACAATGATCCACATACTGGATCTACCACTTACGAGCCAGGGGTAACACCGATCCCCGCCTTGGGCATCAGCACCAATGATGCAGAAACCCTGAGCCGCCTTTTGCGTCAGGATCAAGTCAGGGTTTACATCCGCAATACCAGCAGGATGTTAGGGATGAAGCAATCTTACAATGTCATTGGAGAAATTAAGGGCAGCGAAAAACCCCGCGAAATCATTCTGGTAGGCGGGCATCTTGATTCCTGGGACGTTGGCCAGGGCGCACACGACGACGGGGCGGGTTGTGTACATGCAATGGATGTGTTACAGGTGATGAAACGCATGAAATATCGCCCCAAGAGAACGATTCGTTGCGTATTGTTCATGAACGAGGAAAATGGCCTGATGGGTGGCAAAACCTATGCAGAAATATCTAATCAGCAGCATGAGTTTCACCTGGCAGCCATCGAATCGGATCGTGGTGGATTCACGCCCAGGGGCTTTACTTGTGAATCGGAAGACAAAAGTTTTGACCAAAAATTCAAAAGAATTCTTGCTTGGACGGACCTGCTTGGCCCTTATGGGTTGCATTTGAAAAGGGGCGGTTCGGGGGCTGATATTTCGCCACTTCGCGGTCAAAAAGGCGTTTTGTTCGGTTTTGAGCCCGATTCGCAACGCTATTTTGATTACCACCATACTGCTATCGACAATTTTGATGCCGTGAACAAGCGCGAACTGGAATTAGGGGTTGCTTCGATGGCTGCATTGGTGTATTTGCTGGACAAGTATGGTTTGTGATTATTTCGCCATTTCCCGCAAAATGCCTTCTTTGATGTCAAAGTTGGTGACCCAAAAATGATCGACCCCGCTGAGCTGGAGTACGTACTGGGTGAGCAGCATCCCCACCACCAGCATCTCGCTACGTGTAGGTGGGAACTCTTTCATTTGGTCGCGTTCTTCTTTGGTTTTACCCAATATCAAAGGCAAGAATAAATTCACCGCATCTGCCTTGACCATCGTGGATTCACTTTTGCCTTTTTTGTGGGGATAATTGTAGGCCAAAACGTCGAAGGTTCCACTGGTGCCGACCAGTGCGTCGATGTGGTGTATTTGTAAGGCCGTACGCAATTCTTCTAGTTGTTCACCTAGGAATTGCCTCAGAGCCTGGATTTCGCGGTCTAAAATAGGCTCGTTGCGGTGAAATTGGTGGCGCAAAACGGCGATGCCCACCAAAAAGCTTTTGGCCCAAAACACCTGCTTGGCATCGGCAATGATGAATTCCACGCTGCCACCACCTATGTCCATGATCAACTTCTTGTGCTCACCAAAGGGTACATTTCCTTCCACCCCCAAGTGGATCAAACGGGCTTCTTCATCCCCGCTGATCATGGTGATGACGATCCCGCTACGGTCTTCGATCGAAGCCATCAGTTCTTGGCCATTGCTGGCCGTCCGGAGGGCTGCGGTACCGATGGCTTTGTACTTTTCTACCCGATGTACACTCATCAATGTGGCAAAATCGTAAGCTACATCGAGTGCGCGGGTAAAAGGTGCTGGACCGATTGTTTCAATGCCCTGTTCGGCCAGTTTTACAAAACGGCTTTCCTTGTGGAGCACATTGTATGGGCCATTTTTATCCAAGTTCACAATCTTGATGGTAAAAATATTGGTTCCGAAGTCTAGTACAGCAGCGATCATTGTGCAAGCATTTGGGGTTAAAAAGTTCGGATGGCTCGGATGCTAACCGTTCGGCCAATGAATAAGCCGTCGGCACGGTCTTGGCGCAGGTTATTGATCATTCGGGTCCAGCGAAGGTTCAGGCCCCATTTATCGGTAAAATTAAAAGTAGCGCCTGCGACCAGGTTAAACAAGTTGGTATTGATGTTTTGAGTATCGGTGATGTCCGCCCCTGTAACATCCACAAAACGGCTGCTAATGACCCTCGAATAAGAAATGCCAGCCCCCACTTGAAACTTCCAATCGGTAAAATGGATCATGACGGGAGCCTCAACCATATTCAGGCGGATGCTTTCGTAAATGGAGGCTGGATTGGAGTTGAGGATTCGCCGGGCTCCTTGCTGGTTGAAGAGGAGTTCGATGCCCCATTCCCAGCGTTCACTCAAGATGGCATTTGCCCTTAAGCCCGCGTGCAAGCCCGGCTGGTGAAAGCCATTCAGCAAGTCTCCATCAATTTGTGAAAGGTTGAATCCAGCGATCAAGGCTCCTTTGAAACGCTGTTCTTGGGCATTTAGCTTGATAAAATGGGCTAAACACAAAAAAAGGATGGATAAAATGTGCGTCCGATTCATGCTTCTTCTACTTGTCCGCAACATAGGCCAAAATGAGCTTAGAAGCAATTTTTTTCAAGTTTCCTGCACTGATGCAACAAAAAAAGACCTCGCTTTTGTCAATAGGATAGCGAGGTCTGTATGCAGAAAGGAGGCAAAAATATCTTTGACAGCAAGGCTGAACTTTTTTGATCAGCGCTTTGCTGGATCGTGCAAAAACATTAACTGAAGTCTTCGCCTTACTTAAGGCCTTATGAATCAGGGTGTTTACTTAGGGCGTGTAGAAAGGCCTTAAAAACTTGGACATCAGGATTTTTTTAAGTCAACTAATCGGTGGTGCTTTTTGGGGGGAGAGGAAGTGACGCCATTAGCGCAGTCAATCATAAGTACCCAAAACCGCCAAAATGCAACACCAGCACTACTATTTTTTTTCATTTTTTTAGAATTTATGTTCAAATCGGGCTTTTTTCGATATTTACAGCGAATTATTTGCTGAAAAATGGATGAAAAAAGTGTCAACGCATTATCTTGGTTCTTCATTCAGGTACTTCTCACAGTTAAGCCTCAAAAGAAAATAAACACATTATGACTTCTTTCCACAGAAAGAACGTCTGATCTTCTCCCATAAATCCGAAAAATTTCCTTAGTTGTGGCCAGCAGTCCGGTGGCTTGAACTACTGTTTTGCCATTTTGTTGGGAAAAAAATTCTATTCGCAGTGTTGCATTTTTAAGACTATTGTTACTTATGGATGTAGTTGTAGTAATTGAGCAAATGCTTAAAGGGGATCGTGCGGCGGCAAATGAATTTTACAATTTGCTAAAACCAGGATTCATTAAGCACATGAAGTATCGTTTCTCTGACCTCTCTGATCAAGAGGTTGAGTATTGGTACCATGAAAGTTTGATCGCGTTGAAAAGTGCTTTGGAGCTTGGTAAAGTTGACGACTGGACCAAGTGCCAAACTTACCTCAACACCATAGGGCAGAACAAATACCTCAATTACTTAAGTCGGAATAAAGTTCTGGTCAACGTTTGGGGTACTGTCAATTTGGAAAATATTCGTGAGGAAGGGAGTGAATTTTCAGGGATGGATAAAAAGCGATTTCACGACGAAAAGGAGTTGATGGATAAAATCGTGAAGGAGGAGGTAGCCAAATTGGAAGAAAAAGACCAGCTTTTGTTGATTGGGAGGGCCGAAGATGAAGACCATAAAGACATCTACTTGCGGATCAATCCCAATGAAAAGGACACAAGTACTGAGGTCTTGGGTAAGAAAGTTAGCATCCAACGCTCCTATTTTGAACGCCTTCGCAAACGTTTGATCAAGCGTATTTTAACCCGATTTCAGAAAGAATCCCAAAATTTGTAATAACATGGAGCTCCAAGAAAATGACATTCAGGTGCTATCCGATTTTTGGGATGGCCATTTAGACGAAGATGAAACTGCTGTTTTGGAACAGCGGTTACTCAATGAGCCTGAATTTGCCAGCGCGGCACGGGAATTTTTTTTAGCATTGAATAGTATAGACAAATTAAGAAGGCAAAAAATCGCTGATCAATTTAAGACCCCTGATCCTCTCCACCCTCCTGATACTAAGGTTCGACCAATTTGGATTAAATTGGTTGCAGCTTTCTTTGTAATTGCTGTTTCCGCATTGTTGGCCTTTAATTTGATGCATGTTCCTTCTAATTTAAAGTTATTGGCAGATCAAAGTCGCAATCACTATGCAGCTCCTCTCAACTTAGGAGATGACACAGACGACCTCCTTGAGATTTATGAAAAAGCTGATGAAAAAGGGGATGAAAAAGAACAAAAATATGCATATGTAGCTCCCCTTCTTGCCAAAGTTTATGATGCTAAACGTGATAGTATTGCGCTACTATACAGCGGTATTGCTTATTGCCTGGCCAAAGAAGATCAAAAAGCGATTAGACAACTCAGGAACCTGATCAACACACGTTACCACAAAGACGCCGCATGGTACCTTGCAGTGAGTTACATTGGCAAGGGGCGTAAAAAAAAGGCAGTCCCCCTCCTCCAATCGATTGTAGATGGTAAGCTCCCTCGCGCAGCAAAAGCACAACTTTTGCTGAAAGAAATCAAATGATTTCTATCCAGCTTAGCCACTAAATCCTTATTCTATGTCTAACAAAACTAAAACCAGTTCCTCAACAACAAATCCATTTCCACGTCAGGAATTGTACCGTATTCGTGGCAAAAGCAAAAGGCGAATTGCCGATTACTCCGACCAGTTGAGCCAATTGAAGGTTTGGGAGCGTTCCGCCAACTCGATTCCGCGTCGCTTTGCCCTGTTTGATGTTCACAGGGCCCAGGTCTTCGAAAAGCTTTTCTCAGGGGAGTACTTTTTTTGCCTTTCACGCATGCAAGTGCCCGCACAATTTGAGTTGATTACCGATTTGAGCAACGTTGCCGCGATGCGCAACAAGCGGACTTTGATTGGGGAAGAGTTGAATTTGAACTTGATTCACGGATTCTCGAAAAACAAAACCCGACAAGCTCACCCTTGCAGGCTATTTGGCGCAAGGGGGGAGGGAGACCTCACCTGTGGCGACTTTGTGTACACGCTTGATCAAAATGGCCAAAACAGTCAATTTGGGTTTTACCTGAAAATTGAGAAAAGCGAGGACGAGAAATTTTTCCGCAAATTGCACATCGAAAAAGGAGAATCAGAAGTAGCTGGGGGTTACTTCTTGTTTCCATTCCAATTGCCGGACTCATCCATCGCTTACAATGCGATACCCGATACCACAGAGGGTGAAACATTGGTGAATGTGTGGATGAATGGTGGCACTGGCATTGCCGTCAACGAAGCTTTCGAGCCTTATGACCCCATGGGTGTTTTCATTGCGCTGAAAGCCGAAGTGGTCAACAATACCAATTGATCACTGCATTGGCATAAGGGCCGACCAATAGAAGGGTGCGCACATGGAATCAGGCATAGATTTCAAATAGTTGAGTTTGGCCCTCCATAGTGCGCGCTCTACATTGTTGTCATTTTTATACACTTTGTAGAAATCTTGAGCCAAGCATTGAGTCGTTTTGCTTCGTGCTTGCCATTGAGAGCCAATGACTTTATTGACCCCAGCCTCTAAAGCATAACGACTCAGGGAATAAACTCCTTCGCCAGAAGTTTGTCCAAAACTTGATTTACAAGCGGCCAAAAAAAGCAAATTGACTTTTGAAAGATCAGAACCATTGAGTTGATAACCATAAACCCGCTTACTACCATTCTTTTCCTTAAACCGAAAGTAATTGTCTAGACGATTGGAATCACTGCTGTTGGCATGTACAATTAGATGGATCAGCCCACTCATTCCATCCAGGTTTTTGATAAAATTATCAGCTGTACAACTATCACCCTTAATATGAGTGACTTTAGGGCCGATCGCCTTTACGAGTGCCTCAACATTGTCAGACTTGAAGGAGATATCCTCCCAAACCTCTTTGTGAACAGATTCAAGTAAAGGGTCTCTATTTTTATTTTTTCCTATCCATAGTTTCAGTGAAGGCGTGTACAGAACCGGCATTTTCCACACTAAATAGGGCAGTTTTTTAAATGAAATGGGTTGTTTGGGTTCTATTTTAGCGGTCAACAAGACATCAAAAGGTAAATGGTGCAAAATCCGATCCGGGACGATCAAAGTTGTATTATCCTCCACAAAGTAGTTTTCGTGGGGTTTAATCAAGGTATTGTACAAGGATGGTGCATGCTGCAAATAACTTAATTTTTCATTTTCATTGACCCATTCCTCTTGGATTATGAAATTGTAAATGCTGGTAATTTTTCTTTGTAAATCAGGGTCTGGCATTCTTTTCAGTTGGACTCCTTTTGGGCCTACATAAATGCTGTAAACAAATGAATCTGCAATGGCGTAATGAATCAGTTGACGAAAAGGGCCCAAGGCTTTACGGATTGCATTTGAAGTCGGGATTTCCTGTTTTACAGAATTGATTGAAAGCTGTCTTAGTTTATTGAAAATAACAAAGCGCTTCGCTTCCAGTCTTTGGACCTTGATAAGCTCTTTAGTTGAAAGTACCTGTTTGTTTTTCTCTCTGAGGTAATACGTATCTAGTTCGTTCTTTACTGCATTGTAAATAGTGCTCAACTCTTCGTCAACCAAAGACAAATTCAGGTCTTTGAACAACAAATAAGATTTGTAACGGTCGGCAAACCGAATGCTCAAGTCGATCCATTTTTCACTGGGTTTCAGTTGATGAGCCAGATAAACAGCATCCAGCGCATGGCTGTAAAATTCGGATACCCGCGTTTGATACTGAACAAGATTGTCCTCATTTGTGTAAAGCAGGCTAGACAGGAATCGTTCGTCACTTAATTCAAAAAATTCAATTGCTTTTGTGAGTTTTTCCCAATCTAAGGTATCTTTCCCAAGGGCCTTACTCCAATTGAGATAGGCAATTCCTGTTTGAAACGTCTGCATCCAGGGACCTTGGTTGTTGGCTACTTTTATGCCTAATTTGGGCTCCCAAATAGCCTTGGGGTCTGCTTCTCCAGCGGTTTGCAGCATTTCTTTGCTAGTGTCAATTGCTTTTTTGTAATCTTGTAGCTTTACATACGAACTCCGAATACAGAAAAATGCCTCAGAAAAATGCCTCTGTTGTACTTCATCATTGCGAGCTGCTGACATGTAAGACCTAAACAAGGCAATGGTCTTTTCAGGGTTCTTTTCCACATTATAAGCCCTGAATGCTTCGAGCCGGACCGGAAAGCCAAAAACATCCCGGCCAGCTTGTTTGATGTGCTTCTTGAGCTTTTTTATGGAGTAATTGAAAAGTTTATCTTCCTCACTGCCCTTGAATTTTGCACTCAGCGTTGCCATGTCACGCCACAATTCCTGTTTTCGCAGGCTCTTGCTTGGTTTTAGCAGGCGGAGGGCTTTTTTTTGTAGATACAATGCACGGTAATAATGGCTGGAGTCTTGGCTTACTTCTCCTTCTTTTTTCAAGAGAAAAGCTTGCATGGCCAGGCAACGAGCTCGGAAAACTGGCAATTGAAAGGACTGGTTTTCTGACAAAAGCATGGCAGTCTCTACCAGGTGTCTCGATTCAAGATTTCGGCTATTTAAGGCTTCATATTGGGCTTTGGACAATAAGCTTTCCCAATTCAAGTGCCATAGTTCTGGATGAGCCTGAAAAAAATCATTGGCCTTGCGGGTATAATCATTCAAGCCGTAATACTGGGGGTTGATATCGTATAAAATCATTCCCATTTGGCAGTAAGCCATGCCAGTATAATAATGTGCTTCGGGATATACTGCCTTCAAGTGATGCAAAGCCAATCCAGCGTACTTTTTGGCACTAAGTAAATACAACTCCTGGTACTTGAGCAATGCCAGGTTGTAGTATAAATGCCCCTTTGCCCAGGCGTCTAACTTAGCTGTATCGGGGAAATGCTGCAAAAAACGGGTGATTTGTTTCTTTGCGGCACTTGGCTTTTCCATCAACAGGTGGGTAAAGGCCAATTGGAGCAGTGCATGTTGGTGCTCTTTTCGCGTCAGCTTGCGATTAAGCTGGCTTTTTAGTTTTCTGCAAGCCCTTGGAACTTCTCCTTGTGCAATCAAGCCTTCTATTTTTCGCCATCGCTCATTCGAAGAAGATTTTGCAAAATGGCTGACGAAAATTGCAGGGGCAACGGGTTCAGGCAAACGCTTGCATTCCATCATGAGAACTGACAGTAGAACAATGGTGCTTGTAAAAATCCCGGTCTTTATATTAGTCTTTAACATTTGGAAAAGGTCAGAACTTAGTCGAACTGAAAGATTAAGGTGCTATGGGACGCAGAAACGATAACTTATAAAAACTTGGCTGCGCCAAGCACCGCTTCGTGGCGCATATTTAGCATGCGGATGACGCAGATGACGCAGATTTCTAACTTCACGTTGACATCGCATTGATCAAAACCTCAGTGTCAATTTTTATAACTTAGACTTTTGCTATCCCTATCTGGAGTAAAGATAGCAAAATGCGCTCATTGTCAAATAATCATCTAAGGGAGTATTTTTGATATGAAAATATGGCTCAATTTGGGTTTCAAGTTGAAAAAGACTTGGGTATTTGCCTGGGCCTAACTTAAGTCGTCATTTGTAAGTCGGCACTCAAAAAAGTCTTGGAGCTTGATGACCACAACTAACTCGTTTTGAAGCACCACTTGAAACCCAATAAAAACCAAAAATATTCATCATTGAGTCTCCAGCGCATTGGATTTAGGATTCCAGCGGTATTTGCTCACCTTTGCCTGACCTTCTGTACCTAAAGTTGTACTGCTCAAGATTTTTTTCTTGGCGTCAAGTTCTAATGATGGCAAAGGGTCTAGGCTTTTTTCCGTTTCGAAGGTTTTGCTTTGTGGGTTGTACAGGTAATAGTTGTGGTAAAGTTCACTGTCTTTCTGCGTTTCTCGCAAAATCCGAAAGTCCAGGTGGCCATCAAAATTGTAGTCGCCTTTTTCTACGGTGGTACAATGGCGAACTTCCTGGTTTAAACCGCTGATTTCTTGAACGACTTGGTCGGTTTTTTTCTGTTTTACTTGCAAAGCCACGATGCGGGCACAATTGGAGCCCGCAGCCCGCTCGGCATTGACCCTGAAATAAAAGCTGTCCACTTCAATGCCTTGGGCCCATTCGTAGCGGGTAAGCCCTTCGGCAGGAGTCCGCTCACAGAAGTTGAGTACAAAACTGCGGTTGAAGCCAAAGGGACGAGTAGGTGCTTTCGGATCTTTGGGCTTGAACAAGCCAGTAGCTGAGAGCTCAGTGGGGTCGAACCTTGGAAAATACAAGCTTCCAAGGGTATCAGTTTCCCTGATTACCATCAAGTTCAAAGGGCTGCGATACTGGTAGTCCATGACAAAGCCGGACTCCAGTTGCAAAGGCACATCGGTCTGTGAAAAAATCAGGGTTCCTCGGAAATTTGACGCTGAGGTGCGCTCAATCAAGACTTCAGCCCGCGACTGTTGGACGGTGCCCACATAAGCCACCATTTGAGCACTCAAAAATTTGAAAAGGAACATCAACAGGCACAACAATATGTACTTCCGCATGGCTCTTTTTTGAGCGCGAAAGTAGGAATTTTTGTGGGAAGATGAACAGCAAGTGTAAGATTAATGCACCACTGACAGGCCATTTATGGCAACATGGGTCAATTCGCTGTAGTCCTCTTCTTCTTCGTCCGTAATGCCCAAAGGGCGGTTGATGCTTTCTTGCAGGGTGATGAAAGTCTCGGTACGCTGAATTCCAGGTATTTTCTGGATCTTGTCGTGCAAAACGTCGCGCAAATGGTTGGTGTCTTTGCAGAAAACCCTCACGAAGATATTGTACAAGCCAGTCGTGTAGTGTGCTTCCACTACTTCAGGAATTTTTTCCAATTCCACGGCCACATCGTCGTACAAGGAACTTTTATCGAGGTAAATACCCAGATAGGCCGAAATGTCGTAGCCTAATTTGGTGTGATCTACTACCAGATTGTAGCCCTTTACTACGCCAGCGTCTTCTAGCTTTTTCATGCGCACATGAATCGTTCCACCAGAAACAAAAAGCTTTTTAGCAATTTCAGTGTAAGCAATCTTTGCGTTGCGCATCAGGATCGACAAGATTTGCTTGTCTAAACGGTCAATATCGTTTCCTTTGCTCATTAGGTGTTTTGTTAAAATTGATTCGAGTACCCGCTCAAAATCGTTAAACAAAGAAGATTCAAAATTAATTTTTTTTAATTACCAATGCAAAAAATAGCGATTCTTTCAAAAATCAACGCAATTTATGCCTTTATTTTCAAAGACGCAAAAATAGTGTTTAACGATGTTTTTGCAATTTGTCTGAAATCAGAACTGCGGGATTTCGGACTTTTTGCTTGGCCATTGCGCAAGGGGCCAATGTTCTTCGGATCCAGCCTCCTCGTCATCAACCTGCAAGAACCCCGTTCCTTCTATTCTTTCAAAAGCAGCGCCGCTCGTACATGTCTCCAGACTTGTACGGCTATGTTTGCGTCTCTGACGCAAGAAGGAGTCTTGGTGGTTTCGTAAATTCTCAAACCGTAGTATCTCCCGATAGCGCGTTTCTTCGGAGAAGAGATACGTTTGTAGCGAGTGATACCGAGGGCATGTGTGCACTTCGGATGAAGTGCGATGTTAAATAGGATTTTTAAACGTCGCACTTCATCCGAAGTGCCAATTGAGACCCCGTCGCTGTGGCTACAAACGTCAAAGTTCTCCGAACTTTTGCTCGCCTGAAGATCATTGGTATAATTGATTTTAAGGCGACCGCTTAAAGTATCAGAAAAGCTGCGGGGATCAACTTGATCGTTTCTCCCTCAAAGGACTCCAACGCTGGCTTTTCGATTGTCTTGAAAATGGATTGAGAACTTACGTGACTTCTATATAAAATGTTGATAATCAAATTTTTAATAAAAAATTTTCAAACGTTGGAGACGTGTAAATAATGGTACAAGTCTGGAGACTTTTACCAACGCACCTCTCTTTTTTGTGCAGGTAAAGCCTCTTTTAGCCGTAAATTTTAGCTACAAAATGGCTTTTTATAGCCCTATCACTCCCTTTTGACACAGTTTGGATTTTGCCACATTCACATAATCTACCTTTTCTTCTACTTAATGAACAAAGCTGGAATTGCTGTTCTAAAACCCACTCCCACCTTCCAGCCACAAGACCCAATCGCTTGCATCAGGAGGGAAAACGACCACTTCTTCTTTATTGGTGAAAACCTGGGCTACCTTGCTCGTACCATTGCGGGGGTTGTACCAAGTTACTTTTACTTTTTCGCCCACTATTTTGCGCAAATCCAGGGTCAAATGCACGGGATTTGGCAAATAAGCAATAGCCATTTTGGAATCGGGTGTATGGGCCATCGTCACAAAGTCGTCGTCGCCATATCGACCATAGCCCTTGGTCAAAATCTGGTGCCTTTGATCGGGCTGCAAGGTGTGCCAGGGAATTTTAGCCATCAAATCAGCCAAGTGCCGCATGGAATTTACGCCAGGCAAGTCGAGGTCTTTTTGCCAGCCATCTGGGAAAGCCCACAAATGGGTGCCGATGGCGTGCCCGGTGGCTCCGGAAGTCATGGCCCACCAAGCCTGGCGGCGCAAAATCAGCTCGGTGGCCCCCGTTTCGCCCTCGTACTGCGATTCGCCCAGGATGAAAGGCATGCGGTCCGACTTGTTGTACTCTCGGTGGCATTCTTCATATACCTGCGGAATTTGCTCTGGCGAGCGCCAATTGCCCCGGTGCATGTTGCGGTAATAAGTATAGACCATGCTGTAGCCCAACCAAGGCGCGAATTGAAACAAATCGGTGCTCGAATGCGTAGCCGCAGCGTGGTAGCAAATGAGTTGCTTGGGCGCTTGCGCAAAAATACCTTGGGTAAGGGCCTCAATCACCAAGCGGTCGCTTCCAGGGTCATTGTCGCCACCCATGATCCAAACCAGGTTTTGGTGAACGCTCATTTTTTTGCCTAAATACTCGCCAAAAGCACGGGCCTGGGCAGGAGTGTTTTTGGCAAAAGGCTTTTCTGGCGTGCCACCATAACCCTCGCGGCAGCAACCGTGCCACAGCGGCGCGGCGCTGATCAGCAAACCAAGCGAATCAGCCAATTTGATCACCCTACTGACATGGGTAAAATAAGTATCGTTGTAGGTCCTGAAATCCTTGTTGTCGCGAAAAGGTTTTTGCCCATAGCGATTAACATCCTCCGGGGTCATGCTGAATTGAAGCTGGATCGTCGTAAAGCCCTTGGCCTTGCGGTTGAGCAAATATTGCCTGGCTTCTTCGTAAGTCAAGCGAATGCACAACAACCAACCCGTATCGGCGTGGTAAAAGAAAGGCTTGCCGTTTTGGTCCTCAAAATGACGGCCATTGGCGCTCACGCGAATGGGGAAAGCTGGACCTGGTTGGGCTTGTAGACCGCAAGCCAGGCCAATCATCCATATGATAAGGTGGCAGAGACGAGACTTTATGGACATTCCTTGAGTTTTGTTGGCAAAATACAAAGTTGCACGTTTACCAAACCCCAAAAGTTTAGTAAACGTGCAACTTCGGTTTTACAATCCAATCCCCAAAACCACGCCGGGTTGATAAGCCCCATTGGCACTGCGGGCCAGGACATAATCCACCCGAAACAGCCGGAAGACCCCAACACCAATGTTTTCAATGCCAAGATTGAACTCGTTGTGCGAGCGCCCCTCGCCAGTACGCAGGTAATTGGCTCCTATGACTAATTTCCAGCCCAGTTTTTTGACCAGCGGGATCCAATCTAGGACCGCGCCTTCAAAATGGTGCTGGTAACTGAGGGTAACAAAACTGCTGTTGGTGCTGTTGGTATAATAAGGCATTTTGAAAAAACCATCCAAGTAATTTTCTGGATTTCCTACCAAGGTCAGGTTGCCATTGAAGTGTTGATAATCCATGAACTCCATTTTTTTGCGGCCAAAAAAAGTACCAGTACGGATCAAATACTCCGAATATCCGATGGCAGCAATCGGCAAATAGTTCTCTTCAATGCCCAAACGAACTTGGTAAAAGTCCACATCAGAGCCTAAAATCGGCAAACCAGCCCGGAAGCCCAGGTTCAGATCCGGCCCTTTGGCACCAGAAGAGTATTTGCGCCCTGGATAAGTCATGTATTCCTGCCCAAAACGGAAGCGGAAATTAAAATTGAGCAACATGGCCTGGTGCTCCCGGAATGAACGCAGGTTGCCCAACTGGTTTTGGGGATCATTGGACCAAAAGGCAGGGCGTTCGGAGTTGTTGCGGTCTTTGAAACTGAAATCGGTATTGTTGACCAGTGGATCGCGTTGGGCATATTCCAGGTTGCCACTGAAATAGATGCCATTGACCAATTCGCGGCTCAGGCCGATCCTGGCATAGGTGCGATCGTAAATTTTAAGGTAGTTCTTGCGCGAAACCAGGGTAGCGATGCTGTTGGAAGTAGGCGTGATGGGGTTTTCGGGGTTGAACTGGGTCGCCCAACGTCCGGCGCTGGCCCGGATAGTGGTGTTGTGAACACCTTCCAGTTTTTTGGCAAAACTAACTTCACCACGGAATTGCTGGTCGGCAAAACCATACTGAATCCGGGGGTTGATGTAGAACCACTTCATGCCATAATCGTCGTAGTTTTTGGAGTAAGTCATGTCTAAAGTGGCGGTAAAGCCCTGCACGGTATTGAACTGGATGCGGCTCAGGGGAGAAGCTACATTGAACGATTCGCGGTAGAAAGAACGCTGGTAATCATAGCCCGTGAACAGCTCCATCACACTGAGTTTATTGTTCTTGCGGTCAATCGAGTCGCGGTAGGGTTTGGACTTGCGCAGGACTTGCAAGCTGTCTTTTTTGACATAATCCACCGTTTCCTCGCTGGTCAGGGGGATGGGGCGGAGGCTGTCCCAGTATTCGCGCGATTTTTCGTTGGCACCTTCACGCACTACGAAAACCTCTTTGCCAAAAAACTGCTTTTCCAGCTTGGGGTCGATGTTGTAATTGCTGAGTACAGCGGTGAAAGTCCCCTTCATTTTGAAGCCCAAGGCCCCTGCTTTGAAGGAAATGTTGTTGGAAAAAACCCGCCACACGTCCTGGGTACCCGCCATGGGCACGAAGGTTTGCTTGATGAACAGGGTGTCCAATCCAGGTTGTTTGATGGCGCTTTGCAGCAAGATGAAGTCGGTACTTTGCACGTTCCAAAGTCCATCCACAATATAAATATGGCCCCGGTAAACAGGGTCCTCGCTGCGTTTGGGGAGGATTTTGATTTTGTTGATGGTGCGGCCGTCGTTGTCTTGGAAAGTGCCCACGAGTTTGTATTTGTAATAACCCAAGGCGTTGGGAGCGATGGGCGAAACGATGCGACGCCCCAGGTTAGAATAGCTGTCGTAGGGGCTGAAATCCATGTCTTGGGCGCGGTTGAACCCGAAGCCCTGGTCGTTGCCCGACACCTTGGTCGAGATCATTTCTTCGCGGTACTTGTCGGGTTTGTCAAAGTACAGAATGGAACGAGATTCGGCCAGGTACAAGATGCCCCGGCGGTTGCTATCGAGGGTGCCTTCGAGGTCACCAATGTCTTGTCCCATGATCTTTTTTGGGGCATCCAGCATGGCGATATTGCCCTTTACGTAGGTTTCGCAGCGGTATTGCGGCACTTGGTCGCGGTAGTATTCCCGCTTTTCAATGGCTTTGCGGATGATGGGATAAGCGGGGTCTTCAGCCTTGGAGCTCACTACAAACTCAGACATTTGAATGGCTTCTTGTTTCAGGCTCACATCGAGGCGTTGGGCTGTACTGCCCATCTCAATTGTCATTGTTTTGGCCTGATAACCAATGTACTGAAAAACTACATTGTGGGTGCCTGCTGGCAATTGCAGGGCGTATTCGCCCTTGGCATTGGTCGTAGTTCCAGTGGTGCTGCCTTTCAGGTAAACACTGGCAAAAGGCAAGGGCTCGCCTTTTTCATCACTCAAATTGCCAGACAAAGTGGCTTGGGAAAAACAAAGAACAGGTGCCAAGAACAGGGCAAGTAAAAGGTTTCGCATGTGCAGGAAGTTAGGGTAAAATGGTCGGGTGCATGACAATCAGGTTGTCGTATGCTTGCAAAATAAGGAGCGAGGTCAGGCTTGTCAAGTTGGTCAACAGTGGTTTAACAGTAGTTTAACTTAGTTGTTTAAAGCCCGCTCACCTTGGAGAGATGCTAAAACGGGTTTTTTCCCCTCATTGGACCGTTGATCAAACTTTTAAGATTCTTTGACAATTTGTGTGGGAAGTCAGAATTTCTCTATGTTCAGCCAAGAGAAATTGTCTTTGGCTTCCTTTTACATGGCTTATTAACAGTCATTGATGCAACTGCTGGATAGATGCGTGATGGAATGGGGGCAGCCCTATGTTCCCGGACTGAAGTCCAGGGTTACACGATGCTAGATGTCATTTTTGCATTTAATTGAATTTCAGTTTTTTAAAAAAAAATTAAGGCCTTCAGATACTTTGTGCTACTACGGACCTTTCTACCAAATTTTCAAAATGAAACCAGCAGCACATCTTGCATCTTGAAACCCCCGATCTTCAGTCGGGGGCAACAAAACACACCGTATTCACATCCTGCGTCTATCCAGCAGTTGCATCACCAGGCACGGGATTTGTCAAATAACCGCTTTTGCAAAACCGAAAGGGGGAATTTTTATAACATTTTACTAACAAAAACCAGCTGAATCGCCTAGAAAAATAGAGATTCAGCTGGAAAATCGTCTTAATTCAGCTGAATCGTACTTTTTTTGATAGATTCAGCTAGCTTTGTGGTCTAATCTGGCTGAATCTATTGAAAAGCAACATGGAACAATCATCGGCAGGGAATTTGAAAAAAAGAGTTGAGTGCGGTGCTTAGTGCAGCTAAGTTTTTATATGTTAGGCTCATATTGGGTTTCAAGTGGTGCTTCAAAACGAGTTGCTTGTGATCATCAAGTTCCACAATTTTTTTGAGTGACGACTTACGAATGACTACTTACGACTTACGAAGTAGCGCTTCGATTGAAAATTTGTGGTGCAGCAAGTCATGGTTTTTACGATTCAAGTTTTCCCAATAAAATAGTTCAGTCAATTTTATTGCATCTTTAGTTGATGCGAACAATGGTTGCAAGTAATTGTTTTTCAATGCTTTACAAACATGTCAAAGCTGGGATTAACTCAAAAATACCAAACCGTGAAAATGGGGGCCTAAGAACCCTAAGATCTTGCCAGCGAGCCCCTACTTCGTAAGTCGTAAGTTGTCACTCGTAAGTCGTAAGTCAAAAAATCGAACTTCGCAAACCCAAAACTCACCTTAGCTTAGATCAAGGCAAACGCCCAAGTCTTTTTCAACTTGAAACCCACATTGAGCCATACGTTATTATTTCTGCATCCTTTACCCCCATAACTCAAAACTCATCACCCTCACTCCGCCTGCCGTTTCCGCTTCAAAAACTTCTCCCGAATGATGTCCTGTACTTCCTTGTCGGCAATTTTGCTTTCCAACCAGGAAATGATGTCGAGGTACATGTAAGGGCGGTGCTCGTAAGGGTCGTTTTCGAGTTTGCTGAGTTTGTCCTTTAGCGAGTGGAATTCATTTTTGAGCTCTTGCTCGCGCATACGGGGGATGCGGCGCAGGAAGCGGAAGACTTCTTTGAGCACCGCGCCCATGTCTTCTTGTTTGGACAAAAAGCGGTAAACGGATTTTACCTGGTACTCGACCAATTGGGCATTGCCGATTTCAAAATGCGCAATCAGGCTAAGGATACGCGCAAAAGACTGGATGTCGCCCCGGTAGTCGGGGTTTTTCTGGTTGATGATGAGGTTGAGGTAGGTGATGGCACTCTTGTTGTCGCCGCTGCCAAAGTAAAGGCAAGCGATGCGGTAATAAAAGACCATGATGCGGTGAGCGTCCCAATTGTAAGTATCCGATTCGATGATTTCCATCAAGTCGGGGATTAACTTTGTACCTTCCGAAAAAGTGCCTTCCAAGAAGTGCTTCTGGATGGCGTGGATGTACTTGAACAACTGGTACAAGCTCTCCAGGTTGATGCTGGATTCAATGTCGAAACGCTGGGGGTAGGGTAGGAGCTGGGTGTTCAACACCTCCACATAGCGATCGTAGTGCAGCATGTTGAACAAAACGCTCAATAAGTTGTGCAAACCCTTGAGGTACAAAGGCCCATGCAGGTCGATCATCTCAGGGTCCTGCTCGAAAAAGTCGACCCATTTTTGGGCATAACGGTAGCAAAGGGTGAAATCCTGGTTCATGTGATAGTACCACACAAAGGACTGGCAGTAGTAAATTTTACCCAAGAAATCGAGTTCGTCTAAGCCTACTTTCGGTAGCTTGGAATTGAAAAATTCCTTGACAAAAACGTGGTCTTTTTCGTTGCGCACGTAGCCCACTTTCAAGTACAGGCCATACAATTGCAAAGCCAGGTTGGAAAAAGCCTGGGTTTGGTCGATGGTGCGGGTCAGTTCTACAGTTTCGTTGGCCAGGTCGTCGGCGCGGCTTTCGATGCTACGGGTAATGTATTGGCCTTCGATGTGCTTCTCAAATTCGAGGATTTCAAGGGCCAGCGGGTTAAAATTGCCGCTGCGGGCACGTTGTTTGGCTTTTTCCAACATGTCGAGGGCCTGGCGGTACAGACCTTTGTTGTACAACACGCGGGCATAGTCCACCATTTCGCGGATCTGGATGTCGCTGGCGGCCTTGGTGCTCAGTAGGCGCAGACTGGTCAGGAGCTGTTTGTACAAATGGGCCTTGAGGTTAGACAGCTGCGATTTCTTGACCTCTGGTATTTTTTTCAGGATCACATCCTCTTCATACTCTCCGCGTTTTTCCAAAAAATCGAAAAGTTGCAGAAAAAGGATGTCTTCTGACGTTTGATTGCGCTTGACGAAGAGGCGAAAATGGCGTTTCTCCGCCCGGGTCAGTGAGCGGATGAGCTGAACAAGGTCATCAGTTTTTTGCTTGGGCATTGTAGATTCGATTTTTTTAATCTACTCTAAATCAAGGACTTTAGCGCAGATACCCCATTTCCAGCCTTGTACTAATTTTTCTTTTTGATTTCGGACAGGCGCTGCTACAAGGTATCTTTGCACGTCGGGAAAAAGTGGAGATGTTGATGAACAAACGGCCTCCCTTTTCTATTCTTGACTCGGCAAACTTACAAAAATCCGGTAACTATCCAGCTTTGAGCAAGGGAATCACAAAAGGAGATATGGCTTAAAAATCTCTAACTAATTTTGGTTCCTATCCAAAAAAGCCGGAAAGTCGCCCTAATCTGCACCAAATTCGGGTAGCCAGGCAGTAAAAAGCGTAGATGTACCACTTCAAATTGGCTGAAAAAACTGCGTGCTTCCTATCAAAATTCTGCACCAATGAGTAGCAACAGGATTTATATTTTCGACACCACCCTGCGCGACGGCGAACAAGTGCCCGGCTGCAAATTGAATACCGAGCAAAAGGTCATCCTGGCCAAGCAGCTCGAACTACTAGGTGTGGACATCATCGAGGCAGGCTTTCCGATTTCCAGCCCTGGCGATTTTGAAGCAGTGGTTGCGGTGTGCAAGGCGGTAAACGAGCCCGTGGTATGTGGCCTTTCTCGCGCCGTGGAAAAAGACATCGAAGTGGCCGCCCAAGCCCTGAAATATGCTAAACGCCCTCGCATCCATACAGGCATTGGCACTTCGGACTCGCACATCTTGCACAAGTTCAAAACCACCCGCGAGGAAATCATCCGCCGGGCAGTTGCAGCCGTGAAATACGCCAAAAGCTTCGTAGAAGACGTGGAATTTTATGCCGAAGACGCTGGCCGTACCGACAATGAATACCTGGCCCGTGTGATCGAAGCGGTAGTAGCCGCAGGCGCAACGGTTTTGAACATCCCTGATACTACTGGCTATTGCTTGCCTGAAGAGTACGGTGCTAAAATCAAGTACCTACAAGAAAACGTAAAGGGCATTCACAAGGCTACCCTTTCTACCCACTGCCACAATGACCTAGGCTTGGCCACCGCCAACTCGATCGCTGGTGCTCAAAACGGAGCCCGCCAGATCGAATGTACCATCAATGGCATCGGCGAGCGTGCGGGCAATACCTCTTTGGAAGAAGTAGTGATGATCCTCAAGCAGCACCCTTACCTCAACTTGGATACCCGCATCAACACCCGCTTGCTCAACCCAACGAGCCTGATGGTGAGCGAAAAAATGGGCATGCCCGTGCAACCCAACAAGGCCATCGTAGGGGCCAATGCCTTTGCACACTCCTCTGGTATCCACCAGGATGGTGTGATCAAGGAGCGCAATACTTACGAAATCATCGACCCCGAAGAAGTAGGGGTTGACCAGTCCCGGATCGTACTCACGGCCCGCAGTGGTCGTGCCGCGCTGGCCTTCCGCGCCAAAGAAATCGGCGTGAACTTGACGAAGGAGGAACTGGACGTCACTTATATTCGCTTCTTGGAATGGGCCGACCGCAAAAAGGAAATCAATGACGACGACCTTTCAGAGATTTTGAAGGAAATGCAGATCGGCGCGATGGCCTAATTCTGCTTTTTGGTACGAAAACACCCAAAAATTTGGCTAAAAAGTAATAGACTGGTCATTTTATTGGAAAAAAACAGCAAAAGGTTCTGAAATGCTTGTCGTGTTTCAGAACTTTTCGTATTTTTTGTGGTCTAATTTTTTGTACGGGAATGTAGAAGCTTGTTAAAATTCGCTTTTCCTAGCCTTTGGACAAACGAAAAATACCTGGCTTCCGTTCTTGAAGAAAACAATAGTAACGATCAGTCCTTTTTCAAACCCACCCCAAAGCCAAGTCTATAATTCCATGAAAAAATCAATTGCCATTCTTCCAGGCGACGGCGTCGGCCCTGAAGTCATCGACCAAGCCGTCAAGGTTTTAGAAGCCGTTGGACGTCGATTCCACCACGATTTTGAATTGACTTACGGCGACATTGGTGCGGTGGCCATCCGCAAGCACGAAACGCCTTTGCCATATTCCACCTTAGATACTTGTTTGAAAGCCGATGCAGTATTGTTCGGCGCGGTAGGCGACCCTGCATATGGGGTCAATGCGCCTGTACACCTGCGTCCTGAGCAGGGCTTGCTGCAATTGCGCCGCCACCTGGGCCTCTATGCCAACATCCGCCCAGTGACGGGTATCCCTAAGTTGTTGCACCTCTCGCCTTTGAAGCGCGAAAAAGCCAAAAACGTCAATTTCCTGATTTTTCGTGAGTTGGCCAGTGGGGTATATTATGGTGAGCATGGCCGTGATGCCGAAGGCGCGTTTGATGTGATCCGTTATTCCGAAAAAGAAATCGAACGCCTGGCCCAAGTAGCATTTTACCAGGCCAGCAAGCGCAAAAAACGCCTGACCCTAGTCGATAAGGCCAATATCATGGAGACTTCCCGCCTCTGGCGCGAGGTATGTACCCGCGTGGCCCAGGGTTTCCCTACGGTCAAGTTCGAGTGCATGTACGTGGACACCGCAGCCATGCAAATGGTGTCGGACCCCGCACAATTCGACGTGATTTTGACCGAAAACCTCTTCGGCGACATCCTGTCCGACCTGGGCGGCGGCCTGACTGGCTCGATTGGCCTGATGCCTTCTGCTTCACTGGGTGAAAAAGCGCCTTTGTACGAGCCCATCCACGGTTCTTTCCCCCGCGCTGCCGGGGCCGACGTGGCCAATCCCATCGGTGCCATCCTCTCGGTGGCCATGATGATGGACCATTTCAAAGCCTACGAAGAAGCCTTTGCGATCCGCGAAATGGTGCAAAAAACCCTCGAAAAAGGCATTGGCACCGCTGAATTGGGCTTGGACACCGTCTATTCTTGCTCGCAAATGGGTGATACCATCGCTTATTTGATCGAGGAAAGTGAGGAGTTCAATTTGAGTGCTGAGGAGATGGGGAAACGGGCGGGGATTATTATTTGATCTAGTGGGCCAGGAACTAAATAAGCGCCTATTTAAAGTGCGTTAATGCATGATTGCAACTCGCCAATGCGTCATGAGACGCGCATCAGGGCAGTCCCCGTCAGGAGACGTGGGACTAGCGTAATGGTTTATTATTTCGTTCTCAATGCACTAGTAATCCAGGAACGAAATAAGCGCCCATTTATAGTGCGCTAATGCACGATTCTAGCTCGCCAATGCGTCAGGAGACGCGCATCAGGACAGTCCCCGTCAGGAGACGTGGGACTAGCGATAATGGTTTATTATTTCGTTCTCAATGCACTAGTTATTTTGTATGAACTGTGATTTGTATGATTTTTTTGATGTGCAGGATGCCAGCAAGACTTTGACTACCAACGTTACGCCCATACGGAGCAGGGTTTTTGGTGAAATCATCGCCTTTCCACCTTCAAAATCCAATCCGTAAAAACGAAATCTTGCTTCCCCGACAAATCTTGCCAGCGAGCCCCTCAAATCATATGTCGTACTTCGTCTATCGTATGTAAAAAAATAAAAAATCCAACCCGTAAAAACGAATCCCAAACTTAAGCAACCAATGCTCAAACAGAGCCCCCTCTTTTCAACATTTCAACCCTTCAACATTTCAACTACTTATAAAACTTAATCTTCACAAAAAACTTGGGGTCTTTGGCTCCCAACAACTTAGCAGTGGGCTGCGAGAGCATCACGGCCATGTTGTTGGTGTAAGAAGCACCGGGAATTTTGCCCAAAACCCTGGCATACACCGTGCGACGGGTCACCGGGTTGTAAATTTCAATCACCGAACCTGCGGGTGCTTGGTCGTGCAGGGCGTAGTGGTTTTGGCCATTGGGCATGTCTTTTTGCCAGGTAGCGATGCCCTGGTTGCGGTTCAGGGTCAGTTTTTTGTTTTTGGCGTAGGCTTCAAATTTCTCCTTCAGTTCTGCGGCTTTTTTGATGGTGGTTGGCATGGGTGGGCGCGCAGCTTGTGCTTCAGCCTGGATGGGAAAAGGGCTGATCCAGCCGATGTGTACCAATTGGCCGGGTTGCAGGGCCCCGTCTTTGAGTTTGGCGCGGGCTTTGATGGTGTCTTCAGGCATCCGAAAATAGACCTTGCCCAGGCGATAGAGGTTGTCACCTGCTTTTACGCGGTAAAACACCGGAGCGTATTGGCGCGGGTTGAAACCCTTTTGGCGGTAACGAATGATCGAGCGATTGGGGATCGGCACCTTGATTTTTTTGCCCAAGGGTACATTGTCCACATTCAGGCCAGGGTTGTAGTACTTGAGCATGTCTAGGTTCAGCCCGTAAAACTTGGCCAGGGAAAACACCGTTTGCCCTTTGACCAACTTGTGCTCAAAGATTTTTTCACCACCAGCATTGATACTCAGATAGACTGTGTCGCGTGGGGTCAGGTAGCGCGTGCTGTCGCCGGTAGCATGCAATGGAAAGCAAGGGATTAGGGTTAGTATTGGAGCTAAAATAAGGTAACCCAATCTTCTTTGAGGTTTAGCAAAAAAAGAACACAAGTTCCTTTCAGTCTCTTGTTTATCTCTTTTCGCTAAACTAAAATTGGCCCACCTTATTTCTTTACGCGCTCGTAGTGAAATTCGCCACATTGTTTTTTTGGTTTACTTTGGGGTAAATGTTAGTTTTGGGTCAGCAGACCATGTTTAATCACAAACTTATGAAAACTCTGGGTATTATCCCCGCACGATACGCATCTTCTCGTTTTCCGGGCAAACCATTGGTTGACTTGGGGGGCAAAACCATGATCCAACGGGTATATGAGCTTGCTTGTGAAGCCCCGGCCTTGGATCAAGTGGTAATCGCCACCGACGATGCGAAAATTGCCAGCCACGCTGAAAGCTTTGGGGCCACGGTGATCATGACCGATCCTGAACACGCCAGCGGCACCGACCGCTGTGCCGAAGCAGCCCGGCGTTTCCCTGATTTCGAGTACGTGATCAATATTCAAGGTGATGAGCCTTTTCTGGAAGCCGAACAAATCGCAGCGGTGGCCCGGCCCCTATGGGAAAACAAAGCACAAATCGCTACTTTGTCAACCCCGGTCAAGGCTTGGGAGGACTTGTTCAACCCCAATATTGTGAAAGTAGTGCTCAATCACGCTCGCCTGGCCCTCTATTTCAGCCGCAGCCCGATCCCTTACTTGCGCAACCAAGCAGCAGAAACATGGCTGGAACATGCTCCTTATTTTCGGCACATTGGTTTGTATGGTTTTCAAAGGCAAACCTTACTCGACATCACCCAACTGGACATGGGCGAACTGGAGAGCGCCGAATCACTTGAACAATTGCGCTGGTTGGAAGCGGGATATTCGATCTTTGTCAACCACACCCCATATGCCATCGTGGGCATCGATACACCTGAAGACCTGGAAAAAGCCCGCCGTTACCTCACTCAGCTTGAAAATACCGCTGCGGTATGAAGTTCTGTAGCAATTGCGGCAGCGCTGATCTGATTTGGAGTGTGCCCAAGGGTGATACGCACGCACGGCACCATTGCCCCGCTTGCGACACTATTTTTTATGCGAATCCCAAGGTGGTGGCGGGCTGTATTCCCATTTTTGAAGACAAAATCTTGCTTTGCCGACGGGGCATTGAGCCGCGCCTTGGTTTTTGGACCATCCCTGGCGGCTACATGGAAAACGATGAAAGTGTAGAGGCCGCTGCGGCTCGTGAGGCTTTTGAAGAAACCGGGGCGCAGGTCAGCATTCTCAATCTGCACGCGATGCTGAGTGTACCCAGGATCAGCCAAGTGCATGTTTTTTTCTTGGCTGATTTAGACACTTTTGATTTTGATGGTGGGGAGGAGAGCCTGGAAGTTAAGCTTTTTACGGAGGCTGAAATTCCTTGGGAAGACTTGGCTTTTCAGACCACGCATTTTTTTCTGCGGCATTTTTTTGAAGATCGGAAGAATGGGGTTCGGGGTTTGCATGTGGGGACAATCGGGTGAGTTTAGCCACTGATCTATTTTTTTGCTTGCTCCGCAAGGGGGCCGCTGTGCGGCCTTTTGGAGGAACACGGATGAAACGGATAAAACGGATTTTTCACGGATTGCTAGCGTGACGTTGACCAAGCGGGATGTCTTTTGGTCTGAACCAGAATTTTCAGAATTGTAGAATTACAGAGTTACTTGCGTGGCGTTGACCAATTTTTCCCAAACCAGAATTTGAAAGAATTACAGAATTTATTGGGCAACTGTGTTGCCTATGTCCACTCGTCCCATGTGGCCGCTGTGCGGCCTTTGAAGGAACACGGATAAAACGGATAAAACGGATTTTTCACGGATTGCTAGCGTGACGTTGACCAAGCGGGATGTCTTTTGGTCTGAACCAGAATTTTCAGAATTGTAGAATTACAGAATTACTTGCTTGACGTTGACCAATTTTTTCCAAACTAGAATTTGAAAGAATTCCAGAATAAGCCCGCTTTGCGGTCAGGGGCTTTCGATCGGGGCCTCTCTTTTCAACCCTTCAACCATTTCAACATTTCAACTTTTCTCGCTGTGCGGCCTTTTGGAGGAACACGGATGAAACGGATAAAACGGATTTTTCACGGATTACTAGTGTGACGTTTACCAAGCGAGATGTCTTTTGGTCTGAACCAGAATTTTCAGAATTGTAGAATTACAGAATTACTTGCTTGACGTTGACCAATTTTTTCCAAACTAGAATTTGAAAGAATTACAGAATTTATTGGGCAACTGTGTTGCCTATGTCCACTCGTCCCATGTGGCCGCTGTGCGGCCTTTGAAGGAACACGGATAAAACAGATAAAACGGATTTTTCACAGATTGCTAGCGTGACGTTGACCAAGCGGGATGTCTTTTGGTCTGAACCAGAATTTTCAGAATTGTAGAATTACAGAATTACTTGCTTGACGTTGACCAATTTTTCCCAAACCAGAATTTGAAAGAATTACAGAATTTATTGGGCAACTGTGTTGCCTATGTCCACTCGTCCCATGTCTCCGCTGCGCGGCCTTTTGGAGGAACACGGATGAAACGGATAAAACGGATTTTTCATGGATTACTAGCGTGACGTTTACCAAGCGAGATGTCTTTTGGTCTGAACCAGAATTTTCAGAATTGTAGAATTACAGAATTACTTGCTTGACGTTGACCAATTTAAAATTTGAAAGAATTCCAGAATAAGCCCGCTTTGCGGTCAGGGGCTTTCGATCGGGGCCTCTCTTTTCAACCCTTCAACATTTCAACATTTCAACTTTTCTCGCTGTGCGGCCTTTTGGATGAACACGGATGAATACGGATAAAACGGATTTTACGTATTGCTAACGTGACGTTGACCAAACGCAGCTTTTTCCTCTGGAGCAGGATGTCCAAATTTTGCAAGGGTTCACCAAAAACCTCGGGCAAGTTTTCACTAACAACTAACCATTAACAATTAACCATTAACAATTAACCATTAACAATTAAC
Source organism: Chitinophagales bacterium (assembly GCA_013299105.1). GTDB lineage: Bacteria > Bacteroidota > Bacteroidia > Chitinophagales > Saprospiraceae > Haliscomenobacter. Next base: position 48,507 of record JAAFJY010000029.1, on the reverse strand, counting down.
CATTAACAATTAACCATTAACCATTAACCATTATTAAAGTTTTTTCCCATAAAACCGCTCCCAGATCACCGTCTTGCCAGTTTTTGCGGAGTGCTTGGCGGCTTCGAGGATCATCATCACGGTGGCGTTGTTTTCCAGGGCCGAAAGGTCGTTGGGGTTTACGCTGATTTTGCCTCGTATTACCCCGGCAAAGTAGGCGAAAGGATCGTGACGGCCATTGGGCAGGTTGCTGGCTTTGAATGCGGTACCGCGATCCTCCAATTTTTTAGCGATCAGCATGTCGTTGCCATTCAGGCATTCAATGAAGCCATTTTGGCCATACAACTCGGCGTCTTTGCGGCTGTAAGGCCAGTTCCAGGAGGCTTGGATCACCACTTCGGTGTGGGCATATTTCAGCATGATCGTGGCGTCATCGTCAACTTTGGGGTACTTGTCGGGTTTCATTTGGTGGGTGATGCAAGACACCGAAATGGGTTTTTGGCCCTGTAAAAACCAGGTAGCCAGGTTGGCCCCGTAACAACCAAAGTCGGTCAGTGCGCCGCCGCCGTTGCGAATGGGATCGGTCAAAAAATCCAGAAATTCCTGGTTGCAACCAATTTCGATTGGGCCAGGGTGGCCGTGGTGGAAAACCATTTTTTGCAAGCGACCGATGGCCTTTTCGCCATTGATCAGCTCGAATGCTTTTTCGTTGCTGCCGTACCAGGTGGTTTCGTAGTTGGTCAGTAGGTGAATCTTGTGTTTTTTGGCCAAGTCGATCATTTTTTTGGCTTGTTCCCAGCTTGCTGCCAGTGGTTTTTCGACCATCACATGGATGCCGCGAGGGGCACAAAATTCCACGGTGCCCAGGTGCTCGTTGATGGCGTTGAAGGCGGTGACGGCTTCGGGTTGGGTCTTGGCCACCATTTCTTCGATGGTGTTGAACACCAGGTCCATGCTGTAACCGTGGCGCTGGGCATAACGCTCGGCCAGGGTCCGATTGGGCTCTACGATGCCTACGATTTGGATGTCGTCAGCCTTGGCGCGGCCCAAAATCCAGTGTACGTGGGTATGGGTGAGGCCGACTACGCCGACTTTGAGCGGATTTTGGGCAGAAACGCCTATGTACATTATGGTAGCGAAGAGGGTTAGGATGTTGCTTTTACTCATTTTCGCGTTTTTTTGATAAAAATAACCTTAGTTTTGAGTTGTAGGACATGTTTCTTTTGACATACGATAGACGACATACTAAATACGATATATGATTTGGGGGCTCACTGGAAAATTTGAGGTAGCTCAAGCTCACGTTTACCAGTTTGTAGTCTTTGAAATGACTCACATCTTTTGAGTATTTTAACCATTGATCATGAAATATACGAAATACGAGACTTTACACGTAATTCTGAAAACCTCGGAGAATTTTCAATAGCTGTGAGTTTTGTGAATTTATGATGAACATGAAGCGTTGGTGACCGCGAAGCGGGCCAATTTTGGAATTCTTTCAAATTCTAGTTTGGAAAAAATTGGTCAACGTCACACAAGTAATTCTGTAATTCTACAATTCTGAAAATTCTGGTTTAGACAAAAAATGTGGTTCAGATAAAAAAAATCCCTGCTTGATTGTTGAGACCGCCTTACTCCAAAGTTTTCGGCTTAATTGATGAATGGGGAAAAATATGACTTGTGAAGTATTGAACGGCTCGGAATTGGTGAAATGGCTTTAAAATTGCATTTCAAAAAAACGCCCCACTTAATTCAGCGGGGCGCTCAAAGACCATCGGTCACTTTAACCAATGGATTTCAGCATGTCTTGTTGGAGTTTAGAGGAGCGTTTTTATAGCATGTTTTCCAATGCTTTCCGCACTTCCGGCCACAAAGTTTCCTGAAAACGGGAGGGGAAAACACCGTTGTGGCCAATTTCTTGCAAGCCCCAGTCATTTGGGCGTAAGACCGAAAACTGGATGCCTTGGTCGCTGTGGACATTTTTCCAAAAAGCAGCTTGGTTCTCAGGGGTGCAGATTTGGTCATCGCTGCACGAGTATACTTTTACAGGGAAAGGCAACTCGTCGTATTGGCCTTTGGGCACACTGATGCCATAAATTTTGGGGTCAAAAAAATACATCGGCTTGGAACAAAACAAGCGCCAATCAAGAAAAACTTGACGGGGCAAATCCTCCATTATGCCAAAGCGTTTGGAGGCCACATAACCGTAACGGGCAATGCTCAAGGGGCCAAATAAGTAGAAAAAATAGTAGGACTTCAAGCCTTGCCAGGCTTTCATTTTGGGCAAGTAGCCCGCCCCAGTAGCAAAAGTTACCAGTCCCTTGACTTTTTGCAAATTGGGCATAAAACCCACTTTTTGGCCGCCTACGCTGTGGCCGAGGATGAGCTTGGGCAAATGTGGGAAGCGTTCATCGAGGAAATCCAAAACCGCCGCCATGTCTTTTTGGCCGTATTCCAGGTAGTTGAATGCACAATTGCGCAGGTCTTGGGGTGCCGAGCTGGCATTGCCCCGGTAGTCGTACACCAGGCTCACAAAACCGTGTGTGGCCAGGTATTGTGCGTATTTCAGGTAATATTCCTTGCGAAAACCCGTGCCACCATTGATTTGCACCACGGCTTTGGCCTGTTCGGGCACTACCAGCACCGCTGAAAGGGAGACACCATCGGTGCAAGTGATCGTTAGATTGATTTGGGTCATGGTTTTTTATTGAATGTTCATTAAATTTTTTAGCACAAAGACACCCCTTTCTTTTTCCGGAAGGGGGGAAAAATCAGCGGTTGGCGCGGGTCAAGGCGCGTTCGAGGTAACTGGTGTCGTGAAAAACCCGCATCAGCATGATGGCCCCTTCAATTTCCTGGACCACTTCTTCGGCCAGGCTTTGGGCGTGTTCGACGGGATGTCGTTCTTGGTAGATGACAGCCATATAGTGGATGAAGTCGCGGAAAAAGGCCTGTACAATGGGGGTGAACTTGTAGTTTTTACCCGTGGTTTCCAAGCTGGTATTGGCCATCAGGCAGCCGTTGCCAGGACCCTTGGCGGTGTACATTTTGATCAGTTTTTCCTTGATTTTTTGCAGCTTTTCGTCAGTGTTTAGTTCTTTGGTTTCAGCCAGGCGCTTGAGCATACCGATGTACACTTCATGGGTGAGTTGCAGAATTTCAGTCATCAAATCTTCCTTGCCCCCTTTGAAATAGTGGAAAAAATGCGACTTATTGATCCCACAGGCATCGCTCAGGTCCTGAAAACTGGTGTCGTGGTAGCCTTGCTCCCAAATGACCGCCAGCGCTTTTTGTAAAACTTCTTCTTTATTGGTTTTCATGAAAATTGAACAAGTGTTCAAAAGTAAGGGTATTCCATTGTATTTTCAACTTTTGTGGGTGTTTTTTGCTGAAAATTACCCACAAAGGGACAAAGAGGCCAAGAATAAGTGAGAAATAAGCAGAGCGCAGGCTTTGCCCTTGGGATAAATGAGTTAAATTGTGCAATTAATTCACACCAAAACCTTAATTTATATGAAAATTTTCTTGGCCCTGCTATTCGCAGCCTGTACCCTGGGTCTCCAAGCCCAGAGCCCTGATGAAATCGCCATCAAAAAGCTCATCCACGATGAAACCTTTGCTTTTTCCAAGGGTGACTTGGACGCCTTCATGGCTTGCTACGCCAACCACCCTTATACCCATTTCAGTGCGATGACGGGAACCCCTGGTGCAGCGGTGCTCAACGCTGCTGACGGTTGGGAAACCATTCGAGCCGCATTTAAACCCTACTTCGAATCTGTCGAAGGCAAAGCCATGAGTGCTAATTTCGTCCAGCCTACCCGAAGTGATTGGATGATTCAGGTGCGCGGCAACACCGCTTGGGCGAAATACAGCCAAAGCGCAGGAAGCGGAAAATCACTTGAATTAAGGGTTTTGGAAAAAATCGACGGCCAGTGGAAAATGGTCATGAAAACGACTTTACTATAAGCTAAAGTATTGTATACCTTGTAGTTATCACCCCATTTTATGCGCTCAGGCCGTAAAATGGGGTGATTTTTTTCTTAACAAAAGGTTAATCCATAGCACAAGAACCAGCCTTTGGCGTTTTAATTGCGTCACAATAGTGAGTAGAGGCTTAGAAACTGTCAGACTAAGTTTTTGCACGTAAAAACCTAAACAATGAAAAAGTACATCCTGCTGTTTTGCTGCTTGTGCAGCCTCACCCTGGTGAATGCCCAAGGATTGGGTGGATTGGTAAACAAAGCCAAAACGGCCATCGGCGGCAAATCGGCTCTGGGGGCCGACGAAGCAGGCTCTGGCCTGAAAGAAGCCCTGAACCTAGGCGTGGACCAAGCGGTGAGCTTCCTCTCTGCCAAAGACGGTTACTTTGCCAGCCCTTACAAAATCCTGCTGCCCGAAGAAGCCAAAACGATGTCAGCGAAGCTACGCATGGTCCCTGGTTTTGAAAAATTCGAGCAAGACCTTTTGGAAAAAATGAACCGCTCGGCGGAGGACGCAGCTGCTTTGGCCAAGCCAATCTTTGTGGACGCCATCAAAAAAATGACCTTCCAGGACGCGATGAACATCCTGATGGGCGAAAAAGACGCCGCTACCCGCTACCTGGACCGCAACACCAGCCCAGCCTTGAACGCCGCCTTCTTGCCCGTTGTGCAAGCTTCGCTCGACAAGTTCAAGGTGCGTGAATACTGGAGCAATGCGGTGACCGCCTACAACAAAATTCCTTTGGTGAAAAAAATGAATCCAGAGTTGGATAAGTATGTGACTGAAAAAGCCCTGGTCGGCATGTTCAAACTGGTGGAGGTGAAAGAAGCCGACATCCGCACGAATGTCAACTCCCGCAGCAGCGACCTGTTGAAGAAGGTGTTTGGCCAGCAGGACAAGAAACCCTGATAGCTGATTGAAGTACAAGTGGCAACTCAGATCTGAGTTGCCACTTGTACTTCAAAAAAGGCTCTTATTGGGTTTCAAGTAGTGATTCAAAACGAGTTTTTTCTGGTCATCAAGCCAGAAAGACTTCTTTTGAGTGTAAGTCAAAAAATCGAACTTCGCAAACCCAAAACTCACCTTAGCCTAGATCAAGGCAAACGCCCAAGTCTTTTTCAACTTGAAACCCACATTGAGCCGTGGTTTATTTGGGCTTGTTTCCCATAAAAACGCCCTCTATTCCATTTATTCCCGTCTTTTCCGTACTTTGGCTCCTGTTATTAACTTCCTCGCCATGACTGCGCAAACCTGGAGCCGCTACATCATCATTGGGTTGAGTGCCCTGATCCTTGGACTGATCATTTATCATTTCAGCACCATCATTTCTTACGTGATTAGCGCCTGGGTGGTTTCACTGATCGGGCAGCCGTTCATGCGCTTGTATGCCCGCATCCGCATTGGCAAATGGCGGCCGGGTTCGGCTTTGAGGGCAACCATGACCTTGCTCACTTTTTTCCTGATTTTGGGGGGCTTGGTGGCTGTTTTTGTGCCTACCATCCTCCAACAAGCCAGCAACTTGGCGCATGTGGACTACCAGGCCATCGCCAAAACCCTGGAAGAACCCTATGCCAAGGTGGGTGAATGGCTAGGCGCTTATGGCGTAAAATTGCCTGAAAACTCCCTTGAAGCCCTGGTCAAAAACTCCCTCAAAGGTTGGTTCGAACCCAGTCGTTTGGGCACCGTGGTTGGAGCGGTAATTGGAGCTGTTGGCAATATTTTTGTCAATGTGGCTTCGGTGGTCTTCATCGCTTTTTTCTTTTTGCAGGAAAAACGTTTGTTCGTCAACTTCATCATCGCCTTGGTACCTGCACAGTACGAAACCCCAACCCGCGAGGCGATCAAAGATACAGTGGCTTTGTTGAGCCGGTATTTCAGTGGCCTCATCATACAATTGTTGATATTTGCCTTTGGTTTGTGGTTAGGCATGACCATTTTCGGCATCAAAAATGCCCTGCTCATTGCCCTGTTTGGCGCGATGATGAACGTCATTCCTTACATCGGGCCACTGATCGGAGCAGGTTTTGGCATGTTTATCACCCTTTCTTCCAACCTGGATCTCAATTTTTATAATCAGCTTGGGCCCATGATGCTCAAGGTCTTCATTGTGTTTCAGGTGGTGCAAATTCTCGACAACAACTTTATTCAACCTTATATTTTTTCAAAAAGCGTGTTGGCCCACCCGCTCGAAATTTTCATTTGTATCTTGGTTGGGGCACAGATAGGTGGAGCCTTGGGCATGATTTTGGCCATTCCAGTATACACCATCATCAGGGTCATCGCCAAGGAGTTTTTATTCCAGTTTAAAATTGTGAAAAAACTTACTGGGCATTTGGAGGAAGAGGGATATTGAGGGGAGTTGAAAGGTTGAAGAGTTGAACAGAATGTACTCTCATCAAATAGCATAGCTTAAGATCCAAACATGCAGCACAACATTTTTTCATTAGCGGGCAAAACCGCCATTGTCACGGGCAGTGGCAGTGGAATTGGTTTGGCCATTGCTACTTTGTTTGCTCAACGAGGGGCCACCGTACACCTCATGGAACTGAATCAAGCTGCTGCTGAAGAGGCAGTAGCGGGGATCAAAGTCCTGGGCGGTCAAGCCCACGCCCACGCTTGCGACGTGAGCCAGCAGAACCAAGTAGCCGAGGTTTTTGCTAAAATCGGCCCCCTCAACATCCTGGTCAACAACGCCGGGATCGCCCACATCGGCAATGTAGAGACTACTGCTGAAGCTGATTTTGACCGCATCATCAACGTCAATATCAAGGGCGTGTACAACTGCCTGCATGCGGCCTTGCCACTGATCAAGCAAGCGGGCGGCGGGGTGATTTTGAACATGGCGTCGGTGGCGGCCTCAGTCGGAATTCCGGATCGTTTTGCTTATTCCACTTCCAAAGGGGCGGTTTTCAGCATGACCCAATCAGTGGCCAAAGACTACTTACACCAGGGCATTCGTTGCAATTCGATTTCACCAGCACGGGTGCACACGCCTTTTGTGGATGGATTTTTGGCAAAAAACTATCCAGGACAAGAGGCCGAGATGTTTGAAAAACTGAGCAAAACCCAACCCATCGGGCGCATGGCCAAGCCGGAAGAAATTGCCTACATGGCCTTGTACTTGTGCTCGGACGAAGCCAGTTTTCTCACGGGCTGCGATTACCCGATCGACGGGGGCTTTATGTATTTGAATAACTAACGCTAAAAGTTGTGTGGTTTAGAAGTTGAGGAGTTGAGAAGAGCGTCAAATGCGACAGTTGATGAGGTTCTATCTTCTGAAAACTTAGGAGAAGTTTCTGTAGCTGTGATTTTAGTGACAAGCCACGAATAAACCTTACCAAATCGCAACTGCGTACTTTATAGATTATGCCCTCGCTGCGCGAGGCCATTTTTGGAACACGGATAAAATTGAGTTTGGGTGTGTTTGTTTGGGTGTGAGTGTGAGAAAATCCCGTTTTCAAGTGATCGGAGACAAAAGTAAAAGCACGAAGCTCCCACACCCGAACTCACACTTGCACACTCCACACTCATTCTTGCGGATTTCCAGCAGGACGTTGACCGTTACGTTGACATGCGTGTTTCTTAAAAACTGGAAAGGTTTATTTTTGAACTGTTACTTATGGTGAACATGAAGTGCTGATGACCGCGAAGCGGGCCAATTCTGAAATTCTTTCAAATTCTGGTTTGGAAAAAATTGGTCAACGTCATGCAAGTAATTCTGCAATTCTGTAATCCTGAAAATTCTGGTTTAGGCAAAAAATGTGGTGCAGATAAAAATTCCTCGCTTGATTATCGAGATCGCTTTTCTCCGAAGTTTTCAGTATCTTGTTTTATCAAGATATTTCAGCTGCTGGTTTGCCTTGAAACGTTGATAGTTCTGACCAGAAATCGACGGTCTAAATTCCCATAACCAACAACATTTTTGCATAAAAATAAAAACCCAATATGAAACTCTTTCGCTACGGGGTAGAAGGTGCCGAAAAACCAGGAGTGGAACTCAGCGATGGCAAACGCATCGACGTTTCGGCCTTTACACCCGATTTCAACGAGGCATTTTTTACTGCTGGAAAACTGGCTGATTTAGGTGCTTGGGTGGCCAAAAATGCCGAACAGTGCCCAGTGGTAACAGACACCGAACGCCTGGGTGCCTGTGTGGCCCGCCCATCCAAAATTGTGTGTGTGGGTCTAAACTATGTCAAACACGCCGAAGAAACTGGCCTGGGTTTGCCCACCGAGCCGATTATTTTCTTCAAATCGACCACCGCCCTCAACGGCCCCAATGATCCGGTGGTGATTCCCAAAAACTCAGCAAAAACCGACTGGGAAGTGGAATTGGCCGTGGTGATTGGCAAAAAAGCTTCGTATGTGTCGCACGAAGAGGCCCTGAGTTATGTAGCAGGCTATTGCGTACACAACGATTACTCGGAGCGTGCTTTCCAACTGGAACGCAGCGGCCAGTGGGTGAAGGGCAAAAGCGCTGATACCTTCGCGCCTTTGGGCCCGTATCTGGTGACGACCGATGAAATCCCCGACCCCCAAAAACTGCACATTTGGCTGGAAGTAAACGGCGAAATGCTGCAAAACTCCAATACCGACGATATGGTTTTTGACGTGTCTTACATTGTTCACTACATCAGCCAGTTCATGACCCTTTTGCCAGGGGATGTGATTTCGACGGGCACCCCATTTGGTGTGGGCATGGGCCTCAAACCACAACGTTACCTCAAGCCCGGTGATGTGGTGACCTTGGGTATCGCAGGACTTGGTGCACAGCGGCAAGTGGCGGAGGCTTATGTGGGCTGAGCTTGTACCTTTTATCAGAAAAAAGAACCTGCTCTGGTGGAGGGCAGGTTCTTTTTTTGGCATGGAATTACAAGGTAAAACGTACCCCCAGGAGTTGAGCCGTCCTGACATGCTGGCCATTGATTTTCCCAGGAGCCCATTTAGGCATTTTATTGATCACGCTGATCACTTCTTCTTCGCAGCCAGCACCAATGCCCTTGATTGTCTTAATATTACTTACGCTGCCATCTTTTTCTACTACAAAATAAACTTCTACATTACCATATACTCCGTTTTCCTTGGCGATCCTAGGATATTCTGAATTGGATTGCAGGTATGCTATCAATTTTGACTCCCCACCAGGGAAATTTGGGGCTTGATCTACATGCAGGTGAACGGAATCCGTAGATGCAGGTGATTTTCCAAGCATCGCAAAGACCTTCTCTAAATCACTATCATTTGCGCGATAGCCCGTGATAATGGGATCCGGATTAAAGAAAGCAATGTCTAAAACAAGCCTTTTCTTTGAAACTGTAATCGGAAAACGCATCATCATGGCCATTTTTTGACCACCAGATTGTCCTGGATTCCATTTGGGCATCAAAGCCAAAATGCGCATTATTTCTTTGTCGAAATCGGCTTGGAAACCTTTTTTTAGTTTGAGTTTTGAGATTTGGCCATCTTCGGAAACTACAAATTCAACGGTGATTGAAGCTGGACGTTCAATTTGCAGCGCAATGTAGTTTTTATTGAGAAATTCTTCAAAAGCCAGGAAGCCTCCAGGGAAACTGGGCAACTTGTCCTGCGCCAAAGCATTGGACCAGGTCAAGATGGACAGCAAAAGGGATAAAATGAAAAAGTATTGGGTCTTCATTTTGGTTATTTGTTTTTATGTTTTTGAAATTTGATCAATTTCCAATCAATGTAAAAAGGCAGATGGCTCAGGTGTAAAAATGAGCAAAAAAGCATAAGAGAAAAACAAGTATTTGGTACATATAAGTTCCCGTAGCGATCTAAATTCAATTGCATTTTTTTAGGTTAGCATTTTGTTGTAAAACTAAAAACCCAAAAGATAAACAGCAATAAACCTCAGCCCTTTTTCGCCCCCTCAGCCAAATTTTCCAAGACCCTCACCGCTTGTTCCGCTTTTTGAAAGGGCACAAAAATATGATCGTGGTAAAAAGCGGCGACCACGTTGCAGCTGATGCCAGCCTGCCCCAAGGCTTGTGCAAAAGCGGCGGTCAAGCCTACGGCCTCCAGGTCAGAATGTACGCTGAGGCTGATCCAGGCCAAGGGGGCACTGTGTTCCCAGTTTTGAGCCTGGGCATAGGCTTGTGCTACAATCAGGGTCAAGCCCTCGGCTTCGCGAAAGGTGCCGACGACTTGTTTTGCATCAAAGCTGGCACCAAAAGGCAAAGTACAATAAACATAAGTACCAGCTTGAAGGGTAGGGGAGAGGCTTTTCAGCAACTCCTGCAGATCAGTTATTCCAGACATGTTTTTCTTTTTAGCTTACCACTCGCACTCGCTTTGGGTTTGTACGTTCCAAAAAATTCCGCTGCGAAAATTGCTGATGGAGAACTCGTAGATGCGTGAAGCCGAAGCAGCAGGCGTAAGCGGCGCGTGGACATTGCTGGCCGCAATCGTGGTTTGTACCCAACCTGGATGCAAAGTAGCTACCAAGTGTTGGCCTTCTAAGCGATTACAGAGGATTTTGCTGTACATGTTCAGTGCGGCTTTGGACATGCGGTAGGCCACAGCGTCGCTGCCTGTGCAAAGTCCAATTGAACCCATTTTGGAAGAAATATTGATGATTTTGGCTGCTGGCTTGAGCAAAGGCAGCATTTGTTCGGTAAAAAAAGTAGTACCCATGACATTCACCGCAAAAGTGTCCGTAAATGATCGTTCATCGGGAAAATCAGTATTCAAGTCGCTGCCAATTGCTGCGCTGTTGATCAGCATGTCGATTTTTTGGTTTTGCAGCGACAACGCTTCCACACATGCCTGTACACTTTGCAAGTCCGCCAGGTCTAATTTGTAAACGCTAAAATCAGGATGCGCTAAATTGTCCTGTTTCCCCTCCCGGCAAGTACCAATGACTTGATAGCCTTGGTTTAGGAAAATTTCGGCCAGGGCCAGACCGATGCCCTTGCTGCTTCCTGTAATCAGAATGGTTTTTTTCATCTTGTTAAAATATAGGGCTAAAGTTAGTTGCAAATAGGATTTTTCCAAGGAGTCACACACAGGTAGTTCTACATTGTACTATTTTCACGCCAGCCACCAACTCCAAACCGACCATGATCAAAAAAATCGGCCTTATCCTCGGCCCCGCCTTTTTTGCCCTCATATTAATGCTGCCCCCAGTGGCCCCACTCAGCCCTGAAGCCTGGCGCGCCATCGCCATGGCCGCTTGGATGCTGACCTGGTGGATCACCGAAGCCTTGCCCTTGCCAGTAACCGCCCTGTTGCCAATGGTGTTGATGCCTATTTTGGGCCTGGCCGACCCCAAAAAGGCCATGTCCAATTATTCCGACCCCATCGTTTACTTGTTCATGGGGGGCTTTGTCATTGCCCTGGCGATGGAGCGTTGGGGCCTGCACCGCCGCATTGCCCTCAACATCCTGCGCCTGACGGGTACCAACGCCAATGGCATCATTTTTGGATTTTTCTTGGCCACAGCCCTAATCAGCATGTGGATCAGCAATACCGCAACTACGATCATGATGCTGCCCATGGCGCTGTCGGTAGTAGCCTTGATCGACCAGGGGGAAGACAAAAAGGACCACATCGGCATGCGCAATTTCGCCCTGACCCTCATGTTAGGTGTATCATATGCATCCAGCATTGGCGGCATCGGTACCTTGATTGGCACGCCGCCCAACGTGGTTTTTGCTGCGCAGATGAAAGAATTATTTGGCAAAACCATCGGCTTTGGGCAATGGATGGGCGTGGGCGTGCCTTATGCCATTTGCTTGCTCTTGATCGCGTATTTTGTCATCACTTTTTTGGTATATCCCAATGGTCTGGGTAAAATTCAAGGGGCCAAGGAACGCATAGCCGAAGAAATAGCGCAATTGGGCCCCATGAGCCGGGGCGAAAAATTCACAGCCTTTGTTTTTTGTTTTGCGGCCATTGGTTGGATGTTCAAAATTCCAATTGAAAAAGCCCTGCCCTGGCTGCCGCTCGATGAATCGATCGTGGCTATTTTGGCGGCCTTGTTGCTGTTCGTAGTACCGATTCGTTGGGGCAAAGACCTGGAATTTGCGCTCAAGTGGGAAGATGCCAGCCGGATGCAGTGGGGCATTTTACTGTTGTTTGGCGGGGGCTTGAGCCTGGCTTCAGCCCTCAGCGGTACGGGCATTATTGATTTGATTGGCAAGCAGTTTGCAGGGGGCAACGGCAGCAGTTGGTTGTTTTTGCTGGGTTTGGTAGCGGTGACGGTGTTTTTGACCGAATTGTTGTCCAATGTAGCCTTGGTGATGGTATTCATCCCCGTGATTGGAGCCGTAGCCAAGGGAATGGGCATGGACCCAGTTGCTTTGTGCATTCCCGTTACTTTGGCAGCCAGCAGTGGATTCATGATGCCCATGTCTACGCCGCCTAACGCCATCGTTTTTTCGAGTGGTTATGTCACGGTTGGACAAATGATGCGGGCAGGTTTTTGGCTGAATCTGGTCTCAATTTTGTTGATGACGATCTTGTGCAAGTTGCTGATTCCAGTGTTTTTTTGAAAAAATCACAATTGGGGGAACTTTCAACACGCAAGGCTTGTTGATTGCGGCACAAACGATCCATTTAGGCCGAAAGCAAGCCTGCTAAACCTCAGTATGATTTTATTTTAGGATCGATTTGCGCCCAGACCGATTTGACTTGGGTTCATTCCACTCGTGTTGCCGAAAATTCAATCGGCAACACGGTTCTCTTTTCCCTTTTTCAAGGCTGAACTTTTTATTTTGGCAAGTGTTTGCACGAAAAACACCTGCACATGCAAGCTGCCATTCGCATTGCCCGTTTATCTGCGCCTTTTGCCTACCACACCATGCAAGACATTGAGGCCAATCGACAGCGGCCACGCGAACAGGAATTGCCACACCGCCACGATTTTTTTACCATCATTGCGGTGGAAGAAGCCAGTGGGATCCACCAAATTGACTTCATTTCCTATCCGATCCAGGACAATACCTTGTACTTTATTTCGCCGGAACAAATTCACCACCTGGAGACCACACCCGGCACTCCACTGAATGGCCATGCCGTGATGTTTGGCATGGATTTTTTGATGCAGCAAGGCGTTTCAAGCTCGGCGTTGAACAACATGCAGCTGTTTTTCAACTGCGACGAGTCTAAACCGCTCAACTTGGAATTCTCGGAAATGGAAAGCCTGCGCTTGTTTTTCCAAAAATTTGGATCCGAGCTTGCCGCCGACCGCAGCGACAAATGGGAGGTGCTGGGTGCCTGGCTCAAGTTGTTTTTGATCGAATGCAAAAGGTTGCGGGAAAAAAAGTCCATTCCTGCGCCCAAGTTGGAGCATCGGCACAGCAGCATTGTGCGCAAGTTCAAAAACGATGTGGAGCAAAATTTTGCCCAATGGCGGCAGGTCAATGATTATGCCCAAGCCCAAAACCTGAGCAGCAACTACCTCAATGAAGTAATCAAAGCCGAAACGGGCACCTCGGCCAAAGACTTTATCCTCAATCGCCTGATTCTGGAAGCCAAGCGCTTGGCGCGTTATTCTGACCTAAGCGCCAAACAAATTGCTTTCAGCTTGGGTTATGAAGACGTAGCTCAGTTCAGCAAATTTTTCAAGAAATGTGTGGGCCTTACTTTTTCTGAGTTCAAAGAGCAGGGCCAAACCGTATAAAACTCGTTTTAAATGTCAAAAACGCCACTGATCAAAGGCATCCACCACGTTACCGCCACGGTGAACGACGCCCAGGAAGACTATCATTTCTATACCCGCGTCTTGGGCATGAGGCTGGTTAAAAAAACCGTCAATTTTGACAATCACCACGTTTACCATTTTTATTACGGCGATCAAGTGGGTTCACCAGGTACTGTTTTCACGACCTTCCCATACAAGGGCCAGCCCAAGGTATCGCAAGGAGTGGAAGGGTCGGGTTTGATCATTGCAACGGCCCTTTCGGTGCCGAGTGCTTCCTTGCAGTTTTGGGACGAAAGGCTCAAGGCTCATGGTGTTTTGGTGACCCACGGCGAGCGTTTTGGCCAAGCCTTCCTCTGGTTTCGCGACCCTTCTGGCCTACAAATCGAGTTGATTGGCGATGACAACGATGCCCGTGAGCCCTGGCAATGCCCCGAAGAACCCACTATTACTGTGGCTGAAGGCATTCGCGGCATCCACCACGTTACGATTTCGGTTGCGCCTGAGCATTGGGAGGCCATGCTGGAGTTTTTGCCCACTGAAATGAACATGCAAGTGCTGATGAGCGAAAACAACCGGGTACGATTGGGCGTCAACGGTGCTGGCGCAGGGCATTACCTGGAACTGCGCCGCGATACCCATGTGGCGCGTGGCCGCAATGGCATCGGCACGGTACATCACGTAGCTTGGATTGTAGAAAACGACGAAGCCCTGATGGCCATGCGCGGTAGAATGGAAGCACGAGGGTTCAAGCCCACTGAGTTCAAAGACCGCAAGTATTTTCACTCCGTGTATTTCAAACCCTACGCGGGCATGTGGTTCGAAATGGCCACTATGCAGCCTGGCTTTACCGTTGATGAACCCGAAGAAACCCTGGGAGAACACCTCTTGTTACCCGATTGGGAAGAGGTGAACCGGGCGGAGATTGAAGCGATTTTGCCGAAGGTAAATTGAAGGAGAAGTGGAAAGGTTGAAATGTTGAATGGTTAAAAAGAACCGTAAGATTGAGTTTGGGTGGGGTAGTTTGGGTGTGGGTGTGCTGGGCTGCGATCAGAAGTTGTAGACAGTGGAGCGGGCAAATTCTGTAATTCTTTCAAATTCTGGTTTAGACAAACAAACACCTTTCTTGTCTGAACTGTGATTGATGTGATTTTTATGATGGACATGAACTATACGCCAGACCGCAAAGCGGGCCAATTCTAAAATTCTTTCAAATTCTGTTTTGGTCAACGTCACGCAAGTAATTCAGTAATTCAGTAATTCTACAATTCTGAAAATTCTGGTTTAGACAAAAATAATCCCCAACCATGATTTTGACAACAGAATCCATTGTTTTGACATTGCTTCGATCCGAAGAAGAAAAGAAATTTGCACCATTGAAAATAAATACTTGTTGTAACGAATAATGTATAGACATACAAAATTCATCGCAACAAAACCACAAACCAAAACAACATGTCAGCTACCACCAACTGGGTCCTGGATGGATCACACAGCGAAGTTCAATTCAAAGTTAAGCATTTGATGATCACCAATGTTACGGGTCAATTTGACGTAGTAAGTGCCCAAGCCAGCACCAATGGTGAAGGCTTCGAAAACGCGAGTGTTAACTTCGAGGCAGCGGTGAACTCCATCAACACGGGCAGCGAACAGCGCGATGGCCACTTGAAAAGCGGTGATTTCTTTGACGTTGAAAAATACCCGGTAATCTCGTTTAAAAGCACCGATTACCATGCTTCATCTGGCAAAATCACTGGTGATTTGACCATCCGCGACGTGAGCAAACCCGTTACTTTCGACATTGAGTTTTCTGGCACAAACAAAGATCCCTGGGGCAATGAAAAAGCAGGTTTTTCCATCAGTGGTAAAATTAACCGTACTGACTTCGGTTTGAACTGGAATGCAGCGTTGGAATCAGGTGGTGTTTTGGTGAGCGAAGAAGTGAAGCTCCAAGCTGAAATCCAATTGGTAAAGCAGGCGTAAGTAATCATAAAGTTGAAATGTTGAAAAGTTGAAATGTTGAAAAGGCATGGCTACTAATGAATGCTAAGACTTTCAACTCATTTTGCTTTTGTTGATTGTTTTTTGAAGATTTAATAGGCTCCAAGTTTTCAGGATGGAGTCAGACGAAAGGGTTGATTGGGAGTGGTTTTTTCCCAGTTGCCCCTTTTGTTTGTGGACCGTTTTGTCCTGAAAACGCTCTTTTTTCGTAAAAAATAAACTCAAGTACGCGCAGCCTTTGGCCTTTTGCATTTTTTTTCGGATGTTGCCTCAATGTTTGCTATTAAGAACTATCCCGATAAAATTACGGACGAAGAGCTGGACCTCTACCTGGCCCACGGTTGGTACCGCATGGGCCAAACAATCTTTACTACCCATTTTTTATGTTTTGGAGAACACTTCTATTCTGCCCTGTGGATCCGCTTAAATCTGCGCGATTACCAATATAGCAAAAGTTTAAGGAAGGTGCTGCGTCGGTGCCAGGAGCAATTAAACCCTGCCTATGGTGAAGCGGTGATTGATGAAGAAAGAGAAGAATTGTACCAAAAATACCGCCAGTGTTTTCCAGGCATGATTGCTCCCAGCCTTTTGGATTCCCTACAAGACGGCGAAAACTTCAATCTTTACAATACCATTGAGTTCACGGCGCGAAATGAAAAAGGGCAATTGGTGGCTGTGAGTTATTTTGATGTGGGTAAAAACAGTTTGTCGAGCATATTGGGGTTTTACGACCCTGATTACAAAGAATTTAGCCCAGGTCTTTTCACCATGTTGATGGAGATTCAGTATGGATTGGATCGTGGATTTCATTATTTTTATCCTGGTTATGTAGTACCTGGCAATCCCCGTTTTGACTACAAAACCCGCATCGGCAAAGTGGATTATTTTGACTTGCGCAGCAACGATTGGATACCACTGGATGAAACGGCACTGGTTGAAACCCCACTCCAACGCATGAGGGTCAAACTGGAAATTTTTCGACAGGCAGCCTTAGCAGAGAGCATGGATGTGCCGATCCAATTTTATCCGTTGTTCGAAGCCAATATTTTTGGCTACCCAGCCCTGCCGTTTTTTGACTACCCCATTTTGGTTTATGGGGGCAAAACCAGGAATGAAGATGGGCACTTGGTTGTGGTATTTGACCCACGCAGCAGCCAGTATCAATTGATTTTGTGCTCCAATTTCGACTATGCCATGTTTTACTTCAACGATTCCTTTGTGAATACTTACAAACCCGATCGCCATTTCCTGGAGTTAATTTTGGTCGAAGAGGTCTTGGAGTCGAACGTTGAACCTGTAATGATCCTCAATGCTTTACGCAATGCGAGGAAAGGCCGCAGCAAGTAGTATTGAGCATTCACCATACCCATTTTATATGAAAAACTTCGTCTTCTTTTGTCTTTTGGCTTTTGGTGCTGTTTTGAGCCATGCCCAAGTCACATTTAGCCTAGACGAGCTCATGTCCACACCCTTCACTAGTAACTTAGTGGTCGAAAGTGGCGGAAATCGCCTGGCTTGGGTGAGCAATGTCAATGGCCGCCGCAACATTTGGGTTACCGAAAAAGCAGGTGCCAAGCCTGTGATGGCCACTAATTTTCAAGAAGACGACGGGCAAGAACTCAGCGACCTGATTTTGGTGCCCAATACCTCGAACCTCATTTTCGTGCGTGGCGGTGCGACGAATAGCAAGGGCGAAATTCCCATGCCGATCAGCCACCCGGATTGGGCTAAGCAGGAAATTTGGCTGCAGGATCTGAGTAAGTCCAGCGAACCGGCCCGCAAACTGGCCCAAGGTGCAGCACCTAGCCTCCATCCCGACGGCAAAACCCTGGTGTTTTTGCGACGAGGACAGGTTTTTCACCTGGAATTGAGCAGTGGCACTGAAAAACAATTGTTTCAAATTCGTGGTTCGGCGGGGCAGTTGCGTTGGTCGCCAGATGGCAAGCACTTGGCATTTGTGAGCAACCGGGAGGACCACAGTTTTATTGGGGTTTTTAACCTACAAACCCGTGACCTGCGTTACCTCACACCCAGCGTGGACCTCGACAACAACCCGGTTTGGTCACCCGATGGGAAAAAGATCGCCTTCATTCGACAGGCGCATGAGAGTGGCTTTTACTTGTTTCTGAGCCGTAGAACGGGCTTGCCCTGGTCGATCTGGACTGCGGATCTAGCCTCCGGTCAGGCTGTGCAGGTTTGGAAAGCCAGTCCGGGCTATGGCAGTGCGTTTCAAGGCTTTTTCTCAGCCCCCAATCAAGTGTTTTGGACCAGCAGCCAATACCTGGTTTTTCCTTGGGAAAGCGATGGCTGGGTACATTTATATGGCCTACCTGCCAATGGTGGTTCCGCTCGTTTGCTCACCCCAGGCAAAGGAGAAGTGCAGTACGCCAACCTGAGCGCCGACAAAAGTAAGGTCATTTTCTCGTGCAACATCAACGACATTGACCGCGCCCACATCTGGCAAGCCGATCCGGTTACGGGCCAAAGCCAGCAACTCTCGCAAGGCATGGGGATCGAGTGGCAACCAGTAGCCTGTGCCGATGGTACGGTGGCTTTTTTGGCAGCGGGCAGCAAAGTTTCTGGTTTTGCGGCACAAATTGTGAGTGGCGCAGTGAAGCCTTTGCTGAGTGAAAGCCTGGCGCCCAATTTCCCAATGACCAAATTGGTAGAGCCACAAGCTGTTACTTTCACCGCTACCGATGGGATGCAAATTCCCGGCCAACTGTTTTTGCCTCCCAACCTCAAATCCGGCGAAAAACGCCCCGCCTTGGTGTTTTTCCACGGCGGTTCGCGCAGGCAAATGCTGCTGGGCTACCACAACCTGGAATATTACCACCACACGTATGCCTTCAACCAGTACATGGCCAACCAGGGTTATGTGGTTTTGGCGGTCAATTTCCGCAGTGGCATTGGCTATGGCCTGGAGTTTCGTGAGGCGCTCAACTTTGGAGCGGGAGGTTGCAGCGAGTTCAACGATGTGTTGGGGGCCAATTTTTTCTTGAGAAATCATCCCAATGTGGAGGCCAAAAAAATCGGGATTTGGGGTGGCTCTTACGGCGGCTACCTCACTGCGATGGGCTTGTCGCGGGCTTCGGATTTGTACGCTGCCGGGGTGGACATTCACGGGGTACACGACTGGAACAAAGTGATCAAAAATTTCAACCCAGCCTACAATCCCCTGGCCGATCCCGAAATGGCCCGCAAGGCTTATGAATCTTCGCCGATGCACTTTCTATCAGGTTGGCGCTCGCCTGTGCTCATCATCCACGGTGACGACGACCGCAATGTGCCTTTCGCTGAGTCGGTTGACCTGGTGGAATCCTTGCGCAAGCAAGGAAACGTGGAGTTCGAGCAGTTGATTTTCCCCGACGAGGTGCATGGGTTCCTTTTGCACCGCAACTGGAAAGAGGCGTTCAAGCGCACAGCTGACTTTTTCAAGCGGAAGTTGTGAGGTGGGAGTGTGCGAAAAATGGGTTATCTTTGAGCAATGAAGCGTTTTTTCAATACAACTGGGCTGTGTTTCCCTAAGGACCACTACATGGTGGATCCTTTTCGGGGCCTTTTGCCGCAGGTCTATGGTTTGATCGAAGGGGGACAATATTTCATTTTGCACGCTCCACGTCAAACTGGTAAAACGACCTTTTTGCACCAGTTGGCACACCGACTCAATAAAGAAGGAAAATACATTTCGCTGGTGTTTTCGGTAGAGACAGCTGGTGTACCCAGTTTTACAGAAGAAATGGCCAATGAGCGCATGGTAGATGCCTTGTGGCGCATGCTTTCCATCTTCTTGCCCAAAGAAGAATGGCCTGCGCCACCAGTACACCCTATTGCTTTGTCAAACTATGTTGCACAATGGGCTCAAAGCCAATCCAAACCAATTGTTTTGCTCATTGACGAAGTTGATTCCTTGTGGGACGATGTATTGGTTTCTTTTTTGCGACAACTCAGGGATGGTTTTCAGGCCCGCCCTAAAAACTTTCCACAGTCTATCGCCTTGGTGGGGTTGAGAGACATACGAGAATATCGCATGAGAGCGAGAGGAGAAAACCCAGCCTTAGGAAGTGGCTCGCCATTCAATATCAAAGCAGAATCCATAACAATCCCTATTTTCTCCAAAACAGAAGTCCGCGGCCTGCTCGACCAACATACCCAAGACACCGGACAAGTTTTTTCAAACGAAGTATTCGAGACTTTGTACCAATACAGCGGCGGCCAACCCTGGCTGACCAATGCCCTGGCCAATGAGATTGTGCGCAATATGCTTGAGGAGGATCATACTCAAGCCATTACCGTAGAAATGGTGGAAAAAGCCAAAGAAATATTGATCACCAAACGCCAAACCCACCTTGATAGCCTGGTCGATAAAATGAAAGAACCCAGGGTAAGGCAAGTGGTCATGAGCATCATCAATGGAGAAGAACTGACTTTTGACGATTACAACGATGCTATTCTCTATTGCCGTGATTTGGGAATCGTGAAACAAGGCAACCCCATCACTTTCGCCAATCCGATTTACCGCGAAATCATCACCCGAATCCTCAACAGTGCTTTTCAAGATAGTTTTAACCAAGATTTGGTGGACACCACCTGGTACCTCAAGCCCGATGGCAACCTAGATATGGATAAACTCTTGAAAGCGTTTGTTGAGTTTTATCGCCGGAACTCAGAATCATGGTTGGAACGATTTCAATACAAAGAAGCGGGACATCAACTCCTGCTGATGGCATTTTTGCAGCGGGTAGTAAATGGTGGTGGCCGCATCGATCGCGAAATGGCCGCAGGCAATGGCCGTACTGACTTGACCGTTCAGTGGAAAAAAGAGTTATTTGTATTTGAACTGAAAGTTCGTTGGAATAGCTACGCTGAATCAGATGGCCTCCAACAACTCAGCCGCTACCTCGACAAACTAGGCCAAAAAAGTGGCTATTTGGTCATTTTTGAAACCAAAACAAGCGAAGAATTGCCTTGGGAGCAGCGTTTGCGCTGGGAAACCCAGACTTATGCGGGCAAGGAAATCACCTTGATTTGTATGTGATTTCTTTTAACCTTATAGCCATTTTTTCCTTTTAAACCAAATGTAAATCACCACCACAATCGCCAACATGCCGCCCAGCGTGATGGGATAACCCCACTGCTCTTTCAGCTCTGGCATGTGGTCGAAATTCATGCCATAAATGCCTACGATGAAAGTCAGGGGCATGAAAAACACCGAAAAAATGGTTAGGATTTTCATCACCTCGTTGGTTTTGTGCGAGGAGATAGAGATGAAAATGTTCAGTAAGTTGGTCACGTCTTCCTGGACTTGCTCGTGCTGGCTGAGGATTTTTCTGGTCAGGTCATTTAGGTCTTGCAACAAGGGGCCGGGGCCATGCTCTGCTTTCAATTGATCTAGGATCTCTTGGGTATGGTGCAAAAGTTTTTTGTGGATGCTGGCCATGCGGCGTAGGTGGTAGAGGTTTTCCTCAAAAGCGCCTTTGAGATGGCGGTCAAAAATCAGGGTTTCTATTTTGTCCACCTCTTCGCCAAGGATACGAGCGGGTTCAGCGTAAGAATTAACTACTCGCCACAGGACCCTTTTTACCATGTCAAAAGGTTGCCAGGTACAGCCAGGGGTGAGGAATTGGTCTCGTATTTCGGCCATCATGGGCTGTTCGGTGCGGTGGATGGTGATCAGGCAATCCTTGGAGTAAAAAATGGCAATTTTATTGGTCAGGTCTTGCACTGAGTGCGGGCTTTCCAATTCGCGGGGCGCATAAGCCCGAACGATGATGAAACGGGTGTCGCCAATTACTTCGTGCTTGGGCAGGTGATCCGGTTCCATACAATCCTGCACCGAATAAGTATGTAACCTGAATCTTTCAGCAACATCTAATAACTGCTCGCGAGTGGGTTGGGTTACGTCCAACCACTTGAAGTTTTCGGAATAAATGATCTTTTCCACTGAATAGGTTTTAGTTGTGGAGGTTTGGGCAAGGTACGAAATTAGTTGAGAAGTTTAGGGGATTGGCTTTGAGTTGAGTATGGCGTTTCTATCTCTGGAAAAACTTATCGTTTTATTGTGGTTTGTGGTAAAGTATTGGCTATTTTCTATATTTTGGCATAGAAATTGTCTATAAATGACTTTGCAGCAAATCGAATACATTGTAGCGCTTGACCAGCACCGTAGTTTTTCAAAAGCTGCGTCGGTATGCCATGTCTCGCAACCTTCTTTGAGTGCAGCCATCGCCAAACTGGAGGACGAACTGGGGGTGAAAATCTTCGACCGGAGCCGCCAACCCGTAATTCCCACCGATATTGGACAGGGTATTATCTTGCAAGGTCGGCGCATGCTCGCTGAAGCCGCTAATTTGCTACAAGTGGTGAGTGAGCACCAAAAAAAGGTACAAGGAGCCATACGCGTAGGGGTAATTCCGACTTTGGCACCCTATTTATTGCCCTTGTTTTTGAAGGATTTTGCCGGAAAATACCCAGATGTGAGCTTGAGCATTCGCGAAAATACGACCGAACAGCTACTGGATCAACTGCACCGCAATGAAATCGACGCGGCCATCTTGGCCACCCCGCTGAATGATCCTGGGCTAAAGGAGGAGTTGCTTTTTTATGAAGATTTTGCCGCCTATGCACCCCATGAGCCGCAAATTTTGAATAAACAATACCTCTTGTCAGAAGAAATCGAGCCGGATAAACTGCTTTTATTGGAAGAAGGCCATTGCATGCGTACCCAAATCGAAAACCTCTGCGCTCTGCAACGGGCGGCCTCTCATAGCCTCCAAAACATCACCTACGAAGTGGGCAGTCTGGAAACCCTCAAACGCCTGGTCGAAAACCACGTAGGCATCACCATTTTACCCCAATTGGCTTTGCTAGACCTCAATGAAGAACAAATGCAGTATGTACGTTTTTTTCAAGCTCCTGCTCCCGTGCGCGAAATCAGCTTGGTGTTTCGGCAAGTGCAGGCCAAGTATCGACTACTGTCGGCCTTTAAAAACTGCATTTTGGCCAACTTACCCAGTGTTTTGACCCGGGATCGGGAGAAGAGGGTGCTGGGGATTCGGTGAGGGGGGATTTTTTTGGGGTCTTGTTGTCTGGATTAGTGGTACGAATTACAAATAACCCCTAGGTTCCGGTAGGCTATTTGGCTTCATAGCAAGGTGAGAGGAGGGAAAATAGTGGACTATTTGACCGACGAGCAACGCAGCTATAGAGACAAAGAGCCCGTGGAACTTGGGGCAGATTTACAATTTGGACCACTAGATACCCAATAAAGTCTAAGGCTCAATTTGGGTTTCAAGTTGAAAAAAGGCTTGGATGGTTGCCTGGACCTAACTTCAAGGTGAGTTTTGGATTTTTGAGGTCCGAATTTTTGACTTTTGATGTCAACGTATTTAGGCAAGGACAACTCGTAAGTCGCCACTCGTAAGTCATCACTCAAAAAAAACCTTGGGGCTTCATGACCACAACTAACTCGTTTTGAAGCACCACTTGAAGCCCAATAAGAGCCATCTTTTATTTATTCAACAATTTTTCTACAAGCTTCGGCACCCCAACTGAGGCTTTTTCTGCTAAGATTTCTAAATGGTGGTAGGTCTGGGCTTCGGCAGCAGGGTGAGGGTCGATGTAGTACAGTTGGGTAGCTCGTGCGGCATAGTCTATTAAACCCGCAGCAGGATAAACTTGCATGGAGGTGCCCACGATCATCACCAAATCTGCAGCTTGTACCAGTTTGGCGGCAACAGGGATTAGGGGCACCATTTCGCCGAACCATACGATGTGGGGGCGCAATTGAGCGCCTTTTTCACATTTGTCGCCAGGGTTGAGGTCTTCAGTCCAGGGATAAATGAGGTTTTCATCCAGGGTGCTGCGTACTTTGCGGAGTTCGCCATGCAGGTGCAAAACCTGGCTGCTGCCCCCACGCTCGTGCAGGTCGTCCACGTTTTGGGTGACGATGTTGACTTCGTATTTTGATTCCAATTGGGCCAAGGCCAAGTGGGCTGCATTGGGCTCTACATCTTTCAATTGGCGGCGGCGGTCGTTGTAAAAACGCAGGACCAGGTCGCGGTTGCGCTTCCAACCCTCGAAAGAAGCGACTTCCATGATGTCGTGCTTTTCCCAGAGGCCGCCCGCATCGCGAAAGGTGCTGATGCCGCTTTCGGCGCTGATGCCCGCGCCACTCAAAACCACGATTTTTTTAATATTACTCATGCTTTGGTATAGGTTCGGATGATGCGTTCAAACACCAAACCAGGCAGGAAACGTTTCAGGTACAGCGATATTTTTTGGTAAAACTTGCCCACCGGGTAGGTTTTTTGCAGTCTTTTCGACTCCAGGATGGCCACGATTTGCTGGGCCATGACTTCGGGCTCCACGCCTTGGTCCACACCAGCGTTCATTTTTTTGGCCACATTGGCAAAAACCAGGTTGTAAGCTGGGTCATTGTCGTCGTACTCCATGATGCGGTGGTCGTTGATCGGGGTACGGATATCGCCGGCTTGGATGGCACAAACTTCGATGCCAAAACGCTCCACTTCCAGGCGCAGGGCCTCGGTGATGCGGTCCACAGCGGCCTTGCTGGCACTGTAGATTGAGCGGTAAGGGAGGGCTACCTCGGCAGCTACCGAGCTGATGTTGATGATGCGGCCGCCTTGGGCTTTGCGCATGTGTGGCAAAGCGGCCTGGCTCACGCGAATGATGCCGTAAACATTGGTGTCAAAAACGCGCTGTATGTTGGCCATGCTCAGTTGCTCCAGTGGCCCGGCGATACCGATGCCAGCATTGTTGATTACCGCGTCGATGCGGCCAGCCTGGTCGATTACTTGCTGAATACCTTCTTTTACGCTGACATCGTCTTGCACGTCGATGCGTAGTTGGGTATATTTTTCAAAGCCCTGTGGGTTGCGGCTCGCTCCGAATACCCGGTATCCTTTGTCGGTCAAAGCAATGGCCAGTGCCCGCCCTAAGCCCGAAGACGCCCCCGTGACCAGTACTACTTTATTCATTGGTGTATTTTTGTCGGGCCGAAATTAAGCATGATTTTTTGTCTAAGTATTTGAGCTAAAATAAAATGGACGTATTTGCTTTGGAGGTTTAGTAGAAAAAGAACACAACTTCCTTTCATACAGTTGTTTATCTTTTTCCACTAAACCCAAATCCGTCCATCTTATTTTTTACGCTCCCTTAGAACGAAATCAAGATATTGCCCCCAATCTGCCCACTTCGATAAGTCGCATTGCCTTTGCCATCGATCGTACCGCCTCGTGAGGAGGAGTCAAACTCTAATTCGAGGTTCAAACTCGATTTTTTTAATGGGAAAGACCAGCCTAGGCTCCCTAACAAGGAACCGCCAATGGCATATTGGTGCTTGTACAAATTGTTGGTTTCGTTTACCCGTTTGGAGGTAAATTGCCCAAAACCATAGCTGCCACGCAGGTAAAGTCCCTTGTTGAAAGTTTGGCTGAAAGGATGGAATTTCGCCGCTAAGGCCAAGTTGTAGTAGTTGAAAATGTAGCTGTCGCCAAAATCCCCTTGCACCGAGGTGCCAAAAGTACCTTTGATGCGGGAGCCAATGCCCAGCCCTTTCCACGATGCTGGAGCCACATAAAAGGCCATCATCAGGTTGTTGCCGATTCCTGGAGAGAAACTGCCACCGTATGATTGTATGAGCTGAGTGGACATGTCACCAAAAAATAGGGTTTGACCCCAACCCAAGCCAGCCTCGGCATAAACAGTGGATTTTTGTGCGTCAATCTGCTTCACAAAAGTAAGGCATAAAAAAGAAATCAAAAGGATGCTTTTCATCTTCACATTGATTTAGTAAGTGAAAAAATCACAATGCAAAAATTCAGCATTTCGACAGCCTAAAAATTGACTTGTGTTAAGAGTTTGGGTTAGTGGATTTTATTTGCCCTCAAAAATGCGCTTGCGGATGCGACTCAGGCTTTCAGGTTGGATACCCAGATAGGTAGCAATGTATTTGAGAGAAATCCTTTCAATTACTTTCGGGCGCTCTTCAATGAGCAAGCGGTAACGTTCCTCCGGCAGCATATTTTGCAGCATGACTTTGCTCTTCCGAGACCCCAAATAGGCATTTTCAGCCATGATTCGCCCAAATCGTTCAAACTTGGGGTTAAGTTCATAAAGCTCGTACAAAGCGTGCCTAGACAAAAGCCAAAGTTTAGTGGGCTCCATAGCCTGGATAAATTGCTCAGTGGGGTTTTCACTCAGAAAGCTTTCATAGTCGGTGTACCAGCTGTTCTCAAAGAAAAATTGTCCGGTTTGCTCTTTTCCATTGACCAGGTAGTAGTAACGCAAGCAGCCCGTTTCGACAAAGGCTACCGAACGGCAAACTTGTCCAAATTGGTATAAATGTTCACGGCGCTTGAGCCGTTTTTCAATTAATTTAGAACAAAACAAGGCTATCTCTTCCTCGCTTAATCGACCAATATTTTTCAGGTTTTGACGGATAGATTCATGCATGATTTAAAGCTAAGGATGAAGAAAGGATAAGTTATTGAAAACTTCGGAGAAAAACGATCTCGACAATCAAGCGAGGTTTTTTTATCTGAACTACATTTTTTGTCTAAACCAAAATTTTCGGTCTTGAACAGCTAAAGTATGCTAAAAGCAATGCGTATTTTTGAATGAATTTTTGAAACACAAAAGAATCCTTTTGATGCTGTATCAACTCTTCTTGGGTTTGATGTGATTTAAAGTGTATTTAAATTTTTTGTCTAAGAGCGTGTTTAAACATTGGAGGTTTAGTTAGAAAACGAGTCCAATCAAGGCAGGAAAAGTGGAGTTATGCAGCGCATAATGAGCATTTTCCTAACGAAGAGTGGGCGAAATTGGGCCGTTTTATGACAAACAAAAAATTTTAAGCATGCTCTAAACCAGATTTTTCAGAATTGCAGAATTACTTGCGTGACGTTGACCTATTTAGAATTTGAAAGAATTTCCAGCATTAGGCCCGCTTTCACGCGCCGTGTCACGCTTCGCGTGAGAGCGTGATGCGGCGCGGCCTGGTGCTTCGCTGGTTCCAGGTCTTTGACCGGAACCATCTTTCACGCGTTTGCAACGCGTAACCGGGGCCTCCGGCAAGCAGATGAGTGAGGTTTGGAAGGTGCTTATTTCTTTTCAATCAAAGCTTTGAGCTCTTGAAGGGTAGTTTTAATTTCGACCAACTCCATTTTGATTTGTTGGAGTTCTGTTTCAGGATTGGCGGCCAGGTGCTCATTGAAATTGCTGATGTTGTACTCCTCGGCTAGAAAGTCGATGATCTTCAACAAGGTTTTTTCATTCCCACCATTTAGGGCTTTGCTGACATTGGCCTGCGACACACCAATTTTTTGGGCAAGCAAAGCCTGGTCCAAATCAAGCGAGCGGACTACGCCTTTGACTTGGTTGAAGAAGGTTTCGTGGTGTTTATTTTTTTGATTCATGGAGAATAAATTGGATATTTCGAAGTGCAAGATAAAAGGATCATCGTAAAAGTAAGACATCATGCGCAACCCATTCGTAGTCTCCAGCATCACCTGGCATGAGGTGCCTTTGGCCATTGCCATTGATCAGGTCAATCTGATCGAAGAAGCTTTGAATGAGCACTTGGATTTGGCCCAATACGGTCAAATCACAGGCCTTGCTTTTATTTTCATCATCAAACCCGCCGACAATACCATCCACGAAAACCACATCAGCTACAGCCGCAAACGCAAGGAAATCGTCATCCAAATGCGCGTGGGCTATGATTTGGTGCAAAAATCTGCCCTGCCAACCGTGATGAACTTGCTGTGCCAGCAGTACGTGGAGACCATTGCCAAGGTCTTGCCTTTGAAAAAAGTGCCGCATTTTGATTGCGTGCGTTTTGGGAAGGCTGTTTATGAGTTGTTTTTGGAGAAGGGGTGGGTGGTGATGGGGGAGTTGGCGTAGTGACAGGCCACGAATAAACCTTTGCCGGACGGCTAATCGCAGCTACAACGCTCAGGAGAACCGCAGCGCGGATGTGGGCTTCCGCCCCGTCTTCGTCCCGCAGCTCAAAGTAAATGTTGGATGACATCCGTTGAACAGATGGCTATCCTTATCCCCGCCGTTCGCGGCGTGTGGATGAGAAGTTAAGACCACTGGGTGTTGGTAGGTAAAATCATGGACGTGTGCACCGAAGACTCTCAAAGGTCGCCCAAAGGAAGTTGGACACTGGTTTGTTCAACTTCTTCCTTTTTCGGCATAGCCGTCTAATCGCTAGAAATCTTTAAGTAAGTAACGGGTCAAAAATAAGCCTTTCCAGTTTTTAAGTGACAAGCCACGAATAAACATTTCCAATTTTTATGATTCCTGATCAGATCATGTTGTCAACATCATGGTCAACACCACGCTAGCAATCAGTGAAAATCCGCAAGAATGAGTGTGGAGTGTGTAAGTGTGAGTTCGGGTGTGGGGGCTTCGAGTTTAAACCCTCGTCTAAGCCAATTGAAATCGGGATTTCCTCACACCCACACTCAAACAAGCACACCCAAACCCAATTTCATCCGTGTTCCAACCAGCCTCGCGCAGCGAGGCAAAGCCAACAACAATCTGCGGCTACCACCCTCACATCCCTAAAACCATCCCCTCCCAAGCCACGCCAAATCCCATTTTCCTTACCTCCCGCCGAGCCTTCCCCGAAAACAACACCGGATTGGTATGGTTAAAATGGATGAAAAACACCTTTTGCCTGCTGGCCAGCGGCAAGTCTTTCAGCAAGTCCATGCTCTCTTGGATGAAAGGGTGGGGGATTTCGGCCATGTTGCGGCCAAAAATCTCGCCATTTTTTAGAAAAGTGCCGTCAATCAAGGCGTAGTCCACTTTTTGCAGCAGGGTTTTCAGGTCCAGGTCCCATTTGTGCCATTTGTCGATGTCGGGGATGAAAAGCAATTTTTTCCTGGGGCCGCTGATTTCATAACCTACGGTTTCGGAGTATTCGTCGCGGTGGGGCACCAGCAGGGGGCGTACTTTTAGGTTGGTGTTCAGGGCTTGTTCTTGTCCGGCGCTGAGGGGCTGCAAGTCGATGTTGTTGAGGCTGACCAATTGACTCCAGGGGCCGTTTTGCTCCAGGTAAGTTTTCATGCGGGGCATGGCAAAAACGGGCATTTTTTTGGCGTTCAGGGCTTCGCGGCCCAATTCCATCAGGCCCGTGTAGTGGCCCATGTGCGCATGGGTGAGGAAAATGCCATCGGGTAGGTTGGCCTTGCCACCCAGTTTTTGCAAAATTTGGATTTGCTGCTTCAAGTCGGGGGTAGCGTCAAAAATCCAGCTTTGGCCCTGGTTTTGGTCGATCAATCCCAGACAAGAGACCAAGCGCCTTTTCTGCGGGTTTTTCCAAGCCTGGCGGCAGCAGGCTCGCTGGCAGTTGATCTGTGGGTAGCCCGCATCCTGGGCAATGCCAAGCACCACAATGGATTGAGCGGGTAGGGGAGAGGAGGGCATCCTTGATCCAGTGCAGGAAAAACTGAACAGGGAAATGGAAAAAAACAAGGCAAAGCACCGCATGGCTGTCATTTTTTTGAACAGCAAGTTAGCCCCGAAACGGAATTTTGGATTTGCGAAGTTCGAATTTTTGACTTACGACTTACGAGTGACGACTTACGACTTACAAAGTGGAGGCTCGCTGGCAATTGCTTTGGGTACTTAGGCATCCGTTTGCACGGCTTGATATATTTGAGTTGATCTTGGCTAAATTCAAGTTGCAAAGGCTTGAAAAACAATGATTTTCAGCTAATGCATATGATCGTCAAGGATGCTAGAAGTTTACTCAGCTATTTTATTGGGAAAACTTGAATCGTAAAATAATGATGCACCACAAATCTTCAATCGAAGCCCAATTTCGTAAGTCGTAAGTCGTCACTCGTAAGTCGTAAGTCAAAAAAGTCTTGGGCTTAATGGCCAGAATAAACTCATTTAGAAATCACTTGAAACCCAATAAGAGCCAAAATTAAACAAGGTAGCGATCCCCCTCTGCCATTTTCCCGCCAATAGGGTGATGCCTACTCACCCTACCTGCTTTAACTTTGCCTGGTAAGAAAAACCATCGCTGTTCCCAAGGGGAAGAATTTCGACACCCGACAATAGAGCAGTATATTCAAGTTGCTCTCTGCCCTTCTTGTGGTGGGGAGCAATCTTTTGTAAAACCCATGCATTTTTTGCACAAAAAGCTTATATTTTGGTCTTAAAACCCAAGTAAACAGCACATGGGAGACAAAAAACGGCCATTGAACAATACCCAAGGCTACCTATATATATGTAGGCTGGCTTTAGGGTTTTTGTGTCTGCTCCTTTCTTTTTCTACCAAAGCCCAAAAATTTCCATTTGTCAATTACAGCGTGGAGCAGGGTTTGGTGCAATCTCAAGCCAACGACCTGGTGCAGGACCACGAAGGCCGCCTTTGGATCGCGACCATGGGGGGCTTGAGCAGTTTCGATGGCATTCAGTTCCAAAACTTTACTTTCAACGATGGTTTGGCATGCAATCCCAGTTTTGCGCTGTGCTATGATCGAAAAAACCAATTGTGGATTGGGCATTCCCTGGGCTTGAGTCGTTTTTCAGGTAAAAAATTTGAGCACTTCTCTTTTCCCAAAACCCTGAAAAGTACGGAAATAGGAAGCTTGCTGGCTGAAGATGCGGAAGGGAATATCTGTTTACTGAGCAGTAGAAAATTGTTTCGACTCAAAAACAACAGGCTCCAGGAATTTGGTCCGCCAATTGCCAAGGAAGATCCAATTTTATACATACATGCTGACTTCAAGCACCGACTCTGGGTTTGTACCCGTAACAATGGGCTTTGGAGCTACGAAAAGGGGGGATGGCAAAAATTCAAGTGCCCAGACTCCACTTTTTCCAAGGGGATCATGTACCGGGTTTTTCAGGGGCAAAACCAGTCCCTTTGGATGGTCAGTACCACTGGTCTGTGGAAATGGCAGAAGGGTAACTTGCAACAGGTCGACTTTCCTGGCCTGAAGCCCTTGTTGGATCAAAATATCCGTTTGTTGTGTGATCACCCCCAAACCGGGCTTTGGCTGGCATCGGGTGCCAATTTGTACCGTTGGAAGAACCAAAAACTGCAAGCTTTCAATCGCCAAAATGGATTAAGTGATGCAATCATTGTCGCCATGTACCTCGATCGTGAAAGCAACCTTTGGCTCTGTACGCATGGAGAAGGTTTTTACCGTTACAGCAATGATGATTACCTGGTTTATGATGAAAACAGTGGTTTTTCGGGTACTTCAGTCATGAGTTTTACTGAGCACCCAGGTTTAGGCTTGGTGGCCGGGACTTATAGCAAAGGCTTGCATTCTCTTTCTCAATACCAAGCTGCTTTGCCCCAAGTACCGGGCAATCATCCCGCAAAATTGCGCACCAATTCTCTTTTGACCGACCGCAAAAATCAACTTTGGATCGGCATTGATGGTGTAGGCCTGTGGCGATACCAGGGTAGCAAAGTTCAAAAAATGCCCTTGATCGGAGAAGACAAAAATCCCAATATCGCGATACTCCGATTGGTAGAAGACCAGGAAGGGCGCATTTGGGCTGGTACCAATGTGGGCATTCAACGCTGGGAGAATGGCCGGATGGGTAAAGTGCCCGGCTGTGATTTTTTCAGCTCCTGTATTTTACAAATCAGTCCGGACTCCATGTTGATTGGCAGCGCGAAAGGGCTGCGATTATTGGAAAAAGATAAGCTGAAATCCCCTAAGCAACATCCCATCCTCAACGCTTCTGCAATTCTTTGTGCGGTAAAACGCGACAATGAAATTTGGATCGGCACCGACAATGGCCTTTTTTGTTGGAGCATCAAGCAAGACCATTTCCAGCATTTTACGCTGAACGAAGGCCTGCCTTCTTCCATTGTTTACAACCTGATTTTTGGACCCGATCGGGCTTTGTACATCGGCACGGGCAAGGGTTTTTGTCGCATCAGGTTTACAAAAAGCACTGCCTTTCCTCCCCAGATTGAGCCCTTTGGTGAAATCATGGGCATCCCTGCTTGGGAAAACAACCAAAACGCCAGCTTTTTGAGCAGCGATGGCAGCTTGTGGTTTGGTACCAACCGAGGAGTCTTAAAAATCAACCTGCCGCGGGTCCAGGCTGAGGTCAATTACCCGCAGGTCATTCTGGAGGATGTAAAAACACAAAACCAGAAAATCGACAACCCCAAATGGGTGAAATCTTTTGAAGGCATTGATCAAATTCCAGTCGGCTTGCGCTTGCCGGCGCGGAAAAACCACTTGAGCTTTAGTTTCACGGGCATCCACCTGAAAAACCCTCAGGGCCTCATTTATCGGCATCGGATTGTGGGCTTGAGCGATGCATGGTCAGCCCCCAGCCCCAACCGGGAGGTGGAATACCCTGGCTTGCCACCGGGTAAATACGCCTTCGAAGTACAAGCCATCCAGAAAGGCCAAGCCTGGCCCAAAACCAGCCTGTCTTATGCTTTTGAAATCATTACGCCTTTCTACTTGAGTTGGTGGTTTCGCTTGGTGGTGGTAGGGGCCTTGATTTTATTGGGTGTTGGTATTCAAATCTGGCGCAACAAGGCCCATGAGCGAAAGTTAGCTTTATTGGCCCAGTTTCGACAAGAAGAACAAGAAAAAGTGCGCCGCCGCACCGCCGAGGATTTTCACGACGAAATTGGCAACAAGCTGACGCGGATCGCGCTATTGACTGATATTTTGCAGCGCAAAATGCCCGATGTAGATGCCGACTTGGGTAACCTTGTACAGCAGATCAAAGAAAATGCCCTGCAACTTTACGCTGGGGCCCGCGACATCATCTGGTCTCTGAATCCAGGCAGCGATAACTTGCACGAGGTTTTGAGCCGTATCCGCGATTTTGGCCAAGACCTTTTTGCTGAAACCGATATTGCCTTTCATTTTGAAGGAATTGACGATGACTTTCGACAAGTTTCCTTGCCGATGGACCACAGCCGCAACCTGATCATGATTTTCAAAGAAGCTTTGGGAAATGCCTTGAAACATGCGCGCTGCTCGGAAGTTAAATTGAGCTTTGAATTCATTTCTGAACACCATTGGCGCATGACGCTCAAAGACAATGGCCAAGGATTTTCACCTTTTGAGCGCAAAAAAGGGCATGGCATGGACAACATGCAACGCCGGGCCGAACGCATACAAGCTGATATCCAGTTCATCAGCCACCTCTTGCAAGGCACTGGGGTTATTTTGGAATGGAAAACCAATAAAGGTCCGCAACCGCGCCCCCATAAAACCGATAAGCCTTTTCTTTTTCAATTTTCAACTGAAAAAAACACACCATGAAGTACGCTACCAGAGTCACCCTGATTGAAGACGATCAAACGATTCGTGAAAGTTATGCCTACCTGATTGGGAGCATGGAGGGCTATGTAGTGGTGAGTACTTATGCCTCCTATGAAGAAGCCGCTAAGAAATTGCCACAAGACAGCCCTGACATTATTCTCTTGGATGTAGAACTGCCAGGCATCAATGGCATTGAGGCCTTGTTGAAAATCAAAAAAGCCCTACCCCAAACACCTGTAATCATGTTGACCGTTTATGAAAACGAGAACATGATTTTTGACGCCCTGACCAATGGTGCTGCTGGATACCTCACCAAAGATGCCAGTCCCCAGCGCATGGTCGATGCCATTCAAGAGGTAATGGATGGTGGAGGAGCCATGAGCGCCAATGTGGCCCGGCTAGTCATTCGTTCTTTTCACCGCAATCAAAACTCACCCCTGACCAAGCGTGAAACCGAAATCCTGGAACAAATTTCCCTTGGCAAAAGCCGCAAGCGCATCGCCGATGAAATGTACATCGACTTGGAAACCGTAAAATCACACATCAAGAACATTTACCTCAAGTTGGACGTGCATTCTAAAGCTGATGCGATCAAGACGGCGCGGGACCAGAAGTTTATTGTTTGAAAATGAGTAACATGTCAAAAATAAACAACGTCATGCTGGAACAGCAATTCCCGATTTGAGTGTAATCCGTTGATTTTGTGTTTATTAAACCTGGGATTTTTGATTTTCGTCTCAAAATAGAAAGAGCGCCGCTCGTACAAGTCTCCGGACTTGTACGGCTATATTTGCGTCTCTGACGCATGAAGGAGACTTGGCGACTTCTATGCAATGTGTTGGTAGTCAAATTTTTAATAAAAATTTGTCAAACGTCAGCGACGTGTAAATAGTGGTACAAGTCTGGAGACTTTTACCAGCGCACCGCTCTATTTTCAGCTCGGCGCAGTCTCCTTTTGAACACAACTTGCTCATTTAAGCATCCAGAATTTGTGTTTTTTGCGGTCTAATTTTTTACCTTTTCTTCACAATTTTCTAATTGTCAATAAAATATACTCCAAAGCGGGTACAGTCCATCGACTTCAATGCTTTTCCGGTATTTTGCCTGGTGCACGAAGCAAGGGTTTCGGGCTTCATGGGCATAGCAGAAAGAAAAGTCTAAATGCTATTCCTGGACCCCGAGCAGATTGGAAAAGGCTAAGGCAAAATGCTGATGAACTATGCCATCCAAGAACTCGATGCTCATCTAGTAGATGTCAATGAGCAAAACCAGCATGCAGTTCTTTTTTACCAAAAATTGGGATTTGAGGCATTTGAAAGGACTACTCACGATGACCAAGGCAAGCCATACCCTCTACTGAGGATGCGCTTAAAAAGCCAATATTGATTCCATCATCAAAAAATCATTTTACTCTGTTGAAATAAAATTTACACCTATTTAATTTGGAGAAATAAGAAGCAGTTGTATATTTGCCTCAGTGCTGCTCCGGCACAGTCTCCCATTTTCCAAGGTTACACTTCTCATTCGTTACTTCACCAACGTGTAGTGCTCCGTCACTTCTTGCCTACGCGTCCGTGAACCTGCAATACTTATCAGCAAAACAACATCTCCTACTTTCGCCTACATCGCCATTGGCATGTTTTGGCCGGAGCTGAATTTTGCATGGTATCCACTCCCTCCTTTTGCATGTTTTTATTCCCAAATCCGCGCGCAAAACAGCGGTAAAACAACATACCATGCGTTACTATCAATACCTCGCTGTTGGCGTGGTTTTTCTATTCACCCATAGTGCATTTGCGCAAGTGACGAATCCAGTGGTTTCGCAACCCAGTATTTGGATGGAATCACTCAGCCTGATGGAAGGGGAAAGCAAATGGATTGACCTGCATGCCAAAAACCTGGAGCGGTTCAAAACCATCTCCTTCACCCTTTGTGCAGCATCGAGCATTGCCATCGATTCCATCAAAACCTGGGATCGTAGCCTGTTCCTTCAGGTGAATCGCAATGTATTGAATGCAGACAATATCCTCTATAAAATTCGTATTCAAGACAATGAGCAATCATTATCCAATTCGTCCATATTGAGACTCAAAGTGCGAAGCCTGGG
The DNA here is from genome assembly GCA_013299105.1 of Chitinophagales bacterium. Taxonomy (GTDB): domain Bacteria; phylum Bacteroidota; class Bacteroidia; order Chitinophagales; family Saprospiraceae; genus Haliscomenobacter. Next base: position 13,478 of record JAAFJY010000029.1, on the reverse strand, counting down.
AAACAGCAACAGCGCAAGCGCTTTAAAATTCGTACATTTTCCTGAAAAAATGGTGGCCATAACGGCATTAGAAGAAGCAGTAGAGCTGCATGGTTCAATCAGCAAAGCCCCATTGCAAAGCGTCAATATCATCCGCTTGACTTTGCCGGATACCATGTTGAATCCAGGAGCCAAGTATTGTCAACGCGTAGTGCTCAGCCCAAGTACCGAGGGTATTGTAAGCATGCAGTTTTCGATCAACTGGAATGCCAAAAAAATGCGCATGGACCAGATCGAACCCCTGGCATTGCCTGGCTTGAGCTTGGCCAATTTTGGCACTCGCTTTTTTCGGGAAGGCCGCATTTCTTTCTCCTGGAATTACCAAGGACAAGAACCTAAAGGCTACCAAACCCAGGCCCAAACCGCCATTTTTCAGGTCTGCTTTGTAACTACCGACACCGCCCAACTTACCCAGGTGCAGTTCAGCGACTATCCAACGACCCTGGAAGTAGAAGGCAACAACCGCAAACAACTGGAGGTACAAACCAGCGCAGCCAACCTCTACATCGGCCCCCGCTCAACAATGTGGCCAGGAGACGCCGACCGCAACGGCATCGTGAATCACCTCGACCTTTTGCCACTCGGTCTGGCCTATGGCAAAGTAGGCCCACGCCGCTACAGCGACGCCTTCAACTGGCAAGAAGTAACGATGTACGATTGGAAACAAAAACTGGTAGGCACCAACCAAGACCTGAAATACGTAGACATGGATGGCAGCGGTATGATCGAAGCCAATGACGTGCAGGTGATGGCTCAAAATTTTGGCAAAAAAAGCAGCACCAGCCTGGCCCAAAGCCCAGAACCGACCCCTGTCAGCGGCATCTACCTGGGCATGAACAACCGCAGCATCAGCAGCGGACAATTGAGCACTTTACCACTGGTTTTAGGTAAAAACAACGACCCGGCCCAAAGTGCATATGGCCTGGCTTTTACTATTCGATACAACCCCAAACAAATTTCTGCCGACAAAATCCAATTCACCTTGCGCAACTCATGGCTAGGCCACCCAGTGTTTGATTTGATCCAATACCAGCGCAACGACCCTGTTGCAGGAGTACTCTATGTAGCGATCAGCCGGATCAACCAGACTGGCAAAACGGGGTTTGGAGAAATTGGGACCTTATCTGTGCAGGGTCTCCAAGGTGGCCAAGTGGCCGTCGTCAGCCTCGAAAACGTGCGCCTGATCGACGAACAAGGTAGGGCAATCCCGGTCAAAACCGAAGCCAGCTACTTGGGCATCAGCAGTACTACGCCCACTGAAGAGCCAGTATGGGCTAAAAAACTGCACCTTTTTCCAAACCCAGCAATAGATTTTCTCCAAGTTGACTTGCCAGGTACGAAAATAGAGCGACTCGAATTCTACGACTATTCGGGGAAGCGCCTCAAAATGGTGGCGCAACCGAATGAGGCGATTCCCGTATCCGATTTGCCTCGCGGTGCTTGCCTGTTGCGCATCATTACACCTGAAGGGCCAGCGCAACGGCAAGTGCTGCTTTTTTGAGTTGAAAAATTGAAAAGTTGAAGGGTTGAAAAGAAGTGAATTCGATTTCAACTCCTCAGGATTGAGGACTTCGGTCCAGTTGATAAGTTTTCATTTTTTTGTTGACGACACACGATCCAGTTCCCCCTTTTTTTTCTTTTATATTAGGCTTTATCAACAAAAAGTTAAATGGCCATAACAGGGCCTTTTTCGCCTGCTTATCGTTTCTTTTTTAGCCCGTAGCTGGGCTACGAACTAAAAAAGAAGCCTCAATCAGCCAAAAACCACTCTGTTCTGTCTCAAAAACCTTCTGTTCATAAAGCCTATTTCCAGACCCGTGATATAATCCCGAACTTTAGAAGGGGCTGCCAAAACTGGCGGCCCCTTGTGCTTTGCGTGAGTTGAAAGGTTGAGGGTTGAAATGTTGAAGAAAAACCCACGACCAGCCCTGTTTTTTAGCCCAAAATGGGCCAAGTTCAATTTTTATTCACTTTTATAGGCCCTACTCTTGGCGATTTTAAGAAATTACCATATATTTCCATCCTGCAATTTTTTACCGGATTGAAGGCCCAATTGTGCCTTACTGACCAGCCCTGTGTCAGCGTATCTCCATTGCCCGTTTTGTTTGTTTTCAAACTTTCGACTTCGTTTCGCCCCCCGAAATGTAGTTCTGATTTTGTTCACATTTTTCGAGATGAAAAGCTGTGGAAAAAGGCATTGAATGTTGTATGAAAACGCGTTGTGAAAGCAATTCAAGTCCAAATGCTTGATCGCAGCACTTCTCGTCAACATTTCAACCCTTCAACTTTTCAACTTATTCGTAATACCAAAAACTATCTGCACATGAAGTATGTACTTACCCTGCTTTTGGGTTTGATTGTATGTTCTGTTCAAGCACAGTTACCCGAAGAAACCTGGCACCTGGGCTTCAAAAGTGGGGCTGCTTATTCCCGTATTGCCGATTTGACAACTACCATTATCCGCCCAGGTGTGTACCGGGGTTACGAAACCGAAGACAAGTACCGATTGGGATACGTAGGCGGTATTTTTGTACATCGCCGTTTGGCCAATTCCTTTATCGCCATCCAACCCGAATTTACTTACTCCATGCAAGGAGGGGGCTACAGCTACAAAGACTCCTTGGGGCTGGAGTACAATGCCGATTTTGACTACCAGTACTTCAATACGGCTATGCTATTCAAAATCTATCCCGTTGCAGGCTTGCACTTGATGTTTGGTGCACAAATGGGGTTCAACATCGCCAACAACAAGGTCAAGTACTCGTCCAATCAACCTGAATTGGGCCCCGACCTGCAAATCCAGCAAGGTTTGCGTGAAGTACTGCGCGGCAACAACGATTTCACCCTGCCCTTGGGCATTGGTTACGAGTTTGGCGAAGATTTTCCCTTGGTCATTGAAGCGCGTTTCAACTTAGGCTTGGGCGACGTATTGCGCACCCAGGCCAATGGGTTCGGCTTCATCGAAACACCCAACAAAAGCCGCTCTTTTTTGCTGACCATTGGGTATGCTTTGCCCTTCAGCCAGTGAGAGAGTTGAGGAGTTGAAAGGTTGAGGAGAAAGCAAGTCTTAGAACCTTACGTGAGCCCTTCTCTTTTTAACTTCAACATTTCAGCCAAGTGAAGTGTCAAAATTATTTACCATTTTTCACGAATACAAAGCGAAACGCTTGTCAACGTTATGGTCAAAATCATGTTGGAAATCCGTGAAAATCCGTGTCATCTGTGTCATCCGTGTTCCAAATAAGCATCGCGAAGCGGGGCAGGTATGGGCAACGCAGTTGCCAATTGGTATGTTTATTTGTGGCTAATCACAAAAAGCTTTTTCCCAAAAATCGAAAGCAAAATCCATGCATAAAATATTCCTGATCGGGATTCTTTTGGCAGCGAGCCTGTGCAGTTTTGCGCAAGAAGTGGCACCGGGTGGTGTAGCGGGCTACAAGTGGTGGTACCAAGGGCAGGCGATCGCGCCAGGCCGGGAGAAGCTTCCCATGCTCAATTTTCACCCGGTTGCAGCTTTGCCAGGGGGAGCGAATGGGCTGCAAGTGCCCTTGCCCCAATTAAACTTGGCCAAAACCAGCGTGTTCACCGTAGTCAAGGCCGCAGACACCTTGCAAGAGCGCATCATCTGGAGCTTGGAAGACGCCAAAAAGCAAGCCAGCCTGGTGTTGAGTACCCACCGCTTGGCTGATCTGGCCGATTACCGTTACCTCAATTTTATAGCGCACCAAAAAGACCTGCCGACCCTTCATGCCTACCTGCAATACAAGGAAGACACGGAACGGCAAGTGGTCCAGCTTTTGCGGGTGGGGGCAAAACCCAGTGCTCCGCATTTGCCAATAGCTGCTTTCAATGGTTTGCTGCCCGAAATGTTGGTTTACGACCGGGTTTTGGACGCTCAGGAACGCTTGCGCGTGGAGTCATACCTGTCTTTGAAATATGGCCTGAACCTGCAAAGCCAAGGGCTGCCAGTTTACGCTGATTCGCGTGGGGATACGATCTGGAATGGTTTTGAACACCCCACCTTTACCCATCACCTGGCGGGCATTGGTCGCGATGAACGCAGTGGTTTGTACCAAAAACAAGCCGAAAGCAGCCTGAAGCCTGGGTTTTTACAAATCGCCAAAGGCAATTTCGCCCCAGAAAACACCCTCAATCCTGCCCAATTGGCCGAGCGCAGCTTTTTGCTCTGGGCCGATGATGGACAGGCTGCTCAATTTGCTAGCAAACAAATGGGCCAGCCCCTGCAACTCAAAACGCGTTGGTTGATCAAAACGGTGGGAAATATCGAAGGCGCTTTCAGCCTGAAAATCAACACCGTGCAATTGCCACCACTGCCACCCAAACACACTTGGTGGCTCGCCATAGACCAAAGTGGCAGTGGAAAATTTGCCCCAAAAAACACCATCTATCAAGCTGTAAATGAACTGAGTCCTGAAGGCATGGCCTTGTTCCAAAATTTGAATTGGGATGCGGACGGCTCGCGTCGCGATCAGTTTTCCCTGGCTGCTGGACCCGATCTGCTGGGCATCGCTCAAGTAGATCAACCGGATTGCCAAAAGGGCAGCAAGGGCAAAATGGAGATTGGAGCTTGGGGTGGCCTGGCCCCTTATGCCATCGAAGTACGCGGCGAAAATACCCGCCGGGTGGAGCAGTTCACGGCCCGCAACCAGCAAAGCATTGACTTGCTCAACCTGGAGCCCGATGCCTACACGGTAAAGATCAAGGATGCCAGGGGGCAGGTTTTTCAAGACTCATTTTTTGTAGGCAGCCAAGGCATGCCTGACTTGAAATTGCCTGCACAAGTGGCCCTACGAGCTGGCGAAAGCCTGACTTTGAGCCCTGCTAAATTTTCCGGGGTAGAATGGCAATGGACCACCCCGGATGGCAATACCAGCAATGCCCCCGACCTGAAAGTGACGGAGGTCGGCACTTACCAATTGAGTTGGCGCATGGGCAGCTGCCTCAATCGACAAAGTATTCAAGTATTGGACGTTTTGCCCGATCCTTTCCTCCAGGCAGTGGTTTTTCCCAACCCGGCACCTGCGGGAGCATTCCAATTGGAGGTGAAAATGAAACAGGCCCAAGAACTTGAACTCCGGATTTTCGACGCCAATGGCCGCCTCTTAAAGCAACAAGATTTGGGGCAATCGGCCCATCAACGCCTCAGCCAACAAGTGACCGAGGCAGGAACTTACACTTTACAGCTCCGTTCTGGTTCGACCCAAAAGAGCTTGAAAGTAATCGTTCAATAGTCCCAAAACCGCACATCCATGAAGTCCAGATACCTTCTAATTACTTTCATCATAGGCTCGCAATGGCTGCTTTGGGGGGCGATTTTTCCCTTAAAAAAGCTGTTTTGGTCCGAACCACAGGCCCCCAAGCAGGCGCAAGACACGATCCCCTACTTGCGCGACGATGTTTTTATTCCCAAAACCGAAAAGACTTTTCTACTGACGCCGGATTTCTTCCAGTTTGGGCGTGAAGCCCATCCGGCAGAAGGTATTCCACTGCTCAAACCCCAAGCCAGTGCGGATGGAGCCGCTAACTTGCATTTTCCCTTGAGTCTCCCCCCCGGGCGCTCGAACATGCAGCCAAAGCTCCTCGTAAGTTACCATTCGGAAGCGGAAAACGGCTGGCTTGGCCTGGGCTGGAACCTCAGTTTACCTAGTATTACCTTGGATACGCGCTGGGGCGTCCCCCGCTACAGTGCCAGCCAGGAAACCGAGACTTACTTGCTCTATGGCGAACAACTTTTCCCCACTGGGCACCGGGGTGAATTGGTGGCCCGCAGCGCTGAAAAGCGATTTTACCCCAGGGTAGAGCGCAATTTTGAAAAAATTATCCGTCATGGCGACAGCCCGCGCAACTACTGGTGGGAAGTGACCGACAAAACGGGCCTGCGCCGTTTTTACGGTGGCAGACCAGGTTCCGGCCTGATCAACGAAGCGGTGTTGAAAGACGAGGCGGGCAACATCGCCCACTGGGCCCTGGTCGAAGAGCGCGACCTCAACGACAACCAGGTGCGCTACCAATATGTAGTGGTCGAAGACCGGGGTAACGCCAGCAGTACCACTTTGGGCCGCCAAATTTACCCTAACCGCATCCTCTACACGGGCAATGGCAACGAGGATGGTCTGTTCAGCGTCGTTTTTGTACGCGACCGCCAGCTCAACGAGCGCCAAAGGGCCGATGTGAACATCAGCGGGCGTTTGGGTTTCAAGCAAGTGAGTGCCGACTTGCTGCGCCGGGTGGAAATTCGCTTCCGCGATCAATTGATCCGTACTTATGAGATGAACTACGTGGAGGGCGCTTTTTTCAAAACCTTGCTGAGCAATTTGGTAGAAAAAGATGCTGGTGGACAGGAATCTTACCGCCACGGCTTTGAATACTTCGATGACGTGCGCCGCAATGGCCAGTACAACGCCTTTCGCGCAGCCGAGCGCTGGACTGCACCCAGCGACACCCTGCGCAACCCCATCCGCAACAATGTACCGGGTTTTGGCGGACAAGTATCGGCCCTGGGTGGCACCGCAGCCCAACACAATGAGGTCGGTGCAGCCATCACTGCTGGTTTGTTCGACGCCAGTTTGGGTTCTAAAACCAGCAGCGCAGGAGGTACTTTTGCCTACTTCAATGCCAGCACCGAGGGCCTGAGTGCCCTGATCGACATCAATGGCGACGGCTTGGCCGACCGGGTGATTGCCCAAAACGGGCGCTTGTTTTACCACGCCAACCAAGTAAAGACAGCGGGTATCGGCCAGGCTTTTGGCCCCAAAAGACCGATCAGCGGTGATTCGCTGATTTTTGGCGCTAGTACCATCGAAGGCACCCGCCGGGGGCAGGAAGGCAATGCCCTACCTTATTACATTGCCAGCCAACGCAGCAAACTCAAATTGAACACCGATGCCTATTTCGCCGATTTCAATGGCGATGGCTTGCCCGACTTGGCGATCAAAGGGCGGGTGTTTTTCAATAAACTCGACGCCCAGGGCAATCCCAGTTTCAGCCGCAACAGCCAGGAGAGTTTCAGCCCCATTGCCAACGGTGCGGCTCCTGATTTGCGTTTGGCCCCCATTGACCCCAGAGAAAAAGAAGTACTGATTGATGAGTTTCCTCTCCACGATGTGGTGCGGGTATGGGAGGCCCCGTATGTGGGGGTAGTGACGATCACCGCTCCGGTGCAGTTGCTAGCCAACAACAGCCCCCAGGCCCGCGCCGATCGCCAAGTGGATGGGGTACAAGTATCGATCCAGGTAAGGGGCGAACTGCGATGGGCGGACTCCATTCGTGCTGGCGATTTTGGGGTCAAAACGCCCAACAGCGTCAGTAACATTCGGGTGAACAAGGGTGATCAAATCTTTTTCCGGGTGCAAAGCCGTGAAAATGGCCTCGCCGACCAAGTGAAATGGGACCCCGAAATCGAGTTCGTCTCCTTTGTAGGCCCCAACGAACGCGACGCCAACAACAAGCGTCTGGGGCTTTTCCGTTCCTCCAGCGATTTCCTTTTGGCGGCACCCCAGTCCTTGACCATGCCCCGCACGGGCCAAATCCGCATCGAAGGGGTGTTCCAAAAACCCATCACCACCGATAGCTTGCGCCTGGAAATTCGCCGCAACCGGGGCATTCAAACGACAGTGTTATTTGCTCGCAGGTTTACCTGGGATTCAGCCAGGATTTTGCCTTTGGACCTCACTTTTGACGTGCAGGATCGCGATGAAATCGTTTTTCAAGTCATTTCATCGACCAATGTTGATTGGAAAGCCCTTTCCTTTAAGCCTAAATTGAGCTACATTCGCCCGGCGGGCGCGGCCAATTTCATCCCCTTGGAATTTTACCCGGCAGTCGATTACACCATGTACAATGACCCGATCGACCGGGGTGGCGCATGGGTGGTGCCGCAGGATGGAACTTACACCTTTGAGCCGCTGTTTTTCATATCGGGTTTGTCGGATTCTCAACAAGACCGGATCACCTATTCGATCAAAGGACGCAATCGCCTGTACACCCGCACCGACATCCAGGTGATCAACAATGTTTTACCCACCCAACTGCCCATTCTGCGCCTGGCCTTGTCGGCGGGCGATTCGATTTATGTGGAATTTCACATTCCCAACCGCAACCGGGCCATTGGCTTGAGCAATACCGTAATCGAAGTCATCGGCGGCGGTGACACGACTGCTATCCAAGCTGGGGTGTTTACGGTGCCACGCACGGTGGTATATGGCCCCCAGTACCGCAGTTGGGGCCAGTTTGCCTTCAATGGCAATCGCGCCAGGGCCAGGGTACCTTTTAGTTTGGCGGATTTGAGCTTTGCGCCGCCCGTGCAGCGTTTTCCCAATCTGCGCAAACCCCAGGAATTGGGCACCTTGTACGACCCCACGCGCTCCAACTTCATCCCTTTTTATGCCGACCCTAAAAGCGGGGCCTGGCGGGGTGCGGATGAATTCACCTATTTTGAGGTGGACACCATCAGCAGTTCGCGCATGGGCAAGGACAACCTCAATGTGACTTCCATCATCCCCAGCGGAACGGGCGTGCGGGCTTTGAACAAAAGCATCCGCAGCATCCTGACTTCGGAGGCGGGTAACGTGGACGCGATCCGTGCCGACGGGGCTTACACCCGTAACGAATCGGAAAACCTGAGCGACATGTTCGACCTCAACGGCGACCGCTATCCCGATGCCTTGGGGCAAAACGCTTTGCAATACACCAATGCCAGGGGTGGCTTGGAGAGCACTTTGACGCCTTTAACCCTGGGCTTGCACCGTTCAATCAGCGAATCGGTGGCCTTTGTAGGTGCGGTTACTGGCGGCAACCTGGCTACCAGCCGCCCGGCCAATTCGGCTTTCGCGGGCCTGGGTTGGTTCAATTTCCCGCAACAAAATGGTGCTCCAGGGGCACAATTGGGCTTGCAGGCAGGCTTCGGCCAGCCAGCAGGTTTGGCAGCCTTGAATGGCAACAACATTTTTGCCCGCGACAAAGACCGCGCCTCACACACCTGGATGGACGTGAACGGCGATGAATTGCCCGACAAGGTTTTCACCGATGGCAAAGTAGCCCTGAACCTCGGCTACCGCTTTTTGCCCGCTGAAAACTGGCTCGATCGCGGCAGTTTGCGTTCGGGTCGCAGCCGCGATGTGAGTGCTGGCCCTGCTTTGGGTTTCAACGCGTACAACCGCAGCATCGCATTCGGCAGCAGCTTATCGCGCAACGAAAGCGCGGTGGATACCACCTTGCAAGACCTCAATGGCGATGGTTTGATGGACCTGGTTTTGTCTGACAGCCTGCGCATGAGGGTGCGCTTGAATACGGGCAATAGTTTTGCCCGCGAATTGGTGTGGGTGGAAGGGAAACGCCTCGAAGAAGCCAGCACCACCAGCGAAGCCAGCCAAGAAGCTTTCACTACTTGCATTATTTTGCCTGCCCCGACGGACCCACAAAAAGTCTGCTTCACACCGCTGGTATCGGGCGGAACTGCCCTGAGTCGCCCCACAACCCAAGTGCGCGACCTGGATGGCGATGGCTTTCCCGATATTTTGCAATCCAGTGCCGACGGCGAAATCCAAGTGCAGCGTTCTGCGATTGGAAGGACCAATTTCTTGCGCAAAATCAACGCGCCGCTGGGGGCGAGTTATGCCCTGGAATACAGCCCCTTGGGCAACTCAGTCAACCTGCCCGAAATCCGTTGGGTTTTGAGCAGCCTGCAAATCAGCGATGGCCTGAGCGGCGACGGCGTTGATACCATGAAAATGGCTTTTGCCTACGAAAACCCCATTTACAACCGCCACGAAAGGGCTTTCCTGGGCTTCAGCAAGGTCGAACAGCGCGAATTGAACCGCGACAACAGCATTTACCGCAATACCGTACGCAGCTACCGCAACCAGAATTTTTATGAAAAAAACCTGCTGGCCAGCGAAGTTTTGCAAGACGGACAAGGCAACAAAATTTGGGAAAACCAGCACAAGTACGAGCTGCGCAACCCTGATTCAGGAGCCGCCCTGCCCAATGATTTTGGCACCAATGACGGGGGGCGCGCCCACGCTGCTTTGACCGAAACGACCAAGGTGATTTTTGAAGGCAAGCCTACGCCCGCTTTGCGCAGCAAAATCACCTACGTTTACGACCGTTTTGGCAACGTCACTACCCTGACCGATCAAGGCGACAGCACGGCGACCAACCTGCTCAAAGTCGAATACCGCTACCACGACAACGAGGCTTTGTACCTCAAGTCCACGCCTTCCTCGATGGAATTGAGCAATGGCTTGGGCCTCTTGCGCCGCCGCCAAAGCAGCATCGACGCCAAGGGCAATGTGGTGCAAGTACGCCATTTTTTGACCGCCGATCGGGCAGCCGAATACGACCTGGCTTACGACAAGTACGGCAACGTGACCCGCATCACCCGCCCGGTCAATGACAAGGGACAGCGCCTGTTTTACGCCTATAAATACGAAGACACGCTGAACACTTACGCCATCGAAATCAGCGATGCGTATGGCTACAAATCACAACAGGCCTGGTTTTTGCCCTGGGGAAAACTGCGCGAGCAAACCGACCTCAACGGCCAAAAAGTGAGCTACCAGATCGACCGAAGAGGTCGCGTGACTGTGATCACTGGCCCCAAGGAAAGCCTGGCCCAACAGCCTTACACCTTGGCTTTTGAATACCATCCAGAAGCGGTGCCGCCTTATGCCCTGGTCAAACATTGGGACCCAGAGCACCGGGCCGACTGGGAAAAAATCAGCATCAGCGACGGTTTGCAACGCATTGTGCAGCGCAAAAACACCACGGCAATCTTCAACGGCACCCAGGATGTGTTGCAATTGTTGGTGTCGGGGCGGCAGTTTTTCGACGCTTTTGGGCGGGTAGAAAAAGAGCATTTCCCGATTGTGGAGGGCTTGGACCGCAAGTTTGCCTTCAACCTGACCGCTGATCCGATCCAACCCATCGAGACCAAATACGACCTGCGCGACCGCCCATTGGAACAAACCCAACCCGACGGCAGCAAGCGCCTCTGGGTGTACGACATCGCCGCCGACAATACGGGGTACGTCGGTTTACGGGTACAAAAAACCGGCATTCTGGGCCGCAGGGTGGACGAATATTTTGACCACCTGGGCCGTTTGCGGGCCAAGCATGTACGCGGCGCTGACGGCGGCACCTGGACCACCTTGCGCTACAACGGCATGGGCCAACTGATCAGCCAACGCGACCACGAGGGCAATTTGGACAGCCTCTCCTACGATTTACTGGGTCGCTTGCAAAGCCACAACAGCGCCCAAAATGGCCTAAGCACCTGGACTTACGACCTGGTGGGCAATCCCCAAAGCAAAATCACGGCCAACATTCGCCAATTGGCCACCAAGGGCGGCTCGATTGGCTACCGCTACGAATATGAGCGCCTGATCCAAATCGACTATCCGAAAAACTTCCAAAACCGGGTGAATTTCACTTATGGCAAATCGGGTGAAAAGTACAACCGCGCAGGCCGTCTCTGGTTGCAAGAAGACGCATCGGGCGGGCAGGAGTTTTTCTTTGGCACCCAAGGCGAAGTGGTCAAAAACATCCGCAGTGTGCTCGTGAGCCAGGCCAATGTACGCACCTTCATCAGCCAATACGAGTACGATACCTGGAACCGCATCCAGCGCCAGTGGTATCCCGACGGCGAATTGGTGACTTATGCCTACAACCGAGGCACCTTGCCAAATGGTTTGACGGGCAAAAAAGGCGGCAAGAACTACCCTTACGTGGCCCAGGCGGGGTACGACAAGTTCGGCCAACGCAGCTACCTGCGCCGGGGCAATGGCAGCGTGACGCGGGCGACTTTCACGCCCACCCAGGGATTCATCACCGAAATCGATGCTGCGGACGAGCGGGGGCGGGTTTTCCAAAAACAACGCTTCAGCTACAACCCAGCGGGCGACCTCTTGACTTGGGAAAACCAGGTGGCCGAGCAAAACTTCAAGTTGGGTGGGCCGCATGTACAGAAATTTACCTACGACTCGCTTGGCCTCTTGCTCAGTGGCGAAGGTTCCTGGCGCTCGACCAACCGGGTGGAGGACTACCAGTTGCAACTCACTTATGACAAGTTGGACCGCATCAGCGAAAAAATCCAGACCCATCGCCGCAACCTGGAAAAACTCTTCGCCAATACTTACGCCCACGCTTATCATTACGACAAAACCCAGCCTTACAGCCCGGATAGCATCGGCAATTTTGCCCAAAGCTACGACGCCAATGGCAACCTGATCGACCGCCGCAGCGTTTTGCCTTTTGTCTATAACAGTCGCCAGGTGTTGTGGGACGAAGAAAACCGCGTGCAGGCCATTTCGGACAATGGCTACCAAAGTCGCTTCACCTACGATGCGCAGGGCAAACGGGTGCTCAAAAGCAGCGGCGGGGTGCAAGGAACCTTCATCAATGGTGCGCCAGCCGGGGTAATCAACCACCGCAGGGGCTATTTGGCCTACGTGAGCCCCTATTTGACTGCCGAAGAAAACAGTTTTGTGAAACATTATTACTTGGGTGAAGAGCGGGTGTTGAGCAAAGTCGGCACGGGCAAATTCAACAACAAGTACTGGTTTGGGCAGGGCATCAGCGCCGGGGCCAGGAATTATGCCCAACGCTACCAAAACCTCGAAGACTCGATCACTTTGAAGTACTACCAGCAATTGGGCATCCCACCTGGGCCACCTACCTTGCCAGGCTACTACGCCCAACCCGAATTCACGGGCAATGGCTTACCAACTGATACTTTGAATGCCTACAACCGCCCGCCGATCAATTGGCCGCGCAACCCTCTGATCGCTCCTGTGGGCAGCGTGCCAGGCGCGCCGATCAAGTACGGTCCCAACATCACCAACGACAATGTGCCCGCTGGTTTTGGCTTCGACAGCACCGGGGTGGAAGTTTTCCTGGAAAACGACCTGTTTTATGTACACCGCGACGCCAGGGGCCTGGTTTATTACCTCACGGACTTGAATGGCGAAATTCGCCAGCACAACACTTATTTGCCGATGGGCGAGTTGTTCGTGCGCGAAAGCAGCCTGGGAGCCACCCAGTCCATTTTCCTCAACGACGTGGAACTGGATACTGAGACGGGGCTTTATTTCTTGAATAAGCGCCAGGGGTATTATGATGCTCGGAATGGGCAGGTGTTGCGGATTTTGGGGATGGTTAGGAGGTGAGGAATCTGACGATCCGACTGCGAAAGAGCCGCTGGGAAGTGGCTCTTTCGTGGGTGGGGTCGATGCATGAGGCAATGAAAAAATATTTTGATTGAGTGCTGATTTTACTTATTTTTGTAGAAAAGAACACCATTAGACTTACCCGCCATTGATTATCAATTGGTTAGATAAAATTATAATTCCAAAGCCCCGCGCACACACCTAATATTCTATCTTTCAATTCCATGTTTTTCAAGCGACACCTATTTTTTAATA